>NZ_KN293980.1:0-21664 GCF_000768555.3 Roseovarius mucosus DSM 17069
ATCCGACTTAAGGCCCGCACTCGCTGCGGGCCTTGTCGTTTGCGCATCCCCCAAAGACAATATCCCCGCCAATCCACCGCAAGCGTGCCGCGCAGGTCCGGTTGCATGGGCTGATTGGTGGCTTTTGGTCGACCACCAGATGGCCCGAACAAAAGCTGGGCCATCTGGAATGTTTGGTTCAGGAATCAGTTAAGCGCGGCATCGCTGATTACGTGGGTCCATGCGCCGTCGCCGGGATGGGCGCTGATCACCGGGTCTGATCCGCCCGAGAGCAGCGATTGCACCGTGCGCTCGTAATCCTCGGGGTCGAGGGCACCGTTGGAGCCCG
Source organism: Roseovarius mucosus DSM 17069 (assembly GCF_000768555.3). Lineage (GTDB taxonomy): Bacteria > Pseudomonadota > Alphaproteobacteria > Rhodobacterales > Rhodobacteraceae > Roseovarius > Roseovarius mucosus. The sequence goes on from NZ_KN293980.1 coordinate 329, forward strand.
CGGTCAACTTGGCCACTTCGGTCATCATGCGGATCTGATGCTCTTCGGTCTGTGCGCCGGTGGCGTCATTGTCGAGCACGATCATCGCGGCGTCTTCGGGATTTTCTTCGGCCCATTTCCAGCCTTTCATCGAGGCGCGTACAAAGCGGGTGAGCTTGTCCACCTCTGCCGGGTCGCTCAGCTTATCCTCCAGAACATAGAGACCATCTTCAAGCGTGGCGACACCCTGATCTTCGTATTTGAAGGTGATCAGTTGATCCTCGGTGATGCCGGCGTCGATGACCTGCCAGTATTCGTTATAAGTCATGGTCGAGATACAATCCGCCTGTTTCTGCAAGAGCGGATCGACGTTGAAGCCCTGTTTGAGCACCGTCACCCCATCAGCCCCGCCATCAGTGGAAAAGCCAAGCTGGCTCATCCATGAGAGAAACGGGAATTCATTGCCAAAGAACCAGACACCCAGCGTGCGACCGGGGAAATCATCCGGCCCGGTGACGCCGGTTTCCTTGAGGCAGGTCAGCATCATGCCCGAGGATTTGAACGGCTGCGCGATATTGACGAGCGGCAGTCCCTTTTCCCGTGCCGAAAGCGCGGCGGGCATCCATTCCACCGTCACATCCGCGCCGCCGCCTGCGATCACCTGGGTGGGCGCGATATCCGGCCCGCCGGGCTTGATCGTGACGTTGAGGTCTTCTTCTTCGTAGAACCCTTTGTCGAGAGCCACGTAATAGCCCGCAAATTGCGCCTGCGTCACCCATTTGAGTTGCAACGTCAGATCATCTGCCGCCTGCGCCATACCCGAAAAGCCGGTCAGCGCCGCGAGGCTGAATAGTCCTGTCAGTCTTTTCATCTGTTGTCTCCCTTGTTGATGGTTTCTTGTCTTATGCCCGGCTTCTTTGTGACGGGTGCCAGAATGTCACGGCCTTTTCCAAGAGCGCCACGGCGCCGTAAAATCCAGAGCCCGCAATCGCCGCGACCACAATCTCGGCCCAGACCAGATCGAGCGCCAGTTGCCCGACCGAGGTTGAAATGCGGAATCCCATGCCCTTGATGGGCGAGCCAAAGAACTCTGCCACAATTGCCCCGATCAACGCCAGTGTCGTCGCGATCTTGAGGCCATTGAAGATAAAGGGCATCGCGGCGGGCAAGCGCAGCTTGAACAAGGTTTGCCAATAGCCCGCTGCATAGGTGCGCATCAGGTCGCGCTGCATGGCGTCAGTATCGGTCAGCCCCTGCACGGTGTTCACCAGCATGGGAAAGAAGACCATGACCACGACGACCGCCGCCTTGGACTGCCAGTCAAAGCCGAACCACATCACCAGAATGGGGGCCATGCCGATGATCGGCAGTGCGGCGACGAAATTTCCCACCGGCAGCAGACCCCGTTGCAGGAAGGGAAAGCGGTCGATGGCGATGGCGGTGAGAAAGGCCGCGCCGCAGCCCATGATATAGCCGGTGAGTGCGCCCTTGAGCGCGGTCTGCACGAAATCGGACCAAAGGATATGGGTGGATTTGGCGAAAGTTGCGGCAATGGCGGTGGGGGCGGGCAGGAGGACGGGGGAGATCGAGAGACCCCGCACGAGACATTCCCAGATCACCACCACGGTGAGGCCAAAGATAACCGGAACCAAGAGTCGCGTGGTGCTTGTTCTAGGCTGGTGCGACAGGTGGGAATTGATCCACCAGCCAAGCCCCCATGCCATCAGTCCAAGCGCCAGCCAGCCCATCACGCCATCCCCATCCGTTTAAGCGTGATCCGCTGGATAAGGCCGATCAGCCCCACCAGAACCGCCGCCAAGGTTGCCGCCATGATTAGCGCCGACCATATCTGGATGGTCTGGCCATAATAACTACCTGCCAGCAGGCGCGCGCCCAGCCCCGCGACAGCACCCGTGGGCAATTCGCCCACGATGGCACCGACAAGACTGGCGGCCATGCCCACCTTGAGCGAGGTGAAGAGGTATGGCATCGACGAGGGCAGGCGCAGCCGCCAGAAGGTCTGGTTGGCGCTCGCGTTCCAAGTGCGCATCTGGTCAAGCTGCATGGGCGTGGGGCTGCGCAGTCCCTTGACCATGCCAACAACCACCGGAAAAAACGACAGATACATCGAGATCATCGCCTTGGGCAGCAGCCCGGAAATGCCCACGGCATTGAGCACGACGATGATCATCGGGGCAATCGCCAGAATGGGAATCGTCTGGCTCGCGATGACCCAAGGCATCACGCTCATGTCCATAGTGCGGTTGTAAACGATGCCAATGGCCAGCGCGATACCAAGGGCAGTGCCCAAGAGAAACCCGAGAGCGGTCGCGCTGAAGGTGATCCAGCTGTGATAAAACAGGGACCGCTTTGAAAATCCGCGCCCTTCCAGCACCATGGCTCCGGTGGTGTTCCATATCTCGGTGACAACCTGATGCGGCGCGGGTAGCTTGGGCTTGTCCTGCGACCAAGTGTCCGCCACCAGTGCGCTCATGGTCAACGTCTCGCCTGCCCGCGCCGCCTGATCCCGCGCCCATTGCGCGTTGAGCGCCACGGCGGCGGCATACCAGAGCGCAATAAGCGTGGCGACGATGGTGAGAACAGGCAGGAGATTGCGCATCACGCCTTCCTTCCTGTCACGGCCACGATTTGCAGGAGAGGCATGTCAGACCGCATCGCCATGCCCCGCGCGCAGCCCTTCGCGGACCCGATGGGCGATTTCGAGGAACTCCGGCGTCTCGCGTATGTCGAGCGGTCGATGTCTCGGCAGCGTGCTTTCGATCACATCGGTGATGCGGCCGGGGCGGGGCGACATGACCACGATTTTCGTACTCAGATACACCGCCTCGGGGATGGAATGGGTGACGAAGCAGATGGTCTTGTTGGTGCGCTCCCAGAGATGCAGAAGTTGTTCGTTGAGGTGGTCGCGCACGATTTCATCCAATGCGCCAAAGGGTTCGTCCATCAAAAGCAGATCGGCGTCAAAGGCCAGAGCGCGGGCGATGCTGGCGCGCTGCTGCATGCCACCCGACAACTGCCAGGGGTATTTCCGCTCGAACCCCGCAAGATCGACCAATTCCAGCACGCGCTTGACGCGGACGTCCTGATCCTCGCGCCCATAGCCCATTATTTCGAGTGGTAATCGGATATTGCCGCCGATGGTGCGCCAAGGATAGAGGCCAGCCGCCTGAAACACATAGCCATAAGCGCGAGATTTGCGCGCCTCTTCGGGACTGATGCCATTGACGGCGAGGCTGCCGCCGGTGGGATGCTCCAGATCCGCCATGCAGCGCAGAAAGGTGGTCTTGCCACAGCCCGAGGGGCCGATGAAGCTGACGAAATCGCCCTTTTGCACCTCAAGGCGTACGTCCTTGAGCGCATGCACCGGCCCGTCGCCAGTCTGAAACGTCAGCGAAAGGTTGCGCGCGCTGATCACGGTATTGCTGCTCAAACCCTATCCCCTGCTGGCCCGGTCGCTACTGCGCCCGGCTGGCTGTTGGTTGTCAAGAGGCACCCGGCAAAGCGGACCCGGCGTACCAAAATTTTCAAATCCCTGCCGGGATATTCAGCGGGTCGCGCTGGATCATCTTGGGGGCGGTCAGCGCCTTCCATTTCGACAGCGCCTGATGCGCCGAGGGGAAGGCCGGGCGGGGAACAAAGCGGCCGCGCCCCGGTTGTGGCTGCGAGTTTTGCCCCCAGGCCCAGATCACTTCGCCCCGGCTGAGCGTATAGCGCGGCTGCGCCTTGACCTCGAATCCCTCAAAGACGTTGTAATCAAGGATGGAATGGTGGTTGGAGGCGCTGATCGTCTTGGTGATCTTTGGGTCCCAGACCACGAGATCGGCATCCGCCCCTTCGACAATCGCGCCCTTTTTCGGGTAGATGTTGAGAATTTTGGCCACGTTGGACGAGGTGACGGCGACGAATTCGTTGAGCGTGAGGCGGCCGGTTTCCACACCATGCGTCCAGAGCACGGCCAGCCGCTCCTCTAGCCCGTTGGAGCCATTGGGGATGATGCGGAAATCGTTGCGCCCGGCGCGTTTCTGCGCGGTGGAAAAGGCGGCGTGATCCGTGGCGACGACTTGCAGTGACCCCGCCTGCAATCCGGCCCAGAGGCTATCCTGATGGTCCTTGGAGCGGAACGGGGGCGACATCACGCGGCGCGCAGCATGGTCCCAATCCTTGTTGAAATATTCGGACTCGTCCAGCGTCAGGAACTGGATCAGCGGCTCGCCATAGACGCGCATGCCCTTTTGCCGCGCGCGCCGGATCGCCTCGTGCGCCTGCTCGCAAGAGACATGCACGATATAGAGCGGCACGCCCGCCGCATCGGCAATACAGATCGCGCGGTTGGCGGCCTCGCCCTCGAATTCTGGGGGGCGGGAATAGGCGTGACCCTCTGGCCCGGTGATGCCCTGATCAAAGTATTTCTGCTGCATCTCAGCCACCAGGTCACCGTTTTCGGCATGGACCATCGGCAGCGCCCCGAGTTCGGCGCAGCGTTTGAACGAGGCGAACATCTCGTCATCCTCGATCATCAACGCGCCCTTGTAGGCCATGAAATGCTTGAAGGAATTGACACCCATATCGACGGCATCCTTCATTTCGTTGAACACGGTCTCATTCCAGCCGGTGATGGCCATGTGATAGCCGATGTCGCTGCAAATCTGAGGGGCAGATTTGCGGTGCCATTCGTTGATCGCATTCTTGATGCTGCCATCGGCCCCGGGCAGGCAGAAATCCACGATCATGGTGGTGCCGCCACAGGCCGCCGCCCATGTGCCGGTTTCAAAGGTTTCGGCGGCGGTGGTACCCATGAAGGGCATTTCCAGATGGGTGTGCGGGTCGATGCCGCCGGGAATGACGTAGGCGTCCGTTGCGTCAATCGTGCTGTCGCCCTTTAGGTCCGTCCCGATCTGTTTGATGGTCTCGCCCTCGATCAGCACATCGGCCTTCCATGTGCGGTCGGCGGTGACGACAGTGCCGTTCTTGATGACTTTGGTGGTCATTGGGGATCTCCCTGTCTTTCTGGCGGGTGGTCTTTCATCTGGCTTTAAATACCTCGGGGGTTTGGGGGCTGGCCCCCAATCATTCCACCACCTCGGCCGTTTCCAGCACGGCGTGCAAGAGCACGTCCGTGCCAGCGCGCGCCCAGTCGGGGGTGATTTCCTCGGCCTCGTTATGGCTGAGGCCGTCCTTGCAGGGGCACATGATCATGGTGGTGGGATAGACCTTGTTGATCCAGCAGGCATCGTGGCCTGCGCCTGAAACGATGTCCATATGGCTATAACCCAGCCGGTCGGCGGCGTCGCGCACGCGGGTGGTAAGGGTCTCGTCAAAGGCGGGGGGATCAAAGGCGCCAACCACTTCGGCGGTGAATTTCACACCCACATCGGCACAGAGGCCGGGAGCGGTTGTCATGAGTTCGTCGGCCATTGCCTCGAGTGTCTCAAGGATATGAGAGCGGAAATCGACGGTGAAGACCACCTTCTCGGGGATGATGTTGCGGCTGTTGGGGTAGACGTCGATATGACCGATCGCTCCCACGGCATTCGGTTGATATTGCAGGGCGATTTCATGGACGAGTTCCGTGACCCGTGCCAGCCCGCGCCCGGCGTTGCGGCGCATATACATCGGGGTCGAGCCGGTGTGTTGGCCCTTGCCCGTGACGGTGCATTCGATCCAGCGCAAGCCCTGTCCGTGGGTCACAACGCCGATCTGCTTGCCTTCGGCCTCGAGGATCGGGCCCTGTTCGATATGCAACTCGAAAAAGGCGTGCATCTTGCGGGCGCCGACCTTTTCTGGGCCTTTCCATCCAATCCGCTCGAGTTCGTCGCCAAAGCGTTTGCCCTTGGCATCGACCCGCCCGTAGGCCCAATCGCGGTCCAGCACACCAGCGAACACGCCTGAAGCAAGCATGGCGGGGGCAAAACGGGTGCCCTCCTCATTCGTCCAGTTGGTGACGACGATGGGGTGTTTGGTCTTGATGTCCAGGTCGTTGAGGGTGCGGATGATTTCGAGCCCCGCCAGCACGCCCAGCACACCGTCGTATTTGCCGCCCGTGGGTTGTGTGTCGAGATGGCTGCCGACATAGACTGGCAGCGCCTCGGGGTCTGTGCCCTCGCGGCGGGCGAACATATTGCCCATCTCATCAACGCCCATGCTCAGACCCGCCGCCTCGCACCAGGATTGAAAGAGTGCGCGCCCCTCGGCATCCTCGTCCGTCAGGGTCTGGCGATTGTTGCCGCCTGCAATGCCTGGGCCAATCTTGGCCATCTCCATCAGGCTGTCCCAGAGCCGGGTGCTGTTGATCTTGAGGTTTTCGCCGGGTGCCGCCATGGGATTGCTCGCTTTTTTACCATTTGGTAAACTTACGATTGCGTGGGTCATGCACGCTGTCAAGATTCGTCTTGGGCCTGAGCCGTGATCTGGCTAAGCTGGAAGCGGGGTGATGAAAAACGCGCCCCGCATGGAAAGGAAGAGGATGCCGCAAGCCCCCGTAGCGCAAGCCGGTCGCAAGCCTAGCCGGATTCAATTGCGCAATCGCAAGCGGATTCTCGAGGCGGCGCTTGAGGTGTTTTCGACCCATGGCTATCGCGGCGCAACACTGGATCAGATCGCGGCAGAGGCGGGGCTGAGCAAGCCCAATATTCTCTATTATTTCGAAGGCAAGGAAGAGATCCACGTCACCTTGCTCAATCAGTTGCTGGATGCCTGGTTGGCCCCGCTTCGCGCGATTGATCCGCAGGGCGAACCGCTGGAAGAGTTGATGGGGTATGTGGGCCGCAAACTGGAGATGTCGCGTGATCTGCCGCGCGAGAGCCGATTGTTTGCCAATGAAATCCTGCAAGGCGCGCCACGCATGGGGCCGCACTTGGAGAGCGTGCTGAAGCCATTGGTTGATCAGACGGCGGCGGTGATCGATGGGTGGGTTCGACAGGGCAAGCTGGCACCGGTCGATCCACGCCACCTGCTGTTTTCGATCTGGGCCACGACGCAGCATTACGCGGATTTCGAGGCACAGGTAGGGGTGCTGATGCGTGACGTTGACGTGCACACCGGTGCATCGGCGCATCTAGAGGCCCTGTTTCGGCGGCTTTTGACACCAGGGGCGACCGCGGGGAGTGGTTAGATACGGGTCACTTGGACATTGAGACTGGCCAAAAACGCGGCGATTTGCCAGAAGGTGTGAGGCATAATGTAAGAGATAGAGGCGCAGTGAGGCAATTGCCTAGCGCCGCATGAGGGACTACGAGCAAGGCATGCAGATTGAACAGACCTCCTTAGCCGGCGTGGTAATCCTTACGCCTGCACGTCATGGCGATGCGCGCGGATTCTTCAGCGAAAGTTGGAATCGGCGGCGGATGGAAGAGGCCGGGATCGCCATTGATTTCGTGCAGGACAATCATTCGCTCTCGGAACAGGTGGGCACGGTGCGGGGGCTGCATTTTCAGTCGCCGCCACATGCACAAGCCAAGCTGGTGCGCTGCGGGCGTGGGGTGCTTTATGATGTCGCGGTGGATATTCGGCGCGGCAGCCCGACCTATGGGCAATGGGTGGGTGTTGAGTTGAGTTTCGAGAATGGGCGGCAACTGTTGATCCCCCAGGGATTTTTGCACGGATTCGTCACTCGTGCGCCAATGACAGAGATCATCTATAAATGTTCGGATTACTACGCTCCGGACTGCGATGGCGCGGTGCGGTTCGACGATCCCGAGATTGGTATTGATTGGGGGATTGATCCGGCATCGGCGATGCTGAGCGCCAAGGATGCCAAGGCACCGCTCTTGCGCGATTTCGAGAGCCCCTTTGTGTATGAGGCGGCGGCATGAGGCTCTTGATCACCGGTGGGGCCGGGTTCATCGGGTCGGCGGTGGTGCGGCTGGCGGTGGCGCGAGGGCATGAGGTGATCAACCTTGATGCGCTGACCTATGCGGCCTGTCTCGAGAATGTGGCGAGCGTGGCGGATAGCCCGCGTTATACATTTGTGCATGCCGATATTCGGGATCGGTCCGCCATGGCCCGAGTGTTTGCCGACCATATGCCCGACGTGGTGTTGCATCTGGCGGCAGAGAGCCATGTGGACCGCTCGATTGATGGCCCCGGCACCTTTGTAGAGACCAATATCACCGGTACCTACAATCTCTTGGAGGCCGCGCGCGGGTATTGGCAGGCGCAGGGTAGGCCCGAGGCGTTTCGCTTTCAGCATGTTTCGACCGATGAGGTCTATGGCTCTTTGCCCGCCGATCCATCGGTGAAGTTCACCGAAGACACGCCCTATGATCCGCGTAGTCCCTATTCGGCGTCCAAGGCGGCGTCGGATCATCTGGTGCGGGCCTGGCACGAGACCTATGGTTTGCCCATTCTGATCACCAATTGCTCGAACAATTACGGGCCGTTCCATTTCCCCGAAAAGCTGATCCCGGTGATCATTCTCAACGCCTTGGCGGGCAAGCCCTTGCCGATTTACGGCGATGGGTCGAACGTGCGGGACTGGCTTTATGTCGAGGATCATGCCGAGGCGCTCTTGACGGTGCTGGAGCGTGGCGCGCCGGGACGGTCATATAACATCGGCGGCGAGAATGAGCTGAGCAATCTGGAGTTGGTGCATAGACTCTGCGCGGTTCTGGATGAACAGGCCCCGCGCGACGATGGGCAATCCTATGCCGCGCAGATCAGCTTTGTCGCGGATCGTCCGGGGCATGATGCGCGCTATGCGATTGATCCCGCGCGCATCCGGCGGGAAATGGGCTGGCGGCCATCTGTGACGGTGGACGAGGGGTTGCAGCGCACGGTGCGGTGGTATCTGGAGAATGAACCGTGGTGGCAGGCGCTTTTGGCGCGTGAAGGTGTGGGCAAGCGATTGGGGACCGGCTGAGCCGGGTCGGAATGAGCAGGATGAAGATACTGGTATTCGGGCGCAGCGGTCAGGTGGCCACCGAATTGCTGAGGCTGGCCGAGGTTACGGCGCTGAGCCGCGAGGCGGCGGATCTGGCGCGACCCGAAGTGTGCGCCGCCGCGATCCACGCCCACGCGCCCGATCTGGTGATCAATGCCGCCGCCTATACTGCAGTGGACCGCGCCGAGACCGAAGAGGATTTGGCCACGGCCATCAACGGGGGCGCTCCGGGCGCGATGGCACGGGCCTGTGCCGATCTGGGTATCCCGTTTTGCCATGTCTCTACTGATTACGTGTTCGACGGAGGCGGCGTGGAACCGCGCAGGCCGACCGATCCGGTCGCCCCCTGCAATGCCTATGGCCGCTCCAAACTGGTGGGCGAAGAGGCCGTGCGCGCCGCAGGTGGTCAAAGCGCGATCCTGCGCACCTCTTGGGTGTTTTCGGCGCATGGCAACAATTTCGTCAAGACGATGCTGCGCCTGTCGGAAACCCGCGAGGCGCTGAGCGTGGTCGAGGATCAGATCGGCGGGCCGACCCCGGCGGCGGATATCGCGGCGGCGCTCTTGACCATGGGGCGGGCGATGGTCGCGGGCCATGCTGGGGGGCTTTATCATTTCAGCGGCGCGCCAGACGCAAGCTGGGCCGATTTCGCGCGAGAGATTTTCGCCCAAGCCGGACGGGCGACAGTTGTGACAGGTATCCCCACCAGCGGTTATCCGACCCCTGCCGTGCGCCCGCAGAATTCCCGTCTTGATTGTGGATCACTTGAGGCAGAGTTTGGTATCGGGCGACCCGATTGGCGGGCGGGGCTGGCCCGCGTCCTGCAAGAACTGGAGCGCGCATGACCACGGCACGCAAGGGGATCGTATTGGCGGGCGGATCGGGCACGCGGCTCTATCCGATCACCATGGGACTGAGCAAGCAACTCTTGCCGGTCTATGACAAACCGATGATCTATTATCCGCTGACGGCGCTGATGTTGGCGGGTATCCGCGAAATTGCGATCATCACCACGCCGCAGGATCAGGCACAGTTTCAGCGACTCTTGGGCGATGGCAGCCAATGGGGGCTGATGTTCGAGTATATCGTGCAGCCATCGCCGGATGGGCTGGCGCAGGCCTATCTGCTGGCGGAAGGGTTTTTGAGCGGACAGGCCTCGGCGCTCGTGCTGGGGGACAATATCTTTTACGGCCACGGGTTGCCGCAGCAATTGGAGAAGGCCGCGCAGCAAGAAACGGGTGGCACCGTCTTTGGCTATCGGGTGGCCGATCCCGAGCGCTATGGTGTGGTCGAGTTTGATAGTTCGGGACGGGCGGTGTCGATCGTAGAAAAGCCGGAAGAGCCGAAGTCCGATTTCGCAGTGACGGGTCTCTATTTCCTCGATGGCACAGCGCCCGAGCGCGCGCGCGCGGTGCGGCCGTCGCCACGAGGTGAGCTCGAGATCACGGCGCTTCTGGAGATGTATTTGTGCGACGGTCTGCTCTCGGTCGAGATGATGGGGCGGGGCTATGCGTGGCTGGATACCGGCACGCATGCGAGCCTGCTCGATGCGGGGAATTTCGTGCGCACGCTGGAACAGCGGCAGGGGCAGCAGGTGGGCTGCCCCGAAGAAATCGCCTATGGCAAGGGCTGGATTGACGCGGCGGCGCTGGAGGCGCGTGTCGAGCTCTTCAAGAAAACCGATTATGGTGCCTATCTCAAACGGCTGCTGCATGGTGGCCGGGCCAAGGCCTGAGGTATGGATGGTCTTCAGGCACCGCATGTCGTAATACTGCTCGCCGTTTACAATGGCGGAGATTTCCTGTCCGATCAGCTGCAAAGCATTGCCGCGCAGGAGCACCAAAGCTGGCAAGTGCTGGCCAGCGATGATGGGTCCAAAGATAAGAGCCGCGATATTCTAGGGGAATTTGCTGCCGCGCATCCCGCCATTTGCCTAAGCGGACCGGGGGCCGGGGCAGCGGGTAATTTTCTCTCTCTCATCCGGCGGACACCCGAAATTGCGCCCGCCGGGCATTGGATGGCGTTTTGCGATCAGGACGATGTATGGTTGCCCGACAAGCTGTCGCGCGGGATTGCCACGCTGGGAGACCCGGAAGATCCGCGCCCGTCGCTCTATTGCAGCCGGAGCTGGATCACGGATACAGCCTTGGGCCAGCGGCGATTGTCGGCGGCGAGGCCGCGACCGCCGTCCTTTCGCAATGCTTTGGTGCAGAATGTGGCCTCGGGCAACACCATCCTGCTCAATCCGGCGGCGACGCGGCTGGTCGAGGAGGCCGCACAAAAGATCGAGCGGGTCGTGGTGCATGACTGGTGGGTCTATCAGCTCATTACCGGGGCTGGCGGGCGCGTGGTGCATGACGATACGCCCACGCTGCTCTATCGGCAGCATGATGTGAACCAGATCGGCTCGAACGATACGCGGTTGGCGCGGCTGCGGCGCATCCGGCAATTGCTGGAGGGGCATTTTCGAGACTGGAACGAGGTCAACATCGCCGCGCTATCGCGCTTGGAAGAGTATCTGACGCCAGAAAACCGAGAGATTCTGGCCGAATTCGTCGCCATGCGCCGGGGCCCGATGCCGGCGCGGTTGGCGCGCTTGTGGCGCTTGGGTCTCTATCGGCAGAGTACGATCAGCACCTTTGCGCTCTGGGTCGCGCTGGTTTTGAACCGAATCTGACATTTGCAGAAAGGGCTTGCGCCTAACCTTGGGTCTGCGACATTCTGCCGGTCCCGAGACCCCGGCAGGAGCCTGACATGACCGAAGATCCAGAACGCCACGCGATGAAGATGGCCAAGAAAAAGGCCGCCCGCGACAAGATCATGGCCACCAAGACCGATGAAAAAGGGCTGATCATCGTTCATACCGGTAAGGGCAAGGGCAAATCCTCGGCGGCATTCGGCATGATCTTTCGCTGCATCGCCCATGGGATGCCCTGCGCCGTGGTGCAGTTCATCAAGGGTGGCATGAGCACCGGCGAGCGGGACCTGATCCTGTCGAAATTCTCGGACGCCTGCGCCTTTCATACCATGGGCGAGGGGTTCACCTGGGAAACGCAGGATCGCACTCGCGACACGGAAATGGCGCAGGCGGCCTGGGCCAAGGCCAAGGAGTTGATCCGCGATGAGACCAACAAGATGGTCCTGCTCGATGAGATCAACATCGCGCTGCGCTATGACTACCTCGATATCAACGAGGTGGTGCAGTTTCTCGCCGAGGAAAAGCCGCATATGACGCATGTCGTGCTGACCGGGCGCAATGCCAAGGACGAGTTGATCGAGATTGCCGATCTGGTTACGGAAATGGAGCTGATCAAGCATCCGTTCCGGTCCGGCATCAAGGCGCAGATCGGGGTGGAGTTCTGAGCCATGGCGCGGACAAGATTGCTGACTGAATTCGGCATGGGCACATCGCTGCGCCGGCAGGATTATACCGAGGCGGCGGCGCGGGCGGTGCGCGATGCGTTGTGGCACAATTCGATCAATCTGGCCGAGTTGTTCGGGTTCGAGAAGGCGGACATGCTGATTGATCTCGATATTGCTGTGCAGGCGCCAGAGAAGGTGGATGTCGAAGTGTTGCGCGCGATTTTCCCCTATGGGCAGGTGAGCGTGCAGGTGGCGCGGGGCGGATTGGACATTCCGCGCGCCGTGGGCAAACCCACGGTGGTCGCCAATGCTTGCATCTCGGTCTCGTTCGACATGGAGGCACGGGCATGAGCGCAGAGCGGTTTATCATTGAGATGGGGATGGGTAATGACCTGCATGGAATGGATTACCAAAAGGCCGCTGTGCGCGCGATCGAGGATGCGATCCGCCATTCAACGATCCCGATGTTTTTAAACACGCCACTCGATCATCACGACATGGAGGTCAAGGTGACGGTCGGCGTGCAAGAGCCGGAGCGCGTTGATCCCGAGGTGCTGAAGGCTGGTTTGCCGCGTGGGCGCGCGACCGTGCAGGTGGTGTTTGGCGGGCAGAATGTGACCGATCCGGGCAGCGGCGAAACGCTGGTGATCGCCACAGCGGCGGTCGAGGCGTTCTTTCCATCCCAAGTGGGGAAGTGGGTCTTGGGGGTGTAAGGCCACTCGCGACCGTCTTTCTCACCCTCTGAGACCAAAGCACAGGCTTGCCGCCTCTTTTATGTGGTCATATGATCTGACCAATTCAGCAAGGGCGCGCGCATGCCATTTCAGAAAGTTACCCCCGAAAAACTCTCGACTGCCGTGACGCGGCAAATTGAAAAGCTCATTCTTCAAGGCATCCTGCGCCCCGGCGAGCGTCTGCCGGCCGAGCGTGATCTGGCCGAGAAGCTGGGGGTGTCGCGCCCCTCTCTGCGCGAGGCGGTGGCGGAGTTGCAGGACAAGGGCCTGCTGAGCGCGCGTGCGGGGGCGGGCATCTATGTGGCCGATGTTCTGGGCAGCGCCTTTTCCGATGCGCTCATACGGCTCTTTGCCGAACATGACGAGGCGGTGTTCGACTATATCGGCTTTCGCCGCGATCTAGAGGGGCTGGCGGCCTGTCGCGCGGCGCGGCTGGCTTCGGATACCGATTTGCAGGTGATCCAGACGGTCATGGACAAGATGGAAGCGGCGCACAAAAAGACCAATCCGTCGGATGAGGCGCGGCTGGATGCCGAGTTTCACATGGCGATCATCGAAGCCAGCCATAATGTCATCATGCTGCACATGATGCGTTCGATGTTTCAATTGCTGCGCGAAGGCGTGTTTTATAACCGGCAGGTGATGTTCAAACAGCGGACCACGCGCGGGGCACTCCTGGATCAGCACCGGGCTATCAATGCCGCCATACAAGCGCGCGATCCCGAGGCCGCGCGGGCGGCGGTGAACGACCACCTCAATTATGTGGAAAAGGCACTCGCCGATCAGCAAAAGGCGGATCGCAACGAGGCGATTGCCAAGCAGCGATACGAGCACGAGCAATCGCGGTAGAGCGGGCGCTTACCCCTGCGTTTTCTCCATCACCCGCCATGTGAGGTCTGCGTCGGACTGACCCGAGAAATCCTCGGCCAAGGCGCGCATCCGGGCATGGTGGGGGGATTTGATGCAGACCGGATCCGTCGCCGCCGCATCGCCCGCAATCGCCATCGCCTGACAGCGGCAGCCGCCGAAATCAATCGTCTTGCGTTCACAGGAACGGCAAGGCTCCTGCATCCAGTCGGTGCCGCGAAAGGCGTTGAAGGCGGTGCCGTCATGCCAGATTTCGGCCAAGGGCCGGGTGCGGACAGTGTCGAATGTCAGCGTCTTGATGGTCTGCGCCGCGTGGCAGGGCAAGACCAACCCATCGGGGGCCACGTTCAGGCCGGTGGTGGCCCAGCCGCCCATGCAGGTCTTGGGGTAGTCGGCGTGGTAATCGGCGGGAACATAGTCAATCACCAGACGCCCCTTGAGGGCGGCGCGCGCCTCGGCGACGATGCGACTGGCCTCTCGCGCCTGTGCGCGGTCGGGCATGAGCGCGCCGCGATTGAGCATGGCCCAACCATGGAATTGCACGGTTGCCACCTCGATCCGGCGTGCGCCCATCTCCTGTGCCATGTCGATCGCGCGGGGCAGTTGGTGCATGTTGCCGCGATGCATGACGAAATTGAGCGTGAGAGGGAAGCCGATGGCGGCGATCCACTGAGCAACCTGCATCTTGCGCGTGAACCCGCCCTTGTAGCCGCCGATGCGGTCGGCCATCTCGGCATCGGTGCCTTGGAGTGAGAGCTGGATATGGTCCAGCCCGGCGGCGTCGAGCGCGGCCAGTCGTTTTTCGGTCAGGCCAATGCCGGAAGTGATGAGGTTGGTATACAGCCCTGCGTCACGGGCGGCCTTGACCAATTCCTCCAGGTCGCGGCGCGAGGCGGGTTCGCCCCCCGAAAGATGCAGTTGCAGCACGCCCAAGTCGGCGGCCTGCTGAAAGACAGAGACCCATTCGGCGGTGCTGAGTTCGGTGTCGCGCGCGGTCAGTTCGATCGGGTTCGAACAATAGGGGCAGGACAGCGGGCAGCGATGCGTAAGTTCCGCCAGCATGGCGATGGGGAGATTGGCCATGTCAGCGCACCTCCAGAAAGCGGCGCTCGGCCAAACCTGCCAGGAATTCCGCGCTGTCGCGGGTGACATCGTCGAGTGGGGCGTTGAACGTCGCGGCGAGATCGGCGGTAAGCGCGCCAAAGCTCTGCACCCCGTCGACCCGGCTGAGGATCGCATGGCCGATGGGATCGAGCCGCACCGCGCGTTCGGGCGCGAGTAAGACCCAATCCTGACGCACGCGGTCAAAATGCAGGCGCACGCCGCGCGGCAGATGGGGGATGGCGTCGGGGGTCATGCCGCGCCTTTGGCCAAGAGCCCCTCGCCGGGTTGCCATGCGCCGGGCGGGATACGGGCCGGGGTGACATAGGCGGAAAAGAGCGCGTCAAGCTGCGACCAGAGCACATCGGTCTTGAAGGTCAGCGCGGCAGCGGCGGCATCCTGCTTCTCTGTCGTATCGGCGTGGTCGAGCACCCATTTGAGGCCAAAGGCCACATCCTTGGGGGCCTCTTTCAGGCGATTGCGGAAATAGGCGAGGCTGCTGTCATCGGCAAAGGCGTAGTTGGCCAAGAGCCCTTCGATCCGCTCGGCGTGGATTTTGGGCGCGAAGAGCTCTGTCAGGGAGGCCGCGACCGCCTCAAGCAACGGTTTTTCGCGGACAAAGGCGACATAGGCATCGACGGCAAAGCGGGTCGCGGGCAGCACGCCCTGAGCAGAGGCCACGTAGTCGGGATCGAGCCCCACCGCTTGGGCAAGGCGCAGCCAGCGGCGAATTCCGCCCTCATTCTCGGCCGTGCCATCGTGATCCTCTATCCGCGAACGCCAGATGCGGCGCAGGTCGGCATCCTCGACCCGGCTGAGAAAGGCCGCGTCCTTCATTGGGATCCGGGATTGGTAATAATAGCGGTTGATGACCCAGGCACGGACCTGATCGGGGGTGCATTGGCCGCCATGAAGCATGTGGTGGAACGGGTGGCGGTCATGATAGCGCTCTGCCCCGATCTGGCGCAGGCGGGCTTCAAAGGCGTCGCGGGTGGCGGTCATAGCGTGATCTCCATGCCATCCTGCCCGATGATCCAGCCGGACGATTCGGCCTCGGCGCGTTCCGGGGCATCGGGGCGCAGGACAGGGTTTGAGTTGTTCATATGGATGTAGATTTTGCGCCCGATGCCCAGATCGTGCAAGGCGGCGATAGAGCCGTCCGGCCCGCTCATCGAGATATGACCCATGCGCTGCCCGGTTTTCTGGCTGAGGCCCATGGCGATCATTTCGTCGTCGCGCCAGAGCGTGCCGTCGAAGAACACCATATCGGCCCCGCGTAGCCGTGTGGCGAGGCGGTCGGTGACGGCGGCGCAGCCCGGTATGTAGAATATATGGCGTCCGGCGGCCTGAAGATGCACGCCGGTGGTTTGCTCGCCCTCAAGATCGGTTTGCACGGTCTCGCCCTCCATGTAGAGCGGCACCTTGCCGGGAACGGCAAAGAGCGTGGCGGTGAGGCCGGGCAGCAGCGTCACAGGTTGATCGAGTGCTATCGGCACGCGGGGCACGCGAGCAGGATCAACAGCCTGCATCAAGGGGTTGGCGGCCAGAACGCTGTGAATTTCGCCGGTGGCGTAGAGGGTGAAGGGCTGTTGTTCCCGCAGGCTGAGCAGCCCCGCAACATGGTCGATATCGCCATTCGTCAGCAGCACGCCCGCAATCGGCGTATGCCGCAGGCTGCGCGGGTGCAGCGCCGGGTTGACGGCCAATTGCGCGCGGATATCGGGAGAGGCGTTGAGGATCACCCAAGACGAGCCGTCCATCGTGACGGCCAGTGACGATTGGGTGGAAGCGGGAATGTGCCCCGCGCGGGCGAGATTGCAATTCTCGCAGCCACAATTCCATTGTGGCAGGCCACCGCCGGCCGCAGCACCCAGTATCAGAGCCTTGAACACCTGTTACCTCGCTGCGACCGGTCGGGATATTTCAGAACAGGACGCCGTCACCTTCTTCGGCGGGGCCATACATGTTGATTTCCATTCCGCAGTTCAGTTCACGCAGAACCGGCTTGCTCCATGCCATAGTCTATCCTCCTCATAGATGTGGTCGATAGTTGGATTAGATATTCCGATCCCTCGCATGTCAACTTCACCATGGTCGTAGAGCTCTACGACTTTAGTGCAATCATGGGATGAGGGGCTTGTGTCCTAGGCTGGACCTGAGGGAAACTGAGCCCATATCTGGCATGAGGCGGCGCGGTCGTCAGAATGCAGGAGATGGATCATGATCGAGCTGTTGTTTGTGGCCTGTCTGGCGCGTCAGCCAGAGATATGTGAGGAACGGGCGTTCCAATACACGGACCGAACAACGCAAGGCTGTATGGCAGAGGCAATACCGGAGTTGAGCAAATGGGCGGCAACGCATCCACGCTGGCGCATCGCGCGCTGGTCCTGTCAGCCTCTTGGCGGGGCAAGAACGCGCGCGTGAAGCGCGCAGTCGCGGGCGCTTTTCTGGGGGCGATGTTGGCGGCGGCTCCGGTTGCTGCAGGCACGGCGCATGAGGGCTATGACCTCATCTTTCGCACCGGCACATTGGCAGAGTTCGCGCCGGGCGATGCCTTGCAGTATCAGAGCGAGACAGTGAACGAGGCCGCACCGCCCGAGACGCAGGGCGCGCAAGCCTACGATCTGCGGATCGAAGAGGGTGGCACTGCGCGGCTGATGCGGGTGCTGGAGAAGGGCCAACAGCCGGTGGCGGGGTTTGACGCGGGCGTTGGCAATCCCATGGCGATGTTCTTTCTCGAACGGCTGGTGCGCGATCTGGCGCAGGCTACTGGGGGCAGCACGTTCTACATCCGCAATCGCATCAAGGAGTCGCTGCTGGCCCCAGAGGGGATCAGCCCGGTGCAGGTGACGTGGGCAGGGCAGAACCATGCCGCCCAAGAGGTGGTGCTGGCCCCGTTCGTGGACGATCAGAATGCCGCGCGGCTTGGCCCCTTTGCGGCGTTGCGGGTGGTCTTTGATGTTTCAGGTAAGGTGCCCGGCTGGTATCACTCGATGCGCGCTGAGACGCCTGAGCGCGAGAGCGGCGGGCGCTATTTTGCATCGACTCTACGTTTGATGGAGGCGGCGGAATGAGGCGGCTGGCGGTTCTGCTCTTTCTCTTGCCCGGCACGGGTCTGGCGCAGAGTGTGGCCGAGCAACTCAACGATTACCCGACCGAGGCGCGGGCGGATTACGTCTTCGGCTGCATGGCGGCGAATGGAAACACGCGCGAGATGCTGCGGCGCTGTGCCTGTTCCATCGACGAAATTGCCGCGATCCTGCCCTACAAGGATTATGTGTCGGCAGAGACCGTGCTCGCGCTCCGGCAGGGCAGCGGTGAGCGGATGTCGATGTTCAAGGCGGGGCCGGTGAGCGAAGGCATCGTAGCCGAGCTGCGGCGCGCACAGGCAGAGGCCGAAATCGTCTGTTTCAAGTGAAGCGGATCACGAGGCGCTGGCCTTGGGCAGCACCTCTTCAAAGACATTGCCGTCCGTATCCTGAGCTCGGATGCGCAGATCGGGCGTGCCGTTGTCGGTGTAACTAAAGCGGAACACCGGGTCCTCGGAAATCGAAATGCCGCCCGTGAGGGAAAAGAGCATCTCGTCGCCCTGCCAGACGGTCAGGTCCTGAATGAAATGCGCGGGCACGAAAAGTTGGGTGATCTGATCGCGTTGCAAGCCCGAGTAATTGGGGTGCCGAATCATCAACTGCGCATCGCGGCGGCTGCCGATCTGGGCCGGGGCGGTATCGAAATGGCGCAGGCGCATTTCTCCCATATGGGCCAGCGCCACCTCTGGATCGCGGGTGGCGGGGGCGGCGCATCCCCCGGCGGCCTTGACGAAACGCCCGTCAACATAGCTGGCGCTGGCGGTTTCGGCGATGACGCGCAGGTTGGAATAGGAATTGACCCGCACCCGCGTTTCAAAGCTGAGCGGGGCCATGGCTGGACCAAAGGTGATTTCTGCAGCAAGCGGGGCCGGGTTTTCATCGACCACGATCTTGAGTTTGGTGATCGGCCCCGCGCTCGGATCGGTTTGGGTGACGACCACGGGCACGGTGGCCGCGTCATGGGCGCGGTAGGGGGCATCAACGGCAAAGATCGCACCGGGAGTGAGTGCCTTGGACGTGTCCAGAATATCCTCGCGCAGATACTCCCATGTCTCGCCGTCTTGCAGCGGATTGCGCGGCTCTTCGGCCATTGCGGCGGTGCCGAGTGTGAGGCTCAGGCAAAGGGCGGTCAGGGGAAATCGGGTCATCGGGGCCTCCGGATCGGGCATACTCGCACCTTTGGACAGTATCACGGATCGGGCGCAAATTGTATCAACCTTTGGTAGCAGTGTTGCGAGGGGTCAGAGATGTTCGAGATCGTGTTGAGTCTCTGTATGGTGGCCAGTCCCGAGACCTGTGAGACACGGCTCTTGCCAGTGAGCGCGGTGGATTGCACACAGGCCGTGGCGCGGGCCGAAGAGATCGCGCCGGATTGGGGCGATGCGCTCTTGGCGGGGCCGTTTGACTGTGTGGAGAGGCCCATTAGCGGGATGGCGTTCGAGGAGGCCGCGCCGGGCGTTTATGTGCATCGTGGGCATGTGCAAGATGTGACGCCGGACAATCTGGGCGATGTGGCCAATATCGGGTTCATTATCGGGGACGAGAGCGTCGCGGTAATTGACGCGGGGGGCAGCCGTGCGGTGGGTGAGGCGGTCTATCTGGCCGTGCGACAGGTCACGGACAAGCCGATCTCGCATCTGATCCTCACGCATATGCACCCTGATCACGTGATGGGGGCTGCGGTGATGGTCGAAGCGGGCGCGCAGGTTGTCGGGCATCGCAAGCTGGGGCAGGCGCTGGCGGCGCGGGCCGACACCTATGAGGACAGCTTTGCCCGCCTGATGGGAGCAGGATTCATCGGCAGTCGGGTGCCCGAGGTGGGTGAAGGGATTGCGGACCGGGCCGAGATTGATCTGGGGGGGCGGGTGCTCGATCTCGTGGCCTGGGAAACGGCACATAGCGAGAGCGATGTGACGGTGTTCGACAGGCAGACGGGCACGCTCTTTACCGGGGATCTGGTTTTTCACGATCACAGCCCCGCTCTTGATGGATCGGTTCTGGGCTGGTTGCGCGTGCTCGAGGCGCTGGGCACGCCTGCGCCCGCGCGCATCGTGCCGGGGCATGGCGGGCCGGTGCTGGAGTGGCCCGCGGGGGCTGCTGATGTGCAGCGCTATCTCGAGGTCCTGCGTGATGAGACGCGGGCGGCGGTATCGCAGGGGCTGCGGCTGGGCGACGCAATCGAGACGGTCGGCCAAGGCGAGGCCGGGCGCTGGGCACTCTTTGATCTTTTCCACCCACGCAATGTGACGGCGGCTTTTACAGAGCTGGAATGGGAATGACGCACCTTACTCGGTGACGCGCGCCGCCAGAATCTGTGCCAGAGCATAGAGCCGTTTTTCCAGCAGAACCGGCGTTTCGCAGGCATAGGTCAGCGAGCGGCGGCGGTCGTCGAACACGCGCGCGCGCCAGTCGAGGTCCTCTTCCAACTGGTCGATGCGGTCGAAATCGGGACTCTCGCCCTTGGAAAGATCGGCAATTTCGACGCGCAGCGCGTCGATTTCCTGGGCCATGCGGGCCTGATTGCGGGCGTAGCGGATGATGCCATCCATAACCTCGCTCCGGCGTTGATTGAGCCGTTCAAACACGTCTAGGAAGATTGCGGTGTAGTCGTCGCTGGCCAGATTCGCGCTGGCAAGAACCGCTGATTCGGCCTCTTCCAATGTGAGTCGGCGCAGCGCGAGCAGTTCTGCAAGCCGCGCGGCCTCGGGCGAGAGAACCGGCGCGGTGTCCTGATTCTCAGGCGGATTGGGCCACATGACCGCCGCAGAAAGTGTATCGACGCGGCGCTGGATACAGGGCCAGTCGGGATCGTGGGACCCTGCGGCGAAAACTGGAGATATTCCTGTAAAAACAATGGCTAAAGCTGTAAAAACTGGTCTCATCTCGTCCTCTACGACTAAGGTCTTACTGAGTTCTGGCGCGATCTTGGCACATATTGTCACAGTATGAAACAGGCCGGTTTGATATGAATTTCTGAGATCAAATCGCCTAAAGGTTGTATCCTCCGGGGTGCAAGGGAGGGCAGACTGAATGCGCACACGAGCGGCGGTTGCTGTTGAGGCGGGCAAGCCGATGGAGATCATGGAGGTGAACCTCGAGGGCCCGAAGGCGGGCGAGGTTCTGGTGGAGATCAAGGCGACGGGCCTGTGCCACACGGATGATTTCACGCTGTCCGGGGCGGATCCCGAGGGGGCGTTTCCGGCCATTCTGGGGCATGAGGGCGCGGGTGTCGTGCTCGAGGTGGGCCCCGGTGTCACCAGCCTGCAACCGGGCGATCACGTCATTCCGCTCTACACGCCCGAAT
>NZ_KN293980.1:21725-84225 GCF_000768555.3 Roseovarius mucosus DSM 17069
CGCTTGAGGCGGCGCACAAGGGCTGGGGCGAGAGCATCATCATCGGCGTGGCGCCTGCGGGGGCCGAGATCAGCACGCGGCCGTTCCAGCTGGTCACGGGGCGGTCCTGGCGCGGCACGGCATTCGGCGGCGCGCGCGGGCGCACCGATGTGCCGAAAATCGTCGACTGGTACATGCAGGGCAAGATCGAGATCGACCCGATGATCACCCACACCATGCCGCTCGAGGACATCAACAAGGGCTTCGACCTCATGCACGCCGGCGAAAGCATCCGCAGCGTGGTGGTTTACTAAGCGCGGCCCCGAAGAGGGGCTGCAACCCAAGAAATGTGCCCCGGTTCCATCGCAGAGGAGGGCGGTGCGGGGCAACAGACAGACGACAAAGTTTCATCCAGGGAGGAGAAAATGAAGAAATCACTCTTGATGTCGGCGGCGTTCTTTGTCGGCGCATCCGGCATGGCCACGGCCAACAGCGATCTTCAAGCGCTGATTGACGATCCAACGCAATGGGCGATCCAGACTGGCGACTACGCCAACACACGCTATTCCGAGTTGGAGCAGATCAACAAGGACAACGTGGGCAAGTTGCAGGTCGCCTGGACATTCTCGACCGGCGTTTTGCGCGGGCATGAAGGCTCGCCGTTGGTGATCGGCGACATCATGTATGTCCACACGCCGTTTCCGAACATCGTTTATGCGCTCGACCTGAACGACAACGGCAAGATCATCTGGAAATACGAGCCCAAGCAGGACCCCAACGTGATCCCTGTCATGTGCTGCGATACGGTCAACCGAGGCGTGGCCTATGCCGACGGCAAGATTTTCTTGCATCAGGCGGATACCACCGTGGTGGCATTGGATGCAAAGACCGGCGAGGTTAAGTGGACGGCCGTGAATGGCGACCCCTCGATTGGCGAGACCAACACCGCGACGGTGCTGCCGGTCAAGGACAAGGTGATCGTTGGCATCTCGGGTGGTGAATTCGGTGTGCGCGGCCATACAACCGCCTATGACATGAATACTGGCGAACTTGTCTGGCGAGCCTATTCGATGGGGCCAGACAGCGACACGCTGATCGACCCGGAGAACACCACCCATCTGGGCAAGCCGGTGGGGCCGGATTCGGGCACCAACACTTGGGAAGGCGATCAGTGGAAGATCGGCGGTGGCGCAACCTGGGGCTGGTATTCCTATGACCCGGAGCTTGACCTCTTCTATTACGGCACCGGCAACCCCTCGACCTGGAACCCGGCGCAGCGTCCCGGCGACAACCGCTGGTCCATGACCATCATGGCGCGTGATCCCGATGACGGGATGGCCAAATGGCTCTATCAGATGACCCCGCATGACGAGTGGGATTATGACGGCGTCAACGAGATGATCCTGACGGATCAAGAGGTGAACGGTCAGATGCGCAAGCTCTTGACCCACCCGGACCGCAACGGTCTGGCCTATACGCTGGACCGCGAGACCGGCGAATTGCTGGTGGCCGAGAAGTTTGACCCGGCGGTGAACTGGACCACGGGCGTGGATATGGACCCGGCCTCCGAGACCTACGGCCGCCCGGCTGTGGTGGCGCAGTATTCGACCGAGCAGAATGGCGAGGATGTGAACTCGACCGGTATCTGCCCGGCGGCACTTGGCACCAAAGACCAACAGCCCTCGGCATTCAGCCCCAAGACCGGGCTGTTCTATATCCCCACCAACCACGTCTGCATGGATTACGAACCGTTCCGTGTGAGCTATACCGCCGGTCAGCCCTATGTGGGTGCCACGCTGGCGATGTATCCCGCACCGGGCAGCCATGGCGGCATGGGCAATTTCATCGCTTGGGACAATATCGAGGGCAAGATCAAGTGGTCGATCCCCGAGCAGTTCTCGGTCTGGTCAGGTGCTCTGGCCACGGCGGGCGATGTGGTGTTCTATGGCACGCTTGAGGGCTATCTCAAGGCGATTGATGCCTCGACCGGCGACGAGCTTTACAGCTTCAAGACGCCATCGGGTATCATCGGCAACGTGATGACCTATGAGCATGGTGGCAAGCAATATGTCGGTATCCTGTCGGGTATCGGCGGCTGGGCCGGGATTGGCCTTGCGGCTGGTCTGACCGATCCGAATGCCGGCCTGGGGGCCGTGGGCGGCTATGCGGCGCTGAGCGACTATACTGCACTTGGTGGTCAACTCACTGTCTTCAAACTGCCGGATTGATCGCGAATCCGACCAACTGACTGGCGGCGCGGCACCTAGATGTGCCGCGCCGCCGAACCTAAGAACCCAGAAGGAGCTACGAATGTTGACGTCCCGCCGCCTCTTGTCCGCCGGTCTGGCCGCATCTCTGGCGCTTGTTGCGCTACCGGTCCTCGGCGAAGAGGCCCCGTCGCCCGATGATCCAAAGTTCGCCGCCTCCTACGAACAGGAGGGGCGCTATTTCACCGCCGATGATATTCCGACCTTTAACGTGGCCGAGGATGGCACGGTGGATTGGCGTACATTCTCCGGGTTTCGGCGCTATCACGCGGAATGCCATGTCTGTCACGGCCCGGATGGCGAAGGCTCGACCTACGCGCCGGCGCTCAAGAATTCGGCTGTGAAGATGGATTACTACGACTTTTACGGGGTCGTGGCCGAGGGGCGGCAAAAGGTGAATGCGTCGGAAAATTCGGTAATGCCGTCCTTTGGCACCAATCCAAATGTGATGTGCTACCTCGATGACATCTACGTCTATCTCAAGGCGCGCGGTCTGGGTGTGGTCGAGCGTGGCCGCCCGGCCAAGAAAGAGGCCAAGTCAGAGGGTATACAGGCGGATGAAGATGCCTGCATGGGTTAAGGCACTGGCGTTTATCGCGGCTCTGTTGCCAGGGGCTGCGGGCGCGCAGATGGCGGAGTTGGTTTCGCAATCGGCGCTGCGGGTCTGTGCCGATCCGGCCAATGATCCGATGTCGACCGAGGCGGAAACCGGGTTCGAGAACAAGATCGCCGATCTTCTGGCCGCTGCGTTGGAGCGACCGGTTGAATATACTTGGTTTCCGATGGCGACGGGTTTCGTGCGCCGGACCTTGGGCGAAAAGCGGTGTGACGTAATCATCGGTTTTGCGCAGGGGCATGAGCTGGTGCAAAACACCAATCATTACATGGTCTCGGCCTATACGCTCATCCTGCCGCAGGCGGGGGATTTGTCGGATGTGGTGACGCTGGCGGATCCGCGCCTCAAAGGCAAGGTGGTGGGAATCATCGCGGGTAGTCCGCCGGGCACGCATATGGCGCGCAACGGGCTGATGGCCAAGGCGCGCGCCTATCCTCTGTTCGTGGATCGACGCGTGCAGTCGCCCGCGCAGGATATGCTGCGGGATCTTGAGGCCGGAGAGATTGACGCCGCCGTGCTCTGGGGGCCAATCGGTGGCCCGTTGGTCAAGCGGGAGCATCCCAGTTTGAAGGTGGTGCCGCTGATGCAGGAAGCGGGTGCGCCCAAGATGTTCTACCGGATCACCATGGGGGTGCGTCTGGGCGAGGATCAGTGGAAGCGACAGCTGAATTCGCTCATTCGGCGCAATCAGGCGGGGATTGACGCAATCCTGGTCGAGGCAGGGGTGCCGCTGCTCAATGACATGGGCACAGAGGCCAAGGTGCTCTTGCAATGATCCGCGCAGCTCTGGCCGTGCTGATGCTGCTGACTGGACCGGTGGCGGCGCAGGGCGTGGCAGAGCCCGAGGGCTATCGCGGCGAGCCCTACCGCGCGCCGGTGCCCAAGACATTGGCGGGGGCAGTTGTGGTCGATGCCGGCGCTGCGCATGACCTCTGGCAGGGGGGAGAGGTGGCTTTTGTCGACGTGCTCCCGCGCCCGCCCAAGCCTGCGAACCTGCCAGCGGGCACGCTCTGGCGCGACAAGCCGCGGCTGTCCATTCCAGGTGCCATCTGGTTGCCAAATACCGGATACGAGCGGATTGCACCCGAAACGGAGACCTATCTGCGGGAGGGGCTGGCAGAGGTGACGGGGGGCGATCCGAACCATCCGGTACTGTTCTTCTGTCTGGCGGACTGCTGGATGTCGTGGAACGCGGCCAAGCGGGCGCTGGAGATGGGATACTCCGAAGTTTACTGGTTCCCAGAAGGCACCGATGGCTGGGATTTTGAAGACCATCCTCTGGAAAAGATCGAGGCCCGGGCAGGCGAGCCGGGGACGTAGGCTGTCGCGATTGGCGTTGAGCGACGTTGCTCGCACATGGTGAACCGCGCGATGCATGCTGCGCCTTGGGCCCGCGCTTTGATGGTTGGGGACGACGTCAGCTCAAGGCCCGATTTCCACTATCCTGCCGTCTTCTCAATACGCCGCAAGGCTGGTGCGGGCGCTGGTCTCGGTTCCGTCGGTATCGCGCAGGCCAACCTCTGCTGTCGTGGTGCCTGTCGGTATCGAAACCCGCAAACGCGGGTTCTCAGAGAGGGAGATGCTTCCCGTCATGGTGAGATAGGGCCGGTCGTCGAGTGTGATCGCGATCGTATCCACCACGCGCATCGGCGTGAAAAGCAGCGTGATCTGGTCCATTGCCAACCCGGAATGGCTGGGATGGCTGATGTCCACGTCAAGCGCACGAACCTTGCCGGCGAGGGTGGCAAGGCGCGTGTTCACGCTCTTGCTGGCGGCGGTGAGGTCGGGCAAAAAGGCCAGTTCCATTTCGCCCAATGTGGCAAGAGCCGCGATGGGATCAGTGCCAGGCGGTGCGGCGCAGGCGCCTTGGCCCGAAGTCTTGAGAAACGCCTCAGCCATGTGCCGCTCGCCGGTATCGGTGAGGGCCACGAGGTGTAGCGGCGTTTGCCCGTTGAGCCGGGTCGTGAGGGAAAAGGCAAATTCGGCTTGTGGGGCGGTCAATTGGAATTCGGCGGCCACGGGCGCCGGGTTTTCGTCGATCACAAGCGTTACTGAGGTGATCTTTTGCCCCGGTGGCGCAACGACGTGCCCGCCCAACACGGTGCGCGCATCATCGGTGGCGCGGTAGGGCGCATCAAGCGTGACATGCGCGCTTTGCGCGAGGAGGGGCGCGTCGCCATAGAGAGCGGTCTGAATGTCGGGCCAAGCGGACTGCGCCAGTGCGGGGCCAGAAAGCAGCAGGGCCGCAAGGGCCGGGGCCAGATGTTTCATGTCATCCCTCCGCAAAAATATGGGTCTTGAAGATATAGCGCATGCCGCGCAGCCAGGAGTCATCGGTGTTTGAGCGGATATCGACCGCGCGGGCGCGCACCACCTCGCCGTCTGGCACGGCGCGCAGCACGAGGTTCATCGACAGGATCAGGTTCGAAACCTTTTGCACCTCTCCCACCAGCACGTAATCGGCATCCAGCCGCGCGGCGAGGCGGGTTTCGCAGCCGTAACAATCGGCAGGGTTGGTCACGCTGGCAAGCTCAGTGGAAATTGGCGCAAGATCGACGATGGTAAACCCATCTTCGGCAAAGCGGGCCTCGACATAATCGCGCACAAGCGCCAGTCGCGCGGTCTCATCGGAACGCACAGGGTTGTAGGCCCCTTCGGTCGATGTGTCGATGAAGGTGATCCCGAGAAAGGCGACGCGCGCCCCATCGCGCAACGGCACAAGCCCCTGCGCCGTGGCGGCGGAGGCCGACAGCAACCCGGCCAGTAGCCAGAGGAAAAGTGCCCGTTTCATGCGGCGATGTTATGCCGCGTCGGGGTGGGGCGCTATGCGACTTTGGGTGGAGGGGGCGCCCTAGACGCCCACCTCGATCATCGCCTTGGCCAAGATCGGCACTGTCTTCGCGTTGAGCCCCGCGATATTGATCCGGCTGTCGCCGATCATGTAGATCGCGTGATCGGCGCGCAGGCGCTCGACCTGTTCGGGGGTGGCCCCGAGGCGCGAGAACATTCCACGATGCTGTGCGATAAAGCCGAAGCGGTCCGAACCTGAGAGGCGCTGCAACTCTGCCGCAAGGGATTCGCGCAGCTTGAGCATGCCAAGGCGCACCTCCTCAAGCTCTGACTGCCAGTCGGCACGCAGGGCGGGATCGGTCAGCACCATTGTCACCAGTCGCGCGCCGTGATCGGGCGGGAAGGAATAGTTCTGGCGGTTCAGATAGGCGAGATTGCCTTGGGTAACTTTCTGCAAGGCGCGGTCCTGCGCCACGGCCATCAGAATTCCGGTGCGCTCGCGGTAGATGCCGAAATTCTTGGAGCAGCTGGCCGCAATCAGCATCTCGGGGCAGTTTTCCGCCACGAACCGCACTGCGGCGGCATCCGCCTCGAGACCGTCACCGAAACCCTGATAGGCGATGTCGATCATTGGCAGCGCGCCGCGCGCATTGAGCAGATCCACCACGGCCCGCCACTCGGTCATGTTGAGATTGGCGCCGGTCGGGTTGTGACAGCAGCCGTGCAAGAGCACCACATCGCCCGCGCGCAGACCGTCGAGATCGGCCATCATGCCGGTGAAATCGACGCCCACGGTTTCAGGGTCGAAGTAGCGATACATCACCACCTCGATGCCCATATGTGCCAGAATGCTCAGGTGGTTCGGCCATGTCGGATCAGAGACAAAGACGCGGGCACCGGGGCTGGCCATCTTGATGAGATCAAAGGCCTGACGCACGGCACCGGTACCGCCCGGCGTGGCAATGGCAGAAACCTGATCGCGCGCGACCGCATCACCCAGAACGAGCGCAATCATCGCGTCTGCAAAGGCCGGATCCCCGGCGAGGGCGGTATAGGCCTTGGTGGTCTCGGACTCCCAAAGCTGTTTCTCGGCGGACTTGACCGCGCGCATGACCGGGGTCACGCCCTCGGGAGTTTTGTAGACGCCGACTCCAAGGTCGATCTTGGTCTCGCGCGGGTCCTCGCGGAACGCCTGACCGAGGGCCAGAATCTTGTCGGCGGGTTTTTCTTTCAGTGCGTCAAACATCAGGCTTCTCCAGTGGCGACAGGCAGGGTGGGGAACGCGCCCCATTCGGTCCAGGACCCGTCATACAGCGCATGGTCGGTCTTGCCGATCCGCTCCAGCGCCAGATTGATGATGGCGGCGGTCACGCCAGAGCCGCAGGAGGTGATGACCGGCTTGGTCATATCCACCCCGGCGGTGGCAAAGACGGCGCGCAGAGCGTCCGGCCCTTTCATGGTCATGTCGGCGTTCAAGAGGTCCGTGTAGGGCACGTTCTTGGAGCCGGGGATGTGGCCGGCGCGCAGGCCGGATCGAGGCTCGGGCGCATCGCCGCGAAAGCGGGCGGCAGAGCGGGCATCGAGAATTTCGTAGTCGCCCAGCTTGGCTGCGGCAGCGACCTGGGTCACGTCCTTGACCATCTGGTTCTGGCGCCGCACGGTCATGTGGCGGTCGCGAATGATGGGCGGCATATCCTCGATCGGGCGACCTTCGGCCTGCCATTTCGGAAAACCGCCATCGAGCACGGCGATATTGTCCTGACCCATCAGGCGGAACAGCCACCAGACGCGGGCCGCGGAAAACAGCCCCTTGGCGTCGTAGACCACAACCTGATGCCCGTCACCTACGCCCATGGCGCGCAGTTTCGACATGAATTTCTCGACGGGCGGGGCCATGTGGGGCAAGTCCGAGCGTGCATCGCTGATGTCGTCAATGTCAAAAAAACGTGCGCCGGGGATATGCGCCGCGTCGTATTCCGCTTGCCCACTGCGCCCCTCAGAGGCCATGAACATGGTGCCGTCGAGAATACGCAGGTCTGGGTCCTTGAAATGTGCCGCCAGCCAGTCGGTGGAAACAAGCGTTTTAGGATCGTCCATGGCCATTTGCCCCCCGGTTCAAACGATTTCTGCCTACAGTCTGAGGGGCAAAAGGGCAAGACCGCGCAGCATAAGTGCGGTCATCTGCGCAACAGGCGGGCGATGGCCCCAATGGCCCAAAGTGTGACGGTGCCGCTCGCGGCGGCGACGGCGACAAGCCGGATCAGATAGGCCACGTCACCGCCTGTGGCCGGGACGATGTTCAGGAGATAGGTGCCAACAGCGCCACCGAGCGCGCCCAGGCCCGCATGAATGAGCCATCCCAGACGCGGCGAGAGCCAAATTGACGCGGCGATCATCGCCGCCGTGGCGCCGGTCAGAAGGGCGATCAGCAATTCCATCCGCCGCTCCCTTGCCCTAGCCGTGATCCTTGAGCAGGCGCTGTTTCTGCCGGGCCCAATCGCGCTTGGCCTCGGTTTCGCGCTTGTCGTGGTTCTTCTTGCCCTTGGCGATGCCAATCTTGAGCTTGGCGATGCCGCGATGGTTGAAATAGAGCACGAGGGGCACCAGCGTCATGCCCTTGCGCTGGGTCTCGCTCCAGAGGCGGGAGAGCTCTTTTTTGGACACAAGCAGTTTGCGCCGCCGTTTTTCCTCGTGGCCAAAGGTCTTGGCCTGCTCATAAGGCGCGATGTAGGAATTGACGAGCCAGAGTTCGCCAATCTCGACCATGGCATAGCTCTCGGCGATATTGGCACTGTTGACGCGCAGCGATTTCACCTCGGAGCCTTCGAGGATGATGCCACATTCGAGATCGTCCTCGATTGCATAATCATACCGCGCACGCCGGTTCTCGGCGATCACCTTGTAATTCGGATTTTCCTTTGCCTTGGCCATTGCGCTTACCTAATGGCGCGCGCGGGCGCTGTCCAGCGGGGGTGATATCATTCCGCAGCGCGGCGGAGGCTTGCCATCAGGAGATGGAATTTCTCGCCTTGAATGGCGACATGACCGCGCAACACCTCGGCGGCGCGCTCTGCCTCTCCGGCGCGCAGCGCGGCGACGACGGCCTCGTGTTCGGCCATGGATTGCGCCATGCGCCCGCGCAGGCGCAACTGCATCCGGCGAAACGGTTTCAGGCGGCGGTGCAGGCGCAGCGCCTCTTGTTCGAGAAAGCCGTTGCCCGCGTGACGATAGATCATGTGGTGAAACCGCTCGTTCTCGCGGTAGTATCCGTCGGCATCGTCTGCCGCGATGGCCTCCGTGCAGCGGGCGTTGGCGGTGTCGAGATCGGCGAGAGCCTCTTCCGAGATGCGATGCGCGGCGAGGCGGCCGCAAACTCCCTCGATTTCGGCCATGGTCTCGAACATTTCCATCAGTTCGACAAGGCCAGGCTGGCGGATGAAAACCCCGCGGCGGGGGATTTGCACCGCCAGGCCAGAGGCCACAAGCCGTTGCAATGCCTCACGAATCGGAGTGCGCGAGACATTGAATTGCCTGGCGAGGCGGATTTCATCCAGCCGGTCGCCATCGCTGAAATCGCCAGTAAAGACCAGCTCTTCCAGTGTATCGGCGATCATGTCTGCGCGGCGTATCTCCATGAAAAAATCGTAGCGAGGGCAGGGTTTGTGCGCAAGTGGGAAAATCTTGTATACAAAAATCTTGACTCTGAATTCAAAACACCAAACACTCGTCGCACGGTCCGGGCCACACGTTCGGGCAGAATGGGAGGAAGATATGAACAAGATGACTTTCACGGCGGCTGCTGCTGCCGGGATGATGCTGCTGAGCAGCGCAGCCTTTGCCACCGAACTGCGCCTGTCGCATCAGTGGTCCAACAGCGATGTGCGGCACAAGGTGGCGCAGATCGTGGCTGATGAGGTGGCCGCTGCCGGTGTCGATCTCGACATCAAGATTTTCGGATCGCAATCGCTATTCAAGGCCCGCGAGCAATACACACCGCTCAGCCGGGGTCAGCTTGACATGACCGTGCTGCCGCTCAGCTATGCCGGGGGGCAACAGCCTGCCTATAACCTTACGCTGATGCCTGGTCTCGTCAAAAACCATGACCACGCAGCGCGCCTGTCCGACAGCCCCTTTATGGAGGCGATCGAGGCCAAGATGGCCGAAGATGACGTGATGGTTCTGGTCCATGGCTATTTGGCTGGTGGCTTTGCAAGCACCGACAAATGCATCACCAAGCCCGAGGATGTGGCAGGTATGCAGACCCGCGCCGCGGGCAAGGCGTTTGAGCAAATGCTGGCCGGCGCAGGCGCGTCCATTGCGTCGATGGCCTCGTCCGAGATTTACAACGCCATGCAGACCGGCGTTTTGGATGCGGTCAACACCTCATCCTCTTCTTTCGTGTCTTTCCGTATCTACGAGCAGGTGAAGTGCTATACCCCTGCCGGCGATGTGGCGCTGTGGTTCATGTATCAACCGCTCTTGATGAACAAATCTACCTTTGACGGGTTGAGTGCCGAGCAACAAGCGGCTCTGCTGACTGCGGCGGAAAAAGCCGAAGCCTTCTATCTGGAAGAGGCTAAGAAAGAGGATGCCGCGTCGGTCGAGGTGTTCCGCAACGCTGGTGTCGAGATCGCAGAGATGACCGAAGCGGATTTCGACGCATGGCGCGCATTGGCGCAGGAAACCTCCTATAAGGCATTCGTTGAAAGCGTGCCGGACGGACAGGCGCTGCTTGACATGGCGTTTGCCGTCGAGTGATCCCCTCGGGCTGCCGCGCAGGTCGCGCGCGGCAGCCGCTTACATGCCCTCCCCCCCTGACATGAGGTAGACCATGGCTGGCCATGCATCGGGTGCCGTTGCGCGCACCGGACAAAACCCTTTTCTGCGTGCGGTTGCCGCGCTCTCTACACTGGCGGGGTGGATCTCGGCGGCGATGATCGTTGCCTCTGTGGTCATCACCTGCCAGATGATTTGGGTGCGGTTCGTACTGAACGGCACGACCGTTTGGCAGACGGAGGCAGTGGTTTATCTGATGATAGCGGCCACGCTTCTGGGCCTGTCGTATGTCCAGCGGTTGCGGGGGCATGTGAACGTGGACCTCATCCCTCTGGCTGTGCCTCGCCGTGCGCGCAAAGGGTTGGCAGTGGTGACGCTTACGCTGTCCATCGCGATTGTCGCAGTCATGCTCTGGTACGGCTTTGAGTTCTGGCATGTCGCCTGGGCACGCGGTTGGACCTCGGACACGGTTTGGGCAATTGATCTGTGGATCCCCTATCTTGCCATCCCCGTGGGCCTTGGCCTCTTTCTCTTGCAACTGGTTGCCGATCTCGTGGCGCTGCTCTTGAACATTGATGCGCCCTTTGGGCTGGAGGATGTCTGATGGACCCGCTTTTGCTTGGCCTGATTGTCGCGGTCGCGACCATCATGGTGTTGTTCTCCGGGGTATCTGTTGCCTTGGGTCTGCTGATCGTCTCGGGCGGGTTCCTGATCGTGTTCGACGGGATGCGCTCGCTTGAACTCATGCCGGAAATCTTTTTTGGCAAGCTCGACAATTTCGCCCTTCTGTCGATCCCGATGTTCATCATCATGGGGGCCTCTATTGCCTCGACGCGTGCGGGTGCTGACCTTTACGAGGCGCTGGAGCGGTGGCTGACGCGCGTGCCCGGCGGCTTGGTGATCTCGAACCTCGGAGCTTGCGCACTTTTCTCGGCAATGTCGGGGTCAAGCCCCGCCACCTGCGCCGCGATTGGCAAGATGGGCATCCCCGAGATGCGTAAGCGTGGCTACCCCGATGCGGTTGCCGCAGGCTCTATCGCGGCGGGGGGCACCTTGGGGATTCTCATCCCGCCCTCGGTGACGATGATTGTCTACGGTATCGCCACCGAGACCTCGATTGGGCGGCTGTTTCTGGCCGGGGTTATTCCGGGCCTGATGCTGGTGGGTCTCTTTATGGCGTGGTCACTCTATTCCACATGGCGCTCGGGGGATATCAACCTGCTCACGGGGCGCAGCTATAGCTGGCGCGAGCGGATCGAGATCCTGCCACGCGTCCTGCCGTTTCTCTTCATCATCCTTGGTGTGCTCTATGCAATGTATGGCGGGATCGCCACGCCATCCGAAACGGCGGCAGTGGGCGCGCTCTTGTGCCTCGTGATTGCGATGGTGATCTACAAACTGTGGTCGCCTGTGGCTCTCTGGGTGGTGCTGCGCGACAGCACGCGCGAGAGCGTGATGATCCTCTTCATCATCGCGGCGGCTGGGGTCTTCTCCTATATGCTGTCGTCGCTCTTTATCACGCAATCCATCGCCGAATGGATCGGCACGCTGGATGTGAACCGTTGGGTGTTGATGGGAGCGGTCAATGTGTTCCTTCTCGTCGCTGGCTTTTTCCTGCCGCCTGTGGCGGTTATCCTGATGGCGGCACCGATCTTGTTGCCGATCATCACGACGGCGGGATTTGATCCGATCTGGTTTGCCGTAGTGCTGACGATCAACATGGAAATCGGGCTGATTTCGCCGCCTGTGGGCCTCAACCTCTATGTGATCAACTCCATCGCGCCGGATATCAAGCTCAAGACCATCCTCTATGGCTCTTTGCCCTATGTGGGCTGCATGGTGTTGGCGATTGTTCTCTTGTGTCTCTTTCCCGGTCTGGCGACGTGGCTGCCGGATGCGGTGATGGGAGCAACACGATGAGCGTTCTGGCCGATCTGCTGGCGACCGTGTTCGAGCGGCGCTATCGCGGCGCGTCAGAGCCGGATCACAAGAACCGTAGCATCGAGAACCTGTGTCGTGACCTCCTGGGTAGTTCTGGCGAGGTGTCGGGAATGGCGCTGGCGCGGCTCATCCTGGATCGTTATGCCGGGATGGAAGGTGATGAGAAGCTGAGCTTTTTCAGGTTTCTGACCGACGGCATGGGCGTAGATCCCGAGAGCGTGCGCAACGCGCTGGACGCATTTGAGGCAGGGCCGGACCGGGACAGCTATCGCGCCTTCATGTCAGCAGCGGAGCCACCAAGGCAGGAATTGGCGCGCCGCCTCAATCAGGTGCCGGGGGCCACGGCGCAGCTTGTGGCGATGCGGGCCGATCTCTTGCGGTTGGCGCGGGACAACCCGGCGCTGGCCGTGGTTGACTTGGACCTCAAACATCTGTTCGCCTCATGGTTCAATCGCGGTTTTCTGGTGCTGCGCCCGATCAATTGGTCATCGCCCGCCGATGTGCTGGAAAAGATCATTGCGTATGAGGCGGTGCATGCCATTGACAGCTGGGACGACCTGCGTCGGCGGCTCGCACCCAAAGACCGCCGCTGTTTCGGGTTTTTCCACCCTGCCATGCCAGACGAGCCGCTGATTTTTGTTGAGGTGGCGCTGAGCGAGGGGATTCCGGGGGCGATTCATGACGTGTTGTCCGAAGAGCGGGCCGTGATTGGCGCGCATGAGGCGGATACGGCGGTGTTCTATTCAATTTCCAACTGTCAGTCCGGGCTGGCGGGAATTTCCTTTGGCAACTCGCTGATCAAGCAGGTGGTGGCGGACCTTTCGCAGGAACTGCCGGGGCTTAAGACCTTTGTCACGTTGTCGCCGATTCCGGGGTTGACCCGCTGGTTGAGCGAGACCCGTGCCGTGCTGCCCGAAGAGGCAGAGACCCGCCGCGCCGTGACGGCCCACTATCTGCTCAAGGCCAAGCGCCCGGACGGCGGTCCCTATGATCCGGTCGCGCGGTTCCATCTGGGCAACGGCGCCTCGGTGCACGCCATTCATGCCGGTGCAGACCTGTCGCCCAATGGTCAAAAACAATCAGGCGGGGTGATGGTGAATTACCTTTACGACCGCACGCAGATTTCGCAGAACCACGAGCGATTTGCAGGGGCAGGCGCGATTGCCGCCTCTGCCGAGGTGACAGCGTTGGCCGCCGCCGCGAAAAAGACAGAGTGAAGGACAAGAGCCATGGCCAATCCCCTCTACGATAACCTGTTCGGACGCCATGCCGGGCAAACTGCGCCTTTCCTGCATTTGGCGGATGGCGCTGTAGTCAGTTATGACGCGTTCCTGCGTCTGACGGCACGCTATGCCCATGCGCTGCGCGGCGCAGGATTGGCCCCCGGCGACCGTCTGGCGGCGCAGGTCGAGAAATCGCCCGAGGCGCTCGCGGTCTATGCCGCCTGTGTGCAGGCGGGGATCGTGTTTCTGCCGCTCAACACGGGATATACCGGCGATGAGTTGGGTTATTTCGTGGGTGATAGCGGTGCCAAGGTTCTGTTGTGTGACGAGGCGAAAGCGGGCGCACTGCAGGGGGTGGCGGAGCGTGCCGGGGCGGTGCTGATGACGCTCAACGCCGATGGCACGGGCACATTGCCAGAGGCGGCCAAGGATCTGCCCGAGCGTTTCGAGACCACCGCGCGCGGGCCGGATGACCTGGCGGCGTTTCTCTATACCTCGGGCACGACAGGGCGCTCCAAGGGGGCGATGCTGACACAGCGCAATCTGCTCTCCAACGCCGAGGTCTTGGTGGACTATTGGCGGTTTACGGCTGATGATGTGCTCTTGCATGCGCTTCCGATCTTTCACACTCACGGCCTCTTTGTGGCGACCAACATCATCCTCTTGGCGGGCGGGTCGATGATATTCCTGCCCAAATTCGATCAGGATCAGGTGATCGTGCAATTGCCGCGCGCCACCTCGATGATGGGGGTGCCGACATTCTACACGCGCCTTCTGGATGATCCGCGTTTTACCCGTGATCTGGTGGCGCATATGCGGCTGTTTACCTCGGGTTCCGCGCCTTTGTTGGCGGAAACCCATGTGGCGTTCGAAGAGCGCACGGGCCATCGCATCCTCGAGCGTTATGGCATGACCGAGACCAATATGAACACCTCGAACCCCTATGAGGGCGCGCGGCGGGCGGGCACGGTCGGCTTTCCCTTGCCGGGGGTGGAACTGAAGATCACCGATCCGCAGACAGGTTCCGAGGTGCCGCAAGGCGAGATTGGCATCATCGAGGTGCGGGGGCCGAATGTCTTTGCGGGCTATTGGAACATGCCCGAAAAAACCGCCGAGGAATTGCGCGAGAATGGGTTTTTCATCACGGGCGATCTGGGGCTGATCGACGATCAAGGCTATGTGCAGATCGTCGGGCGCAACAAGGACCTGATCATTTCGGGTGGGTACAATATCTACCCCAAGGAAATCGAGTTGTTGCTGGATGAGCAGCCCGGTGTCTTGGAAAGCGCAGTTGTCGGCGTGCCGCATCCCGATTTCGGCGAGACGGTGGTTGGGTTTCTTGTGCCGCAAAAGGGGGCGGCGCTTGATCTGGAGGCGATTGCCGGGGCGGCCGCCAAAAGCCTTGCGCGGTTCAAGCATCCCCGGAAATTGATCGTGCTCGACGAATTGCCGCGCAACACCATGGGCAAGGTGCAGAAGAACATCCTGCGGGCAGAGTATGCGGGATTGTTCACCCCGGCGTGAGAGGGGCGGAATCGGAGGGATCAAGGCCCGGCTGCCGATGGTGCCGGGCCTTTTCATCTCGGCCTGTGCGACCAAAGTATGATCCATATCAAGTGTCTGAAATAGTTATAAAATAATCCGTTTCATCTGCGGCTATCCGCGCGGCGGCGCGTGGCCGGGCGAAAATGCCTTACAAACCCGTCGGTTTTGCTAGGATACCCGCATGGGGCGATCCCGCCACCGCCATGACATTGACGGAGACCGCGCATGTTCCGCTTAGCCCTGCTCGTTCTTGCGGGCCTTATGACCCTCGCACAGCCCGCCCAAGCGCAAGAGGTCAAGGCCGTCGTGCTGCGGGTGGATTACCCGGCGCTGTTGCCTGTGTCGCGGCTTGATCTGCGGCCTGAGGATCTGGGATTTGCCGGTGCGCAACTGGCGACCGAGGACAATCAGACCACAGGTCAATTCATGGGCCAGACCTATGTGACACAAGAGGCGACTGCGACGCCCGAGACAGCGCTGGCTGAGTTCGAGCGCTTGCAGGGCGAAGGGCTGCGGTTCTTTGCGGTGCAGGCGCGGGCCGAAGAGTTGCTGGCGATGTCAGAGGTGGCGGTACCGGATACGCTGATCTTCAACACTTTGGCACCGGATACCGCGCTGCGCAGCGCCGAATGTCGGGGCAATATCCTGCATATCGCCCCTTCACGGCAGATGCAGAGCGATGCCGTGGCGCAGTTCCTGATCTGGAAGAAATGGCCGCGCTGGGCGCTTATCCATGGCTCCCACCCCGAGGACGTGGCGCTGGCCGAGGCCTACCGCGCCTCTGCCGTCAAGTTCGGCGCGAAAATCGTGGATGAGCGTGAGTTCACCGACACGGGCGGCGCGCGGCGCACCGATACCGGGCATGTGCAGGTGCAACGACAGCTGCCGGTCTTAACGCAGGACTTGAAAGAGCATGACGTGATCATCGCGGCGGATGAAACCGATGTTTTCGCCACCTACCTGCCGTTTCACACATGGCGGCCCTCGCCCATTGTCGGATCGGCGGGGCTGCGGCCCTTGGCCTGGCATCCGGCGCTGGAGGCCTGGGGCGGAACTCAGTTCCAGAATCGGTTCGAAGAGTTGACGGGCCGCTACATGCGCCCCGAGGACTACACCGCCTGGCTTGCGCTGCGGGTGCTGGGCGAAGCGGTGACGCGCACCAAGAGCGCCGATCCCGCCGAAATCCGCGCCTATGCGCTGAGCGACAAGTTTGAATTGGCGGCGTTCAAGGGGCAAAAGCTGACGTTTCGGGCGTGGAATGGCCAATTGCGCCAGCCGATCCTGCTCGCCGATGGGCGGATCATGCTGAGCGTGTCGCCGCAAGAGGGGTTCCTGCATCAACGCTCGCTCTTGGATACGCTTGGGCTGGATCAGCCCGAGAGCGCCTGCACCGCCTTTGATCAATAGGAGAGAGCACATGAACCGAGTGGCCCTTGCGACCGCCCTTCTTGCCCTGATGACCGGCCCTGCGCTGGCGGGCAAGGTGTTTGTCAGCAATGAACGCGGCAACACCATCACCGTGGTCGATAGCGAGACATGGGAGGTGATCGCCGAATTCCCCGCCGGAAACCGCCCGCGCGGGATCACCGCAAGTCCCGATGGCAAGCATCTCTATGTCTGCGCCTCGGATGACAATGTGGTGCGGGTGTTTGATACGGCGACGTATCAGGAATTGCACACGCTGCCCTCTGGCCCCGACCCCGAGCTTTTTGTGCTGCACCCTTCGGGCAACCCGCTTTATATCGCCAATGAGGATGACAACCTAGTCACAGTGACGGATGTGAACACACACACGATTCTGGCCGAAGTGCCGGTGGGGGTGGAGCCGGAGGGCATGGGGATTTCGCCGGATGGCAAATATGTGGTCAACACGTCCGAGACCACAAACATGGCGCATTTTATCGACACCACGAGCTATGAGATCGTGCAGAATACGCTGGTGGATCAGCGTCCGCGCTTTGCGCAGTATACGACGGATGGCAAATACCTGTTTGTGAGCGCCGAGATTGGCGGCACGGTCAGTGTAATCAATCCCGATGGCGGTGAGATCGTCCACAAGGTGACGTTCGAGGTGCCCGGCATCCCGCCGGAACTGTTACAGCCGGTGGGGGTGCGCGTTACCTCGGACGGCAAGAAAGTCTTTGTGGCTCTGGGCCCGTCGAATCGAGTCGCGCTGGTCAATGGTGAGACCTTCGAAGTCGAGAAATACCTGCTGGTTGGACAGCGCGTCTGGCAACTGGCCTTCGATGCCGAGGAAAAATACCTCTACACCACCAACGGCAATTCCAACGATATTTCGATCATAGATGTCGCGGCCGAAGAGGTCGTTAAATCGGTGCAGGTGGGGCAACAGCCATGGGGCGTCGTCGTCGTGCCCGATTGATCCGAGCCAATCCAACAGCAAAGAGGAAAGAGTGATGAAACATCTGTTGACTGCCGCTGCGGTTGCCATGCTGGCAGTACCCGCCCAAGCCGCACCGCTCTGTGATGATCTGGGCTTTGCCGGGCTTTTGGCGAAATGCAACCGTGGGGATGAAATCGAGGTCACTCTGGCCTCGGGCAAGCCCTTGGGCGAGGGGCCGATCACCCTACAATCGGGGGCCTATTACGAGATGGAGATCACCGCCGATGGCAGTGCAGAACTGGCGCTGACGGGGCCAGAGTTCTTTCGCGCGATCTGGATGGACGAGATCGTGATCAATGACATCGAGATCCGGCCAATGGCAATCGACAGTTTCGAGTTTGACGATGCGGGCACGGCGGAGTTTTCCTTTATCGCGATCAAGCCGGGTCGGTATAACCTCTTGATCCCCGGCACGACGGGTGAGAGCCAGCGGCTCGAGTTCATCATTCAATAAGGTCGCGCTCGGGTCTATGGTAGCCCCCAAAGCAGGTAGGAACGCGGCATGACGGGGCTGAGGATCGAGGGGCTGGGATTTTCCTACGGGGCCAAGCGGGCCTTGGACGATGTGAGCTTTGAGGTGGCGCAGGGCGCGTTCTGCGCCCTTCTTGGCCCCAATGGTGCGGGGAAATCGACACTCTTTGCCCTGCTCACGCGGCTTTTCACGACGCGTGAAGGGCGGATCCGGGTGGCGGGCCATGACATAGCCACCCATCCCCGCCAGGCGCTGGCGCGGATCGGGGTGGTGTTTCAGCAACAGACGTTGGATCTCGACCTGAGTGTGCGGCGCAACCTGCGCTATTTCGCGGCCCTGCACGGCCTTGCGGGGCGCGCTGCGGAGATGCGGATCGAGGCGGCGCTGGAGCGGATGGCGATGCTTGAACGTGCGGATGAGTTGGCGCGTGATCTCAATGGCGGGCACCGCAGGCGCACCGAGATTGCCCGCGCGCTGGTGCATCAGCCAGCGGTTCTGCTGTTGGATGAGGCGACCGTGGGGCTGGATGCAGAGGCGCGGCGCGCGATTACGGGCCATGTGCATGATCTGTGCGCGAATGACGGGCTGACTGCGCTCTGGGCCACGCATCTGACCGATGAGGTCTGGCCGGAAGATCGCTTGGTCATTCTGCACCGGGGCCGCGTGCTGGCCGACGGCCTCTCACGTGAGATTGCCGGGCAGGACGGGCTGACCGAGCGTTTCCTGAGCCTGACAGGGGCGCCCGTATGAGGCCGCTCTTGATCGCTCTGGCGGCAATTGTGACGCGCGAGGCGTTGCGCTTTGCGCGGCAACGCTCGCGCTTTGTCTCGGCCCTCGTGCGGCCCCTCGTCTGGCTGGTGGTCTTTGCCGCCGGCTTTCGGGCCGCACTCGGACTTTCGATTATCCCACCCTATCAGACCTATATCACCTATGAGACCTATATCGTGCCGGGGCTCTGCGGCATGATCCTTTTGTTCAACGGGATGCAATCGTCGCTCAGTCTGGTCTATGATCGCGAAATGGGCTCGATGCGGCTGTTGTTGACCAGCCCTTTGCCGCGTTGGTGGCTCTTGTTCGCCAAGATCCTCGCGGGGACCGCCGTGTCGGTGCTGCAATGCTACGCATTTCTGGGCATTGCGGCGGCGATGGGGATCAAGATGCCGGTGATGGGCTATGTCTACGTGCTGCCCGCGCTGGTCCTTGGCGGGGTGATGCTTGGCGCGCTTGGTGTGGCGCTCTCGTCTTTTATCAGTCAGATGGAGAATTTCGCAGGCGTGATGAATTTCGTGATTTTTCCCACGTTTTTCATGTCCACGGCTCTCTACCCTCTGTGGCGAATGGCGGAAAGCTCTATGCTGTTGCGCGACATATGTGCGGTCAACCCGTTCAGCCATGCCGTCGAACTGATCCGCTTTGCGCTCTATGAACAGTTCAACGGTATGGCGCTGTTGTGGACGGCGCTGGCAAGTCTGGTGTTCCTTGGTCTGGCGCTCTGGGGCTATGATCCGGGGCGCGGGTTGATGCGGCGGCGGGGCTGAGAGGTCTCAGACCTTGGTGTGAGTAGGCCCGCGCGTGGGCCTTTGCTAGGATAATAGAATGACACCGAAAACGGCGCATATTCCCGGCACCCGTCCCGCACATGCGGGACCGGGGCGTTTTACAACGGCGCTCATTGTGGATGATCATCCGCTGTTTTGCGATGCGCTGTCGATGACGCTGAAATCGGTGGCCGGCATTGCCCGGATCGACACCGCGGAGAGCCTCGATCAGGCGCTGGCGATGGTGGCTGAGAATGGCCCACCCGACATTATCGTGCTCGATCTCAACCTGCCGGACGTGAGCGGGCTGGATGGTCTCGCGCGGCTGAGGGCGGTCGCGGGCGCGACACCGATTGTGGTCGTATCCTCGATGTCCGAGAGTCGGATGGTCTGTTCGGTCATTCACGCAGGCGCGGCGGGGTTCGTGCCCAAACACAGCCAGCGGCCGGTATTTCGTGCCGCGTTCGAGGCGATTGCCGCGGGCGAGATTTTCCTCCCCGAGGGGGTTGTCCTGACCAAGACGCAAGAACAGCCGGTGAATGATCGCGACGAGGCGGTTGAACGTCTGGCGCATCTGACGCGGCAGCAGGCGCGCATCCTTCAGTTGATCTGCGAGGGGCGGTTGAACAAGCAAATCGCCTATGAGTTGTCGATTGCCGAAACCACGGTCAAGACCCATGTCACCGCCATCATGCGCAAACTGGGGGTGCAGACCCGCACCCAGGCGGTGCTGATCGCGCAGATGGCCAGCTTCTCTAACGTCTTGCGCGAGGCGGAGTAAGCGGATTACGCTCTGACTGGGGTGGAGGACCCCGAGGGGAGGAGCCATGGACAGCAGCCTGTCAGAGCTGGCGCTGTGCGATCACGCTATCGTTGCGCGTGCAGAGGTGCCGCATGATTCCGACGACGCCATTGGCACCCTGCGCCGGGCCATGGGTGACATGCGGCTCGCATTGGTGCTGTTCTTTGTCACGCCAGAGGCGGATTTCGAAGGGTTGATGGCTGAGGCCGCGCGCATCTTTGTCGATAGCCGCTGTGTCGGCTGCACCACCGCCGGTGAGATCGGGATGAGCGGCTACGCAGAGGGCAGCATCGTTGCCGTGGGGTTTGCCGCCGATCATTTCCACGCGGTGTTGCAAGTGGTGACGCCGCTGTCAGAGCTGGACAGTACCGCCTGTGTCTCCCAGACGGTGCGGGCGCGGGCGTGGCTTGCCACGCAGGCGGGCGAGAGCCTGCCCAACGAATTCGCCTTTCTTGCGGTCGATGGCTTGTCGCTCAAGGAGGATGAACTGGTTGCGGCCATCGCGGCGGGGCTTGGGCCGATGCCGCTCTTTGGTGGATCGGCGGCGGATGGTGAGCGTTTTTCGCAGACGCTGATTTCCTGTGACGGGGTGACGCTGCGCAATGCCGCCGTGGTTTGCCTCATGCGAACCGATTGCCCGGTGCGGGTGTTTCGGCTCGATCATTTCCAGCCGACCGACCGGCGCATGGTGGTGACGGATGCCGACCCCGCGCGCCGCATCGTCCATCAGATCAACGCCGAGGTGGCGGCACAGGAATATGCCCGCATTCTTGGCTGCCGGATCGACGAGCTAACACCCTCGACCTTTGCCGAAAACCCGGTGGTGGTGCGGATCGGCGGTCAGCATCACGTGCGCGCCATTCAGCGCGCCGAGGCGAATGGCGACTTGCAGTTCTTTTCCGCGATTGACGAAGGGTTGGTTCTTACCCTGGCACAATCGCAGGACATGGCAGCGCATCTGGATCGCGAACTGGCCGGGCTGGGGATTGAGACTGCGCCGCTGACGGTGCTGGCCTGCGACTGTATTCTGCGCCGGACCGAAGTGCAGCAGCGCCAGATCGGCCCCGAGATTTCGCGCATTCTGGCCGCGCATCGTGTGGTGGGATTTTCCACCTATGGCGAGCAGATCAACGGCCTGCATGTCAATCAAACCATGACCGGGGTGGCGATTTATCCCCCCATCGGGCGCTAGGCCATGTCGGCGGCGCTGATTGACAATTCCGACCCGCTGGATCGGCAGAACGGCAAACTGCTCAAGATCATCGAAGTGTTGATGCGCCGGGTCGAGCAGGTGACGGATGACGGCGGCGCGGCCTATGCGCATTTCGAGCGGGCGGTCATCCTCGAAGATCAGATCAGCGAACGCACCCGCGATCTCGAACACGCACTTGACCTGCTGAACGAATCCAACGCGCAACTGGCGCAGGCGATCCGGCAGGCAGAGCGGGCGCGCTCGGACCTCGCCAATGCGATCGAGACGATTCAAGAGGGCTTTGCGCTCTTTGACAGCGACGGGCGGCTGGTGCTGAACAACAGCCGCTTTGGTATGTATATGCCCGACTTGGTGGCAGAATTGCGCCCCGGTCTGGAGTTTGCCGATTACGTTCGCCACGCGAGCCAGAGCCGGTTTCTGGAATTGCCCGACATGCAGAGCCGAGGTGATTGGGCGGCGCGACGGATGCAGTTGCATCAGGAAAAGCATGTGATGTTCAACCTCAACCTGACTGGCGATTGCTGGGTTCAGGTCAGCGAGCATCGCACCCGCGACGGACAAACGGTGATCCTGCAAACCGACATCACCGATATAATCCGGCTGGAACGGCGCGAGCGTGGCAAGCTTTTGGACGATCAGGCGCAGTTGATCCGGGCCACGTTGGAGCACATTGATCAGGGGGTGTGCATCTTTGATCGAAGCGGGCAGTTGCGCGGCTGGAACCAGAACGCGGGCAGCATGTTGTCGATCCCGATCTCGCGGTTTCGGGTGGGGATCGA
Organism: Roseovarius mucosus DSM 17069; assembly: GCF_000768555.3. GTDB lineage: Bacteria > Pseudomonadota > Alphaproteobacteria > Rhodobacterales > Rhodobacteraceae > Roseovarius > Roseovarius mucosus. The sequence continues at coordinate 44,071 of NZ_KN293980.1, forward strand.
GTTTGATGTCATTCTGCGACGCATCGGCAGCGATTTCGAGATCGAGGGCGGTCTGACCGCGCGTGACATTGCAGCTTGGGTGGCGGCACAGGATCGGCGCGCGCCGCTGCGGTTCTATATGCGCTCAGGCACGCACAAGACTCTGGATGTCTTTGCCCGGCAAATGCCCGACCGGGGCTTTGTCATCAGCTTCTCGGATGTGACGGCAGAACGTGCTGCTACGCGCGCGCTTGCCCATGCCAATGAGCGGCTGGAACAGCGGGTGCGCGACCGCACGCTGGAGTTGGAGGATGCGCTTGGCAAGGCCGAGCGCGCCAATGCCTCGAAATCGCGGTTTGTAGCGGCGGCAAGCCATGATCTGCGCCAGCCGCTTTCGGCGGCGCGGCTCTATCTTGCGTCCTTGCAAGAGGATCTGACCAGCGACGATCACCGGGTGTTGATGGATAAGGCGCAGCGGGCGTTAACCAGTGTCGAGGATATCATCGACGCGCTTCTGGATATTTCGCGATTGGAATCGGGGCATGTCGAGGTGGATGTGACCCACGTGCCGCTGCGCCGGATCACCGATCAACTGATCGACGAATTCGCGCCTATAGCCGCACTCAAGGGGTTGGATCTGCGCTATGTGCCCCGCGACGCCGTGGTTGAGAGCGACGCAAGCTATCTGCGGCGCGTGTTGCAGAACCTGATTGCGAATGCGATCCGCTACACGCCCTCTGGCCGGGTGCTGGTGGGCGCGCGGCGGCAGGGGCGCAATCTGCGGCTTGAGGTGCGCGACACCGGACCGGGGATAGCCCCCGCTGATCAGGATCGTATTTTTCAGGAATTTCATCGGCTTGATGCCCATGTCAGTGCAGCTGAAGGCATGGGGCTCGGGCTGGCTATTGTGGATCGGGCCTGTGCACTCTTGGGGCATCCGTTGGAACTGCGGTCTGATCTGGGCTGTGGGGCCTGTTTCAGCGTGACCGTCCCGTTGGTGTCTGTGGGGCGGAGCGGACCAGAGACCCGGGGCGGTGGCGGGGCAGTACGCGTGCGGGACACGTTTGAAGGGCGGATCGTGCTCCTGATCGAGAATGACCCGGACTTGCGCCACGCTCTGACCCTGCTCTTGCGCGGTTGGGGCGCGGATGTGGTCGAGGCGGGCAATCTCTTTGAGGCGTTGACGCAACTGGCAGATCTTGGGCTCAGCCCCGATGCGATGCTGGTCGATTACGAGCTGGACGAGGGCGTGCGTGGGCCGGATGTGATCGCGCGGATTATTGCGCGGCACGGGGCCATCCCTGCGCGGATCATCACCGGGCATCTGACGGCGGACATGCGCGCACATTGTGACGGGGAGGGGCTTGAGGTGTTGCCAAAACCTATTGATCCGGCACAGCTTGAGGCGTTTTTGGCGGCGGCGGTGGGGTGAGGCACGCGGCCTATCCGACAAAGCGGCTTGCCGCGTCGCCCGCCATGTAGCTGATCCGACCCTGCGCGATGGTCGCCATTACGCGGCGCGTCTCTGGCGCTAGGACAACCAAATCGGCCCGCAGACCTGGCCGGATCGCGCCGCGGTCCATCAGCCCCAAGAGCTGCGCCGGACCCGTTGAAATCAGCCCCCAGGCGGTCGACAGATCGCAAATTCCGCCATCGGCCAAGAGAAAGGCCGCGCGTCGCAGTGAGGGGTAATGATAATCCGAGGCCAGCGCATCCACCAGCCCCATGGCCACCAGATCGACGGCGCTGACATTGCCCTTGTGTGACCCACCCCGCACCAGATTGGGCGCACCCATGATGACATGATCGCCGCCCGCGCGCGCCTCTTCGGCCGCCTCAAGCGTTTCGGGAAACTCGGCGATGGTCATGCCGCGCGCGCGCGCGCGCCTGCGGCCCTCGGCCGTGGAATCGTCATGGCTTCCCAGTCGGACGCCGCGCGTGGTCAGGCGGGCGGCGAGACGCTCCAATGCGGGCCCGACCTCGGGCATGCGGTCATGCAGGCCTTGGATGAATTCCAGATGCTTTTCGGGGTTGCGCCCGATGCGCAGCGCCTGTCCGGTCAGCCCCTGTGGACGCTTGCCCGCTGCAAGCGCCTTGTGCGGCAGGTGATCGTTGAACACGAGATAGCCGATGCCATGCCGCGCGACCATGTCTTCGACCGCGCCATAATCGTCGAGCAGCGATATCTCACAGCGCAATTGGGCGTGTAGGTCGGTTTCGACATGATCGCGCACCTCGGCCAGGGCCGCAAAGACCTGATCGGCGAACTCTGGTCCCCGCATGCCGCCTTCCCAGCTATAGAACTGCGCCAGAACGGCGGTGGTGATGCCATTAGCGGCCAATTCCGCCTCGGTCGCGATCATGCCTTGGGCGAGGTCCTTCATCGCGCCGCGCCGGGGGGCCAGATGCCGTTCGAACCCGTCGCCATGGACATCGACGATGCCGGGCAGGATCATGTAGCCGCTCAGGTCCACGATACGGCCCTGCGGGGTATCGGCAATCCGCCCGCCACTAAGCGAGAGGTCGCAGATGCTCAGCCCCTCTGGCGTCAACACCTGTGCCCCGCGCAGTGTGATCTCGAGCGCCGTCATCGTCACCTCCGTCCCAAGAGCACATCGCCAAGGGTCAAGCCATGGTTGAACTGCCCATGTTCCAAAAACTCCTCGACCTGCGCGATCACGAGGGGGTTGTTCATCAGAAATGTATGCGTGACCGGAAGGGTGATGTGATCCGCCATCCCTTCGACCCGTGTCGAGGCGACCGAGACCTTGCCATCGTCTGGCCCCTCGATCAGGCTGGAAAAATAGGGGTTGAGCGAACGGGTGCCTGCGATCACCCCCAGCTCGAAATCCACCGGCGGCAGGTTTTCCGGCACACCGCCGGGCCCGGTTTTCAATTGCAGCCCCGCTGGTCCGTTGAGCCAGCGAAAGAGCTCGAGCCCGCCCAGTTCATCGACCAATTCGCTACCATGGTTCGGCGGAGCAAGCATCACGACGCGCCCCATCTGTGCGGGCCGGTTATCCTTGAGCCAGAGCCGCAAGAGGATGCCGCCCATGGAATGCGTGACGAAATGCACCCGCGTCGCGCCACAGACCCGCACCGCAAAGGGCAGGGTTTCGCGCGCGAGCCGTTCGATTTCCTCTTCTGTAGAGGGGTAATCGGGGCTGAACACGTCATAGCCGCGCGCTTCGAGCACCTCTTGCAGGATCACAAAGGACGCATCAGAGCGCGCCAGCCCATGCAACAGCACCACGCAATCGGCCCGCGCCGCCGTTGTCCAAAGGGCCAGGATAAGGCCGGTAAGGATGCTCCATCTGTTCATGCCGACCCCATAGGCGCAAATGCGCGTTGTGAACAGAGGTTACATGCCGTCACGTTTGCGCAGGCCCGCCGCGCGCATCTGGCTCAGCGTCACGCGTGGGGTCAGAGCCTCGGGCGAGATCACGAGATCGAGCACGGCACCGGTCGGCGAGGCACAGGCGCGCGCAAAGGCATCTGCGAAATCCTCGGTTCGCTCTACCCGTTCGCCGTGAAAGCCATAGGCGCGCGCAAGGGCGGAAAAATCCGGGTTGACCATCTCTGTGCCCGAGACTCGCTCGGGATAGTTCCGCTCTTGATGGGCGCGGATGGTGCCGTAGATGCCATTGTTGAGGATGAGGATCACAGGCTGGGCACCCGCCTGCGCGGCGGTTGCCAGTTCCTGACAGGTCATCTGGAAATCCCCATCCCCGGCAAAGCAGACGACGCGGCGCTCTGGATGTACGACTTTGGCGGCAACAGCCGCCGGGATGCCATAGCCCATGGCCCCCGATTGCGGGGCCAAGAGGCGCATGGCGGGTCCGTATTTGAGGAACCGGCCAGACCAGGTCGCGAAATTGCCCGCGCCATTGGTGATGATCGCGTCTTTGGGTAGTACGTCACGCAAATAGGCCGTCACCTTGCCCATGTCGACGGGCGAGGGCAGGTCGGGCAGATCAAATCCCGCCTCATAGCCCGCGCGCGCCTCGGCCTGCCATTCGGCCCAATCGCCTGTCACCGGCCCACCTGCGTTCAGCGCGCGCGCAAAGGCATTCGGACCTGCCTGGATGCCCAATTCCGGTTGATAGACCTTGCCCAGTTCCAGATCGGAGCCATGCACATGGATAAGACGTTGGCGCGGCACTGGCAGATCAAAGACCGTATAGCCATCGGTAGAATTTTCACCAAAGCGATTGTTCACGGCCAGAATCACATCCGCTTCGGCCAAGAGACGGCGCACATTTGGCACCATGCCCACCCCCGCTTCGCCGCAAAAGACCGGGGCGTGATTGTCGAACTGGTCCTGATAGCGAAAGACCGAAACGACCGGAATGTTCGACCCGGATGCAAAGTCCTGCAAGGCCGCGCGCCCCGCTTCTGTCCAGTTGCACCCGCCGTAGAGGATCAGAGGCCGCTTTGCCCCCGCCAGCATGTCGCGGGCGCGGGTCACGGCCTCGGCGCCCGGCTCCGGCTCTGGATAGTCCCCCGGCCCGGAAAGCGCGGCGACATCTGTCACAGCCGTCAGCATATCCTCGGGCAGGGCCACCACAACTGGCCCCGGTCGCCCCGTCACGGCGGTTTTCCACGCCCGCGCCACAATCTCGGGGATGCGACCCACCTGATCAATCTCGACTGCCCATTTTACCATCGTGCCAAATACGGCGCGGTAGTCGATCTCTTGAAACGCCTCGCGCCCCTTCATATCGGTGCCGACTTGGCCGACAAAGAGGATCATCGGCGCGCTGTCCTGCATCGCGGTATGCACGCCGATGGAGGCATTGGTCGCCCCCGGTCCGCGCGTGACCCAGCAGATGCCGGGACGGCCCGTCAGCTTACCATAGGCGGCGGCCATGAAGGCTGCGCCGCCTTCTTGACGGCACAGGGTGAAATCAAGCCGCCCGGCGGTGTCGTGCAGTGCATCCAGCACCGCAAGATAGCTCTCGCCAGGCACGCCAAACGAATGTCGCGCGCCCAGTGCCAGCAAACACTCCACCAGCAATTTCCCGCCGTTGCGTGTGTTGGTTCTCATGTCCCGCTCCCCTGTTCTGGTCGCGCGCAAGCTGACCAAAGGCGGGTTCAAACACAACCCCTTTTCAGCGCATGGCCCGCCACCTAAGGTTGGCTCGCGTCGTTCTCTTGTTTCAGGTCCGCCCATGCCCTTGCCCCGTCTAGCCGCCCGTGCCGTGATCGTCGAGGATGGGCGGCTGTTGCTGGTCAATGCCTATGCCGATGCCGGCAGCACGCTCTGGTGCGCGCCGGGTGGTGGGGTGGAGGCGGGAACATCCCTGCCCGAGAACCTGATACGCGAGGTTCATGAAGAGACCGGATTGACGATCCGCGTGGGCCCGCCCTGCCTGATCAACGAGTTTCACGCGCCTTCAACCGGCTTTCATCAGGTCGAGGTCTTTTTTCGATGCACGCTTGTTTCGGGTACGCTCTCGGACGATTGGCGTGATCCGGAACAGATCGTGACCCGTCGCCGATGGGTGACAGAGGCAGAGATGGGGGACTTGCGGATCAAACCCGACAGCCTTGCGCGCGTCGCGTTTCAGCGCGGGATGGGCTACGATCCCTTGGAGGAAATCGTCGGTCCCTGAGCGCGCCGGGAAATCACCGAGACCGCAACGCCGCCCAGCACCAGCGCGCTTGCCAGCACGAATTCTACAGTGAGTGCCTCACCCAGAAAGAGCATGCCGCCTGCCATCGCAATCACCGGCACGGTCAGTTGCGCCACCGCCGCGACCGATGCGGCCAGCCGCGGCAAGAGGCTGTACCAGAGCGCATAGCCCAGCCCGGATGTCACCGCCCCCGACAGCACCGCAAGCAGGACGCCCTGCGGCCCGATCACGATCCCCTCGGCCCCCTTGGGCACCAGCCAGCCAACCAAGAGGCCCATGGGGGCCGCCCAGATGAAATTCGCCGCCGTGGCCATCAGCGCATCTCCCGAGCGCCGCCCGTTCAGGGAATAGACGCCCCAGCCCACGCCCGCCGCCGCCATCAAGAGGCCGTGGACCACGCTAACCTGTGGTCCCGCGCCGGGCCAGAGCAGCCACGCAAGCCCGCCAAAGGCCATTGCGGCCCCGATCCAGCGCTGCCTTGGCATCGCCTCGCGCGCCAACACCCCCCCCGCGAACATGGTGATCTGCACCACGCCAAACAGGATCAGCGCGCCCAGCCCGGCATCCAGCGCCCGGTACGCCAAAGAAAACCCGTAGAGATAGATCAAGAGCGCCAGCACCCCGATCGCGCGCCCCGGACCCCAGAGCCGCAGCCCGCCGCGCAGCATCAGGCACAACAGGCCCAGAACAACCGCGCCAGAAATCAGCCGGATCACCCCGAAACTGACCGCATCCATCGTCCCACCAGCGATGGCCATCCGGTTCAGGACCGAATTGGCGGCAAAGGCGATCATGGTGAGGGCGGTCAAGAGAAAGAGGCGCATGCCCCTTGCTACCTGCTGGGGCGCACCGCGTATAGTCAGAGTATCGTGAGGCGCATTGCTTTCACTGTTCTTCAAATACTCAAAGTCGATACCGCGCCGGCGTGCACACCATGCAAAAAGAAAAGGGGCCGCCCAAAGGCAGCCCCGATCCGATAGCATTTTGCCGAGCGTGGCTTACATCATGCCGCCCATGCCGCCCATGTCGGGCATGCCGCCGCCAGCGGCATTTTCCTTTTGCGGCTTGTCGGCCACCATCGCTTCGGTGGTGATCAAGAGGCCAGCGATCGAAGACGCATCTTCAAGCGCGGTGCGGACAACCTTGGCCGGGTCGATGACGCCAAACTTGAACATGTCGCCATATTCATCGGTCTGGGCGTTGTAGCCGAACTTGGCATCGGAGCTCTCGCGGATTTTGCCTGCGACGACGGAGCCGTCAACACCAGCATTCTCGGCGATCTGGCGCAGCGGTGCTTCGAGCGCGCGACGCACGATGGCGATACCGGCGTTCTGGTCGCTGTTGACGCCTTCCAGACCGGCCAGTTTCTTGGCCGCCTGAACCAGAGCCACGCCACCGCCGACAACGATGCCTTCTTGCACGGCTGCGCGGGTTGCGTTGAGCGCGTCATCGACGCGGTCCTTGCGCTCTTTCACTTCGATCTCGGTCATGCCGCCGACGCGGATCACGGCAACGCCACCGGCCAGCTTGGCCACGCGCTCTTGCAGCTTTTCGCGGTCGTAGTCCGAGGTGGTGTCCTCGATCTGCTGACGGATCTGGCTGACCCGTGCTTCGATCTCGGCCTTTTCGCCTGCGCCATCGACGATGGTGGTCGCGTCCTTGGTGATCGACACTTTCTTGGCGCGGCCCAGCATGTCCATGCCGACATTCTCAAGCTTCATGCCGAGGTCTTCGCTGATCACCTGACCACCGGTCAGAATGGCGATGTCCTGCAGCATGGCCTTGCGACGGTCGCCAAAACCGGGGGCCTTGACGGCAGCGATCTTGAGGCCGCCGCGCAGTTTGTTCACGACGAGGGTTGCGAGGGCTTCGCCTTCGACATCCTCGGCAATGATCAGGAGCGGTTTTTGCGACTGGATCACTTGCTCGAGCAGCGGCACCATCGGCTGAAGGCTCGACAGCTTCTTCTCGTGCAGCAGGATGAGGCAGTCTTCTAGATCTGCAACCATCTTGTCGGCGTTGGTCACGAAATAGGGGCTGAGATAGCCACGGTCGAACTGCATGCCCTCGACCACATCGGTCTCGGTCTCGAGGCCCTTGTTCTCTTCGACGGTGATGACACCCTCGTTGCCGACTTTCTGCATCGCTTCTGCGATCTGGCGGCCGATTTCGGCTTCGCCATTGGCAGAGATGGTGCCAACCTGCGCCACTTCGGCGCTGTCGCTGACGGGGCGCGATGCGGCCTTGATGGCCTCGACAACCTTGCTGGTGGCCAGATCAATGCCACGCTTGAGGTCCATCGGGTTCATGCCGGCGGCAACCGCCTTCATGCCTTCTTTGACGATGGCCTGAGCCAGAACCGTCGCGGTGGTGGTGCCGTCGCCGGCCTCATCATTGGTGCGGCTGGCGACTTCTTTCACCATCTGCGCGCCCATGTTTTCGAACTTGTCTTCCAGTTCGATTTCCTTGGCAACCGACACACCGTCCTTGGTGATGCGCGGGGCGCCAAAGGATTTGTCCAGAACCACGTTCCGGCCTTTGGGGCCGAGGGTGACTTTGACAGCGTCGGCCAGAATGTTCACGCCCTTGAGCATGCGATTGCGGGCGTCGGTATTAAAGCGTACGTCTTTTGCAGCCATTTGAGGTGCTCCCGTGTTTGATTTCCGGTTGGATCAGCGTGAGGGGGAATGCCCTTACGAAATCACGCCCAGAATGTCGCTTTCCTTCATGATCAACAGCTCTTCGCCGTCGACCGTCACTTCAGTGCCAGACCATTTGCCGAACAGAATGGTATCGCCGGCCTTGACGGCCATTGCGATCAGTTCGCCATTGTCCTTGCGGGCGCCATCGCCGCAGGACACAACTTGGCCCTGGCTCGGTTTTTCCTTGGCGCTGTCGGGAATGATCAACCCGCCCGCGGTTTTAGCTTCGCTCTCAACGCGGCGGACAAGCACGCGGTCATGCAGCGGTTTAAATGCCATCTCTGAGGCTCCTTGGCTCAAAGTTACTCCCTGATGATCCCAGCTCGGGGATCATTAGCACTCATGGGGTTCGAGTGCTAACGGCGCATAGCTAGGGAGTGCGCCGGGGCGAGTCAACCGTTTTGATCCGCAAAAATCGCGTTTTGTGCGTGATCCGAATTGGGATTTTATGCCGCAGCGCAGCATCGGGCAGGTGACAAGTTGTGCCCACCCTCCTATAAGGCGCGCAAACCCGTATCAATGACAGGATTACCCCAATGACCACGCTTGTTTTCGGCCATAAATCGCCCGACACCGATTCCACCGGATCGCCCATTCTCTGGGCCTGGTATCTCAATGAGGTGAAGGGCGTGCAGGCCGAAGCTGTCCTCTTGGGCGAGCCCAACACCGAGGCCGCCTTTCTCTTGCAGAAGTGGGATCTGCCCAAGCCGCGCATCATTTCCGATGTCGAGGCCGGTCAGCCCTGCGTGATCGTTGACACCAACAACCCGGCAGAACTGCCTGCCAATGTGAACAATGCCGACATTCAGGCGATCATCGACCACCACAAGCTGGTGGGCGGGCTGGAAACCAAGGGCCCGATCGACATCACCGTGCGCCCGCTGGCCTGCACCGCAACCATCATGCTCGACCTGATGGACGATGATGCCGCGAAAATGCCCGCTTGGGCCAAAGGCACGGCGCTGACCTGCATCCTGTCGGACACGCTTGAATTCCGCTCGCCGACCACCACCGCGCATGACCGCGCCGTCGCCGAGAAACTGGCCGCTGATCTGGGCATTTCGATTCCTGATTATGCCGCCGAGATGTTTGCCGCGAAATCCGATGTATCGGCCTTTTCCGACGCTGAATTGCTGCGCATGGACTCCAAGGAATACGAGGTCGGCGGCAAGTCGTTCCGCGTGAGCGTTCTGGAAACCACGGCGCCCGCCATCGTGCTCGACCGCAAGGCTAGTCTGATGGAGAGCATGAAAACCGTCGCCGCCGAGGATGGCGTCGATCAGGTGCTGCTCTTCGTGGTCGATATCCTGAACGAAGAGGCCACGCTTTTGGTGCCCAATGATCTGGTCAAGACGGTTGCCGAAAAGAGCTTTGGCGCGACCGTGTCGGGCGATGCCGTGGTCCTGCCGGGTATCATGAGCCGCAAGAAGCAGATCATCCCCAATCTGACGCTCTGAACGTCACATAGAGATTTTGAGTAGGGCCGCCGATGGGCGGCCCTTTTCATTTTAGAGGATCGAATCTGGCCGCAGACGCCATAACGCAGCGTTCCGGGGTGACAAGATCGTGGTGCCGCGCCATGGTGCGAGGCAGCCAAGGGAGGTTAGCCATGTCCGAATATCCGCATCTTCTCAGCCCGCTCGATCTGGGCCATGTGACGCTGAAGAACCGCGTTCTGATGGGGTCGATGCACACCGGGTTGGAGGAAACCCGCGACTGGAACCGGGTGGCAGAGTTTTATGCGGCGCGGGCGCGCGGCGGTGTGGGCCTCATGGTCACGGGCGGCATGGCCCCCAATCGCGAGGGCGGCGTATTTCCCGGCGCGGCGGGGCTGTTTACGCCCGAGGACATCGCCAATCACCGCATCGTCACGGACCGGGTGCATGAGGCGGGCGGTCTCATTGCGATGCAAATTCTGCACGCCGGGCGTTATGCCTATGGCAAGGAATGTGTGAGCGCATCGGCCATCAAATCTCCGATTTCCCCCTTTACGCCCAAGGAACTGGATGAGGAGGGGATCGAAAAACAGATTTCCGACATCGTCACCGCCGCCGTGCGTGCGCGCGAGGCAGGCTATGACGGGGTCGAAATCATGGGGTCCGAGGGATATTTTCTCAACCAGTTCCTTGTGACCCATACCAACAAGCGCACGGATCGCTGGGGCGGTTCGTATGAAAACCGCATGCGTTTGCCAATCGAGGTGGTGCGGCGGGCGCGGGCGGCGGTGGGCTCTGATTTCATCATCATCTATCGCCTCAGCATGATTGATCTGGTGCCGGGCGGCAGTACCCACGCAGAGGTGGTGCAATTGGCGCAAGAGATCGAGCGTGCGGGGGCCTCGATCCTCAACACCGGCATCGGCTGGCACGAGGCGCGGATTCCCACCATTGCGACCAGTGTGCCGCGCGCGGGTTTTGCCTGGGTCACGAAAAAGCTGATGGGCAAGGTGGGGATTCCGGTCATCACCTCGAACCGGATCAACACACCCGAAGTGGGCGAGGCGGTGCTGGCCGATGGAGCCGCTGACATGGTCAGCATGGCGCGGCCGTTTTTGGCGGATGCAGAGTTCGTCAACAAGGCGGCGGCGGGGCGCAGCGCAACGATTGCCCCCTGCATCGCCTGCAATCAGGCGTGCCTTGATCACACATTTTCGGGCAAGCTGACGTCTTGTCTGGTCAATCCGCGCGCCTGCCATGAAACGGAACTGGTGATTGCGCCCGCGGCCACGCCCAAGCGGATTGCCGTGGTCGGTGCGGGGCCCGCCGGCCTCTCGGCGGCGATCACGGCGGCGGGGCGGGGGCATCAGGTGACGCTCTTTGACCGGGCGACAGAGCTTGGTGGTCAGTTGAACATGGCCAAGGTCATCCCCGGCAAGGAAGAATTCCGCGGGCTGGTGGACTGGTTTGGTGTCATGGTCCACGAGGCGGGCGTTGATCTGCGTCTGGGGCAGGAGGTGACGTCGGACGATCTGGACGGGTTCGATGCGGTAATCATCGCCACCGGCGTGATTCCCCGCGATCCTGGTATTCCGGGTCAGGACGGGCCGAATGTGGTCAATTACATCGACGTGCTGCGTGGCGGCGCAGAGGTGGGCCGCCGCGTGGCTGTGGTGGGCGCAGGCGGCATCGGGTTCGACGTGTCCGAGTTTCTCGTTCATAAGGGGATCAGCCCGACCGAAGATATCGCGCTCTGGCGTTCCGAATGGGGGGTGGGTGATCCTGCAGAGGTGCGCGGTGGCCTGGCCGAGCAAGGACCGCAGCCCGAGCCGCCCGCGCGCAAAGTGACGCTCTTGCAGCGCAAGGCAGAGGCCCCCGGCAAGCGTTTGGGAAAAACAACGGGCTGGATTCATCGCGCCGCGCTCAAGATGAAGGGCGTCGAGATGATCGGCGGCGTCAATTATGAGAGCATTGACGCGGCAGGGCTGCATGTAAGTTTCGGCGCGGCGCGTGAGCGCCCAACCTTGATCGAGGCGGACACTGTCGTGCTCTGCGCGGGTCAGTTGAGCGAGCGCAGTCTGGCCGACGCGCTTGAGGCGCGCGGTGTGGCTGCGCATGTGATCGGCGGCGCGGATCTCGCTGCCGAACTCGATGCGAAACGTGCGATTGATCAGGGCACGCGACTGGCGGCCACGCTCTGACGCGGGCTATTCGACGGTGATCGTGATCACCTCGGACACGACGGGCGGGTTGTGCGGCACATGGTTCAGGTCTCCCATGACCAGTTGCAGCGTGTGTGTGCCCGGTGCGAGATCCAGCGTCACCTGTGTCTGACCGCCGCCGAAATGGCGATGATTGTCATCTGCGGGCAGGCCCACGTTCATCTCTTCGGCACCGTCCGGCCCTTCGCCCAAGGGCGGGCGGTCGACCAGAACATGATGATGCCCTGTTGCCTCTTTGTCGGTGCCGGCAGGGGCCACGCCCATGCCCTTGAGGCCAAAGACGACCGTCACGGGGGCGCTGACGGTAGCACCATCCTCGAGATTGACGAAATAGACCTCGGCCCCCTCGGGCGCGGGGGTGTCCCCGGCGAAAAGGGGGGGTGTGAGGCTCAGAAAGACGGCGGCAGTCAATGCAATGATGCGTGTCATAGTAGCTCCTCCCATGGGCATGCTATCATAAGTGGTGCGATGGCTCAGCCCGTCAACAATCACAGCTTGGTGTTTCCGTGTTTCCAGCTGGCGAACTATGCCGACATTATCCAGATATTGTCCGGCAAGCGCCCCAGTTGTGCCTGATTTTCCCGTCACAAAGACAATCAAGATGCAATTCAGAGGGACTAGGATGGATCGCCTGACCGAAATGGAAGCCTTTGCCACCGTAGTGGATCAAGGCGGATTTACAGATGCGGCGCGCAAAATGGGCATTTCCAAATCCGCCGTGTCCAAGCATGTCTCGTCGCTTGAGGCGCGTTTGGGGGCACGGTTGCTCAATCGCACGACGCGGCGCGTCAGCCCGACCGAGATCGGTCTGGCCTATTATGATCGGGCGCTGCGCGTTCTCAATGACGCAGGAGAGGCCGATGCTCTGGTCAGTTCTATGCAGTCGGACCCTTCGGGTCTTTTGCGCATCTCCGTGGCAACGGACTTTGGGGTCAATCATCTGAGTCCGGTTCTAGGTCAATTTCTAGAGGAATTTCCGGACATCACCGTCAACATGGTGCTTAATAACCGCTATGTTGAGCTCATTTCCGAAGGCTTTGACATGGCCGTCCGCATCGGCGAGTTGGAGGATAGCACCCTGCGCGCCCGCAAGCTGACCGAGACCACCAAGCGCATGATCGCGAGCCCGAGCTATTTCGAAAAACACGGGCGCCCGCAAAAGATCGACGACCTGAACGAGCACAAGCTTTTGCATTACTCCAGCCAAGCTGGTGGCGCGGTGTGGAAGTTGACGGCACCCTCCGGGGAAAAGCGGCAGGTGCGCACGGCCGGAGGCCTCAGCGTGAATGACGGGCAATCCCTGCTCAATGCCGCGATTTCTGGGCTTGGCATCGCTTATCTGCCCTCGTTCCTCTATTCCCGCGCTATGGCCGATGGGTTGGTCGAAGATGCCATGCCCGAATTGCCGCTCGAATCGCAGGGTATTTACGCGGTTTATCCGCCGGGCCGCTTCACCCAACCCAAAGTGCGGGCATTTATTGACTTTCTGGTCCATCAATTCGCCGATAAAGGCCCGGTGGACTGGTAATCGCGTCCTCCTCGCCACGAGTGGCGAGTATCTGCCCCGGCTGCGGTCTGCTCGCTGCGCCGGGGCTTTTTATTTGGGTCTGAGGTGCCGCACAGGCCCTGTGCAACCACTTCATATTGTCAATTTCCCTCCATCGCCCCAGTTTAACGTGTGACACGGATTAACCCTTGAGAGGATGAATAATGGCAAACCCAAAACTCCTGTTGATTTCCGGATCGCTGCGCAAGGGATCGTATAATCGCATGCTGCTGGCTGAGGCGGCAGAGGCGTTCGGCCCCGCAGAGATCAGCGAAGGCAGCCTTGATCTGCCGCTCTACGATGGCGATCTGGAAGAGGCGGAGGGCGTGCCTGAGGCCGTGAAGCACCTCGCACAGCAGATCAAGGACGCCGATGCCGTTGTGATCGGCGCGCCTGAATACAACAAGGGCATCACGGGTGTGCTCAAGAACGGGCTTGATTGGATCAGCCGGGTTCCGGGGGCAGCGTTTAAGGACAAGCCTGTGGTGGTCGTCTCGGCCTCGGCGGGGCGCACGGGCGGCGAGACGGCGCAATTCATGACGCTCTCTTGCCTTACACAGTTGCAGGCGCGGTTGGTGCCAGGTACGGCGATTTTGATTGCGGGAGCGATGAACGCGTTTGATGATGCGGGCAAGCTCAAGGATGAAACATCGCGCAAGTTGCTGGCGGATCGTATGGCCGCGCTGCGGGTCGAAGTGGTCTGAACGAAAAAAGGCCGCCCGTGAGGGCGGCCTAAGTCTAGGCTTTGGGCGCGGTCAGACGTCGAGCCAGACCTTTTCATAGTGCATTTCGCGGAACTGATGCGCCTGCACACCTTTGACCTTGTCGGTGTGGTGCAGCGCCTGATTGCGCCAGAAAGGCTGAATCACGGCACCGCTGTCTTGCAGCATCGCTTGCAGCTTGGCCGAATATTCGCGGCGCTTGTCAGCGTCGAAAATGCCCAAGGCCTCATCCAGCAGCGCATCGAAATCGGGGTTTGTGTGGCCCGATTCGTTCCAGGCTTCGCCCGATTTATAGGCTAGTGCCAGCACTTGAACGCCCAGCGGGCGAGGACCCCAGTTGGTGGTCGAGAAAGGATACTTGGTCCAGTCATTCCAGAAGCTGGCCCCCGGAATAACCGTGCGTTTGACGTTGAACCCTGCCTGACGCAGCTGATCGCCGATGGCGTCAGTGGTGGTGGTCCGCCAGTCGCCATCAATCGAGATAATGTCGATCTCGGTATCTCCATGCCCTGCGGCGCGCGCCATTTCGATAGCCTTGGCCGGATCCGCCGTAATTGCCGGCAGTTCAGCATATTCCGGATGGAAGGGTGCCACATGATGATTTTCGGCCGGAATGCCCTCGCCATTGATTGAAATGGCCAGCAGCACGGCATTGTCGCAAGCCAGTTGGATGGCGTTGCGCAATTCCTTGCTGTCATAGGGTGCGGTATCGGCGCGCATGCGCGCGACGATGGTGTTGGCTGTGGGCTTGGATTGCTTCACCAGACCAAGCGCATCGTAGGATTCAATGAAATCGGCGGTGGATTCGTCGTTGATGTCGATTTCGTCGCCATCAAATGCCGCCACGATAGACGCGTTGTCCTCGCCAAAGTCGATAAAGCGGATCCCGTCGAGATAGACGTCGCCGCCCCACCATTTGCCATCTTCGCGGCGCTTGTATTCCGCCGCCACGCCAATTTCGATCGACACAAGCTCGAACGGGCCGGTGCCGATGGGAGCCTTGGCCAAGTCGCCATCTTCACCAAAGCTGGGGTGGACGCAGAGTGCCGGATAGTCGGACATGCCCGCGATGATGGTGATATCGGGGCGCGGCAGGTTGAGGCGGACGGTATAGTCATCGACCCGCTCAATCGCGCCCTCAATTGCCTTGTTGGTCTCGGGGTCAATCAAGGTCCCCATGCGCGAAGCCATGGAATTGCCTTCGGCGGCCTTGTCGCACCAACGGTTGAGGTTGTGGATGATGTCATCAGCGGTGAAGGCATCGCCATTGTTCCAAACGGCATTCTGACGAACCTTCAGCGTATAGGTCTTGGCGTCGTCGCTGACCTCCCAGCCTTCCAGCAGCATCGGCTGAAAGCTGAAATCAGAGGCCCAACGCACCATCGGTTCGCAGAATTGGCGGGCAAGGTTGCCCGGCTCGGTCCATGCATATTTGCGCGGATCGGTGATATCCATCACGCGGCTGGCCACGCGCAGCACGCCGCCTTTCTTGCCCTCATGCTCGTGCGCCTGTGCCGGAGCGGCGAGGCCCAGGAGGCCGTAAGCTGCCGTTGCCGAGGCACCAAAGGTCGAGGCAAGTGCCACGAATTCACGGCGGCTCATCTTGCCTGCGCGAGTGTCCTCGGCCATCTTGGCGACGATTGGGCGCACAGTCTCGTGCGATAGTTTGTTGGTCATTATCTTCTCCCTGTTGATCTTTATGTTGAGCGGCTGTCGTTTTTTGGACAGTCTTGTCGCTAGTGTTAGCAGGGCCTGCGCTCTGCACCAGTGTTTTCTGATTGATCCGGTTTCAATTGATTTGGGCAACCTCACCAGTCTGACACGGGGCAAAGACTACCTTGATTCGATCCCATAGATCGCCTGTTTGCGACAAAAGCCCGCCAAATTGGCTTGAGGCTGGCGCGGGCCGGGGCTAGATCAGCGCCAAAGGAGCCCCGCGCATGAGCCTCAACACGTTTGGACATCTGTTTCGTTTTACCACCTGGGGCGAAAGCCATGGGCCCGCGCTTGGGGCAACGGTGGATGGCTGTCCGCCGGGGGTGGCGCTGGACGAGGGGATGTTGCAGCACTGGCTGGACAAGCGCCGTCCGGGGCAGAACAAGAACATGACCCAACGCAACGAGCCGGACGCGGTGCGCATCCTGTCGGGCGTCTATGAGGGGCAGAGTACGGGCACGCCGATCCAGTTGATGATCGAGAACACCGATCAACGCTCGCGCGATTATGGCGAGATTGCCAAGACATTCCGCCCCGGACACGCCGATATTACCTATCACCTCAAATATGGCCTGCGTGATCCGCGCGGTGGTGGTCGGTCTTCGGCGCGCGAGACGGCGGCGCGGGTGGCGGCAGGCGGTGTGGCACGCGCGGCCTTGGCAGCATTGGTGCCGGGGGTCGAGATCAAAGGCTATATGGTCGCCATGGGCGAGATGGAATTGGACCGCGCGCGGTTCGACTGGGCTGCGATTGACGGCAATGATTTCTGGCTGCCCGATGCGGCAGCGGCTCCCGCATGGGAAGACTATCTGCAAACGCTGCGGAAGAAACACGATTCGGTCGGCGCGGTGATAGAAGTGGTGGCACGCGGAGTGCCCGCTGGTCTTGGTGCGCCGATCTACGGCAAGCTCGATACGGATCTGGCCGGCGCGATGATGTCGATCAACGCTGTCAAAGGCGTCGAGATTGGCGAAGGCATGGCCGCCGCGCGCCTCACCGGGAGCGCCAATGCCGATGAGATTTTCACGGGTGAAAACGGCCCGGAATTCGCCTCGAACCACGCGGGCGGTATCCTTGGCGGGATTTCCACGGGCCAAGAGATCGTTGTGCGGTTCGCGGTCAAGCCAACGTCTTCGATCCTGACCCCGCGCCAGTCGATCACTGTGGATGGAAACCCTATCGAGGTCGTGACCAAAGGGCGACATGACCCCTGCGTCGGTATCCGCGCGGTGCCGGTGGGCGAGGCGATGATGGCCTGCGTGATCCTAGACCATCTGCTGTTGCACCGTGGTCAAGTCGGTGACGGGCCGCGCGGAAGGATCGGCTGAGACCGTTTTCTTGAAAAGAAAACGGTCCGGAATCTTTCGAAAATTCCGGGCGCTCAGACCCGCCCTTGCCGGGACAGTTGCACCGCCAGAATCCCGCCCATGATCACCAAGACCCCGATCAGGTCGCCCAATCGCAGGGCTTCGTTCAAGAGCACAGCGGCGATCGCTACGCCAAAGAACGGGTTGAGGAAATGAAAGGTGGCGGCGCGTGTTGCGCCAATGCGCTCGACGAGCAGGAACCAGACCAACGTGGCGGCGAGGCCGGGAACGAGCGTGGTATAGAGAAACGCCACGACAAGCCGCGTGCTCCACTCGATTACGAGGGGTTCGGTGGCAAGGCCGATAGAGCCGGTCAGGACCGCGCCCACCATCATCTGCAATCCCACGACCATCAGAAAATTGCCCCCCGATGCCGCACCGCGCACCGCCAGCGTGGCAAAGGCCAATGCAAAAACCGCGATCACGCAGAGACCCACGCCATAGAGGTCCATCCCCCCCTGAAGCCGTGCGCCCATGATGATCACCACGCCGCCTAGCCCGGCAAAGAGGCCGAAAATACCGATCTTGCCCAGCCTCTCGCCCAGAAAGGCCCAGCTAAAGAATCCAACGATCAGCGGCATGGTCGACGCGATAATAGCCGCGAGTGATGCCTCGATCGTCTGCATCGCCACAAAATTCAGCCCGAGATAGAGCGCGTTCTGGCAAATGCCGAAAACGATCGTCGCACGCCATTGCGCGCGTGTCAGCCTCCAGCTCTGGCCCAGCATCAGCGCGATGGCGATGCCGATCAGCCCCGAGATCAAAAACCGCAGGCCAAGCGCACTCAGCGGTGGCGCGGCAGAAACGATGATCCGCGCCGAGGTAAAGGCCGAGGACCACATGAGCGCAAAGCCCAGCCCCATGAGGATTGCCCGGATGTCCATATCTTGCCTGTCCCGTCTGATGCGCGCGTTTGGCGCGACCATTCAGGAATTGCAAGCGGGGTTCAAGGGGCGATGCGGGATGATCACCGGATCGGATCAAAGAGCGCGTCGCGCATGGCGCAGTCGCGCACCACATCGACGCCGCAGGGCACCGGGGTCAGATCGCGCGAAAGACAAAGCCGCGCCTCTTGGATGCGTCCCTCGCGACAGGTGATGGTCAGCATGTCAGGCTCCAACCCCGGATTGGCCTTGAGAAACGCCTCTTCGACCACCTTGGCGGGCAGTTTCACTGGTTTGGTGAGCTTGCGAAATACCTCTGGCCGGGTGACACGGTCAAATGCCACGCGCGACAGCGCGAAATAGTCGGCGGCACTCAACCCCGAGCACGAGCCGTGTTTCTTCCATTGATACCAGGCAAGGCCCGCGCTTCCCATCACATCTTCCATCGCGCGGGTTATGGCGCGGGTGGGGGGCGCATGTGCGCTTTGGCAATGTTCTGGCCAGCCACGATGATACTGCGGCCAAAGCCCATGCAGAACCCAGCCGGTATCGGCGGCATCGTAACATTGTGTCGCGTCCCGCGCATCGCCCTCAAGCGCGCACCAGGTCGGCGACCAACTGAGGCTAAGTACATAGTAATCGAAGACGCCCGACCGGTGGGATTGCGCGGCAGCGGACAAGGGCAGCAAGAAAAGGCAAAGAAACAAGGCAACGGACACACGCATTCTTAGGTCTTTCATTTTATCGGCAAGGCCAGTATAAGGCCGCCAAGTTCCCCTACAATGGAAACCCGTTCCGGCCCGCCGGAACCGCCTTTCAGGCGCCGGGGAAGTTTTGGGTAAAGGAGACCTGAGAAATGTCAAAGCCGATCATGGCCAAGGCCACAGCTGTCTGGCTGGTGGACAACACGACGATCAGTTTCAAGCAGATTGCAGATTTCTGCGGCATGCACGAATTGGAAGTGCAGGGGATCGCCGATGGCGATGTGGCCGCAGGTGTTAAAGGCTTTGATCCGATTGCCAACAATCAGTTGACGCAGGACGAGATCGACCGCGCCCAAGCAAGCCCGCTACACAAGCTCAAGCTCAAGTTCAATGCCGCTGCCCAAGGCGAAGAGACCCGGCGCGGCCCGCGGTACACTCCGCTGTCGAAACGGCAGGATCGCCCCGCGTCGATCTTGTGGCTCGTCAAGTTCCATCCCGAACTGGCCGACAGCCAGATTGCGCGCCTTGTGGGCACGACGAAGCCGACCATTCAGGCGATTCGCGAGCGCACACATTGGAACATCGGCAGCATCCAACCGATCGACCCCGTGGCGCTCGGCCTGTGCAAACAGTCCGAGCTGGATGCCGCTGTGCAAAAGGCCGCGGCGAAAAAGGCCAAGGAGGGGGCGGCGCTGACCGATGACGAGCGTCGCAAGCTCTTGAGCACCGAGCAGAGCCTCGAGGCTGATCTCGAGCCGCGCATGCCGACGGCAATGGAAGGGTTGGAGAATTTCACTCTCGGACAGGATTACCACCCGGAAGTGCGTGAAAAGAAATACGACGCAGACAGCTTCTTTAACCTGCCGGCCTCGGATGATGACGACGATGAGGAAGAGGACAGTGGCCGCCGTCGCCGTTGAGCCGGAAATTTTTGCAAATGTTCGAATGGCCCGTGAGGAAACTCCGGGCCATTTTCATGTGAACGGCGGTCAGGCTGCGGCTATCAAGCTGGCGGCAAGGCCGAGGACATAGCTGGTGGCCTCTGTCAGAATGTTCATGACCGAGGCGCGAAATTCGGGGAGGACGAGCGCCCCAAGAAAGCCGATATGCAGCACCGCAATGGCATTGAGCGAGGTGCGAAACGGTTCCTTGCGGGTCTTGTGGCGAAAGATGCCTTGGCCGGTCTTGGCCCCCAGCGATCCGCCGATCAGGCAGAGTGTCAACAACGTGCTCTCGGGTATGCGCCAGCGCCGCTCGATGGCGCATCGCTTGTCCCACCAGAACAGCGCCAGCGTGAGCAGGTTGAGGGCCAAAAGATAGAGCAGGATCAAGGTCAGTGGCGACATGGCTTTGAATATTGGTTCATCGACTTGGGAGCGCGTAAAGATCAGGGCGGGTCACAGACGCTTGCGGGCCGCGAGGGCCGCGCTGATCGTGCCGTCGTCGAGATAGTCCAACTCGCCGCCAATGGGAACACCTTGTGCGAGGGACGTAAGCGTGACTTTGCCGTCAAGCTGATCCGCGATGTAATGCGCGGTGGTCTGCCCTTCGATCGTGGCATTGAGGGCCAGAATCACCTCGGTGATTTCCTCTGCCTCGACCCGCGCCATCAGGGCCGGAATACGCAAAACCTCGGGGCCAACCTGATCCAGCGCCGAGAGTGTACCGCCCAGCACATGATACCGCCCTTTGAAGGCCTGTCCACGTTCCATCGCCCAAAGATCGGCCACATCCTCAACCACGCAGATCTGGCCATTTGCGCGTTTGGTATTGGTGCAGATGTCGCAAATCTCGGTGGTGCCGATATTGCCACAGGTGACACATTCCCGCGCTGTATCCGCGACGGTCTGCATCAATCGCGCCAGAGGCGAGAGCAACAATGCGCGCTTGCGGATCATGTGTAGAACTGCGCGCCGGGCCGACCGGGGGCCAAGCCCCGGAAGGCGGGCCATCATGTCTATGAGGGCGTCTATGTCGCGGGTGCTGCTCAATCTCTGGCTCCGCTCAGGGGACAGGCGTTGGTGTTTTTGAGTATTTAGGCCAAAAAGAAACAGCGTCTCAGAAAGGCAACTTCATGTCCTTGGGCAGGCCCATGCCTTCGGTGATCTTGCCCATTTCCTCTTGCGCGCGGGCCGATGCCTTGGCCTGTGCGTCCTTGATCGCGGCGAGGATCAGATCCTCGACGACCTCTTTGTCATCGGAGTTGAAGATAGAGGGGTCAATGTCGAGCGCCTTGAGCTCCCCCTTGGCGGAGCAGGTCGCCTTGACCAGACCGGCACCGGATTCACCCGTCACCATGATCGTGTGCATTTCTTCCTGCAACGCGGCCATCTTCTTTTGCATTTCCTGCGCGGCCTTCATCATCTTGGCCATGTCGCCCATCTGGCCCAAACCTTTGAACATGCTGTGATCTCCTGTGGCTTTGGCCCTCGGGTCGGGCCATGGAATGAGGATGCTGTCTTTAAACATATCTGCAGGGGAATGGCGACATGCAAGAGCGGCGCGGTTCAGTCCTCTTCAAACGGATCCCATTCATCCTCAACCTCTGGCAGAGCCTCGGTCTCGGCGTGGGTTGCGATGTCTTGGACCGTTTTAACGCGAGCGATCTTGGCTCGTGGAAAGGCAGCAAATACCGCCTGCACCAGCGGATGTTGCCGGGCCTCGGTCTCGGCTGCATCCTCGGCCGCGTGGCGCGCCTCGAGAATGGTGGGGGCGGTGGCCGAATTCACGAGAGTTACGGCCCAGCGATTTCCGGTCCAGCGTTGCAGTGCGCCGCCGAGACGCTGCGCCAGATCACCGGGGGCATCTGGCGTGGGGGTGAATTCGATCCGGCCTGGGCGGTAATTGGCAAGGCGGATAGAGCCCTCGACCTCAAGAAGGAGTTTCACGTCGCGATTGGCGCGAATGAGCTCCAGCACATGCTCGAAGGTGGGATAGCGCGCCAGCGCCTCTTCCGGGTCTTGGGCCAAAAGGGGCGAGGCGCCGCCTTGTGACACGGGGCCAGTCGGGCCGGAATGGGTAAGCGTGTAGCTTTGGCCTTGGGCATGGGGGGTTTGGTTCTGAGCAGTTTGAGGGCGTGCGCCCCCGCCACTGCCGGGTCCGGTGGGCGGCGCGTCTTGCAGGCGGCGCACGAGGTCCTCCGGTGTGGGCAGGTCGGCCACATGGGTCAGACGGATCACTGCCATTTCGGCAGCCATCATCGCATTGGGCGATTGCCCGACCTCATCCAGCGCCTTGAGCAGCATTTGCCACATCCGGGTGAGAACGCGCATCGGCAGCGATGCGGCCATGTCGAGCCCGCGTGCACGCTCGTCCGGGCCGATGGTGGGATCGTTGGCTGCGTCAGGGGTGATTTTTACAACGGAAACCCAATGGGTTATCTCGGCCAAGTCGCGCAGGACCGCCAGCGGATCGGCACCTTCGGCATATTGCGCGCTGAGTTCGGAGAGCGCGCCAGCCGCATCGCCCCGCAGGATCATGTCGAAGAGGTCGAGCACCCGACCACGGTCCGCGAGCCCGAGCATGGCGCGCACCTGATCCGCCGTGGTTTCGCCGGCGCCATGGGAAATCGCCTGATCCAGCAGAGAGGTCGCATCGCGGGCGGAGCCCTCTGCCGCGCGTGTGATAAGGGCCAGCGCGTCATCGGTGATTTGCGCACTTTCCCGGTCGGCGATGCGGCGCAGCAGCGCGATCATCACCTCGGGCTCGATCCGGCGCAGGTCAAAGCGTTGGCAGCGCGACAGCACCGTCACCGGCACCTTGCGGATTTCGGTGGTGGCGAAAATGAACTTTACATGCGCGGGCGGCTCTTCCAGCGTCTTGAGCAAGGCGTTGAAGGCATTGACTGAGAGCATGTGCACTTCGTCGATGATATAGATCTTGTAACGCGCTGATGCCGCGCGATAATTCACGCTTTCGATGATCTCGCGGATGTCGCCCACGCCGGTGCGGGAGGCCGCGTCCATCTCCATCACATCGACATGTCGGCCCTCCATGATGGCGCGACAATGTTCGCACTGGCCGCAAGGCTCGGTCGTGGGGCCACCCTGCCCATCGGGGCCGATACAGTTCATGCCCTTGGCGATGATGCGGGCCGTCGTGGTTTTGCCGGTGCCACGAATCCCAGTCATTATAAAGGCTTGCGCGATGCGGTCGGCCTGAAATGCGTTCTTGAGGGTGCGCACCATCGCGTCTTGTCCGACCAGATCGGCAAAGGTTTCGGGCCGGTATTTCCGCGCGAGAACCTGATAGCCGGGGGTTGGGGTGTCGGACATTGGGTGCCTTTGCGGGATTCGGATACGCCCGTAACGTAAGGCGGGGGGGCGGAGGCGTCCACCTTGCTTTTTGCGAGCGATATGACAAAGCTGAAGGCAGGCAGAGGAAAATTGCGATCAAGGTGTTGGCTGCGTGAGTGATTTCATCATCTACGCCCTGCGGGTTGGCGGGGGCACTCTGGCGCTGGCGCCCTTGCCGGGGGCGGCGGGGAACTATGCCGCCGACCTCGCGCATATCCGTGACTGGAAGCCAGCCATGGTGGTATCCCTGACCACGCCCGCCGAGATGTTGAGTGCGGGGGCCGAGACCCTAGGCAATGACGTGCAGGAGGCGGGGACCCGATGGGTGGCATTTCCAATCCCGGATTTCGGCGTGCCGGACCCCAGTCAGATCGAGGCGTGGAGTAAGACCAGTCACGATATTTCCCGCGCTCTGGCCGGGGGCGGGCGGGTTCTGGTGCACTGCCGGGGGGGCTGCGGACGGTCGGGAATGGTGGCGCTGCGCTTGATGATTGCGCAGGGTGAGGAGCCTGAGGCGGCGCTGGAGCGATTGCGCCATATCCGGCCCTGCGCGGTGGAAACCGAGGCGCAATTGCGCTGGGCGCGGCGTGGGGCGGGCTGAGCGTCGGCTTACGAACCTTACAAAATCGTGCGAATTTGTGCAGGTCTGGTGCCTTGCGCTGCTAGACCGGGTGGCGCGCTTGACAAACCACCATCCGCGCGCGACAGACGCGGGCATGATGACAGCTTTCCTTCAGGTGGCCGTAGGAGGCGCGATCGGCTCTTGCTTGCGCTACAGCGTGGTGCTCCTGGCACAGCGTTGGACCGCGCCGGGTTTCCCGGTGGGCGTGCTCGGTGTTAATATCGTCGGGTCGTTCCTGATGGGGCTGGCGGTAGTGATCCTTGCGCAGCGGGGGACAGGGCAGATGAGCCCCTTGGTCATGACCGGCCTCTTGGGCGGGTTCACGACGTTTTCGGCGTTCTCGCTCGAAGCCTTCAGTCTCTGGGAGCGAGGGCAGGCGATGGCGGCTTTGGGATATGTCGGCCTGTCGGTGGGATTGTCCATCGGGGCCTTGATTTTGGGCGTCTGGCTGGCGCGGGGGTTTTTCGCATGAGCGGTGTGCAGACGCGGGTTGTTGGACCGGATGAGGGCGATCAGCGGTTGGACCGGTGGATCCGGCGGCTGTTTCCGCATGTCGGCCAAGTGCAGATCGAGAAGATGTGTCGCAAGGGCGAGTTGCGGGTTGATGGCGGGCGGGTGAAACCGGCGACGCGGCTGGAAGTGGGACAGAGCGTGCGTGTTCCCCCCTTGCCCGATGTCGATGAGCGCCCCACGGGGGCCTTGGCGCGGATCAGCCCGGCGGATGCCAAGATGATCCAGTCCTGTGTTATCTATCGCGACGATCACATCATTGCGCTGAACAAGCCGCCGGGCCTGCCGGTGCAAGGCGGCAGCAAGCAGTTGCGGCATGTGGACGGGTTGGCGGAGGCGCTGCGTTTTGGCGCCGAGGACAAGCCGCGTCTGGTGCATCGCCTGGACAAGGATACGTCGGGCGTATTGCTTCTGGCGCGCACCCGCGAGGCGGCCAAGGGCCTGACGGCAGCGTTCCGGCATCGCAACACGCGCAAGATTTACTGGGCGGCCGTGGCGGGCGTGCCCACGCCGCGCATGGGCACGATCCGATTTGGTCTGGTCAAGGCACCGGGCCATGGAGCCAAGGGCGAGGGCGAAAAGATGCTCTGCCTGCATCCGCGCGACATTGACGCCACGCCGGGGGGCCAAGCCCGCGACCACCGATTATGCCGTGATCGAGGCGGCGGGCGCGCGCACGGCGTGGATGGCGCTGATCCCGGTGACGGGGCGGACACATCAGCTGCGCGCGCATATGGCCGAGATCGGGCATCCCATCGTCGGCGATGGCAAATATGGCGGATCAGGGCAGGAGAACCTTGGCGATGGCTGGGGCGCGCAGCTGGGCGGTGATGTGAGCCGCAAGCTGCATCTGCATGCCCGGTCGCTCAAGATCGAGCATCCTGTAACGCGGGCCATTCTGCATATTACCGCCCCCTTGCCCGAGCATATGGCGCGGACATGGGACCTGTTTCAATGGGTGCCGTCCGAGGCGCCGGAGGACCCGCTCGAGGATATGGCATGAGCCGTCCCTTGCATCTGGTGATTTTTGATGTCGATGGCACGCTGGTAGATAGCCAAGGCGATATTCTGGCGGCGATGCGGTCCGCGTTTGATCGCGCGGGAGAGCCTGCACCGGAGCGCGAGGTGATCCTGAGCATTGTCGGTCTGTCGCTTGATGTGGCGATCCCGCGTCTGGCGCCGCACCTGCCCGGCGATGTGCAGGCGCGCATCGTGGCGTGGTATAAAGAGGCCTATATGGGATTGCGATTAGAGACTGGCGTGCAAGCCTCCTCTCCGCTCTATCCGCATGCGCTCGATACGCTCAAGGCGCTGCATGCGGTGCCCGAGACCTTGCTGGGCGTGGCCACCGGCAAATCGGCGCGGGGACTCGACAAGCTTTTGGATGGGCATGACCTACGGTCGTATTTCGTCACGCGGCAGGTGGCGGACCATCATCCGTCAAAGCCGCATCCCTCGATGCTGCGCGCCGCGCTGGCAGAAACCGGGGTGTTGCCGGAAAACGCGGTGATGGTGGGCGACACGAGTTTCGACATGGAGATGGCGCAGGCGGCGGGGATTGCGGGCATTGGTGTAGCCTGGGGTTATCACCGGCCTGACGCGCTGAGGGCTGCGCGCGAAATCGTGCAGGATTTCCGGGCGCTGCCCGAGGCGATTGCGCGGGTTTGGGGGTAGGCGATGAGCGAATGGAAAGCCAAGCGGTTCTGGAAAGAGGCGGGGGTTGTCGAGGAGGAAGGCGGATTTGGTGTGCGCCTGGATGGGCGCGCGGTGCGCACCCCGGCCAAGGCCGCGCTGATCGTGCCAACGCGTGCCCTGGCCGAGGCGATTGCCGCCGAGTGGGACGCGCAGGAGGGCAAGATCGACCCCGGCACGATGCCCTATACCCGGTCTGCCAATGCCGCCATCGACAAGGTGGCGCGGCAGAAATCCGAGGTGGCAGAGATGCTGGCGGCCTATGGCGACAGCGATCTGATCTGTTATCGGGCAACCGGCCCCGTGGAACTGATCGAAAAACAGGCAAAGGCGTGGAATCCGCTCCTGGATTGGACCGAATCGGTCCTGTCTGCGAAGCTACTTGTGGTTGAAGGCGTGGTGCATGTGCCGCAGGATGCGGCAGCGCTGGCGCGGTTGCGGGCGCATGTTGACGCCCTTGATATATGGGCATTGACCGCATTTCACGATCTTGTGAGCCTGAGTGGCTCGCTTGTGATCGGATTTGCCGCGCTGGACGGGTTTTACCCCGCAGAAACGCTCTGGAACCTCTCGCGGGTGGATGAAACCTGGCAGGCAGAGCAATGGGGTAGCGACGAAGAGGCCGAAGAGATGGCGGCCAGGAAACAATCTGACTTTATTCACGCCAAGCGGTTTTATGATCTTTCGCGCAAGGATCGGGCAATCTGATCGCTGGGTGGCTGACGCAACGGCAAGGGCCGGTTTGGCCGGTGTTCCACATAGGGTTTGGTGAACAAAGACTTGACGTTTCGTGATGAATCCACACAAACTTGGCGTCACTGAGAGGGGTGAAAGCCCTGCCAACAGTGTCACAATGGGCCGATTGGCCCGACAAACCGCTCTTGAAGGGCGGATAATCAGGAAGAGGTAAACATGAAAAAAACCGTATTTTTGGGCGCGCTGACGGTGGCCGGCCTTGCGGCTGGCGCTTCTGCGGCTGCCACGTTGGATGACGTGAAGGCCCGCGGCAAGCTGAACTGTGGTGTGACCACCGGCCTCGTGGGCTTTGCCGCTCCCGATGCAAACGGTGTTTGGGAAGGTTTTGACGTGGCTGTGTGCCGTGCCGTTGCCGCCGCCGTGCTGGGCGATGGCAATGCCGTTGAATTCGTGCCGACCACCGGCAAGACACGCTTTACCGCGCTTGCCTCGGGCGAGATCGACATGCTGGCGCGCAACACCACCTGGACCTTTTCGCGCGACACCGACCTCAAGTTCGATTTCGTCGGCGTGAACTACTATGACGGTCAGGGTTTCCTTGTGCCCAAGTCGCTGGGTGTGAGCTCTGCCAAGGAGCTGGACGGCGCGACGGTTTGCATCCAGACCGGCACCACCACCGAGCTGAACCTTGCGGATTTCTTCCGTGCCAACAACATCAGCTATGAGCCGGTGCCGATCGAGACCAACGCCGAAGGTCAGCAGCAGTATCTGGCAGGCGCCTGCGATACCTACACGACCGATGCGTCGGGTCTGGCATCGACACGCGCCGCGTTCGAGAACCCGACGGATCACGTGATCCTGCCGGAAATCATCTCGAAAGAGCCGCTGGGCCCGCTGGTGCGCCATGGCGACAACGACTGGGGTGATATTGTGCGCTGGACGTTCTACGCGCTGGTCGCTGCCGAAGAAATGGGCATCACCTCGGCCAATATCGGCGAGTTGTCGGCGGCACCGGGTGCAAACCCGGAGATCAACCGTATCCTCGGCACCGAAGGTGAACTGGGTGCGATGATCGGCCTCGACAACGAGTGGGCCAAGCGCGCGATTTCCGTCGGCGGCAACTACGGCGAGATCTTTGAAAAGAACATCGGCGAAAAGACCCCGATCGGTCTAGCCCGTGGTCTGAACGCACAGTGGACGCAGGGCGGCATCATGTATGCCCCGCCGTTCCGTTAAGCGAACCTGACGAGGGGCGCGGGATACTTCCCGCGCCCTTTTCACCTTAAGACCACTTAAAAATCGGCCCACGGCAGAGATGCCGATAAAAATCCGGGTTGAAACACAGGGAAAATCCCAGATGACAACGATGACCGACCCTCCTAAGGCGTCGTTTCAGCTATCTATGCTGATTTACGATACGCGGTATCGCTCTTACACCTTCCAATTCATCGCGCTTGTTTTGTTGATGCTGCTGCTTGGCTATCTTGGGGCCAACCTTGTCAGCAATCTGGCCGCGCAGGGGCAGAACATTTCTTTCGACTTCCTGAGCAGCCCCGCGAATTACGACATCAACCAGCGGCCCATCGAGTACGACAGTCAGTCGAGCCACTTGCGCGCCTCGGTGGTGGGGGTGATCAACACGTTGATCGTGGCGTTTCTGGGCTGTGCGACGGCGACGGTTTTCGGGGTCACGGCCGGTGTGCTGCGGCTATCGCCCAACTGGCTGGTGCGCAAGCTGATGGCCTTTTATGTCGAGATCTTTCGCAACATCCCGGTGCTGATTTGGATCCTCATCATCTTTACCGTGATGACGGCTGTGATGCCCGCGCCCAACCAGTTTCGGGGTGAGAACCCGGATGCGTCGATGCTGTTCGATGCCTTTGCCTTTACCAATCGGGGGGTCTATGTGCCCGCGCCCGTCTGGGGGCCGGGATCGCTGGTGGTGGTTCTGACATTCCTTGCGTCGGTGATCGGCGTCTTTGCCTATCGCCGGTATGCGACCAAGCTGCTTTATGACACCGGGCGGCTCTTGCCGATGGGCTGGCCCTCGCTGGTGATCCTGTTCGTGCCGACGGTGTTGATCTATTTTGTGCTTGGTCAGCCGATCAGCCTTGCATACCCGGCGCTCAAGGGGTTCAACTTTGATGGCGGTCTTCATATTCGCGGCTCTTTGATCGCGCTGTGGTTCGCGCTGGCGATCTATACCGGCGCCTTCATCGCGGAAAACGTGCGCGCGGGTATTCAGGCGGTAAGCAAGGGGCAGACGGAAGCGGCGGCGTCGCTTGGCCTACGGCCCAAGCGGATCATGAACCTGGTGATCCTGCCGCAGGCACTGCGGGTGATCATCCCGCCACTGATTTCGCAATACCTGAACCTGACCAAGAACTCTTCGTTGGCGATTGCCGTGGGTTACATGGATGTGACCGGCACGCTGGGGGGTATCACGCTAAACCAGACGGGGCGCGCGATTGAATGCGTGCTGATGCTGATGTTGTTCTATCTGACGATCAGCCTCGCCATTTCGGCGATCATGAACGTCTACAACAACTCGATCAAGCTGAAGGAGCGTTGAGCATGTCCCGTGATCAATTCGCCTTTGTGCGCAAGCACATGCTGCCCGAAGCGCCGCCGCCTGCGACGCAAACCGGCGCTATCAAATGGCTGCGTGAGAACCTGTTTTCCTCGCCGGGCAATGCGTTGCTGACGATTGTGTCGGCCTATGTGGTGTTTCAGATTGTTATCTCGGCGACACCGTGGTTTCTGAACGGGGTTTGGGACAGCCCGAGCCTGTCGGCCTGTCGAGAGATTCTGGATGGCAAGACCGGGGCCTGTTTCGCGGTGCTGAGTGAGCGTTGGAACCAGCTCTTGTTCGGGTTCAAATATCCATCCGAGTTATACTGGCGTCCGGGTCTGGCGTTCTTGCTGTTGTTCATTGCTGCTGCACCGGTGCTCTTTGGCAAGATATTCCCGCGCAAGATGCTGATCTTTACCGGGCTTTACCCGTTCGTTGCCTATTGGCTGATTTGGGGCGGGTCCCTGATGGTGCCGATCTTTGCCCTCTTGGGCGTTCTGGTCGGTGCCTTCGTCTATCGCCGCATGGTGACGGTCAACGCTGGTATTGCCGTGATCGTCGCGTTCGTGGCGGCGCTCGTCTTCTGGATTCTGTCGGGCTATGTGACCGCGCCGATGGAAAATGTGCTGGCGATTGAGGCTGTGGCCTCGCGCGATATGGGCGGGTTCATGATCAACCTGATGCTGGGGGTGGTCTGTGTGTCGCTGTCCTTGCCCCTGGGCATCCTGCTGGCCCTCGGGCGGCAATCGAGCATGCCGATCATCAAGTGGATCTGCGTGGTCTTTATCGAGTTCATTCGCGGTGTGCCGCTGATCACGCTCTTGTTCGTGGCCAATGTGGTGCTGGCATATTTCCTGCCGCCGGGGACGAATTTCGACCTGATCCTGCGGGTGATCATCATGATCACGATGTTCTCTTCGGCCTATATCGCCGAGGTGATCCGGGGGGGGCTCGCCGCGCTGCCGCGCGGGCAATACGAGGCGGCGGATAGTCTGGGACTGGACTATGCGCAGGCGATGCAGCTGATCATTCTGCCGCAAGCGCTCAAGATCTCGATACCGGGCATCGTCAACGTGGCGGTGGGCCTCTTCAAGGATACGACGCTGGTCTCGGTCATCTCGATGTTCGACATCGTGGGCATGATCCGGGGTCCGATCCTGGCCTCGTCCGAGTGGAACGGGGTCTATTGGGAGCTCTTTGGCTTTGCCTGCGTCCTCTTCTTCATCACCTGCTACGGTATCTCGCAATATTCCCAGTGGCTGGAGCGTCAGCTTCGCACGGATCATCGGTAAGGAGGGTCACGGATATGGCCGCAGAAACACAAATGAATGTCTCGGATCAGGTTGCCGTCGAGATTACCAAGATGAACAAATGGTATGGCGCGTTTCACGTGCTGCGCGACATTGATCTGACTGTCTATCAGGGCGAGCGGATCGTGATCGCGGGTCCGTCGGGATCGGGCAAATCCACGCTCATCCGGTGCATCAACGCGCTGGAAGAGCATCAGAAGGGCAAGATCACGGTCGATGGCACGCTCTTGTCGAATGACCTCAAGAATATCGACAAGATCCGGTCAGAGGTTGGCATGGTGTTCCAGCACTTCAACCTGTTTCCGCATCTGACGATTCTGGAGAATTGCACGCTGGCCCCCATTTGGGTGCGCAAGACGCCCAAGCGCGAGGCCGAGGAAGTGGCGATGCATTTCCTGGAAAAGGTCAAGATCCCCGAGCAGGCCAATAAATATCCCGGCCAACTCTCGGGCGGGCAGCAGCAACGGGTGGCGATAGCACGCTCCTTGTGCATGCGGCCCCGGATCATGCTCTTTGACGAGCCGACATCGGCGCTCGACCCCGAGATGATTTCCGAGGTGCTGGATACGATGATCCAACTGGCCGAAGAGGGGATGACCATGCTCTGCGTGACCCACGAAATGGGGTTCGCGCGCAAGGTGGCGAACCGGGTGATCTTTATGGATCAGGGGCAGATCGTGGAGCAGAACGAACCGGAAGAGTTCTTCAACAATCCGCAGTCGGACCGGACCAAGCTGTTCCTGAGCCAGATTCTGGGGCACTGACGCAAGGATGGGGGCGCTGCCCCCGTCGCCTGACGGCGACTCCCCCGAGGTATTTGGGGCCAGATGAAAGGGGTGGCGCTCGTGCCGCCCCTTTTTTCGTCAGACCCAAGTGCTGCGGCGTGCGCGCAGATGTTGGACGGCTGTGCGCAGGTCATCGGCGATAGGGCCGGGGCGCGGGGCGTCGCGCAGCGTATCGATGAGGCTGTCGTCGGGTAGGGCCGGGCGGCGCGTCCATGAGAGGGCCGCAAGGATGGCGCGCGCGGGTTCGGGCAAGCGGTCGGGGATTTCGTAGGTGTTGAGCGTGGCCCAGACACCGGACCAGAGGCGGCCCACGGTCCAGGGATTGTAGCCGCCGCCGCCCAAGGTGAGGAGGCGCGGGGCGAGCGGGCGCAAGAGCGCCACCGCTTCCCAATGGGCGTTGTTGGAGAGGCAGAGGCGCGACAGCGGGTCTTCGGTCACGGCATCGGCACCGCATTGCAGGACGATGGCTTGGGGATGGAAGGCCTGCACGGCGGGAAGAATGACCTCGTGCAGGGCCATGGCAAAGCCGCTGTCATTGGTGGCGCGGGGCAGGGGCAGGTTGATGGCATGGCTGCCCGCGCGGTCGTCCAGCGTGCCGGTGAAGGGCCAGCGCCCGGCCTCGTGGGTGGAGATCATCAGCACGCGGGGCTCATTGGGAAAGGCCGCCGCGACCCCGTCGCAGTGATGCGCGTCGATATCGACATAGGCGATGCGGCTGAGGCCCTGGGCCAGAAACGCCTTGATCGCCAGCACCGGGTCGTTGAGATAGCAAAACCCGCCCGCGTGATCGGCCATGCCGTGATGGGTGCCGCCGCCGGAATTATAGGCCACGCCGCCCATGGCCAGAAGGTCGGTGGCGAGCAGGGAGCCGCCGGCGGCGGTGGCGGGGCGGCGGAACATTTCCCCAAAGATCGGGTTGGAGAGCGTGCCGATCTGGTGGCGGGCGCGGATTTCTGGTGTAACCTGACCGGATGTTTCGGCCGCTTGCAAGGCCGCGATATAGGCCGGGGTGTGCCATGCGGTCAGCGCCTGCGGCTTGGCGCGGGGGCTGGTGCGATACTGCGACTGCGGCAACCAGCCGAGAGCGCGGCAGAGGTCGATCACCGTGGGCACGCGCGGGATCGAGAGCGGGTGGCGCGCCCCGTAAGAGGAGCCGCGATAGATCTCTGATCCGATAAAGACGGGCGGTTGCATCTGCCGGTTATGGCAGGTCGTGGGGCGTGAGGAAATGCAGCGCAGAGCCGGTGCCGGGCTGGAGGGCGGACCAATCGGCGATGTCGAACTGCACCAACAGGGTGGCCCCGGTTGGGTAGTCTTCGAAACGATCGTGATCCGGAGCCTTGGCCACCAGAAGGGCCGCGAATTCGGCAATGCCGGGATTATGTCCCAGCATGAGGACAAGATCACCGCTGGCGCGGCGCAGGACCGCGAGCATCTCGTCCGCTTCGGCGAGATAGAGCGAGTCGATGAGGTCCGGTGCTGTGTCGAGCTTGAGCCGGGCGCAGGTTTCCCGGGTTCGGACAGAGGAGGAGCAGAGGATCTGGTCGGGGTGCAGGTTCTGCGCGCGGAGCCAGTGGCCGAGGGCTGTTGCGGCGCGGCGACCGCGCGCGTTGAGGGGGCGGGCGCTGTCTGGCAGGCGCGGGTCGCCCCAATCGGATTTGGCGTGACGCATGAGAAGGAGGGTCTTCATCCGAAATACCCCATGTGAAAGGCGGATTGCGCCTCGAGCCGGCCATAGGTTTGGCTGAGCGGGCAGGCGCGGCGCACCGCACAGCCGCGCGCGCGGCAGTCATTTCCGGGGCGGTCGAGATCGGATTTGCAGGCCGGGACGTTATAGGCGTCCGGGCGCAGGGCATCGACCGGGCAGGCGCGCAGGCAGGGCTGATCCGGGCAGGTGTCGCAGGGGCGCGGGCCGGAGGGCGGCAGGACAAAGCGGTCGCGAAAGGCGAGGGCCCCGCGATAGGAGATCATCAGACCGGCCGCGTCATGCACCAGAAGGCCCATGGGCGAGGGCCAGGCGCGGGCGCTGCGCCGCGCCCAATCGGTGAAGGGCTGCCAGGGGGGACCGGAAAAGGGGAAAAACGGCGTGGCCCCGAGCGCGTCAGCCATGGCGGTGATGACGCGGGCCGACCAGCGGTTCATCGGGTCGCGCGCGCCGTCGCGATATTCGGGCGTGGCGGTGAAATGATCCCAAAAGCCCGGCTCGGCGGGGCTGAGCAGCACTAGGGTTTGCAGGCCGGGCAGCTCATCGGGCGCCAGATGCAGCGCGCCCGAAGTGGTCAGGTGATGCGCGCCCGCAAGGTCAAAGAGCGCCGGGGGCATGGCGGGCACGCGCGCGGCTCAGCTCTGGCTGGAGCGGGGCACACGGGGGGTGTTGTTGCCCCGGATGAGCGAGCCTGCGCCATGTTCGGTGAAAAGCTCGAGCAGGGTGGCGTTGGGCGCGCGCCCGTCGAGGATGACCACCGCGCGCACGCCGCCCTCGATGGCGGCAAGGGCGGTTTCGGTCTTGGGGATCATGCCGCCCGCGATCACGCCGTCACGGGTCATCTGGCGAATCTGCTCGGCGCTGAGTTCGGTGACGACACGGCCCTCGCCGTCGCGCACCCCGTCGATGTCGGTGAGCAGAAGCAGGCGGTCGGCCTTGAGGGCGGCGGCCACGGCACCTGCGGCGGTGTCGCCGTTGATGTTGTAGGTCTCACCCTCGTGGCCCGCGCCCAAGGGGGCGATGACGGGGATCATATCGGCGGCAAAGAGCGTGTGCAGGATGGTGGGGTCAATCTCGGTCGGTTCGCCGACAAGACCCAGGTCGGGATGCGAGGGCGTGCAGGTGATGAGCCTTGCATCCTTGCCCGAGAGGCCCACGGCACGCCCGCCCTGACCGTTGATCGCGGCCACGATGCGTTTGTTGACCTGACCAGAGAGGACCATTTCCACAACTTCCATGGTGGCGGCGTCGGTCACGCGCTTGCCATTCACGAATTCCGACTTGATCTCCAGTTTCTCGAGCATCTGGTTGATCATCGGCCCGCCGCCATGGACGATCACCGGGTTGACGCCGACCTGGCGCATCAGCACCACGTCGCGGGCGAAGGTCTCCATCGCCTCGTCGCTGCCCATGGCGTGCCCACCGAGTTTGATCACGACAATCGCGCCGGTGTAGCGTTGCAGATAGGGCAGCGCCTCGGAGAGGGTGCGGGCGGTGGCGATCCAGTCGCGATTCATGTCTCTGGCCTTCATGCTGATCTCCGACGCGGGGTTGCGTCCTTCATTACAATCTGCGCGGGGTGGTGCCAAGGCCCGTTGCGGGCGGGCCGCAAAGCGCTAAGGTTGAGCGCAGGGGATCCCGCGAACGAAAGAGGGGGCGCATGTCCGAGACCAAAACGCTGTTGCTGACGGGGGCAAGTCGGGGGATTGGGCATGCCACGGTGCGGCGGTTCAATGCGGCGGGGTGGCGGGTGATCACCTGTTCGCGGCAGCCTTTTCCAGCGGAATGTCCCTGGGGAGGCGGGGCCGAGAACCATATCCAGATGGATCTGGCGGACCCCAATGACGTTATCGCCAAGGTCGAAGAGTTACGCGCGCGTTTGGGCGGGCGGCTGGATGCGCTGGTCAATAACGCGGGGATTTCGCCCAAGGGGCCGGAGGGTGAACGCTTGAATACGTTCAGCACGGATCTGCGGACCTGGGGGCAGGTGTTTCACGTCAATTTCTTTGCCTCGGTCGTGTTGGCGCGCAGTTTGCGAGATGAACTGGCGGCGGCGCGCGGCGCGGTGGTCAATGTCACCTCTATTGCCGGAAGCCGCGTGCATCCCTTTGCCGGCGCGGCCTATGCCACGTCCAAGGCGGCGTTGGTGGCGCTAACGCGCGAAATGGCGCATGATTTCGGCCCCTTGGGCGTGCGGGTCAATTCCATTGCCCCCGGAGAAATCCGCACCGCAATCCTGTCGCCGGGCACCGACAAGTTGGTCGAGAGCATCCCGATGCGGCGGTTGGGCGAACCCGATGAGGTGGCCAACACGATCTTTTTTCTCTGCTCCGAGGGGTCGTCCTATATTTCCGGGACAGAGATCGAGATCAACGGCGCGCAGCATGTCTAGAGCGGGTTTCGTCTGATCGGGGGCACATTGCCCCAACCTCTGAACCGGGGCGAGGTCCCGGGTCAAGCCCGGGACGGGTGTGGTTTCGAGTGAGGGCGACACGTGCTGACGAAACGGGGCGGCCCATGGGCCGCCCCGCCGCTGCCGATCGTGAGTGGTGGTTATTTCGGCAGGATGACGCTGTCGATCACGTGGATCACGCCGTTGCTGGCCTCGATGTCGGCCTGCACCACCTTGGCGCCATCGACGGTTACGCCATCGGTTGTGCCGATGGTCACGTCGGTACCCTGCACGGTGGTGGCGGTCATGCCATCCGAGAGATCGCCCGACATCACCTTACCCGGCACCACGTGATAGGTGAGGACGGCGGTCAACTTGTCCTTGTTCTCGGGCTTGAGCAGGTCCTCGACCGTGCCTGCGGGCAGGGCGGCAAAGGCATCATCGGTGGGAGCAAAGACGGTGAAGGGGCCTTCGCCCTTGAGCGTGTCGACAAGGTCAGCGGCCTGCACGGCGGCGACAAGCGTCGAGAAGCTCTCGTTGCCGGCGGCGATGTCGACGATGTCCTTGCCGTGGTTGTCGGCAAAGGCCGGGCCGGCCATCAGGGCGGCGGCGGTCAGGGCGAGATAGGTTCTGCGAAACATGGTTTGCGTCTCCGTTTAAGTGTTCGTTTTCACGACCCCGGGATCGGGATCATGTGAGGCTTACGGCACGGGACGGGGATTGGTTCACCGGGGGTTTCCGCCGATGCGGTTTGACCTGCGGGATCTGCCCGCTAAGCTGGGCCTGTCAGAAAATTCCAGTCACGTTTTTGTGAAGAGGCGGAAATTATCCCGTAGGCTGCGGGCCTTTCAGCCGGGTTTCCCGCCGTATCTGCGCGAGGCAGGCGAAAGGCCTGAATCGCGCCCGGATCTGATGAAACAAGGGGCGAAGACACCGTTTGCACGCTTGTTTGACACGCTGGAATGGCGCAGGTTGCGCGCGAGGCGCCTCTTGCGGCGTGGGCGGGATCATTGGAGTTTTCAGATGGGGTATGTGACGCAGATCCTAGAGGTTCTGGCGCTGTTGTTCGTGTTCGCCTTGGGCGCGGTCGTGCTGGCGGTGGTGCTGTTCTATATCCTCGACAGAACGCAACCCGGCGATGCGATCCGGCGCAATTATCCGGTGATCGGGCGGTTTCGGGGGCTGTTCACCAAGCTGGGCGAGTTCTTTCGCCAGTATTTCTTTGCCATGGACCGCGAGGAGATGCCGTTCAACCGCGCGCAGCGCGATTGGGTCAGTCATGCGACCAAGGGGGCCGGCAATACGATTGCCTTTGGCTCTACCCGTAATCTTGGGGTGCCGGGCACGCCCATCTTTGTGCCTGCGGTGTTTCCGCCGCTGGATGATCAGTTTGCAACCACGGCGCCAATGCAGATCGGGCCAACGGCGGCGATTCCCTATATGGCCAAGTCGATCTTCAACATCTCGGGCATGAGCTATGGCGCGATTTCGCGCCCGGCGGTCGAGGCACTGAGCCGAGGGGCGGCCAAGGCGGGCATCTGGCTCAATACCGGCGAGGGGGGGCTAAGCCCGTTTCATTTGGTTGGCAATTGCGATCTCGTCTATCAGATCGGCACCGCCAAATACGGTGTGCGCGATGCGCTGGGCAATCTGAGCGATGCGCGGCTGCGTGAGGTGTCGGACAATCCTTGCATCAAGATGTTCGAGCTGAAGCTGGCGCAGGGCGCCAAGCCCGGCAAAGGTGGCATCCTGCCCGGTGAAAAGGTCAACGATGAGATTGCCGCCATTCGCGGGATCGAGATCGGCAAAGACAGTATTTCGCCCAACCGGCACGCCGATATCAATGACTATGGCGAGCTGTTGGACGTGATCGGCCATATCCGGCAGGTGACGGGCCGCCCGGTCGGGTTCAAGACCGTGATCGGATCGTCCGAGGCATGGGAGCCACTCTTTGAGATGATCATGGCGCGCGGGCCGGATTGCGCCCCGGATTTCATTGCGATTGACGGCGGTGAGGGGGGCACAGGGGCTGCCCCTATGCCGCTGATGGATCTGGTGGGCATGCCCATTCGGGATGCGTTGCCGCGCATGGTCGATTTGCGGGATCGCTATGGGCTCAAAGAGCGCATTCGCATGATTGCGGCGGGCAAGCTGATCAATCCCGGCGATGTGGCCTGGGCGATTTGCGCAGGCGCGGATTTCGTCACCTCGGCGCGCGGCTTCATGTTCAGCCTCGGCTGTATTCAGGCGCTGAAATGCAATCGCAACACCTGTCCGACCGGCATTACCACCCATGACCCCTATTTGCAGCGCGGACTGGTGGTGGAGGACAAATACGTCAAGGTCGCCCATTACGCCAAATCGGTAATCAAGGAGGTTGAGACCATCGCCCATTCGGTCGGCGTGGCCGAACCGCGCCTGATGCGGCGGCGGCATGTGCGGCTGGTACAGGCGGATGGCACCTCGGTCGCGTTCAATAAAATCCGGCCAAGTTACAATGCGGACGCGGTATTGTGACCGCACGTTAAGACCCCTGTGCTGGCGAGGACC
Source organism: Roseovarius mucosus DSM 17069 (assembly GCF_000768555.3). Taxonomy (GTDB): domain Bacteria; phylum Pseudomonadota; class Alphaproteobacteria; order Rhodobacterales; family Rhodobacteraceae; genus Roseovarius; species Roseovarius mucosus. The sequence continues at coordinate 82,114 of NZ_KN293980.1, forward strand.
GTGTCTGTCTCTATATGTATACGGGGAACCCATAGGAGACATGACATGGCCCATCGCTGGAAAAACACCCTCAGTCTGAAGGACGTCACGCCCGAGTCGGCGTTTCTCAATCGCCGCCAGTTGATCGCCGGGGCGGCGGCGGGTGTGGGCCTCAGCCTTGGGGGACCGCGTGCGCGGGCCGAGACGCAGGCCGATACGTTGACGCCCAATGATTGGGACGACATCACCACCTATAACAATTATTATGAGTTCGGCACCGACAAGGGCGATCCGGCTCGTAATGCACGCACGCTGACGGTGTCACCCTGGAGCGTGACGATCGACGGTCTGGTGGACCGTCCCGGCGCCTATGACTTTGACGAGATCATGGCCAAGATGACCATCGAGGAACGGCTCTACCGGTTCCGCTGCGTCGAGGCCTGGTCGATGGTCGTGCCGTGGAACGGATTTGAACTGGCCGACCTCCTCGATCTGGCGGGCGTCCAGAGCGCCGCGAAATACGTGGCCTTCGAGACCGTATTGCGCCCCGATGAAATGCCGGGGGTGCGCTATCCGGTGCTCGACTGGCCCTATGTCGAGGGGCTGCGTCTGGATGAGGCGCTGCATCCGCTGACGATCATGGCCACGGGCATTTATGGTCGCGACATTCCCAATCAGAACGGTGCGCCGCTGCGTCTGGTGGTGCCATGGAAATACGGGTTCAAGTCGATCAAGTCGGTGGTGCGGATCACCCTGACCGACAAGGAGCCGCCGACAAGCTGGAACAAGGCCAATGCCCGCGAGTATGGCTTCTATAGTAACGTGAACCCCGAGGTGAATCACCCGCGCTGGTCGCAGGCCTCGGAACGGCAGATTGGCGGCGGGCTGTTCTCTGCGCGCGTGCCCACGCTCATGTTCAACGGTTATGGGGATGAGGTGGCGGGGCTCTATGCCGGCATGGACCTGAAAAAGAACTTCTGATGCTGCAGGACCGGATCAACGGGTTGGCGCGGCAGGTGCCGGTCTGGGCGGTGTGGTTGCTTGGGCTCGTACCGGCGGTCTGGACCTTCTATCTGGGTCTGACCGGCGGGCTTGGGGCCGAACCGATCAAGGCGCTGGAGCGCGAGCTGGGTGAGGTCGCCTTGCAGCTGGTGATCCTTGGTTTGTGCATCACTCCGCTGCGCCGTTATCTGGGCGTTAACCTGATCCGGTTTCGCCGGGCGGTGGGATTGCTGGCCTTTACCTATGTGTCCCTGCATCTGCTGGTCTGGCTGGTGCTGGATGTGCAGATCTGGGCACAGATATGGGCGGATATTCTCAAGCGGCCCTATGTGACGGTCGGCTTTACCGCGTTCCTAATGATGATCCCCTTGGCGCTGACCTCGAATGACCTGTCGCTGCGGCGGCTGGGGCCGCGTTGGCGGGTGTTGCACCGGCTGACCTACGCGGTGGCGATTCTGGCTGCGGTGCATTTCATCTGGCTGAGCAAAGGCTTTCAGATCGAACCGCTGGTCTATCTGGCCGTGATTCTGGCTCTGTTGGGGCTGAGATGGCGACCGATGCGCCAGAGTCGTCGGGTTTGAGTCGGACGCTCGTGGCCGGATTTACTGGGTTTTGGGGGTAAGTCTGTGGATAACCCCAGATGTAGGAGAGAGTCGCAATTTCCGTGAGTAATAATGTTACGCGAGGCGCCGAAAATCTTGCCGATCTTTCCCCTAACCCCTTAATATTCCGTAAAAAACCGGGTTCGTGAAAAAAAGATGACAAAAGCCAAAAAAAGGGGTTGCGGGTCTGAGCCTCTAACCGTAAATACCCCTTCACCGGCGCTGCTGAGGCGGTTGCTGGGACGCGGAACGGAGTTGAGCGGAAGCTTGGTGAAGTTAGGCGGATAGAAATTCTGAGGTAGGATTGGCGGGTTGCGCTAGGTAGTTTGGCGCTCTCGGTTGATTTTGTCTCGACGCTCTTTGAAAATTTGATGACTGAAGAGATATGTGGGCGGTTTGGTTCATTTCGATGGATCAACGTCTGTATATCAACGCTACTAGGGTTTCGGCCCGATGATGTAGTGTCAGCTTCACTGTCTTGTATGGACTTCGGTTTCTTTGGAAACTGATGTGCATCAGACAGATGACT
>NZ_KN293980.1:86725-96859 GCF_000768555.3 Roseovarius mucosus DSM 17069
TGCCTTGGCAGTAAGAGGCGATGAAGGACGTGATACTCTGCGATAAGCCATGAGGAGCTGAGAATAAGCTGTGATCCATGGATTTCCGAATGGGGCAACCCACCTGACAGTTTGTTATAATTGCCTTTTGGCAGTTTATAACGGGCTGAAACAGGTACTTTTTGACTGAATACATAGGTCTTAAAGAGCAAACCCGGAGAACTGAAACATCTAAGTACCCGGAGGAAAGGACAGCAATAGCGACTCCCCTAGTAGCGGCGAGCGAACGGGGACCAGCCGAGCCCAATAAGTGACCAGAATGCGTTGGGAAGCGCAGCCAGAGCGGGTGACAGCCCCGTATGGGAAGCTTTGAGGGACGTATCAAGTAGGGCGGAACACGTGAAATTCTGTCTGAAGATCGGAGGACCACCTTCGAAGGCTAAGTACTCCTTACTGACCGATAGCGAACCAGTACCGTGAGGGAAAGGTGAAAAGCACCCCGACGAGGGGAGTGAAACAGTACCTGAAACCGAACGCCTACAATCAGTCGGAGGGGCATAAGCCCTGACGGCGTACCTTTTGTATAATGGGTCATCGACTTGGTCTATCTAGCAAGCTTAAGCCGTTAGGTGTAGGCGCAGCGAAAGCGAGTCTTAATAGGGCGTTGAGTTAGATGGATCAGACCCGAAACCGAGTGATCTAGGCATGACCAGGATGAAGGTTGGGTAACACCAACTGGAGGTCCGAACCCACACCTGTTGAAAAAGGTCGGGATGAGTTGTGCCTAGGGGTGAAAGGCCAATCAAACTCGGAGATAGCTGGTTCTCTGCGAAATCTATTTAGGTAGAGCGTCATCCGAATACCCTCGGGGGTAGAGCACTGGATGGGTAATGGGGCCCCACAGGCTTACTGATCCTAACCAAACTCCGAATACCGAGGAGTACTAGATGGCAGACAGACGGCGGATGCTAACGTCCGTCGTCGAGAGGGAAACAACCCTGACCTCCGGCTAAGGCCCCCAATTCATGGCTAAGTGGGAAAGCAGGTGGGACGACCAAAACAACCAGGAGGTTGGCTTAGAAGCAGCCATCCTTTAAAGATAGCGTAACAGCTCACTGGTCTAAATAAGTTGTCCTGCGGCGAAGATGTAACGGGGCTCAAGCCATGAGCCGAAGCCGAGGATGCCGTAAGGCATGGTAGCAGAGCGTAGTGTGACATGGTTTCTATCCTCTTTAGTGTCCTTCGGGGCACCATGGAGGAGAAGAAATCTTCGATGAAGCGGGCCTGTGAGGGATCCCGTGGAGAGATCACTAGTGAGAATGATGACATGAGTAGCGACAAAGAGTGTGAGAGACACTCTCGCCGAAAGTCCAAGGGTTCCTGCTTAAAGCTAATCTGAGCAGGGTAAGCCGACCCCTAAGGCGAGGCCGAAAGGCGTAGTCGATGGGAACCAGGTTAATATTCCTGGGCCAGATGGAAGTGACGGATCTCAAAGGTTGTTCGTTCTTATCGGATTGAACGGGCCGCTGAGAGGTTCCTGGAAATAGCTCCATCGCTAGATCGTACCCGAAACCGACACAGGTGGACTGGTAGAGAATACCAAGGCGCTTGAGAGAACTACGTTGAAGGAACTCGGCAAAATACCTCCGTAAGTTCGCGAGAAGGAGGCCCGGTTCCTAGGCAACTAGGGGCTGGGGGCACAAACCAGGGGGTGGCGACTGTTTACTAAAAACACAGGGCTCTGCGAAGTCGCAAGACGACGTATAGGGTCTGACGCCTGCCCGGTGCCTGAAGGTTAAAAGGAGGGGTGAGAGCTCTGAATTGAAGCCCAGGTAAACGGCGGCCGTAACTATAACGGTCCTAAGGTAGCGAAATTCCTTGTCGGGTAAGTTCCGACCTGCACGAATGGCGTAACGACTTCCCCGCTGTCTCCAACGTAGACTCAGCGAAATTGAATTGCCTGTCAAGATGCAGGCTTCCCGCGGTTAGACGGAAAGACCCCGTGCACCTTTACTATAGCTTCGCACTGGCATCAGGATTGTGATGTGCAGGATAGGTGGTAGGCTTTGAAGCAGGGACGCTAGTCCCCGTGGAGCCTCCCTTGAGATACCACCCTTCGCACTCTTGATGTCTAACCGCGGCCCGTTATCCGGGTCCGGGACCCTGCGTGGTGGGTAGTTTGACTGGGGCGGTCGCCTCCTAAAGCGTAACGGAGGCGCGCGAAGGTTGGCTCAGAGCGGTCGGAAATCGCTCGTTGAGTGCAATGGCAGAAGCCAGCCTGACTGCGAGACTGACAAGTCGAGCAGAGTCGAAAGACGGCCATAGTGATCCGGTGGTCCCAAGTGGGAGGGCCATCGCTCAACGGATAAAAGGTACGCCGGGGATAACAGGCTGATACTGCCCAAGAGTCCATATCGACGGCAGTGTTTGGCACCTCGATGTCGGCTCATCTCATCCTGGGGCTGGAGCAGGTCCCAAGGGTACGGCTGTTCGCCGTTTAAAGAGGTACGTGAGCTGGGTTTAGAACGTCGTGAGACAGTTCGGTCCCTATCTGCCGTGGGTGTAGGATACTTGAGAGGAGTTGCCCCTAGTACGAGAGGACCGGGGTGAACGAACCACTGGTGGACCTGTTGTGGCGCCAGCCGCAGTGCAGGGTAGCTATGTTCGGACAGGATAACCGCTGAAGGCATCTAAGCGGGAAGCCCCCCTCAAAACAAGGTATCCCTGAGGGCCGTGGTAGACCACCACGTCGATAGGCCGGAGATGTAAGCGCAGCAATGCGTTCAGTTGACCGGTACTAATGGCCCGATAGGCTTGATTTGATCCAGTAATAGCAAGACTGTTACAGACAAATCAAAAGCATACACATATCACAGAGTACTGACTTGGAACCCCTCCCCAACCGAAGGAAAGACGGTTGGAGATACCCCGTCCTCACCTCGCCGATAGGCGATCAGGACAAATCTGTCCTCAAGTAGCCGATAGGCGGTAGGACAAAATCATGAGGCTTTTTCCCGGTTTGGTGGCCATAGCACAAGCGAAACACCCGGTCCCATCCCGAACCCGGCCGTTAAGCGCTGTCGCGCCAATGGTACTGCGTCTCAAGACGTGGGAGAGTAGGTCGCTGCCAAACCTGGTAAAAGCCTCGTAGAAAAATGTATCTCTCGAAACGATCCGACCCTGAATATATCTGCAGGCGTCAAAAAATTGCGCCAATAAACGCGCAAACCTCATAGCCTGATCAAAAAACCAAAATCAGGTCTACACACCGTCGCGGGATGGAGCAGCCCGGTAGCTCGTCAGGCTCATAACCTGAAGGTCGTAGGTTCAAATCCTACTCCCGCAACCACTTCTGCCGAACCACTGCCAACAATCACCTCAGCCCCAGGCTGAACCAGCCCCACAAGGGCTGTGATCGCACCCGCAAGGTCGATCCGAACGCCGCTCGCCGTCTCGTGCACTGTCACGGATTGGATGAGCCCGCGAATGGTCTCCAGCGCCATTGGTCGGATCTCAGGATCCTCCAAAGTCTCGGATAGCCCCTCAACCTTTCGACGATAGATCTCGCTCAGGCGGCGGAAATATCGCACACGCGAAGAAGCCCGACGGTATGTCTTTGAATACATCGACTTGTTCTACAACCCGAAGCGCAAGCACACGCACAACGCATGCTGTCGCCCGTTGACTTCAAAGAAAGACAGCGCAAACTGAAAAAAGCAGGTGTCTAGGAAACTAGGGGCACTTCAAAGTGAAGCTATAGATCTCCGATGAAACCGGGGCGATTTATAATTATGTCCAGCGTAAGCCTCTTCTCAACCTGCCCGGAAATTTGCGACAGAATCCAAAGAATTGTTTCAATCACGTTTTTGTGATATCGTCTATATAGAACTTGTAAATTCACTATTGCTTTTTGAACTTCGTATTTTTGGGGGAAAAATGGGCTGCTGGGGGCTGCAATGCCAGTGATTTCTGTTGCATTTGTCGATGATCATCCGGTTTTCTTGACCGGAGTGTGTCAGCTTTTTTCTTCCCTTGAGAACTTTACTGTTGTTGCCTCTGGCAAGACCGCTCAGGACATTGTCAAGATTGCAAGATCAGTCAAGCCTGACATAATCGTAATCGACCTGAATATGCCTGGTGTCATCATCGAGGCGATTGCAATGGTTGCGACAGAATATTCCCATTCAAAATTGGTTGCTTTCACAGCATCAAGCAGCAAGGACACGGCAATCTCTGCGTTAGAGGCGGGCGTTCTCGGATATGTTTTGAAGGGCAGCACTCTCGAAGAGTTGGCCGATGCCATCCAACAGGTTCATAATGGGGATACGTATCTATCACCAAGCGTCTCCGCGAATGTTGTAGCTGGGCTTAGGCAACAGGCTCGCTATCGCACCATGGAGCGGGTACGGTTCAGCAAGCGAGAGGAAGATGTACTTCGACTACTGCTACGGGGCTCGACAAACCGTGAGATCGCGGATGCACTGTCGTTGCAAGAGAAGACGGTTAAACACTACATGTCCGTGCTGATCCAAAAGCTTGATGTCCGCAACCGGGTTGAAGTCGTTCTTGCCGCGCAACAGCTTGAAAGCAGTGGGGCACTTATTCGCGCATCCAAAATGAACTGACGGTCTCCAAGGTCGATTTTGAGACGGCTCGACTGGCTCTGCTCAATCAATTCGGCCGCACGTCTAAAAGCTGGAAATGTGTTGGTGGATCGAAAGCCCCGAACCGCTTTTTAGGGTTTGTCATCCGGCGATTGTATTGGCAACGTGACATGGAGCGTGGCGGAGGACTCTGCGATTGCGAGTTCAATACGGCCACCGAATGCGTCGAGCCGACGTCGCATACCTTGCAATCCCAAATGCCAAGGCGTGATGGATGATGTAGTCTTTGCGCCCTGCGATTTGCCGCCACAGATGACGGTGTCCAAGACCGAGCCCTTCTGGTGAACGGTGACCAGAGGAACTCGGCCCTGACCATGCCGAACGGCATTACTGAGCCCCTCGCACACCACTCGGTAGAGACAAATCTTGCGCGGAAGATCCAAGTTCGCCAAAGGCTCCACGATCTCCATCTCCACATCGCCAAACATCAAGGCTTTATGCCGCTCGACCGCCAACGCAACCACACTACTGGTGTCCAGATCCTCGAGCTCGGGGAGGATCAAGCCAGCGGAAATTGACCGCAATTCTGTCATCACCTGACTGATCAGCCCGCGCACCGAAGTCCCATCCGGCATTTCGGTTTGAGGATGTTGATCCTTCATAAGGGAAACCAGACCGAGCAACTGAATGGGTCCGTCATGCAGCTCGGCACCTACGACATTGAGGACCTGCTCGTTGGCTTGTGCGGCGTCAAGCCGTGCGCGGTTGGCTGCGCGACGCAGTTGGTCATTATGCTTGACCATCTTTCGCTCGGCCGCCAACAGCTCTTCCAATCGCGAGCTTTGGCTGAAGGTGAGCGCTAGCATTGCCAACATACTCAGGGCAGCAAGGATCACTGCGGCCCAGGTTGCCCGTTCGACGAAGGACCGGTCACGCAAAAGCTCGGACGCATCGAGATAGATTTCGCCAACGGCGATCAACATGCCGTTCTCTGGATCGTGGATCGGCGCATAAACTTCGAAATACGGGTAAGCGAGAGGAAATTCAGGATCAATCGTGCCGGATGTCTCTAGGTTCACGACGAATTCGCCCTGCATCGCAACTTTAAGATGCTCCGCCTCGTGATGATCAGCGGTGTCGTCTTGAAGCGTCGAGTACAGTAGTGCGCCCTCAAGCGTCCAGACACGCATTACCAGATTTGGATTCTTCTGAGCCACATAGCTGAACGCCTGATTGGAGTTGCGGTTTGTGTGGCCGAGGATCTCGAAATGATCCAACGCCAGCGGCGCGAGCAGGTTGTCGATATAGGCACTTCCAACCCGACCATGCGATTGCACCTGTAGCGAGCGGTACTCGAACATGATGAAAGCCCCAAGCGCAAACATGACAGCAATAACCATCACGGTGAAAATCGCCGCCAGAGGGCTGGGTGCCACATGGAACCTGCTCAGGATGGCCTTTGATGACCCTCTTGGATGATTCGGCGGTCGTTTCTTGCTTTGGGGCATTAGGACCTCTGAGAAGGTTCGTGGCCACTTCGTGGCACGCCTCGCACAACAGCAAAAAGGTCACTCAAGTAAGGCTACGCGCGCTTCAGGCAAATACCAATAATTAATCCATAGTTAACCAATACCTACGCCACAAGCGGCCTCTCAAACAATGGACTTTGAGCCCAAGTTCACATGGACCTTGGTCTGAAGTTTCTTTGGCCTTGGTCCAACTCATTCTGCGGGCTTTCGTGCAGGCGAAGCGGCAGACCTCTGCCCGTGGCGACATTTTGGAATCGGTGAGACCCTTAAGGGGATACCTGGGGGGTATTGCCAACAATTTGAGCATACACATTCCGGCGCCATTGGCCGGAACCCAAGGCATTGAAAAAAAATCAAAATTTGCTCGCGCGCTCAATGCGGCGGGCCACATGGGGAGATGTGTCATGGCTGTAAAACTGAATATCGCGGACCTCGAGTTCTTTCTTCGGCAGGTCAAGATCAGCGAAGCGCATGCGAGCGGAACGCCGCTGACGAAAATCTACGTCGACGCTGACGGAAATGCCGTGCCAGAAGGTACACCCGGCGCAGTTCTCGCTATTCCAGATCCCCTTGTGCCCTATGGCCTGCGCACGGTCGACGGCAGATACAACAATCTGGTTGAGGGGCGCGAGGAATGGGGCGCCGCGGATACTCCGATGCCGCGACTTCTGAGCCAAAACTTCTTGAACGACCAAGATGGCGATGTGATGCCGCTCGGCGCGCCTGGTGGGCCGATTGTCACCAACACGGATTATGGTGTGATCGGCACACCGTCGGGCACCAATGGCGGGCATACCGGTAACGTAGCAGACGCCGATCCGCGCATCATCTCCAACCTCGTTGTGGACCAAGGCACGGCGAACCCCGCCGCAGTCGAGGCATGGTTCTCGAATGACGCCGCGCTTGCTGCGTTCCACGAGCGCTACGGCGAAGATGCAATTCCAATTCGCCCCGGCGAAGGCCCCGAGACCCTGGAGCTCTTGAACGCAAGTTTCGAAGATCAACCGCTCCTTGACGGTGCGCCCGGTGTTACATCGAACCCGCTTGGCAATTTCACCACGACTGCGCCCAGCGACTGGACCATTACTGAGGGTTCAGGCGGCCTTTTTGCTCCGGTGGACAGCGTAAGTGCAACCGCTGGACATCCTGGGCCAAACGTGGCCTGGCTTATTGGCGGCGCCACACTCTCTCAGGACAGCGGCACTCTGACCGAAGGTGCAAGCTATCAACTGAGCTTGAGTGTCGGTGATCGCACCGATCAGGTATGGTCCGGCGGGACAGCGAGGATGATTGCTGTCGGCGCGGGTGGCGTCACCACGGTTCTGTCATCCATTACCCTTCCAGAGCCCGCAGATGGGCAATGGGCCGATGTGTCCCTTGATACCGGTCCGATCGCTGCTGGGCTTGCGGGCCAGACGCTTCGTGTCGAGATCCAGCAAACCGGCGGTTCGCAGGTGTTGGTGGATAATGTTTCGCTGTCGACCTCCAACGGCAACAAGATCGAGATCGACGACATCGACCTTGCTACGATTCCCAACATTGCGCCTGACGACGGCATCTCGGCCCCGTTCAATGCTTGGATGACCTTCTTTGGCCAGTTCTTCGATCATGGTCTCGACCTGATCACCAAGGGTAACAACGGAACAATATTCATTCCGTTGGAGGCAGATGATCCGCTTGTTCTCGGGGCAGACGGCATCGCCGGCACCGCCGACGACCTTCCGAACCATCTACGCTTCATGGCTCTGACACGGTCGACTCCCGTTGACGGCCCCGGTGCCGATGGCGTGCTGGGCACCGACGATGACACGCAGCATGAGGGGCAGAACACCACCACGCCTTTTGTCGATCAGAACCAGACCTATACGTCGCACGCCTCGCATCAGGTGTTTATGCGTGAGTACGCGTTTGATACCAATGGCAACCCGGTCTCGACCGGCAAGCTTTTGGACGGCGCAAATGGCGGGTTGCCGACTTGGGCGGAAATCAAGGCACAAGCGCGCAATCTGCTTGGGATCGAGCTGACCGATGGCGACGTCCTGAACATCCCGCTTTTGCGTACGGATGACTATGGCGAGTTCATACGCGGTCCCAACGGACTGCCTCAGATCGTGGTAGGTATTGGCGCGGATGGCATTCCGAACACCGCTGACGATGATGTGGTCGAAGGGAATCTGACGACACCCGTCAATACATTTACGGCGGGCGCCATCCGCATCGGGCATGCGTTCCTGGATGACATCGCACATGCCGCAAACCCGTTCGACTCGCAGACCGGTCTGCTCAAAACCCCGGACGACGACGCAGCGGTGGGCCTCTCCGATAGCGTCAGTACCGCCGGGACCTATGACAATGAACTGCTGGACCGTCATTTCATCACCGGCGATGGCCGGGGCAATGAGAATATCGGCCTGACAGCGGTTCACCATGTCTTTCACTCGGAGCACAACCGGCAGGTGGAGGCCCAGAAGAAGACTATTCTGGACTCAGGCGATATTGATTTCATCAACGAATGGCTTCTCGTCGATCTCGCGGTAGGCGATCCAATTCCAACCGACCCCGCTGCGTTGACCTGGGATGGTGAACGGTTGTTCCAAGCTGGGCGCTTTGCGACCGAAATGCAGTATCAGCACCTTGTCTTCGAAGAGTTCGGACGCAAGATCCATCCGAACATCGACCCCTTCGTTTTCAATGCGGTCACGGACATCAATCCGTCCATCTTTGCCGAATTTGCCAATGTCGTCTATCGGTTCGGGCACTCGATGCTGACCGAGAACATGCCGCGTGTCTTGGTTGACGAGGCGACAGGAGAGGTGACGACGGACAACATGGGCCTCATTGCGGCCTTCCTCAATCCCATTGCCTATGACAACGATGGCGCAATGAGTGCAGATGAAGCCGCCGCCGCTGTGATCCGCGGGATGACAACCGAGCGCGGCAGTCAAATCGACGAATTTGTCGTTCCAGCCCTGCGCAGCAACCTGCTTGGATTGCCACTCGATCTTGCTGCGATCAACATTGCACGCGGCCGCGACACCGGCATTCCGTCGTTCAACGAGGCACGGGCGGAGTTGTTTCAACAGACCAATTCAGTCTGGCTGAAGCCATATGAGAATTGGGTCGAATTGGCGGCAAACCTGAAGACGCCGATGACCGTCGTGAACCTGCTTGCGGCCTATGGAGCGCATGCGACTATCCTTGCCGCAACCACGCTTGAAGAGAAACGTGATGCCGCCTTTGATCTCGTGTTCGGTGGCGGGGCTGTTTCAGATGCCGACCGCTTTGACTTTCTGCTTGGGCGCAACGGGTGGACGTCCGACACCAATGGCCTCAATACGATAGATCTCTGGGTCGGTGGTCTGAGCGAGAGGATCATGCCGTTCGGCGGCATGCTTGGGTCAACGTTCACCGCAATTTTCGAAGCGCAGATGGAAGCGCTTCAGGACGGAGACAGGTTCTATTATCTGACACGGACCCAAGGTCAGAACTTCCTCAACGAACTCGAGGAGAACTCCTTCTCGAAAATGCTTCTGGCCAATACCAACTTGGCTGATCCGGGAGCGGACGGTATCCGCGGAACCGAAGACGACGTCGTGCGTCATCATATCGGCGTGGACTCGTTTGCCCGCTATGACTTTGTTCTCGAAGTGAATCAGGCAAACCAGTTGATTGATGATCCGCTGGGGAACGATCCGGTGCTCGAGGGCCTTGGCATGGGCAAGGTTGTACGCGACGACCCCACAACGAGTGAAGTCGAAACCAACTACATTCGTGTCACCGGAGGAGAGCATCTTGCGGTGGGCGGCACCAACGGGAATGACACCATCATCACCTCTGACGGTGACGATGGCATCTGGGGCGATGACGGCGACGATTTCATCGAGTCAGGATTTGGTGTTGATCTCGTCAACGGTGGCGGTGGCAATGACATCATTCTGGACTCTGGCGATGAGGGCGACTTCCTTAACAGGCTGCTGAAGAAGTCAGCCTTGAAGGACGTTATTCTTCCCCCACGGTTTGAA
>NZ_KN293980.1:96946-516137 GCF_000768555.3 Roseovarius mucosus DSM 17069
GGAAGTGAATCATGTTCTCATAACCGCGTCGAGGGCCGACTTTTTCAGCAGCCTGTTAAGGGCGAGGCTGGCGATGACGTTATGGCCTCTGCGAATGGTCTTGATGTCTTAATGGGCGGCACGGGCAAGGATGCCATATTCCTCGGGGTCGACTCGGCGGAAGTATTCGGTGGATCAGGAGACGATTTCATCCTCGGCGGAGCCGGTGCCGACTTTCTCTTGGGCAACGAGGGCGATGACTGGATTGAGGCAGGTGACGGCTTCGACGTCACTGCTGGGGATAACTCTGAATTGTTCTTCAACAGTAAGATTATCGGTCATGACGTGATGTTCGCAGGATCCGACGAGCATGATTTCGACGCTGAATCCGGCGACGACATCATGATCCAAGGTGAGAGCGTAATGCGCAACGAGGGCATGTTCGGATTTGACTGGGTCTCGTACAAAGGTGTGGCGGTTGATGCATATGCCGACATGCGCATCAAGATCTTCACCACCGACCAAGAGGATATCTTGCGCAATCGCTTTGACAAGGTCGAGGGATTGTCAGGGTGGCAGATGAACGACACGCTGATCGGTGACGACCGCGTTGCGCCCGGAACCGGAGAGAGCGCGGAAGGTGAGCTGTTCAATGACGGGCTCGATCAAGCGGGCATCGACCGGATTGATGGCCTTTCGGATATCGTCTCGCTTTTGAACGGCGCAGAGTTCTGGGAGAATGGCAATATCATCATGGGCGGTGGGGGCTCTGATCTGATCACTGGCAATGGTGGCGACGATATCATCGACGGTGACCGCTGGCTTAATGTGCGCATTCGTATCACCGGTAATCCGAATGACGAGAATACAGCAGCGAACGAAATTGTAACGGTCGATACGCTTCGGCACATCTTTACCGCAGAGGATGGGGTGGACCCTGCTTGGGTAGGACAAAGCCTGTTTGAACTTCTGGTTTCGCGCACCATCGTACCGGCCCAGATGAACATCTTCCGCGAAATTCTCAACGGTGGACAAGAGGATGACATCGACATCGCCGTGTTCAACGACAATCGCGACCAGTACACGATCACTGACCTTGGAAACGATGTCTTTCAGGTGGAACATACCGGATTTGGCACCAATCCCGCTGTTCTGATCGATGACGGCATCGACACGCTGCACAACATAGAGCTGTTGCGCTTTGCGGATGGAGACTTTGCGCTTCCCCGGCCGGCGACAGGCATGCCTGTCATCAACGATCCAACCCCGACCAACGGCCAGGTCTCGCCGATCGAGGGTCAGCTTCTGACGGTGGATACGAGCGGCATTGCGGACGTGAATGGTCTTGGGGCCTTCAGCTTCCAGTGGCAGTTTCTTGATGGTGCGGTCTGGGCCGACATTCCCGGTGCGACCAATGCGACATTCACGCCGAATGATCCAAACTTCATTCAGCAGCTTTTGGGCGACATCAGTGAGATCGGTCGACAGCTTCGCGTCGAAGTAAGCTTCACCGACGGGGGCGGTACGCTTGAGACAGTCTATTCCGAGCCTACCCTTGCGGTAGCCGAGAATACTGGTGTGACGCTGAATGGAACACCATTTTCAAACAACTCCCTCAACGGTGGCGCTGGCAACGATTTGCTGACCGGTGTCAGCCCGTTCTTCGGAATCGGCGGAAACGACACCCTCAACGGCAACGGTGGCGACGACATCCTGAGCGGACAGAATGGCACTGATGTTTTGAATGGGGGGAGCGGATTTGACGTGCTGGACGGCGGTGCAGGCAATGATGTGCTGAACGGCGGCGCGGACGACGATATCATCGTGGCCGGTGGCGGCACTGACACCATCATTCAGGCATCAACCGATGGGCGCGATTTGGTGGATGGCGGAGGCGGCAACGACACCTTCCGACTTGAGGGCAATGCCGAGGCTGAAACCTTCACTGTCTACGCCATGTCAGGTGGCCAGAACGCTGGCCTTGCAGCCAGTCTCGGGACATCTTTCCTGGCAACGACCGAGATCGTGATCACCCGCACTGTCGGGGCGACAACCACGGTGGTCGCCGAGTTGGACAACATCGAGGAGATCGCTATCGACACCCTCGCAGTGTCCGCAAATGACGGAAACGGCGTGCCAAACGGCGGCGTTGTCGGTGGAGATACGATCACGATTGTCGGAAACTTTGTTCCAACGAGTCTTAACTTCAGCACGATCACCGTCAATGGCACGGCTGCCGACGACACGGTAGATATCACTGCTCTGACATCGGCACACCGGATCGTATTTAGAGGCGAGGGTGGCAACGACACGATCATTGGCACCCTGCGGCCGCAAGACGTGATCGAACTGCCCGGAATCGGTGACCCGGTTGTGACAGTCAACGAAGACGGCATGGTCACGGTGAGCCGTGGTGGATCGAGTGTCACGTTCGATGGATCGAGCGGATTGCCCGGTGTTGGTGGTGGTACGCCGTCCGACGATGACGTCGCCGATGGATCATTCTCGCTGAGCGCCCGCGATCTGGAAGGTCTGAAGAACCTCGTCAACGGCGAGTTGGCCTTTGAAGGCGACGATGACACCGAAGAAGCCACCGGCGTCAGAACGCTGAGTGGTGAGGACAACAATGAGGCCAACCCGGCGTATGGCGCGGCGGGCGAGCCATTCATCAGGTTGACCGAGGCGCGCTATGGCGATCCCGATGAATTTGGTAACCGCAAGATCAATCCGATCTTTGATGGTCTCGATCCGCGTGCGATCTCCAACATCCTTGGGCCTCAGGACGCTAGTGTAGCCCCCAATGCGATGAACGCGAATGCGCTGTTCATGGCCTTTGGTCAGTATTTTGATCACGGACTCGACTTCATCCCCAAGAACCCTGCATTCGGCACGGTCGAGATTGGCGGACCGGGTGCGGAACGCAGCCCGACGTCCGACAATCCCGCAGACCTGACACGCGCGGAAGTTGCGGGCTATGATGAGAACGGCACGCCGCTACATACAAACATGACATCGCCCTTTGTCGACCAGAACCAAGCCTATGGCAGTCATGAGCTTGTTGGGCAATTCCTGCGCGAAAGCGATGGAGCGCATGGGTTTGGCATGCGGCTTCTGGGGGGCGAGGCCGACCCTTCGGACCCGGCCTTCAGTCTCTTGCCGACCCTGCGCGATCTGATCCTGCACCACTGGGAGGCGGAAACATACTTTGAAGATGCTGGTTTGCCGGGTGGTGCGGCAAGGCTTCAGGATGTTCTTCCGGGTCTGGTCGATGAGATTACCGGCGAGATTGACCCAAGCATGGTGCAGGCGCTTGCGTCTGATTTCCTTGGGTCCGGGCAACCTCTGCTGCTCGACGCCAATCCGTTCATCGACCTGCTTGATCACCGGGTGGCGGGCGATGGCCGCGCGAACGAGAACTTCGCGCTGACATCGGTGCACACAGTTTGGGCGCGAAACCATAACTTCCACGTCGAGAATCTGCTCATGCAGGGGTTTGAGGGCAGCGACGAGGAAATTTTCCAAGCGGCCAAGATGCTCAACGAGAGCGATTATCAGCGCGTTGTGTTCCAAGAGTTCGCGGACAAGCTTCTTGGCGGGTTGCGCAGTGCGGATGGTGGCACGGATGACCATGGCTGGGATGGCTACAATCCCGACGTTGATGCCCGGATCACTCACGAGTTCGCGGCTGCAGCCTATCGCTTTGGTCATTCGCTGGTCGGTGAGAACCTGCAGGTTCAGGGGCCAAATGGGGAACTCATTCAGGTGCCGTTGTACGACGCCTTCCTCAACCCGAGCAATGATCCGTCGGTTTTCAACGCACCGCTGCCGCAGGGATATGTTCCGGCACCCGGCTATGCACAATACGGCGTCGCAGCCATTATCGGCGGCACGGCGGTGCAAGCGGCGGAAGAAGTCGATCTAAAGATCGTTGAGGCGATCCGATCCGATCTTGTTCGGATCAATGCCGATCTCTTCTCGTTCAACGTCGCACGCGGCTGGGATGTGGGACTTGGGACGATGAACCAAGTTCGCGCCCAGCTTGCAGCCTCGACCGATCCCTATGTTTCTCAAGCTGTGGGACTCGCCGGCGATCTGTCACCCTATACGAGTTGGGCGGATTTCCAGGCGCGCAATGACGTGAGCGACGAAGATATGGCGCGGCTGATGGAGGCCTATCCCGACCTCGTGTTGGAGACACCTGCTCAGATTGCCGCCTTTGTCGAGGTGAACCCTGACGTCATGCTTGAGGATGGCTCAAACGGCAGCAAGATCGTCAAGGGCATCGACCGCGTCGATCTGTGGACTGGTGGTCTTGCTGAAAAGCATGTCAACGGCGGAATGGTTGGTCAGACCTTCTGGGTCGTGCTTCATGAACAGTTCGACCGCCTGCAAGAAGGCGACCGGTTCTACTACATCGACCGGTTTGACAATTTCGATTTCTATCAGGAGTTCGGTGAGGATACGACATTTGCCAATATTGTCGCCCGCAACACCAGCCTGACAGATATCAGCAACAGCCTCTTCGATGCCACCGGTGAAGACGAAGATGAGGAGTATGACACTGCCGGTGACGGTGACGACACGGCAGAGAACGATGACGACGCCGTCGCTGAAGGCGACGACACCGCAGAGGGTGACGACGGCGACGCCAGCGAAGGCGACACTGACGAGGACGACGACGAGGAGAACGAAACTGATGCCAATAACGGCACGGTAACGCCGCCGCCTCTTGCAGCGTCAGAGCAAGTCATTGGAACGGCTGCTGCCGACACGCTCTTTGGCGGTGCTGAAGGAGACAATATCCTGGCCTTGGCTGGACGAGACATGATCTTTGCTGGCGACGGCGACGACAATGTTCTGGCTGGTGGCGGGCGGGACATGGTCTTTGGTGACGGCGGCAATGACAGGCTCTTCGGTGAAGGCGGTGACGATTTCATCGAGGGCGGGGCTGGCAATGACTTTGTCGTGGGTGGCGCCGGGTCTGATCTGTTCGTGGCAACTGCTAACGATGGTGACGACGTTTATTACGGCGATCACGTCAGCGGCGGATCAGGCACAGATACCCTCGATATGTCGCAGATCACAGCCGATGCCAGCGTCGATCTTGGAAGCGGCGTCGGTGGACGCGGGTATGCGTCAAGTGACCAATCTGGGAACGACGTGTTGTGGAGTATCGAGAACTTCATCGGGGGCGCAGGTGACGATGTCATCACCGCAGGCGGTGCGCAAAACGAGATGGACGGTGGCGTAGGCAATGACGTCTATCGCTTCCTGTCAGCATCGGACGCCGACGGGGATACAATCAATTCCTTTGAACCCGGCGACAAGATCGACCTCTCGCAGATCGACGCGAACGGTTCTGGATCTGGCAACGGCACCTTCACGCTCGTCTCTGACGCCTTCACAGGCGGCGGACAGCTCCTCGTGACACACGAGACCGGTGCAGACGGTGATGTGACCGTAATTCAGGGCAACATTGAAGGTGATAACGCGCCTGATTTCAGCATCTCGATACGGGGCCGCCACGACCTGACTCAGGACGATTTTCAGCTCTGAGTCAGCCTGACAATAGCTCCGGGCGGATCTTCTCCTGCCCGGAGTGATTGGCTCGGTCACATTTCATTTTTCAGACGCGAGAGCACATCATGGCGAATCAAAAGAACAAGTCCGGGAACGCGGCAGCCAAAGCGCTCGGTAGCATCAAGGGATTGGTTGTATTTCTGCTCCTGCTTTCAGGGGTCATCAATATTCTGGCATTGACCGGCGCTTTCTACATGCTCCAGATTTATGACCGAGCCCTGGTCAGCGGCAGCGTCCCGACGCTTGCCGCTATTTCAGTTCTGGCAGTCGGGCTTTATCTCTTTCAAGGCGTCTTCGACGTAATTCGCACCCAAATTCTCATTCGTGTTGGTGCGCGATTGGACCGGCGATTGGCACCCGTCGCACATCAATTGGTCGTTGACATGCCACGTCTGGGATATTCCACCTCCGAGGCCCTCGAACGGGGCCGCGATGTTGATACACTTCGGGGTTTCTTTGGCTCTCAAGGCCCGATTGCATTGTTTGACTTGCCGTGGATGCCAATTTTCCTCGCGTTCGTCTACTTCCTGCATCCGATGCTGGGCGCCCTGACGATTGGCGGTGCGTTTGTTCTTGCGACACTTGCGATCACGGCGGAATTGCGGACCCGGAGTTGGAGCAATTCGACCGTGTCAGCGACAATTGAGCGCAACGCAATCGCGGATTCGAACGCACGTAACGCCGAGGTTTTGAAGGCAATGGGCTTTGCGTCGCGGGCCGTTGCGCGTTTCTCAGCCGCGAATGATCGGCACCTCGAACTTCAGACTCGAACAAGTGACATATCAGGCACGTATAGTGCCATTTCGCGCGTGCTGCGGATGTTGCTGCAGTCGTCAATCCTCGGGCTTGCGGCGTATCTCACCATTCAGGGTGAATTGTCGGCCGGTGCCATCATTGCGGCAACCATTGCTTCGGCCCGTGCCATGGCGCCCATCGACCTTGCAATTGGAAATGCAAAGAACATGGAATCCGCGCGCACGTCATGGCGTCGCTTGCGCAACACTGTCGACGTGCTTGAAAATCAACCCAAGCCGATGTGGCTACCAGGCCCGAAGTATAACCTGAAAGTGGAGGGCATGACTGTAGCTGCGCCAGCAACCGGGAGAGTTTTGCTCAGTGACATCACCTTTGAGGCTGCGGCAGGACAAGCTGTCGGGATCATTGGGCCGAGTGGTGGAGGAAAGACCACGCTGGCCCGCGCATTGACCGGCATCTGGCCCCCGTTGCGGGGATCAGTTCGACTGGACAGTGCGGAGTTGACGCAATGGAGTGACGACGATCTCGGGGCGCATATCGGTTACATGCCTCAGGATGTCGCTCTGCTCGACGCGACGGTCGAAGAGAACATCGCGCGTCTCGCTGAAGCGCCTGACCCAGAGGCGATCGTTGCTGCCGCACGCGCCGCAAATGTGCATGAAATGCTCGTGCGGCTTCCAGACGGATACCGGACATACCTAGGGCCGATGGGCACGTCGATTTCGGGCGGACAGCGGCAGCGTCTGGGATTGGCGCGTGCGCTCTACCAGTCACCGTTCTTGGTCGTCCTAGACGAGCCCAATGCGCATCTTGACCCTGAAGGAGAGGCCGCTCTTACCGTGGCAATTGAGGGAGTCAAAAAACGCGGCGGCATCGTTGTTCTGATCGCTCACCGACCGTCGGCGCTTCAGGCATGCGACCTGATCGGTGTGATCCAGGCTGGCAAGCTTACCGCTTTCGGTCCAAGAGACCAGATCCTGAACCCGAAACCTGTTTCGGTCGCCAGCACAACCAAGCCTTCCGTGAACGCAGAACAGCGCCCGGCAGCGACGCATGTCGCAAGTCACATGCTAGACGCGGGGCGCAAGGCCAATAAGGGAGGCTGATCATGATTGACGTCAAAAGCTTCCGCTCCGCACCGACCGAACACCCTGACCCCTCCGACCCTATGGGATTGGAACACCCCGAACGCAGTCAAACGAAACTCCTCAGCGGCTGGCTCGGCAGCCTCATAGGTTTAGGCCTCTATCTTCGCTCCTTTCTATGGTCTGACCCTCAGATTGTTGCCGTGGCAAAAGACGAACCGCCGGAGGACGACACCGAAAATATCAATGCAAGCCGCAACCAATCTACTCTGGTAAAACAAAAGAATGTCCCGGACGACAGCGATAGTGGAGCTGAAGATTCCTGGGTTGAAGACGAACCATCAATCGTTTCATTCCGGTATCCGGTGGTTCTAGGCCGATTTGACAGCATGTTCCTCGAACCATTTACAGAGTTGGTTTCCGGTGCTGAGTTTCCACGCGTGATCGCAAATACCACTCTCCCTCCATTCAGCTTGTTCCCGGGAAGAAACAATTTTCCCCAGAACAACACCGCGGAACCAACCCCCCCACCAACCATACCCGATCGGAGCGGCGAGACGGAGCCCGACAATCCCTCAAATGTGGCAGAGGAAGAAAACCCTGACCGAATCGAAACCGACCCTCAGGATCGTAACCGTGCCCCGCGCAATTTAAGTTCCGTGTACCTTGGGGACGTCGGTAGCGGAGCTGTCTTAGCGATTTCCTTGGCTCACCTTCTCTCTGAAACACGGGATCAAGATGGCGATCTTCTTGGGGTCTCAATCACCGGCAGCAGTTCGGGTCATATGGACCCCAAAGGCGATGGCTGGCGCTATTTCGCAGATACAGAGGCTCTGGGCGAAGTTGAAATCGCGTTCTCGATCAGCGATGGCGCATTCAGTATTGAGCAGACCGCAATTTTGAACGTGGTTGAAAATGTCTTTACGGGAACTGATGGCGAAGACCTGATTGTTGGCACGCAAGGGCGCGACGCAATTTTTGGGTTGGACGCTGACGACAATCTGGCCGGGTTGGGAGGGCGTGACAGAATTTACGGCGGCGCAGGGGATGACAATATTTCCGGTGGCGATGGCAACGACAGTCTGTTCGGCGGTGATGGGGATGACCTGATTGCCGGAGGAGATGGCGACGATTGGATTTCCGGTGGTGCAGGCGACGACCGTCTCTATGGCGAGGGCGGCGACGACGTGATCCACGGAGACACCGGCAATGACGAGGTTTACGGCGGTGACGGCGCGGACCAGATCTTTGGCGGCAGCGGCGATGATATGGTCATTGCAGGCGCCGGAGATGACGACGTGCAAGGCGAGGCTGGCGACGATGTCATCCATGGCAACGCTGGCGATGACGCCCTTAACGGTGGTGACGGCGCGGACCAGATCTTTGGCGGCAGCGGCGATGATACGGTCATTGCAGGCGCCGGAGATGACGACGTGCAAGGCGAGGCTGGCGACGATGTCATCCATGGCAACGCTGGCGATGACGCCCTCAACGGTGGTGGCGGCGCGGACCAGATCTTTGGCGGCAGCGGTGACGACGCCTTGTCTGGGGGGGGCGGCGCTGATCTACTCGCAGGTGACAGTGGCAACGATGTAATCTCCTCAGATGATGGCGACGACATATCCCAAGGCGGAGTTGGGAATGACGTGCTGTTCGGAGGATACGGAGACGACCTTCTGGATGGGGGAGATGACGACGACATTGTATTCGGAGACGCTGGTCAAGATAGCCTCTATGGGGGAGACGGCAACGACATCCTCTCGGGGGGGACAGACGAAGATACTGTCTCGGGCGGGGAAGGCGATGACATTATAGTCGCAGACGACGATGGGGCATCCGATACTTATTCCGGCGATGCGGGCTACGATCAACTTAACTATTCAGGTGCGACAGACAGTGTTGAACTCGATCTGATCATGGGTGTGGCCTCTGGCGAGAGCATCGGTGACGACAGTTTCGACGGGTTCGAGGATTATGTTGGAACCACTGGAAACGACCATTTTCGCGCAGGGTCTGGACAGGCGTCCCTGACCGGCAACGGCGGTTCAGATCTCTACAATTTTGTACAGGGCGACACAGTTGATATCGTCCGGTCATTTTATCAGATCAATGATTTCGATAGCGATGACCGGATCTGGATCGGCTCGGGGGCGGGTCACAGAGAAATCCGAAAAGCGCAGAAATCCCTCGAGGAGCGTATCGAAGATGACTTGGATGATTACGCCGACGCGCTCGACGTGGATGAACCCCGGCTGACCTATCACCACGATTGGAGCGACGATTATCGCCGAACCGTCATTGAAGTCGATTTCAACCGTGACAGGGTCATAGACCTAGAGTTGCGGATCGAAGGTGACCACATCCTCGTGATAGAACACGCCTAACGCACTGAACAGAAGGATTATTGGAATGGCTAAATCTGGTTCTGTGACAAACACGCCTCAAAAGGCAGCGGCCTTCGACCGGCTCCGTGGACGCATTATACTTGGCATCCTCATGATGTTTGGGCTGTTAGGAGGCGTGGGTGCTTGGGCGTTCAATGCGAATTTGACCGGTGCAGTAATCGCAATGGGGACAGTCAAGGTCGATCAGAACCTCAAGCAGGTTCAGCACCGCGACGGTGGGATTGTTGAAAAGATTTCCGTGCGCGAGGGCGACGAAGTCGAGGCCGGTCAGATTATGTTTCGTCTTGATGACGCGCAATCGCGAGCAGAGCTCTCAATCCTTTCCGCGCAACTCGACGAGGCCGAGGTCCGACGCGCGCGTCTCGTTGCAGACCGTGAGGGTGCGGTAGAGGTCAGATTTTCCAAGCGTCTCTCTATGTCTGATCCACAGCAAAACGAATTGATGTCAGGTGAACTACGCCTCCACGCTGGCAATATTGCGAACCGCGAAAATCAGCGCGAACAACTCAAACTCGGTATCGCTCAGGTAGACGAGGAAATTGTGGCGCTGGTATCGCAGCGTTCGGCGTTGACAGATGAATTGGCCCTTGTGGAAGAAAGCCACTCGCGCATTGTAAACCTGTTCGAGAAGGGCTTGATCCAAATGCCTCGCGTCGATGAAGCAAAGCGCGAACTGGTTCAGATGCGTGGCAAACTTGGCGAACTTGACGCCAATATTGCGCGGTCCCGTTCGCGGATCAGCGAGATCGAGATGCGGATTCTTTCCGTGGATGAGATCGCAAGAAATGAGGCCCAACGCGAGCTAACTGTCGTAGAGGCGCGCATTCAGGAACTGTCAGACCGGTTGACCGCGGTGCAGGATAGGCTTTCGCGTACTGAAATACGCGCACCAATTTCCGGGCGGATTAACGAACTGTCAGTGTTCACCGAAGGCGGGGTCATCACCCCAGCCGAAATATTGGCGACAATTGTCCCGGCGTCTGCCGAGTTGCGGATAGAGGTTCAACTCCCGACCACAGCCATCGACCAAGTGTATCTTGATCAGACGGCTCGTGTCCGGTTTTCGTCCTTCAACCATCGCACAACGCCTGAAATTCTCGGCACAGTTTCGCACATTTCACCAGCAACGACAATTTCAGCATCCACCGGTGAGCCGTTCTATATCGGCTATGTTGATATATCGCCCGAAGAGTTTGCAAGGCTGAACGGTCTCGCCTTGATGCCGGGCATGCCAACCGAAGTCTATCTCTCCACCCAAGAACAAACTGCGGCGGCCTATTTCGCTCGGCCTTTGTTAGATCAATTCGAGAAAGCCTTTCGAGAAGAATGAGCGCCTCGTCTGTTGGATGTCACTGAGATTTGACCCGCCGAGGGTGCGGACAAAAACTTGGACTATCTTGGAGATAGTTCATGTATAGCTACGAAGAGCGAATGCGCGCGGTTGAGCTTTATATCAAGCTCGGCAAATGCTTGCGGGCCGCAATCCGTGAGTTGGGATATCCAACGAAGGATGCCTTGAAGGGCTGGTATGGAGAATATGAGCGTCGGCAGGATTTGGCGATACGTTCAATGCCGCGCCCGCCTAAGTTTTCGGCGGCACAGAAGCAGATAGCGTTAGAGCATTATCCCAGCCAGAGGCGCTGCATTTCATCGACGCTGCGTGCCTTAGGCTATCCTGGTCGGGCCACGCTGACTGCCTGGGTTCGCGAGGCATTCGAGTGGCTAGCAGGCACAGCCACGCATCAGGCATCAAATGATGTTTGATGGGTTAACCTGTTCCGGCACCGATGTTCTCCAACTCCGGAGGAGAGGGATAGATCAATGGCGTTAGCATTGCCTAAAAGCCTTAGATTGCAAGGTGTGATGGCTTGAGGATAATTGCTAGTTAGTAGGGCGTTAGTAGGGAATGTACGTCAAACGGTCTCTGGCTCGATGCGGCATCGTCCAAGTTTGATCCTCAAAATAGTGATTTAACCGTAAAGGGTTAGATATTTTTGACAGCTTCTTCCGGCAACGTCCAACTCATAGACGGCAAAATTCGAAATTAGTAGGTCGGGTTCACTGTCGGTTTAGAAAAGCGCTGGTTCGGTCAAGGTTTATGCGCCCTCCCGCAACCAACTTATCCGACTTAAGGCCCGCACTCGCTGCGGGCCTTGTCGTTTGCGCATCCCCCAAAGACAATATCCCCGCCAATCCACCGCAAGCGTGCCGCAGAGCTCCAAATGCGGCGACATCCGCTTGCCGCCCGTGGGCGTGTATATAATCGAGAATGCAGGTCACATTGGGCCCAAGAGGACTGATCCTTGCCCGAAATTGCAAATTTTGTTATACTTTTTGATATTACTTTCTTCGTTCTTGTCAAAAAACAATTTCGATCGCGACAGGTTTTATCGTCGCTGAGATAAAAGGGATAGTTTGCATGGGTCTTGAGCTGGACGCCTACAAGGCGCGCACCGAACAGACAATTCTTAGATTACAAGCGCTTCAGGATGTGACGTCACGCATTGGCACGCTGATATCCACAGCCCAGTTTGGCGTGAAGAAATACAAGACGGCAGATAAAACGGCAGAGAGCGTCGACGACTCTCTCTTTACGGTGACCAATCTTCTGACCGTTGCCGGGTTTGTTTCGCCGCTCAAGACGCCGGTGACGGCTTTGAAAACCGTTCTGGACCGGATCGAACCGGTGGTTGACAGCATCGACGACAAGTTCGACGAAATCAGCGGCAAAGATAACGCGGCCACACCAGAGACCGAAACAGATGGCCAGTTTGTCGAGACAATCGAAACCGGGCTGACAGGTGCGGCGCTTACGTTCAGCGCCGTGACGGACGCGCTAGCCTTGCGCATCCGACAGCTGGAAATCGCCTCTGCCGCGACGGGGAATTTTGTAGACGCCTTAGAGGTGGCCAACCGGGATGCCGAGGCGTGGAGCGGTGATTACACGGCTTTGAATGCGGCAATCGAAGCGCAGATGGCCGCGCGTAATGCCCTGATCCAGGGAGTCCAAGCCCTCTACACCAACGTCAAGGCAGAGGTGGACGCATTTCTTGCTGTCTTGGTCGACATCGACTTTGACAGCATTCTTGGCGAGATTGTCGATCTGGAAGAAATCGCAAAGGTCTTTGATTTCCTCAAGGCACCTCTCAGCGTGGCCGAGAGCCTTTTAGCACCCATTCAGCCGCTGTTGAACGCGGTTGATTTTCTGGTCGGGCTTATCGTCAATCCGGTCATTGATTTTGTCATTGAAACCCTGAACCTCGACAACATCCTGGAAGCCACCGAGGCGGTGATTGATGCGCTTATTCCCTCGATCAACTTGCTGGATGCGTTCGAACAACTGATTCAGCCCCTTCAGGATTTCCTGTTGGAATATATCGTTGATGGGCTTGGCACGCTTCCCTTGTTGGATACTGTGGAGAACGCCTTTTTTGGTGGCGTCGCTGGGAATGCCGATCAGGGGCCGACCGGCTGGGGCAATGATGTCGCGAACCTGCTGACCGGGGACAGTGGCGACGACATACTTGATGCGCTTGACGGGAGCGATACGATCTTGGGCGGCGGCGGTAATGACGTGCTTATCGCCGGGGCCGGCTCTGACTTGCTTAATGGTGGCGCAGGCGACGATCTGTTCTATTTCGGGGCAAGTTTCACCGAGTATGAACTGGCACGTGATCCCGATGCCGGGGATATCATCGTAAGCCATCTTGCGCCGCAAACCGAGGTCAACACCGGCATCGACGTCCTGAGTGCGCTTCAGGATGGCGACCATGTGGTGTTTACGGATATTTCCTTTACTGGAGCGGAACTGAACAACGCGCTTATCGGCGGTTCTGTCTTGAACGGCGACCGAAATGGTTTTGCCGAGGATGATCTTCTCTTTCTCAATTCAACTGGAACTCCGGTGAACGGATTTCATGTGGCGAATGGCCTTGGGGGTGATGATAGGATCTTTGGCTCGACCTTGGACGATCAGCTGAACGGCGGGACAGGCAACGATGTGCTCGTGCCAGGACGGGGCGATGATCAGGCCAATGGTGGTGCCGGTATCGACACGTTTCAGGTGCTCCGAGGGGCAAATTCGCGCCTGACCGTAGATCTGATCGCGGGGACATCATTCGGACAAGGCCAGGATACACTTAGTTCCCTGGAAAATGTCATTGCCTCTCCGGATCAGGATCACAAGATCCGCGGCACCGAAGGCGCTAACGCGATCTATACAGGCGATGGGATCGACGTGATCACGGGTCTGGGTGGCAATGACACGATCGACGCTGGCGGCGAGGATGATTACATCATCGGCGGGCGCGGCGCGGATGTGATCAATGCCGGGGCGGGCAACATTGATGTGATGATTTCAGGTAGTGCGGCGCAAGCCGGGGTCAGCGATCACTATATCGGTGGCGACGGGTTTGACGTTGTGTCCTATACAAGCTCTTCCAATACGATCCGTTTCGACATCAACGATCAGAGCGACGATCCGTCGATCTTGCAGCAACTGAACACCTACATGCAGGGGATCGAAGACAGCGGCCCGGTGCGGATTGATGCAGATACTGGCCGCATTTCCCGGTTTGATCTGGCAGGCAATTTGATCGCGACGGATACGACCGACGGTGTTGAAGGGTTCATGGGATCGGACCTGGCCGATACGTTGTTTGGTGCGCCAAGCGCCCGGCTCTTGCACGGCGCGGGCGGAGATGACGTGATCCGCACCGGCGGCACTGAAAACATAGACGGTGGTGAGGGCGATGATCTAATCCTGATCGAAGAGGTCGATGGCGGAGCGACCGCGCTTCAGGTCGAGGGTGGCGGTGGCTTTGATCGCCTGCAACTCGACGGGGTGGGGGATGCGCGATGGTTCTACCGCGTCGAAAGTGCGATCTCCCTCACACTGCGTGCCCATAAAACAACCGTGCAGGGCGAGGATTTGCGCAACGCGCGCGATGTCTTCTTTTCGGTGCGACCCAGAGGCGTCGAAGAGATTGCCTTGGGGAACTTTGACGATCACGCAATTTATGCCCCCGGTGGCAGCGCGACGGCGGTGTTCTTGTTGCAGGACGGCAACGACCGGTTCGACGGGGAAAACGGATTTGCCGATGTGGATGCTGGCAATGGCAACGATATTGGAAATTTCAATTCTGGCGGCGGCGGGATATTTCGCGGCGGCGCGGGAGACGATTTCGCAGTCTATGACGATGCCGGCACTGACAACGCGGCCCTCATGGGGGCCGACAACGATGTAGTGCAGATAGAGCGGTTTCGTGGCCATGCCGATGGTGGCACAGGCTATGATACGATTGCCTTTAATGTGAATTTCAACGCGCGCATCGTTGCCGATCTCGCGGCGGGCACAGTCATGTCGTTCAACGGTCTGCCTGTTAACAACTCTGAGCAGGTCGGTATGACCCTGCAAGACTTCGAGGTGGTGATCGCAACGGAGTTCAACGATCTCGTAGACGGCAGTAGCCAGTCCGAACAGATTCTCGGGCGTGGAGGAAACGACACGCTGCGCGGTGCAGGGGGGCGTGACAAGCTTTATGGCGGTGCAGGCAATGACACGCTTGAAGGTGGGGCTGATGAGGATTTGCTCCACGGCGGTGGCGGCAATGACCGGCTCGATGGTGGCGCAGGCAATGACACCGCGTCTTACGCGTGGGCGCGCCCCGGCGGGTTGAACGGCGCGATTATCGCGGACAGCTTTGGCGCGGTGACGGTCAACCTTGAAACGGGCACCGCGACAGGCACCTTTGGGTCCGATGTACTGATCTCGATTGAGAATGTGATCGGCACCGGCGCGGATGATCGGTTGATCGGTGATGCGCAGAACAACATGCTTTCGGGCGGCGCAGGGCAGGACAGTCTTGAGGGCGGAGGCGGCGACGATATTCTCATCACAGGCACAGGAGACGATACCGTCGCCGCAGGGGCCGGGGATGATACTGTCGTGGTCGGACTTGGCGTAAAGAGCCTTGATGGCGGTACCGGGTTCGATACGCTGGACTTTGGCACGGCGTCGGGCTCTGTCGACCTGAACCTCGTCACGGGCAGTTATATCGCTACGTTGACTGATCGCATCCCACGCTGGGCAGACCTTGACCCGGATGGCGACGGCGTCACCGAGAGCGATGGCACAGAAGCGCGCATCTTTGCCGGTGTGTCCCTGACACCCCTTGATGTGTTCGAGGCCAATCCAAGCCAATCCAATAGTGCCGACGATGTGACGAGGATACTGCCCTCGCTTGAGGATAGCGGCTTTGCAGCGTTTCAGATCGCTTTGGTTGAGGTTGCGGTTCCCGCATCGGGCAGTTTCGCCGGTTTCGAGCGCGTGATCGGAGGGGACGGCAATGATACCGTCGCCGGGACATCTGAAGGCGACGAGATGTTCGGTGGGGCCGGGCGGGATCGCCTTACGGCGTTTGCGGGGGACGACCTGCTGAATGGCGGGCTGGGCGATGACACCCTCGACGCAGGTACGGGGAATGACACGCTTGAGGGCGGACTTGGTAACGACAGCCTCGTTGGGGGTGTGGGCTTTGATGTGATGATCCTTGCGGCAGCCATGAGCGATGTCAGGATTGCGCAAGACGGCGACTCTCTCACGCTTGCCTCGCCTGATGGCACTGATACGGTCGTCGGCATCGAGCAGTTCCGCTTTTCGGATGCCACGCTCAGTCTTGCGGAAGTGTTGAGCTTGCCGTCTGTCGGTCGACAGGAGACCGGAACGTCGGGGAATGACACACTTACCGGTGGATCTGGTGACGACACGTTGATCGGGCAGAGGGGCGACGATTCGATCAGTGGGCTTGAGGGTGATGACGGCGTCTTTGGCGAAGATGGGAACGACGCGCTGTCTGGTGGCGATGGCGACGACTCGATTGCGGGCGCGGATGGTGACGACACGGTCAGTGGCGGCCCCGGCAATGACAATATCGGCGGCGGACAAGGTAATGACACGCTACGTGGCGACGATGGCAATGACATCATCGGGGCAGGGTTCGGCGACGATTCCGTTTCCGGTGGGGCGGGCAATGATGTGGTCGCGGGCGGCGCCGGGAATGACAGCCTTTCAGGCGGTGACGGCAATGACAGCATGTCAGGCAGCTTTGGCAACGATATAATCGACGCTGGCAGTGGGGATGATGACATTGGCGGCGGTACAGGGCGCGATACGATCGATGCCGGGGCTGGAAATGATCGGGTCGGTGGTGGCGAGGGTGATGACAGCATCTTGGGTGGCGATGGCAACGATTTCCTCGCGGGTGGAGGTCGTAACGACACCATCGACGGAGGCGCGGGAAATGACACGATCAACGCGGGCGCCGGCAACGACATCCTAACCGGTGGCAGCGGCGGTGATCAGTTCGTGTTTACGGCGTTTTTTGAAGGTGAGAGCGATGTGATCACCGATTTCGAGGACGGGATTGACCGCTTCTTTATTCGCATCGTGAACCCGGACACGGGCGTGGAGAACATCAATAATGGCGGAAACGGCCTTGTCGGTTTTGTCATGGCAATGAACATCACCGACACGGCGGCAGGGGCGCAAATGAGCGTCAACGGCAATACGATTCTTGTCGAAGGTGTCGGCGCGGCGGATCTGACGTTGGATGACTTCAGCTTTCTGTGATGCAAAACCTCGTTGGAATGAAGCTCTGAAATGCTGTTCCACTGGACATTTAAGGTGGGTCGCGCCTGATCTTACATCATTGCATGAGGGGCAATGGGTGGTCCACGCAGATTGCCCCAGGCGCCGGGGAATTCCCCTACGAGCAGTGCCACGTCATGCATGGAACTGTTCCCAACTCACTTGAGAGCTTGCATACATCTTGGTCACTTCGACAGGCGCGCTGAGCCATGTCTCGTATTTCTTGAAGACGCTTGTCGTGTAGTCCTGCGCATAGTGGGCGTTCAGCGCGTCCTCATTTTCAAAACATTCAAACAGATGCAGCGTGTCGCTGCGATCCTTGCTGACGAATGCCGAAAAGACGTGGCAACCTGGTTCTTGCAGAGTAGGCTGGATGATCTCATCCAGCGCGGCCTTGGCCGCGCTGAAATATTCGGGTTTTACCTGGATCACGGCGAACAGGAACAGTTTGGGTTTATTGTTGGCCACTTACATGCCTCCCGTATACACAGGTTTCAGGCCTTGGATGAGCTGGGCTTGAATGGGCAATACGGCCGCGTTAACGGCAGATACGCCCATGTCTTGCCCGATCTGGGTACGGATCGGGCGCGGCGCGCTCATGTCTACAAGGTTCGCGATCTGGGTTGCGACATTGCCGGCATCCGTGCTCGCGTCCCCCTGATCGAACATGCCCTGAAACATCCCCAGCAGACGGTCACGGCCTAGCGCAAGATCCCCATAGTCATGAACACGCGCGGTGTCGGCGGGGGCTGGGGCCGTTGTGACCAGATCGGTGCCGTGGCCGCTCGGCTCGACCAGGATCGACTCGATGCCGAAGGGTTCCAGTTCATAGTGCAGCGATTCACAATAGGCTTCCATCGCCCATTTGCTGGCGCAGTAGAGCCCGAAGTAAGGCATCCCAAAGCGCCCTGCCGCGGAGCTCAGGCTTATGATCAGCCCCGACTTTCTGGAGCGCATATGCCCTAGAACGGCGCGGGTCATCCGCATGATGCCGTAGACATTCACGTCAAACAGATCTTTGGCTTGCTGCATCGTGAAGGCCTCTGTCAGGCCTACGGGCATGACGCCGGCGTTATTGATCAGGACGTCGATCGGAGCCTCTGCTTCGATGGTTGCAACTGCGGATGTGCAAGCGGTCTCATCGGTGACATCGAGCGCGATCGGTATGATGCGCCCTTGGGCAAAAGCCGCAAGTTCGGCTGCGGCGTCTTTGTTGCGCTCAGTCACGTCGCGCATTCCCGCGTACACGGTATGCCCGCGTGAGGCGAGAGTTTTGGCCGCGAGCAGACCGATGCCGCGGCTGGCGCCGGTGATGAGGATTGTGTTTGAAGATGTCACTGGTGTCGTTCCTTTGTTTTGAAAACTGTTTGCATGAAGAGCGCGAGCGGTTCGTCATTTCCGCGGACCTTCATGCGCGTGAGTGCGCCGCTCCAAGCGTTCATAAGCCAGTCGGCAGCCTGCGCCGGGGTGAGATGCTGCAAGCCGATGTCGGACAGGTCGATATTCTCCAAACACTCGGCCAGCACGGCGGTCATGCCCGACCAATGCGCATCCAATGCGGCCTGAAACGCGGGCCTTTCATCGGCGAGTTCCGTCGCGAGATTGCACATCAAGCATCCCTGCTGGAATTTGCGGCTGGCCATTTCGCTGCGGGCTTGTTCGAAAAAGCGGCGCAAGCGGTCGATATGCGGGAGCGACGGATCCTCGAGACAGAGTCTGGCTGCCTCGATCTGTCGTTCGTTGTAGCGATCGGCCACCGCGATCCCAAAGGCCTCTTTGGAGGGGAAGTGGTGATAGAACGACCCTTTCGGAACACCTGATTCCGAGAGGATTTCGTTGATCCCGCTTTCGGAAAAGCTGGTTGAGCGAAAGGCGCGTTCGCCCACATCCAGAAGCTTTTCGCGGTGCGACATATGTGTGTTCTGATCTCTGGGGCGTGCCATCTTGGATTCCTCCGGTGGTGTTCAAATAAAAATAGACCAGTCTCTTATTAATTGAAAGCAGATTTTCTTCACACCCGCGTCAAGTCCGTGTGAGGAGGGGGCAATGTCTGATCGCCGGAGATTGGCGCAGCTTGCACTGCGCCAAGTCCGTATTCAGGCGCTCGGCCCGAGAATGTGAATTTCCATGTGCAGAAAGCTATCATCGCGCAGCGGGATCAGGTCTTGATACGCCTCTTGCTCAAAGAACGCTTTCGCGGCGGCGTGATCCGGGAATTCAAGAACCAACGCCGTGGCGGGGCTGCTCTTGCCCGCCAAGGTCTCGACAATGGGCCCCTTGAGCTTGGGTGCCACGCCTGCGGCCTTCAGCAAGGGCTGAACCGACTCGGCGTATTTTTTCGCCCCTGCGGCTTTGCCAGGGTCGGGTTTCGCGATGACGATAACATGTGCGGTCATGGCTGTTTTCCTTTCGTGATTATTGAAACGTTTCAGGCAATTCGATCGCAAGGATGCGGTATGGATCGGCGGGGCCGGCGCTCGGGTCGAACAGATGATCAAGTTGGCCTTCGACGACGTAAGCCGTCTTGCCAATCACGGTTGCCGTGGTGGGCACGTTCAGATCGTCCGCAATGGTGCTAAGATCGACCGCACCTTCGGAAACGGTTGCCCCCAAAAGCGCACCGCGCGCGCCTGCGTGCAATCCGCCCCCTTCGACGATGAGGAACCTACGCCCGCCCAGCGCCGTCAAACCGTCGGCGCCGTGGACCTCTGCCGACATTTTCAGATCCGTGATCTTTCCGGCCTCGCCATGAGCGCCAAGGTCGATCTGATGCAGCGTGCCGGTGTTGTAGCGCGCGACAAAAACGGCCCCGTCGTCATAGGCGATACCATTCAGATTGAACCCTTCGCCCGCGAAGCGGCTATCGTCGAGCCAAACCTCAAGCTGATTTGTGCCGGGCTTCAGGGCGTAGATACGGGGAACGAAACTATCCGTGACCAAGATCGTGCCATCGCGGAGTGCTGTAAGGTCGTTGCAAAACATGCCGCCCTCCGGCAGCGGGTAGCGGCCGGTGGGGGTGCCGGTCTCGGTGTCGAAGGCGACGAGCGCGGGAGCCGACGTGCCCGTCAGCGCGCCGATGCCCGGATCGGACGAGCAGGCAAAGGTTTGATCCCCCTCGACATGCACCCCGACCACGGTCACCAAACCGTTCGCGCCAGCGGGAGCAAATTCTGTGACCTCGCCCGTCTTGGGGGAGATCTTTGCAATACGGCCTTGTGTCAAACTGCCGACATAAAGGTTGCCGGATGTGTCATGCGAAATGCCTTCTGGGGCGAAGCCCACGTCTGGTAAAGAAATGGTGGCATCGGCCATCGCCAGGGCGGGTAACGTCGCGGCCAGTGCGCCCGCGAGCAACAGAGGTTTGAGTGAGAGAGTCATAGCTTTCCTTTCCTGAAACGCTGGAAAAGACATGGGCTATGGGCGGTCGGCTTTCGCGCTGCGGATGGTCAAGCCTGCGCTTGAAACGGTCAATTGCGCGCGCGGTGTCGGTCCAGTGATACAAGGTCTGCGATCGGCCGTTTCTGCGTTGCGCGCAGCTCGGTCGGGCTCATGGAAAACCGGAGCCGAAACCGCTCCGCGAACCTTGATTGCGATTGGTAGCCACATTCAAAGGCGATCTGTCCAATTGGCATGTCCGATGAAATGACACGTTCCACCCCTTGGTTCAGGCGCGTATCCTCGAGCAGCTCTCGAAAGCCTGTCCTTTCGGATTGCAGGCGACGGCGCAATGTCCGCTCGCTCATGGCAAGGGTTTTGGTCAGATCCTTGACCGACCAATCGCGTGAAAGATCTGTCTTGAAGTGAGAGGTGATCCGTTCAGACAGGGTTTCACTGTGGGACAACAGCAGGTTTCCAGCCAAACCTTGCCGCGCCAGGATAAGCAGAATCTCGACCAACCTGTGGCGGGCTTGGGTCAGGTCCGCGGGGTAATTCTGGTCGTGGGTGATCCAGTCTGCGATCAAGGAATAAACCTCGTTTGACCCGACGGCCTTCCACTTTGGCGTCAAGTCCCAGTCCTTCAACCTGTCTGAATACGCCTTGTCGAACAAATCCAAGGTCTGCCGGTCAAAGACCAGGGACGCCCCCAGAAACCGGCTTTGCCCTGCTTCGGGAATGTTTTCGACGTCACATCGTATCCCCTTGGGGAGCAAAAGAACCTCTCCGGCCTGTGTGCCATAGGTTTGACGATCTGCGATGATCCTCTTTTGCCCGATAATCGGGAACATGAGCATCGGCGCGGAAATGTCCATCCTGGTGATGGTTTGCGCCTGCTGGCAGCCGTTGATCCAGAAAACCCGCGAGGTTTGGCCAGACAGGAAGGCCGTTATCATGGATTTTTCCAGCCGCGACATGATGTTGTGCTCAGTCATCAATCAGTTCCCTTGTCGGTCTGAATGGTGTCCACGTATCAGTTTTTTGGCCTTGCCGGAGGTCAAAGATTGCCCTTGACCGTTTGCGGCGCAGAATTGGCCGGAGCCGGGCAGCATGACCATGCCCCTGATGGATCGCTTGTTGCCAGGTGTGGTGACAATAAAAAGTGGATCACTATGTAACACTCTGGCGCGTCGAGACCTCTTCATAGGTATCTGCCGCAGTTTCGCGGCGGCAAACTTGGAGACCAAAATGAAAAACTTCGACGTGCAATCCATCGGCTTTACAGTCTCTGCAGAGACGGCGTTCGACTATATTTCGCAGCCCGCCAACCTGCCGAAATGGACCAACGCGTTTTCGCGAGCCGATGCCAATTCCGCTAATCTGGTGACACCGAATGGTGAAGTCTCAATCGGGTTGCAGACTGTGACCTCGCGAGAGGCGGGCAGTGTCGATTGGCTGATGACCTTTCCTGACGGGGCCGTGGCTACGGCCTATTCCCGGATCACCCCGAATGGGGCGGATGAATCCATCTATTCTTTTGTGTTGATGGCACCTCCGGTTCCGCTCGAGGCTTTGGAAGGCGCTCTGGAGGCGCAGAAGGTCATCTTGGCAACCGAGTTGGAAAAACTGAAAGGAATTCTTGCTGCATGATCCGCTTTGATCCTGTGCAAGTGCAGGCCGCGCGACAGGGAAGTCGCGCGGCGCTGGAAGCACTTGTGAACGCTGCCAAGGGTCCTGTCTTAAACCTCGCAATCCGGATGCTCGCCCACCGGGAGGACGCAGAGGACGCCACGCAGGAAATCCTGATCAAGATCATCACCCACCTAGGGGAAGTGCGTGACACAGATCTTGCCGGGGCGTGGGCCTTTCGCGTGGCGACCCGTCATCTGTCCCACACCGCACGGCTGGGGCGGGTCGAGAGGATGCGCCTGAGCTTTGAAGATTTCGCCGATGACCTGAGCCGTGGTCAGAGAGCGCCCTCGCATCTCGAACTGACGGAGATCGAACATCAACTGGCGTTGAAGGAGGTGAAAGTGGGGTGCACTTTGGCCATGTTGGTGTGCCTGTCACGGCCTCTGCGCATGGCCTACATCCTTGGGGACATCTTCGAGATGACCGATACGGAGGCCAGTGAGATCCTGGAAATTCCGGCGGGCACCTACCGCCAGAGAGTGCGGCGCGCCCGATTGACGGTCAGCGGCTTTCTGCAATCAAATTGCAGTCTTCAATCCCGATCAGCCCCGTGCCGTTGTGAAAACCGCATCACGCCCGCGTTGCAGATGGGGCGCATTGCAAAGGGGGCGGCGCACCTGGACGGCGATCAAGTGGGGCAGAAGTCTCCGCTTGAAATCGGTCAGGATGTGGCGACGCTTGAAGCCGCGCAGCGCTCGGTTGCGATCATGCGCTCGAACCCGCAGTTCGCCTCTACCGTCCCGTCACTGGTTCACCAGGTGTTGGCCCAGATGTCGTGAACACTCCGAAAGCGTGCCCGGCCCTCGGAGTGTTCGGTAACCAGATGCTATTCCGCCACGACGAATGTGTTGGGGCCGTCCATTTGCACCAGAATGATGCAGTCTTCGGGACCACGGCAGCGATCACCGTGGACTTCAAGCGCGGGTTGGCGGGCGTAGGACCCCGGCGTGACCACATGCTCAACCCCGTCGGTGTAGGTATGAACCCAGGAGCCCTGTATCGCGACCGCATCATAGTTGGCATCGTGGTAATGGTCGGGGGCTTTGGCCCCGCCTTCAATCCGAACGATCATGGTGAACGGGCCCGTGTTCCAATCGCCCCAGAGTAGGCCAAAGTGGACACCTGGTGCGCCTTCGACGAACTCGATTTCATCGTAAGCACGGCTGGTGTTTTCGTCCGCCTGAACACTTCCGGCGCTCAGGGCGCCGATGGCGATGGCAGCAACAGTGATCAGCGCCGCAGTTGCGTTTTTAAGTGCATGTTTCATGATAAACTCCTTGGGTTTGAGGTGCAGTTAATGCGCCAGTGCAACAGAGCGTTGCACGGCGGCTTTCTGGTCGCCGTCGGGGTCCGCGGTCAGAAGCGAGGGTTGGAACCGGACGTCCGAGATTTCGGATACACCGACGAATTTCAGCCACCAGGACAGATAGGAGGCGTGGAAATCCGCCCCGTATTTGGCCGGTGCGCCGGGGGCGTAGACGCCCGCACTGTAGAAAACGCGTGCCACTTTGTTTTCCAGCAAACCGCTGTATCCGGCCTCTGGGTCAAAACCAAACAGCAATCCCGGTTGGGTGATGAGGTCGATGTAGTGTTTCAGTTTGTAGGGGACGCCGCAGTTCCACATCGGGACGGAGAAAACGTATTCGTCCGCATCGGTAAAACGCCGGGTGATCGCGACGATCTGGTCCCAGGCCGATTGGCCGCCTTCGTCCATTTCACCCACGCCAAAGAATGTCATCTTGGCTGCGGCTTTGTCGCCGTCGAATTCGGGCAGGTCTGCGTGCCAAAGATCAATGACATCTATTTCGACGTCGGGTTGATGGGCTTTGCGTGCCGCAAGATAAGCCTCCGTCAATTTTGAGGACTGCGAGTTTTCGCCCCGTGGCGACGCAACAATATGCAGGATTTTCGTCATTCTCGTTTCTCTTTCCGTTTGTTGGGGGTGCGCAGCTTAGCGCGCCATGAATTGAAGGATTTCATCGCTGATTTCGGCGACATGCGTTTCCAGCGCAAAGTGACCCGCATCAAAGAGCTTCACATCGGCATCGGGCAAAAGCGCTTGCAGCGCGGACACGGCATCGAGGGTGAAGAACGGATCATTCTTGCCCCAGACCACCAAAGTGTCCGGCTGGGCACGTGCCAAATAGGCCTGCCATGCGGGGTAGCGCGCGACGTTGTCTTGATAGTTCCACAAGTATTCGAGCTGGATTTCAGCGTTGCCAGGGCGGTCCAGCCCGGCCTGGTCGTGGGACCATGCATCCGGGCTAAGATGATCGGAACGACTTGAACCTTGGACGTATTGCCACTGCGTGACCTCGGCCTTCAGCAAAGCGCGCAGGGGTTTCTCCGTTTCGACGGTGCGGTCTAGCCAGAAAGGCGCGAACTGCGCGACTATGTCGGGATTCCACCCTTCGGCGTGGATGGTGGCGTTCTGAAAGATCAGCGCTTCCACCCGGTCCGGGTGTTCCACGGCAAGGCGCAGGCCAACAGGCCCGCCATAGTCCTGCATATACAAGGTGTAGGCGGTCAGCCCGATTTCTTGAGTAAAGGCGTCGATGGTCTGCGCAAGGGTTGCAAAATCATAGTCATAGGCCGCCGCATCCGGCGCAGAAGACTGCCCGAAGCCCGGGTAGTCCGGCGCAATGACATGGTAGGTTTCTGCAAGTTTCGGGATCAGCTCGCGAAACATATGGGATGATGAGGGAAAGCCATGCAGCAACAGAAGTGTCGGCGCATCCTTTCGGCCTGCCTCGCGGTAGAAGATGGAAACGCCATCGACCTCCAGGGTGTGGTAGGCCGTCTGGCTTTCGTTCTGAGACTCTGCCCAAGCGGCAGAGCTGAGCAATACCGCAGCAAGGGCTGCGGCGTGCTGGGTTGGGAATTTCATGCGGTGTTCCTCTTGGTAACCGTCAAATGATACGTTTAATGGTTTCTTGGTGATAACCGGTAAAATGTTGTTAAGAAAGTTACTTTATTGTGAACAATTGCCGGTCGGAAATAACTTTCAATCGGACATTTTAGAGGTTATCGTGTAGGGCTACCCCGCACCAACAAGGCGATGAGGCCAAATGGCACCAGAGACCGAGCGGCTTGCTCCAATGCTCATTGGAGACAGCCCAGCCCTTGATTTCCTGAATTCGATAGCTGCCCCAAAGGGCCTCGTGATAGATTGGCTGGAAACCAACGCCAGTTTACTGGATTGGTTCGAGCAATCCGGGCTGTGTGAAAGGGGCGAGTTGGCGCGCCTGCGCGACGACGCGGACCCCGCAGAGATGACAAAAGCTCTGCAGGATATTCATGCTTTCCGAGATGTGTTTCGCAATTTCATCGAAGAGGCCGCTGGAAAGACGAACCCACCGGTGAGCGATCAGTTGGTGAGAGAGATCAACGCGATTCTGCTGGGCGGCACATTAACGATGCAGATCGTGCAGACCGCGCAGGATCATGTGGGCGATACGGGGGCCGCCCCGACCCACGCCCTTAGAACGCAGATCGAGTTGCGCACTCCGCGCGATCTGCTGGTTCGTGTTGCAGCGGCTTGTGCCAAGTTGATTTGCGAAGCCGATTTTTCCTGCGTCAGAAACTGTGAAGGGCCAACGTGCACGATGTATTTTCTGGACGTCAGCAAAAACCGCAAGCGGCGTTGGTGCAGCATGAGCATCTGCGGAAACCGCGCGAAGGCGGCAACGCACCGGAAAGCCAGGGCTGCGTCGTCTTAGGTGCTCCGCCGGTGAGCCCCCCAATGTTGCCGCGAGGCTCGCCGTGGCAGGATGGGAAAGCATACAGCGGCACGTGGGCGCGGCGTGGACTGGGCCATGCCAGAGAAGAACGATCACCAAGACCGAGCTTTGTCCCGGTGGGGGGTACCGCGTGTCCATGCGGTGACCGTAGTTCAAGCGTCGGGTTCCCTGTAAGGTAAACATCTAAGCCCGCCGAGCTTTCGCACCGGATCATTTTGGCAAGGCTGCCAACAGCCGGGCTATCGCCTCATTCACCGTGGCGCGTGGGCAGCCCAGATTGACGCGCATGTAGCCATGGCCTTCGGTCCCGAATTTTTGCCCCTTGTCGAACCAGAGGCGGGCGCGGGTCAACATGAAGTCGTTCAATGCCTCAGCTTCAAGGCCAAGAGCCCGGCAGTCCATCCAAGCCAGATAGAGTGCCTGCGTCGGCAGCACCTGGAGATTGGTCTTGCTGTTGATTTCGGCGGCGAACTGGGCGTGGTTCGCGCGCAGATACGCGAGCAGCGCCTCCAGCCACGGCTCACCATGGGCATAGGCGGCCTCGGCGGCGACCATACCCATCACATTTACCAGAGCAAACATATTGCGGTCATACTGGCGCTTGAACTGGTCG
Source organism: Roseovarius mucosus DSM 17069 (assembly GCF_000768555.3). GTDB lineage: Bacteria > Pseudomonadota > Alphaproteobacteria > Rhodobacterales > Rhodobacteraceae > Roseovarius > Roseovarius mucosus. Next base: position 123,820 of record NZ_KN293980.1, read on the forward strand.
CGGATCGCCCGATTTGGAATGAAGACATTTGCGCTTTGCAGCCCCGGTACGTTGAAGGTTTTGGACGGCGCGGTGCAAGTGATTGCGTTCTGCGCGAACGCTTCGGACAGGCTGGCAAAGGGTATGTGGCGCAGGGCCGGGTTCAGGATCAGGTCCTGATGGATCTCGTCTGCCACGACCAAGATGTCGTGCCGGGCGCAGATTTCGCCCATCGTGGTCAAATCCTCGGCCGACCAGACATTGCCGGTGGGATTATGCGGATTTGACAGGATGAAGAGCCGCGTGTTGGGCCTGATTGCGGCCTCGAACACCGCGGCATCAAAGCGATAGCCGGTTTCGGTGCGGGTCAGCGGGGCCGCTACCGGGCAGCGGCCATTCAACAGAACATCGTCGCGGAAATGCGCATAGACCGGCGGTTGGATCAAAACGCTGTCGCCGGGGCTGGTGAAGCCCTGCAGGATGGTTTTGATCGCCGTAATGATACCCGATGTCTGCACGACCCATTCTGGGGCCACCTCCCAGCCAAAGCGACGCGCTTGCCAGTCTGTGACGGCCCGAACATAACTTTTGGTGGCACCGTTGGGATAGCCGAAGACGCCCTCCTGTGAGGCCTCGATCAGCGCGTCGATCACCGGTTGCGGCGCGCGAAAATCCATGTCCGCGATCCACATCGGCAATGGATCGGCGACGGCTTGCTCTGGGGTCAGTAGCCGTTCCTGCGCGCGCCACTTCATCGAATTGGATGCGCTGCGGTCGATTACACGGTCAAATGGGCAGGGGGCGGCATCTAGGCTCATGGACGGTCTCCGATACAGTGTTGACCGCACCATAGGGGTGCAATTACATGAACAAAAATGGCTATTTCTCATTTAATTATGAAAGTTGTGCATGAGGCTTGACCGACAGCACCTGACCATTGTCCGCCAAGTGGTGCGCTCTGGTGGTGTCACCGCAGCGGCAGAGGCGCTGAGCCTGTCGCAGTCGGCAGTGAGCCACGCGATGGCCAAGCTGGAGGATTACCACGGCGTCAAAATCTGGCGGCGCAAGGGGCGTGGATTGCAACTGACTCAGGCGGGGGCCTATTTGCTTGCCTTGGCCGAGCGGATGGTGCCCGAGCTGGAACATGCCGAGCGCGTGTTGCGGGACATGGCGCGCGGGCGGCGCGGCGCACTGCGCATCGGGATGGAATGTCATCCCTGCGAAAAATGGCTGATGCAGGTGACGCGCCCCTACCTTGCCGCGTGGCCGGATGTGGATCTCGAGATACGCGCGGCCTTTCGCTTTGACGGGGTGGCGGCGCTTCATGCCCATGAAATCGATGTTCTGGTGACGCCTGATCCTGTGGTGCGGGACGATTTGCGGTTTACGCCGGTGTTTGATTACGCGCTGTTGCTGGCAATGCCGAACGATCATCCGCTAGCGGCGCGGCCGCATATCAGCCCGGCGGATCTGAACGATCAAGAGTTGTTTACCGTGCCCATCGGTCCGGATCGTCTTGATATCTTCACCCGGTTCCTGATTCCTGCGGGGTGCCGCCCGAGACGGCATACCGGCATCGAATCCATCGATCTGATCCTGCAACTGGTTGCTGCAAGACGTGGTGTGGCCGTGCTGCCGGATTGGCTGATCCATGCAGAGGCAAAAACCCTGCCCATCACGGCGCGGCCCATTGGCGCAAGCGGCCTGCACAAGAGTATCACCTTGGGGCTCCGGGTCGAGGATGCGGGGATGGATTATGTCGAAGGGCTGATTGCCATCGCCCGCCAGGTGCGGCCGGACCGCGCGCCTTCCAAAAAACGCTGACTGAGTGGCGCACTCCCCAATTTCAGCTTGGGGGTCGTTCGGTCTAATGCAGGGGCGCGGTGCATCGGGCCGGCGCATTACCAATCGGGCCTTTATACGCCCGGGACTGTCATGCTCCAGCCTGCGGGTATATCCGGGGTCTTGCGTCGGTGCAGGCGCGGGAGGGCGTCACGCCCCACGAAAATGGTGCCGTCACGGCGCTACGTCCGCCAGTGAGGGCACGAGGGCTGCGATCGTGTCGGGCATGGTCATGACGCCTTTTAATTGGAATGATCATGCGCCCGGGTGGGCCTTTCCATTTGCAGATTTGCGAAGCGCAGGTCACAGGAAGCGACGCTCGTTCAATCTGGTGCTCAGGCCTACTTATCGGCTGTTTCAATGGTTGCTGGCAGAGGGCCAAAGAGGTCAACCGCATATGAACCCGTCCTTCAACCTTGTGATGCAAATGTCGTCTGGCGGTCGTTAAGCCTTCGAGAGCGAACGCTTTGTCCTGATGCGTTTCGATCTGCGCGCTTAGGTCCAGTCCGCCTCGACTATATTCAGGCTGCCGATGCGGGAATAGAGCGTTGTGGGTTTGACGCCGAGCAGGGCGGCCGCCCCGGAGGGGCCAGCAATGCGACCGCGCGTTTCGCGCAGGGCAGCGATCAGGTTTGTGCGAATGAGGTCCTGCATCTGCGCCTCGGTGCGAAACGAGCGGCCTGTTTCGGCCTGCGGCCCGAGCCCGCCCAGTTCGACCACCAGCTTGCGATCCTGAGACACAATCGCGGCGCGCTCCATCACGTTGTGAAGCTCGCGCACATTGCCGGGCCAGTCGTAGGATTGCAATTGCTGCACCACCCCTTCGGTCAAGACCGGTTCCGGGCGGTTGAGCCTCCGGCAGGCGATCTTGAGCAGATGGGCCGCCAGAAGGGGAATATCCTCTTGCCGATCGCGGAGCGGCTGGCAGGTGATGGGAAAGACATTGAGAAACAAATACAGGTCCTCGCGGATGCGATGAGAGCGGCGCGCCTTCTTGTCCGACAGCGTGGTCGCGGCGATCACACGGATATCGAGCGGCTTTTCTCGGGTATCGCCCAGGCGAGTCACAGTACTGTTTTGCAACGCGGCCAAGAGTTTGCCCTGTATCTCGAAGGGCAGTTCTTCGACATCATCGAGGAACAGCGTGCCGCTATGCGCGAGTTCCAGCTTGCCGGGTTTGTCGCGCGTGGCGCCGTTGGGGGCACCGCGCACCTGCCCCCATAACTCGGCCTCCACTTCTTCGGGGGCGACTGAGCCGCATTTGAAGTGGATGAGGGGGCGGCGCGCGCGGGGGCTGGCCTTGTGAATGGCGGTGGCGACGAGCGATTTGCCGGTCCCGGTCTCGCCGCTGATGAACACGGTGGCATCCGTGCGCGCCACAAGGTCAATCCGTTGCACGGTCTGACGCACCGCAGGCGACGCGCCGATGATGTTGTGATGCGCGCGTTCGGTCGTGATCGCCTCTTGCAGATAGGCGTTTTCCTGTTCCAGCCGGTCGCGAAGGGCGGCAACCTCTGCCATCGCCTCGCGCAGCTTGCGTTCATTTTCCTTGCGCTCGGTGATGTCGCGAAAGATCACGACGGCCCCGGCGAGGACATTCTGATCGTAGATCGGGGTCGAGACATATTCGACGCGGATCGGTTTTCCATCCTTGCGCCAGAACACCTCGTCCTCGATGCGGTTGACCTCTTCAAAGCGGAAGGACTGATAGATCGGGCAATCATGGGCGTGATACACATCGCCGTTGAGATGGTGGTGGTGGATCACGGAGTGAATGTCGTGGCCCAAAAGGTCTTCGGCGGTCCATCCCAGCATTTCCTGCGCGGCGCGGTTGAGAAAGGTGGTCTTGCCATCGGCATTGACGCCGTAGATCCCTTCGCCGGCGGCATTCAGGATCAACTGGTTCTGACGCTCAAGTTCGGAAAAGAACTCCTGCGCGCGCCGCCATTCGAGCAGACCCGAGCGGTGCAGTTCGGCGGCCTGCGCGATGCGGTCGTGCCGCTCCATTTCCTCGAGATCGAGGAGGGTCAGGGCCAGAAGCGAGGGTGCATCATTGACCAATCTGCCCCGAATTTCGACACGCAGGGCCATGCCTTTGGTCGTGGCGAGGGTGATGTCGCGGCTCCAGGCCTCGCCCCGATGGGCGATTTCATCCACCAGCACTATAAAGCTGGGCAGGCTGGCCCCGACCAGTGGCGAAAAGGTCGTACCGGGGGCGGGATCCAGATCCAGCAGCTTGCGGGCGCGAGGATTGGCCGCGACGATCCGGTCGGCGACAAGGTCGATCACCAGCGCCGCCTCGGCCAGCGCATCAAGCAGGGAATCGGGGGTTGTCGATATTTCACGCATGGCATTAACAAACACCGCCGCAGCGCGGCATCGCAATACGAAATCTCGTAAATTACGAAATGCCGTAATGAGTCGTCATGGGTAATTGATATTAGTGTATTATAATTAAACACAAATATAGCGTGCTTAAAAAATAGGCGCACCCCTTTTGTGTTGGGTCACTTCGTCGGATCATGGGTCAAACGGCATCTGAGCGAAAGGACACGACATGACCATGAAGAGCCTTGGCGACCCATTTTCGGAAAAGAATGATCTGCGCCACGGGGCGTCGTGCGGGTGTGAAACCTGCAAGAGCGTATCGCATTCCTCTGCCGCGCCGATCATGTCCCCTGAGGCGATGCTGGAGCGCGCGGTCGAGAGCGCCGTTGTGCGGTCGGTGTTCGGTCACAGTGACATCGGGCGGCGGTCGTTCATGGGGATGATGGGCGGTGGCACGGTTGCGGCGGCGCTGGCGTCGGTCTTTCCGCTCGATGCGGCCAAGGCCGCCATTTTGGACAATCTCGGCACGCCGGAAAAGACAGATCTCAACATCGGGTTTGTGCCGATCACCTGCGCCACGCCGATCATCATGGCGCAACCGATGGGGTTCTATGAACGCTACGGTTTGAACGCCAGCGTCATCAAGACCGCGGGTTGGGCCGTGGCGCGCGACAAGTCGCTCTCGGGGGAATATGACGCGAGCCACATGCTGACGCCGATGCCGCTGGCCATGACGCTTGGCGCAGGCTCGACCGCCGTTCCGTATATCATGCCCGCCGTCGAGAACATCAATGGACAGGCCATCGTGCTGTCGAACGAGCATCTGGACAAGCGCGACCCCAAGCAGTGGAAGGGTTTCACCTTTGGGGTGCCGTTTGAATATTCGATGCACAACTTCCTGCTGCGGTATTACGTGGCCGAACACGGGCTTGATCCCGATGTGGATATTCAGATCCGCGTGGTGCCGCCGCCCGAGATGGTGGCAAACCTGCGCGCGGGCAATCTAGATGGCTATCTCTCGCCGGACCCGTTCAATCAGCGCGCGGTTTGGGAGGGGATCGGCTTTATCCATATCCTGACCAAGGAGATATGGGAGGGGCACCCCTGCTGCGCCTTTGCTGCGCCGCTCAGTTTTGCAACGGACATGCCCAATACCTATGGCGCGCTGCTCAAGGCGATCATCGACGCCACGCAATATGCATCAAACCCTGACAACCGTGTGGAAATCTCCGAGGCCATTGCCCCCACGAATTACCTCAACCAACCGGTCGAGGTGATCCAGCAGGTGCTGACCGGCACCTATGCCGATGGTCTGGGCGCGGTGCAGCAGGTGCCGAACCGCATCGATTTCGATCCCTTCCCCTGGCATTCGATGGGCGTTTGGATCCTGACCCAGATGAAGCGCTGGGGCTATATCGAGAATGACATTGATTACAAGGCTGTGGCCGAACAGGTCTATCTAGCTGCCGATGCCAAGAAGGTGATGAACGATCTGGGCTATGATGCGCCCGACATCACCTACAAATCGCACACCATCATGGGCAAGATATTCGATCCGGCAGAGCCCGAGGCCTATGTCAAAAGCTTTGCCATCGGGAAGGGCTGAGCGATGTCCACTCTGTCGCTGAACCAACGTGCCTTGCTGTTGTCTGTGGTGATGCTCGTTGTCGGGCTTCTGATCTGGGAGTTGTCGATTCCGGCGCAAAAAGCCGTGGGCGAGTTGACGGAATATGAGCGGTTGACCGGCGGGGGGGCGCAAAAGGCAGGTGTCCCGCCCCCGTCACAGGTATTGGCCAAGGCGTGGGAAGAGCTGAGCAATCCGTTCTACGATGCCGGACCCAATGACAAGGGCATTGGAATTCAGATCGGCTATTCGATCTACCGGGTGCTGTCGGGATACCTGATGGCGGCGGTGGTGGCGATACCGCTCGGGTTTCTGATTGGCATGTCGCCGGTCGCTTACAAGGCGCTCAACCCGTTCATACAAGTGTTGCGCCCGATTTCGCCGCTCGCGTGGATGCCGCTTGCGCTGTTCATCATCCAAGACAGCGAGGCGAGCGCGATCTTCGTGATCTTCATCTGTTCGATCTGGCCGATGCTGATCAATACGGCGTTTGGCGTGGCAGGTGTGCGGCAGGATTGGGTGAATGTGGCACGGACGCATGAACTGGGGCATTTCAAGACTGCCTTTACAGTGATCTTGCCTGCGGCGGCACCGACCATCGTGACCGGCATGCGTATCTCCATCGGCATCGCGTGGCTGGTCATCGTCGCCGCCGAGATGCTCGTGGGGGGGACGGGTATTGGGTATTACGTCTGGAACGAGTGGAACAACCTCGACCTGACCTCGGTCATCTTTTCGATCCTGATGATCGGCATTGTCGGCATGATGCTGGATGCGGCCTTTGCCACGCTCCAGCGTGCCGTGGCCTATGCGGAATAAGGAGCCGTGAGATGAGCAAACCGTTTCTTTCGATCGAGAACCTGACCCAGTGTTACCCGGATGGTCAAGGCGGCACGATGACCGTGTTCGAGAACGCCACATTCGGGGTGGAGAAGGGCGAATTCGTCTGCATCTTGGGGCATTCGGGCTGTGGGAAATCCACCATCATGAACATTCTCGCAGGGTTGGCAGAGCCGACCAGCGGTGTGGTCAAGATGGACGGGTTCGAAGTCTCAGGGCCAAGCCTGGACCGAGGCGTGGTGTTTCAGAACTATTCCCTTCTGCCTTGGCTCAGCACGCTGAAGAACGTGAGCTTTGGGGTGGCCGCGCGGCATCCTGACTGGTCCAAGGCCAAGGTGCTGGATCATTCCCGCGAATATCTGGCGATGGTGGGGCTGGAGGGGGACGTGATCCACCGCAAGCCCAGTCAATTGTCGGGCGGCATGCGGCAACGGGTGTCGATTGCCCGCGCCTTTGCCAATCATCCCAAGCTCTTGCTTCTGGATGAACCGTTTGGCGCGCTGGACGCACTGACGCGGGGCACGATTCAGGACGAATTGCTCAAGATCTGGGGCGGCACCGGGCAGACGGTGTTCATGATTACCCATGACATCGACGAGGCGATCCTGCTGGCGGATCGTATTCTGCTCATGACCAATGGCCCGTTTGCCCGTGTGGCCGAGTCAATCGAGATCACGATCCCGCGCCCGCGCAACCGGACCGAGATCGTCGAACATGCCAACTACTACCCGATCCGCAACCATCTGGTGCAGTTCCTTGGCAAGCGGTCCAAGGAGTTGGCTGGACGGGCGTCCGATGGGGCGGCCCAGACCCCCGAAACCGTGCGGATCGACCGCACCGCGCCCGAAGACGAAACCGGCGAGGCCCGCCGGCTACGCGCCGTGAACCTGTGACAGCGATTTTCACCCGAGACCAAAGGAATGGAGGACACCATGAAAGACAATCTGCACATGCCCGCATTGATGACCAAGGAGGATGTGACCACCCTGATCCTGATCGCAAAGAAACGGACCGGGATGAAATGGGAGGAGATTGCTGAAGCCATCGGCATGTCGCCCGTCTGGACCCACTCGGCCTGCATGGGCATGAACGCGATGCCCAAGGTCAAGGCCGAGGCGATTGTCGCGCTGCTCGATCTGCCGGAGGAGGCGGTTTCGGTGCTGGAGGAATATCCCACCAAGATTTGGGAACAAGCGGTGCCGACAGATCCCTGCATCTATCGCCTCTATGAAATCGTCGGCGTTTACGGCCCCACGATGAAGGCGCTGATTCAGGAAGAGTTTGGCGATGGCATCATGTCGGCGATTGATTTCGACATGAAGATCACCCGCGTGGCCAACCCCAAGGGCGACCGCGTCAAGGTCGAGATGTCTGGCAAGTTTCTGGGGTATAATTCCTGGTGAGGTAGATAATCAAAGAGTTAGGCCCGGCCGTCGCGTCCGGGCCCAACCGGGCCCTCAACCAGCTACGCTTCAAGTGGCGGGGGATGTGCTGAGGATATAGAGCTTGCGCATATGCTCGTGGATTACCCATTCTCCGGTCCATCCTTGGGGCAGGACCAAAAGGTCACCGGGACCTATGTCGCGCGTGCCCTGCCCATCGGCATTCGTGACCGAGGCGCGGCCAGAGATGATATGGCAATATTCGCCCATCGCCGTGCGATCGGCGGTGAAATGCCCCGGCGTGCACTCCCAAACGCCAATCTTCGTATGCCCATCGGCAGAGGCCCAGAGTAGCGCCGAAGCTTCCTCCTGCCCCGGTGTGAGGCTGGTCGGTTTTGGGGCGAAGGCGCCAATCGGCTGAGTGGCGAGGCTCTGATAAGTCTTGAGGTCGATCATTTGGGTCTCCAAAGGTTCTGTCGGTATCGCAAGGTGACGCCTCGGTTGTGGGGGCGCGCGAGTGTCAGTGTTTCTTGTCTTGGCCGAATACCTGCGCCAGCACAATCATCACGGTTGTCACAAGGATCATGATTGTCGAAATGGCCGCAATGGTCGGGTCGATCTGATCGCGCAGCGCGTTGAACATGTTGCGCGTCAATGTCGGGTTGTCGCCGCCAGAGATGAACATCGCCACCACAACCTCGTCAAAAGAGGTGAGAAAGGCCAAGAGAGCACTGGTCACAACCGCAAAGCGGATCTGTGGCAGGGTGACGGTCAGAAACGCCTTCCAGCGCGGGGCGCCCAGACTGCGTGCGGCCTGTTCTTGGCTCATGTCATAGCCCTTGAGCGCAGAACCGGTGACAATCACCACCAGAGGCAGGGCAAGCACGGTATGGGCCAGAACCAATCCGGTTACGGTGTAAAGGATGTTGAGTTTCACATAAGCGTAGAACGCGCCAATCGCCACCAGTACCAGCGGCACCATCATCGGCGTGATCATCAGGACAAACGCGAGTCTGACAAAGGCAAACCGTGAACTATGCAGCCCGTAGGCCGCCAGCACACCAATCGGTGTGGCCACGAGCATGGTCAAAAAGGCCGTCTGAAAAGAGGTCCGCGCCGCCTGCATCCATTCGCTGGAGCCAAAGAAATTATCATACCAGCGCGTTGACCAGACCTCGGGGGGAAACTCCAGATACTGACTGTCCGAAAAGGACATCGGAATCACGATCAGCGTCGGTGTCACCAACAAGATCATGACGATCACCGCAAAGATATAGAGCCACAGACGCTGACCATGGGTGACTTGCGTGTCGGTCGCCGGGGAATCGAGCCAGTCGCGCATCAATGCCCACCTCCGGTCATCCGGTCGAGGTTGAGAAACCGCGAGGCGATCCAGAGGATTGCCACGGTCAGCACAAGCAACACCACGCCCAAGGCACTGGCCGCGCCCCAGTTCACGAAAAGCTCGATGTTCGACACGATCTGCATCGATACCATGATCACCTTGCCCCCGCCCAGCACCGCCGGTGTGACAAAGAAGCCAAGGCAGAGGATGAACACCATCAGCGCCCCGGCAAAGAGCCCCGGTGTGGTCAGCGGAAAGAACACGGTCCAGAACGCCATGCGCGGGCTTGCCCCGAGATTGGCCGCAGCCTTGAGGTAATCGCGGTCAATCGCCTTCATCGCGCCGTAAACCGGCAGGATGAGAAACGGCAGCATGATATGGACCATGCCGATCAAGGTACCGGTCATATTGTGAACGATCTTGAGCGGCTCGTCCCAGAGGCCAAGCGAAATCGCCCATTTGTTGATTAGCCCCTGCTTCTGCAACAGCACCAGCCATGCGTAGGTGCGCACCAGCAGCGATGTCCAGAACGGCAAGAGCACGGTGATGAGGCACAGATTTGCCAGGCGACTGGGCAGTTGCGACATGAAATAGGCAAAGGGATAGCCGATCAGGATGCACAGCCCGGTGGTCAACAGGCTAACCTGAAAAGTGGTGACGAAAATGCGCAGATAGGACCGTCGGCTGATCATCCGCTCGTAATTCTCAAGTGAGAATTGTCCGTTTGCCCCGATGAACGAGACATAGAACAACCAGCCCACGGGAATGACCAGCACCACGAGAATAAGCAGGATTGCCGGGGAACTCAGGCCAAAGAGCGCCAGCCGCTCCAGCCGCTCGTCGCGGCGTAGCCCGGCGGCATTACTTGGTGCTGCCTGCGTGCTCATGCCTGGCTTCCGTCGATCAGCACGGTGTCTTCGGGGGCAAGCGTGAGGGTCACGCGGTCGCCCAAACGAGGCAGGGAGGTTGCATTGCTGCCCCGCACCGCGCCGCGCAAGGCCACCATTTCGCCTGTGTCCAGCCGCGCGTGCAGCAAATAGCTGTCGCCTTGATAGACCACATCCGTTGCGGTGGCGGCAAAATTGTTGGCCCCCTCACGCGGTCCATTTGGAGAAAGCACGACGCGTTCCGGTCGGATCATCAGTTGAAGGTCTGGCACGTTGGGTAATTCACCCGTGTGGATAAGTGGGACGCTTCCGAACGTCACAGTGTTGCCAGTTCTACTGACGGGCAGGAATGTAGAGTCTCCGATAAAGTCAGCCACGAAACGATTTGCTGGGCGTTCATAAAGATCACGTGGCGTCGACAGTTGCATGATGCGTCCATGGTTCACCACGGCGATCCGGTCAGACATGGTCAGCGCCTCGCGCTGGTCATGAGTGACATAGACGGTGGTCATGCCCAGCTGCTCGTGCAGATGCCGCAACTCGATCTGCATCTGGTCGCGCAGCTTTTTGTCGAGCGCTGACAGGGGCTCATCCATCAACAGGATGCGGGGCTCAAAGACAATGGCGCGCGCCACGGCGACGCGCTGCTTTTGCCCACCCGAAAGCTGATCGACACGCCGGGGGCCGTAGCCGCCAAGCTGCACCGTTTCCAGCGCCCGCTCGACCCGTTCCGCAATCTCGGCCTTGGGGCGTTTGCGCAGGCGCAGCGGATAGCCCACATTGCCCGCCACGGTCATATGGGGAAACAGAGCATAGCTCTGAAAGGTCATGCCGACATCGCGCAGATGCGGCGGGGTGCGGATGACTTCGCGGTCGCCGAATCTGAGGCTGCCGCAGTCCGGCCGGGTAAAACCCGCAAGCACCATCAAGAGCGTGGTCTTGCCAGATCCCGACGGTCCCAGAAGTGTCAGAAACTCTCCGCTCTTGACCTCGAGCGACACATCGTCGAGCGCACGCACCGCCCCGTAGGTCTTGGTGATGTTCTGCACCGAAATCGGCAGCGCTTCTGTGGCGATGTTGGTCAAAATGCTGTCCTCTGAATGGTCCATTGGCACAGACGGGCGCCGCAGCGCCCGTCTGTTCTTGTGTGGCTCTGCTGGTTATTCGGTCAGCATTTCCTGATACATCTCGGCGGCGACAGTTTCCCACTTAGCATACCATTCCAGCGAGATGGGCAGTTGCATGGCTGCATTTTCGGGCGAAGAGGGCAGGTTGGCTGCGACCTCTGCGCTGATCTCGCCGGTGTCATAGGCGGCTTTGTTGGTCGGACCGTAGGTGATGTATTTGGGCAGGTCGTCTTGATACTCGGGTTTCGAGATTTCGGCCAGGAACTGCATCGCGGCATCCTTGTTCGGCGCGCCCTTTGGAACTGCAAAACAGTCGTAGTCGAGCAAAGCCTGATTGAAGCTGTAATCCACCTTGGCGCCGTCCGCCGCAGCGTTGTCAAAGCGTCCATTCCAGCCGGTGGTCATGTCCACTTCGCCGTCTTTCATCAACTGGGCATGCTGCGCGCCAGAGGACCAGAAGACCGAGATATTGGGCCGCAACTCGCGGATTTTGTTAAGCGCGCGTTCAATTCCTTCTTCCGAACTCAGCACCTCGTAGACCTGATCCATCGGGACACCATCGGCCATAAGCGCCGGTTCGAGCGCGCCTGCAACAGAGCCGCGATAGGCGCGCGAGCCGGGAAACTTCTCGGTGTCAAAGAAATCTGCCCAGCTTTGCGGGCCGTTCTCGCCATAGGTGTCGGTGTTCCACGCATAGACTGTCGAGAACACATCGCCCCCGACGCAATACTCGGAATAAAGGTTTGGATAGAAATTGGACACGTCAATGACGTTGTAATCGAGTGGCTCCAGCAGCCCCTCCGCACCCGCGCGCGCCGCGGAACCCGATCCGCTCGCCACGATGTCGAATGTCACCTGCCCGGTCGAGACCTGCAGGCGTACATCGGCCATCCCGCCATAGGTATCCTGCTTGACCGTAACGCCGGTCGCCGCAGAGGCGGGTTCAAACAAGGCTTTGCTTTGAGCGTCCTGATAGGACCCGCCCCAGGATGCGATGGTGATTTCCGTGGCTTGGGCAACGGCCGCACTGGCAAGCAGCGTGGCAGCGGCGGTGAGTAAAAATGTCTTTCTCATCTTGTCTTTCTCCTGTTGGAATGCCGCAAAATGGCGGTGCGTGCCGATTGTTGTTATGTTTCGCTGGCTCGGCATGTTTCAGCGAAAATTCAAGGTCAGGATGGGTTTGCGATCATGGCCCGCCGTGTCTGTCTGTTGTCCATCCAGCGATACCACGCGACTGTTGCAGGTAGAAACCACGGCTTGCCCGTATAAAGCGGCCGGGTCGGATGCGGCACGTCGTCAAAGGCGGTCTTGCCTTCGGCGAGGCCCAGCACCTTTTGACCGGCGCGCATGCCGAGATAACCCGCCATCGACACGCCAGAACCGCAATAACCCATGGCGTAATGCACCCCGTCGTGAACGCCGGTATGCGCCAATTCGTCGAAACTATAGGCAACCGTGCCGTGCCAGGAATGGGAAATTGCGCAGTCTTTCAACTGCGGAAAAATGCGAGTCATGCTCTTGAAAAGAAGCGGCGCACTGACCGATGTGTCGGTTTCCGCCGCCGAGACGCGACCGCCAAAGAGCACGCGCCGCCGGTCTGGCGAGGCGCGGTAGTAATAGAGCACCTTGCAGGTGTCGCTGGCGATCCGGTCGGTCGGAAACAACTCGTCCATCAATGTCTCGGGCAATTCTTCGGTGGCGATGATATAGCTGCCAATGGGTATCACACGGCGTTGCAGCCAAGGGGTGAGTGCCCCGGTATAGCCATTCGTGGCCACGATCACGTCGCGTGCCCGGACCTCGCCCTTGGCGGTCTGCACGCGAAAACCGGACCCTGTGTTCTCGATCCGGTCCACGGGGCAATGCGCCACGACCTCGACACCGGCGTTGAGGGCCGCCATCAAGAGCCCGCGATGATACTTGGCAGGATGCAAGGAACAGTGTTTGGTAAAGACCACCCCGCCATGATAGAAATCCGTGCCCATCTCGCGATGCTGTTCGGCGCGGGGTACGGCAAAGCTCTCGATGCCTTCGCCCTTGCGCATTTGGTCGGCGTCGCGCACCAGTGTTTCATAATGGGCGGGGGTATGGGCCGCATGAAAGCGCCCAACGCGCCGGAAATCACAGTCGATCCCCTCGGCCTCGATAAACTCGCCAATCCATTTCAGTGCCTGCTCGCCTTCGCCGCGAATGGCCCGCGCCTTTTGTGCGCCGAATTTGGCGGTCAGTTTTTCAAGCGACGGCTTCACGCTGGTGCTTATCTGGCCGCCATTGCGCGTGCTGCACCCAAAGCCAGCAGCCTCTGCGTCGATCACAACCGTTTTGCGCCCCCCGCGTGCCGTGGCGATGGCCGCACTCAGGCCGGTATAGCCCGACCCCACGATCAGCACATCGGCGTCGCGCGGCGGATCAACAGGCAGGACGGGCATCGGGCCGACCTGATCGTGCCAATAGGGATGGTGCCGAGTTGTTTCAGGTCTGCTGCCGTCCATCGCGTTACTCCGTTTGCAGGGCAAGCCAATGTGGCACCCCACAGATGCAAGGGTTAACGCTAGGGCAGGATTGGACTTTCTTTCATATCCAATTTGACAAAACAATCAGACCAATTTCAGCGTAGGGCAGGCAGGGAGCGCAGGATTTCCATCCCGCGCCGGATGTCCTCGGGGGCTGCGCTGCCAAATCCAAAGACCAACCCAGATCGCTCGATCGGGCTAAGACAGTATTTCGAGAGCGGTGCCAGAACGACGCCACGCTCTGCCGCCTGCGCTACGACTGTTTGCGCGTCAATTCCCGGCGCCAGATAGGCCGGAGTGTGAAACCCACTGGCAGTTTCCTGAAGCGCGATACAGTCGGGAAGAATGCGGCTTTCCTCCATCAACGCCTCGTAGCGCGCCTTGTAGAGCCGCCGCATCAGCCGGATATGGGTGGCAAAATGGCCCTCGTCCATGAAATCGGCAACGGTCGCCTGGGTCGCGGTGGGCGGTCCGCTGGCCCAGAAACGGAACATGCGATCAAAAGCTTCGGTCATGCGTTCGGGCACGAGGACAAAGCCCAGCCGAAGCGACGGAAAGAGCGATTTCGAGAAGGTGCCGACATAGATGACCCGCCCCGACGTATCCGTGCTGCGCAGCGCCGGTTGGGGCGCATTGCCATAGTAGAATTCTCCGTCGTAATCATCCTCGACGATCACCGCCTGCGCCACGTCCGCCGCCTGCAACAGCTCGAATCGCCGCCCTAGCGACATCACATGCCCCAAGGGCTGTTGGTGTGACGGGGTGACAAAGGCCATGCGGAAATGCGGTGCCTTGGCCAACCCATCGGCCACGATCAAACCCTCCTGATCCACGTCCACCGGGACCAGTTCCGCCCCTTCAGACAAGAGCGCATTGCGCGCGCCCGAGGCGCCGGGGTTTTCCATCCAGACCCGATCGCCGGGATTGAGCAACAGCCGCCCGATCAAGGCAAAGGCGTGCTGCGCGCCAGAGGTGATGAAAATCTGTTCATGGTGGCACTGAATGCCCTTGAGCACGCTCAGATGCGTGGTGATTGCGCGCCGCAGGGGTTCGTATCCCTTGGGTTGGCCATACCCCATCACCGCCCCGCGCGCGCCGCGCAGATGCCGCGCCGAGAGCCGCGACCAATGCGCCAGTGGAAAGGCGTCGAGTGCAGGCAAGGCCGTCACAAAGGCGCGCGCCTCATGGGGCAGCCAAGTGCGTTGGGCATAGTTCTTTTCGGCATGGCTGATGGCATAGGATACGCGCGGATCTTGCGTCGTGGTATTCGGGGGCGTGGTGGTAACAGGGGCGGGATGCTGATGTTCCAGTGTGTCGCTTACAAAGGTGCCAGAGCCCACTTGCGACACGAGCATGCCCTCTGCCACCAACCGGTCGATAGCGTCGATCACCGTGGTGCGCGATACACCTGTTTCGCGCGCCAGCGTGCGCGTCGCCGGCAGCCTGTCCCCGGCTCGCAAACCGCCCGACAGGATGATGTCGCGCAAGGCCATGTAAAGTTGCACGCTCATGCCCTTGCGCGATGAGCGGTCAAGATGGATCGCGGATAAAAGCGCCCCGGCAGCCTGTTTCATGCGCAACTCCGACGCAATTGGTCTGGAAAGACTACATGAACCGTTAAGGCGAGCAAGCCAATTGGCGCGACATGGGCCAGAGAGCAGGCCCGTTGACCTTGGCGTTCTACAGATGCGTCTATTTCTCGGAGACCTGATAAGTTGCGGCCTCAAGCCATGCCGGAGATATTTCGACACCCCAGCCGGGGGCATCTGTGACGGTGGCGTGACCATCGTCAATCCGGTAGGGATCGCCCAGAAACAGCCCCTCTTGCCACGGGTAATAGTCTGGCCCCTCGATCGAGAATTCGAGGTATTTCCCGGCATTTGGAATGGCGCGCAAGAGGTGCATCGTGCACATCGTCACCAGCGACAGATTGGCGGCATGCGGGGTCACGGGCAGGCCCGCGCGCGCGGCCATCTGGCAGACATGCAGGGTGCGGTGCATCCCGCCCATATACATTACATCGGGCTGCACGATATCGACGGCACCGCGATCCAGCATCAATTGCCAGCTGGAATATTCGCAATCCTGTTCGCCCCCTGCAACGTCGAGCAAGAGTGCTGCGCGCACGGCGGCAGTCTGGTCATACTCCCAATAGGGGCAGGGCTCCTCGAAATGGCCGATGCCATTATCCTGCAGTAGTTTGCCCACCTCGATCGCGCGGGCAGGAGAATAGCAGGAATTGCCATCCACCAGCTTGTCTATGCCATCGCCAAGGGCGCGCGACACGGTGGGCACCACCGCCTCGGTGCGGCCCGGCCATTCGTCGTGGTCGCGCCCGGCCTCGGCACCGACGCGCCATTTGAAGGCGGTGAAGCCTTTGTCGTCGCGCAGGCGGCAAAAGCGGGCGGCCTCCTCCTCGTGGGTGATGTCGCGGCGCATCGAACTGGCATAGGCGCGCACCCGACCCGGCGTGCCGCCCAAGAGGGTCGCGACTGGCTTGCCCTCGAGCTTGCCGCGCATGTCCCAGAGCGCGGTATCAAGCCCGGTCATGGCGCGACGCAGATAACTGCCGGGGTATTTCAACTCCCGCTCGTAAATGAGATTGAGGGTATCCGCAAAATCGAGCGCATCCGTCCCAAGCGCGTGCGGCGCAATCTGGCGGTGAAAGATCGTGCAGGTGATATCGGCGTTATAGGTCGATACCTGTCCCCAACCTTGGTCGCCGCTATCCGTGGTCACGCGCACGAAACCCACAAATTCGTTGCAAAATGTCTCTAGCCGCGCAATCCGCATGTCTGTCTCCCGTTGGCCTTGCAGTTCACGTTGCTGATAAAGCGGTTGGGAACAAGCGCCACTCTGGGGGCGTATGCCAGTCCAATTCGTGCGGCGCTGCACCTCGTGTTCAGGCAAGCTCGGACAAGGCGGCAATAAAGCTGGAAAACAGCTCTCCTTGCGAACTCACACGCAGTTTCGCGTAGATATTGCGGCGGTGGATGCGCACGGTTCCCGGTGAAATGCCCAAGGCGCGGCCAGTGGCATCGGCGGAATGACCCTTGAGCACATACTCTACCACCTCTGCTTCGCGCGGGGTCAGGAGGTTGCGCCCAAGGCTTTGAAACGCGTCCTCGATCAGTTGCGGCAGGCGGGGGCCGTCGGTTTGGGGACGCGCCGAGAATTGGGAGATCAGCCCGCCCCATTGTTTCTGGGCGATGGCAGCGACAAAGGGAAAAGCCGCTTCAAGATCGCGGAACTCGCGGGCCGAAAAGACCTTGTGTTCACGCATGGCGGAAATCACCACGCTGACCCCGTCGCCAATCTCGACGATAAAGCCTATTTCTTCGGCAAGTCCGGTCTGGATGTAATAATTGCGAAAATATTCCGCCTGGTAGAAACGATCGGGGGCCAGATCGCGCAGCCGTGCCAGACGCGGTGTCGTGGGGGAGGCCGCATTAAGATAGAAGGGATCAAGAAGATAGGGCCCTTCCTGATAGTCATCGACCATCACCTTGCGCTTGGCGGCGGGAAAATCATCATACAAATCAAGCGGTTTGTGGTCGTGGTAATAGGCAAAGATCACGGTGAATTCATAGGGCACGATGCTGCGTAGCGCCGTGGTGAGCGCTGGGGCAAGATCGGCTGTGCCAAGCGCAGAGACCGCGCGCGCACTGGTTTCGAACCAATCTGTCATCTGCATTTTTGTCGTCATCTATGCTCTTTATGATATATACAACCGTCTGCGATTTTCTTACCGTTTTAAGAATATATGGCATAGGCGCAGAGGCGCGGCAACACGAGAGGACCGGCATGCTGGATGCGAATGCCGAGGCGGGGATCAGGATGGGCGCGAGCCGGGAACAGGGAACGCAAAACGCACAGGGCCACCCTGCTGAGGCGGATTGCGTCGCCGAGTTTGTCGGGGCTACCAAGCGATTTGGCGCGGTACTGGCGGCGGACCGGATCAACCTGCGCATTCGGCGCGGTGAGTTTCTGTCGTTTCTAGGTCCCTCTGGCTGTGGCAAGACCACGGCGCTGCGGATGCTGGCCGGGTTCGAGAACCCGAGCGACGGCACGGTGCGGCTCGACGGTCAGGATGTCAGCCGCGTGCCGGCATATGCGCGTCCGGTGAACATGGTGTTTCAGCACTACGCGCTCTTTCCGCATATGACCGTGGCGCAGAACATTGGCTATGGGTTGCGGCAGGTGCGTCCCAAACTGGCGAAATTGGAAATTGCGGCGCGGGTCGAGGCCGCCTTGGCCAAGGTGCGGCTTGAGGCGTTTGGCGCGCGGCGGACATGGCAATTGTCGGGCGGGCAACAGCAGCGCGTGGCGCTGGCGCGCGCGATCATCAACGAACCCAAGCTCTTGTTACTGGATGAGCCGATGGCGGCACTCGATGCCAAGCTGCGCGGCGAAATGCAGCGCGAACTGCTCGATCTGCAACGCAGCCTTGGCATCACCTTTGTTCTGGTCACGCATGATCAGGAAGAGGCGCTGTCGATGTCGGATCGTATCTGCATCATGGGCGCGGGTCGGATCGTGCAGGTGGGCACGCCGCAGGATCTGTATGATCGGCCCCGCAATCGCTATGTGGCGGATTTCGTGGGCAAGGCGAATATCCTGAGCGGAGAGGTTCTGTCGCGGCAGGCGGGGCTGGCGCGGATCGCGTTGGCGGGGGGCGCACAGGTGCTGGTGCCCGAAACGGAGACGGATACGCGCCGTCATGTCGATGTCGCGGTGCGTCCCGAGACCTTGCGACTTGCCGTGCCGGGGGAGGCAGCGGGCGAGGATGCGATGCTGCGGGCACGGATCACCCACCGCACCTTTCTGGGCGATCATACCGAATATCTGGTGCAGGTCGATGGCATCGGCCCGCTTCAGGTCAATGTTCCGCGACAGGCCGAAAGAGCCTTGGGCGGGCAGAGGGTGGGCGAAGAGGTCCATATCCTCTGGACGGCGGGCACCGGATTGGTTCTGGCTGCCGAAGAGTGACGGATGACAACTGCACCAAGTTCAACAAGGGAAACGAGACGATGACACAGGATAACACGACGATTTCGCGCAAGAAATTCATTGAGGAACTGCGCCGCTACGAAAAGGGCTCGATCAGCCGGCGGCAGTTCTTGGGCACCACGGGCCTTGGCACCGCGATGGCGGTTCTGGGGGCAGCCTTGCCCGGTCTCATGCCGGGGCGCGCCATGGCGCAGGATCTAGGCGACCGGGTGGTTTTGGCGACCTGGCCCAATTACCACGACGCGGCAAACTTTGACCTTTTTGCCACCGAGACCGGCGTTTTCTCTCAGGTGAATGTGTTTGGCTCGAATGAGGAAATGCTGGCCAAGATTCAGGCGGGCGGCTCGGGTTGGGATGTGTTCGTACCGACCAACTATGCGATTTCGACCTATGTGGAGGCCGGCCTGATCGAGCCTTTGGATCTCTCGAAACTGCCCAATTATGATCCCGCCGCGTTTGATGCGCGCTTTGCAGATGCGGGCACGATTGACGGCAAGGTCTATGCCGTGCCGAAGAACTGGGGCACCACGGGGATTGCCTCGAACACCGCCAAGACCGGCGGCGTGGTCGACAGCTGGAAGACCTTTTTCGACGGGGCCAAGGATCAGTTCGATGGGCGCGTCATGGTGCATGACTATCAGTTGACCACCATCGGCAACGCGCTGGCCTATTTCGGCTACAGCTTCAATTCGGTCGATCCGGCGGAATTGGCCGAGGCCGAAAAGCTGCTGATCGAGGTCAAGCCGCACCTCTTTGCGATTTCCTCGGACTATCAGCCTGCAATGCGCAATGGCGATGCTTGGCTTACGATGTGCTGGACGGGGGATGGCAAGCAGCTCAACACCGATCTGCCTGAAATCGCCTTTGCCCTGGGCAAGGAGGGGGGCGAAATCTGGTCGGATTACTATGCCATTCCGGTCGGCGCACCGCACCGCGAGGCGGCCTATGCGCTGATCAACTATCTTCTCGCCCCCGAGGTCAACGCGCGGGAGGCGCTGGCGCATGGCTATCCGGTGGCGGATGCGCGCACCAATGCGCTCTTGCCCGAAGACCTGCTGAACGATCCGATTCTCTACCCGGCAGCAGAGGCGCTCAATGCGCTGGAATTCGGTGCCGCAGTTACGCTGACCGATCCCAACCGCGCCGAGTTGATGGCCCGGTTCAAATCGGCCTGACCGGGGAATGAGGGCGATGGCCATGACAAGAACACGGGCGCGTGCGCTGCTGCTGATGCCAGCGGGCATCTGGTATGCCGTGCTGCTCTTGTTCCCTCTGGCTGTCGTCCTCGTCTTTTCCTTTGGTGAGCGGAACCCGATTGGCGGCTATGCGCCGGGGTTCACCTTTGAACAATATGCGAACCTGCCGGCCCGGTTCGCCGCCTTTCGCAACACGCTGACATTGGCCCCCATGGGCACGTTGGCGGCGCTGCTCATTGCCTATCCGCTGGCCTATTACCTGGCGTTGAAGGTCACGGCGCGTTGGAAGACAACGCTGCTCATTCTCGTGATCGTTCCATTCTGGACCTCGATCCTGATCCGGTCCTATGCGTGGATTTACCTGCTTGGTGGCAATGGCATTCCGGCGCTGCTGGAGGCGCTGGGTCTGGGTGACATTCGCCTCATCAACACGCCTTTTGCGGTGCTGGTAGGGATCGTTTACGGATACCTGCCATTGATGGTCTTTCCGATCTATGTGGCGCTGGAAAAGCTGGATCGCAGCCTGCTCGAGGCGGCGGCGGACCTAGGCACGCCGCCTTGGCGCAGTTTTCTGCAAATCACGCTGCCTTTGTCGATGCCGGGTGTTCTGACAGGGTCGATGCTGGTCTTTATCCTGCTTACCGGCGAGTTTCTGATCCCCGCCATTCTGGGTGGCGGCAAGGTATTCTTTGTCGGCAATGCGCTGGTTGATCTCTTTCTGCAGTCGCGCAACTGGGCGTTCGGATCTGCGGTGGCCGTGGCGCTGATCGTGATCATGTTGATCGTTGTGGCCCTCTATAGCCGTGCGGTTCGCCGCCTTGGTGCGGGCCGCGACGATGTCGGGCTGATGTGAGGATGTCATGAGAGCCTATGCCATTGCCGTCTTTGCGTTTCTCTACCTGCCCATCGGGATCATCGCGCTATTCTCCTTTTCGGCCGGGCGATCGGCGAGTTCGATGCAGGGGTTCTCGACCGAATGGTATGGCCGTGCGCTCAGCAATCCCTTTGTGATGGAAGCGCTTTGGACCTCGGTCAAGGTGGCGTTTCTGTCGGCTGTTCTGGCGATGGTGGCAGGTACTATGGCGGCGCTGGCGCTGACGGGCATGCGGGGGCGGTTGCGGGTGTTTTTCGACACGCTGGTACAGGTCGCGGTGATGATCCCCGGTATCGTGATCGGCATTGCTGCACTGATCGCGTTGGTCACTGTGTTCGACCTCGTCAATCCGTGGCTTGAGGCGATGAGTGGCCGCAGGCTGTCCTTGGGCATGGGATCGCTCATTGGGTTGCATGGCATGTTCACCATGTCGCTGGTGGTCCTGCTGGTGCGTGGGCGGCTGGAGAGCTTTGATCGTGCGCAAATCGAAGCCTCAAGCGATCTGGGGGCTGGTCCGGTCGCGACCTTTTTGCAAGTGACGCTGCCGCAGATTGCGCCGGCCATTCTGGCGGGGTTTCTCTTGGCCTTCACCTTCAGCTTTGATGATTTCATCATGGCGTTCTTTGTCGCCGGGTCCGAGACGACCCTGCCGATTTACATTTTCTCGTCGATCCGCCGGGGCGTAACACCCGAAATCAATGCGATTGGCACCATGGTCATGATCGCGTCCCTGACGCTCTTGATCATCGCACAGGTGCTGTTGCGGCCCGGCGCGGCGAAGGCCGGTCGCTGACCTTATGCAGGAGAATGGCATGCTCAAGGATCGAATCGCGCTGGTGACGGCGGCAGGGTCAGGAATTGGCCGGGCGGGGGCGATTGCGATGGCCCGTGAGGGGGCGGTGGTCATTGTCACCGATCTGGATGGCGGCCTGGCGCAGGAGACATTGACGCAGATCGAGGCGGCAGGCGGACGGGGGGCGGCCTTTGCGCTGGACGTGACAGAGGATGCAGCCTGCGCCGCGATGGTCGAGAAGGTGGTTGCGGATTGGGGCCGGATCGACATTCTGCACAGCCACGCGGGCATCCAGATCCCAGGACGCGCCGAGGATGTGACGCCTGCGCAGATGGATGCGGCATGGGCACTGAACGTGAGGGCGCATTTCGTGTTGGCGCGGGCGGTGATTGTCCCAATGCGCGCGCAGGGAGGCGGATCGGTGATCGTAACCGCGTCTAACTCGGGATGCCAGTATGACCGGGGTATGGTGTCCTATGCCACGACCAAACATGCCGCCGTGGCGATGGTGAAACAGATGGCTGTGGATTACGCGGCTGAGAACATCAGGTTCAACGCATTATGCCCCGGCTTTGTCGATACTCCGTTCAATGCCGGGTTTGAGACACAGATGGGCGGGCGCGCGGCTTTGGAATCCTACGTCGCCGGGTCGATTCCCATGGGCCGTTGGGCCAGCGTCGAGGAAATCGCACACGGGATCGTCTATCTGGCTTCGGACCGCTCCAGCTTTGTCACGGGGCTGGCGCTTGTGATTGACGGCGGTGAAATGCTTTAGGGAAAGCCCGCGATAGGGTGCGCGCGACTATTTCGTTTCGGGGGGCAAACGGGTACAACTGCAACCATCAACAGGCCGGAGGATGCTATGCGCAGGGCTCTTATCGTTGGATTGGCAAGCCTATTTGCCGGAGCGCTTCTGGGGACGTCACCGGCAGAAGCTGCCTCGCTTGGGCGCTACGAGGTCCATGGGGTTGCGGACGATGACATGCTCAAGATGCGGGCGGGGCCCGGCACCGGCTATGACGTGATCGTGGGTCTGCCCAATGGTACCGTTCTGCGGGTGCATAGCTGTCAGCAGACGGGAGGCACGCGCTGGTGCGAAGTCTCGCTCGACCGGGCGCGGGGGCTGCGGGGGCATGTGTCGTGGGCCTATTTGCGCAAGCTGTGATGCGGGCATTGCCGATCATAGTGGCTCTGATGCTCTGCGTTGGGGGCGTGGCAACGGATGCGCGCGCCGCTGATGTGGCATCGCCTCCCGCTGGGCTAATGTGGAACAAGACTGGCCTGCCTGCCGTTTTCCCGCTTCAGGTCAAGACCTTGCCGGGGCGTGATCATGTCCTGACCTTGCTTGATGTGAAGACCGGCGAAGAGGCCTTGGCCGCCTATATCCGGGGCGGCGCATTCTTTCGCGTACTGGTGCCACCGGGGGTTTACCGGTTGCGATTCGTCAGTGGCAAACACTGGCAGGGCGAAGAGGCGCTGTTTGGGCAAGGGGCTGATACCGAGGTTTTCGAGCTGCGGCACCCCCTTGAGTTTGAGACGCGCGGGCTTGGTATCAAGTCGGGTCATATCGTGGACTTGCGCGGCCGTGGCACGGAGGCGCGGATCACGGATCAGCGCATTTGCCAGGCGTTCCGTCCTGATTTCCCTCGGGCCAAAGTGCCAGTGCGAGAGGGCAGTCGCGCTGTTGGCCCTGATTTTCAAGCGCCTCAACGCGGCAATCTGCGGGCGCGCTACTGCGGTTAGCGCTTTTGCGGCTTGCTACAGGGAAAAGGGTGAGAGGCTGGACAACGACCCAAGCGGGGCTCGTTACGGCTGCTTCCTTCCGGACCTGACCGGGTTGGCGAGGTGCCTGCCCGCGCCAACCTCTCAGGGCGTCATATAGGCGTCTGCCACGGGATGCGCAAGTGTAGGCTGCGTATCTGGCAAAGGTAGGGAAAGGCGCAGGAACCCTGTATCTGTCAAACCAAGATCAGTCGCGTTCAAGGCGGCGATATCGGCAGGATGGGCGCGCAGGCCGGGACCGGTTTCGACCGTGACGGTAGTTCCGGGCTGAGGGGCAAAGCGCCAAGTCGGGTCTGGCGCTGCTGCGATTTGACCCAAGGTCGCGACGTGATCTGCAAGGATGTCGCGCACCGGGCGAGTGCCGGAATAGATCAACCCTGTCTCGGCGAGCGGGGCAAAGGGCCCCCCGCCATGCGCGCGATAGCTGTTGGTGGCGATGATGAAATGGGCATCGTGCCGGACGGGTTTGCCTGCGTGGCGCAGGTCGCGGATGCGCCTCGCCGTGGGATTGATCAGCGTGCCGAAAAGATCGTAGCGCGCGGGCTGGCTGAGGTCGATGGCATAGCTGAGCCCGTCGATGACATCGAAATCATGCCCCGGCACAGAGGGATCCAGCAGGGGTTGATCCGGCAGGCCGGGGATGATCTGGTTGAAGCAGATGGCGGCGCGTTCCAGCCAATCGCGCACCTCAGCCCCGGTCACAAGCAGACCGCAGAGCGTGTTGGGAAAGCCATAAAGATCGGCGATGTGACGCAGGCGCAGCGGGCCCTGTGGGATATCGGTGAAATGCGCGGGGCCGCCGCGGCCGCCGGTCTTGAACGGGGCAGAGGCGGAGAGCAGAGGCAGCCCGGCATGCGGGCCATCGGCCAAGGCCGCAGCCAAGGCGCGGTGCTGCGCGCCATTGACGAGGTTCAGGATGGGATCGTCGCGCAAGAGGCTGAGGTAGCTGTGGAGGGGGGTCTCGGTCAGCCCGATTTCACGCGCGGTAAGGGCTGTGGTGTGGCGGTGGGCGCTGTCGAGCGTGGTACAAAGTGCGGGGCATGGCGGGACGCTAGAAGCGGGCAAAAGGCGGGATTGATGGCCCGTAACGTGCCATTCCTTGGCATCGCGGGTCAGCATCAGGTCAAGCTGGCCCAGATGGTCGCCGCGAAATCCGGCCATCAGGCAGGGTGTGCCGTAGAGTGTGCCGTTGCTTGTGTCGGCGCCGGGAATGCCATGGTGATCTGTGCTGGGAAAGCTCTTGTGGCTGTGGCCTGCAAGCAGAGCGTCGATGCCAGGCAGGCGGGCGAGCGCACGTGCGGCGTTTTCCATCATCGGGCGGTCAGGTCCGGGATCGATGCCGGTATGGGCCATGAGCAGGATCAGATCGGCGCCCAAAGCACGCAAGGCAGGCACCCAGGCGCGCGCGCTCTCGACCATGTCGCGCACATCAACCCGGCCCGAGAGGTGGGCATGATCCCATGTCAGTATTTGCGGCGGCACGAGGCCCAACAGGCCGATCCGCAGATTATGCCACCTGCCGGTACTAGCCTGCATCTGGCGGGTAAGCAGCAGATAGGGCGGCAAGAGCGTCTTATCCTCGGTGGGCGTTGTGCCGCGCCGGATCAGGACATTACAGCACGTCAAGGGAAAGCGCGCCTGCGCCAAGGTTTCCGTCAGCCAGTCGAGGCCATAGTTGAATTCGTGATTGCCAAGTGTGCCCGCGTCATACCCGATCTCGTTCATGGCGGAGATGACGGGATGCGGTCCGGTCCAGCCCTGATCTGGCTGCGCGGTGAGATCGGTGAGCGGTGTGCCTTGCAGGAAATCGCCATTGTCGAGCAGCAGGCAGTTTGCCGCCCCAACCTCGGAGTGTGCGTGCCGGATCAGAGTGGCCAGCCGCGCCAGACCCCAGGGGCGGTCGGATTGGTTGGTGTAATAGTCAAAGGGTAGCAGATGGCCGTGGACATCCGTGGTCTGCAAGATCCGCAGGCGCAAGGTTTCGCGACAGGCAGGGAATGGGGCTGTTTTGGCAACGGGGTCGGTCAAATCGTCAACGCTCTGAGACCGGGCGCAGCCCCGGTGATACCACGGAAATGAAACCGCTTGGACAGGGTACAATTACAAGTTTTGCCAGAGGCTTAGAGAGGTTGGCATGTCGGCGCGCCGCGATCAATACACTATAAGTTGCAAATTGTGATTTGCCTGTGCTTTGTGCGCCTAGGCTCTTGTCTTGTGGACATGGGCATTGTGTAGAGAGTTAGGCACGGGAGGCGGTTGATGCGGACAGCGGAACAGGTGACATTCGGGGGATCGGGGCTCGACCGGGCCGATGAGGTGCGCGGTGACGAGGCCATGATCCAAGTGGCGGTGGCAGAGGGCCGCGCGCGGTCGATCGTGCTCTGGCGGGGCAAGCCGCTTTTGCGCGCTGAAACGCTGGATGAGTTGGTCGTGGTGACGCCGGCTCATCCGGTTCTTGCGCGCTACAAGGTGCCGCCGATCCTATTGGGGCGTGACGAAAGCGGTGATCTGATTCTGGCGCATGATATTTCTGCCTGGGTGCCGCCAGGGCTGGAACCTGACCAACTGGATACGTTTCTGGATGCCTCCGAGCAGGTGCATCCCGACCTGCCCGAGGGCAGCGCCTTTGCCGAACTTCGGCGGGTGATGACGCGGCTTAATCCCCGCGACGCAGAGCTTGCGGCGACGGCCAAGGCGGTGTTCGGCTGGCACCTCACACACCGCTTTTGCGCACGCTGCGGTCAGGAAAGCCGGATGATTCGCGCTGGATGGCAGCGGGCCTGCGATCACTGCGGCGGTCAACATTTCCCGCGCACCGATCCGGTGGTCATCATGTTGATTACGGGCGGAAATTCTGTACTCATGGGGCGATCTCCGGGCTGGCCCGAGGGGATGTATTCGCTCTTGGCCGGGTTCATCGAGCCGGGAGAGACCATCGAGGCGGCTGTGCGGCGTGAGGTCTGGGAAGAGGCAGGGGTAAAAGTGGGGCAAGTCAGTTATCTGGCGAGCCAGCCTTGGCCGTTTCCCGCCTCGCTCATGTTCGGCTGTCGCGGCGAGGCGCTGAGCGAGGAGATCACGATTGATCCGCAGGAGATCGAGGATGCGCAATGGATGAGCCGAGAAGAGATACTTTCGGCCTTTGCCGGAGAGCATCCGTTCCTGATGCCTGCGCGCAAGGGGGCGATTGCGCATTTCCTGCTTGAGAACTGGCTTGCCGACTGTCTGGATTGAGGTGACAATAGATGCGGGCAAAGCGATAACAAACCGAAAAGGGCGGTCTGGGGATGCAGTTTACCGGCAGGGAAGATATTGAGGCCCCAATCGAGCGGGTTTTCGAAGAAATCGCAGATTTTCAAGGATTTGAACGCTCGGCGTTGCGGCGCGGGGCGGATGTGCGGCGCACGGACAAGCTGAAGGTGCCGGGGGTCGGCATGAGTTGGCATGCTGTGTTCAAGCTGCGCGGCAAGCAGCGCAAAGTGGATGTGAGCGTTGTTGACTACGATCCGCCCAACGGGATCAAGCTGGGCTTGATGTCGTCTTCGATAGAAGGGCAGATGATCGCGGAACTTGTGGCACTATCGCGGGGACGCACGCGGATGACGGTCACGCTGGTGTTGCAGCCGCGCACCTTGGCGGCGCGATTGATGATGCAATCACTGCGGCTGGCGCGCAATAATCTGACAAAACGGTTCAAGGTCCGGCTGGCGGAATACGCCGCAGAGATAGAGGACCGGTATACGCGATCCGCCTGACGGACGGTGTCGGTATTCAGTCGGTATCGTGTCGGCGCGGATCGGCGGGGTAGACGCCCAGAATCGTCACGTTCGAGGTGAAGTAATCCAACTCATCCAGCGCTCGCGCGACGGCCGGATCATCTGGATGACCCTCAATGTCAGCGTAGAACTGCACGACATTGAAATTGTCACCGACCATGTAGCTCTCGAGTTTAGTCATGTTGACACCGTTGGTCGCAAAGCCGCCAAGCGCCTTGTAGAGACCGGCGGGGATAGAACGCAGGCGGAACACAAGGGTCGTCATCATCCCATTGGTGCCACGCTGTGCGAAATCGGGCTCTCGTGCCATCACAAGAAAGCGGGTGGTGTTGTTGCCCTGATCCTCGATATGGCGGGCGATCACGTCGAGACCGTAAATCTCTCCTGCCAATTCGCTCGCAAGGGCAGCCATTTCCGGTTGCCCGGCCTCGGCCACATGGCGGGCGGAGCCTGCGGTATCGGCTCCGGTCACGCGGTGGATGCCGTGGCGTTCGAGAAAGGCGCGGCACTGGCCCAACAGCATGGTGTGGCTCATCGCGCTCTCGATTTCGTCGAGGCGCACGCCGGGCAACGCCAAGAGGTTGATATGTACCCGCACAAAGGCCTCGGCCACGATATGCAGGCCCGATTCGGGCAAGAGGTGGTGAATGTCGGCCACCCGACCAAAGGTAGAATTCTCGACCGGCAGCATGGCCAAATCGGCCTGACCCTCGCGCACCGCAGAAATCGCGTCCTCAAAGGTGCGGCAGGGCAGTGCCTCCATCTCGGGATAGGTTTCGCGACAGGCTTGATGCGAGTAGGCGCCAAGCTCTCCCTGAAAGGCGATGCGGTTGGTCATCTGCGTTTTTCCGTGTTTTTGGCCCGGTCGGGCGTTTGGTCGCGGAAACTACACCTTGCGCGCCAGTAGGGGAAGCGGATAGATACGCGGCCAACGACGGATCAAATGGAAACGGGCCTATGTTCGACACAATGACGATGACAAAGACCGCGGGCGCACTGTGTGGCGCGCTCTTGGTGTTCCTTTTGGGCAATTGGGCGGCGGAGTCGATTTATTCGATGGGCGGCGGCCACGGCGAGGACCACGCGCAGGGCTATGTGATCGACACGGGCGATGCTGGTGCCGAGGAAGTGGTGGAAGAAGGCCCGAGCCTTGCCTCGCTGATGGCGGCGGCTGATCCGGCGAATGGCGAAAAGTTGTTCCGCAATTGTGCCGCTTGCCACGCGGTTGTTCAGGGCGAGAACAAGGTTGGTCCGTATCTTTACGGGGTCGTCGGACGCGACGTCGGTACGGCTTCGGGCTACGGCTCTTATTCAGGGGCTTTGACGGCTGTGGCGCAGGTCTGGACGCCGGTTGAGTTGAATGCGTTTCTGGAGAACCCCAAGGGGTATGCGCCTGGAACGACAATGGGCTATGCAGGTATGCGCAAGGCCGAAGATCGCGCCGACCTGATCGCCTATCTTGATCAGACCGATGGCACGACCTTTGAAATGCCGGTAGAAGAAGCAGCAGCCGAACCTGCGGCAGCGGAAGCGGAAGCAGCAGCCGAGCCTGCGGCAGAGGAAGCAGCAGCCGAGCCTGCGGCAGAGGAAGCAGCAGCCGAGCCTGCGGCAGAGGAAGCGGCAGCCGAACCTGCAGCAGAGGAAGCGGCAGCAGAGCCTGCGGCAGAGGAAGCGGCAGCAGAGCCTGCGGCAGAGGAAGCGGCAGCAGAGCCTGCGGCAGAGGAAGCGGCAGCCGAGCCTGCAGCGGAAGAAGCGGCGGCCGAGCCTGCAGCGGAAGCAGGGGCATCGGACTTCGCGGCGCTTGTTGCTGCGGCTGATCTGGCAGCGGGTGAAAAGCTCTTTCGTCGCTGCGGTGCTTGCCACAAGCTTGAGGATGGCAAGAACGGGGCCGGTCCGCACCTCTTTGGCATCGTCGGGCGCGACATTGCCAGCGTCGAGGGCTTTGCCTATTCCGACGCGCTCAAGGGTCTGGAAGGCGAATGGACGGTGGAAAAACTGAGTGGCTGGATTGAAAATCCGCGCGCCTACGCGCCCGGCAATCGTATGGGCTTTCCGGGGCTCAAGGATGAGGCAGATCGCGCCAACCTGATCGGCTATCTTCAAAGCGCTGCAAACTGATCCGCGCAACATTTTCGAAAGGCCGCTTCCCGGCAAGGGTGGCGGCCTTTTTCATGGGCGGCGGACAGGATCGGCGCTTGAACAAGACGCGCCCCCTCCTTAGCTTGCCAGCAAGCGATGAAGCACCAGATAATGGGTGCGGCAGGAGGAGGATGGCATGACCGGACGAAACACCCTGACCAAAACCCGGACACGCGCGGGGGCGGCGCCCTGGCGTCTGCGGCTGGCCGTGATGGGCCTGTCAATCGCCGCGCTGATGGCGCAGGCGGTCTGGGCGCAGGATGAGGTGATCACCTCGCATGGCTATTCGTTCTATGGCGATCTGAAATATCCTGCGGATTATCCGCATTTTGATTATGTGAACCCGGAGGCGCCCAAGGGGGGAGAAATCTCGCTCTATGCGCCGGGGACGTTTGATTCGATGAACCCCTATGCGCGGCAGGGGCGGGCCGGGCGGCTGTCCTGGATGGTTTACGAGAGCCTTTTGGGGGCATCCGAGGCAAGCGGCGAGCCGCTGCCGGGGGACCGCTATAACGAGGGTTACGGTCTCTTGGCTGAGCGGTTGGAATATGACGCGGGCAAGACTTGGGTGATCTTCCACATGCGCCCCGAGGCCAAATTCGCCGACGGCACGCCGGTCACGGCGCATGACGTGGTCTTTTCGCATAACCTGTTTCTGGAGCAGGGGCTGAAATCCTATGCCGAGGCGGTCAAGCGCCGGGTGCTGAGCGCCGAGGCGCTGGATGATCACACCGTCAAATTCACCTTTGCGGAAGGCATCTCGCGCAGGTCGCTGATTGATCAGGTGGGCGGCACGCCGGTCTTTCCGCGCAAATGGTACGAGGACACGGGCGCGCGGCTGGATGAGCCACGGCTGGAGGCGGCACCGGGATCGGGGCCCTATCAGGTCAAGAGCTATGACGTGAACCGCAATATCGTCTATGAACGCAATCCCGATTACTGGGGCTGGCATTTGCCGATCAACAAGGGGCGGCATAATTTCGACCGTATCCGGATCGAGTATTTCGCCGATGACAACGCGGCGTTCGAGGCGTTCAAGGCGGGGATTTACACGTTCCGGCCTGAGGGCAATTCCAAGACTTGGGCCACGGGATACGATTTCCCGGCGGCCAATGCGGGCTATGTGGTCAAGGCAGAGCTGCCTGACGGCTTGCCGCCGACGCCGTCGGGGTTCGTGTTCAATCTGGGCCGCGAGACATTGCAGGACAAGCGGGTGCGGCAGGCAATTGCGCTCGGGTTCAATTTCGAGTGGACCAATGCGTCCCTGCAATACGACCTTTTCAAGCAGCGGCATTCGTTCGTGCAGGACACACCGCTTGAGGCCAAGGGCGTGCCAGAAGGCGCGGAATTGGCGCTATTGCAATCCTTGGGGGATGTGGTGCCCGAAGAGATGCTGACGGCACCTGCGGTGATGGCGCATTCGTCCAATGGCGAGCGCCTGAATGATCGGCGCAATCTGCGCGCGGCGATGAAGCTGTTGGATGAGGCGGGTTGGGCCGTGGGAGACGACGGCAAGCGGCGCAACGCCGCCGGAGAGGTTCTCAAGATTGAGATCCCGATTTCCGCCTCTGGCTCTGCCACCATGTCGGCAGTGGTCGAAAGCTTTGTCAGCAATCTGCAACTGATGGGCATTGATGCCAAGTTCGACAAGATCGACGCCGCGCAATACACGGCGCGCGAGCGGGATCGCGATTATGACCTGATCTTTGACAGCTACGTGTCGTTTCTGGAGGCGGGCACCGGCCTGCATCAGCGTTATGGCAGCAAGGAGGCGGCCTTTAGCCTGTTCAACCCGGCGGGACTGGCAAGTCCGATGGTCGACGCGATCATCGACCGCGCGTTGGAATCCGGCAGCAAGGAGGAACAGGATGTGGCATTGACCGCGCTCGACCGTGCCTTGCGCTATGAGTTTTTCATGATCCCGACCTGGTATCTCGACAAGAGCTGGGTCGCCTACTGGGATATGTATGCCCATCCCGAGCCGCTGCCGCCCTATGCAACCGGCGTGCTGGATTTCTGGTGGTATGACGCCGACAAGGCTCAGGCGTTGAAAGACGCGGGCGCGCTGTGATCCGGGGGAGCCGCTAAATGGGCGCCTATATCCTGCGGCGGCTTTTGCTGATCGTGCCCACGCTCTTTGGGATCATGGTCATCAACTTCGCTCTGGTCCAGTTCGTGCCCGGTGGGCCGGTCGAGCAGATGATTGCCAACATGCAGGGGCAGGGTAACGTGTTCGAGAGCTTTTCCGGCTCTGGCTCGGATACCGGGCAAGAGATGGTTGGGGCCGCAGGGGGCAGTGATCAGTATCTCGGGGCGCGGGGCCTGCCGCCGGAGCTGATCAAGGAGCTGGAAGAGCAATTCGGTCTGGACAAGCCGCCGCTCGAGCGGTTCTTCAACATGATGTGGAATTACATGCGGTTCGACTTCGGTGAGAGTTATTTCCGCAAGATCGAGGTGCTGGATCTGGTTCTGGAAAAGATGCCTGTTTCGATCACGCTCGGCCTTTGGTCGACGCTCATTGCCTATATCGTGTCGATCCCGTTGGGGGTGGCCAAGGCGGTGCGCGATGGCACCAAGTTCGACACATGGACCAGCGGTATCATCATCGTGGCCTATGCGATCCCGGCGTTTCTCTTTGCGATCATGCTGTTGGTCCTGTTCGCGGGGGGCAGTTATTTCCAGATATTCCCGTTGCGCGGCCTCACCTCGGACAATTTCGAGCAGCTGAGCCTCTTGGGCAAGATCGGCGATTACCTCTGGCATATCGCCTTGCCGGTCATCGCCTCGACCATTTCGGCCTTTGCCACGCTGACGCTGCTGACCAAGAACAGCTTTCTGGACGAGATCAAGAAACACTATGTGATGACCGCGCGGGCCAAGGGGCTGAGCGAGCGGAGGGTGCTTTATGGGCATGTGTTCCGCAATGCGATGCTTATTGTCATCGCGGGCTTTCCGGCGGTGTTCATTGGCGTGTTCTTTGGTGGATCGGTGCTGATCGAGACGATTTTCAGCCTCGATGGGCTGGGGCGTCTGGGCTTTGAGGCTGCGGTGGGGCGCGACTATCCGGTGATGTTCGGAACGCTCTTTTTGTTCGGCCTCATCGGTCTTGTGGTCGGCATCCTGTCGGACCTGATGTATGTGCTGGTCGATCCACGGATTGATTTTGAAAAGCGGGAGGGGTGAGACTGTGATCCGCCTCTCGCCGCTCAATCAACGCCGCTGGCGCAATTTTCGGCGCAATAACAGGGCCTACTGGTCGCTTATTCTGTTCTCGGTGATCTTTACGATCACGCTCTTTGCCGAGTTCGTGGCCAATGACAAACCGATCCTCGTGCAATATCGCGGCGATTTCTACATGCCGATTTTTCGGTTTTACCCGGAAACCGCCTTTGGTGGCGATTTCGAGACCGAGGCGATTTATCGCGACCCCGAAGTGCGTTGCCTGATCGCGTCGGGGGGGCTCGACATCTGTTTTGACGACCCTGAAGGCGTGATTGCGGATGCCGAGGACGGTGTGGTTGAGGGCGAAGACATTGCCAAGGGTTGGGCCATCTGGCCGCCCATTCCCTATAGCTACAACACCACCGTGGACCGCCCCGGTGCCGCCCCCCTGCCGCCGAATGGGCAGAACCTGTTGGGCACGGATGACACCAAGCGCGACGTGCTGGCGCGGGTGATCTATGGCTTCCGGCTCTCGGTTCTGTTTACGCTGATCGTGACGGCGCTATCGTCCGTGATCGGAATCGCGGCGGGGGCGGTGCAGGGCTATTTCGGCGGGCGCACCGATCTGATTTTCCAGCGGATCATCGAAATCTGGGCTTCGACCCCGCAACTCTATGTGATCATCATTCTCTTTGCGATCCTGCCGCGCAGTTTCTGGCTGCTGGTCGTGATCACGGTGCTCTTTGGCTGGATGGCCCTGGTTGGCGTGGTGCGGGCCGAATTCCTGCGGGCGCGCAATCTTGAATACGTGCGGGCCGCCAAGGCCTTGGGCGTATCGAACCTGACGATCATGTTCCGCCACATGCTGCCCAATGCGATGGTGGCGACGCTGACGATGCTGCCCTTTGTCATCACCGGGACGATCTCGCTCCTGGCGGGGCTCGATTTCCTCGGTTTCGGCCTGCCGTCCTCGGCGCCCAGCCTCGGAGAGCTGACATTGCAGGCCAAACAGAACCTGCAAGCGCCGTGGCTCGCGTTTACGGCCTTCTTTGCTTTTGCCATCATGCTGTCGCTGCTTGTGTTCATTTTTGAAGGTGTGCGCGACGCCTTTGACCCCAGAAAGACCTTTGAATGAGTGTGCTGGAGGTCAAGGACCTGCGGATCAGTTTCCGGCAGGACGGGCAGGTGATCCCGGCGGTCAAGGGCGTGAGCTTTAGCGTTGACCGGGGCGAGACCGTGGCGCTGGTGGGTGAATCCGGCTCGGGCAAGTCGGTGACCGCGCTCTCGACCGTGTCTCTGTTGGGATCGTCGGCGCAGGTCACGGGCTCTGTCACCTATGCGGGTCAGGAGATGATCGGCGCGGACGAACGGCGGCTACGGCAGGTGCGCGGCAATGACATCAGCTTTATCTTTCAAGAGCCGATGACATCGCTCAACCCGCTGCATACGCTGGAAAAGCAATTGCGCGAGAGCCTCGAACTGCATCAGGGGCTGACGGGGGATGCCGCGCGCGCGCGCATCGTGGAGCTCTTGGAGCGGGTGGGCATTCGTGACGCGGCCAGCCGTCTGGGGGCCTATCCGCATCAGTTGTCGGGCGGGCAGCGGCAGCGGGTGATGATCGCGATGGCCTTGGCCAACAAGCCCGACATCCTGATTGCCGATGAGCCGACGACCGCGCTCGACGTGACCATTCAGGCGCAGATTCTGGAACTCCTGGCGGAGTTGAAGCGCGAAGAGGGGATGGGTCTCTTGTTCATCACGCATGATCTGGGGATCGTGCAGCGCATCGCCGACCGTGTCTACGTGATGAAGGATGGTGAGATTGTCGAGGCTGGGCCGGTGGCCGATGTCTTTGCCGCACCCCGGCATGAATATACCCGCAAGCTGCTGAGCGCGCGGGCGGTGGGCCTACCGTCGCCGGTGCCAGAGGGCGCGCCGATGGTGGCCGAGACCGAAGGCTTACGTGTGTGGTTCCCGATCCAGAAAGGATTCCTGAAACGTACCGTGGGGCATGTGAAGGCGGTCAATGCCGCCACGCTCCGCGTGCGCGCAGGCGAGACGTTGGGCATCGTGGGCGAGAGCGGGTCGGGCAAGACCACGCTGGCGCTGGCAATCATGCGGCTGATTGCGTCTGAAGGCGGCATCCGCTTTGCGGGTGAAGATGTGAATGGTTGGTCCACGCGGGAGTTGCGGCGGCGACGGGCGGAGATGCAGATCGTCTTTCAAGACCCGTTCGGAAGCCTGAGCCCGCGCATGACCTGCGCACAGATCATCGCCGAGGGGCTGGGCGTGCATGGCAATCCGGGTGGCCGACCAGAGCGTGATCTGGTGGCCGAGGTGATGGACGAGGTGGGGCTGAACCCCGCCATGATGGACCGCTATCCGCATGAATTCTCTGGCGGGCAACGGCAGCGTATCGCAATCGCCCGCGCCATGATCCTGCGTCCCAAGCTGGTGGTGCTGGACGAGCCGACAAGCGCCCTGGATATGACGGTGCAGGTGCAGATCGTCGATCTCTTGCGCGAATTGCAGCGGAAATATGCGCTGGCCTATCTTTTCATCAGCCACGATCTGCATGTGGTGCGCGCCATGAGCCATCGGGTGATGGTGATGAAGGATGGCGATGTGGTCGAGGCGGGCGACGCCGAGACGATCTTTTCCGCGCCGCAGACGGCCTATGCGCGCAAGCTCTTGGCGGCGGCGCTCGAGGGGCGGGCCGAGGTCTGATCCCCTCAGATTGCAGAGGAATGGCCGTCGGCGTTCATCTCGTAGGCGTCGAACTGACGCGCGATCATGCGGGTCAGCGGTCGCGCCTCAAGCGGGATCGAAAGGCCGGTGGCGTCAAGCGCCAGATGCCCGTCAAAGCGGCGTTCCACGGCAGAGAGCATCGCCTGCAATTCTGCGGCGGGAATGTCGAACTCGCGGAATATCTCGGCGCTATCAATGCGGAAATCGCACATCAGCATCTCGATCATGCGGCCGCGCAGCTTGTCTTCAGCGGAAAAGACATGGCCGCGTGAGGTTGAAAACCGCCCTTCACGGATGGCGCCGGTATGGGCCCCGGTGGCAGGGGCATTCTGCGCATAGCCTTGTGGAAAGCGCGAGATGGACGAGGCGCCCAGACCGATCAGCACCTCGGCGGTGTCGTCGGTGTAACCTTGAAAATTGCGGCGCAGTAGCCCGGTTTTTTGCGCCACGCTCAGCCCGTCAGAGGCGGTTGCGAAATGGTCGATGCCGATCTCATCGTAGTTGTCCCAGAGAAACAGGCGGCGCGCGGTCTCGAAGAGCGCCAGACGTTCCTGCGGTGTGGGCAGGGCATCCGAGGGAATCATCTGTTGGCGTTTTGCCATCCATGGCACATGCGCATAGCCATAGAGCGCGACCCGGTCGGGATTGAGCGAGAGAAGTTTCTGCACGCTTTCGGTAATGCGGGCGCGGTTCTGATGCGGAAGGCCATAGAGGATATCGGCATTGAGGCTCTTGACCCCGCGGGCGCGGATTTCATCGACCGCGTCGCGGGTGATGTCATAGCCCTGCATCCGGCCGATGCTTTTCTGAATTTGCTCGTCAAAATCTTGCACGCCAATCGAGGCGCGGTTCATGCCGACACCAGCAAGCGCATCAAGGCGCGCGGCGTCGATTTCATTGGGGTCGATCTCGACCGAAAATTCAGTGGTGTCGGTAAAGGGGGCAATGGCGCGAATGGCACCCGCCAATTCGCTCATCATGCCGGGCGAAAGCAGCGTGGGCGTGCCGCCACCCCAATGCAGGCGCGATAGGCGCACCCCACGTGGCAGATTCTGACCTAGCATCGCGATTTCGGTCTTGAGAGTCTCGAGATAGGCCGCTACGGGGGCATCCGTCTGGGTTCCTTGGGTCCGGCAGGCGCAGAACCAGCAGAGCCGTCGACAGAACGGCACATGCACATAGAGAGAAATCTCTGCACCCTCTGGTATCGCGTTGATCCAACTGGTAAATTGGGCCTGTCCCACATCGCGGTTGAAGTGGGGTGCGGTCGGGTAGCTGGTGTAGCGCGGCACTTTGGCGTCAAAGAGACCCAGTTTGCCTAGTTGAGTTTTTGTGTCCATAGCCCTAGGATTGTGCAGAACTGGCCGACCCGCATTGATTTAAATCAACCAACCCTGACAGCGCCCTCGAATAGTGGATAATCCATGCTGAAAGAGAAAGCCTCGATCATACCTCACGAGTGTGGGGATTGTCCGATCCGGCATCGGGCTGTCTGTGCGCGGTGCGAATCCGACGAGTTGGAGGTGCTTGATCAGATCAAATACTACCGCAGCTACGAATCCGGGCAGACCTTGATCTGGTCCGGCGATCCGATGGATTTCGTGGGCTCGGTCGTCTCTGGGATTGCGACGCTGACGCAGACGATGGAGGACGGGCGCACGCAGATGGTGGGGCTGCTCTTGCCCAGCGATTTCGTGGGCCGCCCCGGGCGCAACAGCGCCGCCTATGACGTTGTGGCGGTGACGGATATGGTGATGTGCTGTTTCCGCAAGAAGCCGTTTGAAGAGATGATGGCGCGGACCCCTCATATCGCGCAACGCCTGCTTGAAATGACGCTGGACGAGCTTGATGCCGCGCGCGAATGGATGCTGGTTCTTGGCCGCAAGACCGCACGCGAAAAAATCGCCTCGTTGATGGCGATCATTGCGCGGCGCGATGCCACGCTGAACATGAACGGCACGCGCGGGCCGCTGGTCTTTGATCTGCCACTGACGCGTGAGGCGATGGCGGATTATCTCGGCCTGACGCTTGAAACGGTAAGCCGTCAGGTTTCTGCGCTGAAAAAAGACGGGGTGATCGAGCTTGAGGGCAAGCGTCGCGTCACCGTGCCGGATTTCAACCGGCTGCTGGAAGAGGCGGGCGATGACAGCGACGGCGGGATGCTGATCTGATTCATCCCGCCCCAGGGTTCATCTGGTCATAAATACCTCGGGGGTTTGGGGGCTGGCCCCCAATCCGCCCGAGAGGCCACCGGTCTCAATGCGCCATGAAGACCGGCACGCTGGCCTGTTCCAGCATGTAGCGGGTGGCGCCGCCAAAGATCGCCTCGCGGAAGCGCGAGTGGCCGTAGGCCCCCATCACGACCATATCGGCATCCATGTCGCGCACATGCCGCAAGAGCACGTCCGAAACCCGCGGCAGTGTCTTGGACAGGACGTCAATCTCGACCTTGACGCCGTGGCGGGAGAGGTATTGCGACAAGAGCCCGCCAGGGTCGGAGCGGTTGGGCCCATGGGTGGGCGGGTCGATCACCACCACATGCACCACCTCCGCGCCCTTCAGCAAAGGCAGGGCCGCGCGCACCGCGCCCAGCGCCTCGCTGCTTTCGTTCCAGCCGATCATTATCCGGCCCGGATTGGGTACCGGGGCGACAGCGGCGGGGGCGATGATGACCGGGGTTCGCGCCTCGAAAAGGGCCGATTCGGTTGCTGGCTCCAATTCAGAACCGCGTCCCTTTCCGTAGGGCTGCGGGAGAATCACCAGATCCGAGAACCGCGCCCGCGCAGCGACATGGCGCCCCAGATCAGCCAATTGGCTGACACCTGCCTCGATCCCCCAGCGAAGCGATGAATTCTTGAGCAGGCTGCGTGCCTTGGCTTCGATGGCGGTGGCCTCTTCTTGGGCGCGGGCGATGGTTTCCTGAAGCACGATGGCGCTGGCACCGGAATAGTAATAGCCCGATTGGCTACGATCCACGCCCAGGCAGAGCACATCAAGATGGGCGTCATGGCGGGCGGCCATGCTGATGGCGTGGGTCAGGGTTTCCTCAACAAGGGACTCATCGGTCAAAACGGAAAACAGGCTGTTGTATGTCATGTCGCATTCCTTTGACTGTGTCGCACGTTATGTCACCCTAAGAGTGTATTGCCGGGGCTGCCTTGACGCGGATCAATTGATCAAAGTCAGTGTTTTGACACAGATCAAGGATAGTTGAGTCCGACCCTAGCATTACGGTCACAGTCTAACGCGCCTGCGCGGGTCACGGCGACTCGGGCAGAAAGAGACGAAGGGACGCAACATGACGAATTATATCAAGCTGATCGTGCTTGGTCTGGTCACGCTTCTGGCGTTGATCGCGGCCAATTATGCGCGCGATCTGGCCTATCTGGTCAACGCGCTGACAGTGGCGCTTGTGGGCGGTGGGCTTTTCCTGTGGACCCTGCGCCACACGGACGAACCGAGATCCCGAGTGGACATGTCGGGGGAATACATGGACGGCGTCGTGCGCGCCGGGGTGATCGCAACCTGCTTGTGGGGTGTTGTCGGTTTCCTCGCGGGCACGTTCATCGCCTTTCAACTTGCCTTTCCGGGGCTCAATTTCGATTGGGCGCAGGGATATGCGAATTTTGGTCGGCTGCGTCCGCTGCATACCTCGGCGGTGATTTTCGCCTTTGGTGGCAACGCGTTGATCGCCACGTCCTTTTACGTCGTGCAGCGCACGTCTGCGGCGCGGCTCTGGGGCGGGAACCTCGCGTGGTTCGTGTTCTGGGGCTATCAGCTTGTGATCGTGCTGGCCGCCACTGGCTATTTGCTGGGGGCCACGCAGTCCAAGGAATATGCAGAGCCCGAGTGGTATGTTGACCTGTGGCTGACGGTGGTCTGGCTGGCCTATCTGGCGGTGTTTCTGGGAACCATCGTCAAGCGTAAAGAGCCGCATATCTACGTAGCCAACTGGTTTTACCTGTCCTTCATCATCACGGTGGCGATGCTGCATGTGGTCAACAACCTGAGCATTCCGGTATCGATCTTCGGTTCCAAGTCGGTGCAGGTCTTTTCCGGCGTGCAGGACGCAATGACACAGTGGTGGTATGGCCATAACGCCGTGGGTTTCTTCCTCACTGCCGGGTTTCTGGGCATGATGTATTACTTTGTGCCGAAACAGGCGGAGCGTCCGGTCTATTCCTACAAGCTGTCGATCATCCACTTCTGGGCGCTGATCTTCATCTACATCTGGGCCGGTCCGCACCACCTGCACTACACGGCGCTGCCCGACTGGGCCTCGACGTTGGGCATGGTGTTCTCGATCATCCTCTGGATGCCGTCCTGGGGTGGGATGATCAACGGTCTGATGACGCTCTCGGGCGCGTGGGACAAGCTGCGCACCGATCCGGTGATCCGGATGATGGTGATTTCCATCGGGTTCTACGGCATGTCGACCTTTGAAGGGCCGATGATGTCGATCCGCGCGGTCAACTCGTTGAGCCACTATACCGACTGGACCATTGGGCACGTGCATTCGGGCGCTCTGGGCTGGAACGGCATGATCACCTTTGGCGCGCTCTACTTCCTTGTGCCGAAGCTGTGGAACCGTGAGCGGCTTTACTCGCTGAGCCTTGTGAGCTGGCATTTCTGGCTCGCCACCATCGGCATCATTCTCTACGCCGCCGCCATGTGGGTGACGGGGATCATGGAGGGGCTGATGTGGCGCGAAGTCGATGCAAACGGTTTCCTGGTGAACTCGTTCGCCGATACCGTCGCCGCAAAATTCCCGATGTATGTGGTGCGGGGGCTTGGTGGGGTCATGTATGTCACCGGCGCGCTGATCATGTGCTACAACCTCTGGATGACTGTGAAGCGTTCGCCGGCTGTCGAAGCCACGAATTCCGCAGTCCCGGCTGAATAAGGAGGGCCGGAGAGATGGCAATTCTGGACAAACACGCAATCCTGGAAAAGAACGTCACGCTTTTGGCGATCTTTGCCTTCCTTGTGGTCACGGTCGGGGGGATCGTGCAGATCGCCCCGCTGTTCTGGCTTGAGAACACCATCGAGGATGTAGAGGGCATGCGCCCCTACTCCCCGCTGGAACTGACCGGGCGCGACATTTACATCCGCGAGGGCTGT
Source organism: Roseovarius mucosus DSM 17069 (assembly GCF_000768555.3). GTDB lineage: Bacteria > Pseudomonadota > Alphaproteobacteria > Rhodobacterales > Rhodobacteraceae > Roseovarius > Roseovarius mucosus. Next base: position 164,285 of record NZ_KN293980.1, read on the forward strand.
TACGTCTGTCATAGCCAGATGATCCGCCCGATGCGCGATGAGGTAGAGCGCTATGGGCATTACTCGCTGGCCGCGGAGTCGAAATACGACCATCCGTTCCAGTGGGGGTCCAAACGGACCGGACCGGATCTGGCCCGCGTCGGTGGCCGCTATTCGGATGACTGGCACGTGGACCACCTGCGCAATCCGCAGTCGGTGGTGCCGGAATCGGTGATGCCCAAGTATGGCTTTCTCGAAAACCGGATGATCGAGCCCAAGCATATCGAGGATCTGCTCAAGACACATCGTCTGGTAGGTGTGCCCTATTCCGACGAGATGATCGAGAACGCCAAGGCCGATTTCACGGTTCAGGTTGATCCGGATGGCGATACCGAGGGGCTCTTGGCGCGGTATCCCAAGGCACAGGTGCGTAATTTCGACGGGCAGCCGGGAATTTCCGAGGCAGATGCGCTGATTGCTTATCTGCAGATGCTGGGGACGCTGGTCGATTTCTCGACCTTCACCCCGGTGGCAAGCCGGTAAGGGAGTGGAGTGATGGAAACCTATTCCCTGTTGCGAGAATTTGCCGATAGCTGGATGTTGCTGGCACTCTTTGCATTCTTCGTTGGCGTCGTGTTCTGGGTGTTCCGCCCCGGCGCCACCAAGAGCTATGAGAACCCGTCAACCATCCCGTTCCGGCACGAAGACAAACCGGCCCGCGCCCATGGCGCCCGGCACGAGGAGGCATGAGACATGGCCAAACAACCGATTAAGAAGAACCAAGAGGTCGAAACCACCGGCCATCAATGGGACGGGATTGAAGAGTTTAACAATCCCCTGCCGCGCTGGTGGCTGTGGACCTTCTATGCCTGTATCGTCTGGGGCTTGTGGTATGTGATCGCCTACCCGGCGTGGCCGCTGGTTCAGGGGGCGACAGCCGGTTACAAAGGCTGGTCGACCCGCGCCAACGTCGCGGTCGAACTGGCCGAGGCCGAGGCCGCCAATGCCGCAATCAACGCCAAGCTGGAAACGGTCGAACTGACCGAGATTGCAGGCGATCCCGAATTGCAGGGCTATGCCACATCGGCGGGCAATGCCGTGTTCAAGACATGGTGCGCGCAGTGCCATGGTTCGGGGGCGGCGGGGGCCAAAGGCTATCCCAACTTGCTGGACAATGACTGGCTCTGGGGGGGGACGATCGAGGATATTCACACCACGATCGCCCATGGTATCCGCAACACCGAAGATCCAGATGCGCGCTATTCGCAGATGCCGGCCTTTGGGGATATTCTGGAAACCGCGCAGATTGATCAGGTGGTCAACTACGTGATGTCGATGTCGGGTGAGCCGCAGGATGCCTCGATGGTGGCCGAAGGTCAGACCGTGTTCATGGACAATTGCGCCGCTTGCCATGGCGAGGCCGGAGAGGGTGACATCTATCAAGGGGCGCCCAACCTCGCCGATGCCATCTGGCTCTATGGTGGATCGTTCGACACGATCAAGGAAACGGTCACGTATTCGCGCTTTGGCGTGATGCCGCCGATGGGCGGGGCCGATCTGAGCGAGGCCGAGATTCGCGCCGTGGCGATCTATGTCCACCAGCTTGGCGGGGGCGAGTAAGCCCTAAACGAATACCCCGAGCCGCAAGGCTCGGGGTCAGGTGCCGGTCCTTCCGTTCTGTTCGCGCGTTTCCTGGAGGGGCCGGCACCGATTACCGCATTGATCAAGGTGATCTGTCAATCCGAAGGTCCCAAGGCGGGGCCTTTTCTCATTCCGCCGGATGACCCGGCCCACCGACCGCCGCGCCATGGCCAGCGGGTGTGAGGGGCGCGGAGCCTAGAAGCGGCGGCGGGCATGGAGATGCGCCTCGATTTCCGCACCTGTGCGCGCGTCAAAGCGCTCGGCGGGCTGCCAATGGGCGCGGCCGCGGTGCCGCACCGTTCTGTCCTCGGGCGCGCCGAGCCGAGTAGCGGTTCTGAAAGTACTGGCTAAAATTCCAAACATCGGTCAATCCTTTCCTGTTCGGGGATCATGCTCTCAGGATGGCGTTTCTCGCCGCGAAAGACGACTCTGGAAAAATCACGACTTGTAAGATAGGCTTACGTCATGGATTGGTTGTCACTCCCTCCTCTGACCGCTTTGCGGGCCTTTGCAGCCTTGGCCGAAACTGGCGGCACGGCGGCAGCGGGTGCGCGGCTCAACGTCAGTCATGCGGCGGTCAGCCAACAGATCAAGCAGCTTGAGGCGCATATGGGCCTTGTGCTGGTGGATCGTTCGGGGCGGAACTTGCGCCTGACGGCGGAAGGGCAGGAGCTGGCGGACGCTCTGGCGTTGGGCTTTGGTGCGATTGCGCGTGCGGTTGATACCTTGTCCCAGCAGAGTTCCGAGCGCCCCTTGCAGATCTCGACTACGCCGAGCTTTGCGGCGCACTGGCTGATGCCTTGCTTGGGGGATTTCCGTCACCGACATCCCGAGATTGACCTGATGATCGACCCGACCCCCCGCTTGGTGTCACTCGAGCCGGGCGGTATCGACATTGCGGTCCGTTACGGGGCCGGAGATTGGCCGGGGCTTGAGGCAGAGTTGCTGTTCTCCTCACCCATCGTTGCCGTGGCCGCCCCGCGCCTGGTCGAGGGGCGCCGGATCGAAAGCCCCGCTGATCTGGCAGATCTGCCTTGGCTTCAGGAATTCGGCACCAATGAAGCGAGTGACTGGTTGCGCCGTCGAGGTGTGACCCGAGAGCGGGGAGCCGGGCAAATTCAGGTGCCGGGCAACCTGTTGCTAGACGGATTGCGCGACGGCCAAGGGGTTGCCGTGACGGTTCTGGATTGGGTGCGTCAGGATATCGCGGCGGGCCGTCTACGGCTCTTGTTTCAGGACCATGAGGACAGCGGCTATCATGTGGTGACGCGTCCGGGAGTGCTACGCCCCGCAGCGCGGACCTTTTTGGTCTGGCTGCGTCGCATGGCTCGACAACATGGCGCTTCGTAATAGATCGATTCAAAAGTCAGAATTTGATGCAGGTCAAAGCTGTGACACCTGCATCCTGACAGAAGACGATCAAGAAAATGATCATACCGGAGTATGTCCGTGGCCGATTCCCATCCAACCGAACCGCAATCCCTCTATGCTGCGCGCGAACCGGTCTTTCCCAAGAAGGTTTATGGCAAGTTTCGCAACCTGAAATGGGTGATCATGATTGTCACCTTGGGCATCTACTATATCACGCCCTGGATTCGCTGGGACCGGGGCGCAGCGCTGCCGGATCAGGCGGTTTTGCTCGATCTGGCGAACCGGCGATTTTTCTTTTTCTGGATCGAGATTTGGCCGCACGAGTTCTATTTCGTGGCCGGTTTGTTGGTCATGGCGGGCTTGGGTCTATTTCTGTTCACCTCGGCGTTGGGTCGCGTGTGGTGCGGCTATGCCTGTCCGCAGACGGTGTGGACCGATCTTTTCATTCTTGTTGAGCGTTGGATCGAGGGGGATCGCAATGCGCGGCTGCGCCTGCATCGGCAAAAGAAATGGGATCTGCGCAAGGCGCGGCTGCGTCTGACCAAGTGGATCACTTGGGCTTTGATCGCGGTGGCCACCGGCGGGGCTTGGGTATTCTATTTCACCGATGCACCGACCCTGTTGGTCGATCTCTTTACCCTCAATGCCCATCCCATCGCCTATACGACGATTGCGGTGTTGACCGGCACGACGTTCTTCTTCGGCGGCTTTGCCCGCGAGCAGATCTGTATTTATGCCTGCCCTTGGCCGCGTATTCAGGCGGCGATGATGGATGAGGATACGCTGACCGTCGGCTATCGTGAATGGCGGGGCGAGCCGCGAAAGAATTCAGAAGCGGTCAAGGCGGGTGAGCCGCAAGGCGATTGCATCGACTGCATGGCTTGCGTCAATGTTTGCCCGGTGGGGATCGACATTCGCGATGGTCAACAACTGGAGTGCATCACCTGCGCGCTCTGTATCGACGCGTGCGACGACATCATGGCCAAGATCGGCAAGCCGCGCGGCCTGATCGACTATATGGCCTTTACCGATGAAGAGGCAGAGCGGGCGGGCGGCAAGCCAAAGCCGATCTTTAAACATATCCTGCGCCCACGCACGATTCTTTATACCGCACTCTGGTCCCTGGTTGGGATCGGGCTTGTCTTTGCGCTGTTCATCCGGTCGGATATCGACCTGACCGTGGCACCGGTGCGCAACCCGACCTATGTCACTCTGTCTGATGGTTCGATCCGCAATACCTATGAGGTGCGCATCCGGAACATGCAGCACGAGACGCGCGAATTCGAGATCACGGTCAAGGGCGATCCGGCAATTTCGCTCCAACTGGAAGGCGTGACCGATAACAAGATCAGCGTGAACGCTGATGAAATGTTCCTGCAGCGCGTCTATCTGGTGGCCCCGCCAGAGTCCGAACCTGCCGAGGAAGAGCGGAGCGAGATTCGCATCTGGATCGAGGACATGACCAACGGTGAGCGGGCCTATAAGGACACGGTCTTTAACGGAAAGGATAACTGATGGCTGAGCGTCAGATCACCGGCAGGCATGTGTTGATCGGCTTTGTCGGGGCTTTTTCCGTGATCATCGGCGTCAATCTGGTTCTGGCATGGTCGGCGGTGCGAACCTTTCCGGGGCTTGAGGTCAAGAACTCGTATGTTGCCAGTCAGGAATTCAACGAGCGAAAGGCCGCTCAAGAGGGGCTGGGTTGGACCGTGGAGGCGGATCACGCAGGCGGGCTCTTGATGCTGCACATCACCGATGTCGCGGGCAATCCTGTCGAGGTGGCACGGCTTGAGGCGACTGTGGGGCGGGCCACCCATGTGCAGGACGACCAGACGCCCGAATTCCGCTATGATGGGCAGGCCTATGTTGCGCCAGTGGATTTGGGCGATGGCAACTGGAATATCCGCATGAAGGCTTGGGATAATGATGGGACCCTCTTTCAACAGCGCGTCGTTCTGCACAAGGAATAGACCATGACCGCCACGATGCGTCCTTCGCCCTCGGCCTGTCCGGCCTGTGCTGCCGCCCCGGCGGCTGAGGCCTTGGCCGCAAGCGCGCTGCCACGGGCCCAGATTGCGCTGTCACTGCCCACGATCCATTGTTCGGCCTGTATTTCCAAGATCGAGCGGGCGCTCAATGCGGATAACCGGGTGAACTCTGCACGTGTCAACCTGACCCTGAAACGGGCCAGCATTGACGCCGCCCCAGACGTGACCGCCGAAGAGATGCGCGCGCTGGTCGAGGGGTTGGGATACGAGGCCCATGAGCTGGATCAGGGCACGCTGAATGCCACCGCCAACGATCGCGCCGGGCGCGACCTCCTGATGCGGCTGGCCGTTGCCGGATTCGCCAGCATGAATGTCATGCTCTTGTCGGTGTCGGTCTGGTCCGGTGCCGAGGATGCGACGCGCGATATGTTCCACTGGATTTCGGCCGCGATCACCTTGCCGGCGATTGCCTTTTCCGGGGTGCCGTTCTTTCGCAACGCCTGGACTGCGCTGCGCAACGGGCGGCTCAACATGGATGTGCCGATTGTGTTGGCCATTGTGCTGGCGATCTTCACCTCGCTCTGGGAAACGATGCTATCGGGGCATCATGCCTATTTCGATGCCGCCATGGCGCTCACGTTTTTCCTCTTGGCGGGGCGCTACCTTGATCACCGGACCCGGGCGATTGCGCGCTCTGCGGCGCAAGAATTGACAGCGCTAGAGGTGCCCCGCGCGACGCGCTTGCTGGATGGCGCAGAAGAGGTTGTAAACGTTGCACAATTGGCTGTTGGCGATCACATCCTGGTGCGGCCCGGTGGGCGCATGCCGGTGGACGGTGAGATTGTGCAGGGCACGTCCGAGATTGACCGTTCGCTTCTGACGGGCGAGACGCTGCCGGTCTTTGCGGGGGTGGGGCAGGCGGTCAGTGCGGGCGAGGTCAACCTGACCGGGCCGTTGACCATTCGTGCAACGGCGGTGGGGGCGGAAACCTCGCTGCATCGCATGGCCGATCTTGTGGCCATCGCGGAATCCGGACGCTCGCGCTATACCTCGCTCGCCGATAGCGCCGCCAAGCTCTATGCGCCGGGGGTGCATATCCTTGCAGGGCTCAGTTTCATGGGCTGGTATCTCTATACATGGGATGTGCGCACGGCGCTGAATATTGCTGCTGCGGTTTTGATCATCACCTGCCCTTGTGCGCTTGGCCTTGCGGTGCCTGCGGTCACGACGGCGGCCTCGGGGCGGCTTTTCCGGCGGGGGATGCTGATCAAGCACGAAACCGCGCTGGAACGGCTGGCGCAGGTCGATACCGTCGTGTTCGACAAGACAGGCACGCTGACCACAGGCGCTCCGCAGGCGACGAACCTTGAAACATTGCCGCGCCCGGTCGTGGAATTGGCGCTGGCGCTGGCGCAGGGGTCTTCGCATCCTCTGGCGCAGTCGATCACGCGCACTGCGCGCGCGGCGGGGATTGTGGCGGCTGACCTTACAGATCTTACAGAAGTGCCGGGATATGGTACAAAGGCCCGCTATCAGAACCAAGAGGTGCGTTTGGGGCGTGCCAGCTGGACCGGGGCACAGGGTCTGTCCGAGACAGCGACCTTTCTCAGAATCGGAGAGGAGCCGCCGGTCGCCATCACCTTTGCCGATGCGCTGCGGCCCGGTGCCGCCGAAGCGGTGCAGGGATTGATGGATCAGGGCAAGCGCGTGATCCTGATGTCCGGTGATACCACCCCGGCAGTCGAGGCGCTGGCCACGCGCCTGGGCATTCCGCAGTGGATGGCCGAGGCACTGCCCGCCGACAAGGCGGCACGCGTGGCGGCATTGACCGCGGAGGGCGCGCATGTGCTGATGGTGGGGGACGGGCTCAATGACACCGCCGCTTTGGCCGGCGCGCATGTCTCCATTTCACCGGCAACGGCGCTGGATGCCGCGCGGGTTGCCTCGGATATCGTGCTTTTGGGCAATGACCTCTCGCCGATTGCGGCGGCCTGTGTGACGGCGCAATCCGCGACGCGCCGCATTCGCGAGAATTTCCAGATCGCGACGATCTATAACATCATTGCCGTGCCCTTGGCGGTGGCGGGGCTTTGCTCGCCGTTGATCGCCGCCTTGGCCATGTCGCTCAGTTCGATTACCGTCTCTCTCAACGCGCTGCGACTGAGGTAGCCTATGAATATTCTCACCTACCTGATCCCGATTTCCCTGATCCTTGGGGGCGTGGGGCTTGTGGCGTTTGTCTATACCGTGCGTTCGAACCAGTATGACGATCCCGAAGGGGACGCGCGCCGCATCCTGTCAAACGATTGGGACGACCGCCCCAAGCCCTGACGTCGATTTCATCTGGCCGAAAATACCTCGGGGGTTTGGGGGCAGCGCCCCCAATCCGTCGCGTGCTCAGCTTGGCCCAATCATGAAACAGGTGATCTTCTTGGCCTGAAGGCGGCGACACGCGAGATCGGCACTTTCACGGGTCATCCCCATGAAATTGGCGTCGAATCCGGCGGGGCGCTGCACCACTTTGCGCAGGCTGCCATCAAGCGTGGCCATTTCGTTCAACGCGGTCTGCAAGAGCATCTGGCGTGCCTTGTACTCGCTTGCATAGCGGCCCACGTTGATACCCCAATGCCGCCCGCCAGAGGTCGAGACGCGAGTCACGACCTCGGGTTGTGGCTCTGGGGCCGGGGCACTGGCCAGCACGATATCGGTCGGGCGTTGTTCCGGGCGAATGTCAGGTGTGACTGTGACGCTACCTTGGGGAATGGGCGCAGTTTCGGCGCTGGCCGTCGCGACCTGTTGGGCGGCCAGAAGTGCGCGTTCGATATCATCCCGCGCGGCGATAACGGGGGCCGGGGCCGCGGGCAGGGGACGCGATTGCGGCCGTAGGCTCTTGGCGACCGCAGCGGCGGAGGTCAGGCGTACGGTCTTGGCGGCAAGGGCGGGGCGCTCTTCGCCTTTGGCGATCATCACGGGTGCGGTGCCCAGTTTGCCCATATAGGGCGGGCGCGCGGGGCGGTGGACCGCGACGCGCGTCGGAGCCTTGCTAAAGCCGAGGTCGAGAAGTTCCGCCACCTTGGCATTGCGCGATGCCGTGGATTGCCCGCCAAACACGGTGGCGATGATCCGTTCGCCACCCCGTTCGGCGCTGGCTGTGAGGTTGAAGCCTGCTGCACGGGTATAGCCTGTCTTGATCCCGTCGGCACCGCGATAGGCTTCGAGAAGGCGGCGGTTGGTGTGGCTGACCGAGGTCACGCCGGCATCGGTGGTGATGCGCGAGAAAAGGTTGTAATATTGCGGATAGTCATAAAACAGGTGCCGCCCGAGAATGGACATGTCGCGGGCGGTGGACAGATGGCCATTCTCGGTCAGGCCATGGGCGTTCTTGAAGGTGGTGCGCGTCATTCCAAGCGCTTGGGCTGTGCGGTTCATGCGGCGGGCGAATTGTGCCTCGGAGCCTTCGATGGCTTCGCCAAGGGCGGTTGCGGCATCATTGGCAGATTTGACCGCGGCGGCGCGGATGAGATAGCGCAGCGCAATCGAGCTGCCCGCGCGCACGCCCAGCTTGCTGGGGGGCTCGGAGGCGGCATGTTTGGAAATCACGACCTTGTCGTCAAGTCCGATTTCGCCATTCTCGATGGCCTCAAAGACCACATAGAGCGTCATCATCTTGGTCAATGACGCAGGATGCAACCGCGCGTCGGCGTTGTTGGAGTATAGGACTTCGCCATTGCGCGCATCCATTACAAAAGCTGCATAGGGTGCCGCTGCCGCGCTCAGCGGCACAATCACCAGCATCCAGAAAGTTGCGAACGCCACCAAGCCCCAACGGACCGGCTGTCTGCCCCGTGTTTTCATAGAACCGCTCTTTTACTGCCTCGCGCCGCCGGTTTTCCGGCTGGCATTGATTTATAAACTTTAGTCTATCACAGCCCTGTTTTTGATTAAAGTATTCATTTGCATAGATTTTTGAGACCTGACGACAAGATGTGGTGGAGGGGTGGCAACAAATCCCTAGATCAATGAGGTGGTCATCAGAGGTGGTCTTGCCGTGTCGACCAGAACACAGCCCGGTCTAGATGGATCGGGGTTTCCTATCTGCTTGCCACTCTCACGGATTCTGCTTGATCGGCATGGGCTTCCGCCAAGGTCAAGATGTGGCGGGCCGAGTGGGCCCCTCGGCATCGTAGTAGACCAGCCATCGTCCAATGCCGTCTCATGTCTGTGAGCCACGCTTGCCAGCAACGCAGGTAGAGGCACGACGTCATGCTGTCGCCCGTTGACTTCGAAGCCAGACAGCTGAAACTGAGCGAGGCAGGTGTCTAGAAGACTAGGGGCACCTCAGACCTCGGAAGGCCTTAGACGCACCAACGACCAAGTGACCAATGCCTAAGTCTGTTGCGAACATCGCAGGTCGTCGACAATGATCTCAAACAGACGAAGCGAAGAATGTGATACGAAATGTGATACACTTCTAAGAAGTCACGCGGTCCAGTTTGGAAATTTAAATAAAATTTCCAATATCTTAATATAATTTATAGTTTTGGAAGTGGTGCCCGGGGGCGGAATCGAACCACCGACACGAGGATTTTCAATCCACTGCTCTACCCCTGAGCTACCCGGGCATGGGAGAAGGCTGAGCCTTCGGGTGGATGCGTTCTAGGCGAGCGCGGGCGGGGTGTCCAGAGGGTATGAGTAAAAATCAATGGGGTTTTTTCAACTCTTGATCCAGAGCGTCGAGAGCCTCTTCGAGATCAGCGGGATCGGTGGAGGGCACGGCGTAATCGCCGCCAAACCATTTGCCCAAATCCACATCAGCGCAACGCCGCGAGCAGAAGGGGCGATAGCTGGGATCGGTCTTTTTCTGGCAGATCGGGCAGGTCACTTGAGCAGGTCCGTAAGGGGCTGGCGATCACGTTTGCGTTGTAATTCAAAGTGGCCCAAGGGCGTCCAGCCCGCAAGGGTGGTTTCGGTCGTGTCCTGACGCAAGGCGGCGCGGAGTGCGGATTCGAAGGTGCGGCGGTCCTTCTTGGGCATGGGGGCGAGGTCGAGTGTAATCTGCCCGCCTAGACCGCGTAGGCGCAATTGGCGCGGCAGGTCACGGGCCATGTTGATATTTGCCTTGAGCCCGGCAGCAAGGCTGGCGTCGCCGCCGGTGTTGACATCCACGGCCACAAGCGCGCGGGTGGGTTCGATGTAAAAGGACGCACCACCGGGCAAGGGGACCAAGGGATCGCGCAAAGCGTCGAGTTGGTCGAGCACGCCGGTTTCGGAAAAGGAGCCCGGATCGGTCAGCACATCCGCCGGGTCCGCCCAATCGCGCCAGGCAAGGCTATGAGGGCCGTCGCCTTCGGTCAGAGTTTCGGGATCGGTTCCCGTGGCATCGGCCAGCACGGCCTCGGCCAGATCGCACATAGCGCGAATATCCTCTGCAATATCATAGGCCTCGGCGCTCTCGCAGGCGGAGCGGAGGATCAGGCCCATCGGGCTGTCGCCCATCTCGGCATGGGCGATTTCAAGGAGGGAATCGCGCAGGTTCTCATCCTTGATGGCACGAGAGATATTGAGGCCCGGCGCATCCGGGGTGACGATGGCATAGCGGCTCTTGAAGAGCAGAGTGCTTGTCACCGGCAGCGCCTTGCCCGGTTCAGCATAGCCCGTGACCTGCACCAGCAGCGGTTGACCGGGGGCCAAGCCCTTGACCTGGCGCAGAAAAGCGGAGCCGTCGGGTGTGCGCAGGAACATGCCGCCCTGTCCCTTGACGGGGCGATCGGCGATGGCGCGGTAGATGGCGCCGGGGCGCGGCTGATCCGAGTCGATCAGCAGATCTTCTAGCCGCCCACCCACGAGCAGGGCTGCGGCCTCGGCACCGTTCAGATGGTCGAGCGCGATAGTGCGCAGGGTCATGGGATGTCCTTCCAGAGAGGGTAACCTGCGGCCCGCAAGAGGTTTGCGGTCTCGGCCAGGGGCAGCCCGACGACAGCGGTGAAAGAGCCCTGAATCCAAGGGATTAGCGCGCCTGCGGGGCCTTGGATCGCGTAGCCGCCGGCCTTGCCCTGCCAGTCATTCGTGGCAAGGTAGGCATTGAGCTCCTCATCCGAGAGACGCTTCATCTGCACGGTGGTCACGACATCCCGCTCCCATATCCGCGCGCCGCGCCGGACCGCCACGGCGGTGATCACCCGGTGCCGCCGCCCAGACAGGGCGAGCAGGAATTGTGCTGCTTCGCCAATATCCTGCGGTTTGCCAAGGATGCGGCGGCCAAGCGCCACCGTGGTATCGGCACAAAGAACGATGTCATCGTCCTCGGCCTCAACCGCCCACGCCTTTTGCCGCGCCATGCGGGCGCAATAGGGGCGGGGCCATTCGGCCTTGGCGGGGGTTTCGTCGATCTCGGGTGGGCGGGTGTCATCCGCGACCACCCCGATCTGCGCCAGCAGATCGCGCCGGCGCGGGCTGCCGGATCCGAGGATCAAACGCATTTAAAATCAGTCGCTTACTTGAAGCGGTAATTGATCCGACCCTTGGTCAGATCATAGGGGGTCATTTCCACCTGAACCTTGTCGCCCGCGAGAACGCGGATGCGGTTCTTGCGCATTTTACCTGCCGTATGTGCGATGATCTCATGGCCGTTTTCAAGCTCGACCCTGAATGTCGCGTTGGGCAGGAGTTCCTTGACGACACCGGGAAATTCGAGCGTGTCTTCCTTGGCCATGGTCTCTCCTTGATATGGCGCCCCGCCGTTTTGCGGAACGCGCTAGTAAATGCGCCTGTTTTGCGCGGTTTTCAAGGGTCTAATCACCGCAGTCGTTCAGATGTGACCATGACGTCGCGCCCCTGTTGGTCATCCCAATGGCGGCGGTTGAGGACAACGCCATCGGCGCGGACGTGGGCGATGCGGTCCAGATCGACCTCGGCATAGGTCCAGCCGGGGCGGTTGAGCGTGCCCTCGGCAAGGACGCCCGTGGGCGGGAAGCCTGTATCTGGGGGTCCAAAGACGCCACCCATACCACAATTGGTATCGACCGCCGGGGACCAATCCGCGGTGCCCACGGTCGAGGCCATGACGGTCACGCATTGCATCTCGAGGGCGCGAGCCATGGCCCCGATCCGAACGCGGGAATAGCCGGTCAGCGCCTCGGTGCAGGAGGGCACGAGGATCAGGTCGGCATCGGCCAAAGCCTTGCCCAGCAAGGGAAATTCGCTGTCGTAACAGATCAGGACACCGATTTTTCCAAGGCTCGTATCAAAGAGGCGCAGCGGGCCGCCGGCGGCGACGTGCCAGTCTTCGCGCTCGAACCGGGTCATGATCTGCTTGTCCTGCGCGCCGCGCGCGCCGGTGGGGGTAAAGAGCATGGCGCGGTTGACGGGGCGGGGGCCAAGATCGGGGTCAAAGACCGGGGCGGAGGCCCCCAGGATATGCAGCTTGTGGCGCGTCGCAAGCTCGGCATGCAGATCGTAAGCCTCTGACATCACGTCGGAAACTGCGTGCAGCGAGCGTTCGAGATCGCCGGCTGCCTCAGCCCCGGCCAGCGTCGCCAATTCCATCGCGCCATATTCGGGAAAGACGGCGAGATCGGCCCCGTTGGCGGCGGCCTCGGCCACCCAATCGGAGAGTTTGCGGCGGTAGTCGGCCCAGGAAGCGAGCGCGTCGAGCGGATAGGCGGCGGTGGCGATTTTCATGGGCGCGCTCCGGGCTGAGGTCTGATGTAAGCTTTGTAAGGTCTTGCAGGTGATTTTGTAAGGTCTCGGATCGGGTTTGCGCGCAGCGCGCGCCGGGCGCAACGATTTCTTAACCCCCGTCTGGCAGGGTGGTCGGATCAGGCAAGGCATGAGGCGGGCGATGTATGACGAGATGCCGATCAACCGGGTGCGGACCCTGCTGCGCCGGGTGGTGGATCATCTGGCAACGGGTGGTCAGCGTGTGATGGTGCTGCGCAACGGGGTGCCGGTGGCGGGCCTTGTTTCGGTCAGCGATCTGAAGGCGCTGGAGACGGCGGATCAGGCACGGATGGAACATCATGCGCTGAGAGCGCAGGCGCGGTTGCGGGACATCGGCTGGTTGAAGGCCGGGCTTGATTCGGCGCGCTATGAGGTCAGGGCGCGGCACGGCCCGCCTGATACCAGGCGATGAGGGTGGCGCGCTCCGCAGGCTCCATTGCGGTGAGGTTGGCCGGCGGCATGGCGGTGCTGAGCCCGGCATGAAGATAGAGCGCGCGGGCCTGACGGGCGAGGTCGGCCGGGGTTTCGAGAATCACGCCCTTGGGGGCGTGAATCATGCCGGGCCAGAGCGGTTCGGCGGCATGGCACATGGCGCAGCGCAGGGCGACGATCTCTTGCACCGTGTCAAAGCCGGGGGCCTTGGTCAGGCGGAGCTGGGCTGGGCTGAGGCTTGCGGTTTTCGAAGGAGTGTCTGCGTTGGTTGAGGCGCCCAGTGTAGAGAGCCAGACGATCGCGGCGAAGATCAGCGCGGTCACGCCCCAGGCCCACCAGGGCCGTCCGCGCCGGGCGTGCAGCGTGTTGAAAAAATGCCGGATGGTGACGCCCATCAGGAACACGAGGGCGGCGATCAGCCAGTTGTACGGCGTGGCAAAGGCGAGCGGGTAATGGTTCGAGAGCATCAGGAAGATGACAGGCAGGGTGAGGTAGTTGTTATGGGTCGAGCGCAGCTTGGCGATCTGGCCATAGCGCGCCTCGGGGGTGCGCCCGGCGCGCAGATCGGCGACCACGATGCGCTGGTTGGGCATGATGACGAGAAAGACATTGGCGGTCATGATCGTGGCGGTGAAGGCCCCGAGATGCAGCATCATGGCGCGGCCGGTAAAGACCTGCGCATAGGCCCAGCCCATCGCGGTCAGCAGCGCGAAGAGCAGGAGCATGAGCAGGGTGGGCCGGGCGGCAAGCCGCGACTTGCAGAGGTGGTCGTAGATCAGCCAGCCGAGCCCCAGCGAGCCCGCCGAAAGGGTGATGCCCTGCGTCGGGCTGAGCGGGCTGTCGGCACTGAGCAGGAAGAGATCGGCGGAGGCCCAATAGACCAGCATCAGCAGGGCCGCGCCCGACAGCCAGGTGGCGTAACTCTCCCATTTGAACCAGGTCAGGTGGTCGGGCATCTGCGCGGGTGCCACGAGATACTTGCGGATGTGGTAAAATCCGCCGCCATGCACCTGCCATTCCTCGCCCTGCGTGCCCGGGGGAAGGTCGGGCGCGCGGCGCAGCCCGAGATCGAGGGCGATGAAGTAAAAGGAGGTTCCGATCCAGGCCATGGCGGTGACGACATGCAGCCAGCGGGCGGCAAACCCGGCCCATTCGAGAAGGATCGCCGGGTCCGGCATCTGCGCGCGCTCCTCTTGGTGCTGTGTGTCAGGGTCAGCTTAGCGGTTGTGGCGGCGCTGTCCATGGGGCTGCGCGCGGCGGGGGATTGCCCGCGCGTCTTTGCAAATGTAGTCTGGCGCGCATGCGAAGTTGCAAAGGGTGCGCGCCATGGCAATCCAGAAACTCTATGCCGGGGCCAAGCTGCGCGAGACGCGGCAGAGACTGGGCCTGACGCAAAAGGATTTCGCGGGCAAGCTGGGCGTGTCGCTGCCCTATCTCAACCAGATGGAGAACAACAACCGGCCCGTGAGCACGACGGTGGTTCTGGCGCTGGCGCAGGAATTCGGCTTCGACGTCACCGAATTGAGCACGGGCGATGCCGAGCGGATGGTGAGCGACATGCGCGAGGCGCTGGCCGATCCGGTGTTTGGCGACGATCCGCCGCCGCTGGCCGATCTGCGGCTGACGGCCTCCAATGCGCCGGCGCTGGCGCGGGCGTTTCTGGAGTTGCACAGCGCCTATCGCCAGACCCACGAGCGATTGGCGAGTCTGGACGAGGCGCTGGGGCGCGAGGATGCGCGCAACCAGACAAGCCCCTGGGACGAGGTGCGCGATTTCTTTCATTATTGCGACAATTACATAGATGCGGTGGATCATGCCGCAGAGCGATTTGCCGAAGCGGGCGGCGGGCAGGGGATTTCGGATCTGGCCTGCGCGCGCCTTGCGGGGCTGGGCATCACGGTGGTCGAGGCGGACACGGCGCGATTGCGCCATTACGACCGCACCGCCGGGGTTTTGACGCTGTCGTCGCGCGCGGCCCCCGAGAGCCGGCGGTTTCAGCTCTTGTTGCAACTGGCGCTGGTGACGCAGGATCAATTGCTGGAGGCGACGCTGGATTTCGCGCGGTTTCAGTCGGAGGCGGCGCGGTCGATCGCCAAGATCGGGCTGGCCAATTATTTCGCGGGGGCGGCGATGATGCCCTATGGCCGGTTTCTGGCGGCGGCACAGGAGGTGCGGCACGATCTGGAGGTTTTGGCGCATCGGTTCGGGGCCTCTATCGAACAGGTCTGTCACCGCCTCTCGACCTTGCAGCGGCCGGGGGCCAAGGGGATTCCGTTTTTCTTCGTGCGGGTCGATCAGGCGGGCACGATCACCAAGCGGCATTCGGCGACGCGGTTGCAATTCGCGCGGTTCGGGGGGGCCTGCCCGCTCTGGAATGTGCATCGCGCCTTCGAGACGCCGGGGCGGTTTTTGCGGCAACTGGCCGAGACGCCGGACGGGGTGCGCTACATCAGCCTTGCGCGCGATGTGTCGAAACCGGGGGGCAGTTTTGGCGCGCCGGTGCGGCGGTTTGCCATTGCGCTGGGCTGCGAGGTGAAGCACGCGGGCGAATTGGTCTATGCCGACGATCTGGATGTGAGCCACGCGCGGGCGTTCGAGCCGATCGGCATTTCCTGCCGGATTTGCGAGCGGGCGGAGTGTCATCAACGCTCGGTGCCGCCGCTGGAGCGGCGGCTACAGGTGACACCGGACGAGCGCGGCGTGCTGCCCTATCGTGTGGGCTAGCGCGCTCAGAGGCTGTCGATGAAGCGTTCGGCGACGCGCGGCTTGATCTCGCCTCGGTCGACCAGAAGTTCGAGGCAGCGCAGGGTGACGTCGGTGAAGCCGTAACAGGTATCGCAAAGCAGCGCGATCTTGCGCAGGGCGTCGTTGTCGAGCGTATCGGGGCGGGAGAGATCACGCAGGTAGAGGATGTCGCCGTCGAGCATCTGCTGCGGTGTGGCATCCTCGATCCGGCCCAGCCAGCGAGAGCGCAGGAGACGTTTCTCGATATGCAGGAAGGAGTGGGGCACCAGCCCGTGCGCCTGAAGCAGGCGGTCTATCTCGCCGAAGGAGGGCTGGTTGTCGTAGAGGGGAAAGAAATTGACCTCGCTCTGCACGGCCAGCGTTTGCGAGAGCGCGGTTTGGGCGTGGGTGAAGATCATCGCTTCGGCACCCTGCACGTCGATCTTGAGGAAATCGACATGGCCGATGCCGTCGATCTCGTCGAGTTTGCGGCTGGGAAGGTCGACATGGCCTGTGGGGCGTGCGGCGCGGCGCAGGCCGAGCAGGTGGTCGAGCGTCGGCTGGCGGATTTCGAGGAGCGAGGCCAGGCCGGAGCCGCGGTAGAGGTTGAGGCGATGGGTCTCTCCGTCGCCCACGACATCGGGGAAATAGGTCTCGTGCGGGGATTTGCGGGCGTTGAGGGCGGCGAGCGCTTCGGGCTGGGGTTCAAATCCGGTGACATGGGCGTGACCGGCGGCCAGAAGCTCTTTGTAGGGGGCGTCGTGGTTCATCGGGTTGGCCCCGATGTCGAGGATGCGCAGGGGATCAGTGAGACCCAGAGTGCGCGTGAGGTCGGCAAGGCGCTGCTGCGCGCGCACCTCAGGCGAGGGGGTGTTGCGGGGCGGGGCGATGGGGGTGGGCTGTACCGCGTGCAGGCTGGCCCCGGTGCCGTCGCGCAGGTCGGCAAGCACCTGCATCATCTGGGCGGCGACGCGCGCCGGGGCGCGGTCCTCGGCGAGGGCAAAGGCCGCCGCGCGGCGGGTGCGCAATTCGTCATCAGGCATCTCGACCAGCCGGGTCATCATCCGCAAGAGGGCGCGCGGCGCGCCAGGATCATAGAGCAGGTCGTGGTTTTCCGGGGCGACATGCGCGCGCAGCGCCTCGGTATCGGGACCGATCACCGGCAGGCCAAAACCCTGCGCCAGCATCACCGAGCCGGAGGTGAAGAGATTGTTGAAAGGGGCCACGAAGACCTGCGCGCGGGCAAAGATGCCGGCCACGTCCTCATCCGGCACGGCCTCGTCGGTGATCTCGACCGCGGGTGCATCGGTGAGGCCGCGAAAGAGCTTTTGATGGCTGCGCGCCGCGCGGCCGCAGAGATGCAGGTGAAACGGCACCTCGCGCCGGATCAGCACGCGGGCGGTATCGACGAGCGTATCCAACCCCTTGTTGGCGCGAAAGGCCCCGAAGAAGAGAAAGGCGCGCGCGTCGCAGTCTGGCAGGTCGCGGGCAAGACTGGTGGCGGCGGGTTCGTATTGGCCCAGATAACTGGGGTGGGGAATGATGCGCAGGCGGGTGGGGTCGATCCCCCAGTCGCTTTGCATGTGCAGGGCGGCATCGGGGGTGTGAACATGCACCAGATCGGCGAGGTCCACGACGCGGGCGCGCGCGGCGCGAAAGGTCTCGGGGTCCATGTCGCGATGCGGGCTGCGGTTGTGCACGGTCCAGAGGATGCGGCCCCCCCCGGCCTTGAACGCCGCGAGCGCCGCCAAGTCGCGCTCGGCCTCGCTGGCATTGGCGGCGCTGTCGCGGGAGCGGCCAAAGATCAGGTCATCCCAGTGCAGGTGCAAGAGGCGGTGCCCCTCGGCGAGCAGGCGGGGCAGATCGGTGATCTCGGTCTTGGCCAGAGGTTCTGGGCGAAAACCGGCCTCGTCTGCGGCGTAGATCAGGTGCTGGTAGGGATTGCCGCGCGACATCGGAAGATTGAGGACGGCGGCCGGTTCTGCCGCGACCGGTCGGGCGGCAGCTTTCTTGATCGTTGCGCTTTTTGCCATGCTCTGCCTCTTGCCCAAGACGTACCAATTACGACGGCGGCGCCGGGATCAGCTGGATCTGGCGGGTCAAGAGACGGCGCGTTTTGCGCCGCGCTGCCCGCTTTGGTCCCTGCTTTGGCCCCGTCGTCCGACCCTGTCGCCATGATGACTGCAAGTCGCGTGCTAGTCCAGTTCGAACACGGGGATAAAGCTGGCGGGGGCCAGTGTTTCGGCGAGGTCGGTATTGCCGACCATGTCGGGGGTCACAAGCTGAATCCGGGGGCCGGCGTGGCGTGTATCAAGCGTGCCCTCGATGGCGCGCACGGCCATTTCGATGGCGAGTTTGCCCTGCATGATCGGGAAATCGGTGGGCGCGGCGAGAATGCGGCCCCGGCGGATGCCGCGAAAGACCGCGTGGCTCATGTAATCCGAGACGATGTTGATCCGGCCTTCGAGTCCGCGCGCGCGCAGGATCGACACGGCAACTTCGGCGGTGGGGGCGCTGCCGACGATGTAGTCGATCTCGATCCCGCTATCGAGCGTTTCCTCGACCAGCGTCACCTGAATTTCGCGGCCCGTGTCGCCGAATTTGGTCAGCACGATTTCTGCCGCGCTGTTGGCGATGGCGTCGCGAAAGCCTGCCTCGACAAAGCCGACCCAACCGGCGCCCTCGGGGCCGGGAAACCATGCGAGCCGCACCGGGGCGCTGCCCTTTGGGTGGCGGTCTGCGATGAAGCGGCCGGTGATGGCACCCATGTCATACCACGACACCGCCGCCTTGGCGGCGATGCCGGGGTCGGCGATGTCATTGACGGCGGCGATGACCGGCACCTCTTGCGAGAGCGCCTGAACCGTGGGGGTCAGCCCCTCGAAGGACACGGTGCCCACCACGAGGGCGTCGGCCCCTTGGGTCACGCAATCGCTGATCTGTTCGATCTGGCGGTCGAGATTGGGATAACCGCCCGCCTCGACCAGACGAAAGCCCACGCCGAGGCGCTGGGCCTCTTCGACCATGCCGTAATTGACCGAGAGCCAATAGGCGTCCTTGAGATGGGGATAGGAGACGCAGATCGTCCAGGGCGAGGCGGCACGGTCGAGCGGTTGATAGGTGAGCGGGCGCGCCGGGCTGGTATAGTCGAAAGGCACGGTATGGGTTTGCAGCGCCCATGGATCTGCGGCGAGGGGCAGGGGGGCCAGAAGCGCCAGCATACAGGCGATTATTCTTTGCATGAAACGCTCACTCCTCTGCGGAAATTACTATAGACTGTCGCGGATGGACTGCAACATGGGCGGAGCGGGAAGGGCCGGATGAAGAGCAGAACCGGATTGGGCGCGCGCCTGTTGGCGGCGTTTCTCGTGATTGCCGGGCTGCCTGCGCTGGCGGGGTTTTTTGGCTGGTTCGAGCTGCGCGATGTGACGCGGGCGCAACAGCAGCTTTATGATAGGTCGATCCCGGTTCTGTCGGATATGCGGCGCTTTACCGAGGAAAGTTCGGCGATCATCACGGTGGCACCGGAACTGGCGGCGGTGGATGACGAGGCGGCGCGGCGCGACCGGGCGGCCTATCTGGGCGCGCGGGTGGCGGCGCTTTCGGATCATCTGAGCCGGTTTCAGGCGGAGCATGGTGGCGGCAGCGGCGGCGAGTTGACCCGTGCCGTGGTGGCGATGGAGGCGGGGATTGCCGAGCTTGACCGGCTGGTCAAGCAACGCCTGTCACTGGTGCAGGCGCGGCGCGAAGGGCTGGACCGCGCGCTTGGGGCGACGCAGGCCTTGCTCAATATGGCCGATACATTGGTGGCCAATGCCGAGATGAGCACGGCGGCGGTGATCTCGAACCTCTATGACGACGAACCGGGGCAGGCGCAGCATCTGACGACGCTGGACAAGCTGATCGAGGTCGATCTCTTCGAGTTGGGGTTGATGTTCGAATTGCGTTCGCGCACGGCGGAAATCGGGCTCTTGTTCAACCGGATTGCCGGGCTGAGCGATGCGGGCGATCTGGCCCCGATCCGCGCCACGCTGGGGGAGCGGACCGAGATTGTCGCGCGGCGCGTGGCGGCGATCCGCGATCCGGGGCGCGCGGCGCAGGCGCAGACCCTGCTGGCCACGATCCTCACGCTGAGCGATCCGGCGGGGCCGGGGGGGCTGTTGGGATTGACCGAGGGCATTCTGGGGGCTCGATGGCCGGATCGAGAGCGCGCAGGCGGCGCTGCGGGTGTCGGCGGACGGGTTGCATGTGGCGGTGACGGATCTGGCGAGCCGGGTGCAGGCGGAGGCGCAGCGCGCCGGGGCGGCCTCGCTCGAGGTGATCCGGGCGACGCGGTGGCGCAGCGCGGGTGCGGCGGGTGTCGCGCTCTTGCTGTCGCTGGCGGTGCTGTGGTTCTACGTGCGCGGCAATATCTCGCGGCGGTTGGACAATCTGTCGGATATGATGACGCGGCTGGCGGCGGGGCAGCTTGATATGCGCGTGGCCCCGCGCGGCAGTGACGAGATTGCGGGCATGGAGCGCGCCGTCGAGGTGTTTCGCCAGCAGGCCATCGCCAACCGCAGTCTGGAGGAGGCGCGGCGGCGCAACGAGGAGGAACTGGCGCGGCATCGCAATGCCTTGCAGGAGCTGGTGGCGGAAAAGACCGAGGCGTTGCGCGGCGAGGTCGAGGCGCATGCGGTGGCGCGGCAAAAGGCAGAGGCGGCGGATCGGGCGAAATCGGAATTCCTGGCCATGATGAGCCACGAGATACGCACGCCGATGAACGGGGTTCTGGGGATGCTGCGCAACCTGTCGGCAGAGGGGTTGGCGGAGGCGCAGTTGGAGCAATTGCGCGCGGCGCGCGCCTCGGGCGAGAGCCTGCTTACGATCCTCAACGACATCCTGAGCTATTCCAAGACGGAATTGAGCGGCGCGCATCTGGAGCGGGTGGTGTTTTCGGTGGCGGAGGTGATGCATGTAATCGTGACCCTGCTGGAGCCGGGCGCGCGGGAGAAGGGGATCGTGCTGTGCCTTGATCTGCCCGAGGATGCGCCTGCGGCGGTGATGGGCGACATGGCCAAGCTGCGGCAGATCCTGTTCAACCTTGTCTCGAACGCGGTCAAGTTCACCGAAGAGGGCGAGGTGGTCTTGCGGCTGCGGGTGCGGTCCGCGGGGGCGGGACGGGTCACGCTGATCCTTGAGGTGAGCGATACCGGCAAGGGGATTTCGGCGCAGGCGCGGCAGCGTATTTTCGAGGCCTTCGAGCAGGAGGACGGGCTGACGGCGCGGCGCTATGGCGGCACCGGGCTTGGCCTTGCGATCTGTCGCAAGTTCGCGGAGGTGATGGGTGGCGCGCTGAGTGTCGAGAGCACGCCGCATGTGGGGTCGGTGTTTACCTTCATGGCGGATTTCGATCTGGCCGATCCGGCGCTCTTGGCCGAGAGCGTGCCGGAATGGGTGCCGGAGCGGGGGGGACGCAGTCTGCATGCGCTGATTGTCGAGGATCACAGCGTCAACCAGATGGTCGCGCGCAGCTATCTGGAGCGGATGGGGCATACGGCGGTCTGTGTGGGCAGCGCCGAGGAGGCGTTGGACCTGCTGACACGCGAGCGGTTCGATCTGGTGCTGATGGATGTGAACCTGCCGGGCCTGTCAGGGACCGAGGCCACGCGGCGGCTGCGAGCGCGGCCCGAGGGGCGGGACCTGCCGGTGATCGGCATTTCCGCGCATGTGCAGGAGGAAGAGGTGGCGGAGCAACTGGATGCGGGCATGGATTGTTTCGTGGCCAAGCCGGTATCGCCTGAGCGCCTGGCAGCAGCGATTGCGCAGGTGACGGGCGGGCAGCGGCGCGGCGTGTTCCTGTCGCCGCGGTCGGCCGCGCGGGTCACGGCGCGCGCGCGCGATGTGCTGGGCGGGATGCTGGCCGATCTGGGGCCGGAGCAGACGGTGGCGGCGATCCGGCTTTATCTTGATGGGCTGGCAGAAGAGGCGCAGGGGCTGGCGGCGGCGGTTGCGGCAGAGGATGCCGCGCGCGTGGCCAAGGTGGCGCACCGGATGAAGGGCGCGGCGGGCAATTTCAGCCTGCCGGGCCTGAGTGCGGTGTTGCGCGCGGTGGAAGAGGCGGCGCGTGCTGGCGACGCGGCGGCGATCCGGGCGAACATGGCCGATCTGCCGGGCGAGATTGCAGCGGCGCGGGCCACGCTGTTGCGGGCTGTGGAGGGGCTGATGCCTCAGTCCAAGGTGGCGGTGAACACGTAGCCTTCGCCATGGGCGGTGGTGATGAGGCGCGGCGCGCCGGGGTCTTCTTCGAGCTTGGTGCGCAGGCGGCGGATGATCACATCGACCGTGCGGGCATCTGGATGCTCTTGGCGGTGGGTGATCATGGTCATCAAGCGCTCGCGGCTGAGCACCGCGCCGGGATGGCGCAAGAGTTCGGCCAGCACCTCGTATTCGGCGCGGGTGAGGCGGATGGGCTGGCCATCGGGGCCGGTCAACTGGCGCGTGGCAAAGGCAAAGGTGAAACCGTGAAAGCGCAGGGTCTGGCGCGAGAGGCGGCGCTGCACCTCTGTCCGGCGCAGGAGGTTCTTGATCCGCGCCAGCAATTCGCGGCGATTGAAGGGTTTGCAGACGTAATCATCTGCCCCCAGTTCCAGCCCGACGATGCGGTCCACGTCGTCACTGAGGCTGGTGGTGAGAATGATGCCGATATCCGAGCGCGCGCGCTGTTCGCGGGTGATCTGAAGCCCGTCCTTGCCATCGAGCGTGATGTCCACGAGCAAGAGATCGGCGCGGTCGCTGTCGAGCATCGTCTCGGCGCGTTCGGCGCTGTCAAAGGCGGTGACGGTATAGCCATGGGACGTCAGATACTCCGCCAGCGTGGTGCGGGTGACGGGCTCATCCTCGATGATGACGATATGGGCGGGTCTGGCCACCGTGGCACTCTCTGCGTGGTTTCCTCCTGTTAATATTTTTTCACAATTAAGTCCAGTTCGTTCATGCCGCCCCTCTGACGTGTTCATATCCGATCCGTAAGCTTCTCTCACCAAAGCCCGGGAAACGGGCGGGAACATGTAACACAGGGAGTTTTCTAGAATGACACGACGTTTGCGACTGATCGGTGGGGCCGCCGTGCTGGCTATGGCCGCGACCGGAGCCTTGGCGGATTCCGAAGATCCGATCGTTATCCCCATTCACAACTGGTCGAGCCAGATCGTGATGAGCCATGTGGTTGGCCAGATTTTCGAATCCATGGGCAACAATGTGGAATATGTCTCGACCGACAGCCAGTCGGTTTACGAGTCGGTGCGTCTGGGCGATGTGGCGCTGGAGCTTGAGGTCTGGGAAGGCGCATTTGGCGCGTCGTTCCGCGCCGCGCTGGAAAAGGGCGGCTTGCATGATGCGGGCGATCACAACGCGGTCACGCGCGAGGATTGGTGGTATCCGATGTGGACCAAGGAGGCCTGCCCCGGTCTGCCCGACTGGCAGGCTCTGAATGACTGCGCCGCAGCCTTTGCCACGCCCGAGACCGGCGATGCGGGGCGGTTCCTCGGGGGGCCGGTGGACTGGCTCAAGCATGACCAGGAGCGGGTTGACGGGCTGGGCATGAATTTCAAGGTGGTCAACGCCGGTTCTGCCGCAGCCCTCTGGGCGGAAATCGGCGCCGCTGAAAAGACCAAGAAGCCCATCGTTCTGTTCAACTGGACGCCGAATTTCGCCGAAGCCGTCTGGCCGGGCGAATTCGTCGAGTTCCCCGAGTGGGTGGACGGTTGCGACAAGGACCCGGCGGTCGGGCCGAACCCGGACAAGACCTATGATTGCGGCAATCCCGCGAATGGCTATCTGAAAAAGGCCGCTTGGGACGGGATGAAGGACAAATGGCCGGACGCCTATGAGATGCTGACCAAGATCAGCTTTACCAATCCGCAGATCGCGGAAATGGCCAAGCTGGTGGACATCGACGAGATGGAGCCGGAAGAAGCGGCCGCGCACTGGCTGGAAGAGAACGGCGATGTCTGGAAGGTCTGGATCAACTGATCGAGGCTTGAAATCTGCCCCGCCCGTGGTGCGCCACGGGTGGGGTTTTCCATAACAAACAAGGGGGTGTCGCGTGCCGGTGTCTGAACCCGTGATCTCATGCCGCAATGTCTGGAAACTGTTTGGCCCTTCGCCCGAGGCGTATCTGAGGGGGCTGACGGGCGATCCGGGGTTCGAGGTGATCCGCCAAGCGGGCTATATCTCGGCGGTGCGCGATGTGTCGCTCGATATTGCGCGCGGCGAGATGCTGGTGATCATGGGCCTGTCCGGTTCGGGCAAATCGACGCTGGTGCGGTGTCTCTCGCGGTTGATCGAGATTACCGGCGGCACGGTGTCGGTCGAGGGGCAGGATATTGGCGCGCTGAGCGAGACGCAGTTGATCGAGTTGCGGCGCAACAAGATGGGCATGGTGTTTCAGAGCTTTGGCCTGTTGCCGCATCGCACGGTGCTGGAAAATGTGGCCTTTCCGCTGGAAATGCGCGGTCAGGACCGGGCCACGCGGCGCAAAAGGGCGTTGGAGGTGATCGACCTTGTTGGCCTTGGCGGGCGTGAGGATTATTTCCCGCGCGAATTGTCGGGCGGCCAACAGCAGCGGGTAGGGATTGCCCGAAGCCTCGCCATTGAGCCGGATATCTGGTTTCTGGACGAGCCGTTTTCGGCGCTTGATCCGCTGATCCGGCGCGAGATGCAGGATGAGTTCCTGCGCCTGCAAGGGATGCTGGGCAAGACGATTGTCTTTATCACCCATGATTTCGACGAGGCGTTGCGGTTGGCGGATCGGATTGCCATCATGAAGGACGGCGCGGTCGAGCAATGCGACACGCCCGATCAGATCGTGCTGAACCCGGCCACGGATTATGTGCGCAAGTTCACCGAAGAGATCGAAAAGGCGCGGGTGGTACATGCGGCGGGCCTGGCGCGGCCCATCAACGGCGTGATGCCCGAGGGGCTGCCGGTGGCGGGCAAGAGCACGATCCGCGCGCTGGCGCGGCAGTTGATCGACGATCCGCGCGAGATGTTGCCGGTGGCCGATGAGGCGGGGCGCGTGACCGGTGTGCTGAGCCGCAAGGAGGCGCTCGATGTGCTGCTCGGGGGTCAGGCATGAGCGAGAGTGCCATTCCAAGTGCCCCCGCCACGCGGTTGCGGCTGAGCCCGGCGTGGATAGTTCTGTGTCTGGCGCTCTGTCTGATCCTTGCGCGGCCCTATTTGCCCGAGGGGTTGATGCGCCCGGCGGAGGGGCTGATCCTGCCCTTGGCGGATTGGATCAACGCGCTGTTTACATGGCTGCGCGACGATCTGGGGTTGATCCATGTAACCCGCGCCTTTGCCGACGGGATCGAGTGGCTGCTCGATGTGACGGCGAATATTCTTTATGGCAAGAACCGCTGGCCCCGGATTGGCCCGCTGCCATGGATCGTTGTGGCGCTGAGCGCGGGCTGTCTGGGCTATTGGCTGGGCGGGCTGCGATTGGCGCTGTTGGCGGGGGGCACCTTTGTGTGGATCGCGCTGATGGGGCAATGGAAATGGGCGATGGAGACCCTGTCGGTGATCGTCGTGGCCGCGCCGGTTTCGGTGCTGCTCGGTCTGGTGATGGGCGTGGCGACATGGCGCTGGCGCTGGGTCGAGGCGGTGATGAATCCGGTGCTCAACATCGCGCAATCGCTGCCGCATTTCGCCTATATGATCCCGGTCGTGGTGTTCATCGGGGTGGGCCCCAAGGCGGGGGCGATTGTCACGATCATCTTCTCGGTGCCGCCGATGATCCGCATGACGCTACTCGGGCTGCGCAAGGTGCCGCCCGAGGTGATCGAGAGCGGCAAGATGTGTGGCAGCACGGCTTGGCAGTTGATGACACGGGTGCGTATTCCCACGGCGCGGACCGAGATTCTGGTGGGGGTCAATCAGGTCATCATGCAATGTCTGGCGATGGTGGTGCTGGCCAGTTTCATCGGAATGCCGGGGCTGGGGCAGAAGCTGTTGCAACTGTTGCAGGCGCTCAAGATCGGGCGCTCAATCGAGATTGGCATCACGATCGTTCTCTTGGCCGTGGCGCTGGATCGCTGTTCCAAGGCCTGGGTCGCGTTACAGCCCGTGCATCACGAACCGGGGCTGGGATGGGTCGCGCGGCACCGGGTATTGAGCCTTTGGGCCGCGATGATGGTCGTGGGTTTTGCCCTTTCGGCGGTGGTGCCGTTCTTTGCCGAAGTCGGGCGGGATCAATCGCTGTCGGTGGCGGACCCGCTGGATGCGATGATGTCCTGGGTGATCGTGGCGCTTGATCCGGTCACACAATGGTTGCGGTGGTTCCTGATCACCTGGGTTCTCATTCCGGTGCGCGATACGCTCTTGTGGTTGCCCTATACGGCGGTGCTGGCGCTGGTGGCGGCGGCGGGACTGGCGGTGGGCGGCTGGCGGTCGGCGCTGATCTGCGTGGGCTTTATCGGCTATATCGCGATCACCGGCTGGTGGGATCGGGCGATGATCACGATTTACACCGTGTTGGTGGCGGTTGCGGTCGCGACGAGTTTCGGCTTTCCTCTGGGGATCTGGGCGGCGCGAACCGAGGCGCGGGCCAAGCGGGTCTTGCTGCTGTGTGACAGTCTCCAGACCTTTCCGAGTTTCATCTACCTCATTCCCGTGATCATGCTCTTTGGCGTCAATGACGTGGCGGTTGTGGGGGCGGTGGTGCTCTTTGCTGCTGTGCCGCTCATCCGGTATACGATCGAGGGGCTGCGGGGCGTGCCCGAGGCGCTGATCGAGGCGGCGGATATGTCGGGGGCGACGCGCGGTCAGAGCCTGTGGCATGTGCGCCTGCCGCTTGCCCTGCCCACCATCATGGTGGGGATCAATCAATCGCTGATGTTCTCGCTGTTCATGGTGATCATCGCGGCCTTTATCGGCACGCAGGATCTGGGTCAGGAAATGCAGCGCGCGCTGAGTTCCACGGATGTGGGCAAGGGCCTTGTTCTGGGGTTTGCCGTGGCCTTTATCGGGCTGGCGGCGGATCATCTGATCAAGAAGATGGCCGAGGGTCGGCGTCGCGCGCTGGGTCTCTGACCGGGCGGGCGGCAGGAGCGCGCGCAAAGCGGTCAAGGCGCGCGCGGCGGGGCTTGACCTTGGGGCGCACAGCAGAAACAACCTGCGCAGAGTCGGATTCCCCGGGCCTTTGGGGGGTCCTGTCGCTATGCTTGGCGTGACCGCCCCTCTGCTGGTCTCCTGAAAGGAGAAGTCCATGAAGTTCCACTTTCCCATTGTCATCATCGACGAAGATTTCCGGTCCGAAAACTCTTCGGGGCTGGGTATCCGGGCCATGGCCAAGGCCATGGAGGACGAGGGATTCGAGGTTCTGGGCGTCACGAGCTATGGGGATTTGTCGCAATTCGCGCAGCAGCAATCGCGCGCCAGCGCCTTTGTCCTGTCGATTGACGACGAGGAGTTCAGCCCCGGCCCCGATATTGATCCGGTGATCACCAACCTGCGCAATTTCGTGCAGGAGGTGCGGCGCAAGAATGCCGATGTGCCGATCTATGTCTATGGCGAGACCAAGACGAGCCGCCACCTGCCCAATGACATCCTGCGCGAATTGCACGGCTTTATTCATGCGTTCGAGGATACGCCGGAATTCGTCGCGCGTCATATCATCCGCGAGGCCAAGATCTATCTGGAGGGCATCCAGCCGCCGTTTTTCCGCGCCTTGCTGGATTACGCCGAGGACGGATCGTATTCGTGGCATTGCCCCGGTCATTCGGGGGGCGTGGCATTCCTCAAGAGCCCGATCGGCCAGATGTATCACCAGTTCTACGGCGAGAACATGCTGCGCGCCGATGTGTGCAATTCGGTCGAGGAACTGGGGCAGCTCTTGGATCACGACGGGGCGATTGGCGCGTCCGAGCGCAATGCCGCGCGGATTTTCAACGCCGATCACTGTTTTTTCGTGACCAACGGCACCAGCACGAGCAACAAGATGGTCTGGCATCACACCGTGGCCCCCGGTGACGTGGTGGTCGTGGACCGCAATTGCCACAAGTCGATCCTGCACAGCATCATCATGACCGGGGCAGTTCCGGTGTTCCTGCGCCCCACGCGCAACAATTTCGGCATCATCGGGCCGATTCCGCGCGGCGAGTTCGAGATTGACGCGATCAAGGCCAAGATCCGCGCCAACCCGCTGTTGGCGGGGGTCGATCCCGATACCGTGAAGCCACGGATCATGACGCTGACGCAATCGACCTATGACGGGGTGCTCTACAACACCGAGGTGATCAAGGATGTGCTCGATGGGTATGTGGACAACCTGCATTTCGACGAGGCGTGGCTACCGCATGCCAGTTTCCATCCGTTCTACAGCAATTTTCACGCGATGGGCCGGTCGCGGGAACGGCCACTGAATTCGGTGACATATGTCACCCAGTCCATTCACAAGCTGCTCGCGGGGATCAGTCAGGCCAGTCATGTTCTGGTGCAGGACAGCCAGACCACCAAGCTGGATCGGCACCTCTTTAACGAGGCCTATCTGATGCACACCAGCACCAGCCCGCAATACAGCATCATCGCGAGTTGCGATGTTGCTGCGGCCATGATGGAGCCGCCGGCGGGCACGGCGTTGGTCGAGGAGAGCATCGCCGAAGCGCTGGATTTCCGGCGGGCCATGCAAAAGGTCGATGCCGAGTTCGGCGAGGACGACTGGTGGTTCCAGGTCTGGGGACCGGATGTTGTGGAGGACGAGGGGATCGGTGCGGCCAAGGATTGGGTGCTCAAGCGCACCGATGCCCATGGCGTGCAGGCCTCGGATGGGGAAGAGTCGTGGCATGACTTCGGCGAGATGGCGCCGGGGTTCAACATGCTCGATCCGATCAAGGCCACGATCATCACCCCCGGCCTCAATCTAGACGGACGGTTCGAGAAGTCGGGGATTCCCGCCTCGATCGTCACGAAATATCTGGCCGAGCATGGGGTCGTGGTTGAAAAGACCGGGCTTTACAGTTTTTTCATCATGTTCACCATCGGCATCACCAAGGGCCGGTGGAACACGCTCTTGACCGCGCTGCAACAGTTCAAGGACGATTACGACAAGAACCAGCCGATGTGGCGCGCGATGCCGGAGTTTTGCGCCAAGCAGCCGCGCTACGAGGGCATGGGGCTAAGGGATCTGTGCCAGCATGTGCATACGCTCTATGCGAAATACGATGTGGCGATCCTGTCGACGGAAATGTACCTGAGCGACCTCACCCCGGCGATGACGCCGAGCGAGGCCTTTGCCCATATCGCGCGGCGCACCACGGAGCGGGTCGCCATCGACGATCTGGAAGGGCGCGTGACCACCAGCCTCGTGACGCCCTATCCGCCGGGTATCCCGCTCTTGATCCCCGGTGAGGTGTTCAACAAGACCATCGTGCAATATCTGCGGTTCAACCGCGAATTCGCCCGCGAATGCCCCGGTTTCGAGACCGACATTCACGGGCTGGTGCAGGAGGTGGGCGAGGATGGCGTGACGCGCTATTTCGCGGATTGCGTGGCGGTCTGAGCGCGGCCGTCACACACTTTCGAGATAGGCGTCATATTCGAAGTCGGTCACGTAGCGGGTGAAGCGCTTGAGTTCCTGCATCTTGCATTCCACCAGCATGGTTTGCAGGCGTCTGGAAAAGATGTCCTGCACGTGTTTGCCGCGGCGAAAGGCCTGAATCGCGGTTGCCCAGTCGAGCGGCAGATTGTCGAGTTTCTGGTTATAGGCGTCGCCGTCGATGGGCGGGTAGGGGGTGAGCCCCTGTTCGATCCCGATGAGCGCGCCGCCGAGGATACTGCCCAGCACGAGGTAAGGGTTGGCGTCGGCGCCCGCGACGCGGTGCTCGATGCGCCGCGCCTTGTGGCTGCCGCCGGGAATGCGGATCGCGGCGGTGCGGTTTTCATAGCCCCAGGAAATGCCGGTAGGCGCATGGGTGCCGGGCAGGAGGCGGCGATAGGAATTCTGGTGGGGCGCGAAGGTGAGCGTGTTTTCGTGCATCGTTTCCAGCAGGCCAGCGACGGCATTGAGCAAGAGCGGTGTGCCGCTATCGCCGCCATTGTCGAAGAGGTTGACGCCGTTTTCATCCACCAGGCTGAAATGCACGTGAAACCCGCTGCCCGAGCGGTCGCCATAAGGCTTGGCCATGAAGGTGGCGGCCATGCCGTGTTTGCGCGCAATGCCGCGCACGAGGCGTTTGAAAAGGACGGCATCGTCGGCGGCCTGTAGCGGGTCGGCGACATGGACCATGTTGATCTCGAACTGACCCGCGCCGTTTTCCGAAATGGCGGCATCGGCGGGGATGCCCTGTTCGTGGCAGGCGTCATAGACATCGTTGAGGAATTCGTCGAAATGTTCGAGCTCGTCGAGCGAGAGCGCGCCGTCGGAATCGAGCCGCTTGCCGGTGACGGGCGAGCACGGCGGGAGCGGCCGCGCCTCGCGCGGGTCGAAGAGATAGAATTCGAGTTCCGTGGCCACGACGGGGGTGAGGCCGCGCGCCTTGTAGCGCTGCACGATATTTGAGAGCGCATGGCGCGGATCGCCGGGAAAGGGCGTGCCATCTTCGGTGTGCATCCAGAACATCACCAGTGCCGAAGGCCGGCTGGTCCAGTTCACCATGACGATGGGGCGCCCGGTATGTTCGCAGATCCCGTCCGAGTCGCCGGTCTCGAACACCAGTTCGTTGTTCTCGATGTCCTCGCCCCAGATGTCGACGCTGAGCACCGAGAGCGGCAGGCGCAGACCGTCATCCATGATCGCCTTGGCCTTTTCGATGGGCAGGCGTTTGCCGCGCATCGCGCCGTTGAGATCGCAAACGCAGGCAAAGACGGATTCGATCTCGGGCCGGTCCTGGAGCCATTGGCGGATATTGGTGGTCATTTTGGGTCTCTTTCTGCCTGTCTGGGCGGGGCCGGGCCGCCGCCCTCTGGCCTCACCTTGTCGCGTCGTCGCGGGGCTGGGTAGTGAAATATGCGTCACAAGCGAAAATGGTGGCGGATTGCGCCGTTTGCGCCCTCTTTTCCCCGGCGGGCGGATGGTCTACTCCTCGGCCCTGATCCCGGCGAAAGGCCAAGCATGAAACCCGTCCGCCTGCTCTCTGGCATTCTCACCGTTGGCGGCTGGACCTTGCTCAGCCGTCTTTTGGGGTTTGTGCGCGATGTGCTGATCGCCAGCTATATCGGCCCCGGCGCGGTGATGGATGCCTTTGTCGCGGCGTTTCGCCTGCCCAACATGTTTCGCCGCTTCTTTGCCGAAGGGGCATTCAACGCGGCCTTTGTGCCGATGTTTTCCAAGCGGCTGGAGGCGGGCGATAACCCCTTGGGCTTTGCCGCGCTGGCCTGTTCGGGGCTGAGCCTTGTCCTGTTGGTGTTGACGGGGCTCTGCATGGTGTTCATGCCCGCGCTGGTCTGGGCCACGGCGGAGGGGTTTGTGGGCGATGCGCGGTTCGACCTGACGGTCGATTTCGGGCGGATCGTGTTCCCCTATATCTTTTTCATCTCGCTGGCGGCGTTGTTTTCCGGGATGCTCAATGCGGCGGGGCATTTCGCGGCGGCGGCTGCGGCACCGGTGCTGCTGAACGTGCTGCTGATCGGCACGATGAGTTTTGCGGCGGTCACGGGCGGGGCGGTGGCACAGGCGCTGGTCTGGACCATTCCGGTGGCCGGTGTCGCGCAACTGGCGCTCGTGTGGCATGCGTCGCGGCGCGCAGGGTTGCACCTGCCGATGGTGCGGCCCCGCTGGACGCCGGAGATGGCGCAACTGGTGCGCATCGCGGTGCCGGCGGCCTTGGCTGGCGGGGTGGTGCAGATCAACCTTGTGGTCGGGCAATTGGTCGCCTCGAACACCGAAAAGGCTGTGAGTTGGCTCTATTCTGCGGATCGTTTGTATCAACTGCCCTTGGGTGTTGTGGGGATCGCGGTGGGCATCGTGCTCTTGCCGGATCTGTCACGGCGGCTGAAGGCGCAGGATGATGTGGGCGCGCGTATGGCGTTGTCGCGCGCGGGTGAGATCGCACTGGCGCTGACCATTCCCTGTGCCGTGGCGTTGATCGTGATCCCCGTCCAGCTTGTGTCGGTGCTGTTCGAGCGCGGGGCGTTCGGGGCGGATGACAGTGCGGCGACAGCGCTTGCGGTGGCGATCTACGGATTGGGCCTGCCGGCCTTCGTGTTGCAAAAGATCCTGCAACCGGTGTTTTTTGCGCGAGAAGATACGCGCAGCCCGTTCCGCTATGCGGTTTGGGCGATGGTGGTCAATGCGGTTCTGGCGGTGGGGTTGGCGATGGTCATCGGCTGGATTGCGGCGGCGATTGCCGCGACAATCGCGGCGTGGATCATGGTGGTGCAACTTGCCGCCGGGGCGCGGCAGTTTGGCGAGGTGGCGCGGTTTGACGCTCAATTCCGGCGTCGGTTGTGGCGGATCTGTCTCGCCTCGGTGCTGATGGGGGCCGTGCTCTGGGGGGCGGGGGCGGTGATGGGGCCGCTTTTCGGCATGGGCGGCGTGCGGTGGCTTGCGCTGTTGGTGCTGATCGCGGTGGGCACGCTTGCCTATGCCCTCTTTGGGCAAGGGTTGGGGGCGTTTCGGATGCAGGAAATCCGGAGCAGGTTGAGGCGGTAGGGGGTCGTCTTCACGCGCGGAATCAAGGTGCCGCAGGCACCGCCGCGCGGATCGCTGGGCCGTCCCGCGGCCTAGCGATTTTGAGAAGGCGCGTCTCGCTGGGAGATTATACGGACTTGGCAGGCATAAAGTGGCAGTCACGCCTGTTGTTTCGCTAGTCCCCGGCCCAGCAATCCGCGCGGGCGCTTGCCCCTTCAGTCGTGGCGCAGTTTGGAACGCAGGCGCGACCAGCCGCCGGGGCTGAGCACGAAAGAGGCGAGAAAGCCCGTGGCAAAGCCGCTGACATCGGCGATCCAGGTGGCATTGCCGCCAAACAAAAGCCCAAACACCAGTTGCAGCCCCATCAGCACCCCGATGAGCGTGAAGGCGCGGGTCTGATTGCTGCCCAGCTGCCCCAGCCTGAGCCACATGATATAGGTAAAGCCGCCAATCAGGCCGTAAACGCCGGGAAAGGCCCCGATGAGCCACGTCCCGCCGGGGGCCACGAGGCCAAAGATCGCCGCGCCCGCAACCGTGCTGACCAGAAACAGAACCAGAACCGCCCAGTGGCGAAAGACATCCGAGACGAATTTGCCCATGGCCAGAAGCAGCACGCCCGCAAAAAGCGCGTGGGTGAAGCTGCCGTGGACAAAGGCGTAGCTGAGCAGGCGGCGCAGGTGCTCGACCGGATAGGTGCCGTGTTCCAGCATCCAGCGCAGGATTTCCCCGTTGAACCCGTAATCCTGAATCGCCGCCGACCGCCAGCCCACCGCATCGGGACCGCCAATGAACCCACGCGCGCCAAGGGTAAAGGCGGCCTCGATCCCGATCAGCACCAGAAAGAGGGCAATGAGGAAGGGCGGCAGGGGGTTGACGGGGGCGGGTGGTCTCTGCTCGGACATGGCACCTCTCCTTGACGGGGCTTTGGCGCATGGGTAAGCGAGGCGGGCAGAGAAATCCACCACGGAGTTGTGCCATGACCGAGGCGGCCTTTATCCCCCGCGTGTTTTCGGGAATCCAGCCTTCGGGCAACTTGCACCTGGGCAATTACCTGGGCGCGTTGAAGCGGTTTGCCGAAGCGCAGAACAAGGGAATCCAGACGCTCTATTGCATGGTGGACCTGCATGCGATCACGGTCTGGCAGGACCCGGCCGATCTGGCCCGTGCCACGCGGGAGCTGGCGGCGGGGTTCATCGCCTCTGGCCTCGATCCGGCGCGGTCGATCCTGTTCAACCAGAGCCAGGTGGCGGAGCACACGCAGATGGCGTGGGTGTTCAACTGCGTGGCGCGGATGGGCTGGATGCAGCGGATGACGCAATTCAAGGACAAGGCGGGCAAGAATGCGCAGAACGCGTCGCTGGGTCTCTTCGCCTATCCGGCGCTGATGGCGGCGGATATCCTGACCTATCACGCGACGCATGTGCCGGTGGGCGAGGACCAAAAGCAGCATCTGGAATTGACGCGCGACATTGCGATCAAGTTCAACCACGATTACGGCGTGGAGTTCTTCCCGATCCCCGAACCGGTGATCGAGGGGGCGGCAACGCGGGTGATGTCGCTGCGCGATGGTTCCAGCAAGATGTCGAAATCCGATCCGTCGGACATGAGCCGTATCAACCTGACCGATGATGCCGAGACCATCGCCAAGAAGATCCGCAAGGCCAAGACCGACCCCGAGCCGCTGCCTTCGGAGGTTGCCGGGCTGGAAGGGCGGCCCGAGGCACGCAATCTGGTAAATATCTATGCGGCGCTGGCCGATATGTCGGTGGATCAGGTGATGGCGGAGGTGGGCGGCAGGCCGTTTTCCGAGTTCAAGCCGATGCTGGCCGATCTGGCGGTGGATCGCATCGCCCCGATTTCGACCGAAATGGCGCGGCTGATGCAGGATCTGTCCGAGATTGACCGAATTCTGGCGGATGGTGCGGCGCGGGCGCGCGCCATTGCCGCGCCGATCCTGCGCCAGACTTACGAGATCATGGGCATGGTGGGCGCGCGCGAGGTGTAACGGGGCTGGTTGCCCGCAATCGCCATTTCCGCTCGCGCGCTCGGCTGCAAATCCCCTCAGCCCAGATCGGGCTCGGTCTTGGCGAAGGTGTCATGCGCCTTCATCGCCTCCCACCAGTCGGCCACGCCGGGGGTGGAGAGCACCTGATCGGCATCGGGTGTGAGCGAGACATAGAACATGATCGGCGCAAGGAAGTAATCCGCCAGCGTGGGGCTGTCCCCGGCCAGCCATTTGGCACCGTTGCGATTTTCCATGAGCAGCGTCAGCAGGGTTGCCGATGCGTCGATCGCCGCCTTGCGCGCGTCTTCGTTCTGTCCGCCGATCAGGTCGGGAAAGAGGTGATAGCCCGCAACCCCGACAAGCGCCCCATAGCCGTAGCTGTCGATGAGGCCGATGGCCTCGTTCATGCGGGCGCGGCCCTTGGCATCGGCGGGAGAGAGCGCAGGCTCTGGCGCAATGTCCTCGAGATAGCGGCAGATGGCGTCGGTCTCGCGGATGCGCAGCCCGTCGATGTCGAGCACCGGCACCTTGCCGAAGGGATGGCGGGCCAGATGCTCGGGCGTGCGGGTCTCGCCCGCCAGTACATTCACGGGCACCTGATCATAGGCGATGCCCTTGTCGGCCAGCACCATGCGCACGGTGCGCACATAGGTCGAGGCATCAAAGCCGTATAGCACGGGTTTTTCAGTCATGTTCGGGTCTCTCTGTTGGCGTTGTCCTGTGGCTCACACTGGGTGAGCCACGGGAAAAGTCAAATGATCTGTTGCGGTCTTGACGCCTCTGGCGTCTCGCCGCACTCTGCCCGTGACCCTAGCTGAAAGTCCTGATGATGACGCCGGAAGAGATTGCGAAACTGCCCTATCGCCGCTGTGTAGGGGTGATGCTGGTCAATGCGGAGGGCCATGTTTTTGTCGGCCAGCGGATCGACAATGAGGTCCCCGCCTGGCAGATGCCGCAGGGCGGGATCGACAAGGGCGAGAGCGTGACCGAGGCCGCGCTGCGCGAGCTCTGGGAGGAAACCGGCGTGACCTCTGACAAGGTGCGCGTCGAGGCCCAAACGCCAGGCTGGCTGACCTATGATCTGCCGCATGACATCGTCCCGCGCATCTGGAAGGGGCGGTATCGGGGGCAAGAGCAGAAGTGGGTTCTGATGCGGTTTCTGGGCCGCGACGGGGATGTGAACATCGCCACCGAACACCCGGAATTCTCGGAATGGCGCTGGTTGCCGCCCCATGACCTCGAGGCCAATATTGTCCCCTTCAAACGGGCGGTTTATTCGCGCGTGCTGGATGAATTCGGGGCCTTGCTGTGATCCGGGCGGCGGTTCTGGCGCTGGGATGTGCGCTTGGAGGACCGGCCCTGGCCTTGAGTTGCCTGCCACCGGATGTGGCCGAGACCTATCGGCGCGCGGCCGAGGCGGAGGAGACCTATATCGTGGCGCAGGGGCGGCTGACGTTTGATCCGGCGCGTCTGCCCAGCACCGATATGATCCCGCAGCAAAAGCCCGCGCATACGCTGATCCCGGCGCGGCTGACGGGGCAGGCGCTGACAAAGAGCGGCTTCGATCAGGCGTTCGACCGCGCCATCACACTCGACGTGCAATGTTTTGGCCCGTGGTGCGCCTCGGCGGTGCCGGGGACGGAGTATCTGGGATTTCTGGAGCGGCGGGACGGCGGCTATGTGCTGACGGTGGACCCCTGCGGCGGTATGGGCCATCCCGATCCGACACCTGCCATGCTGGACAAGGCGCTGGAGTGTTTGCAAGGGGGGTCTTGCATGCGCACGCGCCGCTGAGCGCGCGCAAGCGCGGGGTGGAAATAGGAACAAAAAGTGAACATACTGGGCGGGTCTGGGAATCAGTGCTGCCATGCCCTTTGCCGAGCTTTCTGCCACGTCGAATTTCACCTTTCTCACCGGGGCGTCGCATCCCGAGGAATATATCCGCCATGCCGCGGCGCTGGGCCTCTCGGGCGTGGCGATTGCCGATATGAATTCGGTGGCGGGGATCGTGCGCGCCCATGCGGCGGCGCGCGAGATTGCCCGCGAGGTGGCGGCGCGGCAGGCGCTGGAGGCGCGGCAGGGGCCCATCGGGCCGCCTGCGCCCCGTCCTTCACCGCCCGATTGGGCCAATTGCCCGCGTCTTATTCCCGCCGCGCGGCTGGTGCTGCGCGAAGGGATCGAGATCACCGCCCTGCCGATGGATCGTGGCGGCTGGGCCAGCCTTTGCCGTCTGATCAGCCTGGGGCGGCAGCGGGCGGTCAAGGGGACCTGTGATCTGGGGCTGGCGGATGTATTGGCGGGGGCGGCGGGGCTCTCTCTCTTGCTGCATCCCGGCCCCGGGCGCGCGTGGCAGGCGCAGGCGAGGCAATTGGCGCAACGCTGGGGGGGCTCTGTCGCGCTCTTGCTCAGCCCGCGCTATGACGGGCGTGATCCGGCACGGTTCGCGCGGCTGGCGGGGCAGGCGGCGCGGCTGGGCCTGCCGACGGTGGCGGCGGCGGCACCGATCCTGCATCGCGGTTATCGCCGCCGTCTGGCCGATGTGCTGAGCGCGATCCGGCTGGGGGTGACGGTGGACCGGCTGGGGCGTCATGCGCTGCGCAATGCCGAACAGCGCCTGCGGTCAGAGGAGGAGATGCGCCGTCTTTTCGCGGGGTATGAAGGGGCGATTGACCGCGCGGCGGCGCTGGCCGCGCGGCTGAGATTTTCGCTGGAAGAGCTGCGGTATGAATACCCCAGCGAGGTTGCCGAGAACGATACCCCTACCCAGAGGCTGCGGCGTCTGGCCGAGGCGGGGCTGGACTGGCGCTATCCGGGCGGTGCGCCCGCGCGGGTGCGTGGCATGATGGAGCATGAATTAGCGTTGATCGCCAAGCTGCGCTACGAGCCCTATTTCCTGACCGTGCATGACGTGGTGGATTTTGCCCGGTCGCGCGGGATCCTGTGTCAGGGGCGCGGATCGGCGGCCAATTCGGTGGTGTGCTACTGTCTTGGTGTCACCTCTGTCAGCCCCGAGATCGGCACGATGGTGTTCGAACGCTTTGTCTCCGAGGCGCGCGACGAGCCGCCCGATATTGATGTGGATTTTGAGCATGAGCGCCGCGAAGAGGTGATCCAGTGGATCTATGAGCGCTATGGGCGGCATCGCGCCGGGCTCTGCGCCACGGTGATCCATTACCGCACCAAGCGCGCCATCCGCGAGGTGGGCCGCGCCATGGGGCTCTCAGAGGATTTGCTGGGGGCGATGGCCTCGCAAATCTGGGGGCATGGCGGCGAGGGGGGCGCTGGAGCCGGCGCGTCTGGCCGAGATCGGGCTTGATCCGCGCGATCCGCGTCTGGCGCGGACGCTGGCGCTGATCCGCGAGATCATCGGTTTTCCCCGGCATCTGAGTCAGCATGTCGGCGGGTTCGTCATCACCGAGGGGCGGCTGGATGAATTGGTGCCCATCGAGAATGCCAGCATGGAGGGACGCACGGTCATTTGCTGGGACAAGGATGACATCGACACGCTGGGGATTCTCAAGGTCGATGTGCTGGCGCTGGGGATGCTGACCTGTATCCGCAAGGCCTTTGACCTCTTGGTGCAGCATCGCGGGCAGGGCTATAGCCTGGCCACGCTGCCGCCCGAGGATGCCCAAGTCTATGAGATGCTGAGCCGTGCCGACAGTCTGGGTGTCTTTCAGGTCGAGAGCCGGGCGCAGATGAACTTTCTGCCGCGCATGCGCCCGCGCTGCTTTTACGATCTGGTGATTCAGGTGGCGATCATTCGCCCCGGTCCCATTCAGGGCGATATGGTGCATCCCTTCATCCGCCGTCGGAATGGCGAAGAGGCGGTGAGTTTCCCGTCTGATGAACTGGGGCGGGTGCTGGGCAAGACGCTGGGCGTGCCGCTCTTTCAGGAACAGGCGATGCAGATTGCCATCATCGGCGCGGGGTTCACGCCCGAAGAGGCGGACCGTTTGCGCCGGTCGCTGGCCACGTTCAAGAAACATGGCAATGTCTCTGAGTTTCGCGCGCGGTTTCTGCGCGGGATGCAGGCCAACGGGTATGACAATGATTTCGCCGAGCGCTGTTTTTCCCAGATCGAGGGCTTTGGCAGCTATGGCTTTCCCGAGAGCCATGCCGCCAGTTTCGCGCATCTGGTCTATGCGAGCGCCTGGCTCAAATGCCATCACCCGGCGATCTTTGCCTGTGCGCTGCTGAATTCCCAGCCGATGGGGTTCTATGCCCCGGCGCAGATCGTGCGCGATGCGCGCGAGCATGGCGTCACCGTGCGCCCGGTCTGCATCAACGCCTCGTATTGGGACAATACCATCGAGCCGGACAGCCGAGGGCGGCTGGCGCTGCGTCTGGGGTTTCGCCAGATCAAGGGCGTGGCGCAGGACGAGGCCGACTGGATCGCGGCGGCGCGGGGCAATGGCTATGTGGGCCCCGAGGATGTCTGGCGGCGGGCGGGGGTGACGCCTGCGGCGCTGGCCCGTCTGGCCGAGGCGGATGTGTTTGCCGCGCTTGGTCTTACGCGGCGCGACGCACTCTGGCAGGCGCGGGCAATCGGGGGTGAGCAGCCCTTGCCATTATTCGCGCGGGATATTGACGGCGAGGGGATTGTCGAGCCTGCCGCGCATCTGCCCGCGATGACGCTGGGCGAGGAGGTGGTCGAGGATTATACTGCCCTGCGCCTCAGCCTGCGGGCGCATCCCTTGGCGCTCTTGCGTCACATCCTGACACCACCGGGGGTGTGAGGTTTCTTTATGGTGCAAATACTCCGGGGAGCGCGAGGAGCTGGCCCCTCGCACCCCTGGTCCGGTTCAGAGCGCCGCGAGCAGCGATTCGCCGGCTGTCGCTTCGCAGGTGCCGGGGCTTTCCTCGACATGCAGCACGGTGACGGTGCCATCCTCGACCGCCATCGCATAGCGCTTGGAGCGCGCGAGCAGGCCCGCGGGCGGCGCATCGAAATCAAGGCCGATGGCCTTGGTAAAGGCGCTTCCGGCGTCGGCGAGCATGGTGATGCCGGCCTCTGTGGCCCCCGTGGCCTCGCCCCAGGCCTTCATCACGAAGGGGTCATTGACCGAAACGCAGATGATTTCATCCACGCCCGCCGCGTCGAATTGCGCCTTGGTGCGGATAAAGCTGGGGACATGCGCCGAGGAACAGGTGGGCGTGTACGCCCCCGGCACGGCAAAGATCACCACCTTGCGGCCCGCGGTCAGGCTCTTGAGATCGACCGCTTCGGGGCCCTTGTCGCCCAGTTTCAGCAGGGTCGCGTCGGGAAGTTTGTCGCCGGAAGAAAGGGTCATGGTCGTTCCTTGTCTGTCGAGGGTTTCGGGATGGAAGTAGATATAGGCCGGTGATAGGCAAGTGACCATGCCAAAGAAGGAGAGAGCGGGATGTCGGGTGTCGTGGTGATCGGAGCGGGGCAGGCGGGGGCGTCGCTGGTGGCGAAGCTGCGGAGCGAGGGCTATGAGGGCCCCATCACGCTGATCGGCGAAGAGCCGGTGCCGCCCTATCAGCGCCCGCCCCTGTCCAAGAAATACCTGCTAGGCGAGATGGCTCTGGAGCGGCTCTATCTGCGGCCCGAGAGCTATTATGCCGAAACGGGCATTGACCTGCGGTTGGGCCTGCGCGTCACCGGGATTGACCGCGCGGCGCGCGAGGTGGTGATGGGCGAGGCGCGGCTCAGCTATGAGCATCTGGTGCTGACCACCGGATCGCGCCCCCGCCACCTGCCTGCGGCGATTGGCGGTGACTTGGGCGGTGTGCATGTCGTGCGCACGCTGGCCGATGTCGATGCGATGGCGCCGGGGTTTCGCCCCGGCGCGCGCGTGCTGATCGTGGGCGGCGGCTATATCGGGCTTGAGGCGGCGGCGGTCGCGGCCAGCCGGGGGATGCAGGTGGTTCTGGTCGAGATGGCGCCGCGTATCCTGCAGCGGGTGGCAGCCAAGGAGACCTCGGATTATTTCCGCGCGCTGCATGGGCGGCACGGCGTCGATATTCGCGAGGGCGTGGGATTGGAGCGTTTGCTGGGTGACGACCAGGTCAGCGGCGCGCGCCTGTCGGATGGGACGGAGTTGGCCGTGGACATGGTGATCGTTGGCGTTGGCATCGTGCCGGATACCGCCCTCGCCGAGGCGGCGGGGCTGGCGATTGACAATGGAATCGCGGTGGATGCGCAGGGGCGCACCTCTGATCCCGCGATCTGGGCCGCGGGCGATTGTGCGTCCTTCCCCCACGGCGAGGGGCGTTTGCGGCTGGAGAGCGTGCCCAATGCCATCGACATGGCCGACTGTGTGGCGGGCAATATCCTGGGGCGTGGCGTGGATTATGTGCCAAAGCCGTGGTTCTGGTCGGATCAATACGATGTGAAGTTGCAGATCACGGGGCTGAGCACCGGCTATGACCGGATCGTGACGCGCGACGGCGGAGCGGCGGTGTCGTTCTGGTACTACCGGGGCGATCAGTTGCTGGCGGTGGACGCGATGAACGATCCGCGTGCCTATATGGTGGGCAAGAGGTTGATTGATGCCGGGAAATCCGCCGATCCGGCGGTGGTGGCGGATGCGGGGGCCGATCTCA
This sequence comes from Roseovarius mucosus DSM 17069, assembly GCF_000768555.3. Taxonomy (GTDB): domain Bacteria; phylum Pseudomonadota; class Alphaproteobacteria; order Rhodobacterales; family Rhodobacteraceae; genus Roseovarius; species Roseovarius mucosus. The sequence continues at coordinate 205,320 of NZ_KN293980.1, forward strand.
AGGTCTTGCTCGGGTGAGGATCATCGGCGGGGCGCATCGCGGGCGGGCGCTGGCCAGTGTCGGCAAGGGCGATGTGGCGGCGCATCTGCGGCCCACGTCGGACCGGGTGCGCGAGGCGCTCTTTAACGTGCTGGCCGGGGGCTATGGCGATCCGGTGACAGGCGCGCGGGTGCTCGATATGTTCGCGGGCACCGGCGCGCTGGGGCTTGAGGCCTTGTCGCGCGGGGCGGAGGCCGTAAGCTTCATCGAGAGCGGGCGCAAGGCGCTGTCGCTTTTACGGCAAAACATTGCGCTCTGCCGGGCAGAGGAGGAGACGCGCGTGTTCCCTCTGGATGCGCGCAGGCCGGGGAATAATCCCACGGCGGCGCATGAGCTGGTCTTTCTCGATCCGCCCTATGGCAAGGGCCTGGGCGAAGAGGCGCTCGCGGCGGCGCTGGCGGGGGGCTGGATTTCTGACGAGGCGCTGATCGTCTGGGAGGAAAGTGCCGCAATCACCCCGCCCGAGGGGCTGCGCCTGCTGGAAGAGCGGCGTTATGGCGATACGGTGATTAGGTTTCTGGAGCGGGGGTAGGGTTAGTTTACGCCGACTTTTGCCCCAAGTGCCCCCGCGCGGAATCAAGGCGCGTAGCGCCGCCGCGCGGATCGCTGGGCCGTCCCGCGGCCTGGCGATTTGGAGGTGTGGCGCTGGTCTGAGGGGTCATACGGACTTTGCTGCTATAAAGTGGCAGCCATGACCGTTGCTTCGCTAGTCCCCGGCCCAGCGACGGCGCGGCTCAGTGCAAATATGGGCAGCCTCCCTTATCCTTTCATCAACTCGGGCAAATCCCCTGTCAGCCCTGCGGCCTCGCGGATGAAGCCCCGGCGTAGGCGGGGCATGTGGCCAAGCGCGCCCATGCCAAGATCGCGGGCGGCGCGCAGGAGCGGGTTGTCGTTGGAGAAGAGCCGGTTGGTGAGGTCGGTTGCCATGGCGAGCGTCGCGGTGTCGAACCGCCGCCATTGCTGGTAGCGGGCGAGCACATCGGGTGCTGCGATATCCTCGCCCCGGCGCGCGGCCTCGGTCATCACCTGTGCCAGCGCGGCGACATCGCGCAGGCCCGCGTTGAGCCCCTGTCCGGCAATCGGATGCATGCCGTGGGCGGCGTCACCGATCAGCGCAAGGCGGTCGGCGACAAAGCTGTTGGCCACGGTCAGGCTTAGCGGATAGGTGTAGCGCGCGCCGCGCAGTTTGATGGCACCGAGGAAATCGCCAAAGCGCGGGCGCAGAACCTCCATGAATTCGTCGTCGGGAAGGGCGGCGAAGCGGGCGGCGGTGGCGTCGGTCTCGGACCAGACGATCGAGCTGACATTGCCGGGCAGCGGCAGGATCGCGAGCGGGCCGGGGGGCATGAAGAACTGATGCGCGATGCCGTGATGCGGCAATTCGTGTTCGATGGCGGCGACGAGTGCGGTTTGGCCATAGCCCCAGCCGGTGCGCCGGATACCCGCGCGCCCGGCGGTGCTTGAGCTGCGCCCATCGGCCCCGATGAGAAGGCGGCCCGTGAGGGTCTTGCCCGAGGCGAGCGTGACGGTGACGCCAGTGGCGTCGCTTTCTTGTGCTGTGACCGTGTCGTTGGAAACCTGGGTGATCAGGGGTTGCTCTGCCATGGCTTCGATCAGGGCGCGGCGGAGGTAGCGATCCTCAAGCATATGGCCCATCGGGCCTTCTTCGATCTCGGCATGGTCGAAATGCAGGAAGAAAGGTGACGGGCCTTCGCCCGCGCGCCCGTCCGAAACCTTGATTTCCAGCATCGGCTGGGCATGTTCGGCCACGCGGTCCCAGATCCCGAGGTTCTGCAAGAGCCGCACCGAGGCGAGAGCCAAGGCATAGGCGCGCCCGTCGAAGGCCGCATTCTTGCGGGTGGGTTCGGGCAGGGCGTCGATCACCGTGCTGGAAAGCCCCGCCTGGGCGGCGGCAAGGGCGAGGGTGGGGCCGTTGAGGCCGCCACCGACGATGAGAAGGTCGCTGTCATGTGTCATGCGCCCAATATGTGCGTGCGCGCGGGATTGTCCATGCGCCGCTCTGCCGCTAGCAATGGTTTTTGAACGCAAGAGGGGGACGCGATGCAGGACTGGCTGAAGATGACGGCGGGCGATCTGGGGCGCGGCATTGGGCGCGGCGAGATCGACCCCGAGGCGCTGTGTGAGACCTATCTGGGGGCAATCCAGGCCCATCCGTTGCGGAGCCGCATTTACAGCGCGGTGACCGAAGAGCGCGCGCGCGCCGAGGCGGGGGCGGCATCGGCGCGGGCCAAGGCGGGGCAGCGTCTGGGTCTGCTGGACGGCGTGCCGGTCAGTTGGAAAGACCTCTTTGACAGCGCGGGTGTTGCGACCGAGGCGGGATCGGCGCTGTTGCAAGGCCGGGTGCCGGATCGCGATGCCGAAGTCTTGCGCAATGGCACGGCGGCGGGGCTGGTGTGCCTTGGCAAGACGCATATGAGCGAATTAGCGTTTTCGGGTCTGGGCCTCAATCCGGTGACGGCGACGCCACCCTGTGTGAACAATCCCGACGCTGTGCCCGGCGGATCGTCGTCGGGGGCGGCGGCGAGTGTGGCCTTTGATCTGGCCCCCTGCGGGATCGGGTCGGACACGGGCGGGTCGGTGCGCATCCCGTCGGCGTGGAATGATCTGGTCGGGCTCAAGACCACTTCGGGGCGGGTTTCGTTGCAGGGGGTGGTGCCGCTTTGCCTGCGGTTCGACACGGTGGGGCCGCTGGCCCGCTCGGTCGAGGATTGCGCGCTGTTGCTGGCGGCATTGGAAGGGGGCAAGGCGGCGGATTTGCGCGGGGCGACCTTGGCGGGGCTGCGGTTTGCGGTGCTGCGGACGTCGGTGATGGAGGATATTCGACCCGAGCCGGCGCGCGCCCATGCGCTCGCGCTGGAGGTGCTGCGAGAGGCGGGCGCGGTGATCGACGAGATAGAGGCACCCGAGGTGGCCGAGGCGCTGCCGCTCTCGCCGGTGCTGTTCACGGGCGAGGCCTATGGGCTCTGGCGCGAGGTGATCGAGGCGGCGCCGGACAAGATGTTCGCGCCGATTCTCGAGCGGTTCCGCAGCGGCAAGGACATCAGTGCCGCGGATTACGTGGCGGGGTGGCGCAAGCTCGAGGCGCTGCGCGCCGCGTGGAATGTGCGGGTGGCGGGCTATGATGCGGTGCTCATGCCCTCGGCCCCCAATCTGCCGCCCGATCAGGCGCGGCTCTTGGCCGATCCCGACTATTACGTAACCGAGAACCTGCTGACCTTGCGCAATACGCGGGTGGGCAATCTCTTGGGGCTCTGTGCCGTGACGCTGCCCACGGGGGTGCCGAGTTGCGGTCTGATGCTCTGCGGGCAGCCCTATGGCGAGGAGCGGCTGTTGCGGGTGGCAAAGGCAGTCGAGGATGTTCTCTGTCCCCGGCGCGGGGAATAGGGCAATGCATCCCAATCCCGCCTTTCGTCAGGCCACCGCCGCGCGCAATCTGGAATTTGCCCGCGCGCGCGGGTTCGGGATACTGGTCGTTTGCAGCCCCGAGGGGCCATTGATGAGCCATATTCCGTTTCTCTTGAATGCGGATGGGACGCGGGCCGAGTTTCATCTGGTACGTTCCAATCCGATTGCGCGGCTTTTGACTGGGCCGCTCAAGGCGCGGTTGGCGATCGAGGGGCCGCATTCCTATGTCTCGCCCGATTGGTATGGGGTCGAGGATCAGGTGCCGACGTGGAACTATGTCGCTGTGCATCTGGTGGGAGAGGTCATGTTGCAGCCGCAAGAGGGCATGCGCGACCTTCTGGACCGGCAATCGGCGGAGTTCGAGGCGCGGCTTGCGCCCAAGCCGGAATGGCGGACCGAAAAGATGACGCCCGAGGTGCTGGAGCGGATGATGCGGCAGATCGTGCCCTGCGCGATGCGGGTGGACGAGATCGCGGGCACCTGGAAGCTGGGCCAGAACAAGCCCGAGGAGGTGCGTCTGCGTGCCGCCGATCATCTGGCCCCGGCGGGGCAGGGGCAGGAGAGTGAATTGTTGGCGGATTGGATGCGCGCGCCGCCCGGCTGAGCGGCTTTACAGCGCCGGGGGCTGGGCCTAGGGTCGCGCCAAAACCTCAAGGAGCGCGTCATGAAACTCATTTCCTCGCCTTTGTCCCCCTTTGTGCGCAAGGTGCGTGTGCTCTTGCTGGAAAGCGGACTGGCCGATCAGGTCGAGGTGGTCGATGTGACCACCACGCCGCTGGAGACCGATCCACAGGCGGCGGCGGCCAATCCGCTGGGCAAGATCCCGGCCTTGGTGCGGCTCGACGGTCCGGCGATCCATGACAGCCGGGTGATCACCCGCTATCTGGATCAGCAGGCGGGCGGGCGGTTTTATCCCGAGGCGCGGCTCTGGGAGGTGCTGACGCTGGAGGCGATTGCCGAAGGGATCATGGAGGCGGCGCTGGCGATGACCTATGAGGCGCGGTTCCGTCCCGAGGACATGCGCTATGCGCCTTGGGTCGAGGGGCAGTGGGCCAAGGCGGCGCGGGCGCTGGATGCCGTTGAGGCGCGCTGGATGAGCCATCTCGCAGGGCCGCTCGACATGAGCCATATCGCGCTGGGCTGTGCGCTGGGCTATCTCGATTTCCGCCATGACGCGCGCGGCTGGCGGGTGGGGCATCCGGCGTTGGAGGCGTGGTATGCCAAGATGAGCGCGCGCGAGAGCATGGTAAAAACGGCCCCTCTCTGAATCGGATGGGCGGATCAGGTCGCACCATTGGTGCCGCTTGGTCCAGCACCTGACCACCGTCAAGCGCGACAGATGCGCGCTCTGACGAAATCTAGGGCTAATGCAGGCTGGACGGCCCCCCAAAGCCCCGCTAAATAGCCGCACATGCTGGCTTTGGGAATCCCGAGGCCTATCATCGTATGAGGCCGATTGCGGCACTGATATATAGGGAGTATTTCTCGTGTCCCACGCAGAAGATCACGAAGGCACCCGGAGGGATTTCCTCTATTATGCGACCGCGGGCGCGGGTGCTGTGACCGCAGGCGCAGCCATCTGGCCGCTGATCAACCAGATGAACCCCTCGGCGGATGTTCAGGCTCTGTCCTCGATCCGCGTGGATGTGTCCGGGATTGAACCTGGGACGCAATTGACGGTGAAATGGCTGGGCAAGCCTGTGTTCATCCGTCGCCGGACCGCGAAAGATATCGAGGCGGCGCGCAGCGTTGATGTCGCCACGCTGCCCGACGGTCTGGCACGCAATGCAAATATCGAAGAGACCGCACCCGCAACGGACGAGAACCGTACGCTCGATGAAGCGGGTGAATGGCTGGTCGAAATGGGCGTATGCACCCATCTCGGTTGCGTTCCCATCGGTGATGGTGCCGGTGATTTCGGTGGTTGGTTCTGCCCCTGTCACGGGTCGCACTATGACAGCGCGGGCCGTATCCGCAAAGGGCCCGCCCCGGAGAACCTTCCGGTGCCGGTGGCCCAATTCCTCGACGAAACCACGATCCAACTGGGATAAGGAAACGCGCAAATGTCCGGAATTCCGCACGATCACTATGAGCCCAAGACGGGCGGCGAGAAATGGCTTCATTCGCGCCTGCCCATCGTCGGGTTGCTTTATGACACCATCATGATTCCCACGCCCAAGAACCTGAACTGGATGTGGATCTGGGGTATCGTTCTGACCTTCTGTCTGGTGCTGCAAATCGTCACCGGCATCATTCTGGTGATGCATTACACGCCGCATGTCGATCTGGCCTTTGCCAGCATCGAGCATATCATGCGCAACGTGAACGGTGGTCATTTCATTCGCTACCTGCATATGAACGGCGCGTCGCTGTTCTTTGTGGCCGTTTACCTGCATATTTTCCGCGGTCTCTACTATGGGTCTTACAAAGCCCCGCGTGAGGTGACGTGGATCATCGGCATGTTGATTTATCTTGCGATGATGGGCACGGCGTTCATGGGCTACGTGCTGCCTTGGGGGCAGATGTCGTTCTGGGGCGCTACGGTGATCACCGGTCTGTTTGGTGCGATCCCGTTCATCGGCGAGTCGATCCAGACCTGGCTGTTGGGTGGGCCAGCGGTGGATAATGCCACGCTGAACCGCTTCTTCTCGTTGCATTATCTCTTGCCGTTCGTGATTGCGGCGCTGGTGGCGCTGCATATCTGGGCGTTCCACACCACGGGCAACAACAACCCGACCGGCGTGGACGTGCGCCGCACCTCCAAGGAAGAGGCGCAGAAGGATACCGTTCCGTTCTGGCCCTATTTCGTGATCAAGGACCTCTTTGCCTTGGCCGTGATCATGGTGGTGTTCTTTGCCATCGTCGGTTTCATGCCCAACTACCTTGGCCATCCCGACAACTACATCGAAGCGAATCCGCTGGTGACGCCCGCGCATATTGTGCCGGAATGGTACTTCCTGCCGTTCTACGCGATCCTGCGTGCCTTTACCGCCGATGTCTGGGTGGTGATGTTCGCCAACTGGATCACCGGCGGAATCATCGACGCCAAGTTCTTTGGCGTGTTGGCGATGTTCGGGGCTATCGCGGTGATGGCGCTGGCACCTTGGCTTGATACGTCTTCGGTGCGGTCGGGCCGCTATCGCCCGATGTTCAAGTGGTGGTTCTGGCTCTTGGCGATCGACTTTGTCGTCCTGATGTGGGTGGGCGCAATGCCCGCAGAACCGCCCTATTCCACGATTTCGCTGATCGCGTCGGCCTATTGGTTCGCCTATTTCCTGGTGATCCTGCCGCTCTTGGGCGTGATCGAGAAACCCGAGGCCCAGCCTGCCACCATCGAGGAAGATTTCGATGCGCATTATGGCAAGGCCCACACGCCCGCCGAATAAGAAAGGACGGATGACAATGTTCAAGACAACAGGCATTGCGGCCCTTGTGGCCCTGTCCCTCTCGACCGGCGGCGCATTGGCCGCCGGGGGCGAGGGGCATATCGAGGACGTCGCCTTTTCCTTTGAAGGTCCGTTCGGCAAGTTCGACCAGAACCAGCTTCAGCGCGGTCTGAAGGTCTATACGCAGGTCTGCGCGGCCTGCCATGGGCTGAAGTATGTGCCGCTGCGCACCCTCGGCGACGAGGGTGGGCCGCACCTGCCCGAGGATCAGGTCTTTGCCTATTCCGAGCAGTTCGAGGTGTTCGATCCGGAGCTTGACGATTTCCGGACGGCCACGCCGACCGACCATTTCCCGGCTGTGACCTCGGCCGGGGCCCCGGACCTGAGCCTGATGGCCAAGAAGCGTGCGGGCTTTCACGGCCCCTATGGCACCGGTCTGAGCCAGCTCTTCAACGGGATGGGCGGGGCAGAGTATATCTACTCGCTGATGACCGGCTATCACGAAGTGCCGGAATGCGCGCCCGAGGATTTCCCCGGCAACTATAACGCGGCCTTTACGGCGGGCGGCTATCCCGAAGAGTGCAAGGACGAGCATGGGCACCACACGGTTCCCGGTACCTGGATTGCCATGGGTCAGCCGCTCTGGGGTGACGATGTCGAATTTGATGACGGCACCGCGGCCACGTTGGAACAAGAGGCCGAGGATGTCGCGGCCTTCCTGATGTGGACGGCGGAGCCCAAGATGATGGCGCGCAAGCATGCGGGCCTGACCGGCGTGATCTTCCTCACCATCCTGTCGGTGCTGCTCTATCTGACCAACAAGCGGATCTGGGCCCCGGTCAAGGGCAAGAAAACGAGCTGATCGAGTCGCGACCTCATGCATTACGAAAGCCCCGCAAGCCCGGCTTGCGGGGCTTTTGCGTGACGTTGGGTCAAAAATATTTCAAGACGTGGTCAAATAGCGCAGGGGGCAAGGTGACGCAACGTTTGCAAACGCCTGCCAATCCTCTATGAGTTTGGCAATCGCTACCAAAAAATACAGGCACATGCTCGATCAAACCCACCCCGCCCCGCTGCCACCTGAAACACGCGCTGGTAGGGAATGGGCGCAACTCCTTGCGAAATACCGCGAACCGAGTTCGCCGCGTGCCGCGTTTGAATTGTGCGTGACGGTTGGCCCGTTTCTCGCCCTTTGGGGGTTGGCGTGGTGGGCGCTGTCGCTGAGTTACGTGTTGAGTGTCGTTGTGGCGCTCTGCGCCGCGCCGTTCCTGTTGCGCCTGTTTGCTATCCAGCATGATTGCGGCCATGGCGCGTTTTTCAAGAGCCGGTCGATGAACGACTGGCTGGGTCGCGCGCTTGGGGTTGTGACGCTCACGCCTTATGATGTGTGGCGACATTCGCATTCGATCCACCACAGTTCCTCGGGTAATCTGGGGCGGCGGGGCATCGGCGATATAAACACGCTGACGGTGGCGGAATATGCCGCGCTGACGCCGTTTCAGCGGCTGAAATACCGGCTCTATCGCAATCCGCTGGTTCTGTTCGGGTTGGGGCCGGGCTATATCTTTTTGCTGGAGAACCGCCTGCCGCTCGGGTTCATGGGCAAGGCGCGCTATTGGGTCAGCGCGATGGCGACCAATGCTGTTCTTGTGGCGGTGCTGGGGCTGGTGGCGTGGTTCGGGGGGCTGATGCCGATCCTTTTGATCTTTTTGCCTTCGACCGTTCTGGCGGCGACGGCGGGCATGTGGCTATTTTACGTGCAGCATCAGTTCGAGACGACCCATTGGGAGGCCGAGGAAAACTGGCAATTGCATGATGCCGCCCTCGAGGGCAGCTCGCATTATGTGCTGCCCGGCTGGCTGCAATGGCTGAGTGCCAATATCGGGATTCACCATGTCCATCACGTCAACAGCCGTATCCCGTTCTACCGTCTGCCCGAAGCGTTGCGGGATCACGCGCAGCTGGCCCAGATGAACCGGATGACCATTCGCGAGAGCCTTGCCAATGCGCGGCTGCATCTTTGGGACGAAAAAGCACGTCGGTTACTGTCTTTTGCCGAAGCACGGGCGGTGATCGAGGCGGCTTGAATTCGGCGGTCCGCTGCCTAGCTACCCATCAGGAGGACCGCCATGCGCATCAATGCTGATTTTTCCCAACGTGTCGTGATCCGGCCCGAGGATTACACTTGGGTGCAATCCCCCGCGACCGGAGTCGAGCGGATGATGCTGGACAGAATCGGGGATGAGGTGGCGCGTGCAACCACCATCGTGCGGTTCGCGCCGGATTCGTATTTCGACGCCCATACCCATGATGGCGGTGAGGAATTCCTTGTCCTGGAGGGGGTGTTTTCCGACGAGAGTGGAGATTATCCGGCGGGGTCTTATGTGCGCAATCCGATTGGCACACGTCACAAGCCCCATACCAAGGACGGCTGCACGATCCTGGTGAAGCTCTATCAGTTCGATCCATCGGATACCGAGCAATTCCACATTGACACGAAACGTGCCGCGTTTCGCCCGGGTTTGGTTGAGGGGCTGAGCGTGCTGCCGCTGCATACGGCCGTGAACGAGAATGTGGCGCTGGTGCGTTGGGCGCCCGGCACGCGGTTCACACCGCATCGGCATTGGGGCGGCGAAGAGATATTCGTGATCGAAGGCACCTTTGCCGATGAGCACGGCAGCTACCCGGCGGGGACCTGGCTGCGCAGCCCGCATCTGTCAGAGCACAAGCCCTATTCCGACGAGGGCTGCCTCATCTATGTGAAGACGGGGCATCTGCTCGATCAGGTCGCGGCGTGATTTGGACGCCATCCTGTCAGGTTAGAGTATGGCGCGTCTGATCGGGGTCACATCGCCCCGGCCTCCGAGCCGGGGCCTCCTGCCTCGGCAAGGTCCCGGGTCAAGCCCGGGACGGGTGCGTTATCATGGGGCGCAACGCGCCCTAGACGGATCTGGCATCTACAAAGCACCAGACGGTGCAAGTCGTTCCCGCGTCCCTGGCCGCCTGGCCCCCGCGCGCCTCTCCATATAGCCCTAGCGCGGCAATGGATTGCTCGCGCGGTTGTAGGGGCGCCAATTGGTGATCTCGGGGTAATACATCTCGCGCCAGCGGCGCACGCGGGGGTTCATCACCCGCCGCCAAATGGGCGGAACCATGGCGGCCATGGTCATCACCGGATAGCCATAGGGCAGTTGCGGGGCGTCCGCCTCGGTGTAATTCTGCAAGAGCGGAAAGCGGCGGTCGGGTTTGTAGTGATGGTCCGAATGGCGTTGCAGATTGATCAAGATCCAGTTCGACGCCTTGTGCGCCGCGTTCCAGCTATGGCGCGGCTGGACATGCTCGTATTTGCCATTGCCCAGATGTTTGCGCGTCAGGCCGTAATGTTCGATGTAATTCACCAGCTCCAATTGCCAGATCGCGACAAAGGCTTGCCAGACAAAGAGAGCAAGGCCGATCCAGCCGCCGATCAGCCCGGCCAGCAGGGCCATGAACCCTTGCAGCGCCCAATATTTGAAAAACGGATTCTTGAGATCATGCCATGGCAGGTTGCGGCGGGCCAGCATATCGGCCTCTGCCTTGAAGGCCGAGTGCCAGCTTTGCCGGAGCACGCGCGGGAAAAAGCGGTGGAACCCCTCGTTATAGCGCGCCGTGACCGGATCGCGGGGGGTGCCAACATAGCGATGATGCACCAAGAGATGTTCAGAGCGGAAATGCGAATAGAGCACCATCGCCAACAGAATGTCGCCCATGAACCGCTCGCCCCGGTTCTTTTGATGCATGAGTTCGTGGCTGTAATTGATCCCGACCGTCCCGGTGATCACCCCCACGCCAAAGAAAAGAAGGATGGTTTCCAGAGGTCTGAGATGGGCGTCACCGGGGCCGGTGACATACCAGATCAGCCAATAGAGCAGCCCGAATTGCAAAGGGGCCCAGATCAGGGTGATCGCACGATACCAGGTCAATTGATCCTCGCGCGTCTCAAGATCGGCATTCTCGGTATAAAGCCCGAGAAAGGCGTCGAGGATCGAGAAGAAATACCACGTGGCGAGCGGGAGCAGCAGAACGGTCCAGCCGCCGTTGAGCGCGCCCAGAACGCCCAAGGGCAACAGAAGCAGAGACATCCAGAAGGGCAAAGCGCGGTGCAGTTGAGCGACCTGTGCGGCGGGGATCATGGGGGTGTCCTGTGCAGTTTACACTTACATATCACGGCTTATCACGCGGAAGAGTTTAGCGCTGCCCGCGCAAGGTCAAAGACCTTTCGCATCACGGTAGGCAATTCCGCGGGGCGAAACGTTGCGTCACGTAGGAACTGGCCGCGCTCTGGTGTCGCATCCTCTGGCAGAAGCGCCACATGGATGCGGAGGCGGAGGTGGAAATGGGTGAAGGTGTGGCGGGCCTCGGCTTCCAGCTCCTGCCAGTGGGCGGCGATGGGCGGAGCGGGCGATGGGGCGTCGCCCCAATCGCTGCAGGGCCAGCCCAGCATCCCGCCCAAGAGGCCGCTGTCGGGGCGGCGCTCGAGCAGCCATGCGCCGTCGGCGCGACGGGCGACATAGGCGTGACCATGGCGCAGGGGCTTGGGCGTTTTGGGCAGTTTGCGAGGCAGGTCCGCGGCGGTGCCTGCAGCGTGGGCGGCACAGGGCGCGCGCCAGGGGCAGAGGGCGCAGGCGGGGGATTTGGGCGTGCAGATCGTCGCGCCAAGATCCATCACCGCCTGGGCGTAATCGCCGGGGCGGGTGCGGGGCGTGAGGCGGGCGGCGGCCTCGGTCAGTTCGCGCTTGGCGGTGGGCAGGGGGGTGTGGATGTCATGGAGCCGCGCTATCACCCGTTCGACATTGCCGTCCACCACCACATGCGGTTGATCATAAGCGATGGCCGCGATGGCGGCGGCGGTATAAGGCCCGATGCCGGGCAGGGCGCGCAGGCCGTCGAGCGTGTCGGGAAAGCGTCCGTTGTGATCGCGCACAACCGCGCGGGCGCATTTCAGGAGATTGCGGGCACGGGCGTAATATCCCAAGCCCGCCCATTCGCCCATCACGGCGGAATCCTCTGCCGCCGCCAGATCGGCAACGGTGGGCCAGAGCGTTGTGAATCGCAGGAAATAGGATTTGACCGCCGCGACGGTGGTCTGTTGCAGCATCACCTCGCTCAGCCAGATGCGGTAGGGATCGGGGCGCCCGCCGCCCGCGCGGGCGGCGGGGCTGATCCGCCACGGCAGGTCTCGGGCATGGGTATCATACCACGCAAGCAGGCTCTCAGCCTCGGCGAAATAACGCATAGTTTATCCCTCTGCCCCGCAATCTGCTCTGGTATCCCCTGTCACATGCCATAGATTAGCGCCATTGAGGAGAGCGCCAACCATGACCAGCCGCAAGGCCGCGACATACGGGTTCAAACGCACCTCGGCGTTGCTGCAGACCAGCATCCGCCGCGCCTCGGAAAGCCGTGGATTCGCACAATCGCGGCTCTTGACGCATTGGGCCGAAGTGGTGGGCGAGGACATCGCCGCCATCGCCCGCCCGGTCGAGGTCTCTTATGCGCGGCAGGGGATGGGGGCAACGCTCACGCTGCTCACGACCGGCGCGCAGGCCCCGATGCTGGAGATGCAAAAGGAAAAGCTGCGCGAGCGGGTCAATGCCGTTTACGGCTACAATGCGATTGCGCGTATTCGTATCACCCAGACAGCCCCCGTGGGTTTTGCCGAGGGGCAGGTGGATTTCACCCATCGGCCCAAGGAGGCGGCGATGCCCGCCTTGGCCCCCGAGACACTCCAAGCCGCCAGCAGCCTTGCCGCGCCTGTCACAGACGACGGATTGCGGGCCGCGCTGGAAAGGCTGGCGCGCAACGTGTTAACCAAGCAGCAACACTGACCGACCCATCAGACCAAGGATAAAGACATGAAACACATGATCGCAACCGGGGCGCTGGCCCTTGCCATGCTCACAGGCCCCGCCGTGGCGCAAGAGACCGCCCCCGATACGTCGCAGATCGTCGAAATGACGATGGGGCCAGAGGATGCCAAGGTCACGATTGTGGAATATGCGTCCTTTACCTGTCCGCATTGCGCGAATTTCCACAAAGGGCCGCTCAAGCAGTTGAAGGCTGATTACATCGACACGGACAAGATCCATTTCATTTATCGCGATGTCTATTTTGACCGGTTCGGCCTATGGGCGTCGATGGTGGCGCGCTGCGGCGGGCCCGAGAAATTCTTTGGCATCTCTGATATGCTCTATGAGCAGCAGCGCGAATGGACCCAAGGCGAGCCCGCCGCGATTGCTGACAACCTGCGCCGCATCGGCAAGGTTGCAGGGCTTGAGCCGGACGCGGTCGAGGCCTGCCTGAACGACACCGACAAGGCCAAGGCGCTGGTGGCCTGGTATCAAGAGAATGCCGAGGCCCATGGCGTCGAGTCGACGCCGACCCTGGTGATCAACGAGCAGAAATATTCCAATATGGCCTATGACGATCTCAAGGCGATCATCGAGGAAAAGCTGGCGGAGTGATCCGCCACGCGGGATGGGCCGGGATTGGTGTTCCGGCCCCTTAATCCCTCTGGACAGTCTCTCGCGGCGGTGGCAGAATTTGATCAAATTCCCACCAATGCCGGAGCACCCCCATGAAAGACGACAATTTCCTGCGTGAGATGAACGCGCGCCACCTGTGGCACCCGATGGGGCATCCCGGCGAGCAGCAGGCCAACGCGCCCAAGATCATCAAGAGCGCCTCAGGTGTGCGGATCACCGACATTGACGGGCATGATCCGGTGGATGCGGTGGGGGGCCTGTGGTGCGTGAACCTTGGCTATTCCAACGATGTGGTGAAGCAGGCGATTTCCGATCAGCTCTGGCAATTGCCCTATTATTCGGCCTTTGCCGGCTCGACCAACCCGGCGGCGATCGAGGCGTCCTATGCGGTGCAGGAATTCTTTGCCGAAGATGGGATGACGCGCGTCTTTTTCACCTCTGGTGGGTCGGATAGCGTGGACACGGCGCTGCGCATGGCGCGGCAATATCACCGCCTGCGGGGGGAACCCACGCGCACCAAGTTCCTGAGCCTGAAAAAGGGCTATCACGGCACCCATTGGGGCGGGGCGAGCGTCAATGGCAACAACCGCTTCCGCATCACCTATGAGCCGCTCTTGCCGGGCTGCTATCACCTGCCCAGCCCCTATACCTATCGCAATCCCTATGACGAGACCGATGGGGCCAAACTGGCGCAGAAGATTGCCGCGGCCATGGTGGATGAGATCGAGTTTCAGGACCCCTCGACCATTGCCGCCTTTATCATGGAGCCCATTCAGGGCGCGGGCGGGGTGATCGTGCCGGATGCCTCCTTCATGAAGCTTATGCGCGAGATCTGCGACCGCTACGGCATCCTGATGATTTCGGATGAGGTGATCACCGGGTTCGGGCGCACCGGCGACTGGACCGGCGCGCGGCATTGGGGCGTCAAGCCCGACATGATGACCATCGCCAAGGGCATTACCAGCGGATACTTCCCGGTGGGCGGTGTGGTTCTGGGCGACAAGGTGGCCGATGTCTTTGAAAAGGCGGGGCCGGAAGGCAGCATCTGGACCGGCTATACCTATTCGGCGCATCCCGTGGGGGCGGCGGCTGTGGTGGCCTGCCTGTCGGAAACGCTGCGGCTTGATACCAAGAGCAATGCCGCCGTGCGCGGCACGCAGCTCTATGAAGGAGTCAAGAAGCTGGCCGAAAAATACGACATCATCGGTGATGTGCGTGGCGGCCATGGGTTGATGATGGGGATCGAGCTGGTCAGCGACCGCGCCAAGAAAACGCCGATGGATGCCGCGACCATGAAGCGGGTGCATCAGGCCACCTATGAGGCAGGCGCGATGGTGCGTCTGGGGGCGCATAACATCCTGATGTCGCCGCCCCTGGTGATTTCCGAAGCTGAAATCAACGTGATCCTGTCGGCGCTCGATGCCGGGTTTGCGGCGGCCTGAGCAGGCAATCCTACCTCTGAAAAAGCACGCAAGCGCCTGTTATGGCGCTTGCGTGACGGCAATTGAAGAGGTTTGGCAGCTCTTCAGCCAAACCGACCCCATGCTGACTTCATGGCCTTGGACATGTTATCCCATGCCTCGTCGGCGCCGGTCTTGAAATCTTTCCACGCCTCGATGCTGGCGGCCTCAATCTTGTCATACTCGGCTGCCATTTCGGCGCGTTTTTCGCGCAGCTCTTTGATTTGATCCTGATACTTGATCTGCATGTCGGCAGAAGCCTCGCGCGACTGGGCTTGCAACTTGTCAATTTCGGCTTTCCATTGATCGAGTTGGGCGTGCAGCTTTTTCTGATATGTCTCTTTGTCCATAACTGGTCCTCCTTGAGGGAAATCGTCGTATCGTTCTGACATTTATCTATGCATGATCTCCCTGAATCCAAAGGGGCCGGCGGATGTCCGCCGGCCCCCATGATTGTCAAATCGGGTGAAAAGTTACTCGAACTTCTTGATTTCGCCGGACTTCAGGCGGCTGAGATAGCCGTCAAGCTCGCGTTTGACGATGGGCATCAGGAAATAGAGCCCGATGATGTTGACCACCGCCATGGCAAAGATCGCCGCATCCGAAAAGTCGATCACCGGGCCGAGGTTGGCGGCCGCACCGATCACCACGAAGATGCAGAAGATCACCTTGAACACCAGTTCCTTGGTCTCGCCTTCGCCAAAGAGGTAGGTCCAGGCCTTGAGCCCGTAGTAGGACCAGCTGATCATGGTGGAGAAGGCAAAGAGCACGACGGCAATGGCCAGCACATAAGGAAACCAGCTGATTGCGCTGCCAAAGGCCGCGGAGGTGAGACCCACGCCGGAGGTGCCGCCGACAGTCTGGATCGCCGTGCCCGCCTCGTTGAGCAGGTAGTTGCCATCCGGTCCTGCAACCAGCTGTCCCGTGATGATGATCACCAGCGCGGTCATGGTGCAGATCACCACCGTGTCGATAAAGGGTTCAAGCAGCGACACGAAACCTTCGGTGATCGGTTCCTTGGTGCGCACCGCCGAATGGGCGATGGCGGCGGAGCCGACGCCGGCCTCGTTGGAAAAGGCCGCGCGCTTGAAGCCTTGGATCAGCGCGCCGACCATGCCCCCCGCAACGCCCAGCCCGGTAAAGGCCCCTTCGAAGATCTGGCCAAAGGCCCAGCCAATCTGATCGGCATTCATCGCGATGATGATCAGCGCCGTGCCAACGTAGAGGATGCCCATGAAGGGCACGATTTTCTCGGTCACCTTTGCGATGGATTTGAGGCCGCCCACGATCACCGCAAAGACCACACCGGCAAAGATCACGCCGGTGATCCAGCCCGGATAAGCGCCGACGATGCCGGCAATCTGCTGATGCGCCTGATTGGCCTGAAACATGTTGCCGCCGCCGAGCGCGCCGAGGATACAGAAGATCGAGAACATCACGGCGAGGATTCTGCCACCGGGCAGGCCGCGTTCGGCAAAGCCCTTGGTCAGGTAATACATCGGGCCGCCCGAGACGCGGCCGTCGGGGTATTCGTTGCGGTATTTCACGCCCAAGGTGCATTCGGTGAATTTCGACGCCATGCCCATGAGGCCCGCAAGGATCATCCAGAAGGTCGCGCCGGGGCCACCGATGCTGACCGCGACGGCGACGCCTGCGATATTACCAAGGCCCACGGTGCCCGACAGGGCGGTGGCGAGCGCCTGAAAATGGCTGACTTCGCCGGCATCGTTGGGGTCGGAATAGTCGCCTTTGACCAGTGCGATGGAATGACCGATCGCGCGGAATTGAATAAAGCCGAAATAGAGCGTGAACACGGTGGCACCGATCACAAGCCACGCCACGATCCACGGAAAGGAAGTGCCCGGAAAGTTGGAAAAGATCAGATTGACGAACCAGCCGGTTGAATTGGCGAAAATCTGGTTGACCTTTTCATCAACGGATTGTGCATGGGCGGGCATGGCGAGCATCGCCGCCCCGACCGCCGCCGCAGGAAATGCGTATCGAGTCATTTTTGTTATCCCTGTTGTTTCTTGCTGTTATGGAACAATGGTGCAGGGCACCGGGGCCGTCTGCACAAGCGCACCGGCGACCGAACCGAACACCCGCGCGCCGATCGCCGACTGGCCATCACGTCCGATGACGATCTGGACGGCGTTCACCTCTTTGGCGATGCGGCAGAGCAGATCGGCGGTGTTGCCATAGCGGATCACGGTTTCAACCGGCATGCCGCTGTCCTTCAGTTCCGTAACGACGGTTGAGGTGATCGCCTTTTCTGCGCGCTCCATCTCTTCGCGGCGGCGCTTATGGCGTTCTTCCAACTCGCTGGCCGTCAGGAAGGAATAGGGCGACCATTCCAGCACATGTGCCAGCACGATAGTGCCGCCTTGTGCGCGTGCGCGCTCTACCGCGAATTCCAAGGCGCGCCGCGATGACACGCTGCCGTCGTAGCCGACGACGAATTTTCCAGACATGACAGGATCTCCCTCGCTGTTGTTGTTACTTGTCCGGGCATCCAGACGTTGCCCGGTAGTCTACTCTACCAGAGGTTACGTCTGCGGTTTTCCCGGATTTCCCGGATTTGCAGGCCGAATGCCGTAAATTTCGGCAAAAATCGGGATGTGCTGCAAGAATCTTCGTCTTTGGTGCTGAGGTCTGCGCGTGACGTATCGCCGCGCGCTGCTCTGTCACTGCCGCGTGTGTGCCATTGAATCCGGATCGGGATTTGCGCATAGATGGGGCAAACCCTGCTGGAGAGCCTTATGGACCTGCGCCCGATCACCCAAGATTTTACCGTATCCCCGCAGATCGAGGTGGGGGATGTGGCCGCTGTTGTCGATGCCGGATATCGTTCGATCCTTTGCAACCGCCCGGATGGCGAGGATTACGGGCAACCGGCCTATGATGCCGTTGCCGCCGCAGCAGAGGCGGCGGGGCTTGCGGTGCGGTGGGTGCCTATTGTGTCGGGGCAAATGACACAGGCCGCATTGGATGAGTTTCGCGCAGCACTCGATGAGATGCCCAAGCCCATCCTTGCCTATTGCCGGACCGGCACGCGCTGCACGATGCTGTGGAGCATAACGCGGTTTGACGATCTGGGCGGGGATGAAATCCTGCGCGCCACCGCCGAGGCGGGCTATGATATGTCCGGTCTCGTGGCGCAGCTTGAACGCCGGCAATGACCGACTGGGCCGTCATCGGCCATGACGGAGAGAGGGCGCGCGCCTTTGTGATGCAGGGTGCGCGGATTGTTCAAGAGGCCACGGCCCCCGATGAGTCGGCCGCGCGGGCCATGCTGGCATCGATGCCGCACAGGATTTTCCGGGTTGGAGAAGGGCAGGGGGATCGCCTGCCAGCACAGATCATGCCGCAGGGTGCACGGGGGCTGGCACCGCTTGTGCAGGACAACCCGCCCGATGTCATCGACGCCTGGGTGCGTCTGTTGCTGATCGGGCTCTTGCAGGGACGGGCGCAATGGGACGGTGTGGCGTGGGTGGTCGGGCGCGACCTGAGCCATTGGGTGCATCTGAGTGCGGGCGAGGCTGTGAGTTGCCAGAGTTTCATGACGCCAAGGCTGGTGCGGCTCTTGGGGGGCGCCGCAGAGCCTTGTGATGTGGCCCTGGCCGATACGTTGAGCCGCCCGGAGCGTCTGGCGGCGTATCTGCGTGGGGCTGAGGTGCGCGGGTCTGCGACGGCGCTGACGGGTCACCTTTTGGCGGCGGAACTGGCGGCCGCGCGCCCCTATTGGCTGGGACAGAATGTGGTGCTGGTCGCGTCGGGTGACGCGGCTGAGAGCTATGCCGTTGCGCTGCTTGGGCTTGGCGTGCCGGTTGAGAGGATCGCGCCCGAGAGCCTGATTTCGCCTGCTCTTGTGGCGATTGACGGGGCGATGGCATGAGCCGGTCGCTCAGCCTCTCGGCCTATCTGGCCTATGCGCGCCGGGCTGGGCGCGCAGGGCCTGCGCCGGATCAGGCGCGCCCGCCGGGGCCGCTTATCTGGGCGCATGCGGTCGATGCGGCGCGGGCCGATACGCTGGTGCATCTGGCCGAGCGTTTGGCGGCGCAGAGGCGGGGTCTTCATCTCTTGCTGACCACGGCGAGCACGACACCCGCGCGCACCGACACGGCGGCGTCGGTCGTTTGGCAGACGGTGCCCGAGGACAACCTGCCCGCCGCCGAGGCATTTCTGGGCCATTGGCGGCCTGATATATGCCTCTGGACCGGGGGCGATTTGCGGCCTGCGTTGTTGATTTGTGCCGCGCGCATGAACATTCCTCTCTATCTTGTCGATGCCGATGAAGAGAACCTGGATCGGGCAAGCTGGCGCTGGTTTCCCGACATGCCACGTGCAGTCTTGGGGTTGTTCACGGAAATCCTGACACGAACCGAAGCGGCGGCGCGGCTGGTCCGCCGGTTTGGGGCGCCCGAGCGGATCGTGACCGTGACGGGCGCGTTTCAGGAAGGGGCGATGACGCTACCCTTTAGTGTCGCCGAGCGCGAAGAGATGGCGGGCCTCTTGCGCAGCCGTCCGATCTGGCTTGCGTCGCGTATCCACCGCGACGAGCTGGCCACGGTGCTGGAGACGCACCGAGAGGTGAGCCGTCTGGCGCATCGTAGCGTTCTGATCGTGGTGCCGGACGATTTGCAGGATTGCGCCGAGATGCGCGCCACGCTGGACGCGCAGGGCTGGCGGGTCGCGGTCTGGTCCGAAGGCGAGATGCCAAGCGAGACAACGCAGGTAATTCTGGCCGATACGCGGGGCGAGATGGGGCTGTGGTATCGTCTGGCCCCGGTGACATTCATGGGCTCGTCGCTGGTCTCGGGCCAGCATGGGCGCGATCCCAACGAGCCTGCCGCGCATGGATCGGCGATCCTTTATGGCCCCAACGTTGGCCGCTACCTCAACCGGTATTCGCGCTATGCCGAGGCCGGGGCGGCGCGGATCGTGCGTGACAGCGCGACGCTCACGGCGGCGGTGCAGCGGTTGATTGCGCCGGATCAGGCGGCGGTGATGGCCCATGCGGCCTGGGATGTGGCCTCGCGCGGGGCGGCGGTGACCGACCGGATTCAGGATATGCTGCTGGATCGGCTGGATCGGCTGGACGCCGCGCGATGAGCCTGCCCGCGCATTGGTTCACGCCACCGGACCGACCCGGCCTGCGCGCGCGGTTGTTGACGCCTTGGGCGCACTGGCGGGCGCGCGGCAAGCGGGTGGATGGCGACGGCTGGCGTGCGCCGGTGCCGCTGATCTCGGTCGATGCATTGGCGGCGGGGGGTGTGGGTGCGTTGCCTGCGGTGCTGGCGGTGGTCGGGCATATACAGCGGTTGGGGTTTGCGCCTGTGATCCTTGCGCGGGGCGGGTCGGGACCGCTCCGGGTAGAGCCGCGCCGCCATGGGGCGGCAGAGGTTGGGGCGGCTGCGCTGCTGGCTGCGGATTTCGCGCCGACCTGGGTTGCGTCCGACTGGGCATCGGGCGCGCGGGCGGCCTTGGCTGAAGGCGGGGCCGATTGTCTCGTGATGATGGGGGGGCTGCGCGATCCGGCGCTGGTCAAGGATGTATCCATTGGCGTGGTCGATGCGGTGCGCGGGTTTGGCAACGGACGCTGTCGCCCGGCGGGGCCGCTTGCGGAACCTCTGGCGGTGGCGTTGGCGCGGGTTGATCTGCTGATCCCGGTCGGGCCGCGTTCCGCCCAAGAGCGATTTGCAGAGCTTTGGGCCGAGCGGCTCGACATGCCAAGGATGCCGGGCGATCTGCAGCCGCTGCCCACCGGCATGGAGTGGGCGGGGGCGCGGCTCTTGGCCTTTGCGGGGGGTGAAGATCCGGGGCTCTTCTTTGCCACCTTGCGCGGGCTTGGGGCAGAGCTTGTGCGCTTTGAGGCGTTGGCGACAGAGGAGGCCTATGGCTCGGCCCTGCTCGCGCGGCTGGAGCGCGAGGCCTACCTGCGGGCTGCGCAACTGGTCACGACGGAAGAGGACGCCGTGCGTTTGCCAGAGGCGTTTCGGCGTAAGGTCTTAAGCCTGCCGATGCGGCTGAATCTGCCGGACATGGCCCCACTGGATGCGGCCCTGACGCGTGTGGGATTGCGTCAGGGCGGCAAGGTCAGTTGATCGTGCTGTCCAGCCCTTCGGGCTGACCCACCACCACAAAGGTGAGCGCCTCGGGATCAAGGAGGTCGCGCGCGACGCGGTTGATGTCCTCGAGCGTGACGGCATTCACCTTGTCATTGCGGGTGGTGATGTAATCGGTCGGAAGCCCCTCCATCTGCATGCCGACGGCGATGTCGGCGATGGGGCCGTTCCCCTCGAATTGCAGGGGATAGGCGCCGGTCAGATAGGTCTTGGCGTTTTCCAGCTCTTCGGGGGTGACGCCGTCGGTGTGCATCCGCGCCCATTCGTCGCGAATGACGCTAATAGCCTCGGCGACGCGGTCATTGGCAGAGGCGACCGAGCCCATCCAAAGCTGGGCCGCGTCCTTGTCGGCAAGATAGGAATAGACACCATAGGTCAGCCCGCGTTTCTCGCGCACCTCGGTCATCAGGCGGCTTTCAAAGCCGCCACCGCCGAGGATATGGTTGAGGATATAGGCGGCGAAGAAATCCGGATGATCGCGGTCAATGCCGGGTTGGGCAAAGGCCACGATGGATTGCGGGGTGGCAAAATCCGTGACCTTGACGCCGCCGGGCAGGTTGGGATTGGCCGCGCCGGGCAGGGGGGCGCCGGTTTCGGGCAGGTCGCCAAGAAGCCTGTCGAGGAGGGTGGCAAGCTCTGCCTCGGTGATGTCGCCCACGGCAGAAACATAGATCCGGTCCCGCGCAAGCGCCCCCTGATGCGCGGCCACGATGTCATCGCGCGTGAGCGCGGTCACGCTCTCGGCCGTGCCATCAAGCGATGATCCATAAGGATGATCGCCGAATACGAGGCCGTCAAACGCCTTTGCCACGATATCGCGCGGGTTAGTTTGGGCGGAATTGATAACCGAGAGTATTTGCGCGCGCACGCGCTCGATGGCGTCCGGGTCAAAGCGCGGTTCCACGAGGCTGGCGCGCAAGAGATCAATCGCCTGATCGCGGTTCTCGGTGAGGAATCGGGCTGAGACGCTGACGCGGTCGTCATTGACGGAATAGCGGAAGTTGGCGGCGAGGGATTCAGAGGCGCGCGCAAAGCCCTGCGCGTCCATCTCGGCGGCCCCTTCTTCGAGAAGCCCGACCATGAGGTTTGTCACGCCACGCTTGCCCTCGGGGTCAAGCGAGCCGCCGCCGCGAAAGCGCAGTTCGAGCGCAACGAAGGGGATCGAGTGATCCTCGACCAGCCAGGCATTCAGTCCGCCGGACGTGGTGATTTCCCGCACGTCGATATCTGCGCGTGCGGGGAGAGCGGCCATCAGCAGAACAAAACTCAGAACAAAACGGATCATTGCGTGACCTCCGGTGCCATAAGCCAGCCTGTGACGGATTGCGTGCGGTCCAGCACATCGCGCGCGGCCTGCATGATCTCTTCGGCGGTGGTGGCCTGGATGAGAGCGGGCCATGCCTGCACATCGGCCACGGTCAGGCCTTGGGTCAGTGCCTGACCATAACGCTGGGCCAAGCCCCCGGCATCGTCACGGGCATAGGTTTCCGAGGCGCGGAACTGCATCTTGATACGCTCAAGCTGGTCGGCATCCACGCCGGTTTCGAGAAAGGTGATCAGCGCCTCGTCCATCGCGGCTTCGGCCTGTTCCAGAGTGACACCGGGGGCGGGCACGACAAAGAGGTCAAAGGTGGTGTCATCGAGCGACAGGCCCGAGTAGGACGCGCCGACCTGCACCGCCGTCTGGGTCTGAAACTGAAGTTTCTCGACCAGAAGCGAGGTTTGACCGCCGCCCAGAATATCGGCGAGCAGGGTCAGTGCCGCGGCTTTTTCCTGTGCGCCGCTGTCGCGCTCGGGTGCCAGATAGGAGCGGGTGACATAGGGTTGCGATACGCGCGCGTCGCGCATGGTGATCCGGCGTTCCGCCAGTTGCGGTGGCTCTTGCGGGCGGACGCGTTCGGGCAGGTCGGGATTGGCGGCGATGGGGCCGTAATAGGTTTCGGCCAAGGCGCGCACATTCTCGGGGGTGACATCGCCCGCGACGATCAAGATGGCATTGTTGGGGGCATAGAAGGTCCGGTAGTAATCAAGCGCCGCGTCGAGATCGAGCGCCTCCATTTCGTGTCGCCATCCGATGATCGGCACGCCGTAGCGGTGATTGAGATATTGCATCGCGTTCTTTTGTTCACGGAACAGCGCGCCGGGGCTGTTTTCGACCCGTTGATTGCGCTCTTCGATGATCACGTCGCGCTCTGTCAGGATGTCCGCCTCGTCCAGTTGCAGATTGGTCATGCGGTCCGATTCCATCCGCATGATCAGCTCAAGACGGTCGGCGGCGATACGTTGGAAATACGCGGTATAGTCATAGCTGGTAAAGGCGTTGTCCGAGCCGCCGTTGCGCGCCACGGTGGCGGAAAATTCGCCCGGTGCCATGGTCTCGGTGCCCTTGAAGAGCAGATGTTCGAGGAAATGCGCGACGCCCGACACGCCCGGTGTCTCGTCGGCGGACCCGGCACGATACCAGAGCATCTGCGTGACCACGGGCGCGCGGTGATCCTCGATCACCACCACATCAAGCCCGTTGTCGAGCGTGAAATGCGTCACCTGATCGGCAGTCGAGGCCGATGTCGGGGCAGCAAACGGCAAAAGGGCCAGCGTCAGCCCGGCGAGGAAATGTCGCATATACGGTCTCCGGTCTATGTCGCGTTTGATTTGGTAGATACGCCTTGGCCGCGCCGTTTCAAGCGGGGTGGCGTTCACTCTGGCGGGGGCGGACTCGCCGGTGTTACCACGCCACGACTGCGCAGGTAGCGTTCTTCGGCATAGGCATCCAGCCATTCGCGGCGGTAGGCCTGCACGTAATCGTCGCCCGGCAGGAAGCGCAGCACATCGACGCGGCCATGCGCCTGACGCAGCGCCTTGTCCTCGGCGGCGAGAGTCTGGCGGATGGCCGGGGTGGTGGCCCCGAAACGGTTGGCATGATTGACAAGCGCGCCGTTGCTCGCGACCCCGCCTGCCGGATTGCCGCCAAGGGCGGCCACGCCATCGGCGAGGGGATTTTGATCGGTGAGGTTGCTGCCGCCAGGGTTCGGCGCGGGTAGGCTGGCCAGATCCTCGGGCGTTTGCAAGGGCTTGCCGGGAATTATGGAAAACTCGTCAGGCCCGTTTCCGGTATGACGAATCTTGCTGAGCGTGACGTCGTCGCGCCCGCCGCACCCGGCCACGAGCGTGGCCACAAGAAAGGTCAGAACTGTCTTTCGCGGCATCGTCATCGCCACTCTCCTGCAAGGTCATGGGAGCCTTATCGCATTCAATGCGCAAGGTCACGAGGGCTTTTTGCCCGAAGGCAGCAGAACCATGCCAAATGCACCGGCAAACACGGCGATATCGGCCACGTTGAATGCATAGGGGTTGGAAATCCCGCAACAGGACATGTTGAGAAAATCCGCCACCGCCCCATAGATCAGCCGGTCGATCACATTGCCGAGAGCGCCGCCCACCAGCAGCCCTGCGGCAAAGCGGTGCCAGCGCCCCAAGGGTTCGTTATGCACCCACCACAGAACCGCGCCCGAGATGACCAGCGCCACGGCAATCAGTACCCACCGGGTGAGCGGATCATCGCCCGCCAGAATCCCGAAGTTGATCCCGTAGTTCCACGCCATGCGCAGATTGATAAACGGCGGCCAGAGGTCGATGGAACCGAGGCTGCGCAGGTCCATCATATGCACCACAAGATACTTTGTGGCCTGATCCAGCAGGAAGACCCAGAACGCCGTCCAGAATACGATCCGCATCGGCGCGTCAGTGCCGGAAATGGCGCATGCCGGTGAAGACCATGGCCAACCCCGCCGCATCCGCCGCCGCGATCACCTCATCATCGCGCATCGAGCCGCCGGGCTGAATGATGGCGGTGGCACCCGCCTCGGCGGCGGTCATCAGCCCATCGGCAAAGGGAAAGAACGCATCCGAGGCCACGACGCTGCCTTGGGTCAGGGGCGCGGCCAGCCCGAGGGTTTCGGCCATGTCCACGGCCTTGCGCGCGGGCAATGCGGCAGCTATCGACCCGGCTCATCTGGCCCGCGCCCACGCCGACGGTGGCCCCGTCCT
Source organism: Roseovarius mucosus DSM 17069 (assembly GCF_000768555.3). Classification (GTDB taxonomy): domain Bacteria; phylum Pseudomonadota; class Alphaproteobacteria; order Rhodobacterales; family Rhodobacteraceae; genus Roseovarius; species Roseovarius mucosus. The sequence continues at coordinate 230,327 of NZ_KN293980.1, forward strand.
TGACGTAGACGATGGCGTTGGATTTGACGTGTTTCGCCACTTTCCAGGCAAAAAGCAGATCCGCCAACTCGCGCGGGTTGGGCGCGCGTTTGGTCACAACCTTGAGATCGGCGGCGCTGATACGGCCGTTGTCCTTGTCCTGCACGAGATAGCCACCCGAGACCTGTTTGATCATCCGCCCGGCAGTGGCAGGATCGGCCAGCCCATCGGTCAAGAGCAGGCGCAGGTTCTTCTTCTTGGCAAAAATACTCATGGCGCCAGCGTCTGCGCCAGGGGCAATCACCACCTCGGTGAAGATCTCTGCAATCTCTTCGGCGGTGGCCGCGTCGAGCGGCTGGTTGAGCGCGATGATGCCGCCAAAGGCGGAGGTGCGGTCACAGTCGAAGGCGTGTTTGTAGGCCTCGAGCAGCGTCGCGCCGCGCGCCACGCCGCAGGGGTTGGCATGTTTGATGATGGCGCAGGCGGGGCCATCGGCGGGGGCAAATTCGCTCACCAGTTCAAAGGCTGCGTCAGTGTCGTTGATGTTGTTGTAGCTCAGTTCCTTGCCCTGCACTTGCCGGGCGGTGGCCACGCCGGGGCGCTCTGAGCCATCGGTGTAGAAGGCCGCCGCCTGATGCGGGTTTTCGCCGTAGCGCAGCGTTTGTGCCAGCGTTCCGGCAAAGGCGCGGCGGCGTGGCGCGGCATCGCCTATGGCCCCAGCCAGCCATGTGCTGACCGCCGCGTCATAGGCGGCGGTGCGGGCATAGGCGATCTGTGCCAGACGCTGCCGGAACGCCCGTGTCGTGTGGCCATCATGCGCATCAAGTTCCGCCAGAAGCGGCGCGTAATCGGCCACATCCACCACCACGGTGACAAAACCGTGGTTCTTGGATGCGGCGCGGATCATCGCCGGGCCGCCGATGTCGATATTCTCGACGCAGGTCTCATAGTCGCCGCCGCGCGCCACGGTTTCCTCGAACGGATAGAGGTTGACGACCAGAAGGTCGATGGCACCGATGCCATGCGCCTGCATCGCTGCCTGATGCTCGGGGTTGTCGCGCAGAGCCAGAAGGCCGCCATGTACCATCGGGTGCAGGGTTTTGACGCGCCCGTCCATCATCTCGGGAAAGCCTGTCACCTCGGCCACGTCACGCACCGCGAGGCCCGCGTCGCGCAGCGCCTTGGCGGTGCCTCCGGTGGACAAGAGTTCGACCCCGCGCTCTGCCAATGCGCGACCAAGCTCAAGAAGCCCGGTCTTGTCGGAAACAGAGAGAAGGGCGCGGGTGATGGGTGCTTGATCGGTCATGTCGGGCGGTCCTGCCTTGTCGGTTCAGTCGTCAGCCACGGGATCAAGCGCCTCCTCCTCGACATCGCGGATGCCGACCGGAGTATCTTGCGCCTTGGCCAGTGACCATCTCAGATGGGTCGCATAGTCCATCGCGCGACCGGATAAAACGATCTGTTTGGTCGCACGCGGTTTGAGGCGCGTTTTTTCAAGATACACACTTGGTTGCAAGGACAAAGCGGCGTGCCCGTCGCTGCGGAATACCCAAATTTCGCCGCTGCGCAGCGCCAGGGACACCGCAGCCCCACCCATATCGACCGAAGCGTCCACATCGGGGTGCAGATGAAAGCGGATATCATAGGCGATACCCTGCATTCGGCTGTCGTCAAGGGCGCGGTCAAAGCGGCGTTTGTCCATCTCCTCGATGGCGAGCAGCATGTCTTCTGCCCGCAAGCCCACGGCCGTCCGAGGTAAGATCGATTTGCCGAACATGGGTCAGGCCATGGCTGCGCCGATAGCCGTCCTGCGCCCCTTCGAAACGCAGCCCGTCGGGGGCCTTTGTCAGGTTGACCGGCACATTGCGCGGGGCTTCACTCAGCCATTCGGGGTGGCGTTTGTCGTTGCTGAGCCGCGCGCTGGATCCATTGGCAAGCACAAGTGTCGAATGCGAGGGCGTGGCGCGTCCCGCGCGTCGCCAGTCTGGTCCAAAGCTGTTGCCCGAGCCGCAATTGACGATCAGCGGGCGCCGCCCCGAGGTCAGTTCGAGCGCAAGGGTTGAGGCATGCGCCCCGGCAGAGGCCGGGCCGGTGGGGGGCGGTGCCGCGTCTATGATGACGCTGGTGCGGCCCGCGCCAAGCCGGGCAAAGCCCATGGCGAGCCCATCCATGCGCCGGGTCTTGACCCCACTGGTGGCAAGCGCGCTGTCAAGCCTCCCCTCCAGCCCGCGCCCGCCGCCGTGAAAACGAGCCAACCCGCCATCGGCATGGCGCAGGGTGCGCAGGGTGGGAGCGATGCGTTCGATCGCGCGCCAATGCGCCTCGCCTGCGGTTCGACCGGATTCGCTCAGGGCCATGGCGGCCCAAGTGAGCAGGGTGAAAACCTCGAGCAGTTCCTCGGGATTGCGCGTGGGCACACCGCCTTGCGCGTCAATCTGGTCGGAGCATTCTCGTGCCAGTGCCGTCAGCGCCGGGTCGAGATGCGTTTGCATCCCCTCAAGCGACAGCCCGGCATAGATGAGGCCGGTCAGCGCCTCGAACCGGGGCAGGCCGGGGCGGGCGGCCTGCCAGCGCCTGGACAGGAATGCCGTCTGTTGTGCCAAGGACCGAAAAAAGGGGGCGGAGGCCTCTGAGGGTTGACCACTGAGCACGAAGAGCGCTTGGCTGATCCAGCGAATCAAGCGCCGGCCAGTCAGGTCCGGGGTCCAGCCCGGTCCGGTGCCTTTGCCGTAGCGATCGATCCAAGCCCAAAGCCAGGCTTGCGCGCGCGCGCGCGCCGGGGTGTCGCCTGCTGCCGCCAAATCGTCGAGCCAGCCAAAGCCGTGCAATTGCGCGGCAAATGCCGCGTCGGGCGGATCGAGATCCCAGATGCTGGTGTCCGGTGCCTCGACCAAGTGCCCGGCGAAGACAAAATTGCCGGCGCAGAGTTGTCGGCCACGGGCAAGGTAGCCGATGCTGCGCGGCTCTGGCTGCGACAGAAAGGCGGTGGCGGGACGGCTGAGAGCGGCGCGGCGTGCCGCCACGCGGTTCAGCAGGCGCGACCAGCGCTCTGGCCAGCGTTCTGGCAAGGGATCGGATGTGGACATATGCCGTGCCTCTGGACGCTTCTTTCGGCGTTGATGGAGGCACTATAGCGGTGGGGTGTGGTCAAGTCACCGTTTCTTTGAAGGGGCTGGTGGCGTTAAAATCGCAGGCAGGCGATGTAGAATCCATCCATTCCGCCCAGGTCTGCCCAGTAATCGGGCCGCAGGCGCAGCCCGCCCTCTTCGGTGATCCAAGCCGGGTCAATTCCGGGATGCTCCAAGGCGACCCGGTCGACGCGCAGGCCGGGGTGACGTGCCAGCGCCTCTTCCACCTGACATTCGCCTTCGTCGGGCAAGAGCGAACAGGTGCAAAAGATCAGCCGCCCGCCGGGCTTCAGCAAGGTCAGCGCATGGTCGAGCATCTCGGCTTGCAAGCTGATAAGCGCGCCAAAGTCTGAGCCGTCCTTGGCGTGAGGCAGGTCGGGGTGACGCCGGATGGTCCCGGTCGCGGAACAGGGCGCGTCAAGCAGGATGGCATCATAGGGCCCGCCCTGATGGGTGCGCGCATCCTCGACCCGGCACGTGGCGGCAAGGCCGGTGCGGGAGAGGTTTTCGGCCACTCGCGTCATGCGGCGCTCTGACAGGTCGAGAGCTGTGACTTGTGCGCCCGCCGCCGCCAATTGCAGCGTCTTGCCGCCAGGCGCGGCACAGAGGTCAAGCACCTGCTCGCCGGGTTTGGGGGCCAGCACCTGCACCGGCAGCGCGGCGGCCGCATCCTGCACCCACCACGCGCCCTCGGCATAGCCGGGTAGGGCCGAGACCTGCCCGGGATCGGTGCGCCGCAGCGAGCCGGTGGGCAAAAGCGTGGCCCCCAGTCGGTCGGCCCAACCCTCGGGGTCGGATTTCACGGTGATGTCGAGGGCGGCCCCGGCGAAATGCGCGCGCTCCATGGCGGTGACGGCACCCTTGCCCCAGGCCTCGACCAGCGGACCGCGCAGCCAGTCGGGCAAGCCGGGCAGTCGCAGGTCGTTCCAACTGCGCGGTGCCTCGTCGGCCAGTTTGCGCAGCACGGCGTTGACCAGCCCCTTGAGATTGGCGTGCCGCGCGCTCTGACCCACGATGTCAACGGCGGCATTGACCACGCCATGCGACTCGCCGCCCTGCGCCAGTTCGACGGTGGCCAAGCGCAGCACGTTATAGACGGGCAGAGGCGGTGTCTTGCGCAGGTGGCGGGACAAGAGGCGGTCGGCGCGCGCCAGCCCGCGCAGCGTCTCAGAGGCCAGCCGTTGCGCGCGTGCGCGGTCGGCGGGGCTGAGCGGGTCGAGCGCACCCCCTGCGATGAGATCGGACAGGAGCCGCCCCTCGCCCAACACGCGGTCGAGCAGATGCGCCGCGGCTGAGCGGGCGGTGGCGGTGTGCTTTTTCATGGGCCATGTCCTTGGCGAGGGGTTGGCTGTGCGATATATCAGGGGGGTCTTGCCAAGGAAAGCCCGACCATGACCGATGATGACAGCACCCCGATCCGCGATCTGCCCCCTGCTGCGCAACGGGCGTTGGCAGAGGCCGAGGCGCGGCGCAAGGCCGCCGATGCCCTGGACCTGCCCCGCGAATTGGGGGGGCGACGCGAGGGGCTGGAGCCCGTGCGCTATGGCGATTGGGAGAAAAAGGGTCTCGCCGTCGATTTCTGAACCGGGCTGGATATTCCCTGATCCACGCTCTTTTTCAACATCTCCTGTCACAACTCTGCCCTCCGTTTCGTCTTTACGGGACAAGGAGGTGCTAAATGACGCGATCTTTCATAGCTCTAGTGGCGGCGTGGTGCGCGGGTATCGGGCTTTGGCTCGTGATCTCACCTGGTGGATTTTTCGCCACCATTCCCGGCGTGGCCGAAAGCGGCCCGTTCAACATTCATTTTTTCCGCGACGTGGGTCTTGCCTTTGTCGCCTCTGCACTGGCGCTGGGTGCAGGGGCGATGATGCGCGATTGGCGGGTGGCGCTGGCGGGGGCCGGATTCCCACTGCTGCACGGCGGATTGCACCTTGCCGAGGCGGTCGATCACGGGCCGCATGGCGGGGCGGGCGAGCTGGTCGCCACTGTGCTGCCCGGGCTGATTGCGCTGACCGCCGCTTTGTGCCTAAGGATCAAGACACCGGAGGGCAGGTCATGATGCGCTGGCTACTGAACATCGGGTTTCGACGCTTTGCGCGGCTCAATGATTATGACACGACCTACCTTCAGGAGATGACCGATGCATGGCCCGGTGCAGGGCTGCGCTATCTTGTCCTGCCTGCGTTGAGCCGGTTGACCGGGCCCGATCCCGACATCTGGGCGGGCGCGATCCTCGCTTCGGTGTTGGACGGCGATTGCGGACCCTGCGCGCAGCTTGTGTGTAACGACGCGCTGGCAAAGGGGGTGGACCCCGCGTGTCTGGCCGCCTGCCTGAGGCGTGATTTCGCGGCGGCAGGGGCGGTGGGTCTTGGCTTTTGCTTTGCAGAGGCGGCAATCGAAGGGGCGGAGGATGCCGAGACATTGCGCGTCGAGATCGTTCGGCGGCACGGGGCGCGTGCGGCCATCGCCGCAGCGTTCGCCGCCGCCTCGGGGCGGGTCTATCCGGTGCTCAAGCGCGGGCTGGGGCATGGCGCGGCCTGCCATGCGATCAGGCTGGGTGAAAAGGACATCGCGGTTGTGAGGGCAGATCCATGACCGGTGACGCGCTGCATCTCTTCGAGGCCGAGCGCCCGCACCTGACGGCACTGGCCTACCGGATGCTGGGCGAGCGCGCGGCGGCCGAAGATGTGGTTCAGGACGCGTGGCTGCGCTGGTCCGCGCATGCGGCAACGGTTGAGGCGCCGCGCGCATGGCTGCGGCAGGTGACGACGCGATTGGCGGTGGACGCGCTGCGCCGCGCGCGGGCGCGGCGCGAGCATTACGTCGGCCCGTGGCTGCCCGAACCGATCATCGCCGAAGTGGACGAGGCCGATGGCGCGGCGCGGGTGGCGCTGGCCGAGGAGTGTCACCTTGCTCTTTTATGGGCGATGGAAAGGCTCAGCCCAGAGGACCGCGCGGCCTTCCTCCTGCGTCGGGTGTTTGATGCCGATTATGCCGAAATCGCTGCCGCGCTTGGTCGCAGTGAGACCGCCTGTCGTCAAATGGTGAGCCGCGCCGCCGCGCGCCTGAGAGAGGTGCGCCCGCGTTTCGCGCCTGACCAGGGCGCGGTTCGGGTGGCGCTCGACCGCTTCGCACAGGCGGCGATGGCACAGGATCACGCCACGGTCCTTGCCATGCTCGCGCCCGATGTCACAGCCATCAGCGATGGCGGCGGCAAGGCGCGCGCGGCGCTGCGGTCGCTCATGGGGGCGTCAGAGGTGGCGCAGGTGATCCTTGCGGTCGCGGCCAAGGCCGGTCCTGCGGTGCCGCGGTGGGTGCAGGCCAACGGCGCGCCTGCGCTTGCGATTCTCGATGGGGGAGCGGAGGATGTGCTTTATACGCTGACGCTGGACCCGTCGGGCAAGATCGACTGGATCTACATCATGCGCAATCCCGACAAGCTGTTGAACGTGGTGAGAGCTTGACGCGACGATTCTGGATTATGCATTCGCCGGCCTAGCGCAGGTAGAGATCCGCAAACTGTCCCGTGCCCTGATCCGAGATGAAGCGGATCGTGTCGCCATTCAGGCGCACCGCCTGACAGTTCGGGCCAAGGTCCATTTTGCCCCAAAAGAGATCTCGGCAGAAGTAATCGCCATTCCAGCGCCATGCGCCGGTGACGTCCCGGCCAAAGGCGCGGCCTTTGATCTGGCCATCAGAGGTCACGTTGAGGGTGATGCCAAAGCGGGTCAGGTCCCGCCCTTCGATCAGTGACACGAACCGGTCGCGTTTGGTTACGGGGGCAAAGCCCTCTGCCACGGCAGGGGCGGCCAGTCCGAGAAACAGCAGGGCAGCAGAAAGAACGCGCATCGGGACACCAGACCAAAAGTGGTTTGAACTGGATACGCGAGAGCGCCGGGATCGGATCAGTTTTCGCCGAGGCCCAGAACGTCGATCATGTCGTAGCTGCCCGGTTTGCGCCCCAATCCCCAGAGCGCGGCCTTGAGCGCCCCGCGCGCGAAAATGGCGCGGTCGGTGGCGATGTGGCGCAGCACGATCCGCTCGCCTGCCGCCGCAAAGATCACGTCATGTTCACCGACGATGTCACCGCCGCGAATGGCCGAAAATCCGATGTGCCCGCGCGTGCGTTTGCCAGTGATGCCGTCGCGGGCGCGGTCGCTGACGTGATCGAGCGCGACCCCGCGCCCCTCTGCCGCCGCTTCGCCCAGCATGAGTGCTGTGCCGGAGGGGGCATCGACCTTTTGATTGTGATGCGCCTCGATGATCTCGATGTCGAAATCCTCGTCCAAGGCGGCGGCCACGCGCTTGGTCAGTTGTGTCAGCAGATTGACACCAAGGCTCATGTTGCCTGCGCGCACGATGACAGCGTGGCGCGCTGCGGCGTCGAGATGTTTGAGGTCGTCCGTACCGAGCCCGGTGGTGCCGATCACATGCACGACCCGCGCCTGAGCGGCCAGAGTGGCGAATTCCCGCGTGGCCGCGGGGGAGGTGAAGTCGATCACCGCATGGGCGCGTGCGATCACCTCGAGCGGATCGTCGGTCACAGTCACACCCATCTCGGTCCCGCCCATGGCGCGGCCGACATCCTGACCGATCCATGCATGCCCAGGCCGCTCAAGCGCGCCGATGAGCGTCGCGCGCGAACTATCGGCAAGGGTGCGGATCAGCATCTGGCCCATGCGGCCAGATGCCCCGGTGATCACGATGCCCGGCAGGTCGGTCATTGGCGGCACTCCTGATGAGGGTTTCGCGCCTGCATAGCGCGCTGTGCTTTACGCGGCAAGGGCGCGGGCCGGGCCAGGGCGGCACAGGAGTATTCCGGCCCTGAAGAAGCCGGGTAGATTTCTGTGCTTGGAAATGCCGGTCCAAGCGATTAGATGCGGGGCATGGCAAAGAACAAGTTTCATGACGGGCCCGGCCCTTCGCAACGTCAGCTTCGCGTGGGCGAGTTGATCCGCCGGACGTTGTCCGAAGTTCTGATGCGGGGGGATATTCACGACCCCGAGCTCAACCGTATTTCCGTGACGGTGGGCGAGGTGCGCGCCTCGCCGGATCTCAAGATTGCGACCGCCTATGTGATGCCGTTGGGGGGCGAGGGGCAAGACGATCTGATCGCGCTCCTGGCGCGCAACAAGCACGAGTTGCGGCGGATCATCGGCAAGAAGGTGGGGCTGAAATACGCACCCGATCTGCGCTTTCGGCTGGATGAGACATTCGATCAGATGGATGAGACGCGACGCCTCTTTGACCAAGACACGGTGCGCCGGGATGTGGAAAGCTAGGCTCTGTATCTTGCTTGCGGTGGTGCTTGGCCCTGGGGCCGTGCAGGCAGCCGAGTGCCGTGGCGAACAGTTTGAGGGCGAAAGCTACACCGTGTGTGCCGTTGACATGGCGCGCGATGATCTGCGGCTTTTCCTCAACGATGCCGAGGCTGGGACGCCTTTGGGCAGTTTCGGCGCCATTGAGGACCAGATAAAGGCCGAGGGCAAAGCGCTGGTCTTTGCGATGAATGCGGGCATGTATCATGCGGATCGCAGCCCGGTCGGGCTGTATGTGGAGGCGGGCAAGGAGGTGCGTGGCCTTGTCACGCGCGACGGTCCGGGCAATTTCGGCCTCTTGCCCAACGGGGTGTTTTGCATCCGCAAGGGCCGCGCTGATGTGATCGAATCCCTGAGGTTTGAGCGGGAGAAGCCCGCGTGTCGTGATGCCAGCCAATCGGGGCCGATGTTGGTGATTGACGGCGCGCTGCATCCGCGGTTTCTGAAAGATAGCGACAGTCTCTATGTCCGCAACGGCGTGGGCACGTCCCAGGACGGACGGCGGGCGTTCTTCGTGATTTCGGACCGGGCGGTGAATTTCCATACGTTCGGGCGATTTTTCCGCGATCATCTGAAATTGAGTCAGGCGCTCTATTTCGACGGCAAGGTGTCGCGCCTCTATGCGCCCGCGCTTGGGCGCTCTGACATCGGCTTTCCTTTGGGGCCGATGGTGGGCGCGGTGATTGACGCGGGCACGGCAGTGGATTAGGCGCTGCTGCCTTGAACAACAGGCAAAGGGCCGGGCATGGCACGCAAACGCAAGGGGCGCGAGATTTCGGGATGGCTGGTGGTGGACAAGCCCGCTGGCATGACCTCGACCGCTGTGGTCAACAAGGTGAAATGGGCGTTGCAGGCGCAAAAGGCGGGCCATGCAGGCACGCTTGATCCCGAGGCGACGGGGGTGCTGGCCGTGGCGCTTGGCGAGGCGACCAAGACGGTGCCTTATATCACCGATGCGCTCAAGGCTTATACGTTTTGCGTGCGGCTGGGGCAGGCGACCAATACCGATGACACCGAGGGCGAGGTGATTGCCGAGAGCGAGCGCCGTCCGTCTGATGACGAGATCAAGGCAGTGCTTGGCAGCTTTGTGGGCGATGTGATGCAGGTGCCGCCCAAGTATTCCGCCGTCAAGATCGACGGGCAGCGGGCCTATAAATTGGCGCGCGACGGAGAAGAGTTCGAGGTCGCGGCGCGGCCTCTCTGGGTTGAGGAATTGCTGCTGGTGGACCGGCCCGATGCGGATCATGCGGTGTTGGAAATGACCTGTGGCAAGGGTGGGTATGTCCGCTCTGTGGCGCGCGATCTGGGCGAGAAGTTGGGCTGTTACGGGCATGTTGCCTGGTTGCGGCGGGTCTGGTCGGGGCCGTTCGAGGCCGAGGATGGCCTGAGCATCGAGGACATCGACCGGATGGCGCAGAGCCCGGAGTTGGAGGCGCATGTGCGCCCGCTCGAAGAAGGGCTGGCCGATTTGCCCATGGTCACGGCCACGCCCGAGGGGGCGACGCGTCTGCGCAATGGCAATCCCGGAATGGTCATCGCGACCGGCATTGAATACGGCGATGAATGCTGGGCTGCGATTGACGGCAAGGCGGTGGCCGTGGGCCGCTACAAGGCGGGGGAATTGCACCCCAGCCGGGTGTTCAACCAATGAACGGCGGCGCACCGGATCACCTGCATGATCCGGGCGGAAAGGTGCGCCTGCGCCTGCCTGACGGGGTGATAGGTGGGGCGGAATATTCGGACTGTGGGCGGTATCGGCAGGTTTTGAGCCGCGATTGGACGGCTGACGCACAGGCCCCGCGCCGGGTTCTTTTTGTGGGCATGAACCCGTCTGTGGCCAGTGCGGAGGTCTCCGATCCGACCTGTCATCGCGAGGTGATGTTCGCCAAGGATTGGGGGTATTCCTTTTATTTCAAGGGCAATATGCTGGATTGGCGGGCGACCTCGCCCAAGGATCTGCCGCGCGAGCCGGATGTGGCATGCAGTGCCGCGAACATCCCGGCGCTGGTGGCCATGGCGGAGCAATCAGAGCTTGTCGTGCTGGCCTATGGAAAGCTTCACGAGCGTTATCAAGGGGTTGTGAGGCGAGCGCTGCGCGAGATTGCGGCCACGAGCAAGCCGCTCATGTGTCTGGGGTTGAACAAGGACGGCTCGGCCAAGCATCCGCTCTACCTGCGCAAGGATACCCCGCTGATGGCATTCCCGATGCCGGTCTGAGCCAAGCGGACTGTACGGTTGTGCGGTCAAACCGTACAAACTCGCAGTTCAGCTCGCGCTCTTGCGTGAAGGTCAGGATAACTCATCTACCAAACCGGCAATAAGACGGTTTCTAAATCGGCCTGGAAACTGATCCTTGTCGTCCTGCAGATGCGAGCATTGCGGCGTTGTGCTATCGTGCGGCAGGCCGATTGAAATTTTCAATAAGAATTTTCCGGCAATATCTGGCAGACTGTGGTCAATCGCCAGCGGTACACACATTTTTTTCTTCGAGCGCGTTCCCTAAATAAGAAACACGGTAGAATGCGACGTGGCACCCGGACGGAGAAAACGCTATTGGAGGCTCTACACGTCCCTCGATCACTTGTCGCCAACTGGTGCTTTCATCTGCTTCCTGCACCAGTTCATACAAACCTCTTCTGGAAGACGGGATGGGGAAGCCCGAAATTTGGAAAAAAACCTTGCCGTTTACGGCATAAATATCTTCCTGCGTTACACATCCGCAGCCGCAGGAAAAACAGCTTAACGTGTCTTCGACAAACAAAAGATCTTCTTCTGGCAAGGCTACGACGTCTACTAAAATAAGGTCGCGATCCAACCACCACGCGGTTCTATGACAAGAGCCTTCTCCGTTTGGATATTCGCAGCCATTCTGAATGGCAAAGAACATCCCAGAGTGTTTGTCCCATACGACGAACGGCGCAGACCTATTGTCAGGAAACTTCAGCGGTAAGTTGATCAGCTTGGGCTTGGCTGCCTCAAACACTATTAGGCCGACTTTGCCGAGGTGGAGATAGGTTTTGAACGGAATTCCTTCCATCCGTGGAAAACCTCGGTTCATCCCGTGCCGTTTCCAATACTGGTAGGGGAACACCCTCATCTTGCTCCCATCAATGACACTGTATGTGTGATTGTCCTGCATAAAGAACTGTCCCGGCTCAATTGGCTCAGTGTCAAATTGCGGAACTTGGTGAGCCCATATTGGCATCTTCTTGTCAGTTGGACGTGTTGACCTATCTTCGATGTTCATGAGGCGAACATCGTCGTTCTGCGAATAAAGGTAGGTGTGTTCATCCAGCCAAATCAAAGGCGTTGCCTTTTCTTCCATAGCGATCGGCTTTTCGGGGATACATCTGGATGCCAAGCCTACCAAGGCGAACAGCAGGAATAATGGCACCAAAACTCGTCGACGCAGAAAAAATCTCGTCATCAAAAATCCTTACTCGTCAATTGGCCGACCCCAGAAAGAGATATCCAGTCATAGTATGATCCACAATTCGTCGCTGATTTGAACGTTATCATGCTGATCTGATTCTGGGATGATTGGGGCTTCGTTTACCGTTCAGTCTACCGCGCGGCACATCGCCTTGAGCGCCGCCGCGTGATCGGGCGACGCGACGAGGGCGTTGGCGGCCAGATCACGGGCCGATTGCATCAGGCTGTCACCGGGAACGACACGGTCGAACAGCCCCCAGTCGAGCGCCTCTTGGGTGCTGAGCCGTGCCCCGGCCAGCAGGATCATCTTGGCGCGGGCCGGGCCGATCAGGGCGGCAAGGCGGGCGGGGTCGCTGGGTTGGGGCAAAAAGCCCAGTTTCATCACCGGATAGAACGCGCCAGCGCCCTCGGCGGCGATGCGGATGTCACAGGCAAGCGCCATGCCTGTGGCCCCGCCCGCGACCGTTCCATTGAGCGCGGCGATACTGAGACCGGGCAGGGCGGCAATGGCGCCCGAGAGGCGTTCCCAGACCGGGCTGGTGGCGAGGCCGGCGCGTGCGGCGTCCAGATCGGCCCCGGCGGAAAACACTTTTCCTGCGCCGGTCAGCACGAACACGCGCGCCTCTTGGGCGGCCTCTGCGATGTCGGCGAGGTCGGACAGCATCGGCTCGGTCAGGGCATTGGCCTTGTCCGGGCGCTTGAGGGTCGCGATCCAGAGCCCGCCGTCGCGTTCGAGCGTGACCAGAGCATCCGCGCTCATATCAGGCCCACCCGGCGGCGGATCGCCTCGTCGCGCAGCGAGATTTCCTGTCCGGCGAACTCGGCGGCGTCGGGGCCGCACATCCAGAGGAGGGCGCGTGCGGGCCAATCGGCGGGGATATGGCTGGACCAGTCCAACTGGCTGACGGCATTGACGCCGCTGGCCTTGATCTCGCGCTGCATGTCGGTGGCCACCGTGCCGGGCGATAGGCCCATGACGCGGATCCCTGCGGGGGCGGCTTCGAGATCGGCGCAGCGGGTCAGCATCGCAGCCCCGGCCTTGGAGGTGCAATAGGCGCTCCAGCCTTCAAGCGGGTTATGGGCCGCGCCGGAGCTGACGGTCAGGATGGTGCCCGCGCCACGCGCGATCATGCCGGGCAGGGCGGCGCGCATGCCGTTGAACACACCCTTGAGGTTCACGTCGATGGCGCGCGCCCAATCATCGGGATCAGCCTCGGACAGGCTGGTGATGGGGTCGATCACGCCAGCGTTGTTGATCAGCACATCGAGATGCCCAAAGGCGGTGTGGCAGGCGGCAACGGTAGCCTCCATTTCCCAAAAGCGGCTGACATCGCAGGGAATGGCGATAGCTGCGGGGCCAATTTCACCAGCCAGTTCGGCAATTGCATCGCCATTGCGCGCCGCGAGTGCGACATTCGCCCCTGCGGTGGCGAAAACCCGCGCAGCGGCGGCGCCGATGCCTTTGCTGGCGCCCGTGATGAGAACGCATTTGCCCTGCATATCCATGGTATTCCCCTTTTTGAATGCCCTTGTCCTAACGCTGGGGTAGGCCAAGTTCCAGTCAGATCATCCCTTGACCAAGCGGCGGTGACAACCGAAGTTGTTGGCAACCCCGATTTAAAAAAGGTGCTCTTCATGTCTTATATCCGCACGATCGCCGCTTCGACTTCTGTGCTCTGCCTGTCGGCGACAGCCGGATTTGCCGATCTGACCGCCGCAGAGGTCTGGCAGGATTGGCAAAGCTATCTGGAAAGCAATGGCTATGCTGTCACCGCAGAGACTGCACAAGCAGGCGATACGCTGACGATCCGCGATCTCGCGATGCGGATGGAGGTGCCCGAAGAGGGTGGCACCGTCGAGGTCCGCATGGGAGAGATGCAACTTGTCGAACAAGGCGACGGATCGGTGGCCGTGATCCTGCCTGCTGTCATGCCGATTGCGATGGACCTCAAGGATGAGGCGGGCGAGCAGGTTGCGGTCACCATGCAGGTGGCGCAAACGGGCATGGAGATGGTCGTGACCGGCGATGCCAGTGCAATGACCTATGACTACACCGCGCAAGAGGTTGCGATGACGCTGGATGACGTCGTTGCCGGGGCGGAGACGGTCGAGATCGGGGTGGCCGAGGTCCGCATGGCCGACATGGCGGGACGGCATCAGAGCACGCTGGACGGCGCGACGCGCGCGGTCACGCAAGAGATGACCGCCGGTCCCGTGGCCTACGAGATTGATTTCACGGATCCCGAAGAAGGTGGGCGCGCCCGGATCAACGGCACGTTGGCACGGCTCAGCATGACCGGGAATGGCGATATGGTCGATGGCGTGGACACCAGCGACATGGCTGCCGCGCTGCGCGCAGGTTTTCGGGTGGACAGTGAGATCGCCTATGAAGAGGGCAACACGTCCTACCGGCTGACAAACGGCGACGAGGATATCGAAGGCACCCAAAGCTCGACATCGGGCACGCTGCAGGTGAGCATGGGGCCGGATGGTTTGCGCTATGGCGGCGAGGGGCGCGACGTGAGCGTTGCCCTGGCGGGAAGCGGTTTGCCATTTCCGGTTACGGCCGGGATGGCGCGGATGGGATTCAATTTTGCGATGCCTGTTGTCAAAAGCGACGCGGCACAGGACTTTGCCTTGGCGCTCGAGTTCGGGGGATTCACCATGGCCGATACGATCTGGGCGATGTTCGATCCGGGCGCGCAATTGCCGCGTGATCCGGCGACGATCAGCATTGATCTCTCCGGCAAGGGGCGGCTCTTTTACGACCTGCTGGACCCCGCGCAGATGGCCAAGCTGGAAGAGGGGGACGAGGTCCCCGGCGAGGTGGAAAGCCTCGTGCTCAATGACCTGACGGTTGATCTGGCGGGGGCCAAGCTGACCGGGGCGGGGGCGTTTACCTTTGATCAGACGGACCTGACCAGCTTTGACGGGGTGCCGGCCCCGGAGGGCGCGATTGATCTGCGGCTGGTGGGGGGCAATGGCCTCTTGGACAAGCTCATTGGCATGGGCTTTGTGGCCGAAGATAAGGCGATGATGGTGCGGATGATGGCGGGTATGTTCGCGCGCACTGGCACCGGCGAGGACGAGTTGACCTCGCGCATCGAAGTGACCGAGGAGGGTCAGGTTCTGGCCAATGGGCAGCGTCTGAAGTAACGCGGAAATACAAGGCAGGAGAGGGTCACGGGCGCAGGCGCGTGGCCTTTTGCTTAGGCGCGGGCTTGCGCGTGAGGGGGTGGCGGTCTACCTCAGGGCGGCAACAAGGAGATGCCGATGGCGAAAGCGCTCGATGAATTGACCCATGCGCTGATTGACGCGGCCCTGAAGGCCGGGGCCGAGGCGGCGGATGCCATTGCCTTGCGCGGGCAGTCGATCACAATCGACATGCGCGGCGGTGCGCTGGAACAGGCAGAGCGTGCCGAGGGGGTGGACATCGGTCTGCGCGTGCTGATCGGTGGGCGGCAGGCGAATGTGTCGGCCTCGGATACCGGGGCTGCGACGATTGCGGCCTTGGCCGAGCGGGCCGTGGCGATGGCGCGGGAGGCGCCGGTTGATCCCTACGCCGGGCTGGCCGAGGCGGGGCAATTGGCGAGGGATTGGGATGTGGCAGCGCTGGAGCTGTGCGATGCGGCACCTGAGCCTGCCCCCGATGGCTTGGCTCGCATGGCGCAAGAGGCGGAGGCGGCGGCCTTGGCGGTGTCCGGTGTGACCCAAGTGCAATCGGCGACGGCGGGCTATAGCCAAAGGGCCGTGCATATCGCGGCGAGCAACGGGTTCTCGGGCGGTTATGCGCGCAGCGAAACAGGGGTTTCCTGCGTGGCAATCGCCGGATCGGGCACCGGGATGGAGCGCGACTATGATGGCGACAGCCGGATTTTCGCCAGCGATTTGCGGGATGCGTCGGACATCGGGCAAAGGGCCGGTCTGCGCGCAGTGGAACGTCTGGGCGCGCGCCGTCCGCGCACCGGGGCCTATCCGGTGCTGTTTGACGAGCGCATTTCCGGCTCCTTGATCGGGCATCTGCTGGCGGCGGCCAATGGGGCGTCGGTGGCGCGGGGATCGTCCTGGCTGCGGGAACGGTTGGGCGAGCAGGTGCTGCCCGAGGCGCTCTCGGTTCTGGAGGACCCGCACCGTCCGCGTGTGAGCGGATCGCGCCCGTTCGATGCCGAGGGGCTGCCGACCGCCAAGCGGGCGATTGTGCAGGATGGCGTGCTGATGGGCTGGACGCTCGATCTGGCCACGGCGCGCAAGCTGGAGATGCAGAGCACGGCCAATGCCACGCGCGGCACGTCTTCTGCGCCCTCGCCGGGGACGTGGAATATCGCACTCACGCAAGGCACGCAGAGCCGCGAGGATCTGATCCGCGAGATGGGCACGGGCCTGTTGGTCACGTCGATGATCGGCTCCACCATCAATCCCAACACCGGCGACTATTCGCGGGGGGCGGCGGGCTTCTGGGTTGAAAATGGCGAGATCAAATGGCCGGTCAATGAATGCACCATCGCCGGCAGCCTGCCCGAGATGTTGCGCCAGATGGTCCCGGCCAATGATGCACGGCTGCATGTGGGCCGGGTGGTGCCATCGCTGCTGATCGAGGGGTTGACGCTTGCCGGGGAATGATCTGGCACTCTTGATCGAGGCGGCGCATGAGGCGGGCCGGATTGCGACCGCCTTTGTGGGTGGGCCGCTCGACATGCAGGACAAACCGGGTGGTGCCGGGCCGGTGACGGCGGCGGATCTGGCGGTCAATGCGATGCTGGTAGAGCAATTGCGCGCGGCGCGGCCTGACTATGGATGGCTGTCGGAAGAGACTGAGGATAACGCGGCACGGCTAGGGGCCGAGCGGGTGTTCATTGTCGATCCCATCGACGGCACCCGCAGTTTCATCGAAGGCAATCACGACTGGGCGCATTCTCTGGCGGTGGTGGAGCGTGGCGTAGTCATTGCCGCGGCGATTTACTTGCCGATGCGCGACAAGCTCTACGCTGCCGCAGCAGGGCATGGGGCCACGCTGAACGGGGTGCCCATCCGGGCCACGGCGCGGGCAGATCTGGTGGGCGCGTCGATATTGGCGTCCAAGCCCAATTACGCGGCCGAGAATTGGCGAGGGGGCCAAGTGCCCGAGATGGCGCGCGCCTTTCGCCCGTCGCTGGCCTATCGCCTGAGCCTTGTTGCGGAGGGGCGTTATGACGCGATGATGACGCTGCGCCCATCCTGGGAATGGGACATTGCGGCGGGCGATCTGATCCTGCGCGAGGCGGGGGCGGTCACATCGGACCGCCGCGCCGTGCCGCTCCGGTTCAACAATCCGGTGCCGATGGTCGATGGCGTGCTGGCGGCAAACCCGCTGTTGCATGGGGCGCTGCACGCCGCCTTGGCCGCATGATCCACCTAGCGCCCCCTTGCGCCCGCTGGTGATCCGCGTCTAATGCGCGGGCGACAGGATCAAAAAACAGGCACATCATGCCCCGCTCCGACAATTTGACTGGCGCCCTTCTGATGATGGGGTCTATGGCCGCGTTCACGCTGAACGACGCCATGATCAAGGGGTTGGCAGGGCAGGTGCCGCTTTTCCAAGTGATGTTTCTGCGCGGGGTGGTGACGACGATCCTCGTCGCGCTGATCGCGTGGAAGATGGGCGCGCTCAAGCGGCATCTCCCGCGCGAGGATTGGGGGCCGGTGTTCTGGCGTCTGGTGGGCGAAATCGGATCGGCGTATTTCTTTGTCACGGCCCTCTATCATATGCCGCTGGCCAATATCAGCGCGATCATGCAGGCCCTGCCGCTGACACTGACATTGGCCGCCGCGCTTTTTTTCCGCGAGCCGGTGGGCTGGCGGCGGATGGCGGCGATCTTGGCCGGGTTTGTCGGCGTGATGTTGATCGTGCGGCCGGGCACCGAAGGGTTCAACATCTATTCTGTCTATGGATTGGCGGCCGTTGCCTTTGTCACGCTGCGCGATCTGGCGACGCGGCGGTTGTCGCGCGATGTGCCCTCGATGCTGGTGACGCTGTTCAACTCGTTCTTCATAATGGCGTTTTTCGGTCTGGGAAGCCTGACCGGCGAATGGGTGGCGCTCGATGGGCGGGCCGCGCTCTTGATCTGTGGCGCGGCGGTGATGATCATCGGCGGCTATCTTTTTTCAATCATGGTGATGCGGGTTGGCGAGATAAGTTTCGTGGCACCGTTTCGCTACACCAGCCTGATTTGGGCCTTGATTCTGGGGTGGTTGGTGTTCGGCGACTGGCCGCAGACGCTGACCTTGGTCGGGGCTGCTATCGTGGTGGCAAGCGGGCTCTTTACCCTTTACCGCGAGGCGCAGATCAGCCGCCGGGCAAAAGCGGATTTGAAAAGACAGCTTTCACTTGGGCCTCGTCCACGTTGAACTGAGATTTGAAAAACGCTGCTTCGCGGGCATCAATCGGGTGCATCGGACCCGTTTTGTATTTGGCATGAGAGTCGTTGTCGGCATGTTTGGCGCGCAGATACATATGCGGGCCGGGCTGAATCAGCGTGGGCATGTCGTAATGCAACTTGTGATGGCCGAAATTCATTACGGTCAGCGGATCGCCGGGGCGGAAGAGCACCGCAAGGCCACAGGCCCAAAAGGGCGCCTGAAGCTCTTCGGCGACGATTCCGCGTTCTGACAGGGTGACGGAATAGCCGCGGTTATAGTCGATTGCCATGTAGCGCCAGCTCTTGCGCATGGTGCGGGTGTGTTTCTCGAACCAGCGCAGGCTACGCACGAAACCGAGACCGACCGCATCGTCATCATCGAGGCGGAATTGCATCGAGAGGTCGGTATCCTCGCCCAGTTCGTGCTTGATCGCCAGTTGCATGGCAAGGCGATGCTTCATCGGCTCGCTTTCGATGATCTTGATCTGCGGCACCGGGGCGGTGAGATCGTGCAGGCGCTCGAGATAGGGTTTGGGCATTTTCTGCCCGATCATGACCAGAAATGTGAAATCGGGATTCTGTTGGGCGGCAATCGAGGGCAGGGTCAGGCATTCGAAATGGCGAAACCGCAGCTCCATCCGGGTTGGCGCGTAAAGATAGGCCTCGCGTTCCTCGACCGTGTCATGCATGCGTTTGAAGCCGCCCAAGGCGGGGTAGGAAAATCGGCAGATCCCGATCACGCGCATGTCCTGTCCTTACCTCTAGCGAAAGCTGGCGCGGACCCGGTCCGCGTCGATTTGAAAGTGATCGCGAAAGAGTGCCTCGCCTGCGGTATCCAACAGAGAGAGCTTGGGCATTCTCACTCCCTCTTTTTGTCGCGAGTCATTGTAGCCGTTGTGACCGCGCACGAACATCGGTTCCTGGGGCCAGGAGAGTGTGGGCATGTTCTGCCAGAGGCGCGCGTGGGAATAGTTCATGATCGTATGGCGCACGCCGGGGCGAACCGAGAGCGCGAGCGCAGGTGTCCACATGTGCTGAAACGTGGCCGAGGCCAGGATGCCTTCGGGCGTTGGGGTGGCGACAAAGCCGTTGACGAAATCAATCGCGACATGGCGGTGGCTGCGCAAGAGGCCGCGCGCCGAATGGGCCAGTTTGCGCAGACGCTCCACGAAATGGACGGATACCGCATCGTCGTCGTCCATGCGGAATTGCAAGGGGGTTGATCGCTGTCCAGAACGGCTGCATTGATCACCTCGCGCATGACATCGCGGTGGCGCCCCGGTTCGCGGACCAGGACGCGAGCCTGCGGTAGGGAGACGAGATTGTCCATCAGGCGGGCGTGATCGCGCCGGGGCATGTTGGGGCCGATGACCACCAAAAGGATGAAATCCGGATCGGTCTGAGCGCGCAGGGGTGGGAGGGTAAATTGCTCAAACAGGCGAAACCGTTCCTTCATGCGTTCGGGGGCGTATAAATAAGCCTCGCGCTCTGCGGTTTCGGTATGTTCGACCTGAAAACCACCGAGGGCTGGATAGGAAAACCGGCACAGGCCGATCACCTGCGAATTTGCATTTTCCATCCTGCCCTGCATGCCTTAGACTGCTTGTATCGACTGTGGCATTGGCCTGTGGTGAACGCAAGTCCGGACCTGTTGACAACCCCCGCGACTCCCCCTATACGCGCCCCATCCATGGCTGAGGGGGTCGCCCCGTCGCCTGTATCAGAACTGTAGTGGTCAAGATCCGGGCGAATGCGCCCCGATCCTCTGGAAACCCACCGCGTCGGACCCAGAATGCAGGGTGCGATTGCGGTCTTTGCGTATTGCGGACGCGCGATTCGCTTTTGATTAACCGCATGGGGCTGGTCCTTGTGCAGACACATGTGTTGAGAGACGGGGAAATAACCGGAATGCCAACGATCCAACAGCTGATCCGCAAGCCGCGGCAGCCGAAAGTCAGAACCACCAAGTCACAGCATCTTCAGGGCTGCCCGCAGAAGCGTGGCGTTTGCACGCGCGTCTACACGACGACGCCGAAGAAGCCGAACTCGGCCATGCGGAAGGTTGCCAAGGTGCGCCTGACCAATGGCTTCGAGGTCATCAGCTACATCCCCGGCGAGAGCCACAACCTTCAGGAGCACTCTGTGGTTCTGATCCGTGGCGGCCGTGTAAAAGACCTTCCCGGTGTGCGTTACCACATCCTGCGCGGCGTGCTCGATACGCAAGGCGTCAAGGATCGTAAGCAGCGCCGTTCGAAATATGGCGCGAAGCGTCCGAAGTAAGAGGAACCACAGATGTCTCGTCGTCACGCCGCAGAAAAACGCGAAGTCCTGCCCGATGCCAAGTATGGCGATCGGGTTCTGACCAAGTTCATGAACAACCTGATGATCGACGGCAAGAAATCCGTCGCTGAAACGATCGTCTACAACGCGCTCGAGCGCGTCGAAGGCAAGATCAAGCGCGCGCCGGTGGAAGTGTTCCACGAAGCGCTCGACAATATCAAGCCGTCGGTCGAAGTGCGTTCGCGCCGCGTCGGTGGTGCCACCTATCAGGTGCCCGTCGAAGTGCGCCCCGAGCGCCGCGAAGCTCTTGCCATCCGTTGGCTGATCAACGCATCGCGCTCGCGGAACGAGAACACGATGGAAGAGCGTCTGGCAGGTGAGCTGCTTGATGCGGTCCAGAGCCGCGGTTCGGCCGTGAAGAAGCGCGAAGACACCCACAAGATGGCAGACGCGAACAAAGCGTTCAGCCATTACCGCTGGTAAACCTCAGAGGCATTTGAATCATGGCACGCGACTATCCCCTCCAGCGTTACCGGAACTTCGGGATCATGGCCCACATCGATGCGGGCAAGACCACGACGACCGAGCGCATCCTGTTTTACACCGGCAAGTCCCACAAGATCGGCGAAGTTCACGACGGCGCCGCGACAATGGACTGGATGGAGCAGGAGCAGGAACGCGGTATCACCATCACTTCGGCTGCGACCACGACTTTCTGGCAGCGCCAGGAAGACCCGAGCAGCGAGGGTATTTCGGATACCAAGTATCGCTTTAACATCATCGACACCCCCGGCCACGTCGACTTTACCATTGAAGTCGAGCGTTCGCTGGCGGTTCTCGATGGCGCGATCTGTCTGCTGGACGGGAACGCCGGCGTCGAGCCGCAGACCGAAACCGTGTGGCGTCAGGCTGACCGCTACAAGGTGCCGCGTCTGGTGTTCGTCAACAAGATGGACAAGATCGGCGCGGATTTCTTCAACTGCGTCAAGATGATCAAGGATCGCACCGGGGCCATTCCGGCGCCCGTCGCCTTGCCGATCGGTGCCGAGGATCAACTCGAAGGCATCATCGACCTGATCAAGATGGAAGAGTGGGTCTGGAAGGGCGAAGATCTGGGCGCGTCCTGGGTTCGCCAGCCGATCCGTGACGACCTCAAGGATCTGGCCGACGAATGGCGCGCCAACCTGATCGAAGTCGCCGTCGAAATGGACGATGACGCGATGGAAGGCTATCTCGAAGGCAAAGAGCCCGATGAAGAGACCCTGCGCGCGCTGATCCGCAAGGGCACGCTGTCGCTCAGCTTCGTGCCGGTTCTGGTTGGCTCTGCCTTCAAGAACAAGGGTGTGCAGCCGCTTCTGAACGCCGTGATCGACTTCTTGCCGTCGCCGCTCGACGTGCCGCCGTACATGGGCTTTAGCCCGGATGACGAGACCGAGACCCGGAACATCGCGCGTCACGCCGATGATTCCGAGCCTTTCTCGGCGCTCGCGTTCAAGATCATGAACGACCCCTTCGTTGGCTCGCTGACCTTCACACGCATCTATTCCGGCGTGATGAAGAAGGGCGATGCGATGCTCAATGCCACCAAAGGCAAAAAAGAGCGCGTTGGCCGCATGATGATGATGCACGCCATCAACCGCGAAGAGATCGAAGAGGCCTTTGCTGGGGACATCATCGCTTTGGCCGGTCTCAAAGAGACAACCACGGGCGACACGCTCTGTGATCCGGCCAAGCCGGTCGTTCTCGAAACCATGACCTTCCCCGATCCCGTGATCGAGATCGCGGTCGAGCCCAAGACGAAGGGTGACCAAGAGAAAATGTCGGCGGGTCTGGCCCGTCTGGCAGCAGAGGACCCTTCCTTCCGCGTCGAAACCGACCTCGAGTCCGGTCAGACCATCATGAAGGGCATGGGCGAACTGCATCTCGACATTCTGGTTGACCGTCTGCGTCGCGAGTTCAAGGTCGAGGCCAACATCGGTGCGCCGCAGGTGGCGTATCGCGAAACCATCAGCCACATGGTCGAGCATACCTACACCCACAAGAAACAGTCGGGTGGTTCGGGTCAGTTCGCCGAGGTCAAGCTGGTCATCACGCCGACAGAGCCGGGCGAAGGCTTCAGCTTTGAGAGCAAGATCGTCGGCGGTGCCGTGCCCAAGGAATATATCCCGGGTGTCGAAAAAGGTATCCGCTCGGTGATGGACAGCGGCCCGCTCGCCGGTTTCCCGGTGATCGACTTCAAAGTGGCGCTGATCGACGGTAAATACCATGACGTGGACTCTTCGGTCATGGCGTTCGAGATTGCCGGTCGTATGGGCATGCGTGAAGGCCTCAAGAAGGCGGGCGCCAAGCTGCTCGAGCCGATCATGAAGGTCGAGGTCGTGACGCCTGAAGAGTATACCGGCAACGTCATCGGCGATCTTACGTCGCGGCGCGGTCAGGTGTCGGGCCAAGAGCAGCGCGGCAATGCCATCGCGATCAACGCCAACGTACCGCTTGCCAATATGTTCGGCTATATCAATACGCTGCGCTCGATGTCTTCGGGACGCGCCCAGTTCACGATGCAGTTCTCGCATTACGAGCCGGTGCCGCACAACATCTCGGAAGAGATTCAGAAGAAATACGCATAACGGCGGTGGGCAATCTGCCCACCCTACCCCCCCTGTAGGGTGCGTCACCGCGCACCGCATTAGACCCAAGAAGGAGCCAGAACCATGGCAAAGGAAAAGTTTGCACGTAACAAGCCGCATGTGAACATCGGCACGATCGGTCACGTTGACCACGGCAAGACGACGTTGACGGCGGCGATCACCAAGTATTTCGGCGAGTTCCGGGCCTATGACCAGATCGACGGGGCGCCTGAAGAGAAGGCGCGCGGGATCACGATTTCGACCGCGCATGTGGAATACGAGACCGAGAACCGCCACTACGCGCACGTCGACTGCCCCGGCCACGCCGACTATGTGAAGAACATGATCACCGGTGCCGCGCAGATGGACGGCGCGATTCTGGTTGTGAACGCGGCTGACGGCCCGATGCCGCAGACCCGCGAGCACATCCTGCTCGGCCGTCAGGTGGGCATCCCCTACATGGTCGTCTACATGAACAAGGTCGACCAGGTCGATGACGAAGAACTGCTGGAACTGGTCGAGATGGAGATCCGCGAGCTGCTGACCTCCTACGATTATCCCGGCGACGACATTCCGATCGTCAAGGGTTCGGCCCTGGCCGCGATGAACGGGACCGACCCGGAGATTGGCGAGAACTCGATCCGCGCGCTGATGGCGGCTGTGGACGAATACATCCCGACGCCGGCGCGCGCCGTGGATCAGCCGTTCCTGATGCCGATCGAAGACGTGTTCTCGATCTCGGGCCGCGGCACGGTTGTGACCGGTCGCGTCGAGCGCGGCGTGATCAACGTGGGCGACAGCATCGAGATCGTGGGTATCCGCGACACCAAGACCACCACCTGCACCGGTGTGGAAATGTTCCGCAAGCTGCTGGATCGTGGTGAAGCGGGCGACAACATCGGCGCGCTCTTGCGCGGTGTGGACCGTGAGGGCGTCGAGCGCGGCCAGGTGCTGTGCAAGCCCGGTTCGGTCAAGCCGCACACCAAGTTCGAGGCAGAGGCCTATATCCTGACCAAGGAAGAAGGTGGCCGTCACACGCCGTTCTTCGCCAACTACCGCCCGCAGTTCTACTTCCGCACGACGGACGTGACCGGCACGGTGATGCTGCCCGAGGGCACCGAAATGGTGATGCCGGGCGACAACCTGAAGTTCACCGTTGAGCTGATCGCGCCCATCGCCATGGAAGACGGCCTGCGTTTCGCCATCCGCGAAGGCGGCCGCACCGTCGGCGCCGGCGTCGTGTCGAAGATCATCGAGTAACAACCTTTAAGGGTTCGACGAGGGAGGCCGGGTGGTCCGGCCTTCCTCCTATCAACTCCAATGCCGCGAAAGGCTAAGACAAATGCAAAGCCAAAATATTCGCATTCGGCTCAAGGCGTTTGATTACCGTGTGCTGGATGCCAGCACGCAGGAAATCGTAAATACCGCCAAACGGACGGGTGCCCAGGTGCGTGGGCCGATCCCGCTGCCGAACAAGATCGAGAAATTCACGGTTCTGCGTGGTCCGCACGTGAACAAGAAATCCCGCGACCAGTTCGAGATTCGGACGCATAAGCGTCTCTTGGACATCGTCGATCCCACGCCGCAGACGGTGGACGCGCTGATGAAGCTCGACCTCGCCGCAGGCGTGGACGTGCAGATTTCGGTTTAAGGAGAGCAAGAGATGTTGCGCTCTGGTGTGATCGCGAAAAAAGTCGGCATGACCCGGCTTTTCCTCGAAGACGGCAAACAGGTTCCTGTGACCGTTCTTCAATTGGATAAACTTCAGGTGGTGGCACAGCGCACCCCTGAGAAAGACGGCTATACGGCCGTGCAACTTGGGGCTGGCACCGCCAAAGCCAAGCGCACGACGCAAGCCATGCGTGGCCACTTCGCCGCAGCCAAGGTCGAGCCCAAGCGCAAGATCGCGGAATTCCGCGTGGCGCCTGAGGCCATGATCAACGTGGGCGAGGAAATCACTGCTGACCATTACTTTGAAGGTCAGTTCGTGGATGTCTCGGGCACCTCGATCGGTAAAGGTTTTGCCGGTGCGATGAAGCGGCACAACTTTGGTGGTCTGCGGGCCAGCCACGGTGTGTCGATCAGCCACCGTTCGCACGGCTCGACGGGTCAGTGTCAGGACCCGGGCAAGGTGTTCAAGGGCAAGAAAATGGCCGGTCATATGGGGGCCGTGCGTGTCACCACGCAAAACCTTCAGGTCGTCAAGACGGATGCGGACCGCGGCCTGATCATGATCAAGGGTGCTGTTCCCGGCTCAAAAGGTGGTTGGGTGACGATCAAGGATGCGGTGAAAAAGCCGTTCCCCGAGAACGCCATTCTGCCCGCCGCGCTGCGCTCTGCTGCGGAAGAAGCTGCCAAAGCTGCTGAGGCTGCGGCCGCTGCTGCTGCGGCTGAAGCAGAAGCTGAAGCCAAGCGTCTGGCCGAAGAGGCTGCCGCCGCTGAGGAAGCTGCTCTGAAAGAGGCTGAGGCCAGCATTCAGGCCGAGAAGAAGGAAGGCGAAGAATGAAACTCGACGTGATCAAACTGGACGGCGGGACGGCCGGCTCGGTCGATCTGGGCGAAGACATCTTCGGCCTCGATCCCCGTGCGGACATCCTGCACCGCGTCGTCCGCTGGCAGCGCAACAAGGCGCAGGCTGGCACGCACAAGGTCAAGACCCGGTCGGAAACCAGCTATTCCACCAAGAAGATCTATCGCCAGAAGGGCACCGGCGGCGCACGCCACGGTGACAAGAATGCGCCGATCTTCCGTCACGGTGGTATCTACAAGGGTCCGACACCCCGCAGCCATGCGCATGACCTGCCCAAGAAGGTCCGCGCGCTTGGTCTCAAGCACGCGCTCTCGGCCAAGGCCAAGGCAGGCGCGCTTGTGATCCTCGACGAGGCGTCGTCGAATGGCAAGACGGCGGAATTGGCCAAGCAGGTCAAGAACCTCGGCTGGAAGCGCGCGCTGGTCATCGACGGCGCACAGGTGAATGCAGAATTCGCCCGTGCCGCGGCCAATATCGAGGGTCTCGATGTGCTGCCGTCGGTCGGCGCAAATGTCTATGACATCCTCAAGCGTGACACGCTCGTGATCACCAAGGCGGGTGTCGAAGCACTGGAGGCTCGTCTGAAATGAGCGCGAAACCTGAACATTACGATGTGATCCGCAAGCCGATCATCACCGAAAAGGCCACTATGGTCTCGGAAAATGGGGCTGTGGTGTTCGAGGTCCATATGGATGCCAACAAACCTGCCATCAAAGAGGCCGTTGAGGCGCTCTTTGGGGTTAAGGTGACGGCTGTGAACACCACGATCACCAAGGGCAAGCAAAAGCGCTTCCGGGGTCAGCTTGGCCGTCGGAATGACGTCAAGAAAGCCTATGTGACCCTCGCCGAGGGCAACACGATCGACGTGACCACGGGTCTCTGATCGTGGTGGGGCTTTCCCCACTCTATGGATTGAAATAAGAACCCCGACTGCCGAGAGGTGGTCGGGGTTCTTCTTTGGTGACACGCGCCTTTGCTATGGAACAGGGCAATGGTAATTACCCTGACAACGACGTTTGGAATGTGAAAACAGTATGCAGCTTGAAATCGACATTGCCGCCGAGGCCGAGGAGGATCGGATCGCGTCACTCGATCTCACATGCTTTGATCGTGGCGACCTTGTTAACCTGATCTTGCAGCGCTCCGAAGTGATGTTTGACCGTCCGAAGTCGGGGCGCGTTATCAAGGCGTGGCAAGAGGGCGAAGATGCGCCGATCCAGGCCGTGGTGGACGAGATGGGGGAGACCATCGCGCGCCGGGCCGCCGGGGTCATTCACGCCGAATACAAGGCTATCAAGGGATTGTTGCAGGATCTGAACCTCAAACGGCTGGCTGATATTGGCTGTGGTTATGGGTTCTTTGATCTCTTTGCCGCGCAGGATCTTGGGTGTCAGGTGCTTTTGATTGATATCGAGGAGAACACGCACCGGCATTTCGGGTTCAATCTAGAGGGTGCGGCCTATTCCTCGCTCAGCCGGGCCAAGCGTTTGCTCGTCTCGAATGGGATCAAGTCGAGCATGATCGAAACATTGAACCCATCCAAGAAGCCGGTCGAGGCGTCCAAGCCTGTAGATTTGACTGTAAGCTTTCTCTCTTGTGGGTTTCACTATCCGGTGGATCCGTATCTGCCGTTTCTTGACAAGGTGTTGCGGCCCGGCGGCGCGGCGATTTTCGACTTGCGCCGGAGCACATCAGCCGCACAGGCACAAAAGCTGGAAGAGTTTGGTGCGTTGTCTGACATGGCCGCGCCGCCTAAAGCGCGCCGTGTTCTGCTGCGCAAGGCGACGGCGTAAAAACCCGAGTGCACGGGTGTGGGGCTGTGGCCAACGCACAGCGCCATGCAGACACCGCCGCGGCCCTTTAAATCTTGGGCAAACCCCTTGACCGCGCAGGTGACCTCCCTTATCAGACCCCATCCGCAAGGCCCCGGATTCGTCCGGGGCTTCGCTGTTGTTCGCAAGGGCAACTCTAACCGGGGACCTACGGGGCCTCATACCTTGGCCACCCTCGGGGGGCTATAACATAGGCGGGGCATCCCGCCGTAAGCAAACGGAAGACAGAAAGCATGGCACTCAAGTCGTATAAGCCGACGACGCCGGGCCAGCGTGGGCTGGTGCTGATCGACCGTTCGGAGCTGTGGAAAGGACGTCCGGTCAAATCCCTCACCGAGGGTTTGACCAAGAATGGCGGCCGGAACAATACCGGACGGATCACGATGCGTCGCAAAGGCGGCGGGGCGAAACGCCTCTATCGCATCGTCGATTTCAAGCGGACGAAATTCGATATTTCGGCAACCGTGGAACGGATCGAATATGACCCGAACCGCACCGCATTTATCGCGCTGATCAAATACGAAGATGGCGAGCAGGCCTATATCCTGGCACCGCAGCGTCTGGCGATTGGTGACAAGGTGGTCGCCTCGGCCAAGGCCGACATCAAGCCGGGTAACGCGATGCCGTTCTCGGGCATGCCCATCGGTACGATCATTCACAACATCGAGCTCAAGGCTGGCAAGGGCGGGCAGATTGCACGCGCCGCTGGCACCTATGCGCAATTCGTGGGCCGCGACGGTGGCTATGCTCAGATCCGTCTGAGCTCGGGCGAACTGCGTCTGGTGCGCCAGGAATGCATGGCCACTGTTGGGGCTGTCAGCAACCCAGACAACTCGAACCAGAATTACGGCAAAGCGGGCCGTATGCGTCACAAAGGCATCCGCCCGTCTGTGCGTGGTGTGGTTATGAACCCGATCGACCACCCCCATGGTGGTGGTGAGGGCCGGACCTCGGGTGGTCGCCACCCGGTTACGCCTTGGGGCAAGCCCACCAAAGGCGCGCGCACCCGCAACAAGAACAAGGCGTCGCAGGATCTCATCGTGCGCTCGCGTCACGCCAAGAAGAAGGGCCGCTAACACATGGCACGTTCTGTATGGAAAGGCCCCTTTGTCGATGCCTATGTCTTGAAAAAGGCAGAGGCAGCGCGCGAGTCGGGGCGTAATGAAGTCATCAAGATCTGGTCGCGTCGTTCGACGATCCTGCCGCAGTTCGTGGGTCTCACGTTCGGCGTCTACAACGGCCACAAGCATATCCCTGTCAACGTCAGCGAAGACATGATTGGTCAAAAGTTCGGTGAATATTCGCCGACCCGGACCTATTACGGTCATGCCGCAGACAAAAAAGCGAAGCGGAAGTAAGTCATGGGCAAGGAAAAGAACCCCCGCCGCGTGGCAGACAACGAAGCGATGGCCAAGTTGCGCATGCTTCGTACCAGCCCGCAAAAGCTGAACCTCGTTGCTGCGATGATCCGCGGCAAGAAGGTTGACAAGGCGTTGACCGATCTGACCTTCTCGAACAAGCGCATTGCGCAGGATGTCAAGAAGTGTCTTCAGTCCGCGATTGCCAATGCCGAGAACAACCACAATCTCGATGTGGATGGTCTGATCGTGGCAGAGGCCTATGTCGGCAAGAACCTTGTGATGAAGCGTGGCCGTCCGCGTGCCCGTGGTCGCTTCGGCGCGCTGAAAAAGCCGTTCTCGGAGCTGACAATCAAGGTGCGTGAAATTGAGGAGCAAGCCTAATGGGTAACAAAGTCAATCCGATTGGCATGCGCCTGCAGGTGAACCGCACCTGGGACAGCCGCTGGTATGCCGACACAAAGGACTATGGCAATCTGCTGCTCGAGGATCTTGCGATGCGCAAGTTCATCGGCGAAGAGTGCAAGCAGGCCGGCATCAGCCGTGTGATCATCGAGCGTCCGCACAAGAAGTGCCGCGTCACGATCCACACTGCACGTCCCGGCGTGATCATCGGCAAGAAAGGCGCCGACATCGAGGGTCTGCGCAAGAAGCTGGCGGCAATGACCGCAAGCGAATTGCACCTCAATATCGTCGAAGTGCGCAAGCCCGAGCTGGATGCAGCCCTTGTGGGTGAGAGCATCGCACAGCAGCTTGAGCGTCGTGTGTCCTTCCGTCGCGCCATGAAGCGTGCCGTGCAGAACGCGATGCGCATGGGTGCGCTTGGGATCCGGGTCAACGTCTCTGGCCGTCTTGGCGGTGCCGAGATTGCGCGGACCGAGTGGTATCGCGAAGGCCGGGTGCCGCTGCACACGCTGCGTGCGGACATCGACTATGCGCCCGTCGAGGCCACCACGGCCTACGGGATCATTGGTATCAAGGTCTGGATCTTCAAGGGTGAAATCATGGAGCACGATCCCGGTGCCCGTGACCGCAAGGCCCAGGAACTCCAGGATGGTCCCGCGCCCCGTGGCGCCGGCGGCCGCCGTTAAGGAGGAATGAAAGATGCTTCAACCAAAGCGCACCAAATTCCGCAAGCAGTTCAAGGGCCGGATCAAGGGCGAAGCCAAGGGCGGCTCTGATCTCAACTTTGGCACTTTCGGTCTCAAGGCCACTCAGCCCGAGCGTATCACCGCGCGTCAGATCGAGGCCGCTCGTCGTGCCATGACGCGTCACATGAAACGTCAGGGCCGTGTCTGGATCCGGATTTTCCCGGATGTGCCGGTCTCCTCCAAGCCCACCGAGGTTCGGATGGGTAAAGGTAAGGGTTCGGTCGATTACTGGGCCTGCAAGGTCAAGCCGGGCCGGGTCATGTTCGAGATCGACGGTGTTAGCGAAGAGATCGCCTTTGAGGCGCTGCGTCTGGCGGCGATGAAACTGCCGATCAAGACGCGCGTCGTGGTCCGCGAAGACTGGTAAGGACCATGGGGTAACACCCATGCTACGAATCACCCCCGTGCGAGAGCTCGCGCGGGGGTTTTTCTTTGCCACTTGCTTGGCACCACGCTAAGAGCGGGCCATGCCCAATATCGATTCCCTCTTCGTGACCCGCCTCTATCGTGCCGCCCTGAGCGAGCACGCACCCGCGATTGATGCCAAGGAATTGGAGGCGTCCTGCTATTCCATCGCCGAGGATGACGAGGCGGGACAGGAATGGTGCGACGAGAATGGCTATCCCGGCTACACCTCTTATGCCTCGCTCAGCGACCTTCCGTGGCGGTTTCCGATTTTTGCCGATCTGGTCAAGGTGCTGGACGCCCATGTCGCGGCCTTTGCCAAAGATCTCGAGTTTGATCTGGATGGCAAGGAATTGAAGCTTGAGGACATATGGATCAACATCCTGCCCGAAGGCGGGATGCACGCGAGCCATATCCACCCACATTCAGTGATTTCCGGTACGACCTATGTAGCGATGCCCGATGGCACAAGCGCGCTCAAGCTGGAAGACCCGCGATCGGCGCGCATGATGGCCTCTCCGGTGCGGCGCAAGGACGCGCGGCAGGAATTGCGCACGTTCATTTACGCCAAGCCGGTGGTGGGCGATGTCCTCTTGTGGGAATCATGGCTGCGCCATGAGGTGCCGATGAACATGTCCGAGGATGACCGCATCAGTGTCAGCTTCAATTATTCTTGGAGTTGAGGGCGTAAAACCGCCTGATTTTAGTGAATCCACGGTATTTTTGGTTTTCCCCTTGTAAAATTTGGCAAACTCCCCCATGTGCAAGGGGCTAACGTTATTCTATTTCGATCATCTGCTCCTCTAAACCGGCTGTCAGTATCTCGATCCAGACCGACCACGCCGCGACTGCCGCATTCCCGCGGGCAGCACTACCAGAGGAGACATCACGATGGCCAACGGCACCGTGAAATGGTTCAATTCCACCAAAGGCTTCGGCTTTATCGCGCCCGACAATGGCGGCAAGGACGTTTTCGTCCACATCAGCGCTGTTGAGCGCGCAGGCCTGACCGGCCTCGCCGACAATCAGAAAGTGACCTTCGACATCGAATCCGGCCGTGACGGCCGTGAGAGCGCGTCGAACCTCCAGCTCGCATAAGCGATCTGATCTGATGGGAACGGCCTCGGGGAAACCCGGGGCCGTTTCTATTTGGTGTGGGATAATTCAAGAGGCTGTTTCGCCAAATAGCACGTGAGACTTGACGCGACTGATCAAGGGTTGTGAGGTGCTGAAGTTGTAAAAGTTAGTGTTCAAAGGAAGAACGGTGAAGCGTTCCACCACTTACGAGCTTGATCCGGGGCCGAAGCGCATTCTTTGGATCATCATATGGGCATGTGTGATCAATTTCGTGATCCATCTTTTCCCAATCTCATTGCTGAGCCTGTTTGATATTTATCCGTCTGCCTTTGCGCAGGAGATCGCATTAGACCATACCGGGCAGCTTCAAGAAAAACTGAATAGGGCAAATGCTACCGTTGAAATGCTGATTGGCCTTGTCCTCCAGATGACGCTTGCAGCGTTGATGGTGGCTTGGGTTATGATCCGTGAGGTGTTTCGCGGTCTTGCTCGCGGACGGCAGGCCATTGTTTTGAAACTGGATTCCTATGTGCTGCTCCTAGGTTTGAATGGTTTTTCATGGGGCCTCCTTATGGTTCTGATCCTAAAAGGTTTCGCCGCCTTTGAGGGATCGCGGTTGGGGAGTGCGCCACAGTTTACATTGTTTGCTGTCGCGGGCTTGGTCCTTTTATCTCTGATACTGGCCTTCGCATTTCTTGTAGATCCGGCGAAGGCGCAAGCCAACTTGTCAAATATGAGGGCGACGAGACGGGCGAATGGATGGTAATTGAAGCGAGAGTGTGGGCATAATAGAGAGTGTGGGCATAATAACGGTGACAAAGGGAAGGTCTGGTTCTTTATAACCAAGGATGTCCAAACTCCCCTTGCCCTCTGCTACCGCCTCCCGTATAGAGCTCCAATCCGCTTGCCCGGCCAGTCCGGGGATTCGGGTATTTGCAATTCATCCACCGGGTTTCGAGTTACCCTGAGCAAACCGTCAGGGGCTGGCCGGTGTTTTGAGAAAGGAAAAGGCGATGAACGCCAAGGAACTGCGTGACAAGACCCCGGATCAGCTCCGGGAGGAACTCACCAACCTGAAGAAGCAGCAGTTCAATCTGCGTTTTCGGGCGGCTACCGGCCAGTTGGAGAATCCCGCTCAGATGCGTATTGCCCGCCGCGACGCCGCGCGCGTGCTGACCATTCTGAACGAAAAAGCCAACGCGGCAGCAGAGTAAGGAGCCCGAGATATGCCCAAACGTATTCTTCAAGGGGTCGTGACCTCTGACGCAAACGCCCAGACCGTGACCGTATCGGTCGAGCGTCGTTTCAAGCACCCCGTGCTTCAGAAAACCATTCGTAAGTCCAAGAAATACCGGGCTCACGATGAGAACAACACGTTCAAAGTGGGCGATGCCGTTCGGATCATCGAATGCGCGCCCAAGTCCAAGACGAAACGCTGGGAGGTGCTTGAGGCATAAGCCTTTAGCGCCTTTTGGCATTAATCGAAAC
Organism: Roseovarius mucosus DSM 17069; assembly: GCF_000768555.3. Classification (GTDB taxonomy): domain Bacteria; phylum Pseudomonadota; class Alphaproteobacteria; order Rhodobacterales; family Rhodobacteraceae; genus Roseovarius; species Roseovarius mucosus. Next base: position 263,330 of record NZ_KN293980.1, read on the forward strand.
CCTGGGGACAAGGCAGTGCATCGCCCCCCATAGGTCGGGAGAAACCAAATGATCCAGATGCAGACCAACCTGGATGTTGCTGACAACTCCGGCGCTCGCCGAGTTCAGTGCATCAAGGTTCTGGGTGGTTCCAAGCGTCGATACGCATCCGTGGGCGACATCATTGTCGTCTCGGTCAAGGAAGCCATCCCGCGCGGTCGCGTGAAGAAGGGCGACGTCCGCAAGGCCGTCGTCGTGCGCACCGCCAAGGAAGTCCGTCGTGAAGACGGCACCGCCATTCGTTTTGACCGCAACGCCGCCGTGATCCTGAACAACGCAGGTGAGCCGGTTGGTACCCGTATTTTCGGGCCGGTCGTTCGCGAGCTGCGTGCCAAGAACTTCATGAAAATCATCTCGCTCGCCCCGGAGGTGCTGTAAGATGGCTGCCAAACTGAAAAAAGGTGACACCGTGGTCGTTCTGTCCGGCAAGGACAAGGGCCAAAAAGGTACGATCACCAATGTTGACCCGAAATCTGGCAAGGCCGTGGTTGAAGGCGTGAACATGGCGATCCGCCACACCCGCCAGAGCCAGACCAGCCAAGGCGGTCGCATCCCCAAGGCGATGCCGATCGACCTCAGCAATCTGGCGATTGTCGACAAGAACGGCAAACCGACCCGCGTTGGCTTCAAGATCGAAGGCGACAAGAAGGTCCGTTATGCCAAGACCACGGGGGACGTGATCGATGCTTGATACCGCAACCTATACCCCGCGCCTCAAGACGCATTTCCGCGAGGTCATCAAGCCTGCTCTGAAAGAAGAGTTCGGCTACAAGAACGACATGCAGATCCCGCGTCTTGAAAAGATCGTGCTCAACATCGGCTGTGGTGCCGAGGCTGTTCGCGACTCGAAAAAGGCGAAGTCGGCACAGGAAGACCTGAGCACGATCGCCGGTCAGCGCGCTGTCGTCACCAAGGCCCGCAACTCTATCGCCGGTTTCCGCGTTCGCGAAGACATGCCGCTTGGAGCCAAGGTCACACTGCGTGGCGACCGTATGTATGATTTCCTCGACCGTCTGATCACCATCGCGATGCCGCGTATCCGCGACTTCCGTGGGGTTTCGGGCAAGTCGTTCGATGGGCGTGGCAACTATGCCATGGGCATCAAGGAACATATCATCTTCCCCGAAATCAACTTCGACAAGGTCGACGAAGTCTGGGGGATGGACATTGTCATCGCAACCACGGCGAAGACCGACGCTGAAGCCAAGGCGCTGTTGAAGCAATTCAACATGCCCTTCAACAGCTGAGCCGGGGGAGGATAGATCTATGGCTAAGAAATCAATGGTCGAGCGCGAGAAGAAGCGCCAAGTGCTGGTGGATCGTTTCGCCAAGAAACGCGCCGCGCTGAAAGTGATCATCAATGACCAGAGCAAGCCGATGGAAGAGCGTTTCCGCGCCTCTCTCAAGCTTGCTGCACTGCCGCGCAACAGCTCGGCCACACGGCTGCACAACCGGTGCCAGCTTACGGGCCGTCCGCACGCGTATTACCGCAAACTCAAAGTGTCCCGGATCATGCTGCGCGAGCTCGGCTCGAGCGGGCAGCTGCCCGGCGTCGTGAAATCGAGCTGGTGAGGAGGTCAGAGATATGAACGATCCTATCGGCGATATGCTCACCCGTATCCGCAACTCGCAGATGCGTGGCAAGTCCACCGTGATGACCCCCGCCTCGAAAATGCGTGTGCGCGTTCTCGATGTTCTGGCATCCGAGGGCTATATCCGTGGCTATGAGATGACGCAGGATGCCAATGGCCATCCCGCTATCGAAATCAGCCTCAAATACTACGAAGGCACGCCTGTCATTCGCGAAATGAAGCGGGTTTCCAAGCCCGGTCGTCGCGTCTATCTGGGCGTCGATGACATTCCGCAGGTCCGTCAAGGTCTGGGTGTGTCGATTGTCTCCACCTCCAAGGGTGTGATGTCGGATGCAGCCGCGCGCGCAGCCAATGTTGGCGGCGAAGTGCTCTGCACTGTCTTCTAAGGAGACCTGGTCATGTCACGAATTGGTAAAAAACCCGTTCCCCTGCCCTCCGATGTCACTGTGACGCTGTCGGGACAGAAGATCGAAGTCAAAGGCCCCAAGGCAACCAAGACCTTTACCGCGACGGATGATGTCACCATCACCGTCGAGGATAATGAGATCTCGGTCACGCCGCGCGGCAAATCCAAGCGCGCGCGCCAGCAGTGGGGGATGACCCGTACGGTCATCGCCAATATGGTGCACGGCGCTCGGGATGTCTTCAAGAAAGAGCTGGAAATCCGCGGTGTGGGCTATCGTGCCCAGATGGCGGGCAACGTGCTCAAGCTGAACCTCGGCCTCAGCCATGATGTCGATTTCCCCATTCCGGACGGTGTGACCGTGACCGCGCCCAAGCAGACTGAGCTTGTGGTCGAAGGCACGGACAAGCAGCTCGTTGGACAGGTCGCGGCCAATATCCGCGACTGGCGGCGTCCCGAACCCTACAAGGGCAAGGGCATCCGCTACAAAGGCGAGTACATCTTCCAGAAGGAAGGCAAGAAGAAGTAAGGACGCGACAGATGGCAAACAGCAAAAGAAAACTGTTCCTCAAACGCCGCCTGCGCGTTCGGAACAAACTCCGCAAGGTCAATGCAGGGCGCGTGCGCCTCAGCGTTCACCGCTCCAACAAGAACATCAGCGTGCAGCTGATCGACGACGTCAACGGTGTGACGCTCGCCGCCGCCTCGACCCTCGAAAAGGATCTGGGCATGGTGGGCAAGTGCAATGTCGAGGCTGCCACCAAGATTGGCACCGCGATTGCCGAGCGGGCCCAAAAAGCCGGCATCACCGAGGCCTATTTCGATCGGGGCGGCTTTCTGTTTCACGGGCGTGTCAAGGCAGTTGCCGACGCCGCGCGTGAAGCTGGCCTGAAGATTTAAGGAGACGAGAGAATGGCAAGAGAAGACAACCGCCGCGACCGTCGCGAACGCGAGGAAGCCCCGGAGTTCGCCGATCGTCTCGTCGCGATCAACCGTGTGTCCAAGACGGTCAAGGGCGGTAAGCGCTTTGGCTTTGCGGCACTGGTGGTCGTGGGCGATCAAAAGGGCCGGGTAGGCTTTGGCAAGGGCAAGGCTAAGGAGGTCCCCGAGGCCATCCGCAAAGCCACCGAGGCGGCCAAGCGCGCAATGATCCGCGTGCCGCTGCGCGAGGGCCGCACCCTGCACCACGACATGGAAGGGCGTCATGGCGCCGGCAAGGTCGTGATGCGCACAGCTCCGCATGGTACTGGCATCATTGCCGGTGGCCCGATGCGCGCCGTGTTCGAGATGTTGGGAATTCAAGACGTAGTCGCGAAATCGACCGGCTCGCAGAACCCCTACAACATGATCCGCGCCACGCTCGATGGTCTCCGCAAAGAGACCAGCCCGCGTATGGTGGCGCAGCGCCGTGGCAAGAAGGTGGCCGACATCCTGAAAAAGGGTGACGAAGCGCCGGTTGCCGAAGCGGCAGAAGCGTAAGGAACGGGACAAATGGCAAAAACCATCGTCGTCAAGCAGATCGGCAGCCCGATCCGCCGCCCTCAGGATCAGCGCCAGACCCTCATCGGTCTGGGTCTGAACAAGATGCACAAGACCCGTGAGCTCGAGGATACCCCCTCGGTGCGTGGCATGGTCAACAAGCTGCCGCATCTGGTTAAGATCATCGAGGAGCGCGGTTAAACCGTCGCAGGCTGAGATATCTCAGCCAGTAAAAATCAGAACGCCCCGGTCCGTGAGGATCGGGGCTTTTTGCGTGATGCGGTGGGGTCATCCTTTAGTCGCGTCCGACCAGAATCAGCGCCGGGCTCTGGCATGGTGCGTGATAGGTTCAGAGCCGGGGTTGATCCGGGGGTTTGAATCCTCGATCACCCATCCGCATCGCTTTGAGGAGGAAGGCCGATGTCTGACCAATGTTCCGGTGGTTGCGACCACATCCATACCCATACCAAACATGCACCGATCGACAATCACACCTGTCACTGTTCCGTTTGCAAGAGTGTGACGGGCCAGGACACGACCCATGTGGTGTTCTACAACCACGGTGATGTCGTGGTGGATAACGAGGCGGGTTTGAAGCGCCAGCCATTCAACGCCAACAACCCCGATGGTCCGCTGGAGCTATGCACCTGCGGCACCTGCGGCGCGCCGATCATGCTTGATGACAAGCAGCACCGAATCCGCGTGATCGTGCCCAACCTCATGGGCTATGGCGACAAGATCGCCTCAGCCAGCTATCATGCGTTCTATGACCCGGCGACGGGCGTGCCCAAGCCCGATGATGGCCGCCCGGTCTATGTCGCGTTGCGTCCCGATTTCGTCTGGCCCAACCCGTCCTGACCCGACCCAAGGCCGGGGCGCAGGTCAGCCCCGGCCATGCGGCGTCTCGAGGTTCAGAACCGGGTTGATCGGAATGATCCGGTTGGGGTTTATCGTGTCATGGCTGTAATGATAGTGGCGTACGATATGGTCGAAATTGACCGTCTCTGCCACACCCGGCCATTGATAGAGCTCGCGCAGATATCCCCACAAGTTCGGGTAATCGACAATGCGCGCGCGGTTGCATTTGAAGTGCAGGTGATAGACCGGATCAAACCGGATGAGGGTGGTAAAGAGCCGCCAATCGGCTTCGGTCACGCGGTCGCCCATCAGGTAACGAGTCTGGCCCAACCGCTCTTCCAGCCAATCGAGGCTTGAAAAGAGGGGATGCACGGCACTGTCATAGGCCTCTTGGCTGGTGGCAAAACCGGCCTTGTAGACGCCGTTGTTGACGGTGTCATAGATGCGCTCATTCACCGGCTCAATCTCGGCGCGCAGGTCTTTAGGCCAGAAATCCAGAGTGTTGTCGGTGATCCCGTCGAAGGCGGAATTGAACATGCGGATGATCTCGGCGCTTTCGTTCGAAACAATGGTTTCGCGCTCTGTGTCCCAGAGGATCGGCACCGTCACACAGCCTGAAATCTCTGGGTCAGCCTTGAGATAGATGTCGCGCGCGTAGGGCAGACCATAGAGCCGGTCGCCAGTCGCGCCGGAGAAGTCGGTGCGGAATTCCCAGCCCTCCGAGAGCATGTCGGGATGTACGACAGAGACGTCTATGTGATCCTGCAAGCCCTTGAGCGCGCGAAAGATCAGCGTGCGATGCGCCCAGGGGCAGGCCAGCGACACATAGAGGTGATAGCGTCCGCTTTCCGCCTTGAAACCGCCATCGCCCGACGGTCCGGCGCTGCCGTCCGACGTGATCCAGCTGCGGAATTTCGCGGTCGAGCGCACGAATTTTCCGCCTGTCGAACTGGTGTCGTACCATGTGTCTTGCCATTTGCCGTTGACCAGTTGGCCCATGTCATCTCTCCTCTTTCAGGCCAATCTAGGGTCACTGGCATGGGCGGGTAAGCCGCAGCACCGCGCAGCGCCCGTGCAGAGCTGCACATGTCGCGAACGGGGTCGTGGGCTTCGTTTCTTCGTTTGCAGCACCGCGAGCCTACGCCTATAAGCAGTCCATGACGAAGCCCGCGACCGGGCCGGAAAGGTGTGCGACGATTGGCTGACCCATGTCGGGAGCGGATCGCGCATCGTCGGGGCCGACTGGTCCGTTCGCCCCTTTTCGCCCTGTCGCGCGACCGAGGAAAAGGGGACTGCCATGCGATTCGCCACGATTCTGACTGTGCTCTTGAGCGGCACCGCTGCCTATGCCCATCCGGGCCACCTGGCCGAGGTGGCGGGGCATGGTCACTGGTTGGGGGCCGCGGCCCTTGGGGCGGCGATTGCGATAGGCCTTTGGTCCGGGCTGCGCGCGCGTAAGGAGCGGGCAGAGACAGATGAAGCCGAAGAAGAGAGCACTGACGAAGCGCCGCAGGAGGCATGAGCATGGTCAAAACAGGTGTGATGATCTGCGGGCACGGCTCGCGGAGCCAATCGGCGGTCGATGAATTCAGCGTATTGGCGGATAAACTGCCGGGCTATCTGCCCGATGACTGGCTGATGGAATACGGCTATCTCGAATTTGCCAACCCGGTGATCCGCGACGGTCTGGACCGTCTGCGCGCGGCGGGCTGCGAGCGGATTCTGGCGGTGCCGGGGATGCTCTTTGCCGCCATGCATTCCAAGAACGACATTCCCACGGTCCTTAATACCTATGCCGCCACGCATGGGATCGAGGTGCGCTATGGTCGTGAACTGGGGGTGGACCCAAAGATGATCGCCGCTGCCGGGGCCCGCATTCGCGAGGCGATTGACCGCGCCAATGTGAAACATGGCGAGGTTGGCTTGCATGACACCTGCCTCGTGGTGATCGGGCGTGGCGCGTCGGATCCGGATGCCAATGCCAATGTCGCCAAGATCGCGCGGCTCTTGCACGAAGGCATGGGCTTTGGCTGGTGCGAGGTGGGCTATTCCGGTGTCACCTTCCCGCTGGTCGAGCCGTGCCTGCAGCATGTGGTCAAACTGGGCTACAAACGCGTGGTGGTATTTCCCTATTTCCTGTTTTCGGGCATTCTGATTGACCGCATCTACGGCTTTACCGACCGCGTCGCGGCCGAGCATCCGGGCATGCAATTCGTCAAGGCCGGCTATCTCGGGGACCACCCCAAGGTTCTGGAAACCTTTGCCGAACGTGTGACAGAGCAACTGAGCGCCGTGCCGCCGCCCAATTGCGGCACCTGTCAGTATCGCACGCAAATCCTCGCCATTGAAGGCGGGGCGGTGCAACGCATCACGCCTGAACAGCGCGCCGCCTTGGCCGAGGCGCGGGGCACCGGGCATCCGGCGTTTGGTGATGTGCCGCCGCCGACCTGCGTCATGTGCAAATACCGGACCCAGATTCTGGGCTTCGAGGCCGAGGTTGGGGCGGTGCAGGAAAGCCACCATCACCATGTCGAAGGGCAGGGCGCCTCTGCGCCCGGCTCGAACGTGGCCGATTGCATGCTCTGCGATACCTTCTGCACGGGGCTATGCCGGTTGGAGGCGCAGGCCAAGCACCACCATGATCACGGGCATCACCATCACCACGATCATGATCATGCACATGACCACGGGCATGATCACCATCATGATCACGACCACCACCACGCGCCCTATCCCCATGCCCGCCATCCGCATGGGCCAGAGAGCGCGCGGCGGACCAAGGCCTAGGCTCGGCTTCTTCTTGGTGAAAATACTCCCGCCGAGGGCTCTTACGCTCCCGGTATTTGCAAAGGCATGACAGTGCGCCCATATGAAAAAAACCCCTCTGCCATCTACGAGATGAGCTTTGCCACAGTGCGCCAAGAGGCGCGGCTCGATCGGTTTGGCCCCGGCATGGAGGCGCTTGCGATCCGGCTCATTCATGCCTGCGGTATGGTCGAGGTGGCGGATCGTCTGGCGTTTTCCAGCGGGGCCTATGCTGCGGGCCATGCCGCCTTGCAGGCCGGTGCGCCGGTGTTTTGCGATTGCGAGATGGTGGGCGCGGGCATCATCCGCCGCTACCTGCCGCAAGACAACGAGGTGATCGTCACGTTGAATGACCCGCGCGTGCCGGGAATCGCTGCGGGGATTGGTAATACGCGCTCGGCGGCGGCGGTGGAGTTGTGGGCGGAACGGCTGGAGGGTGCCGTGGTTGCGATCGGCAATGCGCCGACCGCGCTCTTTCATCTCCTCGAATTGCTCGACGAGGGCGCGCCGCGCCCGGCGCTGATTCTGGGTTTTCCGGTGGGGTTTGTTGGGGCCGCTGAGAGCAAGGCCGAACTGGCGGACAACCCGCGCAGTTGTGAATTCGTAGCGCTGCGCGGACGGCGCGGTGGATCGGCGATGGCGAGTGCCGCAGTCAATGCCCTTGCCGCAGGATTGCCAGAGGTGCGCGCATGACCGGCAACGTGGACCCTTGGCTGCATATCGTTGGCATCGGCGAGGATGGGATGGCCGGGCTCTTGCCCGCAACCCGCGCCATTGTCGAGGCCGCAGAGGTGATCGTGGGCGGCGAGCGGCATCACCAATTGTCAGAGTCTGTGACGGCAGAGCGCATCGCCTGGCCATCGCCGTTTGACGCGCTGACAGATCTCCTGACCGGATTGCGCGGTCGGCGTGTGGTGGTTCTGGCCACGGGCGACCCGCTGTGGTTCTCGGTCGGTGCGCGGATCGGTCGTTCTTTGGCCCCCTCCGAGATTGTTTATCATCCGCAGCTTTCGGCGTTTCAGCTTGCCGCGGCGCGGATGGGCTGGAGCATGGCGGACCTTGAGACGCTGACGGTGCATGGGCGCCCCGTCGAGCAGATGATCGCCTTCATTCAACCCGATGCGCGGCTCTTGATCCTGACCACGGGGGCCGAAACGCCCGGGCAGATCGCCAAGTTTCTGACCGAACGGGGGTTTGGGCAATCGCGGATGACGGTTCTGGCCAATATGGGCGGGGCCGAGGAGGCGCGATTTGACGGGTTGGCCGAAAGCTGGGCACATGTGGTGCCACCGTTTAACACGCTGGCCGTCGAGTGTGTGGCCGCCCCCGAGGCCGCGTTGTTGCCCCGCGTGCCGGGACTGGCGGATGATCTCTTTCAACACGACGGCACCATGACCAAGCGCGAGGTGCGCGCCGCCACGCTGGCCAAGTTGATGCCGATGCGTGGGGCGCTGTTGTGGGACATCGGCACCGGCTGCGGTTCGGTTGCGGTAGAGTGGATGCGCGGCGCGCGCTATGCGCGCGCGATTGGCATCGAGCCGCGCGCGGATCGCCGCGCGATGGCGGCAGCGAATGCATTGGCGCTTGGTGTGCCGCGACTGGAGTTGATCGAAGGTCGTGTGCCCGAGGCGTTGACCGGGCTTGAGGCCCCGGATGCAGTTTTCATCGGCGGCGGGCTGTCGGAGGCAGTGTTCGAGGCAGCTTGGGGCGCGCTGCGGCCTTTGGGACGTTTGGTGTGCAACGCCGTCACCTTGGAGAGCGAGGCGGTGTTAGTGGCGCTCTACAAGCAACACGGCGGCGAGTTGGTGAAATTGCAGGTCAATCGCGCAGAGCCAGTGGGGGGGCTGACGGGTTGGCGGCCACTCATGCCGGTCACGCAATGGAGCCTGGTGAAGCGATGAGCGGTGGGCGTCGGAATTGAGTATCTTTGGAACGATGAAAGGCGGGCGCGCGCATGGCCGGTAAGCTCTTTGGCGTAGGCCTCGGACCGGGCGACCCCGAGCTGATGACGCTCCGGGCGCATCGGCTGATTTCGGCTGCGCGCGTGGTGGCCTATCCGGCATTGGCGGGAGGTGAGAGTTTTGCCCGCGCGATTGCCGCCGGAGCGATTGCGCCGGGCACGCGCGAGATCGTGATGGATGTGCCGATGACGGTCGAGCGTGCGCCCGCACAGGCGGCCTATGATCGAGGCGCGGCCGAGATTGCCGAGGCCCTGGACGAGGGGCAGGATGTGGTATGCCTCTGTGAAGGGGATCCGTTTTTCTATGGGTCGTTCATGTATCTCTTTGCCCGCCTCAGTGGGCGCTATGAGGTCGAGGTTGTGCCCGGTGTCACCTCAATCGCCGCCTGCGCGGCGCGGGCGGGGCGGCCCTTGGTGGCGCGCAACGAGCGGCTGACAGTGCTGCCGGGCCCGCTGCCCGAGGCGGAGTTGCGGGCGCGGATCGAGGGGGCCGAAAGCGTAGCCATCATGAAGGTGGGGCGGCATCTCTCCAAGATCCGGGCGGTGATCGACGACCTGGGGCTGACTGCGCATGCCGTCTATGTCGAACGCGCGAGCCTGCCCGAAGAGGTGGTCTGCCCGCTGGCGCAAGCGCCTGAAAAGGCACCGTATTTTTCAATGATTCTGCTCACGAAAGGGGCCGATCCATGGCTGTGAGACCTGTTGTTCTGGCGCTGAGCCGCTCTGGTGAGGCGGTGGCACATCGCGTGGCTGATCTGATCGGCGGCGATGTGCATGGCCGCGAGGGGCGTGTGGAACAGGCGGCGGCCTGGTTTCCCAATGCACTCGATCATGCGCGGGACCTCTTTACTGCCGGGGTGCCGGTGGTGGGGGTCTGTGCCAGCGGCATCTTGATTCGGGCGGTCGCGCCGATGTTGAGCGACAAGCGGGGAGAGCCGCCTGTGGTTTCGGTGAGCGACGATGGGTCCGTGGTGGTGCCGCTCTTGGGGGGGCACCGGGGGGCCAACCGGCTGGCGGCGGTGATTGCCGAGGGTCTGGGCACAGTTGCGGCGGTGACGACGGCAGGCGATGTGGCGATGGGCGTGGCCCTCGATGCGCCGCCCATGGGCTACCGTCTGGCCAATGCCGAGGATGCCAAGGCGGCAATGGCGGCGATGTTGGCGGGTGAAGGTGTCAGCGTTACTGGGGAAAATATATTTAATATCAAAGATATGGGTGGATCGGTCGAATTGGTGGTGACCGAGGCTCCGGTTGCGGGCCATGATCGCAGGCTCGTCTATCATCCACAGCGTTACGCCCTCGGTTTGGGCTGTGCGCGGGGGTGCGAGACCGAGGAACTCTGGGATCTGGTCTGTCGGATCTTGGACGAGGCCGGGATTGCGCCGGGGGCGGTGGCCTGTGTGGCGTCGATTGACCTCAAGGCCGATGAAAGTGCCATGAATGCGGTCGCGCGGCGGTTGGGTGTGCCCTTCCGCCTGTTCAATGCGGCGGAGCTGGAGGCCTACGCAGGGCAATTGGCGAACCCGTCCGAGGTGGTCTTTGCCGAGGTTGGATGCCACGGCGTGTCCGAGGGTGCGGCCCTGGCCTGTGGTGGTCAACTGGTTGTAGAAAAACGAAAAACTGCCAATGCAACCTGTGCGCTGAGCCGGTCCGAGGCGGTCATTACCGAGATGCCGGGGCGGGCGCGCGGGCGTTTGAGCGTGCTGGGCATTGGCCCCGGACAGGCAAGTTGGCGGACGCCGGAGGTGTCGCGGCTTGTCGCTGAGGCTGACGAGTTGGTGGGGTATGGCCTTTATATTGACCTCTTGGGACCCTTGGCGGCGGGGAAGGCGCGCAGCGATTTTCCGCTGGGAGGCGAGGAGGCGCGGTGCCGTTATGCGCTGGAACAGGCAGGGCAGGGAAAGAACGTTGCGCTGATTTGTTCAGGAGATGCAGGTATTTACGCGATGGGGGCGCTGGTTTTCGAGCTCTTGGATCGCGGGCCGGAAGCGCAGGGGGTGAGTGACGCGGCGCGGCGGGTGGAGGTTGTGTGCTCGCCCGGTGTGTCGGCACTTCAGGCGGCGGCGGCGCGGGCGGGGGCCCCTCTTGGGCATGATTTCTGCACGATTTCGCTCAGTGACCTATTGACGCCGCGCGAAGATATCATTCGGCGATTGAATTCTGCGGCAGAGGGCGATTTCGTGATCGCTTTCTATAATCCGGTGTCCAAGACGCGGCGGACTTTATTGTCCGAGGCGCGGGATATTTTGCTCAAACACCGCCCGGCGGATACGCCTGTGCTGCTGGCAAGTTCGCTGGGGCGACCGGAAGAATCCTTGCGATACAGGCGCTTGGCCGATTTGCAGGTGGATGAGGTGGATATGTTAACGGTTGTTCTGGTCGGGTCGTCCAACAGCCGTCTGGCGCAGTTGGGCGAGGGGCCGCGCATGTTCACGCCGCGCGGCTATGCGCGCAAGATTGATGGCGATCTGGCCGAGGTCAGAACAGGGAAGGCATTGAAATGACTGTCTATTTCATCGGTGCAGGGCCGGGTGATCCGGAGCTTTTGACCAAGAAGGCAGAGCGCATCATCGGGCAATGCCCCGTGTGCCTTTATGCCGGGAGCCTTGTGCCCGCCGAGGTTGTGGCCGGTGCGCCCGAGGGGGCGCTGGTCATGGACACCGCGCCGATGACGCTGGAGGATACCCATGCGGTCATTTTAGATAGCCATAACAAAGGCTTGGACGTGGCTCGGGTGCATTCGGGCGATCCGTCACTCTATGGTGCGATTGCGGAACAAATTCGTAAACTTCGGGCTGATGGCATTGATTATCAGATCATTCCGGGGGTTCCGGCCTATGCGGCGGCGGCGGCGGCGTTGGGGCAGGAATTGACGGTGCCGGAAATCGCGCAAAGCATTGTTTTGACACGGGTTTCCATGAAATCCACGTCGATGCCCGAGGGCGAGACTCTGGAGAATTTCGCGCGCACTGGGGCGACGCTGGCGATTCATCTTGGTATCCGTAACCTACGGGAAATACATAGAATTCTGGCGCCCTACTATGGCGATGACTGCCCCGTCGTGGTGGCCTATCGGGTGGGGTGGCCGGATCAGATGTTTATCCGGGGCACGCTTGCGGACATTCACGCCAAGGTTCGCGCCGAGAAGATCACCCGTACAGCCTTGATTCTGGTGGGAAAAGTTCTGGGCGAGATCACTGATTTCAAGGATAGCGCGCTCTATGATCCGGGTGTGCCGCATGTGCTGCGGCCCAAGGTGGCGGCGAAGGTGTAGACCTTACGATTCGTAAGGTTTGTAAGGGGATTTTGTAAGGTCGGCGTTTTCTTCGCGCGGAGCAAGGCCGAAGGCCGCCGCGCGATCGCCGACCCGCCCCCCGGGGCGGCGATTGGCTGAGGTTCTGGCACCCACGGAGGTAGGGCAGGCTTTGCTGAGATAAACTGCCCCTCACACGCGTCGGATCGCCACCCCGCGGGTCGGCGACCGCGCGGCTTAAGGAAAGCTCGTGCGCCCGTGAAATTTCATTTGATTTTTTCACGGAATCGGAGCAGCGTGAAAATTGAGCGGAAATTTTCACGAGACCTTCCATGCAGCAGAGTCAGATCGACGGGATGCGCAGTCTTGGCGCGGACCTGCGCGCGTTGCGCAAGGCGCGCGGGCTGACGCTGGCGGCACTGGCCGAAATGCTGGGACGGTCGGTCGGGTGGCTGTCACAGGTCGAGCGTGATCTGTCGGAGCCGTCGATCAGCGATCTGCGGCAGGTGGCCGAGGTGTTGGGCGTGCCGATGTCGCTGCTGTTCGGTCACGCGAGCGCGCCCGCCGAGGAACAGGGCTATGTGGTGCGGGCAGGCGCGCGGCGACCGATGGGATCGGGCGAGGAAGGGTTGATCGAGGAGTTGCTCTCGCCGGACCTGACCGACGATTTCGAGGTGATCCATTCGACCTTTCGCCCCCGGTCCAAGATGCAGCGCTCGGCGCAGCGCCCGACGCAGGAGGTGGGCTATATCCTGTCCGGGCGGCTGGACCTGAGCATCGGCGGGCGGAAATTCACCGTTGGCCCCGGCGACAGTTTCCGGTTTCGCGGCGAGCACTATGCCTGGGCCAACCCCTATGACATCCCTTGCGTGGCGATCTGGGTGATCGCCCCGCCGGTCTATTGAGGGGCGCGCCATGAGCTATCACGCTTGGACCGTCTTTGCGCTCTTCTGGGTGGTGTTCGTCACCACGCCGGGGCCGAATGCGGTCAATTGCATCACCAATGGCATGACGATCGGGTTTCGGCGCAGCCTGTGGGGGGTGTTGGCGATTCTGACGCAGGCGACGCTGTTCCTGAGCCTGTCGGCAGCGGGGATCACGGCGCTGATTGCAGCCTCGCCGGTGGCGTTTCAGGTGGCCAAGCTGATCGGGGCGGGGTTCCTGATTTACCTGGGCGTGCGCGGTTGGATCATGGCGCGGCGACCTGTTGAGGCGGGGGAGGCCCCGAAAGGCTCGGTCTATTGGCGGGCGCTGGCGATTGCCACGATCAACCCCAAGAGCGTGGCGGGGTATCTGGCGGCGTTTAGCCAATTCGTGCAGCCCGATGTGCCGATTGGCGCGCAGATGTGGGTGATTTTCCCCACGGCGCTGAGCCTGACGACGCTGAGCTATGTGGGCTACACCGCGCTTGGGGCGGGGCTTGGCCGGGCGGCGCTGGGGGCTGTGTTCAATGTCTGGCTGCGGCGGGGGATGGCCGCCTGTTTCGTGATCTATGGCGTGGCGCTGGGCAGCGCCGTAACTCCGGGGAGAGGATGATGCACAAGGGATCGTGTCTGTGTGGAGATGTGACATTTACGGTCAACGCCGCGCCTGAAGGGGCGAGTGCCTGTCATTGCGGGCAGTGCCGCAAGCAATCGGGGCATGTCTGGGCCTCGGCCTATGTGGCGCGGTCGGATTTGAGCATTTCGGGACCCGTGAGCTGGTACGCGGCGAGCGACATCGCCAAGCGCGGCTTTTGCCCCAGGTGCGGCTCGTTCCTGTTCTGGGCCGCGCATGCGGAGGACACCATGAGTTTCGCGCTGGGGGCGCTGGAGGCGCCGACCGGGCTGCGCTTGGAGAAGCACATCTTTGTCAAGGACAAGGGTGATTATTACGACATCGCGGACGGCGTGCCGCAGAAGGACTGAGGGAGAGGGACATGGCGGAATTTCCGGGCACGGCGCGGGTTGTGATCATCGGCGGGGGCGTGGTGGGCGCGTCCTGCCTCTATCATCTGGCAAAGGCGGGGTGGCGCGATTGTGTGCTGCTCGAAAAGAACGAGTTGACCGCTGGCAGCACATGGCATGCGGCGGGCAATGTGCCGACGTTTTCGACAAGCTGGTCGGTGATGAACATGCAGCGCTATTCCACCGAGCTTTATGCACGCCTCGGGGCCGAGGTGGACTATCCGATGAATTACCACCAGACCGGCTCGATCCGTCTGGCGCATAGCCGCGAGCGCATGCAGGAATTTCAGCGCGCGCGGGGGATGGGCAAGTATCAGGGGATGGATCTTGATATCCTCGGGGTGGACGAGATCAAGGCGCGCTATCCGTTTCTGGAGACGCATGACCTGCAAGGCGCGCTCTATGATCCCAATGATGGCGATATTGATCCCGCACAGGTGACGCAGGCCTTGGCCAAGGGCGCGCGCGACATGGGGGCGACGATCCTGCGGTTCACGCCCGCCACGGGCGTGCGGCGTGAGAATGGGGAATGGATCGTCGAGACCGAGAAGGGCGAAATCCGGTGTGAGTATGTGGTCAACGCCGCCGGATATTATGCGCAGCGGGTGGGCGAATGGTTCAAGCCCTATGGCGGGCGCACGGTGCCGATGATGGTGATGAGCCATCAGTATCTTTTGACCGATGAAATCCCGGAACTGGAGGCGTGGAGCCGGGAGCAGGGGCATAAATTGCCGCTCTTGCGCGATGTCGACAGCTCTTACTACCTGCGGCAGGAAAAATACGGTCTGAACCTTGGGCCCTATGAGCGCAATTGCAAGGCGCATTGGGTGAAGCCCGAGGATCCGATGCCGGAGGATTTCAGCTTTCAGCTCTACCCCGACGATCTGGAGCGGCTGGAGTGGTATATCGAGGATGCGATGGCGCGGGTGCCGTTGCTGGGGCAGGCGGGGATTTCCAAGGTCATCAATGGCCCCATTCCCTATGCGCCCGATGGTCTGCCGCTGATCGGGCCGATGCCGGGGGTGCCCAATGCGTTCGAGGCCTGTGTCTTTACCTTTGGCATCGCGCAGGGCGGCGGTGCAGGCAAGGTGCTGGCGGAATGGGTGACGGAAGGCGCGACCGAGTGGGACATGTGGGCCTGTGACCCGCGCCGCTATACCGATTACACCGACCCGGACTATTGCATCGCCAAGGGGATGGAAGTGTATGGGCATGAATATGCCATGCATTTCCCGTGGCACAGATGGCCCGCGGCACCGGATCGCAAGGTGAGCCCGGTACATGACAAGGTGAAGGCATTGGGTGGCGTCATGGGCGTCTACAATGGTTGGGAGCGGGCCAATTGGTTTGCCAAGCCCGGCGACGACACCTCGGAGGCCGCGACGCAGACCTGGGACCGCGCGGGCCCGTGGGAGGCGCGCATTCGCGAGGAATGCGAGGCGGTGCGCGATGCCTGCGGCGTGCTCGATCTGCCGGGGTTCACCCGGCTCTGGATCGAGGGGGCGGGGGCCGATGACTGGCTGCGCGGCTTTGTGACGGGGGGATTGCCCAAGGTGGGGCGGATGAACCTGGTTTATGTGGCCGACACGCGAGGGCGGATCGTGACGGAGTTTTCCTGCATCCGGCTGAAAGAGGACAGTTTCGTGCTGATCACGGCGGCCACCGCGCAATGGCATGACGGCGAATTGGTGCGAAAGGCGCTGCCCGAGGGGCTGAGCCTGCGCGAGACCACGACGGAGCGCGATGCGCTGCTTCTGGCGGGGCCGAAAAGCCGCGAGATCCTGGCGGGGCTGACCGATGCCGATCTGAGCCTGCCGTGGCTGAGCCATCAGCATGCGACCGTCGCGGGGCAAAAGGCGTTTCTGATGCGGGTGAGCTTTACCGGCGAATTGGGCTGGGAAATCCATGCCGAGAATGCGGCGATCCCGGCGATCTATGAGGCGTTGATGGCGGCGGGGGTGAAACCCTTTGGCATGTTCGCGCTGAATTCCTTGCGGATCGAGAAGGGCTATCGCGCGTGGAAAGGCGATCTGAGCACCGATTATTCGATGCTGGAGGGAGGGTTGGACCGGTTCGTCAAACTGGACAAGCCGCAGGATTTCCCCGGCAAGGCGGCGCTCTTGGCCGAGAAGCAGCGGGGGGTGAAGAAACGCTTTGTCACGCTGATCGTCGACGCCAAGGCAGCGGATGCGCCCTATATGTCGACGCTCTGGCATGAGGGGCAGATCGTGGGCGAAACCACGAGCGGGGCCTGGGGCTACCGGGTGAAGGCCAGCGTGGCCCTGGGCATGTTGCGCAACGATCTGGCGGTGCCGGGAACCGAAATCGAGGTGGAGATTTACGGGGAACGCTGCCGCGCGGTGGTGCAGCCCGACGCGCCCCTCTGGGATCCGGAGAATGAGCGGTTGCGGGCATGACCCTGCCTGAGACCATGTGCGGCGTGTATCTCACCCGTCATGGTGGACCTGAGGCCTTGGCGTGGCGCGCGGATATTCCCGTGCCACGGCCCGGCCCCGGCGAGGTGCTGGTGCGGGTGCGGGCGGCGGGTGTCAACAACACTGACATCAACACGCGCGAAGGGTGGTATGCGGCGGCGGTGGCAGGGGCCACCGGCGAGACTGCGGACGGTGTGGAGAGCGGCGGCTGGGCGGGCGCGCTGGCGTTTCCGCGTATTCAGGGCGGTGATCTCTGTGGCGAGGTGGTGGCACGCGGCGCGGGGGTCGAAACGCCTGCGCTGGGTGCGCGCGTGACGTGCCCCATCAACATTTCGCGCCCGACCGAGGAAAATCCGGTCGGGTTCATCGCGCTGGGTTCTGAGATTGACGGGGCCTTTGCGGAATACTGCCTGATGCGCGCCGATGACCTCTATGACGTGAGCGATGTGCCGCTCTCGGATATCGAGATTGCGGCGCTGCCATGCGGTTTTGGCACGGCGCTGGGCCTCTTGGATCGGGCGGGGGTTGGGCCGGGGCAAGAGGTGTTGATCACCGGGGCGTCGGGCAATGTCGGCCTTGCGGCGGTGCAGCTTGCGGCGGCGATGGGCGCGCGCGTGACGGGGATGGCCGCCGCCGTCAAGGCGGCGGTGTTGCGCGAGGAAGGCGCGGCAGAGGTGATCGCGCGCGACGCGCCCTTGCCGCAGGACCGCTATGACGCGGTGATCGACCTTGTGGGCGGTGCGGGCGTTGCCGCGCTGATTGATGCGTTGCGCCCCGGCGGGCATTATGCCGTGGCAGGGGCCATTGCCGGACCGATGATCACGGTTGATCTGAGGCGCATTTATCTGCGCGACATCACGCTGCATGGCTGCACCTATCAGGCGCCTCAGGTCTTTGCCCGGTTGATCGAGATGGCGCGCGCGGGGCGCGTGCGCCCTCGCATTGCCGCCACCTACCCGTTGCGCGACATCGCCCGCGCGCAAGCCGATTTTCAGGCCAAGACCCATGCTGGGAAATTGGTGCTTTTACCCCCGGAGGACAAAGAATGACCGCAATCACGCTGCTCGATGGCTCTATCGGGCAGGAATTGGTGAAACGCTCGGGCGACCGGGCGACGCCGCTCTGGTCGACGCAGGTGATGATCGACCACCCCGGATTCGTCCGGTTGGTGCATGACGATTATTTCGCGGCGGGGGCCACGGTGGCCTCGACCAATACCTATGCGGTGCTGCGCGACCGGCTGACGCGCGTCGGATTGCAGGATGAGGTGGCGCAGCTGACCGATGTGGCGGTATCGGCAGCGGTGGCGGCACGCGATGCCCATGGCTCGGGCCGGGTGGCCGGAGCGATCGGGCCTCTGGTGCAGTCCTATCGGCCTGACCTCTGCCCGCCCGCCGTAGAGGCCGCAGCGCTCTATGCGGAGAATGTGGCGTTGCTCAGGGATCGGGTGGACCTGATCCTGCTGGAAACCATGGCCTCGGTCGATCAGGCGCGCGGCGGGTTGATGGCGGCGGGGCAGAGCGGCCTGCCGGTGTGGTTGGGGGTCACGGTGATGGATGACGACGGCACGCGGCTGCGCTCGGGCGAGGGCTTGGGCGATTTGGCCGCGTTGGTGGCCGAGTTTGCGCCCGAGGCGGTGTTGATCAACTGCACGCGGCCTGAATCCGTGGCGGCGGGGCTGGAGATCGTACGCGGGTTCGGCGTGCCTTCCGGGGCCTATGCCAATGGCTTTACCTGCATCAGCGCGGGCTTTCTGGGGGCGGCGCCCACGGTGGATGCGCTGGAGCAGCGCAGCGATTTGAGCCCGGACGCCTATGCCGATTTTGCCATGGGCTGGG
Organism: Roseovarius mucosus DSM 17069; assembly: GCF_000768555.3. GTDB lineage: Bacteria > Pseudomonadota > Alphaproteobacteria > Rhodobacterales > Rhodobacteraceae > Roseovarius > Roseovarius mucosus. The sequence goes on from NZ_KN293980.1 coordinate 281,938, forward strand.
TCGCGCAAGGGGCCAGCATCGTGGGCGGCTGCTGTGAAGTGGGGCCTGCGCATATCGCGGAACTGGCACGGCGGCTGCGCGCGGCCGGGCATGACATCGTCTGAGACTTTCATCGTTATATCATGGGGTTATGAATGACCGATCTTCCAACTCAGGCCCGTGTGGTCATCATCGGCGGCGGCGTCGTGGGCTGTTCCGTGGCCTATCATCTGACCAAGCTTGGTTGGCAGGATGTCGTCCTGCTGGAGCGCAAGCAATTGACATCGGGCACCACCTGGCATGCGGCCGGGCTGATCGGGCAATTGCGTGCCTCGGCCAATATGACACGGCTCGCGCGGTATTCGGCAGAGCTCTACACCGGGCTTGAGGCCGAGACCGGCGTTGCCACCGGGTTTCGGCAAGTGGGATCGGTGTCGGTCGCGCTGACGGGTGAGCGGCTGGAGGAACTCAAGCGCAATGCCGCGATGGCGCGCGCCTTTGGCGTGCCGGTCGAGGAAATGAGCCCGGCCGAGATCAACGCGCGCTATCCGCATCTCAACCTTGACGGGGTCACGGGCGGTGTCTGGTTGCCCACGGACGGGCAGGCGGACCCCGCGAATATCGCGCTGGCGCTGGCCAAGGGCGCGCGCAACCGCGGCGCACGGGTGCAGGAGCGGGTCAAGGTCACGGGGATTGCCCGCGCGGGGCGGCGCGTGACCGGGGTCGATTGGCAGGGCGAGGACGGCAGCGCGGGCCATATCGCCTGTGAGGTAATCGTCAATTGCGCGGGCATGTGGGGGCATGAGGTGGGCCGGATGGCGGGCACCAATGTGCCGCTGCATGCCTGCGAGCATTTCTATATCGTGTCCGAGCCGATCGCGGGCCTCACGCAATTGCCGGTCCTGCGGGTGCCCGATGAATGCGCCTATTACAAGGAAGATGCCGGCAAGATCATGCTGGGCGCATTCGAGCCGGTGTCAAAGCCCTGGGGGATGAATGGCATCCCCGAGAGTTTCGAATTTGACCAGCTGCCCGAGGATTTCGACCATTTCGAGCCGATCCTGGAAGCGGCGGTGAACCGGATGCCGATGCTGGCGGAGGCGGGAATTCACACCTTCTTTAACGGTCCGGAAAGTTTTACCCCCGATGATGCCTATCATCTGGGGCTCTGCCCCGAGATGGACAATGTCTGGGTTGCCGCCGGGTTCAATTCCATCGGCATCCAGTCGGCCGGGGGGGCGGGCCATGCGCTGTCGCTCTGGATGGATGCGGGAGAGCGGCCATTTGATCTGGGCGATGTGGATGTGGCGCGGATGCAGCCCTTTCAGGGCAACAAGCGCTATTTGTTCGAGCGCTCCAAGGAAACCTTGGGTCTGCTCTATGCCGATCACTACCCCTACCGGCAAAAGGCCACGGCGCGCGGTGTGCGGCGCACGCCGTTTCATGCGCAACTCTTGGCCCAAGGTGCTGTCATGGGTGAATTGGCGGGCTGGGAGCGGGCCAATTGGTATGCGGAGGCCGGGCAGGAGCGGGAGTATCGCTATAGCTGGAAGCGGCAGAACTGGTTTGAGAACAGGGCGGCGGAGGTGCGGGCCATTCGCGGGGCCGTGGGCATGTACGATATGTCGAGTTTCGGCAAGCTGCGGGTCGAGGGTCGCGACGCCGAGGCGTTTTTGAACCATGTCTGCGGGGCGGATATGTCGGTGGCGCCGGGACGGATCGTCTATACGCAGTTCCTGAATGCCAAGGGCGGTATCGAGGCGGATGTGACGGTGACGCGGCTGAGCGAGACCGCCTATCTGGTGGTGACACCGGCGGCGACGCGGCTGGCGGATGAAACATGGCTGCGGCGGCATGTGGGCGAGCGCGCGGTCGTGATCACCGATGTGACGGCGGGCGAGGGCGTGCTGGCCGTGATGGGGCCGAAGGCGCGCGACCTCATGCGCGCGGTCTCGCCTGACGATTTCTCGAACGCTGCGCATCCCTTTGGCCATGCCCGGCAGATCGAGATCGGGATGGGTGTCGCGCGGGCGCATCGCGTGTCCTATGTGGGCGAGTTGGGATGGGAGATCTATGTGAGTGCCGATATGTGCGGCCATGTGTTCGAGGTGCTGCATGCGGCGGGGGCGGACCACGGGCTGAAACTCTGCGGAATGCACGCGATGGACAGTTGCCGCATCGAAAAGGCGTTCCGGCATTTCGGCCATGACATCACCTGCGAGGATCACGTGTTGGAGGCGGGGCTTGGCTTTGCCGTGGCCACGGGCAAGGCCGATTTCATCGGGCGCGAGGCCGTTCTGGCCAAGCGCGAGGCGGGGTTGGAGCGGCGGTTGGTGCAGTTTCGCCTGACGGACCCCGAGCCGATGCTCTATCACAACGAGCCCTTGCTGAGGGACGGCGAGATCGTGGGCTATCTGAGTTCGGGCGCCTATGGGCATCATCTGGGCGGTGCGATGGGCCTCGGCTATGTGCCTTGCAAGGGCGAGAGCGCGGAGCAGGTTCTGGCCTCAAGCTACGAGGTCGATGTGGCCGGGGTCAGGGTGAAGGCGGAGGCGTCGCTCAGGCCGATGTATGATCCCAGATCCGAGCGCGTGAAGGCGTGAGCAGGGTGGGGGGCCAGCCCCCCACGCCCCCCGAGGTATTTCGGGCCAGATGAATGTGGGAGTGGTCATGGCGGGGCGAGTCGTGTAAGGCGCGGCCATGACTGATTATGATCCGCCGACCGATCCGCTTGAGGTGCTGCATGACGATCACGAGATCGTCGTGGTGAACAAGCCTGCGGGCCTCTTGAGTGTGCCGGGCAAGGGGGAGCATCTGGCCGATTGCCTGATGGCGCGGGTGCGCGATGTGTTTCCCACCGCGCTCTTGGTGCATCGGCTGGACCGCGATACGTCCGGCGTGATGATCTTTGCGCTGACGCCGCATGCGCAGCGGCATCTGGGGCTGCAATTCGAGAAGCGGCAGGTGCGCAAGACCTATGTGGCGCGGGTCTGGGGGCGGATGGAGCCGGAAACCGGCGTGGTCGATCTGCCGCTCATCGTGGATTGGCCCAACCGCCCGTTGCAAAAGGTCTGTCACGAGACCGGGCGCGCGGCCTTGACCGAATGGCGGGTGCTGCGCGCAGGCGACGAGGAGAGCCGGGTGCGGCTGAGCCCCAAGACCGGGCGGAGCCATCAGTTGCGGGTGCATATGCTGGCGCTGGGCCATGTGATTTTGGGAGATCCGCTCTATGCGAGCGGGGCGGCGCGGGATTTTCCGCGCCTGATGCTGCATTCCGAGGAATTGCGGCTGCGGCATCCCGATGGCGGGGCCGGCGTCAAGTTTCGGGCGGCGGTGCCGTTCTGAGGCCGATGTGGGTCACGGTGTGACATAGCTCCAATGCGGTGGCCAGATGCGCCGCCCGTCGATGAATCGGCCCCGCTTGGGTTTCGCGTGAACACGGTTTATGAAGGCCTCCGCGTCAAGAAAAAGGGCCGGGCAAAGATGCCCGGCCCGATCAAGAGAGGATGTTGCGAGGGGGTTAACCTTGCCATTCTTTCATGGTCTCGAAGTCCCCGACCGTGAGGCTGGTCGTGGCTTGGATGGACGACGTCACGCTGTCCGCGTCATGGCTGAGGGTGATGTCGTCAAAGTCTACGGCGACCGGCTTTTCGCCCAGCCCGAGAAAGCCGCCAACATCGACGATCACATGCTCGACCTGACCATCATCGGTCACGACAATGTCCGAGATTTCGCCGACATGCTCGTCTGCGCTGTCATAGAGTGCCACGCCTTGAAGATCCTCGGCGGTGAGGGCCGCGCGCTCGTCGCCGGACAGTTCCGGCATGGTTGCGGCGTCGGCAGTGGTGGTTGTGTCCGCCGTGGATCCAGCGTTGGCCTCTGGGTTCGCCTTGGTCCCCGACTGGCCGGTGGTCATGTCAGAGGACTCGGTCGCGCTTGGGGCGGTCTGATCGGTGGTGTCCGACTGCGCCAGAACCGGCATTGCGCTGAGTGCGACGATTGCGGTGGTTGCGAGAATGCGTTTCATGGATGAGCTCCTTTGTCCTGCATTGATGAGAGGCCGCAGAGAGGCGGCCCTCTGTCAATCCAACCGTCAGAGGCGCGCAAGGTTTCAAAAAATGGTCAAAATATACTTGTGAACCTGAAGGAACTTTGACGGCTGTCGCGCGTTTTCCGGTGACGTGCCCCCGCCTGCTGCGGGCTGGCCTCTGCGGGGTCCAGATGTGGCGCGCCCTGCAAGATTGGAGTTTGGAACATGCTTGAGATTACTGGCATTGGCGGGATCATTCTGTTGATCCTCGATATTTGGGCTATCATCTCTGTTGTGGGGTCGGGGGCGACCACGGGCAAGAAGGTGCTTTGGGTGGTGTTGGTCCTGTTGCTGCCGCTTTTGGGCTTTATTCTGTGGCTCTTGTTCGGGCCGCGCTCTGGTCGGGTGTAATGCCGTCCTTGTGCCAAGGCCGAGGGCATCTCGTCTTTGGTGTCGTCGCGCTTTTCAGGGAACCGAACGGGGGAAGGCGCGTTACAAGACCATGGTCAGCGTGATGCGCTGACCGTCCGGAGCCTGACTGTCATCCCCCAGATGCAAGCCAAGCTCTGCCGCACCCGGCCCGTGTCCCTGGGGTGCGTGCCCCCGCCTGTCCCGGCGGGGGCATTTACGACAGATCGTCCGGGAGACCGGCCTTGGATTCAACCTCTGATCGGCAGGACCATGACCCAGAGCAGGCCCGCGCAGGGTGATACAGCGGCAGATGCGATCACAGACCTCAAGGTTCTGATTACCGCGGAAGAGGCGTATCCGGCTTTGGAGCGCGCCTTTTTGCAGGCGCAAACCGAGATTTCGGCCTGTTTCCGGGTGTTTGACCTGCGGACGCGATTGCGCTCTGCCGAGGCGCGCGCAATCGGTGCCACGTGGTTTGATCTTTTCGTTCACACGCTTGATCGCGGGGTGTCGATCCGTCTGCTGGTCTCCGATTTCGATCCGATCGCGGCGGTGCATCTGCACCGGTTGGCATGGCAAACCCTGCGTCAAATCGCGGCGGTACGGGAAATGGCGCAGCCAGAGGCGCGGCTCGACTTTACCGTGGCGCTGCATGAGGCCAAGAGCGGGCTATTGCCGCGCGTGCTGTTCTATCCGTTGGTGCGGATGAAACTCCGCGAGATGGTGGACCGCTGGTGCCACATGACCAAACCGCAACGCGAGCGGTTCCGGGTCGAGACGCCGCGCTTGCGCAGCCTTTGCCGTGTGGATGCGCGGGATCAGCTCTGTTTTCCGCTGCGGTTGATGGACCTGCACCCGGCGACGCATCATCAGAAGCTGGCGGTGTTCGACCGCCGTCTGGTTTATATCGGCGGTCTCGATCTTAATGAGCGGCGGTATGATACCAAGCGCCATCGCCAAGAGCCGCACCAGACCTGGCATGATGTGCAGGTTCTTGCGACGGGCCCGGTTGCCGAGGCAGCACAGGCACATCTGGAGGGGTTTCTGGCGGCGGTTGCGCGTAAATCCGCGCCGCCGCCCTCTGTGCCGGGATTTTTGCGCACGCTGTCGCGCCGCCGGTTGAGCGCGCCGATGCGGTTGTCACCGCATACGGTGCTGCGCGAGATAGAGCGCGCGCATATCGCGGCGATCGCCAAGGCGGAGCGGCTGATTTATCTGGAAACGCAGTATTTTAGGTATGTGCCGCTGGCGCGGGCCTTGGCGCGGCGGGCCCGGCAATGCCCGGACCTGCGCCTGATCCTTGTGCTGCCAGCGGCCCCTGAGGAGGTGGCGTTTTCGAGTGATCCGGGGCTGGATGGGCGGTTTGGCGAGCATCAGCAGGCGCGCGCGCTGGCCTATCTCAAGGCGGCGTTCGGGCCTGAGCGGTTGGTGATCGCGTCGCCGGTGCAGCCACGCGCCAGCGACAGCGCCGCGCGTGATGCGCTGGAGGGCGCGCCGCTGATCTATGTGCATTCCAAGGTTTCGATCTTTGATGAGGCGGAGGCGATAGTTTCTTCTGCCAATCTCAACGGACGCAGCATGAGATGGGACACCGAAGCGGGGCTGCATGTAACCCGGAGCGATCAGGTGGCCGAGCTTCGGGCAAGGGTCATGGGCTGTTGGTTGCCAAAGGAGGCGGATGCATCGTTTCTGGATCTCGAAACGGCCTTTGGTGCGTGGCAGGACATGGTCGGTGGAAATAGTGTGTTGCCGCCCCGGCATCGTGCGGGATTTCTGGTGGATTACGATTCCGATGTTGCCAAGGCGATTGCCATGCCCTTGCCGGGCATGCCCGAAGAGGTGGTTTAAGGCCCGCTCTCGTGTGGTTTGCCGTCAACTGCGAAGATGTCGAGCAGGGCCAGGGCGATGACCAGAACCGGAATGGCGATGATGCCGCCAATGGGACCCCACAGCCAGAGCCAGAATACCAGCGATACGAAGATCAGGAGCGGGTTTACAGAAATGTGGCGTCCGACGAGGGCGGGCGTTGCGAACTGGGCCTCAAGCATGTTGAGCGCCAGAAAGATCGCAGGCGGCGCCAGAACCATCAGGTCGTCAAAGGCCACGATGCCCGCCACGAGCAGCCCCGCAGTTACGGTCATTGGCCCCACGTAGAGCACGAAATTAAGCAAGGCCGCGACCATGGCCCAGACGAAAGGCCCCGGCAGGTTGATCAGCAAGAGCGCCCCGCCCAAGGCCGCGCCAAGGCCGGCATTTATACTGGAAATCGCGAGAAAATAGCGGGCCACCAGCCGCTCGGCATTGGTAAAACGGCGGAGAAGGTCGGCGGTATCGTCCGGAGTGCCGATCCAGAGCGACAGCCACGCATACATGCCTTTACGGGTCAGCAAAAAGAAGAAAAGCGTGCCGCAAAAGACCAGCACCTGCGCCAGAACCAGAGGGGCCATGAAGAGCGCACTTGTGATACTTGGTATGCTGCCGCCTTCTCCGGTGTCCTTTGCGGGGTTTGGAGCGGCCCCAAGTGCGGCCTCGACCTCTCGGTTGATTTCTTGCAGGCCGCGAATGAGGTTGCTGAATTCTGCGATGATCGAGCGGAGTTCGTATTGGATGCGCGGCAGTTCTTCGGCGATCTGCCAGATCACGGGTTCGGCCAGGATGGCGAGGATGCCAATGGCCGAGACCCCGAGGATCAACACGGTCGAGGCGGCAAGACCTGGGGAAAAGCCGATCCGTTCGAAGACATCCGTGACAGGGGCGAGCATGACCCCGGTGACGATGGCCAAGGTCATCGGTGCGAAGATATCAGCGCCGATCTTGAGGGCGGCAAAGCTTAGGATGAGTGCGATCACGATCACCGCCATGCGAAGAGTCGGATCATCGTTGACGGATAATCTGTGCATGACGATGAGAACGCATGAGCGCGCGATTGGTTCCGTGGCGCAGGAAATTGACCCTGTGACGGTGTTAGATCAGCGGGCGGGTCATTGGCGTGCGGTCGCGGTCAAGTTGCGCAATAGCGCAAAGACGGTCACGGTCATGGACCGTCAGACGACCGTTCTGCCATGTGGCGGCCCCCTGTTCGCGCAGGCGTTTGAGCATCTTGTTGACATGCACCACCGAGAGGCCAAGTGCGTCGGCGAGATCCTGTTGCCGGTAGGGCAGGGGCATGTCCGCGCCACGGGTCAGGCCAATCGCCGCGCCGCGATCGAAGAGACGCACAAAGGCGCGCGCGATGCGCTCGATCCCGCTCATATGCCCGAGGATCGCGAGGCTCTCGCCCAGGAGGTGCTCTTCGACGGCGGCAATCCAGGTCAGGTCATAGGCGCGGTCGGGATGGTCGCGAAAGAGCGCCCAGAGGCGTTTGCGGTCAAAGACGCAGAGTTTCATATCTGTTGTCGCCTCGACGGAATGTTGCATTTCCTGCATCACCCCCGCTTGTAACCCGATGAAATCGCCGGGCATCACGAAGTTGATGACTTGTCGTTCGCCCGAGAGCAGGGTCTTGTAGCGCAGGCCCATGCCGCGCAGGGCGGTGTAGAGCTGCGGGCTGTTGGAGGCCTCCATCATCAGGGTGGAGCCGCCTTCAACCTCAAGCTCGCCGGTTTTGAAACCCTGCATGAAGGCCACCTCAGTGTCCGTCATTGGCGCAAAGATGGCGCGGCTGCGCAGCGGGCAATTCTGACAATCTGTAACCATGCGAAAACTCCGTCGAGATGTCATAGTTTAATGCAGAAGGTCGGATTATGTTCCAGAATGAGGGATGTTTGGACCTGATACGATGAAAGAGCCCCTTATGCCCTATGATGAGACGACGCAGCCGGAGCCGCCGGTCTATATCGTCTTGGACAGCAACATATTGATTGCAGAGGATCTTTGTGGCGCGCTTCAGGCAGTGGGCCCCTGTCGTGTTCTCAATGTGCCGCACCCGGATGAGTTGATTCGCGTGCTCGACGGAGAGGCGCGTATTTCGGCGGCGTTTCTTGAAATGCGTTATGATCAGGTGGTGGAGGCGGCGCTTGACCGCGCGCTCGCCCGGCGGGGTGCACGGATCGTGCTGACCATGGGCGAAGACGACGAGATCAAAGTTGCCAAGCAAGGCTGGGCCATGCTTGTGCGTCCCTTTACCGATGACATGGTGCGCGGTGTGTTGCCCCCCTTGGTCAAGGGTGCGTGACGCGCTGAGGTCTGGTAAAGGGTCTTAGGAGCGTGGCGCGCGTGCGGCGCGACCGGCCTGCAAGCCGACGGCAAAGGCCTCGGCGACCTGCAGCAGCGGTTCTCTGGCAGCGGGGGGCGGCGGGGCGGTCTCTGCGTCGGTTGAGTGACTGCCAAAGGCCAGGAAGCACATGCCAAGGAGCAGATAGAGCCCCCCAATCACGGCATGGGCGATAAGCGCGCTCTGATATGTGGCGATCAGAATCCAGAGCGCCACGGTCAGAAAGGCCAAGCCCGCCATACCAAATATGACACCTGCCACGGTAAAGGCCGCCGCACGCGCCGTATGGCGCGCCCGACGGCGGATGTCAGAGACAAGGCCGCTCATCGGTTATTTCCGGCCTGTCAGGAACCCGAGCAAAAAGCCCACCCCCACCGCAAGGCCAACTGCGGCCGCGGGCTGGTTGCGCACGGCATCGGCCGCCTGTTGGCCCATGTCCTCGGCGCGGTGTTGTGCTGCGTGCAGCTGTTCGGAGCTGGCGTCGCGCAGCTGTGACACCTTGCGGCGTGCGCCATCCACCGCCGCATCGCGGGTGGTTCCGCCAAGGCCTGCGAGGGTTTTCGAAATGGCCGAAATATCCTCTCGCAGTGTCGAAATCTGCTGGGAGAGGTGATCCATCTCGTCTTGCGGCGATGTGTCGGCGGATTTTGCCTGTGCCATTGGGGCGTCCTTTCATGTTGTTTCATAATGCTCAACGCAGGCGGGCGCGCGATGTTCCGGGCATTCTGGAAAAAAGCGTTTTTGAGGGAAAAGACGGTGCTGCGGGAACCAAACAGGGCTGTGCCCGTTGGGTTAGCAATCGAAACCTTGTTGCTTTGAAAGGAGATTCCGATGCTTTATTGGGCACTTGTCTTTTTGGTGGTCGCGCTGATCGCCGGTGTTTTGGGGTTTGGCGGCGTTGCCTCGGCCTCGGCGGGGATTGCGCAGATCCTGTTCGTGATCTTTCTTGTGTTGTTTGTCGTGGCGATGATCGCACGCGCCTTGCGTGGCCGCGCGCCGTGAGTGAGACGGCATAGGACCCCGCGCCCATCGCGCGGGGTCTTTTTCTGGCCAGATCAGCCCTGAAGTGTTTCGGTGCTGGCAAAAAACATGGCTTGGCTCACGGCGGATTGCACCTGTTCCTCGCTATAGGGTTTGGTGATCAGAAAGGCCGGTTCCGGCCGTTCGCCGGTCAACAGGCGCTCGGGGAAGGCGGTGATGAAGACGATAGGCCGATCGCCAAGCTCTTTGAGGATGTGATTGACCGCGTCGATACCGGACGATTTATCGGCCAGTTGGATATCGGCCAGGATCATATCGGGCGGGTCGCGGCGGGCGAGTTTCACGGCCTCATCGCGGGTGCGGGCAATGCCGGTGACGTCATGGCCCATGTCTTCGACAATGGCGCGAATATCCATGGCGATGATCGCCTCATCCTCGATGATCATGATCCGCCCGCTGATCGCATTGGTCATTTCGGTGCGCGCGATGGTCAAGAGCGTGCTGACCTCGTCTGCCGTGGCGCCGATGATCTGGGCGATGTCAGACACGCGAAACCCCTCGATGCTGTGCAGCAACAGCGCCTCGCGGGTGTTCGGGGTGAGGGTGGACAGCCGCCATTGCGCGCGCGCCTCGGGGGAAGAGGCACCGTCGGCCTCGGCAATGGGGGCACCGGAGGACATCCATATCTGATGAAAGGCGTGGAAGAGCGCAGGTTTTGGCGCAAGTCCGGTGTTGAAGACAGTGCGATCCTCGAGCAAGGCCTCGAGCGTGGCGAGCGCGTAGTGATCGCCTGTCTGCTGATTGCCGGTCAGGGCGCGTGCATAGCGCCGCAGATAGGGGAGGTGTTCGGCGATCTGAGTGCTCAGGTCCGGCTGGCGCGGTGTGTCCATCATGTCTGTCCTCAAAAAAGTGTCCTTTGAGGGAACCAAACGCCGAGCTGCGTGTTATGTTCCCGACCGGGTGCAGAAAAGTGCCGTTCTCTTAGTGGCAGATGAATAGGCGAAATGGAAAAGAATCGCAGGACCAAGAAATTGACTGAAACGATCGACGAGAATCTCCGGCGTGCCTATGCGGACACGGCCAAGGAGCCCGTACCGGACCGCTTTATCAAGCTGCTGGAGCAGTTGCGCGAGCAAACGGACGAGAAGCAAAAGCCGTCTGGTGACGACTCGTGATGGATGATCAGACGCCCCGAATGGACCCGCGCGACGAATTGATCGGGCATTTGCCTGCAATGCGCGCCTTTGCGTTGAACCTGACGCGCAATTCCGCGACGGCGGATGATCTGGTGCAGGACGCGGTGGTCAAGGCCTGGGGAAATTTTGACAAGTTCAAGCCCGGCACCAATCTGCGCGCGTGGCTGTTCACCATTCTGCGCAACACCTATTATTCCCTGTATCGCAAGCGTCGCCGCGAGGTTGAGGACCCCGATGGCAAGATGGCTGGTCAATTGTCGGAGAAGCCCGCGCATGACGGGCATCTGGCAATGACGGATTTCCACGCGGCCTTTGCGCAATTGACGGATGAGCAACGCGAGGTTCTGATCCTGGTGGGGGCCGAAGGGTTTTCCTATGAGGAGGCCGCCGAAATGTGCGGCTGTGCGGTGGGCACGATCAAGAGCCGAACCAATCGCGCGCGCAAGCGGTTGGCGGAGTTGATGCATCTGGATGATGAGGACGAGTTGGAACTGACCGATTCCGCGACGATGGCCGTCGTAACCGGAACCTCTGTTGCATGAGGTCGCGCCTGGCCGCGCTGAGCGGGCTCTGGACGCCTAATCTGGCGCTGCAATTGGGTATTGGGCTGAGCCTTGCCATTCTGCCGCTTGGGTTTGTGTCGGTCTATCAGACCTACAAGGTTCTGGAAGAACGGCAGGCCCTGTCGGAAACCGCGCTCTTGGAGCAGACCCAGCAGGCGGTGTCGGAGAGCCGCGACATCATCCAATCCGCGCTGAGCACGGCCGAGACCCTGGCGATCACGGTGTCGGTCTTTGATACCGAGGAGGAGACCTGCGATGCGGTGATGGCGCGGGTTGTGGAAGAGAGCCCGATCTATAGTTTTGCGGGGTTTGTCGATGACACGCTCTCGCTGGTCTGTGCGTCGAATGGCGGGCGGCAAGATCTGAGCAATCTGGCGTCCATCCGTTCCGAGCTTACGGGGCGGCGGACCGAAATTCTGATGCATCCGCTGGAATTCATCGGGGGGATTGCCACGGTCAGTGTTGCGGTGCCGGTATTCGCGGCGGGGCAATTTCGTGGAACGGTCTGGATCGCGGTGCCGATCAGTGCCTTGAATGACCAACTGTCGACGGTGGTGCCCGATGTCGATCTGGTGCTGTTTCAATCCGAGGGCGAGATTGTCGCCACCGCGGAATTTTCGGATTTTCGGCGCTCGGTTTTGCCTGCCTCACATGGGCTAGAGGATCTGGCCGACAGCGGGCGGCAGACGTTTCGCGACGTGAATCAGGATGGTATTACCCGCGATTTTGCGGTGGTGCCGATTGTGGGTGACCGGGTGCTGGCGCTGGGCAGTTGGGAGCCGCGACACAAGAGCGGATGGCTGCCGGGATATGAGGGCACCTTTGCGCTCTATCTGCCGCTGGCGATGTGGGTGATCACGATCATCGTGGCCTATATTGGGGTCAATCATCTGGTGATCCGGCATGTGCGCCGTCTGCGATCCTGGATGCGGCTATATGCGGCGGGACGCGGTGACCTGGACAAGGCCCGGCTCGACAATGCGCCCGAAGAGTTGGAGGTGGTGGCCGAGGCATTTCGGGCGATGACGCGGCGGCTGTCAGAGCAGGAGCGGCGGCTGGAGGAAGACCTGAACGAAAAGACCGTGCTGTTGCGCGAGGTGCATCACCGGGTCAAAAACAATCTTCAGCTGATCTCAAGCATGCTCAACATGCAGATTCGCGCGACGGGCAGTCTTGAGGCCAAGCATCTCTTGCGGCGGGTGCAGGATCGGGTGATGGCGCTGTCGGCGATTCACCGATACCTTTATCTGGCGCGCAAGCTGTCGCTGGTGCGGGCCGACACGCTGCTTGAGGATATCATTCAGCAATTGGTTATCGTCGGAACCTTGGACGACAGGGGGCGGCAGATCGCGGTGACAACCGCGCTGGAGCCTGTGGAAATCAGTCCGGATCAATCGGTGCCCCTGTCCCTCTTGACGACAGAAGCCGCGATCAACGCCGTGAAATATTGCGGCATGTCGCGTGGCACCGATGCCTGGATCAACATTGCGTTGAAATCGGTCTCGGAGGACAGTTTTTGCCTGAGCGTCGTAAACTCGCGTGCGCCAGATGGGCACCCTGCGGAGGAGGCTGAGGTCACGCCGATTGATGGGTCGGGGCTGGGATCGAAGCTGATCGAATCCTTTGTGGCTCAGTTGAACGGCACGCTTGAGATTTCCCCGCAACCGGACCGGTATGAGTTGCATGTTGTCTTTCCGATGACATGGCCCACGCAGGACGAGGACGACGCCTGAGTTTGCCGGAAATATGCGTGGCGGACGGAACCTAATAGGGTGTTCTGCGTTGTCTTAGCACAAGAAATCAAACGGAGATCGCAATGACACGTGCAAAACTTTCCCTCATTTCGCTGCTCTTCATGGGCGTTCTGGCAGGCTGCGAGACGGTCGAGGGTGCCGGTCGCGATATCGAGGATGCCGGACAGGCGGTGACGGGTGCATCGCAGGATGTGCAGAGCTAACCGTTTGATCCGACCCTGTGAGACATATGAGGCGCGCATCTGGTGGATGGGCGCCTCAGTTGCATTCAGGGGGGGGCACGGTCAAGTAATCACGAGCGTTGCGACGCCGGTCGCAGCCCCGATGGCCAAGAGCATCCCGAGCAAGACCAAGAGACCGTCGCCGACAAACATGCCGACGGCGAGGGCGGTAATCACCACGCCCAAGATCGAAGAGGTGAAGGGGATCAGTTCGAGAAAAGGCATCACCGCGCCGAGGATCAGGCAGAAAAGCTGTGGCAGGATCACCAGCGGTTCTGTCACCAGAATGTGCAGACGCCGGCGCGTGACCCGGTCAAGCCAACGCGCGGGGATGCGAAACCAGCGATAGACCTCTCGCACCCGGCTTGTGCGCAGGCGGGCGGCGCGGCCCCAGTGTGGCAGCCAGAGCGATGAGCGGTGGACCATCTGCTGCAAAGAGACCGCCGCGATGATGAGCCCGCACAGGGTGGTAAAGCCCGGCACCCCGCTGAGCGGCGAAACCAGCGCCAAGGCAGGCAGGATCAGCAGGGGTGCGAAATTGGCCCGTCCGAGCGTATCCACGATATCCCCCACGCTGGTGTAATCCCCGGTCAGGGCATCCCATCCCTGCTCGACCAGATCGGCCGCTGTTTCATGATCTGGCGCTGCGTTCTTTGGCATGTTTGGCGCGGTGCTCCTGCTCTGGCCCGTATCGGGCCCGTATCTGACCCGTCGTCGTTGCCCGGTAGAATAACGCCGTAATGGCCATGTGGTTCCGGCGTTGGGGTGAGTTCGCGCGGCGCAGGTCCTGGCGGAGTATTCAGGTTTTTGGGAACCATACCAGAGGGCGCGCGTTCTTAGACCACATCACGCCACAAGGGCGTGCGTGTCACCGGCCCGCCGCATCTGATGCATTGCGGGTTTGATACGACCCATAGAAGGAGACTTTGCAATGAAACGGCTTCTCACGACAGCACTTTTCACCGGGATGACCTTGGCCAGCGTTGGCCCAGTTCTGGCCATGGACAAGACCCTCTCGGGCCTTGATGTCAAGGTTGATCTCAGCGCCTACGCGGACAACAATGTCCTGAAATACTGGCCGACCCTAGAGGCGGACCTGGCCACGGCAATTGCGTCGAAAGTGACGCTGGACGATGCCGCCGACGCGCCAAGAATCGCGGTTGAGATCAACAAGGTGGCGATTGATGGCGATACAATCCTGCCGGATACCGGCGAGTTCAACCAGCTGGAGGGGACGGTTTCGACCTTTGAAGGGCTCAACGATGCCGTTGCCGTCAATGCCGATAGTCTGGAGAACCCCGACAAACAGATCGGCAGCTATGCGTTGCAAATGACGGCTGTCACAGGTGATGCCCCGGCCCCCGAAGGCTGGGTCACGATCGAGCCGTCGCAGGATGATTTCTATGCGGCGCTGGTCGATGCCTATGCAACAACCGTGGTCGAGCGTCTGGACGATTGATCCGGTCTATACCGGCAATAAGGGTCGTGGCGCAGGTCTGCGCCCCGGTTTGAGCCGGTAGGCCAAAAGCAAAAAGGGCGGCGGCATATCAGTCGCCGCTCTTGACCATATCGGCACTGTTGCACGCGCCGTGCACAGCCCATGGCATCGGGTTTCTTGAACCCATTTTCTGAGTAGTGGTGAGCCGTGCAGGATTCGAACCTGCGACCCACTGATTAAAAGTCAGTTGCTCTACCAACTGAGCTAACGGCCCACTAGACGCGCTATCTAGAAAGAGCGGGGCGGGGGGTCAACCCCGAAAGTGCAAGATAATTCTGCGATCTGCTGGATTCGTCTCTCGGGCCGGTTTATATGCGCGAGCATGAGCCAAGCAGACAACACCGGATTGCCCTTTTTCAAGATGCATGGGCTGGGAAACGATTTTGTCGTGCTGGATGGGCGTGGCCGCGATCTGGGGCTGACACCTGCGTTGATCATGGCCATCGCCGACCGGCATCGGGGAATCGGGTTCGATCAGTTGGCGGTGATAACGCAGGGCATGGGTGATGCGCATCTGACGTTCTACAATGCCGATGGCTCGACCTCGGCCGCCTGTGGCAACGCCACGCGCTGTATCGCGCGGCATCTGATGGAGGAGAGCGGCAAGACGCGGCTCGATCTGAGCACGGCGCGGGGTGCGCTGGTGGCGGTGGATGCAGGCGGCGGCCTGACCTCGGTCAATATGGGACAGCCGCAGCTTGACTGGGCCGAGATTCCGCTGGCTGAGGCAATGGATACGCTGGAACTGCCCATCGAGGGCGGGCCGGTGGCCACGGGCATGGGCAATCCGCATTGCACGTTTTTTGTCGCGGATGCCGAGGCGGTGACGCTGGAGCAATTCGGGCCGCGCTATGAGCATCACCCGCTCTACCCTGAGCGGACCAATGTGCAGGTGGCCACGGTCATTGGCGCGGATCACATTCGCATGCGCGTCTGGGAGCGGGGGGTTGGCGTGACGCTGGCCTCTGGCTCGTCGTCCTGTGCAACGGCGGTGGCGGCGGCGCGGCGGGGTCTGACGGGGCGTGCGGTGCGGATTGATCTTGATGGGGGCACGATCCATGTCGACTGGCGCGAGGATGGCGTCTGGATGACCGGAGAGACGGCGCATGTGGCAAGCGGCGTTTTCACGCCTGCGTTTCTGGTGGCCCACCGATGAGCGCAGCGCCGAAATTCACCACGCTGGGCTGTCGGCTCAACGCCTATGAAACCGAGGCGATGAAGGAATTGGCGGGCCAAGCTGGCCTGGGCAATGCGGTGATTGTCAACACCTGCGCGGTGACATCCGAGGCGGTGCGCAAGGCGCGGCAGGAAATCCGGCGCTTGCGGCGCGAGAATCCGGGCGCACGGTTGATCGTGACCGGCTGTGCCGCACAGACCGAGCCCGAGACCTTTGCCGCGATGGCGGAAGTGGATGCGGTGATCGGCAATACCGAGAAGATGGCGGCGGATACATGGGCGCGGCTGGCCGGGGATTTCATCGGCGAGACCGAACGGGTGCTGGTCGATGACATCATGTCGGTGCGCGAGACGGCGGGGCATCTGATCGACGGGTTCGGCAGCCGCAGCCGCGCCTATGTGCAGGTTCAGAACGGCTGCGATCATCGCTGCACCTTTTGCATCATCCCGTTTGGCCGGGGCAATTCGCGCTCTGTGCCTGCCGGTGTCGTGGTCGAGCAGATAAAGCGGCTGGTGGGGGCGGGCTATAACGAGGTCGTGCTGACCGGCGTGGACCTGACAAGCTGGGGGGCGGATTTGCCCGCCGCGCCGAAACTCGGCGATCTGGTGATGCGGATTCTGCGCCTGGTGCCGGACCTGCCGCGCCTGCGGATTTCGTCGATCGATTCCATTGAGGTGGATGACAACCTGATGCAGGCGATTGCCACCGAGCCGCGTCTGATGCCGCATCTGCATCTGAGCCTGCAACATGGCGATGATCTGATCCTCAAGCGGATGAAACGGCGGCATTTGCGCGAGGACGCCATTCGCTTTGCCGAAGAGGCGCGACGCTTGCGTCCCGAGATGACCTTTGGCGCGGATATTATCGCAGGCTTTCCGACCGAGACCGAGGCGGCATTCGAGAACTCGCTGCGGCTGGTGGAGGAGTGTCACCTCACGTGGCTGCATGTCTTTCCCTATTCCCCGCGCCCCGGCACGCCAGCCGCCCGGATGCCGCAGGTCAAAGGCCCGGAGATCAAGGCGCGGGCCGCGCGGTTGCGCGCGGCGGGTGAGGCGCGCGTTGCCGCCCATCTGGCCGAACAGCAGGGGCGCGCCCACGCGGTGCTGATGGAGGCCCCGCGCATGGGCCGTACCGAGCAATTCACCGAGGTGGTTTTCGAGAGCGACCGCCCCGAAGGACAGATCGTGCAGGCGCGTGTCACGGGCTGGCAGGGCGGACACCTGACCGCGGCCTGAGCGCGCAAGCCCAAGCCAGAGCGCGCGGGGCAGGGTGGCGCCGGGTATTTGCAGAACAAGGAAAGCCGGGGGCCTTGCCAAAAATGCCACAATTCGGGGGCTAGGCCCTTGGTTTTGCTGGACCTGAGGGCAGGGCTTAGTTAGATTTGAGGAAACGGGACGCGAATGATCCCGAACCTTGAGGCAGTATCAGATGTTTCCCGAGCGGTTTGCGAACCTACCGGCCTATGCGTTTCCGCGCCTGCGGAGCTTGCTCGACGCCCATGCGCCGGGGGGCGAGGTCGTGCATATGACGATTGGCGAGCCGAAACACGCGTTTCCGCGCTGGATCGTTGATGTCATTGCGGAAAATGCCGATGGGTTCGGGTCCTATCCGATCAACGAGGGCATGCCCGCGCTGTTGCAGGCGGCAAGCGACTGGGTGGGGCGGCGCTATGGCGTGACGCTTGATCCGGCGAGCCGGATCATGGCGCTGAATGGCACGCGCGAGGGGCTCTATAACGCGATGATGGCGCTCAGCCCGGAACTGAAGGGCGGCAAGCGCCCGGTCGTGCTGGCGCCAAACCCGTTTTATCAGGTCTATATGGTGGCGGCGCTGAGCGTGGGGGCGGAACCGGTTTTCCTGAACGCCACCCATGAGACCGGGCATTTGCCGGATTTCGCGGCGCTGCCCGAAGAGGTTTTGAACCGGGTCACGGTGGCCTATCTGTGTTCGCCCGCCAATCCGCAAGGCACGGTGGCAAGCCGGGAGTATTGGGCCGATCTGATCCGGCTGGCGGAGCGGTATGATTTCCGCATTTTCGCCGATGAATGTTATGCCGAGATCTACCGTGACACGCCCCCGGTGGGTATTCTGGAGGTCGCGCAGGAGATGGGTGCGGACCCAGAGCGGATCGTGGCCTTTCACAGCCTGTCGAAGCGGTCGAACCTGCCGGGGCTGCGCTCGGGCTTTGTCGCCTCTGGCCCCAAGAACATCGCGCAGATGAAGCAGTTGCGCAATTATGCCGGATCGCCCTTGCCGATGCCGTTGCAGCATGCGGCGGCACGGCTCTGGGCGGATGAGGCGCATGTGATCGAAAATCGTCGTCTCTATGGCGAGAAATACGCGATTGCCGATGAGATTCTGGGTAATCTGCCCGGCTATCGCAGCCCGGAGGCTGGATTCTTCCTTTGGCTGCCGGTCGAGGATGGTGAGGCGGCGACGCTGCGGCTCTGGCAGGAAACCGGCGTGCGGGTGCTGCCGGGGGCCTATCTGAGCCAGGAGGCGGGGGGGGTTAACCCCGGTCAAGGCTATATTCGGGTCGCGATGGTGGCCCCCAAGGATGAGATGGCAGATGGTTTGAGACGGCTGCGTGCCTGTCTCTATGGATGACTGAGGACGAGGGACGAGATGGCATATCAGACGCGCGGGCGCGACCCCTTGCTGGACAGCAACATGGCTGAGGCAATCGAGAAACGCGGCAAGGAATTGCTGGGTCTCGTGCTGATGGCATTGGCGCTGATGGTGGCGGCGATGGTGGTCTCGTATACCCCCGACGATCCAAGCTGGATGTCGGCCACGGATGCGCCGGTGCAGAACTGGATGGGGCGGTTGGGCGCGTCGGTGGCGGCCCCGCTGTTCATGATCATCGGCTGGGGGTCTTGGGGCTTTGCCATCGTTGCCGGGGTTTGGGGCGCGCGGCTGGCGCTGCACCGGGGCCAGGAGCGGGCCATGGGGCGGCTCATTTTCGCGCCGATCTGGCTGGCGGTTCTGTCGCTCTATGCCGCGTCGCTGACGCCGGGGGCGGAGTGGGCGCAGACCCATAGTTTCGGTCTGGGCGGTCTTTTTGGCGATACGGTTCTGGGCGCGTTGCTGGGTATTCTGCCGGTGGGTGCGAGCGTGGGGCTCAAGCTCTTGTCGCTGGCGCTGGGTGTGGGCGTGCTGGTGATGGGGGCCTTTGTGCTGGGCTTCACGCGGTTGGAATTGCACCGGGTGGGCCGGTTTCTGCTGGTTGGGGTGATCCTGAGCTATGCCACTGTGATGAAGGCCATGGGCCGGGGTGCTGGCGGCGCGGCGCAGGCCGGGCAGGCCGTGCAGGCGATGATGGCCGAGCGGCGTGCGCGCCGGGGCGAGGCGGCTGTTGAGCGGGCGGCGGTGCCGTTGCGGGCCGAGCCCGTGCTGGAGGGCGCGCGGGTGCGTCGGTCGGATGCCGTGCCCCTCGTGGCGGAGCGGGCTGCGCCGGTCGCGCCCAAGCCCGCGCAACCGGTGGAAAAACCGGGTGGATTGCTGGCGCGGATGCCGATGCTGATGCGCAAGCCCGAGGTCATGCCCGAGCCAGAATTAGTGGAGGCCGCGACCTATGAGGGCGAGGCCGAGATGCCCGGCGATGATCGCATCCGGGCCAAGATTTCCGATGTGATCAAGGCGCGGGTGCGCCAGAGCCCGGCGATGCGTATCGAGTCGGTGGCCCCGTTGACCAAGGGCCGGGGCCGTGGTCCTGATCCGCTGATCCTGAATACTGCGCCGCGCGGCGAGTTGCCGCCCGAGCCGCCGTTGACGGCGCGGCATGTGGTGCAAACGCCGCTGCGGGCCGAGCCGCTGTTGCGCGCTGCGGCACCGGGGAGCATGGCCGCACCCATGGTGGATTTGACCGAGGACGACGATTTCGACGCGATGATCGAGGCACTCGGGCAGGACGGATGTGCCCGAAATGACCGCGCCCGCGCCGCGGATTCCCGTGCCAGAGCCGCGCAAGGTGGTGCAGCACGCGCCGCGCAAGCCCATGCAGCCGTCTTCGCGGGCCATGGCCGAGGCGCAGCCGACGCTGAAGTTCGATACCCCGGCACAGCCGGTTTATGAATTGCCGCCGCTCAGCCTGTTGGCGGACCCCGAGCAGATTCAGCGCCACCATCTGAGCGACGAGTCGCTGGAAGAGAATGCGCGGATGCTGGAAAACGTGCTCGACGATTACGGCGTCAAGGGCGAGATCGTAAGCGTGCGCCCGGGCCCCGTGGTTACGATGTATGAGCTGGAGCCGGCACCGGGCCTCAAGGCGAGCCGGGTGATCGGCCTGGCGGATGACATTGCGCGGTCGATGTCGGCGCTGAGCGCGCGGGTGTCCACGGTGCCGGGGCGGTCGGTCATTGGCATCGAATTGCCCAATGACAACCGCGAGATGGTGGGCTTTCGCGAAATCCTGTCGAGCCGGGCTTATGGCGATGGCAATCAGAAGCTGCCGCTTGCCCTTGGCAAGGACATTGGCGGCGATCCGATTGTGGCCAACCTTGCCAAGATGCCCCACCTGCTCATTGCAGGGACGACCGGCTCGGGCAAATCGGTGGCGATCAACACGATGATCCTGAGCCTGCTCTACAAGCTGACGCCCGAGGAATGCCGGTTGATCATGATCGACCCCAAGATGCTGGAACTGAGCGTTTATGACGGGATTCCGCATCTGTTGTCCCCCGTCGTGACAGACCCGAAAAAGGCGGTGGTCGCGCTCAAATGGGTGGTGGCCGAGATGGAGGACCGCTATCGCAAGATGTCCAAGATGGGCGTGCGTAACATTGACGGCTATAACGGCCGGGTCGATGAGGCGCTGAAGAAAGGCGAGATGTTCAGCCGGACGGTGCAAACCGGGTTTGACGACGACACCGGCGAGCCGGTATTCGAGACCGAAGAATTCGCGCCCGAGAAGATGCCCTATATCGTCGTGATCGTCGACGAGATGGCCGACCTGATGATGGTCGCGGGCAAGGAGATCGAGGCCTGTATTCAGCGTCTGGCGCAGATGGCGCGGGCGAGCGGTATTCACCTCATAATGGCCACCCAGCGCCCGTCGGTCGATGTGATCACCGGCACGATCAAGGCGAATTTCCCGACGCGGATTTCGTTTCAGGTGACATCGAAAATCGACAGCCGCACCATTCTGGGCGAGATGGGGGCCGAGCAGCTTCTGGGTATGGGCGACATGCTATACATGGCCGGGGGCGGCAAGATCACGCGCTGTCATGGGCCGTTCGTGAGCGATGAAGAGGTGGAGGAGGTGGTCAATCACCTCAAGGCCTATGGCCCGCCGACCTATGTGGGATCGGTGCTGCAAGGCCCCGATGAGGACAAGGCCGAGAGCATCGATGCGGTGCTGGGTCTCTCGTCAGGCAGCGGGGCAGAGGGTGATGACCTGCTCTATGATCAGGCGGTGGCGATCGTGATCAAGGATCGCAAATGCTCGACCTCTTATATCCAGCGGAAACTGGCGATTGGCTATAACAAGGCCGCGCGTCTGGTCGAGCAGATGGAAGATGAGGGCGTGGTCAGCGCCTCGAACCACGTCGGCAAGCGCGAGGTGCTGGTGCCGGAGCCGCAGTAGGCGGCGGCAGGTCGCTCAGCCACGAAAATTTTACGCCCCGCGCAGGTGCAATCCCGCGCGGGGCGTCTTATCTGAAGGGTATGAACAGGATGCGTTTTCTCATGGTCCCCGTCCTCTGGGCGGCGATGGCCCTCCCGGCGGCGGCGGAAAAGCTGTCCTTGCCGGAAATCTCAAATTACCTGAACGGTCTGCGGACGGCCCAAGGCGCGTTTACCCAGATCAACGAGGATGGCACGATCAGCACGGGGCGGATTCTGATCAAGCGCCCCGGTCGGGTGCGGTTCGAATATGACCCGCCCGAAGAGGCGCTGGTTGTGGCCGATGGCGATACGGTGGGTGTCATTGATCCGCGGTCGAATGACGGGCCGGTGGGGTATCCGCTCAACCGCACACCGCTCAAGATCATCCTTGCGCGCAATGTGGATCTCACGCGCGAGCGGATGGTGGTGGGGCACGCGAGCGATGGCACCTCGACCACGGTGCGCGCGCAGGACCCGGCCAACCCCGAATATGGCAGCATTGATCTTGTCTTTACCGGCAGCCCGGTCGAGTTGCGCCAATGGGTGATCCATGACGGCAGCGGCAGCCAGACCACGGTTGTTCTAGGGGATATGGAGCGCGATGTACGGCTGAATGACGAGAATTTCGTCATTCCGGGCAAAGAACGGATGCGGGTAGATCGCTGAGCCCGCGCCGCAGGCCCAGCGGTTCTCAGATCAGGCCACGCCCCAGAGAACAGGTGCCAAGCTGTGCGCGGTAGGTCTGCGACCGGCTCTCGACACTGTCGGCGACGCGCAGGAGCCACGGCTTGCTGTTGTGGCTGCCGCGGGCAAAGCCCGTGCGACCGTCATGGTAGGCAAGATACTGGTTGCGCGCATCCGTGAGCGGGATTCCAAGGCTCTGATTGGATTTGGCCATATACCAGCCCATGAAATCCGTGGCATCGGCGATATCGGTGCGGCGCGCGCCAAAGCGGCCCGTCTCGCGCTGATATTCTTCCCATGTGCCATCAAGCGCCTGGCTATAGCCATAGGCAGAGCTGACGCGACCCGTGGGAATCACCCCAAGGGTCCAGCGGAACGGCGTGCGCGCGTCGCTGATGAATTTGCTTTCCTGATAAATGGTGGCCATCTGCACATGCGCGGGCACGCCCCATCTGCGCTCTGTCGCGCGGAAGGCGCGGGCGTATTCGGGGCGCTCATTCAGAATGGCGCATGCGTGGTCCAGATTGCGCGGCGCGGTGCCATAGCCATTGCCGCCGCCACAAGACGCCAGCACAAACAACACCATCAACGCGCGAAGAGTTCTGCTCATTTGCCTCTCGCTCTCTTTTTTTCAGGCAGTTTACCGGAAACTCTGGCCGGGGGAAATCACGAATTCGCAGGGTTTTGGGGGGTGGCGCTGTCACGCCTGCGTTCACAGACTGTTTCTCGCATGTTTCAGCCGACTGTTGGACAAACCACCCTTGAAAGGTTTACAATCCATAGGTAGGGGCAAACGCGATATGATTAAAACACGTGCAAAATATCATCTGGGCCAGGTGGTCCGTCACAAGAAGCACCCGTTTCGCGGGGTGATCTTTGATGTCGATCCGCAATTCTCGAATACCGAGGAATGGTATGCCTCGATTCCCGAGGATAGCCGCCCATCCAAGGAACAGCCGTTCTATCACCTGCTCGCGGAAAATGAGCAGAGCTATTACGTGGCCTATGTGAGCGAACAGAACCTGGTGGCGGATTATTCCGGAGAGCCGGTGGGGCATCCCGATATTCCCGATCTCTTCGGGCCGTTCGAGGATGGGCATTACCCGCTGCATTTTCAGCTGAATTGAGCGGGAAAAGGGTGGGTTTGCACCCACCCCAGAGGTCAATCAATAGCCAAGCGCGCAGCCATCCTTGCGCGGGTCGCTGCCCCCTTCGAGTACGCCGTCCTCGTGGATGAAGATGGCCTGCGCGCCGCCGATGGGGCCGGGCATCCGCAGGATTTCGTGCCCCATATCGGCAAGGGTTTGCGCCACATCCTCGCCATAGCCGCGCTCGAGGTTGAGGCCGAGAGGATCGGCAAAGGCGCGCGGCGCGTCGATGGCGGATTGCGGGTCCATCCCGAAATCGCGCAGGTTCGAGACAAGCCGCGCATGACCCGTCGACTGATAAGAGCCCCCCATCACGCCAAAGGGCATGGTCACGCGGCCATTCTCGGCCAACATGCCGGGGATGATCGTGTGCATCGGGCGTTTGCCGCCGCCGAATTCGTTGGGATGTCCCTCTTCCAGCGTAAAGCCCGCGCCGCGGTTTTGCAGCAGCACGCCGAATTTCTCGGAGGCAATGCCCGAGCCGAAGCCGTGGAAGATCGAGTAGATCAGCGACACTGCCATGCGGTCGCGGTCGACTACGGTGATGTAAATCGTGTCGCGGTGCACCGCCTCGGTCAGGGGTTTGGCGGCGGCCATGGCGCGCTTGGGATCAATCAGCGCGGCCAGTTTCGTCGCTGTTTCCGGCGAGAGCATGTGATCCAGTTTGCGCATGTGATCGGGGTCGGCAATGAAGCGGTTGCGCGCGTCATAGGCCAGTTTGGTGGCCTCGGCCTCGATATGCACACGCTCTGTGCCAAACGGGTCCATACCTGCAATATCGAAATGTTTCAGGATGTTGAGCAGCAGGATCGCGGTGGCGCCTTGGCCGTTTGGCGGATGCTCGACCAGGTTGGCACCTTTGTAATCGCCGCGGACGGGTGTTGTGTAATCGCAGCGCTGGCCTGCGAAATCGGCAGCCTGATGGGTGCCGCCCAAGGCATTGAGCGTGGCGATGATGTCGTCGGCCACTTCGCCTTCGTAAAAGGCGGCGCGCCCGTCGCGGGCGACGCGGCGCAGCACCTCGGCCTGGCCGGGGGCGCGGAACATCTGGCCCGCCTTGAGGGGCGTGCCCGCGGGCATGAAATGGGTGAGGCCATGCCCCTGAAGCGCAGCGCCAGCGGTGGGCCAGTCAAAGGCCACGCGGGGGGCCACTGGCACGCCCTCTTCGGCGTAGCGGATGGTGGGGGCGAGCAGGGTATCGAGGCCAAGCCGGCCGTGATCGGCGCTGAGTTGGCAAAAGGCGTCGACGGCACCGGGGACCGTGACGGCATGCGCGCTCTGGAGCGGCACGGTCTCATGGCCTGCGGCGCGCAGAGCGGCGGCAGAGGCCCCAGCGGGCGCGCGGCCAGAGCCGTTGAGCGCGTGGATGGTGGGATCGCCCGGTTTGGTGAAGAGGACAAAGCAATCGCCGCCGATGCCGGTCATTTGTGGTTCGCAAATGCCCAAGAGGACCGCGCCTGCAATCGCCGCGTCCATGGCGTTGCCGCCGCGTTCGAGAATGTCGATGGCGGTCTTGGCCGCGAGCGGGTGCGAGGTGGCGCACATTCCGTTGGTGGCGAAGGTAGCCGAGCGGCCGGGCGTGTGAAAGTCGCGCATGGGGAGTCCTTGTGTCCGTGATGGGCGGACACTAAAGCGTTTCGGCTTTTCGTTGAAACACCAAAACGCTCTGAGAGCTTGAGTTGGCTCAATTTATAACAGAAAAATCGCGGGCCTTTTTCTGTAATCGCCTTGGGCCGCGCTCGCCGTTTTGTCTATCGGGGGGGGGAGGTAAGCCTCGACGCCGCGCGCTGGGTGGGGGCAATTACACGCGACGCCGAGGGAAGCCATATGCAGCTACAGGTTTTGTTATGCAGGGTCTCTGCGGCGTGAGTTGGCCGGGAATAAGGTAAGATTGCGGCGGCCTTTTCCTAGGGTTGTATCAGAGCCGGGAATGGCGGAGTTCCAGGCTCAGGTGGTTCCACCCTGCTGCGCGACGATAGTCGATCCGGTCGGCAAGATCGCGAATCAGGAACCAGCCAAATCCGCCCTCGGGCAAGGCGTCGCGCGCGACGTCATGCGCGGGCAGGGTGCCATCGGGGGGGCGTAGACCGGGCAGGGCCGTGCCGTGGTCGCTGAGCACACAGACAAGCCGGGCCTGGTCAAGCGCAAGGTCGAGGCGAATCTCGCCGGGGGCATCAGCCGGATAGGCATGTTCGACGATATTATTCAGCGCCTCGGCCAGTACGATTTCGACGGTGCCACGGTCCTCGTCCGTCAGGGCGCTGGCGTGCAGCCAGCTACGGATGCGCGCCAGCACGTCGCGCACCGCGAGATCCGATGCCGGGGTGCTGAGCGAGAGGCGCTGTGCTGCGGTCTCGGGGGTCACCGCGCGCGGCCTTTGACGGGGGACAAGGGGTGCTCCATCTTGGCGCATTATCCTGTCGCGCGGGAATTGAGCCTGCGCAGATCGTCATGGATGGTGAAAACCGTATCCATCCGCGTGAGGCGAAACACCTTGGCCACATCGGGGGTGAGGCAGGCAAGATCAAGCCGCCGGTCGCCGCCCATCTGTTTCATCGCGGCGACGATGGCGCCAAGACCGCTCGAGTCGACAAAGGTGACATTGCCCAGATCAAGCACAACCGGCCCGGCCCCCGCGGCGGTGGCGGCGCGCATGGCGTCCTTGAAACGAATGGCGGCGGCGGCGTCGATACGCGCCTCGGCCACGGTGATGATGGTCAGGTCAGGATGGTGAGTGGCGTGCAAGTCCATGGTGCCTCCGGCGCGATACGTAGTAATACAGGGCACGCTAGACCCAATTCCTTACCATTCGGTATGCAGGATCAGGATTTGCGAGGAGGCAAAGATGCATGATGTGGTGATCGCAGGGGCGGCGCGCACGCCCATGGGCGGATTTCAGGGGGATTTCGATGGGGTGCCCGCGGCGGAGCTGGGGGGCGCTGCGATTCGCGCCGCGCTGCTGGATGCCGGGGCCGAAACCGTCGACGAGGTCTTGATGGGCTGTGTGCTGCCTGCGGGGCAGGGGCAGGCCCCGGCGCGGCAGGCGGGATTTCTGGGGGGCTTGGGCGAAGAGGTGCCCGCCACCACGCTCAACAAGATGTGCGGATCAGGGATGAAGGCCGCGATGATGGCGTTTGACCAGATCGCGCTGGGCCACGCACAGGTGATGCTCGCGGGTGGGATGGAATCGATGTCAAGCGCACCCTATCTCTTGCCCAAAATGCGCGGCGGCGCGCGGCTGGGCCATGCGCAGGTGGTCGATCACATGTTTCTCGACGGGCTCGAGGATGCCTATGACAAGGGGCGTCTGATGGGAACCTTTGCCGAGGATTGCGCCGAGGCGTTTCAATTCACCCGCGAGGCGCAGGATGCCTATGCGCTGGCCTCGTTGCAGGGCGCGCTTGACGCCCAAGCCTCGGGGGCGTTCGCGCGCGAGATTGCCCCGGTCACGGTGCGGGGGCGCAAGGGCGAGGTGGTGATTTCCGCAGACGAACAACCCGCCAAGGCGCGGCCCGAAAAGATCCCGACGCTGAAACCGGCGTTTCGCGCGGAGGGCACTGTGACGGCGGCCAATTCCAGCTCGATCAGCGATGGTGCTGCGGCATTGGTGCTGGCCTCGCGCGCGGCGGCAGAGGCGCAGGGCTTGCGCATCCGCGCGCGGATCATGGGGCATGCCAGCCATGCACAGGCGCCCGGCCTTTTTACCACCGCGCCGGTGCCTGCGGCACGCAAGCTCTTGGACCGTCTGGGTTGGGACGTGAATGATGTCGACCTGTGGGAGGTGAACGAAGCCTTCGCCGTGGTGCCCATGGCGTTCATGCACGAGATGGGCGTGGCGCGCGAGCGGCTCAACGTCAATGGCGGTGCCTGTGCGCTGGGTCATCCGATTGGCGCCTCTGGCGCGCGGATCATGGTGACGTTGCTCAATGCGCTTGAGACGCGCGGGCTACGGCGTGGCGTGGCCGCCATCTGCATCGGCGGCGGCGAGGGCACGGCGATTGCGATTGAACGGATGTGATCCGGTTCACGCCGCTTCGAGATCGCGCCGCATCGTGGCCATGCCCCTGCGGCGCGACAGTTCCTCGTATCCTGCCTTGCGGTAGAGATTGAGGGCCGGCGCGTTGTCGAGTTCGACCTTGAGCGTGATGGTCAGCGCGTTGAGTTGACGCGCGGCATCCTCGGCCATGGACAAGAGCACCTCGCCGGTGCCACCACGCATGCTTTCTTCGACAAAGACATAGGTGAGGTGGCGCACCTCGGGGCCAATGCCCACGCGCAGCGCGAAAAAGCCGACGTCGCGCCCGTCCTCATCCCGCAGATAGAAGGTCTCGTCTTCGAGATCGCCCACCCATTTCAGCGCCCATTCGCGCGCGTCAAAGGGATGGCTGGCCTGCGGATTGATAAGCGCGAGATCGTCCTTGTCGGTCAAAAGGCGCGCCAGCGGTTCCAGATCACGGGTCACGTTTCGGTGCAGACTCAGCCGGGGCATGTGTCGTTTTCCTTATAGTCTATGTCGGATTCCTATTCGGGGCGCGTCTCTGCCATGGCAGGACCGGGGATGCAACCCGATGGCGTCACGCAGCCTCTGGCCTTGGCGTGCGGGGCGTGGCATATGGCTGCCATGCGGATCGACTATGACCATATCGCCCGAACCATCGCCGCGCTCACCGACGGAGAGAGCGACGCCGTTGCGCTGATGGCCACGGTGGTGTGCGAGGTGCATCACGCCGATGACCGGTTCGACTGGACCGGGTTCTACCGTGTCACAGCCCCCGAAATGCTCAAGATCGGGCCCTATCAGGGCGGGCATGGATGCCTGAGCATCCCGTTTTCACGCGGGGTGTGCGGGGCGGCGGCGCGCACGGGCACGGTGCAATTGGTGCCGGATGTGGATGCCTTTCCGGGGCATATCGCCTGCGCGAGCTCCACGCGCTCGGAGATTGTCCTTCCGGTGCGCGACGGGGCGGGCCGACTGATCGCAGTCTTCGATATCGACAGCGATCAACCGGATGCCTTTACGCAAGAAGACGCGGCGCGTCTGGAAGAGATTCTGGCGGCTGTGTTCGGGCGGATTTGAGGCACGTTACCTGCGCGTCAAACACCCGCCCTCAGCGCCCCTTCCATACCGGATCGCGTTTTTCGGCAAAGGCGCGCGCGCCCTCTTTCTGATCCTCCGAGGCGTAGAGGATATCCACCGTCTCGAACTGTCGCCGGGTGATGCGGTTCATTGCATCCTGAAAACGCATCGCCTCGGCTTCGCGCACGATTTCCTTGATCGCGGCATAGACGAGCGGCGGGCCGTCGGCGATGGTCTGGGCCATGGCGCGGGCTTCGGCCATCAAGCGGTCTGCGGGGTGGATGTGGTTGATGAGGCCCCAATGCGCAGCCTCTTTTGCATCGAACCAGCGGCCCGTGATCAAAAGCTCCATGGCGATGTGGTAGGGGATGCGCTTGGGCAGCTTGAGGCTGGCGGCATCGGCCACGGTGCCCGAGCGGATTTCGGGCAGGGCAAAGGTGGCATGTTCTGCGGCCAGAATGATGTCTGCTGACAGCGCCAGTTCAAGCCCGCCGCCGCAGGCGATGCCGTTGATGGCGGCAATCACCGGCTTGTTCAGCCCGCGCAGCTCCTGCAGCCCGCCAAAGCCGCCGACGCCGTAATCGCTGTCGGGCGCCTCGCCTTCGGCGGCGGATTTGAGATCCCAGCCGGGGCAAAAGAATTTCTCACCCGCGCCGGTCAGGATCGCCACGCGCAGGGTGGGATCGTCGCGAAAGTCGCGGAATACCTCGCCCATGATGCGGCTGGTGGCGGCGTTGATGGCATTGGCGCGGGGGCGATCCAGTGTCACCTCGAGCACGGCGCCGTGGCGCTCTGTCTTGATGGGGGTGTCGGTCATGGTCTCTCTCCCTTGGTGATGAGCGCGTCCACGGCAACCGCATCTGAAGCGGTGCAGAGGAGCGGGTTGATTTCCACCTCTTCCAGACAGGAGGCATGGGTGATGACATAGTCCTGCACGGCCATGACGGCCCGCAGGATCGCGGCGCGGTCTGCCGCTGGCTGGCCCCGATAGCCATGAAGCAGCGGCGCAAGGCGCAGGTGGTTCAGGGCCCTGTCAATCTCGGGTTCCGCGACGGGCAAGAGCAGGCAGGTGGTATCGCGCAGGATCTCGGTGAGGATGCCGCCCGCGCCCAGCGTCAGCACGAACCCATGCGCCGGATCGCGCAGCACGCCGATCAAGAGTTCGGCGACGGGGCCTGCAACCATTTCTTCGATCAGCCAGCTTTGACACGGCATGGCGGTTGCCTTGGCCAGCGCCTCGGGGGTCTCCCCGGCGTCGCGGAGAAATAGCACGCCGCCGGCTTCGGTCTTGTGCGCCAGCCCCTCGGCCTTGATGACCAGCGGGAGGGGCATGGCGGTGAGGATTTCCGAGAGTTCGGCGGCAGAGGTGGCGCGGCGGGCTTGCGGGATGCGCAAACCGTGGGCGGCGAGCGCGGCCTTGGCCTCGGCCTCGGTCAGGGTGTGGGGCCGCGTGGGGGGGCCGGGCAAAAGCAGGGGGGCCGGTGTGGCGCGCGCCTGTCCCAGCCATGCGGCATGAGCGATGGCGGTGAGGCCGTCATCCAGCCCCAAGAGTGGGATCAAACCGCTTGCGATGGCGCGCTCGGCCATAGCCTCGGACAGGCAATCCGGCAGGGTCGCGATGAGCGCGAGCGGCTTGCCCACCCGGCGTCGCGCCTCTGCGCCCGCCTCGAATATGCAGTCCCAGGCGGCGGGATCGCATCGGTCGGGGCGCGGAAAATCTGCAATCATCACACCGATGTCGGCGGGGCCCTCCAGCGCGGCAGCAAAGGTGGCGGTCATGGCGGGCACGTCGCCCCAGATGAACGTGTGGTAGTCGAGCGGGTTGGCGAGCGCCACCCGTGGCCCGAGTGCGGCGCGCAGGGCGCTGGCCTGAGAGGGGGTGAGCGGTGGCAGGGTGATGGCATGGTCAAGGGCTGTGTCGGCCATCAGGCTTGCCTCGCCGCCCGAGCACGAGATCGAAGCCACGGCATTGCCGGGCAGGGGGCCTGCGAAATGCAGGAGTTTCAGGGTTTCCAGCATCTGAGGCAGGGAGGTAACCTGTGCGATGCCCAGCCGCGCCAAGAGCGCCGCCGCCCCGGCGCCGCTCCCCGCCAAAGAGGCCGTATGCGATTGCGTGGCGGCGCGCGCCTGATCCGAGCGCCCGGATTTCAGAGCGACGATGGGCTTGCCAGCCGCGCGTGCGGCCTCGGCCAATGCCTCGAAGGCGCGCAGATCGCCCACGCCTTCGATATGCAGGCCAAGGGCGGTGACGCGCGGATCAGCCAAGAGCGCGCGGCCGAGGTCCGCAAGGCCAAGCTGCGCCTGATTGCCCGCCGTCATGAGGTAAGCAATCGGCAGACCGCGCGCCTGCATGCTGAGGTTGATCGCGATGTTCGAGCTTTGCGTGAGAATGGCCACTCCGCTCGCGCAGCGCCGGCCGCCATGTTGATCGGGCCAGAGAAGCGCGCCATCGAGATAATTGACGAAACCATAGCAGTTGGGGCCGATGATCGGCATATCGCCCGCAGCCTCCAGGAGCCGCGCCTGCATGGCCGCGCCGTCGCCCAGCTCTGCCTCGGCCTCGAGAAAGCCCGCGGCAAAGCAGACCGCCCCGCCTGCGCCCATCGCGCGCAGCTCTGCCACGGTGGCAATCGTCGCGTCGCGGTTGACGCCGACAAAGACCGCATCAGGCACGCCGGGCAGAGAGGCCAGCGTGGGATAGGCGCGCGCGCCGCCGATATCGGGTTTGCTGGGATGCACCGGCCAGACCGGCCCGGCAAAACCCATGGCCGCGCATTGCGCGATGAGATTGGCGCACCAGGTGCCGCCGCCGATCACGGCGATGGAGGCGGGGCGCAGCAGGCGGGAGAGGTCTTGGGTCATGTGCGGGCACTCTGGAAAGGCAAGGGGCGCTGCCCCTCTGGCCCTGCGGGCCATTCACCCCGAGGTATTTTGGGCCAGATGAAGGGTTTGGTTAACGTTTCTGCGACAAGCTGGTACGGCGGTACAGGCTGAGGAGCCGATGACCGCGCCAGGTGAAGCCCCCTGCTCTCTTCGGGCAGGGGGTGCGCCTCATTCATCTGGCTTAAAATACCTCGGGGGGTCCGGGGGGCGGCGCCCCCCGACGGTTCGACGCCGCAGGCGGCGATACCGTTCATGCGCCCAGGGGCCGCAGCATCTCGCGGCTGATGATGTGGCGTTGGATCTCGGACGTGCCGTCCCAGATACGCTCGACCCGTGCATCGCGCCAGAAGCGTTCTATCGGCAGGTCGTCCATCAGCCCCATGCCGCCATGGATTTGCAGCGTGGCATCGGTGACGCGGGCCAGCATTTCGGAGGCATAGAGCTTGGCGCTGGCGATCTCGCGGTTGGCGGGCAGCCCCTGATCGAGCCGCCACGCGGCGTTGAGGGTCAAGAGGTCGGCGGCGTCGATCTCGGTGATCATATCGGCCAGTTGAAAGCTGATGCCTTGGAACTTGCCAATCGCCTGGCCGAATTGCTCGCGCTCTGCCGCGTAGCTGAGCGCGTGGTCGAAACAGCGGCGCGCGCGGCCCACGGCCATGGTGGCCACGGTGATGCGTGTGGCGTAGAGCCATTCGTTCATCACCGCGAAACCGCCGTCGACCTCGCCCAGAACCTGGGCATCGGGCAGGCGGCAGTCGTCGAATTCGAGCACCATGTTCTTGTAGCCCCGGTGGCTGACAGATCTATACCCGTCACGGATGGTGAAGCCGGGTGTGCCGCGATCCACGAGGAAGGTGGTGATGCGCTTTTTCGGGCCCTTGTCGGTCTGATCCTCGCCGGTGGCGACAAAGACGATGACGAAATCGGCATGATCGGCGCCCGAGATGAAATGCTTGGTGCCGTTCAGCACCCAGTCGCCGCCATCCCGTCGCGCCGCGCATTGCATGCCGCGCACATCCGATCCGGCGCCCGGTTCGGTCATGGCGAGGGCATCCATCCGCTCGCCGCGCACGGCGGGGTGCAGATAGCGCTCGATCTGTTCTCCCTTGCAGGCCATCAGAATATTCTGTGGGCGGCCAAAGAAATGCGTGAGCGCCATGGAGCCGCGCCCGAGTTCGCGCTCGACAAGGGCGAATTCGAGATGGCTCAGCCCCGCGCCGCCCGCGGATTCAGGAAAGTTGCAGGCGTAGAATCCAAGGTCGATGGTTTTCTGCTTGATGGCTTGGGCCACCTCGGGCGGCACCTCGCCGGTGCGCTCGACGAGGGCTTCATGCGGATAGATCTCGTTCTCGACAAAGCTGCGCACGGTCGAGACGATCATTTCCTGTTCGTCGGTCAGTCCGAAATGCATGTCACGCCTCCTGGTGCAGCTTGGCCAATGCTTCGACCCGCGCCAGAACATCGGCGCGTGGAGCGCAGGATTTGCGGGTTTGCAGATCGACATGCAGCATGAACTGGTCGGAGGTGGCCAGAAGCGCGCCGTCGCTCTCGCGTTTCATTTCGTGAAAGCAGCGGAGTTTCTTGCCTTCGCCTTGGGTCACGCGCGTTTCGACCCGGACACGCTCCCCCGCATGGGCCTCGGCCAGAAAGCTGATGGTGTTCTCGACGGTGAAATAGCTGAGACCGCCCGCGATATAGTCGGCATCGGCCCCTACATGGGTCATCACCGCGTCGGCGGCATCGCTGAAAAGCTGGCCAAAGCGCCCCTCGTTCATGTGACCGTTGTAATCGGTCCAGTCGGCGGGGATCACGCGGCGGGCGCTGGTGATGGGCGGGCCGTCGGTGAGGGTAGTCTTGATCGTTTGCTGATGCGCGTTGATCAGCCGTCCCGCCGCATTGCCCTGTTGCCGCAGGGCGCGCAGCATGGCGACAAGGTTGTTGTCGCGCTTGCGTTCCAATTCGCGGATCGTCAGATGGCCCGATTGCGCGTCGGACTGATCGGCGATCATCTGGGCCAGTTCTTCGGTCAGTTCCGGCACGTCCATGAGTTTTGTCCAGGGCCAGGAGAGGCAGGGGCCGAACTGGTCGATGAAATGTTTCATCCCCGCCTCGCCGCCCGCGATGCGGTAGGTTTCAAACAGGCCCATCTGCCCCCACCGCAGGCCAAAGCCGTAGCGGATGGCGTTGTCGATTTCCTCGGTCGTGGCGATGCCATCCTTGATGAGCCAGAGCGCCTCGCGCCACACGGCCTCGAGAAAGCGATCCGCGATATGGGCGTCGATTTCCTTTTGCACATGCAAGGGAAAATGGCCGAGCGAGGTGAGAATGTCCTTGGCGCGCGCGATGAGGGCGGGGGTGTTTTTCTCGGTCGTGACCAGTTCGATCAGTGGCAAGAGATAGACCGGGTTGAACGGATGCGTCACGACGATCTGCTCGGGGCGGGTCGCGCAGCCCTGCAGTTCCGAGGGTTTGAAGCCGGAGGTGGAGGAGCCGATGATCGCGGCCGGGTCGCAATGTTCCTGAAGGGTCTGAAAGACCTTGCGCTTGAGTTCCAGCCGTTCGGGCACGCTTTCCTGGATCCAGTCCGCGCCCTTGACGGTTTCGGACATGGTGGGATGAAAGCTGAGCTTGCCCTCTGGGGGGAGGGCCACGTCATAGAGCATGGGCAGGGCGTGGCGGGCGTTGGCCAAGACCGCGTCGATTTTGCGCGCGGCCTCGGGATCGGGGTCGAACACCCGCACATCCCAGCCGTTGAGAAGAAAGCGCGCGGCCCAGCCGCCGCCGATCACACCGCCGCCGATGATTGCTGCTGTTTTCGTCATCACACCATGCTCTCCGTATGTCCGTCCACGGCCAGGATCTGGCCCGTTACTTTGCTTGCGGCGGGGGAGGCGAGGAAAAGCGCCATATCCGCCAGATCATCCGCCGTGACCCATGTGCGCAGGCTGGTGCCACGCGCATAAAGGTGGCGCACCTCATCCTCGGTCCGGCCCGAGGCGCGGGCCTCCATTTCCACGACACGCTCCATCCGGGGGCCTTCGACCGCGCCGGGGGCAATGGCGTTGACGCGCACGCCTGCGGGGCCAAGCTCCATCGCCAGTGTCTTGGTCAGCCCCACCAGCCCCCATTTTGCGGCCACATAGGGCGTGCGGTAGGGCACGCCGTGGAGGCCGGAGGTGGAGGTGGTGATCAGGATCAGCCCAGATCCTTGCGCCCGCATCACCCGCGCCGCCCAGCGACAGGCGAGGAAGGCACCAAAGAGGTTGACGCCGACGCAGCCCTGCCACGCGGCATAGTCCAGATCCTCGATCCGGCCTGCGGGGCCGCCGGTGCCGGCATTGGCGCAGAGCACATCGGCCCCGCCCCATGTGGCCTCGACATCGCCCAGAAAGGCGGACATCTGCGCCTCGTCGGTCACATCGGCCTGTTGCGCGATCATGGCGGGGTGGTCGGCCTGCATCCGCGCCACCGCCGCGCCATCGGCATCGCAAATCGCCACCCGGTCACCGCGCGCGGCAAAGCGTTCGGCCAGGCGCCGCCCGATCCCCGACGCGCCGCCGGTGATCACAACGCGCTGGTTCATCCGCGCGGGGCCCGTTTGGTGAGGCGCAGTTTTTGGCGCACCTCGGCGGGGGTCATGAGGCGCGCGCCCAAGCCCTCGATGATGCCCTTTGCCTTTTCCACGAGTTGCGCATTGGTGGCCAGAACGCCACGGTCGAGCATGAGATTATCCTCGAGCCCCACGCGCACATGCCCGCCCGCCAGCACCGAAGCGGCGACATAGGGCATCTGGTGGCGACCCAGCGAAAAGGCGGAAAAGGTCCAGTTTTCCGGTACGTTGTTGACCATCGCCATGAAGGTGTTGAGATCGTCGGGAGCCCCCCACGGCACGCCCATGCAAAGCTGCACCAGCGCGTCCGGTTCCAGAATGCCATCCTTGACCAGTTGCTTGGCGTACCAGAGGTGGCCGGTGTCAAAGGCTTCAATCTCGGGTTTTACTCCCAATTCGGTCATCATCCGGCCCATGGCCTGCAACATGCCGGGGGTATTGGTCATCACGTAATCGGCTTCGGCGAAATTCATCGTGCCGCAGTCGAGCGTGCAGATTTCGGGCAGGCATTCGGCAACATGGGCCACACGCTCGGTCGCCCCTGCCATATCGGTGCCCTTGGGCGAGAGGGGCAGGGGGGATTCGACATCGCCAAAGATCATGTCGCCGCCCATGCCCGCCGTCAGGTTGAGCACAACATCGGTGTCGCTGTCGCGGATGCGGTCTGTCAACTCGCGAAAGAGCCTGGGATCGCGCGACGGTGCGCCGGTTTCGGGGTCGCGCACATGGCAATGCACGATTGCCGCTCCGGCCTTGGCGGCGGCAATCGCGCTCTCGGCGATCTCTTTGGGCGAGCGGGGGACATGCGGGCTTTTGTCCTGCGTGGCCCCCGATCCGGTAACGGCACAGGTGATGAAAACCTCGCGGTTCATGGTGAGCGGCATGGCATCCTCCGGTTTTGGTGTTGGCCCGAGCCTAGCGCGCTGGCAGACCGATTGAGTGTGCGGTATAAGACAATAATCATGCCGGAATGGACAAAATCATCAGGCGCCCCTGTGCGCATCGCGCTCCTGCTCTTTGACAGGTTCTCGAACCTGTGCCTTGCCAATTGCCTAGAGCCGTTGCGCGCCGCCAATACGCTGGGGCCGCGGCGTGGGTTTGACTGGCAGATTCTCACGCTGGATGGGGGGCCTGCCCGCTCGTCCAGCGGAATCGAGGTTCTGGCGCATGGCGGGCTGGGGGCGCAGACCGCTTGCGATTACCTCTTCGTGCTGGCGAGTTACGATCACGACCGGCATGACAGTGCCGCCACCCGGCGCGCGTTGCAGGGCGCGGCGCGGCGGGCGGGGGTGACGGTGGGGCTGGATGCCGGTCCATGGCTGCTGGCCTCTGCGGGGCTATTGGACGGGCGGCGGGCGACGGTGCATTGGGACCTGCTCGATGCCTTTACCGAGCGATTTCTGGCGGTAACACCGGAACGCGCGCGGGTGCTGCGCGACGGGGCGCGGATGACCTGTGCGGGGGCTATGTCGGCGCTTGATCTCACGCTGGGGCTGATCAGCGATCATCTGGGGATGGCGGTGCGGCTGGATGTCGAGGCGCTGTTTCTGCATGGCGATCCGCCTGTGACCCCGGCGCGCGAGGATGCGGCGGTGGGCGATCCGCTCTTGCGGCGGGCGTTGGGGCTGATGCGGGACCATGTCGAGCGGCCCCTGTCGCTGAGCGATCTGGCGCGTCGGCTGTCGTGCCAGCCGCGCACGCTGGATCGGCGGTTTCGGGCGGGCCTTGGCGCACCGCCGGGGGCGGTGTATCGCCATCTGCGATTGGCAGCCGCGCGCAAACTGGTCGAGAATACGCGGCTGGGCATGGCGGAAATTGCGCTGCGGTCGGGCTATGAATCGCCTGCGGCGCTGACCCGTGCACTGCGTCGGCAGTATGGCACCACGCCGCGCGCCTTGCGGCGCGGCTAAGGGGTTTCAGTCCTTCATGTGTTTCTCGCGTTTGGCGCGATACTCGGCAATCTGCGCCTCGAGCCGGTCGGCATAGGCGGCACGGTCGGCATCGGACATGGCGGCAAGATGCGTCAAGAGCACCTCTTGGCCCATCTCGAACCGTGCGGCAAAGCCGTCGCGTTGCGCGCGCATCTGTGCTGCCACGCGGTCCGCGTCAAAAGGCACGGCGCGCAGGTCGATGACGAGCGCGTCGAAACTTTCCCCGATACCGGGGGCCGTGTCAGCGCGCGCGCGCCACTTTTCGCGCATGGCGCGGCCAATCTCGCGGCGGTCCGCGTCCGAGAGTGCGCGGGTGAGAGGCCCCCCCGCCATGTCTAGCCGCGAGGGGTGATGCCCTGCGTGATCGCCGCCATGGCGCAGCGCCCAGCCCGCCGCCAGCCCCGCCACCGCGAGGTTGAGCGCCAGAGAGGCCACCAGTAGCGCCCGCACCCAAGGTTTGGGTCGGCTCATGCTCTGCTGCTCTGCCATCAGAAATCCCCCGCCAGTTCAAACACCGCTTCGGGTGTGATATCGACCAGATAGGCCGCCTCGGTGCTACCTGACACGCCCTCGGGCAGCGCGGTGCCGATCCAGACACCCGCCACAATGGCCGTGGTCAGCCCCGCCATCGCGGGCCAGCCGCCCAAGAGGCGGTAGAGTTGCTCCAGAAGACCGGCGCGCGGCGCCTCTGCGGCGGGCTGTGCGCGGCGGGTGATCCAGATCTGTTCGGCCTCGGCATCGCCAAGGACGCGCGCCAGCAAGTCCGGTGAGGGCGCGGGCGGATGGGCGCGGGCGGCGTCGAAGAACGCGCCAAGCCCGCCAAGATCCTGATCCTTATCGCTCATCGGCATATCCCAACTCCTCTTGTCGCCCCGCCAGAAGCGCGCTGAGCGCGCGCTTGCCGCGTGAGGTCAGACTTTCGACCGCCTCGACGGTCACGTCCATGATGTCGGCGATTTCGGGGTTCGCCAACCCTTCGATATGGCGCAGAACCACCGCTTGCCGCTGCCGTTCGGGCAGCTGATTCAGCGCGGATTGCAGCGCGTCGGCGCGGGCGCGGTCCTGCATCCGGTCGGCGGCGCTGGCCTGCCCATCCGCAGGCTCGGGGATGGCGTCAAGCGGCACGGAGCCGCCGCGCGCGCGCCTGCGCCGGTCGATGCAGAGATTGGCCACCACGCGGTAGAGCCAGGTGCTGACCTTGGCCTCGCCGGGCCGCCAATCGGGGGCCTGCCGCCAGAGCCGCAAGAGCGCCTCTTGGGCCACATCCTCGGCCTCGGTGCGGTTGCCCAAGAGGCGGTAGGCATGCGCCATGACGCGCGGTGTGAGGCGCAGCGTGAGGAGGCGCGCGGCCATGGCGTCACCTTCCGCGAAGCGCGCCAAGAGCGCGTCGTCAGGCAGGTCTTCCATGGCGTCGAATGGCATGCGCATCGCCCTCTAGCGTATCCTTCAGACCGGCCCCTGACCAGAGGTCCGGCGCGGGGGTCGCCCGCGCCGACCGATGTCACTCGCTTGTTTTCTTGTCCTTCATCATGCCGTGGTGCTGGCCATGTTTGCCGCGCATTTCCGTGAATTCTTCCTCGGAGATCGCGCCGTCGCCATCGGTGTCCATCTTCTTGAACATCTTGCCCTTGTTGCGGGCCTGCATTTCGTCGGGGCTGAGCTTGCCATCCTTGTTGGCGTCATGCCGCTCGATCATGTGATCGGCATAGGCGGCCATGCGCTCTGCCTGACGTTCGGTCATGCGGGCGACCAGCTCGTC
Source organism: Roseovarius mucosus DSM 17069 (assembly GCF_000768555.3). Lineage (GTDB taxonomy): Bacteria > Pseudomonadota > Alphaproteobacteria > Rhodobacterales > Rhodobacteraceae > Roseovarius > Roseovarius mucosus. The sequence goes on from NZ_KN293980.1 coordinate 320,657, forward strand.
CTTGGACAGGGCCCCGTCGCCGTCGCTATCGGCACCTTCGAAGCGCGCCTGCATGTGGTTGGCCATTTCTTCGGGTGTGATCTTGCCATCGGCGTCGGCGTCCAGCTCTTGAAAGCTGTGTTGCATGCCCATGCCTTTGCCCATCTTGCCCATGTGGCTGTCGGCCTGTGCCACGCTCAGCCCACCGGTCAGAATTGCGGTTGTCAAGCCCACCATCAGAACTGTCTTGTGCATTGTCGTCTCTCCCTTGGGGATGTGTTTGCATCTCGCGAAGCGCCCCATCTGCGGGGTGTTTCCGAGGTCTCTAACGCGGGGCGCTGCCCGCTCCGTCGCGAAAGCTGAAATTATTTGCAGGCGTGATGCCGTCTTTGCGACATCGCGCCGCAAGGACGGTCTGTCACCTTTCCTCTATGTCGCGCTTGCGCCATGTTTGCGCAAACGCTTAGCGAGGCCCTTATGCGCGATACGACTGTAGTTCCCACCGAACGTGACCTCTGGCCCGCGCTGCGCCGGGGATTCGCGCGCAAATGCCCGAATTGCGGCAGTGGTCCGCTCCTGAGCAGCTATCTCAAGCTGCGCGATACCTGCCCGGTGTGCCGCGAAGACCTGAGCCATGCGCGCGCCGATGATGGCCCGGCCTATCTGACGATTCTGATCGTGGGGCATCTGATGGCACCGCTGCTGCATATTGCGTTTGTGCAATTCCGGCCCGAACCATTGGTGCTCTTCACGATATTCGCTATTGGCACCATCGCGCTGTCGCTCTACCTTTTGCCGCGATTGAAGGGGGCCATTGTGGCCTTTCAATGGGCGCGGCTGATGCATGGGTTCAAAGAGAGCCACTAGCCCCGCTACAAAGGGGCAGGCATGACCGTGATAGACAAGACCGCCATTCGCGACGCCGCGACCGTGATCGTATTGCGCGACCCTGAGCGCCCGCATGTCCTGATGGGGCAGCGCGGGGCCGAGGCGGCGTTTATGCCCAATAAATTCGTCTTTCCCGGTGGGGCGGTGGATGCGGGCGACGCGGATATTCCGCTGGCGCGTCCATTGCCGCCGCTTTGCGCCGCGCGTCTGACCGAGGATTGCGACCGCGATCTGAGCCATGCGCTTGCCGCAGCAGCCATCCGGGAGCTGTGGGAGGAAACCGGGCTGGCGTTGGGCATGCCCGGTGCCTGGCCGGGGGCGGTTCCCGACGATTGGGCGGGCTTTGCCGCGCGCGGTCTGTTGCCGGTGGCCGATCCGCTGCAATTCGTGTTTCGCGCCATCACCCCGCCGGGGCGACCGCGCCGGTTCGATGCGCGGTTCTTTCTGGTGCATGCAGAGGCCTTGGCCGGGGACCCCGACGATTTTTCCGCCGCCTGCGAGGAATTGAGCCATTTGCAATGGATCCCGCTGGAAGAGGCGCGCGGGTTTGACCTGCCGTTCATCACCGAGGTGGTGCTGGCCGAGGTCACGGCGCGGGCCCATGACCGCAATCCGCCCACATCGGTGCCATTCTTTCGCAATGACGACGAAGAGAGCCTGTTTTTGCGGCTGAAGGGTGCGGCGGCTGGGTGAAGGGGGGCTGCCTGAGGTTCCCTTTGCGCGGAATCAAGGTGCCGCAGGCACCGCCGCGCGGTGCCCGACCGCCCCCCGGGCGGGCGCCTTTGCAACGGCTCATCTCATTGAAAACGCGGAAGACTTGGCTGGCATAAATTGCCCACCACTTCTGTCGGAGCGCCCTCCCGCGGTCGGGCCCCGCGCGGCTCAGCGTGAGAGGCCATAGCCCCCTACCTAAGCGCCACCACTGCAATCACCGAGAGGGTGATCAGCGCAATCCCCCACCCTTCGCGCCGGGTAATCCGCTCGCCAAAGAAGAGCACCGAGGCGAAGAGCGAAAAGATGACCTCGACCTGTCCGACCGCAAAGACCATCGCCGCGTTTTGAAGCGTGAAGGCGGTAAACCAGCACAGGCTGCCCGCCATGCCGGTCAAGCCCATCCAGACCGCCGTGCGCCGGGCCGCGATGACACGCCCGACCTGTCCGGGTTCGCGCCACATCAGCCAGAGCGTGAGCGCCACGGCCTGCATCACCGTCACCATCATCAGCGAGAGACCGGCGCGCAGGAGCGGGTCCGCGCTGGCAATCTCAAGTGTGGCGCCGCGATAGCCCACCGCCGAGACTGCAAAGAACGCGCCTGAGGCCAGCCCAAGCGCTGCGGCGCGATTGCCAAAGCGCCGCCACCAGCGGCCCTCGAATCCCGGCGTCTCTGACAGGATCAGCACCCCGATCAGCCCTAGTAGGATCGCGCCGAGGCCTAGCCATGTGATCCGGTCGCCCAGAATGACGAGGCCGACAAGGGCGGTCTGCACCACTTCGGTTTTCTTGAAGGTGATACCCACCGCGAAATTACGCTCGGCAAAGAGCGCGACCACGCACCATGTCGCGAGAATCTGCGCGAGCCCGCCCGCCACGGCATAGGCCCAGAAGAGCGGGGTGTAGCCCGGCCAAGTGGCACCGGTTGCAGCCAGATAGCCCATCGAGAGCGCCACAACGAAGGGTGCGGAGTAGAAGAACCGCGCCAGCGTTGCACCACCGGCGCTGAGCGCGCCCATGCTGAGATGCTTTTGCAACATGAAGCGCAGCGTTTGAAACGCTGCCGCCGCGATGGAGAGAAAGATCCAAGGCTCCATGCCGGTCACGCGCCGCGCGTGGGCGCGGGGAGCTTAGCCGCCAAACTGACCTTCATAGACCGGCTCAAGCGTCGGCGTATCAAAGAGTGAGGACACGCTGGTGCCGTTCCAGATGTTGAGGATGGCCTGAGCAAAGACGGGCGCCGTCGGAATGATGCGGATGTTGGGCGTGGCTTTGACCGCCTCGGTGGGCAGTATCGTGTCGGTGATGACCATGGATTTGAGGACTGATTTGGTGATCCGTTCGACCGCCGGGCCGGACATGACGCCGTGGGTGGTATAGGCATGCACCTCGCGCGCGCCATTTTCCAAGAGCACCTCGGCGGCCTTGCACATGGTGCCGGCGGTGTCGCACATGTCATCGACGATGATGCAGATCTTGTCGGTCACATCGCCGATCACGGTCATTTCCGCCACTTCGCCCGCCTTTTCGCGGCGCTTGTCCACGATCGAGAGGGGGGCGGTGATGCGCTTGGCCAATTCCCGCGCCCGCGCCACACCGCCCACATCCGGCGAGACGATCATCACATCCTGCATCCGGCCCTTGAACTGGGTCATTATGTCCAGCGCAAAGATCGGCGAGGCATAGAGGTTATCCACGGGAATGTCGAAAAACCCCTGAATCTGGGCGGCGTGCAGATCCATGGTAAGCACTCGTTCGATCCCCGCCTCGACGATCATATTTGCCACCAGCTTGGCCGAAATGGGCGTGCGTGCCTTGGAACGGCGATCCTGACGGGCATAGCCGAAATAGGGGATCACGGCGGTGATGCGCGCCGCAGACGACCGGCGCAGCGCATCGGCCATAATGAGCAGTTCCATCAGGTTGTCATTGGCCGGGTTCGACGTGGGCTGGATGATGAACATATCCTCGCCGCGCACATTCTCGTAGACCTCGACAAAGATTTCCTGATCGTTGAAGCGTTCGATCCGGGCGTCGACCAGACCGACATTGACGCCGCGATGCATCGACATCCGCCGGGCAATCGCCGTGGCAAGCGGCAGGTTGGCATTGCCCGAAATGAGCTTGGGTTGCGATGTGGCTGGCATGATGGGGTCCCCGGCTGTGCAATATGACAGATTCGTGATGTTGACACCGCTTAGCATGTGGTCATGCTCAGGCAAAGCGATGCAGCAAGGGAACGCGCCGAAATGGCTCATATCGACTATTATTTTTCGACCCTCTCCCCCTACGCCTATCTGGCGGGCACGGGGCTTGAGGAGATTTCGGCACGGCATGGGGCCAGCATCACCTACAAACCGCTCGATATCATGGCGCTTTTTGCGCGTACGGGGGGCACGGCGCCTGCGGACCGGCATCCGGCGCGCACTGCCTATCGCGCTCAGGAATTGCCGCGTCAGGCCAAGCGGCGCGGCATGGCGCTGACGCTCAAGCCCGCCTTCTGGCCCACCAATCCTGCGCCCTCGTCCTATGCCATTATCGCGGCGCAGGCCGCGGGGGGTGGTGATCTGGGAGGGCTGGTGCAGTCCATCCTGCGCGCCTGCTGGGCCGAAGAGCGCAACATCGCCGAGGATGAGGTGATCCGCGATTGCCTGACACGCGCCGGGTTCGATCCCGCCCTGGCCGACAAGGGTCTTTTGAGCGGCGCGGAAACCTATGCCGCCAATCTCGAAGAGGCGGTCGCGGCGGGCGTCTTTGGCTCGCCCTTCTATGTGGTGGACAGCGGTCAGAACTTCTGGGGTCAGGACCGGCTTGAGGATCTCGACCTGCATCTGGCGGGCAAGCTCTGATCCCATGCCGGCGGGGCTGAGGGGCGGGTTTCCGACCCATTGGACAGAGTTGGGCAGCGGGTCGCGCCGCGCCTTGGCGATCCACTGCTCACTGTCGCATGGTGGCAGCTGGGGGCCTTTGGCGCGCGAATTGAGCGGCGCGCTGCGGCTGACGGCGTTCGATCTGCCGGGGCATGGGCAGAGCGGGGCATGGGCGGGCACGGGCGAGATTCAGGCGGTCAGCACCGCGATGGCGGCGGATTTTCTCGACAGGCCCACGGATGTGATCGGTCATTCCTTTGGCGCGACGGTGGCGTTGCGGCTGGCGGTGGAGCGCCCCGATCTGGTGCGCTCGCTGATTCTCTACGAGCCGGTGTTCTTTGCCGTGGCCTTGCATGATCAACCGGCATTGCGCACAGGTCACGAGGCCGAGATGGCCGACTATGCGGCAGGCATGGCGACGGGGGATTTTCTGCGGGCGGCCGAAGGGTTTACCCGCGTTTGGGGCGACCGGCGCGGCTGGACGGCGTTGCCTGAAGGGGCGCGGATGGCAATGGCGGCGCAGATGCCGTTGATCGAGGCCGCGACCGATGCGCTCTACGGGGATTCCGGCGGGATGCTGTCGAGCGGTGCTTTGGAGAGGATCGGCGTGCCGGTTCTGCTTATGGAGGGTAGCGCCTCGCCGGCGATCATTTCCGCGATCAACGCGGGTCTGGCGGCGCGCATACCCGAGGTGCTGCGCGTGGTGGTGCAGGGCGCGGGGCATATGGGGCCGATCAGCCATGCGCGGGTGGTCGCGGAAGAGATTCGGGGATTTCTTGGTGGGATGAAGGGTTAAAACCGGGTTTTAAATCGCGCGGCGACGCTCCGCGCCCTGTGCCGCGCTGTGGCTACATCAAATCACTGAGCGCCACAGCCTGACCCGGCGCATCGGCGAATTCGACCGCTTCGACATCGACCAGCACGACCGCGCCTTGCGGTCCCTCAAGGATCACCCGCGCGCCGTCGCGCCCGATTCCGTATGCGTCCCGCCCCCCCGGCAGAATGGCCAGATCGCGGCCCGCGCCGCCGTGTATGCGGTCAGCGCCACCGCGGCCCACGAGCGTATCATCGCCCGCACCGCCCAGCAGGATATCGGCCTTGGCCGTGCCCTCAAGGCGTGCGCCCTGCGGTCCGGCGCTGCGCGTCACGCCGTGCAGGAACGCATCCGTTGGCCGCCCGGTATCCCACTGGGGCGCCAGCGCATTGGCGCGCATCAGCGCGGCCCAGCGGGGGGTCGTGTCGTCGAGATGCCTGAGCGCGCCCCAACTGCCCCATTTTGACGGGGCCGCCACATCAACGAACGCGTTGAAGAGCGTGCCGCCTGCCACTGTCCACCCCTCCAGCAATTCGTCATAGAGCGCGCCCATCTGCGGGCTGTAATTGAATCCGACAAAGAACTCTGTCAGCGTGTCATTCTCGACCGCAGCGCCCTGGCCCACCACATGCGTGCCGCCCTCATACATCACCAGCCGCAGGTCGTGCCGGTCCGCCACCCCGGCGTGATAGGGCAGGGTGTCGCGCAGCAACTCGCCCAAGGAGCCCTGTCGCAGCGCCTCGGCGGCCAGATCATAGGCCAGATCATAGCGATGCGTGGCAAGATATGTTTCAGGGTCCGCGCCGGTTTCGGCCGCCTTGGCGCGGGCGATGGCTGCGCTCGTGGCGATCCAGCCCAAGACGGTGTCTTGCTGATCCTCGCCGCCCAACTCATAGCCGAAATAGCCGGTGACGGCATAGGCATCAAAGCGATCGACCGGAGGCGCGGTCAGTTGCCCGTGCTCAAGCGCCAGAGGGGCCATCAACAGCGGCTCTTCCAGCCCCGGCCAGCCGGTATGGGTGCCGACCACGATCTGCAAGCGGTTCTCTTGCCCCGCGAATTCCGCGCGCCAGATGTCGGCCATTTGCGCCGCGCGCAGGCCCGCGAACTGCATCCAGGCGTCGTCGCCCGCGTCATCGCCCCAGAGGGCCAGCGCCTGATCTCGGACCCAAGCGGTCTGGGGAAACATGAAATTCCATACCTCGTTGGAATATTCCACATGCGCGTGCAGTTCGGGGGCCAGATGGTCGCGCAAATAGGCGGCAAAGCCTTGGATATAGCCGTCATCGGCCATATGCGGCATGTTCACCCATGGGTCGGCCCCGATTTGATTGGCGAGGGCAACCATCACCTCGACCGGCACGCCGCGCCAGACATAAGTGGCATCCTGCGGCAGGGGGCGATCCTGCCAAGTGATCTGAGGCGCGCCATTGGTGAACATCCAGTCCATGAAGCGGATTACGCGCAGGTCTGCGACTTTGTCGATCCAGAGCGGGTTGAAGATCACGCCAAGCTCATGCAGCGCCAATTGATCCTCGCGCACGACCGTAATGTTGCGAAGTGGATCGGCGGGATCGGTTTCCAAGAGGCTGAGCGCCACCGGGCCATCGCCCGGCGTCACATCGAAGCGCACCTCGCGCTTGCCATAGTCATAGCGCACGTTATCGGCCCGTCCCACCACCCGGATCACGCCGGTGCCGGTGTAGCGCAGCACATAGCGGCCCCTCAGATGGGTGGCCCCCTCGGGCTGGTCGGTGAGAATGAACGCCTCGAGCGCCTTGGCCCCGTCGGGCAGCGCGAGCGGCCAGCCGTATTCGTCGAGATAGCCGCCCGCCAGAAGCGCCTCGGTCGAAAACGCGCCCCATTGATCGGAGGTGTGACCGACCCAGGGCCGCGCGGTCTTCATCAAATCGACGAAAGGGTGCTGGCTCGACCAGTCCGCGATGCCGTTCAGCCCCATGCCGAGGCTGGGGTTTGGCAGACCGACGCCGGGGGCGATGTCTGCCTTGGCCTCTTGCGCCGTGGCCGCCGCCGCTGCGGTATCGCGCAGGCCGAGAGCTTGGGCGATTTCCTCGGTGAGGCGGACGTACTTCTCTCGCAGGGCTGGATGCAGGCTCTCGGGCAGGTCAAACGCCGACGGCGCGGCGGTCTCGTAGAGCGCGGTATAGGTGACGAGAGCGGCCAGAAAATATTGCGTGGCGGTGCCGTGCGGCGCCTCGTCGGAATAGAGCGCCTCGACGGGGATATCCTCCAAGAGGCCGGTTTGCAGGCCTGAGAGCACGGAGGACACCGGCAAAAGCGTGATCTGGACATCCGGCCGCGCTGCCTGCAACGCCGATACATAGGCGCGGAACCAGTCGTGATAATCGCTGAGGGCATAGCCATGCCAGCGCCGCAGGTTGCGGTTCGAGGGGGGAAAGCCCCGGCTAAAGCCGCCCATGTCGGGCCAGCCTTCGTAGATCACGATACGCGCGCCAGGCCAGTCCGTCATCGCGCCGTCGATCACGTCGAGTGTCATCGACACCGGGCTGGCATTGGTGGGATTATCGCCTTCAAAGGCCGCATCAGGCGCTTGATACTGAATGAAATTCGCGGGCGTGATGAGGACGGTATCGGCGGCGCCGCGTCGCGCAGTCACGCCCTCGAAGGACCAGTTGGGGGCCACACCCTGCGCCGCGAAATCCCGCAAGAACCCCCATTGACCCGAGAGCGCCAGATCCCGCCCGCCCGCCCGCGCCAGCCGCGCCAGCCAATAGGGCACATTGGTGGCCGGATCGTCGCTGAGGTGATGCACCAGCGAATTGCCGAAAACATGCGCTGAGAGCGCCGCGCGCTCGGCCTGGGCCGGGCCAGTGCCCTGAGCGCCCATGATGAAAAGCGCCCCGATGAGGCCAATCAGATGTCGCACGGTTCGTTCCCCCTGTCTTTGCCCCAATATAGAGGCGGGGCGCGCATCTTGCCACTCTCTGCGGTGGCATGGGGGAGGGGCGGGGTTTTGAGTATTTTTGCCAAGAAGAAGGCAAGGTTCGGCACTTCCCGCTTTGACTGCGAAACGGGATCGGGCAAAAGAGGGCATGACGCCCGATGATCTGGTTCTCACCCCTCTTGGCCTGCGGTTTCGCGGGCGGCGCTATCCCTGCACCTTGGGGCGTGGCGGGGTGTCGGCGCGCAAGCGAGAGGGGGATGGGGCAACGCCGCAGGGCGAACATCGCATCGTGGGCCTCTTGTATCGTCCGGACCGCATGGCGCGGCCCACCGATTGGGCGGTGCCGATCCGGCCCGGTGATCTGTGGTCGGATGACGCGGGCGATGAGGATTACAATCTCATGGTGCGCGCGCCCTATCCGCATAGCCATGAGGTGCTGCGCCGCGCCGATCCGCTCTATGATCTGGTGTTGATCACCGATTGGAACTGGCCGCAGGCGGTGCGGGGGCGCGGATCGTGCATCTTTGTCCACCGCTGGCGGCGGCCCGGCTATCCCACGGCGGGCTGTATCGGGCTGCGCCCCGACCATCTGCTGCATATCGCGCGCCAGATTACCTATGGCGCGCGGTTGATCGTGCCGCCGCGCTGAGGCTTATTCGGGATATTTTCGCGTTGCGGTGGCGCGGGCCAGAACCTTTCTGTCGGCGCGGGCCGTGGCGGTCCAGACATAGGTGTGCACACCGCCCGGCGGACAGGGGCTTTTGTATTTGAAGGCTCCGAAAGGTAATTTTCCGTCACTCCCGACCTTCAGGCGACCACCGCCGTGGCTATAATTGGGCGCATCGCGATCCTTGAGGGTGAATTCGATCGAGGTGGTGCCAGCGGGAACGCCGCGTAGAACAAAGGCGGGGCTGCCGACGGTATTGGGATTGCCTGTGCGGCAGGATGGAATGTCGCCCCACTCAAACGAGATGGTAAATTCTGCGGCGGCCGTGGTTGCGGACAGGGCAAGCGCGGCAAGGGACAGGGAGAAAAGGCGCATGAATTTCACTCCGGATGGATGACTGTCTGAAATGCTAGACGAACTCACCCAATCTGGCAAATTTCCAATGTCGTTGCCTCAGCCGTAATCGCGTTCGCCAAAAATGGCAGAGCCCACGCGGATATGCGTGGCACCTTGGGCAATCGCGCGCTCAAAATCGCCACTCATGCCCATCGAGAGGCCCGAGAGGCCGTTGCGTGCCGCCATTTTGGCCAGAAGCGCGAAATGCAAGGAGGGTTCCTCTTCGACCGGGGGGATGCACATCAGCCCCTTGACCGGCAGATCGAGCGCGCGGCAATCCGCCACGAAGCCATCCACATCGCCGGGCAAAACGCCCGCCTTTTGCGGTTCTTCGCCGGTATTGACCTGCACGAAGAGGTCCGGACAGTGCCCCATTTCCTGTGCCAGTCGTGCGATGGCCTGAGCGATCTTGGGGCGGTCGACGGAATGGATGGCCTGAAACATCTCCATTGCCTGCCGGGCCTTGTTGCTCTGCAGGGGGCCGATGAGGTGCAGGATGATGCCGGAATAGCGCTCTTGAAAGGCGGGCCAGCGGCCGGCCGCCTCTTGCACGCGGTTCTCGCCAAAGACCCGATGCCCTTGGTCAAGAACGGCGGCGACGCGATCCTCGGGTTGCACCTTGGAGACAGCGATCAATTCCACATCCCCTAGCGCGCGCCCTGCTGCGGCGCAGGCCTTGTCCATCCGTGCCCTGATTTCGCTCAGACCCATGACCGTCCTCTTTCATTGCCTTGGCTCTTGCATGCCACAGGGGCCGCCCCCGGCACAAGTGCGCGACAGGCTGTCAAACGGCTTGCCCCTTGGCCCCGCCTTGGATAGTAGAGATGGAAACAATCCCGGACGGTGCCATGACCCTTTCGCGTTTCAAGATCTTCGGCCTGACGGCGGCCTGTCTCGTGCTTCTGAGCGGGTGCGGCGGGTTCAAGAACGCCACGCTCGATGACGAGGCGATGCGCGTCAAGGGCGGGCGCGAGCGGCAGGTTGCCGCCGACGATGGCTCTTTGCTCGATGCGTTTCGGGGGGCCAAGGACACGGTCAAGGTCAATCGCTTTCTCTGGACGGCGTCGCTTCAGGTGCTGGATTTCCTGCCGATCGAGGCGGCAGATCCCTTTACCGGCGTGATTTCCACTGGATATGGCACGCCGCCGGGGGGTGGTCAGGCGTATCGCGCCACGATTCTGATCAGCGATCCGGCGCTGGATGCGCGGGCCCTCAATGTCGCGTTGCAGACCCGGGGTGGCCCGGTCGATGCCGCCACCGAGCGCGCCGTCGAGGATGCGATCCTCAACCGCGCGCGGCAATTGCGGATCAACGCGGCGAAGTTCTGAGGCTCGCGTCAGGCTGACGGCGCTCTTGCAGCGCCTGTCGGATGATCTGTTGCGATGAATTGACAAATAGTGCGGCCATGAGGCCGGCCACGATCAAGTCGGGCAAGCCAGTGTCCGTGCCCCAAACCGCGAGCGCGGCGAGCATCACCGCAACATTGCCGATGGCATCGTTGCGCGAGCAGAGCCAGACCGAGCGGACATTGGCATCGCCGTCCTTGTAACCCATGAGCAAAAGCACGCTGGCCACATTGGCGCCCAGCGCCAGAACGCCGATGGCCCCCATGATCCCGGCCTCGGGCACGCCCAGATAGAACAGCCGGTAGACCGTGCTGCCCAGCACCCATAGCCCCATCGCCATGAGGCTGAGACCCTTGAGCAGCGCCGCCGTGGCGCGCACGAGGAGGGTTGCACCGATCACGGCAAGCGAGAGCCCATAGGTCAGCGCATCGCCGAGAAAATCCAAGGCGTCGGCCTTGAGCGCCTGCGATTGCGCGGTCTGGCCTGCGATCATTTCCACCGCGAACATGGCCGCATTGATGGCGATCACCATCCAGAGCCGCCGTTTGTAGGCGGATGAAAGCCCATCGAACCGGGCCTCATGGCCACAACATCCCGCCATGCCGCACCTCCTTTGCATTTGCGTCAGGGGCAATGTAATCTCTCTAGTCACTAGAGGTTCAAGAGGGTTTTGCGATGTTTCTCTCGATTGGCGACCTGGCTGCGCGCACGGGTGTCAAGGTGCCAACCATCCGCTACTACGAATCCCGTGGCCTGCTTGCGGCCCCGGTGCGCAGCGCGGGCAATCAGCGCCGCTATGGGCGGGCAGAGTTGGAGCGGCTGGGGTTCATTCGCCATGCCCGCGATCTGGGCTTCTCGCTCGAGGCGATTGGCGCGCTGATCGAGTTGCAGGATCACCCGGACCGCGCCTGCGCGAGCGCCACCCGAATCGCACAAGGCCAGCTTGGGGCCGTGCGGGAGAAAATCCGCCGGTTGCGCGCGCTCGAATCCGAGTTGGCGCGCATCGTGGAGGGGTGCACAGGTGACGGGGCGGCGCGCGATTGTTATGTGCTGGCGTCTTTAGCAGATCACGACCTGTGCAGCCGGGATCACCCGGCCGATGCCAAATCCTCGACCCAGCTGAGCTGACGCGGCAGGCAGATGCTGCGCAGGTCATAGTGCGCGCGGATCAGGTCGCGGGCGTTTCGGCCCAGTCGTGCCCGCTCGCCCTCATCCTCCAACAGCGCGCAAATCTCGTCCACAAGGGCCGTGCGGTCGAAGAAATCCACTAGCCGCCCGGTTTCGTTCTGGGTGATGACCTCGCGCACAGGTTCGGTATCGCCCGCGACAATCGCCGCCTCGCAGGACATCGCCTCCATCAGCGACCAACTGAGGACAAAAGGATAAGTCAGGTAGACGTGCACCCGGCTGACCTGCAAGAGCCGCAGGAATTGATCATAGGGAATACGCCCGAGAAAACGCACCCGCGCCCAATCGGCATCCGAAATCTGACCGCGGACCTCGTCGATGAAAATCTGTTTCCATGTCTGCGCCTTGGGGGGGCGTGCGCCATAGCTCACTTCGTCCCCACCTACGATCAACACCGTGGCATTGGGACGCTCGCGCAAGAGGCGGGGAAGCGCGCGCATGAAGACGTGATAGCCGCGATAAGGCTCTAGGTTGCGGTTGACGAAGGTGATCACCTCATCCGCGCGGGTCACATCGCACAGGCCCTCGATGGTCAGGCGCACATCGGGCAGGGGGGCGGCCTGAACCGTGTCGATGCCATCGTGGCTGACCGTGATCCGGTCGCGGAAGGGCTGGGGAAAGGTATCGGCCTGAAAGCGGGTTGGGCTGATCCCGGCATGTCCGGTCTCGAAATGCAGATGGTTGTTGATGTTCTTCATCCGGATGCGCAGCGCCTCGGCCTCGGTGTTCTTGGCCGCGAATTCGGGATCGAAGTTGAGATGCGGATACCCTGCGAGGTGATACAGCTCGCAATAGAGGCCCAGTTTCGCATTTGGCCAGACGTCGCGCAGGAAGAGCGACTCGCCCCATCCCGGATGCGCGAGGATGAGATCGGGGGTATAGCCCTGTTCGCGCAGGGCCACCGCCGCGCGCCAGCACGCTTCGCCGCGCGTGACCTTGGTATCGAGGTCGACCAGCCAGGGATGCAGGCTCTGCGCGTCGCGCTTGGGCAGGGCATAGGGGATCACCTGCACGCCCTGCCATTTGGTTGCCTCTTTGACCCGCAGGGTGAGGGCGACGCAATGATGCCCCTGGCCTGCCAGAAGCGGCGCCAGATGTTTGTATTGGCCGGGGAAATTCTGATGAATGAAAAGGATTTTCATGGGTATCCGCATGTCAAAGGTCAGGTGCCGTTATAATCAGACGTTCCGCCCGCGCAAACCCCTTGCATTTTTGCGCGCGCCCACTGGACCCGCGCGGCCCAACCGCCTATCACCCCCTGCAACAACCCTATCAGCAAGAGGTGCGCCCCATGTCGCGCTATGCCGCCAGTGACGTCGAAAAGAGATGGCAAACCGAGTGGGACGCCGCCGGGATATTCCGGGCGCGGCGCGATGAGACGCGCCCGAAATATTACGTGCTGGAAATGTTCCCCTATCCGTCGGGGCGCATCCACATGGGCCATGTGCGTAATTACACCATGGGTGACGTGGTGGCGCGCTACAAGATCGCGACGGGGCATAACGTGTTGCACCCGATGGGCTGGGACGCCTTTGGCATGCCTGCCGAGAATGCCGCCATGGCCAGCGGCGGCCATCCCAAGGATTGGACCTATGCCAATATTGCGGATATGCGCGCGCAGATGAAGCCCTTGGGCCTGAGCATCGACTGGTCCCGTGAATTTGCCACCTGTGATCCGGAATACTACGGCCAGCAACAGGCGCTTTTCCTCGATTTTCTCGAGCACGGGCTGGTTTACCGCAAGAATGCGGTGGTGAACTGGGACCCGGTCGACATGACGGTTCTGGCCAATGAACAGGTGATCGACGGCAAGGGCTGGCGTTCGGGCGCGGAGGTGGAGCGGCGCGAGTTGACGCAGTGGTTCTTCCGCATTTCGGATCACGCCGAGGAATTGCTCGAGGCGCTGGACGGTCTTGATAACTGGCCCGCCAAGGTACGGCTGATGCAGGAAAACTGGATCGGCAAATCGCGCGGGCTGCAATTCGCCTTTGGGCTGATTGATGGGCCTGAGGGGCATGACCGGGTAGAGGTTTACACCACGCGGCCGGATACCTTGATGGGGGCGTCGTTCGTCGGGATTTCGCCGGATCATCCTCTGGCCAAGACGCTGGAGCGCGAGCGCGCCGATGTGGCGGCGTTCTGTGCCGAAGCGCGCAAGGGCGGCACCACCGCCGAGGCGATTGAGAAGGCCGAGAAGCTGGGTTTTGACACCGGGCTGCGTGTGCGCCATCCCTTTGATACTGCATGGGAATTGCCTGTCTATATCGCCAATTTCATCCTTATGGATTATGGCACGGGGGCGATTTTCGGCTGTCCGGGGCATGATCAGCGCGACCATGATTTCGCGCGCAAATATGATTTGCCCATCGTCGATACCTTTCTGCCGGTCGAGGGCGATCACGACATTCAGGCGGCCCCCTATGTGCCGCTCAAATCGGAATCCGTGCGTTACACGCGACTGGTAGCCGGGGACGAGGTGCAGACCGGCGATGCGGGGGTCAACGCCGCGATTGATTTCTGCGAGGCCAATGGCGTGGGACAGGGCGTGACCAAGTTCCGCCTGCGCGATTGGGGGTTGAGCCGCCAACGTTATTGGGGATGCCCCATTCCGGTGGTGCATTGTGATACCTGCGGTGTGGTGCCGGAGAAGAAGGAAAACCTGCCCATCCGCCTGCCGGATGACGTGAGTTTCGATGCGCCGGGCAATCCGCTGGATCGCCATCCGACATGGCGCGATTGCGCCTGCCCGCGCTGTGGCGCGCCCGCACGGCGCGAGACGGACACGATGGATACGTTCGTCGATTCAAGCTGGTATTACGCCCGCTTTACCGCGCCCCATGCCGCCACGCCCACGGATATGGCAGAGGCCGAGTATTGGATGAACGTGGACCAGTATATCGGCGGTATCGAGCACGCGATCCTGCATCTGCTCTATTCCCGCTTCTTCGCGCGGGCGATGCAGATTTGCGGCCATTTGCCCGCCAAGGCGATCGAGCCCTTCGATGCGCTCTTCACGCAGGGGATGGTGACGCATGAGATTTACCAGACCCGCGACGGGGCGGGGCGGCCGGTTTATCACCTGCCGGAAGAGGTGACAGACGGCAAACTCTCGGATGGAACGGAGGTCGAAATCATCCCCTCCGCCAAGATGTCGAAATCCAAGAAGAACGTGGTCGATCCCTCGACCATTATCGCGCAATACGGGGCCGATACCGCGCGTTGGTTTGTCTTGTCTGACAGCCCGCCCGAGCGCGATGTGGAATGGACCGCGTCGGGTGCTGAGGCCGCGCACCGGCATCTGAGCCGCGTTTGGCGCATTGCCGCCGAGATCGCGGCGAGCGACACGCCCGCCACGCCGGAAGATGACACGCTCTTGCGCGAGATGCACAAATGCATCGACGAGGTGACCAAGGGCATCGACAGCTTCGGCTTTAACGCCGCGATTGCGCGGCTCTATGCCTTTACCAACACGCTGGCCAAATCGCAGGCGGGGACGGGGGCGAAGACCACCGCCGCGTGCACACTGGCGCAGCTCATGTCGCCCATGACCCCGCATCTGGCCGAGGATATTTGGACCATGTTGGGGGGTGAGGGGCTGGTCACGACCGCACCTTGGCCTGTGGCCGATGCCGAGATGTTGATTGACGAAACGGTCATTCTGCCCATCCAGATCAACGGCAAACGCCGGGGCGAAATCAGCGTGCCCGCCGATATGCCGAAATCCGAGGTTGAAAAACTGGCGCTGGCCCACAATGCTGTGGTCAAGGCGCTGGAGGGGGCCCAGCCCAAGAAGATCATCGTCGTCCCCGGACGGATCGTCAATGTCGTGGTGTAATCGCCGGTTTCTTTTGCTGTCAGCGCTCGCCCTCGTTGCGGGATGCGGCTTTGCGCCCGCCTATGCGCCGGGCGGGGCGGGATCGGCGCTGATGGGACGGGTGGCGGTCGAGGCCCCCGATACCCGCGCGACCTATCTCTTGACGCAAGAGATCGAGACACGGTTGGGTCGGCCCGCCAATCCACGTTACGCGCTGATCCCGGTCGTCACGCTGAACACGCAGGCCATGGCGATCAACCGCAACAACGTGGCGTCGCGGTTTAACCTGTTGGGAACAGTCGCCTATAGCCTGCGCGATCTGGAGACGGGGGCGATTGTCACCTCGGGCGATGTCACAAGCTTTACCGGCTATTCCGCGACCGGCACGACAGTGGCCGTGCAGGCCGCAGAGCGCGACGCCGAGGCGCGGTTGATGGCGATTCTCGCCGATCAACTGTTGATCCGCCTTCTGGCTGCAGACCTGCCCAAGCCCGAATGAAGCTCTCGCCGCGCGATGCTGTCCGCTACTTTGCCAAGCCAGAGGCGCAGCGCACGGGCATTTTGATCTATGGTGCTGATGCGATGCGGGTGGCGCTCCGGCGTCAGGAGCTGCTGGCGGCGCTGCTTGGTCCTACGGCCGATGAAGAAATGCGCCTGAGCCGGATGCCGGCGGGCGATCTGCGCAAGGACCCCGCCGCGCTGATGGATGCGGTCAAGGCGCAGGGATTTTTTCCCGGTCCGCGCGCGGCCTTTGTCGAGGACGCCAATGACACCGCCGCCGATGCCATTCTGGCCGCGTTGGGCGATTGGCGGGAGGGCGATGCGCAGATCATCGTGACCGCAGGTGCGCTCAAGGCGACATCGCGGATTCGCAAGGCGTTCGAGGGCCATCCGAATGCCTATGCCGTCGGTATCTATGACGATCCCCCAAGCCGCGAAGAAATCGAGGCGACATTGGCCCGCGCCGGTCTGCGGGATGTGCCGGGGCCGGTCATGTCCGATCTGACGGCACTTGCGCGCGATCTCGATCCCGGCGATTTCCGTCAGACCATCGAGAAACTGGCGCTCTATAAATTGGGCGATGCCACGCCGCTGAGCGCCGCGGACATCGCCGCCTGTGCGCCTGCCTCGACCGAGGCGGACTTGGACGACATCCTCAATATCGTGGCTGAAGGACGCTCGGCCGAAATTGGCCCAGTGATGCGGCGGTTGAAGGCGCAGGGCACGCAGCCTGTCGGTCTGTGCATCGGGGCCACCCGGCATTTCCGGGCGCTTTACACTGCTGCGTCGGATCCCGGAGGCGCGGCGCAGGGCATCGCCCGGATGCGCCCGCCCATTTTCGGGCCGCGCCGCGACCGGATGCTGCGGCAGGCGCAGGGCTGGGGCGCGGAGCGGTTGCAACAGGCGCTGACGATCCTGACCGATACCGACCTCACGCTGCGCTCTGCCGGACAGCGGGCCCCCGAGATGGCGCTGGTCGAGCGGGCGCTGATCCGGTTGGCGATGCTGGCCGGGGCGCGGTGATCCGGGCGAATCTGGGTGAACAGACGGAAATTTAAGAAAATTACGGAGCGGTATCGCGGCGGCATTCCGTCGGTATTGCGTCGGTGCGGGTTTGGGGGAAGTGTAGGGTTAATTCAGCGGGCGCTGGACAGCGGGTGAAAGGCGGGGCAGGTTTCGGGACATGAGTGAGAGTGTGGATATTAAATTCACAGACAGCCTTAGAGCGTGGCTGGAGAGAAGGCCGTGTGAGGTAGCCGTCTGGATCGCATATCGTGCTGCGGCGCGGGTCCTGCCTGTTTGGTGGGATGGCGTTTTAAGTGACACGTTAGCGCGCAAACGTCGTTTGACGGCATTGCCGGTCTTGCGAAGTACCTTGATATCATCGGTTGCAGTCAAATCGCCAACCGACGCTATCAACGCAGCTATTGTCGACGCAACCCGCGCTGCTAGTACCGTCCCTGTTGACCGAGCCATTCACGCTGCCGACTCCGCTGCCCACGCAGCAAATGCAGCTGCTGCGAATAACGCGGATTTCGCCGCCGATGCCGCCGACGCGTGCGGTCTTGCTGCGCTCGCCATCTCCGCCAAGGTATCCTGGCCTGCGGTCAGAGCAGATGTGAACGTGGTTGCAGATGGTGAATTTCCCGATGCCCGCCCGCTGTGGCAAGAGGGGGCGGGGCCGCTCGCGGAGCAATGGCGCGCGATTAAGTGGCAGGTGGATCAATCCGAGGGTGCCGGGGACTGGCAATTCTGGATCGCGTGGTATGATGCCCTGTTAGAGGGTCGACCAATGTTGGCGGATGCGGGGCGCACTTGGGAGATGCTGGAAGAAATCGCGCTTATCAATCCCGAGATATGGGGCGAGGGGCCAGAGGTCGTGAACCCGGTGATCCGGGGGATTTGGGAACTACACCGTTTGCGTGCGGAGGTGGCGGCACTGCAAGCCGAAAAGGAGATGTTTCTGGCGGTGCAGGCATCTGCGGCGCATCGGGGGCACAATCAACCGCCCGAGGGGTTGGTCGATGATGCGCCAGAAGTGGCGCGGCAGATCATTATCATCTGGGATGGTTTGGACGAGGCACGCGACGAGTTGGAGCGGGACGCGCCGGACAAGGGCGTGTTGTGCGCTATCGCGGAGCGGATGTTGGCAGCGCTGAACGCAGTTGTCGCCTATTGCGGCAAAGTTGGCGACAGGATGATCATGGCGGTCGCTGCCACAATCGGCACGGGGGGAGGCGCGGCCTTGCTCGATCACTTCGTTATAAATGGCCGACTGTCCCAATTCGTCAAGGATTTGATATCATTTGGGATCGGTGGATAATTGGTGCTAGGCGACAATTCGGCCTAACAGGCTGGACGCGTTCCGAATTGGGACAATTTCCCCACGCGATGAGCCGCGTGGTGCTCGTCCGCCGGGTGGGCGCTGGCACTTGGTTGGCTGGCACTTTATGCCAGCCAAACACGTTCGCGTTTTCAGTTCAAGGAGACGTTGCAAGAGCGCCCGCCCGAGGGGGCGGGTCATGCCAGAGGCATGCCTTTGGCATGACCGCTGCGCGGCGGTGCCTGCGGCACCTTGATTCCGCGCGGGGTATCAGGGGCGACTGTGTTCGCTCTCCCCCCGAACACGAGCGCGTGATCTCCAGCCGCTTGTCGTCGTCGTCCCCGTTGCCTTGACCGGACCTTTGGGCAATGGTGCCGCAATACAAATCAAAGGGGGGAAATCGCCATGTATGATGTCATCGGTTCGCGGGCCAGTCGGGCCTTTCGTGTGCTGTGGTTGCTCGAGGAAATGGGGGTGGCGTACACTCACCTGGCCGTTGCCCCCCGCTCGCCCGAGGCGTTGGCGGCCAACCCGTCGGGCAAGATCCCGGCGCTGCGGGATGGCGATGCCGTGCTGACCGATTCCACCGCGATCATGACCTATCTTGCCGATAAGCATGGGCAGTTCACCCATGCCCCCGGCACCGTGGCACGAGCGCGTCAGGATGCATTGACGCATCAGATTCTCGATGAGATCGACGGCACCCTCTGGACGGCCGCGCGGCATAGTTTCGTGCTGCCCGAGGAGCAGCGCGTGCCGGCGGTCAAGGAGTCCCTGAAATGGGAATACGAGCGCAACGTCGCGCGGATTTCCGAGGCGCTGACTGGTCCGTATTTACAGGGTGAGACCATGACCATCGCGGATATTCTGCTCGCGCATTGCCTGATGTGGGCGGGCAAGGCGGGGTTTCCCGATTCCGGCGAAAAGCTGAATGATTACATGGCGATGATGTTCGCGCGCCCGGCCTGTCAGCGGGCTGCCGCACTCCCCTGAGCGTAAGCGGCGGCGTGCTGCCCCGCCCAAACCCCGGTGGCAAGGCAGGCGGTCAGCAGGTAGCCGCCGGTTGTCGCCTCCCAATCGAGCATTTCCCCGGCGGCGAACACGCCGGGGCGGGCGCGCAGCATGAGGCCCGCATCCAGCGCCTCGAACCGAAGCCCTCCGGCAGTTGAGATGGCCTGATCCATAGGGCGCGGTCCGGTGAGGGGCACCGGCAGGCCTTTGAGCAAGGCAGGCAGATCGCTGGCCCCTCGGCCAAATTCCATCACCAGCGCCAGTTTTACGGCATCAAGGCGGAACGCCTTGCGCAGCCGGTTTTTGAGACTGTCGCTGGTTTTGGTGCGGGCTAGGCGGTTCGTGACCTCTGGCAGCGTCAAGTCGGGCAAGAGATCGAGCATGAGAGGCGCGCCATCGCGCAAGGCTGCGCTGACCTCATAGAGGCCGCCCCCCTCAAGCCCTTGGTTGGAAATGATAAACTCCCCGCGCGAGCGCATGGTCCCGGCGTGCAGTTCCACGCCCTTGACCGGCTGGCCGAACTGCGCCGTCATATGGGATGACCACGCGATCAGAAAACCCATGTTGGCGGGGCGGAAGGGGGTGATTGTTGCGGAGTCGAGATGTGCCGCCCATGCCCCGTCCGAGCCAAGCCGCGCCCAGCTTGCACCGCCACAGGCCAACACCGTCACGGTGGGATGCAGGCACTGCACGCCCTCTGGTGCATCGAACATCGCGCCGCCGTCCCAGCCGCACCAGCGCCAACGGGTGCGAATCTCGACGCCCAAGCCGCGCAGTTCAGACAGAAAACTGCGCAGGAGCGGCGAGGCCTTCATCACGCGCGGAAAGACCCGGCCGGTTGATCCGGTGAACACCTCTTGCCCAAGGTCGCGCGCCCATGCCTGCACCGCGTCGGGGCCAAAGGCACTGAGCATCGGGCGCAGGGTGTCGGCGCGGGGGCCATAGGCGGCCAGAAAGGTCTCGAACGGTTCGACCTTGGTCAGGTTCAACCCGGATTTGCCTGCCATGAGGAACTTGCGACCGACCGAGGGCTTGGCCTCGGCCACCAGCACGCGCAACCCGACCCGAGCGAGTTCGCGCGCAGCCATGAGACCCGCAGGCCCAGCCCCGATGACGAGCGCATCGGTCATGCCGCTGGGGTTGCCGGGGCGGGCAGCCCCCGGTGATGGACCACACGTTGCGGATAGGGCATTTCGATCCCCTCGGCGCGCAGCACATTCCAGATCGCGAACAGAACGTCGGACTGATACTTTCCGGTCACGTCCTCGATCCCGTCGACCCAGTATTCGACCGAGAAATCCACGCCGCTTTCGCCAAAGGCCTTGAGTTCACATTCGGGGGCGAATTTTCCCGTGGTCTGCACCTCGGGCACGGCGGCGACGGCAGGTTCCACGAGGGCCGGAATCCGGGTGATGTCGGTGTCGTAGCTGACCGAGAAGGCGGCCTCGTAGCGGTGCCGCTTGCCCGCGTCGGAAAAGTTGACCACGCGGGAGGTAATGAAATCCTCGTTCGGCACCACGATCCAGCGGCCATCCACGGTTTCGAGAATGGCGGCGCGGGCGGTCATCTTGACGATGGTGCCTTCGGAGCCGTCATCGAGCACGACATAATCACCCACCGTGGTCTGCCCCTCCAAGAGCAGGATCACGCCCGAGACGAAATTGGCCGCGATCTGTTGCAGGCCAAGGCCGATGCCCACACCAAGCGCGCCGCCCAGAACGGCAATCGCCGTAAGGTCGATCCCCATGATCGACATCAAGAGCAGGAAGGCCGCGCCAAAGATCACGATCTGACTGGCCTTGATCGCGAGTTCACGGGTGGCGGGGCGCAATTCCTCGCGGCGCTTGATGAAATCCTCGGATTGGCTGTTGGACCAGCGCCCGAGCCAGAAGAGAAGCGCGCCAGAGACAGCACCACGGATCAGGGCAAGGGCGGAGAAGCTGATATTGCCCAGATCGACCGAAATCGCCGCAAGCCGTTCGTTGGCCAGACCGAGAAGATCAAAGAGATAGAGCAGCGCCACGGGCATGAGCACGAAGCGTCCCAGAACCCGCAAGAAGGGATCGGTCAGGATGTCGCGCACGAACAGGCGGGCGGCGAGAACCATGAACAGCCGCTTGCCGAAGGCGATGACATCGCCCGAGCCAAAGAGCGAGCGTGTCACGCTCTCGCCCATGCCGGTGAGGCCATAGGCGAGCAGCGGCATCAGAAGTGGCAGGAACATGAGGATAAAGCGCCGCGCCGAGGCTAGGATGTTGTCCTGGTCGGCGGGGGGCGTGAGCACGCGGGCGATGGTCGGGCGGATGCGACGGGTGATCATCACCGCCAAGAGCCATGCCACCACCAGAAGACCGAATTGCGACCAGGCGGCGGGGCTGAGCAGCCAGCCTTTCGCCAGATCCCAGCCCTGCATTGCATAGCCCAGTGCCTGTCTGATGATCTCTGGCTGACCGTCCATCACACACCCCTTGCCTTTTGACCCGCTCGCGTCATCCTCTTGCCCGCAGCCAGCAAAAGGATCAAGTCAAACTGTCGGAACACCCAATTTGCCCGCTTTGCCAGCGCCCGATCCCGCCCGAGGTGCGCCAGAGCCTGCATCACCTTGTGCCCAAGCTGAAAGGCGGCAAGGGTGGCCCGGTGGTGCGCCTGCACCAGATTTGCCACAACGAGATCCATGCGACGCTGACGGAGGGTGAACTGGCGCGCGATTATGCCACTGTCGAGGCTTTGCGCGCGCATCCGCGTCTGGCGAAATTCATCGCCTGGGTGGCGCAGCGGCCGCCGGGGTTTCATTCAAGATCCCCCGGCGCGCGGCGCAAGCGGTAGCGATCAATACGGCATCGGATGCGCCTTGTGGGTGGCGTCGAGATCGCTCAGCACCTCCGGGCTAAGCGTGATGTCCGCCGACCCAAGCGCCAGGTCGAGCTGAGCCATGTCGGTGGCCCCAAAGATGGCAGAGCAGAGGAAGGGGCGCGTTAGGCACCAGGCAAGCGCCATTTGCACGGGGTCGAGGCCGTGTTTCTGCGCGACCGCGTGATAGGCTGCGACGGCCTCGAACGCGCGCGGGGTCTTGCGCCCGCCCAGATCGCCGTTGATCGCCATGCGCGAGCCGGTGGGCAGCGCGCCATTCTGGTATTTGCCACTGAGCAACCCCGCCGCAAGGGGAGAAAAAGCCAGCAGGCCCACATCCTCGTTGACGCTGAGTTCCGCGAGGTCCGTGTCGTAGAGGCGGCACATGAGCGAGTATTCATTCTGGATCGAGGCGGCGCGGGGGCCGTGGCCCGCCTCGGCCAGCCTGAGCCATTGCGCCATGCCCCACGCGCTCTCGTTCGAGAGGCCGAAGGCGCGGATGGTGCCGCGCGTCACCTCGCGTTGCAGGGCCTCGAGCGTCTCCTCCATATGGGCGATTGTCTCGGCGCGGTTCTGGGCTGAGGGGTCATAGGCCCAGTTCTGGCGGAACATATAGCTGCCCCGGTTGGGCCAGTGGAATTGATAGAGGTCGATATGATCGGTCTTGAGGCGGCGCAGCGATCCCTCAATGGCCTGCGGGATGGACCCCGCCGTGATCGGCGCGCCGTCGCGGGCGTGTTTGAAGCCCTTGCCGGAATGTTTGGTGGCGAGGATCACGTCGGCCCGCCGCCCTGAGGCCGCGAACCACTCGCCGATGATTTCCTCGGTGCGGCCGGTGGTTTCGGCACTGATGGGGGTGGTGGGATACATCTCGGCGGTGTCGATGAAGTTCACGCCGCGCTCCAGCGCGCGGTCAATCTGGGCATGGCCCTCTGCCGGGGTGTTCTGAGAGCCCCATGTCATCGAGCCAAGGCAGAGCGCGCTCACCTCGATCCCGGTCCGGCCCAAGGGTCTTTTCTGCATGGTGTCTCCTGAGGTTTGGGTATTGGGATGGGGATACGGGAGGAAGGGGGGCATTGGACCTTAGTGAGGAGCCGCGCGGTGCCCGCCCGAGCGGGCGGACGGGCGCTGCGCGGCGGCACCTGCGGTGCCTTGATTCCGCGCTTGGGGGCATCCCCAAAAGCCAGTCCATTTCCCCCAAGCCCTCTCAGTGATTGTGCCCATGCCCATGCCCATGGTCATGATCGTGCCCGTGGTCGTCATCCAAGCTGCCGTGCAACGCGAATTGTTCCAGCCCCGCGTCTTGGGCCTCGATCACGCTGAAGGTTTCGCGCACGCCCGCCTCGGTCAGTTCGCGGATCACGGTGAGGAGGGTGTTGGGGGTGTGATCTTCGCAGAGGTCGGCCATTTGTGCCACTTCCTCGCGCGCGACGGGGAGGGCTGCGGCGAGGTCCGGCGCGCCGTAGATGTCGACAAAATGCTGGGCCAGCGCCTGTGTCAGGGTGGCAATCTCGGCCTCTTCGACTTGGGTCACGGCGACAAAGGTCACGCGGCCAAAGGTTTCGACCCCGAGCCAGCCATTGGCAAAGGCCTGTCGGGATTTGCCCGTGAGGTCCGCCTCGGACCAGTTGGAAAACTCGAACCCGCCCGAGATACACCATTCGCCGGTGCGCGCGGGGCTGTGGTAGACGCGCTGATCGCTCTCGTCGAAATGGATGGCGCGGGCGAGTTTCATGGCTGGGTCTCCAACAAAGTGGTGAGCGGGATGAGATGGGTGGTGTCGGGGCAGCGCAAGAGCATGCCAAAGCGGTCGTCCACGCCCTGAAACGTGCCGGTGAGGCCATTTTGCGTGACCTCTTCGCCCATGCGCCAGGCAAGGCCGCGCCATTCGGCATGGAGCGCGCGGGGGCCTGCGTCCTCCCATGTGTTGATCCAGACGAGGCTGTGACGCGCCCAGGCCTCTAACAATTCCACGGGGTCCATCTCGGCGCAGCCCTCGTCATAGAGCGTGGTCTGGTCGGGTTGGTCACCGGGACGCTCGGTGATTTGCAGGAGGGGCAGATCGAGGCCGATCACGAGCCAGTCGGGTTCGGCTTCGGGATCTGTGCCGCCTGCGGCCACGCGCAGCCGCCCGCAAGAGGCCCCGTTGAGGCGGATGCCGCCCGACCATTCCAGTTGCACCGCCACCTCGGGCGGGGCGAGCGCACCAAAGGCGTTCTGAAAGCCGACGCCGCAGGTGGGCAGCATCACCATCGCCTCGGCCAGCGGCACCTCGGGGGCGAGGACAATGGCGGCCATCAGGTGATTGGCGGTGACATTATGCACGATGAGGCCCGCGTCGCAGCCCTCAGCGGCCAGATCGCGGGCCACATCAAAGGGATGGGTCGCGCCGGTGACGGCGCGCCCCGACATCAGGGGTGGAAAGCTGGGCGCGGTCATGCCAGCCCTGCGTTGATGAGGTGGCGGGCCACCTCGCGGAAGGCCTGCGCCTGTGGGCTGTCGGGTTTCGAGACCACGATGGGCGCGCCGCCATCCGAGGCCACGCGAATGTCGAGATGGAGCGGTATTTCCGCCAAGAGCGGCACGCCCAGTTTCTCGGCCTCTGCCCGCACGCCGCCATGGCCAAAGACATGCTCTTCATGGCCGCAGTTGGAGCAGATATGCGTGCTCATGTTCTCGATCATGCCCAGCACCGGCACATGAAGCTGGTTGAACATATCAATCCCCTTGCGGGCATCGAGAAGCGCCACATCCTGCGGTGTCGAGACGATGATCGCGCCATCCACCTGCGCCTTTTGCGCCAGTGTCATCTGCACGTCACCGGTGCCGGGCGGCAGGTCCACCAAGAGCACATCGAGCGCGCCCCATTGCACCTGCATCAGCATCTGTTGCAGCGCGCCCATCAGCATCGGGCCGCGCCAGACCACGGCCTGACCTTCGTTGGTCATGAGGCCGATGGACATCATCGTCACGCCGTGATTGCGCATGGGCAGGATGGTCTTGCCATCGGGGCTGGCGGGGCGGCCCGAGACGCCCAGCATGCGCGGCTGGCTGGGGCCATAGACATCGGCATCCAAGAGGCCCACGCGCCGCCCCTCAGCGGCAAGGGCACAGGCGAGATTGGCAGAGACGGTGGATTTGCCGACCCCGCCCTTGCCAGAGGCGATGGCGATCAGGTGATTGACGCCGGGCACTTTTTCCGGCCCCTTCGGCTCTGCCTTGCGGGAGGGTTTGAGATCGGGCGGCGCCTTGGTCGAATGACCGGTCAGCACGACCGACACAGACTCCGCGCCTGAGAGCGCCTTGACCGCCGCCTCGGCGGCATCGCGCACCGGGGTATAGGCCTGCGCCTTGGCCGGGTCGATTTCCAGCACGAAGCGCACGGTGCCGCCGTCGACCGTGAGGGCGCGCATCACGCCTGCGGCCACGATGTCCGATCCGCTGACCGGATCGGTGATATTTTTGAGCGCCTCAAGGACGCTCTCTCTTGTCAATGCCACGTCAGTCCTGCCCTTTGATGATGCCGGTCACGGTATGCTCGATCTCCAGCCCCTCGACGGTCAGAACCACCTTGGCGGTGAATTCCTGTCCGGCGGTGGCCCCCTTCTTGCGCAGGCCGTCTTCGATGGCCTGTTGCGAGGTGACGCCCACCTGTTTGAGGAATTTGCGCATCGACATGTTGAAATCGTCACTCATCGGTTTCTCCCTTTGCTGATCTGAATGCTTGACGCCGATATAGGCGGTTTTCTAGGCTTGGGTATGCGCCTGTTGATGACCCTCTGCGATCGGCTGTCCCGGACCGCGATGCTGTGGCTTGCGGTGGTCCTGTTGCTGCTGCCCGGCATGGGCCGCGCCGATGACAAGCGGTTTCGCCTGAGCGCGCCCGAGGCCTTGGTGCAGAGCGGGCTCTTGCAGTATATCGTGCCGCGTTTTGCGCTCAAGGTCGGGGTGCGGGTCGAGGTGGTGGACGAGGGGACCGAGGCCGAGATCACGTTGGGCCAACACGAGGGCCGCGCGGTATTCGAAGGGGCGGGCGCAGTCTGGCGCATGGGCGTGAGCGGCACGCATCCGGGGGCGGCACGGTTTGCCGACTGGCTGACATCCGAGATCGGGCAGCGCACGGTGACAAGCTATGAGGTGGCCGGAGTGGCCCCGTTTCGCCTGCCGCAGGTTGTGGAAGAGGCCGAGGCGACGGTGGTCTTTGAGGGCGATCCCGCCGTGGGCAAGCGGGTGTCCTTGCTGCAATGTGGACGCTGTCACGTGGTGGCCCCCGAGAACCGGATGGGGGCTATCGGTTCGACCCCGTCCTTCGCCGTGTTGCGGACCTTTGCCGATTGGGATGCGCGTTTCCAGAGCTTTTTTGCGCTCAAGCCGCATCCTGCCTTTACCCAAGTGGCCGGTGTGACCCAGCCCTTTGCCCACCATCTGCCCTCGCCGATTTCGCCCATCGAGGTCACGCTCGATGAGTTGGAGGCGATCATCGCCTATGTGGCGGGGCTGGCCCCCGCCGATCTGGGCGCGCCGATCCAAGTTCAATGATCCTTGCGCTTGGTCAGGTAATCCTCGGTACGGCGCACGCGCGGCCGCTGACCCAGGGCAAAGGGATTGTCGGCCGAGTTGAACTGCGCGTTGATGCGGCAACCCTCGCACATCTGGATCATGCGCGCCGCATCTGACGTGGCAAACATCGCGTGCTTGCCCGCGAGTTTCTCGGTGATGCGCTCAATCGTGGCCTTGGAGCCAAAGAGCGTGCCGCACTCGATGCAGGCAAAGGGTTCTTCTTCGTTCAACACCACTTGGGTGAGCGCCGTGTCGTCGAGGTTCATGCGCGGCTCCAGCGTAATCGCCTTTTCCGGGCAGATCGTGGCGCAGATGCCGCATTGCAGGCAGGCATCCTCTTGAAAGCGCAATTGCGGTTTGTCCTCGTTGTCCATCAACGCGCCCGAGGGGCAAAGCGAGACGCACGACAGGCAGAGCGTGCAGGCGTCGGTATTGACCAGCACTGCGCCGTATGGTGCGGTGGCGGGAAGGGGCAGGGTGCCGCCCGAGGGATTGAGGGATTTGGCGGCGAGGCGCGCCACCTGCCTGCGGCTGCCCATGGGTAGAACCGGGGTCGCAATGGGGGCGGGTGGTGTGGCACCGTATAGCGCATCGCAGAGCGCGTCGGGGTCGCCGAGGTCAAGAAGATGCACAGTGTCCGCCCCTGACATGGCCTGTGCCAGCGGCACCTCTTGATCGAGCGCGTCGCGTTCTGTGGTGGGGGCGAGCAGGATCGCCACATCGGCAAAGCCCGAGGCGAGAGCTGCGAGGATTTCGGCATGGCCAAAGCCCGCAAGCGCCGAAACCTCCAGCGGGATCACATCGGCGGGCAACCCGCGCCCGTGGCGGGCGGCAAGGCGGATCATCTCGGCCCCGTGGGTGGCGTCATGGACCAACAGGCGAGGGGCGGTGCCGCCAGCCTTGCGATAGGCCTGCGCCAACGTTTGAATGCGGCGAAAGATCATGTCAGGCGGCGGCGAGTCATAGGTGATGGCCCCCGAGGGACAGCGTGCGGCGCAGGCCCCGCAACCCGCGCAGATCATCGGATCAATGCTGACGTGATCGCCATCCGGGCTTATCGCGCCAGTGGGGCAGATATCGAGACATTTGCTACACCCGGTCTGTTCGGCGCGGGAATGGGCGCAAATGAGCGGCTCAAGCGCCACGTAAAGCGGCTTTTCGAAGGTGCCGATCATCTGGGCGGCCTGAAAGACCGCGTCGGAGACCGCATTCAGGCTGCCGGGATCGGCGCGCAGGTAGCCTTCGCGCTTTTCCGGGGCGGGAAAGAGCGGCGTGCCGCCGCGCAGGTCAAGCAGGACGTCGCATTGCGTCTGTCCACCGTCGCGCGGCGCAGTCCAACGCAGCGCGCCGCGCCCGGCGGGATTGACTTGTTGCAGCGCGTCGATGCGCAGCTCGAACTGGCCGAGCGTGCCGCTGGCCTGCGTGATCCGGCCCCGGATCGCGTCGAAATCGCGGCTCTCGGGCGGGTCGGTCTCGTCCGTCAAAAGCACCGTGACCCCAAGGAGTGGGGCCAGTTTTTCGGCGGCAGGCAGCGCGACATCCGAGGCCCCAAGGATCAGGCACAGTCCCTCGGAAATGACATCCACGGTCTTTTGCGGCGGGCTGGGCAGGCTGGCTTCGGCCAGGAGAGCGGCCATTTTGGGTAGTTTTGAGGCCGGATCATCCGACCAACCGGCCCTGTCGCGCAGGTCGATGAGGGGGGGGCTGTCCACCTCCAGATCGGCGGCCAGATCCTCGAACATGCGGGCCTCTTGGGTGCAGCAAATAATTGCCTCGCCGGTAGCAATGGCCTTGGCTGCGGCCTCGATTTCATCGGTGCAGAGCGCACTATGCCGCCGCGAACAGCCCAAGCCGGTGGCCTTGGAGAGCCCCTCTGGGTCGAGCGTTTGGGTTGCGGAACAATCGCACAAAATCAGGTGTTTAGGCATGTTTACCCCGGTGTTTGACACGTCTGGGAAGCGGACCGCACGGGCCAGTTTGGTCAGAGATTAGGCATGATTCGAAGCCCCCGTAAACCGCTATTCGAATCGTTTCATCCGCGAGGATGGGGTGTTTGGGCGCGGATTTAAACCCGATTGATTCTATTTGTTTTCAGTGTCTTGTCATGCGGCAGTGCAGCATCGAAAAGGGCCAAGTGGACATTCTGTCCATCGGTGCCGCTTGCGCGTTTCGGGGTGGTTCAAAATGTCCGGTTCGGACTTTTTGTGGACGGTTGCACACAAAAAAGGCTTTGCGCGGTCAGGAAACCAAACCAATCTGGCACTACGCAGCAAAGGATGCACCATCGCGTGACCTATCGCCACGAACCAAAGACGCTGGACAAGCAGATGATTGTGCCTTTGGGCATTGTCGTGCGCCGCACGCCGGGCGTGACGCGCTGGGCGGCTTGGGCTTGGCGGGCGGTGGCCGTGCTGCCGGGGGGCGCCGCAGGCGGATTGGCGCGAATTGCGGCGCGATGGGGAGGCCGTGGATTTCCACGCCGCAACCGTTCTTCTCGATCTGCATCACACCCAGACAGAGGCGTATTTGCAGGGGCTTTCGGCGCGCGTGCCGTCGGTCTTTGTGATCCTGCGCAACCGGCCCAATGCAGATGCGGAACGCGCGCCCTATGAGGTGGTGCTGGTCACGGCCTCGCCATTCGAGGCGCAGGACTATGCCGACAATGGCGATGATATCGTGGAAAAGGTGCCGATGCCCGAGGGTCTGGTAGCGCTGATCCGCGATTTCGTCGAGGCGCATCATGAGGAAGAGGCGTTTCACAAGCGCCGCCGCGACAAGCAGGCCGACGGACCGGCGCAAGATGGGATCGGGGACGCGCGCATCGTTCAGCCGCGTGACGTCTTTGCCACGCCCGAACGGATGCGCCGGGGGAGGCTAAATTGAGCCGGGGTGCAGATTTCTGGTCCCGTCGCAAAGCACGGGTCGAGGCGGAGGCGCGGGAAGAGGCGCGGCTTGAGGAAGAGCGTGCGCTTGCGGCTCGTGAGGCCGAGCTTGAGGAAAAGACCGACGCCGAGTTGTGCGAGGAACTGGGTCTGCCTGATCCCGACGCGTTGCAGATGGGCGATGATTTTCGCGCCTTCATGGACAAGGCCGTGCCCGAGCGTTTGCGGCGGCGGGCGCTGCGGCGGCTCTGGGTCAGCAATCCGGTTCTGGCCAATCTCGACGGTTTGGTCGATTACGCCGAGGACTACACCGATGCCGCCATGGTGGTGCCTGATATGAAGACCGCTTATCAGGTGGGTAAGGGTATGCTGGCGCATGTGCAGGAAATGGCGCGCCAAGCCGAAGCGCTGGCCAAGGGCCCCGAAGAGGCGGAGGCGGTAGCCGAAGCCGTGGTCGAAGAACCCGACAGCGCAGAGGTTGAAGCTGAGGCCTCGCAAGAGATGGCCGTTGCCGAGGTCGAGGTCGAGACAAATACGGCGCAGGACGATACCTCGCTGCCGCCACGCCGCAGGATGCGGTTTCAATTCGATGATCAGCCCGGAGTATCCGCATGACCCAATCTGAGGCGCTCATGACCCAAGAGGCCGTCTTGCCCGAGATTGCCGCAGAGGACGCGCTGCGCGCTGATCTCTACGATTTTCTCGCGGCCATTCTGGCCCGCCCGCCGGGCGAGGCGCTGTTGGCGCAGACGGCCGCGCTGAGCGGTGATGCCACAAGATTGGGTGAGGCTGTCACCGCTCTGGCCCGCGTGGCTGGGGTGAGCAAGCCTGCCGGGGTCGAGCGCGAGTTCAACGCGCTCTTTATTGGCCTCGGTCGGGGCGAATTGCTGCCCTATGCGAGCTATTATCTTACCGGGTTTCTCAATGAGAAGCCTTTAGCCGGGTTGCGCCGCGACATGGCCGCGCGTGGCATGACCCGCGCGCAGAATGTCTATGAGCCCGAGGACAACATTGCCTCGCTCATGGAAATGATGGCGGGGATGATCCGGGGGCGCTTTGGCAAGCCCGCGACGCTGATCGAACAACAGGCGTTCTTTGGCAAGCATATCGGCCCTTGGGCCGGGCATTTTTTCACGGATTTGGAGGCTGCGAACAGTTCGGTTCTCTATGCCTCGGTCGGCGCGGTCGGTCGGGTGTTCATGGAGATCGAGGCGCAGGGCTTTCGAATGAGCGGGGCGTAAGCCCGTATCGCAACCGGCGGAGCGATCCGTCACAACGAGGGGAGGGAGACCTTCATGACCCGGAAGACCGAGGCTGGCAGCAGCCGCCGTGATTTCCTTAAACTGGCCGCCACCGGTGCGCCCGCTGTCGCGGTCGCGACCGTGGTCTCGGCTGGCGACGCGCAGGCCGCAGAGCCTGACCTGACATCGGATCGGATGCAGGACACCGCGCATACCCGCGCCTATTTCGAGAGCGCCCGCTTCTAGGACCGGACGCCCGTCAACACTGGCACGGGGCATAGTGCCCGCAATGTCAGGGACAATCGCAGTACCCAGCCCAAGAGGGCCCAGGGAGGAGAGAGAAACATGTTGAGGAAAAAGACCAACGGGGTTGCACGTCGCCCCCAGCGGACCAGTATCCTGTCCGAGGTCGCCGGAACCTCGGTTGACCGTCGCGCGTTCCTGCGCGGCAGCGGGTTGGCCATCGGTGGCCTTGCCGCGATCGGTGCCATGGGTGGCACTGTCACCCGTGCCAATGCGCAGAGCGCGGCCAGTGCGGCGGTTCAGACGGTGAAATCTGTCTGCACGCATTGCTCGGTCGGTTGCACGGTCGTGGCCGAGGTGCAGAACGGTGTCTGGACGGGGCAGGAACCCGGCTGGGACAGCCCGTTCAACCTGGGTTCGCATTGCGCCAAAGGGGCCGCCGTGCGCGAGCATGCCCATGGCGAGCGCCGCCTGAAATACCCGATGAAGAAAGAGGGTGGCGAGTGGAAGCGCATCAGCTGGGAGCAGGCGATCAACGAGATCGGCGACGGCATGATGAAGATCCGCGAAGAGAGCGGCCCGGATTCGGTCTATTGGCTGGGCTCTGCCAAGCACAATAACGAACAGGCGTATCTGTTCCGCAAGTTCGCTGCCTATTGGGGCACGAACAACGTCGACCATCAGGCGCGGATCTGTCACTCGACCACAGTGGCCGGTGTGGCGAACACATGGGGCTACGGCGCCATGACCAACAGCTACAACGACATTCACAATTCCAAGGCGATTTTCATCATTGGCGGCAACCCCGCAGAGGCGCATCCCGTGTCGCTGCTTCATGTGCTGAAAGCCAAGGAAGAGAACAACGCGCCGCTGATCGTTTGCGACCCGCGCTTTACCCGTACCGCAGCGCATGCCGACGAGTATGTGCGGTTCCGTCCGGGTTCGGACGTGGCGCTGGTCTGGGGCATCCTGTGGCACATCTTCGAGAATGGCTGGGAGGACAAGGAATTCATCCGCACCCGCGTCTGGGGCATGGACCAGATCAAGGACGAGGTGAAGAAGTGGACGCCGGAAGAGACCGAGCGCGTGACCGGCGTGCCGGGCGAGCAACTGCGCCGCGTGGCGCGCACGCTGGCCAATAGCCGTCCGGGCACAGTGATCTGGTGCATGGGTGGCACACAGCACACCAACGGCAACAACAACACCCGCGCCTATTGCATCCTGCAACTGGCATTGGGCAACATGGGCACCTCCGGTGGCGGTACCAATATCTTCCGTGGCCATGACAACGTGCAGGGCGCGACGGATCTTGGGGTTCTGGCCGATACGCTGCCCGGCTACTACGGTCTGGCGGAAGGGTCCTGGGCCCATTGGGCGCGCGTCTGGGGTGAGGATCTGGACTGGCTCAAGAGCCGGTTCTCGGATGCGTCCTATGGCGACAAGAAGATGATGAACCTCAACGGCATCACCGTGTCGCGTTGGATTGACGGTGTGCTTGAGGACAACGAGAACATGGATCAGCCCAATAATGTGCGGGCCATGGTTCTCTGGGGGCATGCGCCCAACAGCCAGACACGCGGCAAGGAAATGAAAACCGCGATGGAAAAGCTGGACATGCTGGTTGTGGTCGATCCGTTCCCGACGGTTTCTGCCGTCATGAACGACCGTACCGACGGCGTGTATCTGCTGCCTGCGACCACGCAATTCGAGACGCGCGGCTCTGTCACCGCCTCGAACAGGTCACTGCAGTGGCGTGACAAGATCATGGACCCGCTCTTTGAATCCAAGGTCGATCACGAGATCCTCGCGCTCTTTGCGCAGAAGTTCGGGTTCCATGACCGGATCTTCCGCAATATCGCGATTGAAGAAAGCGGCGAGCCCAACGTCGAAGACATCACTCGCGAGTTCAACCGCGGCATGTGGACAATCGGCTATACGGGTCAGTCCCCGGAACGGCTCAAGCTGCATATGGCGAACCAGCATACCTTTGATCGCACCACGTTGCGCGCAAAGGGTGGCCCGGCCGATGGCGATTACTACGGTCTGCCCTGGCCCTGCTGGGGAACCGCCGAGATGAACCATCCGGGCACGGCCAATCTCTATGACATGTCGCTGCCGGTTTCCAAAGGTGGTTTGACCTTCCGTGCGCGTTTCGGCGTGGAGCGGGATGGCGACAACCTTTTGGCCGAGGGTGTCTATTCGGCGGGGTCCGAAATTCAGGATGGTTATCCGGAATTCACCATGCAGATGCTGATGGACCTGGGCTGGGATGGCGATCTGACCGCAGAAGAGCGCGCCGCTATCGACGCGGTGGGCGGTCCTGCGGCCAACTGGAAGATCGACCTTTCGGGCGGGATCCAGCGGGTGGCGATCAAGCACGAATGCGCGCCCTTCGGCAATGCCAAGGCGCGGGCTGTCGTGTGGACCTTCCCTGATCCGGTTCCGTTGCACCGCGAACCGCTCTACACGAGCCGTCGTGATCTGGTGGCGGACTATCCGACCTACGAGGACCGCAAGGCTTGGCGTCTGCCGACCATGTATGCCTCGATCCAGAAGAATGACTTTTCTCAGGACTATCCGATCATCCTGACCTCTGGCCGTCTGGTCGAATATGAGGGCGGCGGCGACGAGACCCGGTCAAACCCTTGGCTGGCCGAGTTGCAGCAGGATATGTTCGTCGAGATCAACCCGCGTGACGCCAACAACATCGGCGTGCGGGATGGCGCTCAGGTCTGGGTCGAAGGCCCAGAGGGAGGCAAGGTCAAGGTCATGGCGATGGTGACAGAGCGGGTGGCGGAAGGTGTGGCCTTCATGCCCTTCCACTTTGGCGGTCATTTCGAGGGGCGCGACCTGCGCGAGAACTATCCCGCCGGGGCCGATCCCTATGTCTTGGGTGAGAGCACGAACACCGCTCAGACCTATGGCTATGACTCGGTCACGCAGATGCAGGAGACCAAGGCGACTCTCTGCAAGATCATGCCAGCGTAAGGAGGAAAGAGAATGGCAAGAGCAAAGTTTCTCTGCGACGCCGAGCGCTGCATCGAATGCAACGCCTGTGTCACGGCCTGTAAGAACGAGCACGAGGTGCCGTGGGGGATCAACCGCCGCAAGGTGGTGACGATCAACGACGGCAGCCCCGGTGAACGCTCGATCTCGGTGGCCTGCATGCATTGTTCGGATGCGCCCTGCATGGCCGTCTGCCCGGTGGATTGCTTCTATCAGAACGAGGAGGGCATCGTGTTGCACTCCAAGGATCTGTGCATCGGTTGTGGCTATTGCTTCTATGCGTGCCCGTTCGGTGCGCCGCAATTCCCGCAGGCGGGCAATTTCGGCAGCCGGGGCAAGATGGACAAGTGCACCTTCTGCGCCGGTGGTCCGGAAGAGAACCACTCGGAGGCCGAGTTCCAGAAGTACGGGCGCAACCGGATCGCTGAGGGCAAGCTGCCCATCTGCGCCGAAATGTGCTCGACCAAGGCGCTCTTGGCGGGGGATGGCGACGTGGTGTCGGCCATCTACCGCGAGCGCGTCGTGGCCCGCGGCTTTGGCTCGGGCGCTTGGGGCTGGGGTTCTGCTTACGGCCAGCAGAGCGGCGGCTGAGATCGGGGTGGGGTGACACCCACCCTACGGATCGCTGCGGGGATCACACCCGCGCAATGCACAGGGTGGGCGGCTGACAGGCCGCCCACAGCGACGTATAGACATTTTCCAGACAGGATGACCGCCATGCCCCGCATGATCATGACGCTGTTGCTTTCCTTGTTCCTTGCAGCGCCCCTGGCGGCGCAAGAAGCCACGGGGGCCGCCGGGATTGACCGCTCTGCCACAGGTGGCGCGCAGACATTGGAGGATATCCTGGCCCGGCAACGCGGCGAAGTCGTTGCCCCAAAGGGCGGCGATGCCGCCTCGGACGGGGAAGGTGCCGCTGCCATGGCCGGACAGTTGGGCACTCTGGGCGGGGCATCGGATGCCGAGGTGTGGCGCGCGCTGCGCTATGGGCTGGACGATGTAAAGGTTTCTGCCGGAGGCCCGGAAGCGCGCGTTCTCATTCAGGATGGTGGCATGACCTGGCTTGAGTTCCGCAAGGGGCCGCTGGCCACTTACGGGGCCGGGCTGTTGGGGGGCACGCTGGCGCTCTTGGCGCTGTTCTACCTGGTCCGGGGCAAAATCCGGATCGACGGGGCCAAGACAGGCCGCACCGTCACACGATTTCAAGCGGTTGAGCGGTTTGGTCATTGGCTGATGGCGGGGTCGTTCGTGGTGCTGGCGATCACGGGGCTTGTGGTGCTCTTTGGCCGGATGGTGGTGATCCCGCTCTTGGGGCACGAGGCCTTCTCGACCATCGCTGTCGCCTCGAAATGGGTGCATAACAACATCTCTTGGGCCTTCATGCTGGGGCTTGTGATGGTGTTCTTCATGTGGGTGCTGCACAATATTCCCAATCGGACGGACCTGAAATGGCTGGCTGTGGGGGGCGGAATTTTCACCAAGGGCGTGCATCCACCTGCCAAGAAATTCAACGCCGGGCAAAAGATGATCTTTTGGTCGGTGATCGTGTTTGGTGCGTCTATCTCGGCCTCGGGCCTGTCGCTGCTCTTTCCGTTCGAATTGCCGATGTTCGCCAAGACCTTTGCCATTCTCAACCAGACGGGATTGCCGCAGGCGGTGGGTTTCGGCGAGTTGCCGGTAATGCTGGCCCCACATGAGGAAATGCAACTGGCGACGCTTTGGCATTCGATCATGGCCTTTGTTCTGACGGCAATCATTCTGGCGCATATCTACATCGGCTCGGTCGGTATGGAGGGTGCGTTCGATGCCATGGGGTCGGGCGAGGTCGAAGAACAATGGGCGCGCGAGCATCATGGCCTGTGGCTCAAGGAGTTGCAGGAAAAGGGCCACGCACCCGATCCCGGCAAGGCCGCGCATCCCGCGGAGTAGTCATGGGGGCGCGTGCCTTTGGTCTCTGGCTCTGGGCGCTGGTGGGGACAAGCCCGCTGGCGGCCCAAGAGTTTACCACGCTCAAGGGACATGGTGGGCCTGTCATGGGCTTATGCGTGCTGCAGACGAGTGGCGAGGTGGTTTCGGCCAGTTTCGACAATTCCGTCGGTGTCTGGCAGGGGCGCATGCCACGCTGGTTTGAAGGGCATGCGGCCGCAGTGATCGCGGTGGCAGAGCTGGGCGAGGGGCGACTGGTGTCGGGGGGCGATGATTTCGCGCTGATCGTCTGGAACCGCGCGACCGGGCAGGGCACGCGGCGCGAAGGACACAAAGGCAAGGTTGCGGCGCTGGATGTGTCGCCGGATGGAGACTGGATCGCGTCAGCGAGTTGGGACGGGTCGATTGGCATCTGGCCTGTCGCGGGAGGGGCCGCGCGGTTTTTGACGGGCCATGACGCGGCGGTGAGCGATGTTGCGTTCAACCACGATGGCACGCTTTTGTATTCTTCCTCTGCCGATGGGACGTTGCGCGAATGGCGCTGGCAAGAGGTGGATGCCCCGCCGCGTGAATTGCTCAATCAGGGGTTTGGCATAAACCGGATTGTGCTGGGGCCTGAGGATGCGTGGCTCGCCTATGGTGCGGTCGATGGGGCGACGCGGGTGATTGACCCGGCAAGCGGTCGGCAGATTGCCGATTTCACGCTGGAGCGCCGCCCGGTGCTGTCGCTGGTTCATCACGCGGAGACCGCGCAGTTGGCCGCCGGGGATGGGCAGGGCTATATCATGGTGATCGACACGCAGGAGTGGCGGATCACCCGCGATTTTCAGGCCATGGCGCGCGGCCCGGTCTGGGCGTTGGATTTTTCACCCGACGGGCGTATGATTTACGCTGGTGGGCTAAGCGAGGTCGTCTATGGCTGGCCGGTCGAGATGCTGGGCGACTATGACCCGGCGGGTGAGACAGAGCATAGTTTCCTGCGCCCGCCCGAAGAGATGGAGAATGGCGAGCGGCAATTCATGCGCAAATGCTCGATCTGCCATGCACTGACACCGCCGCCCTCGCGCAAGGCCGGGCCAACGCTCTATGGGCTGTTTGGGCGTCAGGCGGGAACGGTGCCGGGCTATCCCTATTCCGAAATCCTCGATGGATCGGGTATCGTGTGGAATGACACAACGATTGACGCGCTCTTCGACCTTGGGCCGGATCACTATATCCCCGGCTCCAAGATGCCAATGCAACGGATCACAGCGGCAAAGGATCGGCAGGATATGATCGACTATCTGCGTCGGGCCACCGCAACAGAAGGGAACTGAGAGAATGAAAGCGATGATTGCGGCCTTTGTGGCCTGTGCGGTGATTGCCGCCGCTGCCCCCACCGTGTTGCGCGAATTGGGCTATACCTCAGAGGCCAAGCGCGCGGGTGATGCTGTTCGGCTGGGTGACGCGGCCGAATGACGCCGCAACCCGCGCCCGAAGAGACAGCTGAGGACTATGGCCAGAACCTCGCGCATGCGTCGGTGCTCATCATCGACGATGAGCCAGGGATGCGCAATTTCCTCATCAAGACGCTGGGCGCGCGGTGCCGTCATGTTGAGCAGGCGCGCACCTGTGAAGAAGGGGCGATGATCCTCGATCAGGTGCATTTCGATCTGGTCATTCTTGACAATATCATGCCGGGCAAGACGGGTCTGGATTGGCTGGAGGAGCAGCGGCGCGTCGGCCTCTTTGCTGATACGATCCTGATCACCGCCTATGCCGATCTGGATACTGCGATCAAGGCGCTGCGGGCGGGGGTCACGGATTTCGTGCTCAAGCCGTTTCGCGCCAATCAAATCCTCAATTCTGTGGCGCGGGCGCTCGACCGCAAGTATCTGGCGCGCGAGAATTACCTGTTGCGGCATGAATTGTCTGCGGGAGGGCAGGCGGCGCGTGGGCGGCTGCTGGGCCATTCCCCGGCAATCCAGAGCGTGCGCGCGATGCTGGGCAAGCTGGCCCCTGCGCCCACGTCGGTTCTGTTCACCGGGGCAAGCGGGACCGGCAAAGAGATTGCCGCGCGCACGCTGCATGGCCTGTCGAACCGGGTTGAGAAACCCTTTGTCGCGGTCAATTGCGCCGCGATTTCAGCGGATAGGATCGCCGAGGAATTGTTTGGCGTGGTCGAGGATGGGCGCGCACGAAAGGATGGGCTGTTGCTGCATGCCGATGGCGGCACGCTCTTGCTCGACGAGGTGGCGCAACTGCCCGAGCATGTGCAGGCGGCGCTGCTGCGCGTGTTGGAGGACAAGCGCATTCGACCTATCGGATCCGAACGGGAAATCCCACTGAACCTG
Organism: Roseovarius mucosus DSM 17069; assembly: GCF_000768555.3. Lineage (GTDB taxonomy): Bacteria > Pseudomonadota > Alphaproteobacteria > Rhodobacterales > Rhodobacteraceae > Roseovarius > Roseovarius mucosus. The sequence goes on from NZ_KN293980.1 coordinate 359,132, forward strand.
CGGTTTCTCTTTGCCACCAATGCCGATTTGAAGGCGGCGGTGAGCGAGGGGCGGTTCCGCGCTGACCTCTACCACCGGATCAATATCGTCAACGTGGAAATGCCCAATCTCAAGGAGCGTCAGGAGGATATTGTCGAACTGGCGGCGCTCTTCATGAGCGAATTCGCCGGGGCGTTGGGGATGCCCGCGCTGGATCTCGATGCGGATGTCCTGCTCAAGCTGAGCCGCTACGACTGGCCCGGCAATGTGCGGGAGTTGCGCAATCTGATTGAACGATCGGTGATCCTTGGGGCCTTTCCAGAAGAATTCGCAGGCTCTGGCCGGGGCGGAGGCGAGGCCGCACTGGAGACGCTCGAATATGTGGAGCAGCGCCATATCATGGCGGTGCTTGATGCCTGTGGCGGCAACCGGGCCGAAGCGGCGCGGCGTCTGGGCGTGGCGCGCAAGACGATTGACCGCAAGTGCGCGGCTTGGGGTGTCTGAGATCAGCTATTTCGGCGCACGCGCAGCCATGACATCGCGGCCGAGGGTCAACGTGTAAGCCTCCAGCTCGGTCAGGGCGGTTTGCGCGGCTTCCGCATCCGAACTGGAAAGCGCATCGGCGATACGGGTGTGAAAACCCACGATGGCCTCGCGCGAGCGGGCGGTGAAAGTGATCATGTTCATCAAGGGCTGCATGGCCTCGACCGCGCCCGCGAGTTGATAGCTGAGCACCGGGTTGCCGGCGCTATCCACCAAGGCCCGGTGAAAGGCCACGTCGGAGGCGCAAAAGCTTTCGTCCGTCAGTCCCGGTTGCCCCTGGCGATGGATTTCTGCGCGCATCGTGGCCAGCGTGTCGGGTGTGCGGCGCAGGGCGGCAAGCGGCGTGCAGGCGCGTTCCAGCGCGTAGCGCGCCTCGCAGGCGACATCAAAGCTGATGGCGTTCATGCTGAGGAGGAGTGTGGCGGTGGTGATCTGCTGGCCATAGGCCTCGGGATAGCTGAGGCGGTTGACGAAGGCCCCGCCAAAGGCCCCGCGCTGGGTGCGGATGAGCGATTGCGCGGCAAGGCGTTTCAGCGCCTCTCGCACCGTGGGGCGCGACACCGCGAAGTGATCCGCCAGTTCCGCCTCGGAGGGCAGGCGTTCATCGACAATGAGTTGGCCTGAGACAATCGCGTCGCGGATCGCCTCGGCTATCTGGGCCGAAAGATCGGCCTTGTTATCCGGATCAATTTTCATTTGTCTTACATTTAAATGTCTGACAATTTAAACGCAAGAGGTGAGTCGCGGGGATGAGGCGATGATTGCGGCACAGGTCAGGCGAATGGGTGGGGGGCACTGGTTGGTGCTGTTTTGCCTTATTCTCGGGGCTTGGGGTCTGCTTTACGCCATGGCGCTGCCGCAGGACTTGCGCGATGGCGCGGTGATTTTCGGGGCCGATTTCCTGCAAAGCCTGTGCATCGTGACCCCTGATGCGGCCGGATTTGGCCGGATCATCTTGATGTGGGCGCTGATGTCGGCGGCGATGATGGCACCCACGGCGCTTCCGGCCTTTGCCACTTATGAGGAGTTGAGCCACACTGGCGAGACGCGTTTCGGGTCATTGGTGGCGGGGTATCTGACGGTCTGGCTCGGGTTTTCGATCCTTGCGGCGGGGGCGCAAATGGCGCTCTTTCAGGCGGGGATGCTGACGGCATTTGGCGATAGCCGCTCTGGCGTTTTGTCGGCGGTGTTGCTGGCCGTGGCGGGGGTGTATCAGTTCAGCCCGGTCAAGGAGGCATGCCTGTCGAAATGCCGCCGCCCGCTGTCGTTCTTCATGCAGCATTGGGATGAAGGTGCGCTGCGTAACGGCGTGCGGTTGGGGTTGGTTTGTCTTGGCTGCTGTTGGGCGCTGATGGCGCTGGCCTTTGTCGGCGGGGTCATGAACCTTGCCTTCATGGGGCTTGCGACTGTGATCATGGTCCTGGAGAAACTGCCTGATCTGGGCCGTTATCTGACCCGGCCCTTAGGGGGTGTGTTGATGGTGGCGTCGGTGTGGGTTCTGTTCACGTCAATCTGAGAGAGGAGGCCGTAACATGGCTCTGGATACATTGGGCACAGTGCCCTGGGCGATCAAGGGGGAGTTGATCCTCAACTGCAACTGCACGGTATTCTGCCCCTGCGTGGTCTCTTTGGGCAAACATGCGCCCACTGAGGGCTATTGTCAGGCATGGTCGGGCGTGCGCATCGACGAGGGCCATTATGGCGATGAGGATCTGAGCGGCCTCAACGTGGGTCTCATGCTGGAAATCCCCGGCCTGATGGCGCGTGGCAACTGGAAGGCGGCGGCCTTTATCGACGAGCGCGCGAGCGAGGATGCCTATGAGGCGCTGGTCAATATCTTTTCGGGCAAGGCACGCGGCACGACCGGCCTGTTCGGCGTGCTGGTCAGCGAGTTTCTGGGGGCAGAGCGCGCGCCGGTCATCTTCGAGACCGAAGGCAACGCGCGCCGCCTGATGGTGGGCAAGAAGATCCAAGGCGAGGTGGTGCCGGTGCCGGGCCACAAGGGCGAGGACATTGTCGTCACCAACACCGAATACTGGATGGGTCCGGATATCACCGTCGCCACCGCCACCAAGGGCCGGGTGCGCGCCTTTGGCCGGGTGTGGGATTTCGACGGGCGCAGCGCGGAAATCTGCCAGATTGATTGGAAAGGCCCGCGCTGATGCTCTTGGCGGCGGATCATGTGCGCCTGTTGGCGCGCTATAATGCGTGGCAGAACGCGCAAGTGATGCGCGCGGTGGATGGTGTGAGCCTGAAGCTCTTGACCGAGGATCACGGGGCCTTCTTCGGCTCGATCCTCGGCACGCTCAATCACATCCTTTGGGCCGACCGTCTCTGGCTTCATCGGTTCGGGGCCAAGGTGGCTACCCCCGAGGGGAGCATGGAGGCGAGCACCACGCTCACCCCAACAGGGGCCGCGTGGAGCGCGGAGCGGTTCGCCACCGATGGCGCGCTCCGTCTTTGGGCGCGCGATCTGCACAGCATTGACCTCACCGGCGACCTCAGATGGTTTTCCGCCGTCAAGGGTGCGGAGGTCAGCCGCCCGATGGCGCTTTGCGTCACCCATTTTTTCAACCACCAGACCCATCACCGGGGGCAGGTCCACGCGATGCTGACGCGCGCAGGCCTTCCTGCGCCTGTCACCGACCTTGTATTCATGCCTGAGGAGGCCCAATGAACGCTCCGCTTCTGTCCCCGTCGCGCCGGTTGCGCCGCACGCCATTTTCCCAAGGGGTCGAGGCGGCGGGTGTCAAGGCCTATACGGTCTATAACCACATGCTCTTGCCGACCGTATTCCGCTCGGTCGAGGAGGATTATCGCCATTTGAAAGAGGCGGTGCAGGTCTGGGACGTGGCCTGCGAACGGCAGGTCGAACTGCGCGGTCCGGATGCAGGCCGGCTGATGCAGATGCTGACGCCGCGAGACCTGCGGGGTATGACGGCGGGCCAGTGTTTCTATGTGCCCATCGTCGATGAGACAGGCGGCATGCTCAACGATCCGGTGGCGGTAAAACTGGCCGAGGATCGCTGGTGGATTTCGATTGCCGACAGTGACCTGCTCTATTGGGTCAAGGGTATCGTGCAGGGCTGGCGCCTGGATGTTCTGGTGGATGAGCCGGACGTGAGCCCGCTGGCCATTCAAGGTCCGCGCGCCGATGACCTGATGGCGGCGGTCTTTGGCGATGCGGTGCGCGATGTGCGATTCTTCCGCTTTGGGCACTTTGATTTCCAAGGCCGGGATATGGTGATTGCGCGCTCTGGCTATTCCAAGCAAGGTGGGTTCGAGATCTATGTCGAGGGTGGCGAAATCGGCATGCCGCTCTGGAATGCGCTGATGGAGGCCGGCAAGAGCATGGATGTCCATGCAGGATGCCCCAATCTGATCGAGCGGATCGAGGGCGGATTGCTGAGCTATGGCAATGACATGACCGATGACAACACGCCGCATGAATGTGGTTTGGGCAAGTTTTGCAACACCCACACGGCGATTGGCTGTATCGGGCGCGATGCGCTGCTCCGTGTGGCCAAGGAAGGGCCGGTGCAGCAAATCCGTGCCATTGCCATCGAGGGGACAGCGGTGCCACCCTGTCGCGAGTGGTGGCCGGTTCTGTCCGACAAGGGGGATCGCGTCGGCAGGGTGAGTTCGGCAACATGGTCGCCGGATTTCGCCACCAACGTGGCCATTGGCATGGTGCGTATGACCCACTGGGATGCGGGCACGCAGTTGCGGGTGGTGACGCCCGAGGGAGAGCGGCGCGGCGTGGTGCAGGCGGGGTTCTGGGCCTGAGAAGCGTGGGGGCGCTGCCCCCGCCGCCCGTGCCGGGCGGCCCCCCCGAGGTATTTTGGGCCAGATGAAGCGGGGCGTGGGCGTCCTGCAGGAAAGAGGAGTAGAGAAATGTTCAAGGCATTGGTCGTCGAGAAGGACGCGGAGAGCGGCAAGACGCAGGCGGGGGTCAAGACCCTGACGCTGGACGATTTGCCCGAGGCCGAGGTGACGGTAGCGGTCGAATATTCCACGGTGAATTACAAGGATGGCCTTTGCATCGGGCCGGGTGGCGGTCTGGTGCGCACCTATCCCCATGTGCCGGGAATTGATTTCGCGGGCACGGTCGAGGCGAGCAATGATGCCCGCTACAAGCCGGGTGACAAGGTGGTCTTGACAGGCTGGCGCGTGGGTGAGGCGCATTGGGGCGGCTATTCCCAGAAGGCGCGGGTCAAAGCCGATTGGTTGGTGCCTTTGCCGGAGGGGCTGGATACGCGGGCCGCGATGGCGGTGGGCACCGCCGGGTTTACCGCGATGCTGGCGGTGATGGCGCTGGAGGATCACGGGCTGAAACCGGGGCATGGCGAGGTGCTGGTCACGGGCGCTGCAGGTGGTGTCGGATCAGTAGCCACGGCCATTCTCGCGCATCTCGGGCATGAGGTGGCCGCCGTGACAGGGCGACCCGAGCAGGAGGGGTATCTGCGCGGGCTTGGGGCGAGCCGCATCGTGCCGCGCGAGGATCTCGCCGAGACGGTCAAGCGACCACTCGAGAGCGAGAACTGGACAGGCTGTGTCGATGCTGTTGGCGGCGCGATGCTGGCGCGGGTGCTGGGCCAGATGAAATACGGCGCAAGCGTCGCAGCCGTGGGCCTGGCGGGTGGCGCGAACCTGCCTGCCACGGTCATTCCGTTCCTGTTGCGCGGTGTCAACCTCCTAGGGATCGACAGTGTGATGCAGCCCTATGCCAACCGGCTTCGCGCATGGGAACGTATTGCTACGGATTTGCCGATGGACAAGCTGGAGGCGATGATCACACCCGCCAAGCTGGAGGATCTGCCGCGCTTGGGCGCGGATATTCTCAAAGGACAGGTCAAAGGCCGGGTTGTGGTCGATCTGAACGCCTGAGACTTGCCAAAGGCGGCGCCCCCCGCTAGCCATGGCTGGCGGGGGAGTGTGCTATGACAGAACAGGCGGGCATCACCATCAGGCTGGCGCGCGAGGCGGATTTCGCAACGCTCTGGCCCATCGTGCGCGATGTGATCCGGGCGGGTGACACCTATGCCATCGAGCCGGGGCTGACCCGCGAAGCGGTGCGCGCGCTCTGGATGGAGGCGCCGCGCGCCACCTATGTGGCCGAACGTGGCGGCGAGGTTCTGGGCACCTACTATCTCAAGACCAATCAGGCCGGGGGTGGGGCGCATGTGTGCAACGCCGGGTACATGGTCGCCGAGGCCGCGCGCGGGCAGGGGATCGCACGGGCCATGTGCCTGCATTCGCAGGACGAGGCGCGCGAATTGGGCTATCTTGCGATGCAGTTCAATTTCGTGGTCGAAACCAACCGGGGGGCGATCGCGCTATGGCAGAGCCTTGGGTTTGAAACCGTGGGACATCTGCCGCGCGCCTTTCGCCATCCGCAGGCCGGATTGGTGGATGCGCGGGTCATGTATAAATGGTTGGGCGAGGCACCTGCGTAAGGTCACGCATGCAGGCTGAGAAACTGTGTGAGCCTGCCCGCAAAGCTCTGCGGGGCCTCGATGAGGCCCAGGTGGCGCAAACCGGGCAGGATGTGGCACTGGCTGCGGGTGATTTCCGAGGCGATGGCCTGAGCCATGGCGGGGGTAGAGCCGCTGTCGTTTTCGCAGGTGACCACGAGGGCGGGCAGCGTCAGGGGCGGCTTGGGCCGGATCAATTCGGTCACACCCTCTGCCAATACCCGCCGATGCGCCGCATAGCTGGCGGGGTCGGTGGCGAGGACGGTTGCGCGGATGGACTCGACCTTTTCGGGGCTTGAGGCGCGGAACTCGGGGGGTGAACCACCGCTCCAGCGCAGCGTCTATCGTGGCAACCGGGCCGCCCGCTGCGGCATCGCGGGCCTGCGTCGCAACCCGCGCCTGAAGGTCGGGCGCGCGTTCATGGGGCGAGTTGAGAATGGCCAAGGCCGAGACACGGGCCGGGTGATCGAGCGCCGCGCGCCGGTTGATCATGCCGCCAAGCGAAAACCCCACGAGGGCCGCGTGCGGCAGGGCCAACCGGTCCATAAGGGTGACGAGTTGCTCTGACAGGATAGTCAGGGTGAGTGGGCGGATGTGCGGCGCGCTCTGACCATGGCCCGGCAGATCGTAGCTGAGCACGCGAAAATGACGCGCCAGAAGCGGCGCGATCACGCCCCATGTGCTGTGCCGTGATAGGCCAAGACCGTGGATCAGCACCACGGCGGGGGCCTCCTCGGGGCCGCTCAGGTCATAGGCCGTACCCTCGGGCGTCCGCGCCATTCAAACGCCCGCCGGATTGTCGACGTCATGGCCCATATCGCGCAGGTCCTCGTAGCGGTTGCCGATGCGGTGATGCGGATGGCCGCCAACCGACGCGCCGAGGGCGAGGATGATTTCATCCTCGGCGGGCGCGTCCGGCACGGTGGTATGGATCGTCTGGTAATGCGAGCGCCGCCCGGCGTCGTCCTTGTCCATCAGGGGGATCATCAGGGATGTGCCCGCAGCACCGCGCGTATTGGTGAAGGCGAGATAGGTCTTGGCCTTGACCGCATCGCGGAACTGGTTGCCGAACCAGAGTGTATGCGTCAGCGCCATCGCATGTTCCAGCTCGCCCCCCATGCCGACGACGCTGGCCTTGCCATAGCCTTCCAGACGGTCGCCGGTGACATCGAGGATCATGTCGGTCAGCAGACGGCCCAGAACCGGGCCCTGAGCGCGAATTTCGGGGCCGAGGTCCTCGACATGGCCGCGCCCGAACCAGGGGTTGCGGATGATCGCCATGGCGGCGACGAGCAGCGTGGGATCGGCCACATCCTTGCCGCCTTCGCGGTGGGTGCGTTGCACGAGGGTGAGGCTGCGGCGAAGCTCTAGGGTCATGGGCTGTCCTTGGTTATCTGAGGCGGGCCGGGGGAAAGTGACACAAAGGGAGCATTCTTGAAAACGAATTGTTTTGCTGCAAACATGCGGAAAATTCGAATTGAGAGGGCTCGATGAACATCACCGCCTTGCAGACCTTTCTTGCCATCGTCGACACCGGCAATCTGGTGCGCGCCTCGCAAAAGTTGAACGTGACGCAGTCGACGGTCACGGCGCGCCTCAAGTCGCTGGAGGATGAGCTGGGTCAGCAGCTTCTCAATCGGCAGAAATCTGGCACGACCCTGACGCCGGCGGGCACCAAGCTGTTGCGCTATGCGCGGATCATGACCGGGCTGTGGCGGCAGGCGCGCTATGAGACGGGGTTGCCGGCGGGCCTCAGTTCGGTCTGCACATTCGGCTGTGATCGCGAGTTGTGGCACGGGCCGGGGCGGGCGTTTTTCGACGGTGTTGTCCAGGGCCATCCCGATATGGCTGTCTCGGTGCAACAGGGCGGCGGGCGCGAGTTGGAGGAATGGTTGGCGGCGGGGTTGGTGGATGTGATCCTGACCTACGGAGCCTCGGCGCGGGGCAATCAGACGGTCTATGCGTTGCCGCCGGAAGAGTTGGTGCTTTACTCCGACCGCGAAGTGACCTCGATCCGGGCTGATCCCAAGTATATTTTCGTGGATCATGGCGAGGAGTATCGCCGCGCCCATGGTGAGACCTACCACGATGCAGGCATCGCGCGGGTGAGTTTCGACAGTTCATTTTGGGCGCTGCAATTCCTGCTGGAGCGGGGGGGATCGGCCTATCTGCCGCGTGCCCTCGCGGCGCCACTGGTGGCGGAGGGACGGCTTTATGAGTTGTGCGAGGCGCCGATCTATAGCCGCAAGAAGATGCTGGTGGTCAATGACAGTGCTGCGGCCAATTGGGACTGGTTCGCGCCCTTGGTGGGGGCGCTCAGGGCACGGTCGGCGGATTGGCTGGACCGTCCTGATCGCCGGTTTGTGATTCCGGGGTAGGGACCTTGCCCCCGACGCGGCGCGCTATTTCAGCAAGGCGCGCTCCTCCTCGGGTGTCATCGGCTGGCCTGCGCCCGTGGAGGTGTAGAAGGCATCCAGCATTTCGAGGGATGAGGCGGGCGCGTATCCGGCCTCGGCCCCGGCGTTACCGGCCTGCGCCACGGCGAACTGCAACTGCCAATCGTCCTCCGCGCGACAGGCCACAGCGACATAGCTGCCGCCTGCGGGGTTTGACGCCTCATATTCCCGGCAAAACTGGCCGGCTGCATCAGTAAAGGACGCCACCACCGTCAGGGCGGTGCCATTCGGCAATTGCGTGGCCTTGCCCGACGGCAAACTGTCCAATTGTTCTGTCATGGCCGTGTTGAAGGGCGCGCCAAGCGGGGCCTCGGCCCCGCCCGACAGCATCAGCCCCGCGCCCAGACCCACGGCAAGCGCAAGACTGGCGGCAAGCGCCATCGGCTGCCAGCGTTTCGGTTCGGCGGGGGCGGGGGCGGCGCGAAGGGGCACGACATTGGTGATCTCTGGCGGCGCGCTGGCCTCGCCCATCGCGCGGATGCGCGCAACCAGCGCGTCGGACACTTGCGCCTCTGGCATATCCTGCATCGCCTGCCGTGCCAGATCTGCGGTCTCGACAAAAAGCGCGTAGCGTTCGGCCAAATCCACATCGGCGGCAATGCGCGCATACAGCGCCTCGGCCTGGGGTCCGGTGATCTCGCCATCGGCGAGGGCCATCAATCTGTCGTCGTCAATGTGCATCTGTTCGATCCTTCCCCTGACATGGGGTTAACGGCTGGAGACGCGATCTATTCCCACGGATTTTGCAAGCGCGAGACGGGCGCGGCTGAGGCGGCTCATCACGGTGCCTTGGGGAATGTCGAGCGTGGTGGCGGTTTCGGCATAGCTGAGCCCTTCTATGCAGACCAGATGCAGCACCATGCGCTGATCTTCGGGCAAGTGGTTCATGGCGTTGCGCACCGCGTTGAGGGTCAGGCGATCATCGGTCTGGGCGGCGCTGTCGATGGGGTCAGGTTGCGGGCTTTCGTGGATGTCCACCACCTCGCCGCGGGTGGCATCGCGGCGCAGCGTGTCGATCCAGGCATTGCGCAGGATGCGAAAGAGCCAAGATTGCAATTGGGTTGCGGGGTCAAACCGGTCGCGGGCGCGAAATGCCCGTTCTGCGGTGATCTGCACGAGGTCTTCGGCAAGATCGCCTTGACGGCACAGTGAGAGGGCAAATCGCTTGAGTGCGGGCAGCAGGGCCAAGACATCCTCGGTAAACTGGTCAGACATCGGTGAAAGGCCCTTGAAACAATCTACGGGAATAAAACCGGGGTTACAGCGTTTCCTCTAGCATGGCATGTTGATGCAGGGCGACAAAAGGAGAATTTCCGTGCGCGTGTTACGAGCGATACTGGTGTGGGTTCTGATCCTTGGGATCGTGCCGCTTGGACCATGGCCCGAGGGGACAAACCCAGCGAGCATGGCCTGGGCGCGCGGCGGCGACGGCGGCGGTGATGGCGGAAGCGATGGCGGCAGTGATGGCGGCAGTGATGGGGATGGCGGAAGCGATAGCGACGGGGCCGGTGACGATGGAGGCAGCAGCAGTAGTAGCGACGGTAGTAGCAGCAGCAGCGACCAAGACAGCAGCGAGGCTGGGGGTGTTGGAGGCGGCGAGGCCAAAGGTCGCGAATTTCGTCGCAGCCTGCGCACGATCTTCGGTCGGCCTTCGCCTGAGCCTGCCCCCCGTGCGGCTCGCGCCCGCACCCCCGCCCCACGTCCTGCTCCGCGACCGACTGAAGCCCCCCGCGAAATCATCGCGCGCGGTTTGAACGAGGCGGATGCGGCCGCATTGGTGGCGCAGGGCTATGGCGTGATCGACCGGATTGATCTGGCCAGCCTCGGTGTGAATATTCAGCGCCTCTCGGTGCCCGAAGGCACAACGCTGGCAGAGGCGCGCGCGGCGGTGCAGGCGCTGCCCACCGGCGAGACGGCGGATTTCAACCATTATTACCGTGCCGAGGCTGAGAAAATCGCCGACGCGACCGAGGACGCGGCCCCTACGGTCCCCTGCGAGGGGCTGCATTGCCCGGCGAGGGCGCAGATTGGCTGGCCAGATATGCTTGGGCCGCAGGGATGCGGTGCGCCTGTGACCATCGGAATGATCGACACAGGGATCAACACCGATCACACCGCTCTTGCCGCCGCGCAGGTGACGCTGACGCGGGTGGCACCCGAGGACTACAGCGCGTCGGGTGCCATTCACGGCACGGCGGTGGCTGCGATCTTGGTGGGCGATGCAGGATCACGTACGCCGGGGCTTTTGCCGGGGGTGCCACTGGTGGCGGTGGATGCGTTTCACAAGGCGTCGGGCGATGAGCGCGCCGATGTCTATACGCTCGTGCAGGGCTTGGATCAGTTGATCGGTGCCGGGGCGACGGTGATCAACCTTAGCCTTTCAGGGCCGCCAAACACGGTGCTTGAGGATACGCTGGCGGCCATCGAGGCGGCCGAGACGGCCGTGGTGGTGGCTGCGGCGGGCAATGGCGGGCCAAGCGCGCCGCCCGCCTATCCCGCCGCCTATGACAGCGTGATCGCCGTGACGGCGGTGGACAAGGCAAGCGGGGTGTATCGTCGCGCCGGGCGGGGGCCGCATGTGGATCTGGCAGCACCGGGGGTCGAGGTCTGGACCGCGGCCTCGGTCGAGGGGGCAAAGTGGAAAACCGGCACCTCCTTTGCCGCGCCCTATGTCACGGCGGCGGCGGCGCTCTGGCGACAGGCCAATCCCGTCATGACTCCGGCGCAGATCCGCGCTGCCCTCACCCAGAGCGCGGCCGACCTGGGCGCGCCGGGGCCGGATGAGATCTTTGGTTACGGATTGCTTGATCTGGGGGGGCGCTGCCCGGTGATCGAAGAGGCGGCAATCCTGCCGGTGGCGGCCGAGTAGGCCCAAGCTTCAGCGGTAGCGTTCGAGCTGCGGGCGCAAGGCGACGCGCGCCCGCAGCTTGCTGGCCAAAAGGTAAATTCCGCCAATCTTGCGGTGCAAAAACAGCGTGGCGGGAGGCGGAACATGGGTCAGCTCCCGCTCGGAGCCCATGGCAAGTCCCATGTCGCGCAGGGTCTTGACCATGTCGGAGCTGCCGAAATCGTAGGGCGTGCTCTGGCGCAACGGCGCCATGGCGGTATCAAACATCTGATGGATCAGTGCTTGATGCCGGGGCGTGGTGGCGGCATTGAAATAGCCGATGCGCTGCATGGCGGCGCGGGTGGCGGCGGTATCCTCGTCTAGCGCCGCGTTGAGCAGGCTTCGAAAATCGGAGGTGAGCGCCGGGTCAATCTCCATCACCGCCCCGAAATCCAAGAGCACGATTTGCCCAGTTTCGGGATCATAGCGGTAATTGGCCAGATTGGGATCAGTTTGCATCAGGCCAAACGTGAAGAGCTCCCGCAAGGTCAGCTCGATCAGATGCTGCGCCACGTGATCACGCAGCTCTTGGGGCGCGTCGGTCAGTGTGTCGATCGGCTGGCTGTCGATATAGGTCATGGCCAGCACCTCGGGCGTGCTGAGATCGGGATGCAACGCGGGCAGGCGAAACGCCTCTGACCCGGCGAGCAGGCGGCGAAAGGCGCTCAGGTGGCGCGCCTCGGCGATATAATCCGCCTCTTGATGCAATTGCGCCTTGGCCTCGCGCAGTATCGGGCCGAGGTCCGTGTCGCGTGGGATGAGGCCCGGCACGCGCAGGAGGGTCGCCAGATTGTCGATGTCGCTGTCGATGCTGGCGCGCACGCCGGGGTATTGCACCTTGATCGCCAGATCGCGGCCATCGGGCGTTTGCGCGCGGTGGACCTGCCCGATCGAGGCGGCGGCGAAGGGGCGCAGATCAAAGCGTTTGAAACGTCCATACCATCCGCAGCCCCAGGCGGTGTTGAGCACCGATTGCAATTGCTTGGGCGGCATATGCGGCGCCTCGGCGCGCAGGGCGGCCATGATCGTGGTCATCTCGGGCGGCAGGACAAGGCCCGTATCCATCGAGAGCATCTGCCCCAGTTTCATCGCCGCCCCGCGCATCTGGCCCAGATCGCGGGTTACGCGCCGCGCGGTGGCGGGGGTCAGCAGCAGGCCGGGCAGGTGCGGGCGCTGGCCTTGGGCCATCTGGCGCAGGCCACCAGCGAGCATGTCGCCCATGATGCCAGTGGTCATGCCGCCCAGACGCAGCATGCGGCCAAGGCGGCGGCCGGGCACGGGGACGGTGCGGGTTTGGTCGTTATGTTCAGTCATGCCGCCTGCCTCTGCTCAGCGTTGGTGAGGGGCAAGATGGGGCGCGCCGACGTGATTGCCAGCCTCAGGCCGTGGAGCCGGGCAAGAGGCGAAAGTCGATCTGCGTGATCCGGGATGGGCGTTCACCCTTGAGACGGCGCAAGATGTGGTCGGCGGCGACAAAGCCGATGCGTTCACGGTTCGAGGCGATGGTGGTCAGCGGCGTTGGCAGCGCCTGCCCGATGCTAAGCCCGTTGAAGCCCGCGAGGGCGATGTCATGGGGCAGCGAGAGACCGGCGGTCTGGCAATGGAAGACCCCGCCCACGGCCATATCGTCATTGGAAAAGAAAACCGCCTCGGGCCTTGGCGTCGTGCGGTCCAGCATCCGTGCCAACCCTTCCCGCCCCAAGGGAACCGAGGACGGGCCATCCAGAATCAGCGTATCGGACAGGATGTGGCCTGCGTCGGTCAGCCCGTCCTTGAAGCCGTCGAGCCGGGCAAGAGCGCGGAAATCGGTGGCGATGTCATGCCCAATATAGGCCATCCGGCGATAGCCGCGCCCAATGAGATAATGCGCCATGGCGCGGCCCGCGGCGCGGTGCGAAAAGCCGACAGCCATGTCGGCGGCGTCGGGATCGGTGTCCATCACCTCGACCACCGGCAGTTCGGCGGCCTGCAACAGCGCACGCGTCGCCGCATTGCCAGACGTCGGGGCCAGAACGAGACCGGCAGGCCGCCACGACAAAAGATCGTGCAGGAGGTGTTCTTCGCGGGTGGCGTCGTAATGGGAAATACCGAGGATCGGATGATAGCCATCATCCTCCAGCCGGGTTTCCAGCCCCTTGAGCACATCGGCAAAGACGATATTGGAGAGGGAGGGCAGGATCACCGCCACCTGACGCGAGGCCCCGCCGGCGAGCGTTCCGGCAAGACGGTTCGGCACGTAATTGAGGGCCTGCGCGGCACGCTCGACCTTTTGGCGGGTGGTCTTGGCGACGGCGCTGCCACCGCGCAGCGCACGGCTGGCGGTGATCTCACTGACGCCTGCGGCCTTGGCGACCTGTGAGAGGGTCGGGCGACGAGAAGGGGGATCGGGGGCGTTTTGGTCCATACTCCCAGATTGCGCAAAATGATGGCGCTGTCATTGAAAATCTGTGCGCGAAGGGGTGCGAAGCCGCGCGGTGAGGGGATAGACACCTTATCCAACTCATAAACGCGTGCTTTAACGCGCCACCCTTACCCTGGGGCCCTTCGAGGAGAACCTTATTGACAGCGCTGTCATTACTTGCTTCAGTCCGGGGCGAGGGGGACTTGGCGTGCGTATTCTAGTTACAGGAGCGGCGGGGTTCATTGGCCAACGCGTTGTGCGCGCGCTGTCGGAGCGCGATAGCCTGATTGTGGACGGGCAGGAGCGCCGGATCGCGGCCATCCTTGCCACCGATATTGCCGAGGCTGCGTTGCAGGGTCTGGCGCAGTCCTGCCGCCGTGTGCATGCGGTGCCGGGGCCTTTGGACAGTCCTGCGATTTTGGCGCGCATCGTCGAGGACGCGCCAGAACTGGTGATTCATCTGGCCGGTGTCGTTTCGGGTCAGGCGGAAGAGGATTACGCGCTGGGCATGGCGGTCAACCTGCAATCCACCATTGCCCTGATCGACGCTTGCCGCAGCCTGCGCAAACCGCCGGTCTTTGTCTTTTCCTCGTCGGTCGCGGTGTTTTCCTGCGCCGACAATGACACGATTTCCGAAGACACCTTGCCCGCGCCCTTGTCATCCTATGGCACGCAAAAGCTGATGGGGGAACTGCTGGTGCGCGATGCCAGCCGCAAGGGATTCATCAAGGGGCGCGCGCTGCGCTATCCGACGATCGCGGTGCGGGCGGGCAAGCCCAATCGCGCGGCATCGGGCTTTGCCAGTGGGATCATCCGCGAACCGCTGGCCGGGATGGCAGCAGAGCTGCCGGTTGGGCGTGATCTGCGGATGCATCTGGCCTCGCCGGCCAAGGCGCAAGACTATACGATGACCGCCATTGCGCTGGCGCAATCCGATCTGGGGTTGGAGACCACCGTCACCTTGCCGGGCATTTCGGTGACGGTGGGTGCGATGCTGACGGCGCTGGAGGCGCTTGCCGGGTCCGAGGTGGCGGCGCGGGTGACAGAGCAGCCCGATGCCGCGATCGAGCGGATCGTGACCACATGGCCGGGGCAGATCATCACACCACGCGCCGAGGCGCTGGGATTTGCGCCCAACCGGGATTTTTCCGAGATCGTGCGCGAATATATGGAGAGTTTGACGACAGACTAACGGGGCACGGGAGGCCCCGGACGGCGGAAATAACAATCAACAAGGAGGAGGATCACATGAGACATTTTGCACTGGGTGCGCTTGCCGCGCTGGGTCTGGCCACGGCGGCCGGGGCGCAACAGAATATCGTGGTGGGGCATGCGCTGTCGCCCACGTCGCATTACGGGGTGGGGGCGCAGGCCTTTATCGACACGCTGACTGAATTGTCTGGCGGCACCTTTACCGGAGAGCAGGCCCCGGCCGGACAGTTGGGCGGCGAGCGGGACATGATCGAGGGGTTGCAGATCGGATCGCTCGACGTGGTCATCACCTCGACGGGACCCTTGGGCAATTTCGTGCCGCAGGTCTATGCGCTGGATCTGCCCTTCCTCTTCCGCGACTATGATCATGCCCGCAAAGTCCTAGATGGCGAGATCGGGCAAGAGTTGCTGGATGAGATCAGCAAGAACAACCTTGTGGCGCTGGCCTGGTCCGAAAACGGATTTCGCCATGTGACCAATTCGCAGCGCGCCGTGCGCACGCCCGAGGATCTGGCGGGGCTCAAGTTGCGGACCATGGAAAACAAGGTGCACATGGCGGCGTTCGAGGGTATGGGTGCAGCCCCCACACCGATGGCCTTCCCGGAGCTGTTTTCCGCTTTGCAACAAGGGGTTGTTGATGGGCAGGAAAACCCAGTCACGGTGATCACCGCGTCGAAATTCTGGGAGGTGCAGAAATATGTCTCGCTCACTGGGCATGTCTATTCGCCTGCCGCTGTTCTGGCCTCGCCGGTCCTGCTCGATAGTCTGACCGAAGAGCAGCGCGGCTGGTTTGCCGAGGCGGCCAAGGCATCGGCGGCGGCAACGCGGGCCGAGGTCAACCGTCTGGAAGAGGCGGGCGTCGCGCTCTTGCGCGAAAACGGCATGGAGGTGATCTCCGACATCGACAAGGCCCCGTTTGCGGCCCTTGCCGAAGAGGCGTCTTATTCCGTCTACACCGACCAGTACGGTGGCGAGATGATTGAGCGGATCAAGGCTGTCGAGTGATCCAAGGCAAAAACCGGCCCCCGGCGCAGGGATCGCGCCGGGGACTGACGGAAGGGCAAAGATGTCGTTGTTTCTGAAATTCGAAGCCATGGCCACGCAACTGGCCCTGAGGTTGGCAATCGGCTTTTTGCTGATTGCGGTCGGTCTTGCGCTCTATCAGGTGACGACGCGTTTCGTGTTTGGGCATCCCTCGACATGGTCCGAGGTGATCACCCGCTCGGCGATGATCTGGTGCGTGTTTCTGGCCGTGGCCCCGGCATTTCGCGAAGGGGCGATGATTGCCGTCGAAATCGTGCAAAGATTGCTGCCGCCGCGTCTGGGCTTTGCGCTCTACCTTCTGTCGATGAGCCTGTCGGTGGTGTTTTTCTGTATTCTCTTTTGGCAGGGTTGGGCGATGACCGAACGGGTCATGTCGCAAAAGCTGGCGGCGCTGGAAATCTCGATCGCATGGGTCTACGCGGCGCTGCCTGTGGGGTCGGTTTTTATCCTACTGGCTATTTTGGGCTGTATGATCCGGGCGGTTCAAAAGGGCGCGATTGCGTTTTCGGCGGGTTTGCAATGAACGCGGCACTGGCGCTGTCCCTTGCGATATTCTTTTTGGCTGGCGTGCCGATTGCGGTGGCGATTGGTTTGGCTTCGGTCATCGGGATCGAGGCCAATGGGCGCTTGCCGCTGCTCTTGGTGGCGCAACGGATGTTCACGGGCATCGACAGTTTTCCGCTCATGGCGATTCCGCTCTTTATTCTTGCGGGCAATCTCATGTCTGCGGGCGGCATTTCGCATCGTTTGGTGGAATTGGCGAAATCCATCGTGGGCGGCATCCAAGGGGGGTTGGCGGCGTCCTGCGTGCTGACCTGCATGATGTTTGCCTCGGTTTCTGGATCGTCGGTGGCCACGACCTTTGCCATTGGCGCGATCCTCATTCCGGCGATGGTGAAACACGGATACCCCGCGCCGATGGCGGCCTCGGTTCAGGCAAGCTCTGCCGAATTGGGTGTGCTTATTCCGCCGTCGATCCCACTGATCCTCTATGGGGTCTCTACGGATACTTCGATTGGCCAGTTGTTCCTTGCGGGGATTGGGCCGGGGTTTCTGGTGGCGGGGTCGCTGATGGCCTTGGTGCTGATCCTGTGCCGGGTGCGGGGCATTGGCCTTGAGGATGGGCGGGATCGGCCAAGGGTAGGCCCGGCGCTCTGGTCTGCCTTGCCCGCGTTGATCGTGCCTGTAGTGATCTTGGGCGGCATCTATTCGGGCGTTTTCACGCCCACAGAAGCGAGTGCGGCCGCCGTGGCCGCAGCCGTGGTCGTGGGCATGGTGTTCTACCGGGAATTGCGCTTTGCGGACCTGCCCGAAATCCTGAAAAAGACGGTTTTGGCGACGGCGGCGATCATGCTCATCATTGCGGCGGCGGCGCTTTTCTCGTTCCTGATCACGCGCTCAGGCCTGCCCAATGAAATCGCGGCATGGTTCAAGGATATTTTCGAGAGCCGCTTTGCGTTTCTCCTGGTCGTGAACCTGATGCTGCTGGTGGTGGGCATGTTCATCGAGACCTCGGCGGCGATCCTCGTGCTGGCGCCGATATTGGCGCCGATTGCGGTGTCTTACGGGGTTGATCCGGTGCATTTCGGACTGATCCTCGTGGTCAATCTGGCGCTTGGGATGATTACGCCGCCACTCGGGGTCAATCTCTTCGCCGCCTGTGCCGTGGCCAATCTCTCTATTGAGAAGGTCATTCCGCATCTTTTCTGGTTCGTGCTGACCGTGTTCGGGGCGCTGATGCTGATCACCTATATTCCGGCGATCACGCTCTGGCCGATGCAGATCATTCTTTCGGTGGGACAATGACAGAGATCGTGCATTTCGTGGGGCTGGGGTCGATGGGCCTTGGCATGGCGCAATCGGCCCTGCGGGCCGGGTTCGAGACATACGGTCATGATCCGGACGCGGGGCGTCGGGATATGCTGGTTGCGGCGGGTGGGCGCGTGCTGGACCGGGCATCGCCCAAGGCGGGGGTGCTGGTCTGTGTTGTGCTCAATGCCGCGCAGACGCGCGATGCTCTCTTTGGGGCGCAAGGCTGGGCCGAAGGGGTGCAAGCGGGCGGTGTGATCCTTGGCTGTGCCACGGTCGCGCCGGAATTTGCCCGCGAGATGGAAGCAGAGGCAGCACGCCGGGGGCTGCTCTATCTCGATGCGCCCATTTCAGGCGGGGCCGTCAAGGCGGCAGAGGGGCGGCTTTCGGTGATGGCATCGGGCCGGGCCGAGGCGTTTGGGCGGGCAGAGGCGGTGCTGGCGGCACTGGCCGAGACAGTGCATCGCTTGGGCGATTGCGCCGGGCCGGGATCGGCGATGAAGGCGGTCAACCAATTGCTCGCGGGCGTGCATATCGCGGCGATGGGTGAAGCGCTGTGTTTTGCCACCTCTCAAGGGCTTGATCTGGCCCGTGTGTTGGAGGTGATCAAGGTGTCGGCGGGCAATTCGTGGATGTTCGAGAACCGCGCGCCGCATGTGATCGAGGCGGATTATGCCCCGCGTTCGGCCATCGACATCTGGCCCAAGGACCTGGGCATCGTCAGGGATATTGCGGCACGCGCAGCCCTGCCCCTGCCGCTGGTCGAGGCGGCGCTGACCGAGTATCGCGCGGCCTCTGCGGCGGGGCTGGGGCGCGCCGATGACGCAGCTATCACTAAGCATATCGCCGCGCGCGCAGGTCTGCGGTTGCCGGGGGACGACTGATGCTGTTGGGCTGTATCGGCGATGATTTCACCGGGTCGAGCGATCTGGCCAATACGCTGACCAAGGCGGGCATGCGGTCGGTGCAATATGTGGGTGTGCCCAAAACGCCCGCCAAGGCGGGTGTTGAGGCGGGCGTGGTCGCGCTCAAATCCCGCTCGATCTCGGTGGCCGAGGCTGTGGCGCAATCGCTGGCGGCGCTTGAGTGGTTGCGCGCGCAGGGGTGCCGGCAGTTCCTGTTCAAATATTGCTCGACGTTTGATTCAACGCCCGAGGGCAATATCGGCCCGGTGGCCGAGGCCTTGGCCGATGCCTTGGGCGCGCGGCAGGTGATGGTTTGCCCGGCCTTTCCGGGGGCGGGGCGGACGGTCTATCAAGGGCATCTCTTTGTGCAGGACCGGCTCTTGAGCGAGAGCGGGATGCAGCATCATCCGCTGACCCCGATGACCGATCCGGATATTCGCCGCTGGCTGGCGTTGCAGGTGGGTGGGCCGGTTGGTCATCTGGGCGCGCAGGTCGTTCGGCAGGGACCGGGGGCGATCCGGGCGGCACTGGCGGCGCAAGAGCATCGCTTGATCGTCGCGGATGCGATCAGCGATGCGGATCTGGTGGCCTTGGGTCATGCTGCGGCGGATTTGCCGCTGATTACAGGGGGCTCGGGCATTGCCATGGGCCTGCCAGATAACTTCCGGGCGCAGGGGGAACTGGCAGGACAGGCAGGCGTTTGGCGCGGTCAGGCTGGTCCTGCCGTGGTTCTCTCGGGGTCTTGTTCGGTGGCCACGCGTGGACAGGTGGCGCGGCATGCGGCCTCTCATCCAGCGCGGGAAATCTCTGCGGCTGACGTCATGGCGGGTCGGGTTGCACCAGAGGATCTGGCGGATTGGGCCTTGGCGCAGGTCGGGATTCCGATGATCTATTCCTCGGCTGAGCCCGCCCGTGTGGCGCAGGATCAGGCGCAGTTCGGGGCCGGGGCGGTCGCGGCGGCGATCGAGACGCTCTTTGCGAAACTGGCGCGGGCGCTGGTCGCGCGCGGTGTCACGCGGCTGATCAGCGCGGGTGGTGAGACCTCGGGCGCAGTGGTCGAGGGTCTGGGCCTGACACAGCTTGAGATCGGGCCAGAGATTGCCCCCGGCGTGCCTGTGATGCGCGCGGGCGATAATCTTGTTGTGGCCCTCAAATCGGGGAATTTCGGGGGCCCGGATTTCTTTGTCGAAGCCGCGCAGAGGATGGAGCAGTCCGATGAGTGAAAGCCGTCTGCGTGAGGATCTGTGCTTTTGGGCGAAGTCGATGTTTGACCGGGGGCTGACCGGAGGAGCCTCTGGCAATATCTCGGTTCGGACCGAGGATGGCGGGATGTTGGTCACGCCCACCGGTGTCAGCATGGGGCGACTTGATCCCGCGCGGCTCAGCCGGTTCGATGCGGGCGGGCGGCTGATTTCGGGCGATCCCCCGACCAAGGAAATGCCGCTGCATGCCGCGTTTTACGAGACGCGGCAGGGCGCGGGGGCGGTGGTGCATCTGCATTCCACCCATTCCGTTGCCCTCTCGATCCTGCCCGATACCGATCCTGACAACGCGGTGCCGCCGCTCACGGCCTATGCGGTGATGCGGGTGGGCAAGGTGGCGCTCTTGCCCTTCTATGTGCCCGGTGACGCGGCGATGGCCGAGGCGATCCGGGGGCTGGCGGGGCGGCGGTCTTCGGTGTTGCTGGCCCATCACGGCCCCGTGGTGGCGGGCAAGGATCTGGAGGCGGCTGTTTTCGCGATGGAAGAGCTGGAAGAGACCGCGAAGTTGGCGCTGATCCTGCGCGGCACCGGGGCGCGTCCTTTGGATGCGGGGCAGATTGCGCAGGTGGTGCGCAAGTTCGAGGTGGATTGGGACTGATGCGCTTTTCTGCCAATCTTGGCTTTCTCTTTACCGACCTGCCCTTGCCCGATGCTGTTCGCGCGGCAGCGCGGGCGGGATTTGCGGCGGTGGAATGCCATTTTCCTTACGATTTTGCTGCGGCAGAGGTGCGCGCGGCGCTAGAGGAAACCGGCCTGCCGATGCTGGGGCTGAACACATGGCCGGGCGACAGGGCGGCGGGCGATTTCGGGCTGGCCGCCCTGACCGGCCGCGAAGAAGAGGCGCGCGCAGCAATCCGGCAGGCGGTGGACTATGCGCAGGCCATTGGTGCAGGCGCGGTGCATGTCATGGCCGGATGCACCAATGGCGGGCCAGAGGCGGAGGCGGTATTTCGCGCCAATCTGGTCTACGCCTGTGATCTGGCCGCGCCCTTGGGGCTGACGATCCTGATCGAGCCGATCAATACCCGTGATGTGCCGGCGTATCACCTGTCGTCAACGGCCCATGCGGCCTCTGTCATTGCGGCGCTCAGGCGGGACAATTTGCGGATGATGTTCGACTGCTATCATCTGCAGATCATGGAGGGCGATCTGCTGCGCCGCTTCGCCCGCTATCAGCCCATCATCGGCCATGTGCAATTCGCGGGCGTGCCGGATCGTGGCGCGCCGGACCAAGGCGAGGTGGATTATAGCTGGCTCTTGCCGCAGTTTGCGGCGCTCGGCTGGCAGGCGCCGTTTGGGGCAGAATACCGCCCCGGCGAGGCGGGCACAGAGGCCAGCTTGGCGTGGATGACGCGGTTCGGGGCAACGGCGGATTGACGACACTCTGCACCGGCAAGTTCAGGCCTATCGCGGTGCTGGCGTGGCCCGAAGTTCGCGCCAAACCTGTTCAAATGCTGCGTCAAAATAGCTGGCGTTGCAGTGAATATCCCAGATATTGCGATGCGCGGCATAGACATTCTTCGAGAAACCGCTGGCTTCGGACAGGCTGTCGGTTGGGTGGCAGACGAACCTAACCTTGCCGGCTGTGCCGAGTGCCTTTTGAAAGGCGGCAAGATAGGCTGCCCGATGATGCGGAAAGGCAGCAGAGTCGACAAACTCATCGCCCAGTCTGAAGCGGGCCACGGCCTCGGTCATGTCGGGTGAGGCAATCCAGAACACTTGATCGAAATCGCAAAATTCCTCGATCTTGCGCGCATATTGGACGATGGCGCCGGCGCTTTTTGCGTAGGTCTTGACCAGAGCGTCGGTAACGGAACTGACAATCGGCATTGTTGGTGAAATCTTTCGTCCGTCGCAGCCGGGTGCGCCGGCGCGCAATTCACCGTGAACCCGCACGATGCCATCCCCCATAAAGCCGCAGCCGACGATGATCAGCGTGCGGGCGTCCTTGGCTGTGAAATCGGCGAACTTGTCATCAAGCCCCGCGCGGAACGAAAACTCGCGAAAGCGCCGTTGTTTGATGGTGGCAAAGGGGTCTGGTTTCAGGAAGTTGAGCATGGCGAATTGCACGGCCTGCCCAAAGGGATTGCCCTCTGCATGAGTTCGTGCACCGGCAAGATGGCTGTTGCCCACCACCAGAAGGGGGGTGTTGTCTACCTTGCCGGATATGACGGCAGGGGTCGCGAAGGCGTCAAGCAAGGCATCTTCGCAGTCAACATCGCCGATGCCTGCGGATGTCACGCCGCTGTCCTCTGCGGATTGCAGGCACAGGCGTTCAAAGCAGGACATGACCATGGCCACGGCGTCGGGTTTGACGGACCGAAGATTATCCTCGAAATGGGCCGATTTCGCCGCCGGGTTGTTGACCAGTTCGAAAGAGGGAAAGTAATCCGCGAAAGGGTGATCCGCGCAGAAATCACCAGCCACAGCGCGCAGCACCGATTTGGAATAGGTTGAGGCCGAGAGCACGTGGTTCTGGGACGCGGTGGCGGTCAGCGGCACCGGCGACACGGTCAGCAACATGCGAAAGGCGCGCCCGCCGCGCAGCGCGAGAATACCTTCGTGGAGCGCGCAGAGATCGGCCAAAACCTCATTATATCGGAAATTGACGAATTCATGGCGATTGTCGTCAATCTGTCCTGCGATCACGCCGGGGGCCATGGGCAGGATGCTGCCACAGGCAATCACGCGCCAAGCCTCGGTCAGGCCGAGGGTGAAGACCAGCACGTCAAGCTGGCTAAGGGCGGTGTGAACCGCCTTTAGGTGATCTGTCCGGGCGGCTTGCAGGCGGGCTTCGCTTGGAAAGGGCGTGTTGAATTGTGCGGGTCTCAACGGATCGACAAATCCGCCGTCGACAGGCCAAGCCGGTTCGGAGCAGCGCCACATCCCGCGCGCCTCTTGCACCAGTTGGACGGCTTGGCGCACCGTGTAGACATTGCCGTAATTCGCGGAAAAGGATTTTGCGCGGATATGGTCGGTGGTGTCGTAAAACGGCACATTGAAATTGCGCGCGCGCAACCAGTTCGCGATGTGTTGGGCAAAGCAGCTGCCCATCGTTACGATGGTGTCGTCAGCGGTTATCAGGAATTTCGGGCTGTGAATCCCGGGCATGACGGCGGGGTCGGACTGTTGTACGCCGCTGCGCCAGAATCGATCGGCTGGCAGGGCATCATAGGGGTTCTGGCCTATTTGCGTGCGGGCAGCCGGAGGTGGTGCAGGGGGCGTTTGCGCGGGTTTCTCGGGTTTCCGCAGGCGTTCAAAAATACGGCGCAAGATTTGTTTCCTTCGAAGTCCACATCCTAATGGAAGCGCAAATGCCATCTGCGTTCAACGCCCAATTGCCGCGGTGTTCCCGCTGGCGGGGCGATTGGCAAGCCCTCAGCCTTGGTGTTCGGCCCCGATTCCCTGAAACATCGCGCGTAGGTCAATTGTGCTCTCTTTGCCAATACGGTCGTAATTGGCGTCGAGCCAAGCTGCCGCCGTGTCGCGCCCGATGTCGCGCAGCCGGGTGAGAAAGGCCCATTCGACATTCATCTTGGACGACGCCCCCATCGGTTTCAGAGCGGCCTCATTCTCGATCAGATGCACCTTGACCGGGCGATAGTGTTCGGTCGAAAGCTTGTCTTGGGCAATCAGCCGATCGACGAAATCAATTGCGCGCAATTCCTTGAGCAGGCTGGCGTTGAAACTGATTTCGTTCATCCTGTTCTGGATGTCCTGTGCCGAGCGCGGCGCGCCCTTGCGTTCGATCGGGTTGATCTGGATGACCACGATGTCATCGGTGCCGGTCTTGCCATAAAGAGGGAACAGCGCGGGGTTGCCCATATAGCCGCCATCCCAATAGGGCACGCCGTCGATCTCGACCGCTTGATAGAGCTGAGGCAGGCAGGCCGAGGCCATCACCATATCTGCGGTCAATTCCTCACGGGCAAAGACCTTGACCCGGCCTGTTTCGACATTGGTGGCCGAGACAAAGAGCTCGAACGCCGTGCATTTGCGCACCATGTCGAAATCAATGCTCTCTTCCACCAGATCGCGCAGAGGATTGATGTTCATCGGGTTGAGTTGATAGGGCGAGGCGACACCCGTGAGCGCGTTCATGAAATGGTAAAAGGGGTTGTTTTCCAGCCCCCAGTTGCCGGTCAGCCGGTCCAGCGGCGTGCGCTGCATGGGGGAGTTTTTGACGCTGCCGCTCATGCAGCGCCAAAAGTGATCAAGCGCCGCGCGTGCGCCGTTGGGCCCGGCGCGGGTAAACCCATCTGCCAGGGCCACGGCGTTCATGGCTCCGGCTGATGTGCCAGAGACCCCCGCGATACGCAGGCGCCCATCCTCAAGCAGGTAATCCAGCACGCCCCAGCTAAAGGCACCATGCGCGCCGCCGCCCTGAAGCGCCAGATTGATCGGTTTGCCGGTCTTGCTCATGGGCGGGCTGCCTCCGTCATTGCGGCGGGTGTCTCGGGTTCAGCCGCAAGCTATCAGCGCAAGTCGCCCGACGCCATGGCTGTTGCTGTCCTCTGGCATCACATTCCCGCTCAGACCTGATAATAGGCGCGATACCAGCGCACGAATTGGGCAATCCCGTCGCGCACGCTGGTTTGCGGGCGGTATCCGGTCAATCTTTCGAGCAGGCGGGCATCCGCCCAGGTGGCGGGCACATCGCCTTTTTGCATCTCCATCATGTTGCGGATGGCGGGGCGTTCCAGCGCCTCTTCGATGGCGGCCACGAAATCCAAGAGGCGCACCTTGTCGGAATTGCCGATGTTGACGATCCGGTAGGGGGCAACGGGCGAGAGGCTGTCACCAGGCAGGATGCTTTCGGGGCTATCGGGCCTCACGGGGGGCGCGTCCATCAACAGGCGGATGCCGCGCACCAGATCGCCCACATAGGTGAAATCGCGATACATCTCGCCGTGATTGTAGATGTCGATGGGGCGGCCTGCCAGAATGGCCTCGACGAATTTGAAATAGGCCATGTCGGGGCGGCCCCATGGCCCATAGACGGTAAAGAACCGAAACATCGTGGTGGGCAGGTTCCACAGATGGGCATGGGCGTGGCCCATCGCCTCGGTCGCCTTTTTGGTGGCGGCGTAGATCGTCATCGGGCTGTCGGCCTTCATCGTTTCGGCATAGGGCATTTCGGTATTCGCGCCGTAAACCGAGGAAGTGGAGGCCATGAGCAGATGGCGCACCGCATGGCGTTTGGCCGCCTCCATCACGGTGAAGGTGCCGACGATATTGGCGTCGATATAGGCGCGCGGGTTCTCGAGGCTGTAGCGCACGCCCGCCTGTGCCGCGAGATGCACGATGATGTCGGGTGCGCAGGCGTCAATTGCAGCATCCACCGCGGTCTGATCCTCGAGCATGGCCTCGGTCGCGGTGAACCCCGGCTTTTGCAGCAGCATCTGGTGGCGGCGCTGTTTCAGGCTGACGTCGTAATAGTCCGTCATGCCGTCTAGGCCATGCACGATCATGCCCTCATCGAGCAACAGGTCGGCCAGATGATAGCCGATAAACCCGGCGGTTCCGGTGATGAAGACCCGCGTCATTCGCTCGCGTCCGTGACGGTCATTGCAGATCGGCAAAGGCGGTCTGGATGCGCGCGACCGCCTCTTGAACACGGGTGCGCGGTGTGGCGATGTTGAACCGAAGGAAGGTCTCGCCGCCGGTGCCAAAGGTGGGGCCGTGGTTGGCCACGACCCGCGCGTCCCGCTCGACCCGGCCGGTATATTCCGCCGCCGACATGCCGGTGCCGGCAAAGTCGATCCACGTCAGATAGGTCGCTTCGAGTGGCATGGCGCGCACGCCGGGAATGTCCTGCATTCCGCTCTCAAAGAGTTGCCGGTTGCCATCCAGATAGGCGCAGAGCGCATCGACCCATGCGGCCCCCTCGGGGCTATAAGCGGCCTCGGCCATGAAGAGACCAAAGGAATTGGGCGAAATCCCCATCGCCCCCATGCGGGCGGCAAATTGCGCGCGCAGTTTGACATCGGGCACGATCACATTGCCCAGATGCGCGCCCGCGATGTTGAAGGTCTTGGTGGTGGCGGTCATCATCACCAGCCGGTCGGCGATGCCCTCGATATGGGCCATGGCGATATGGCGCTGTCCGGGCATGACCAGATCATGGTGGATTTCATCCGACACGAGAATGAGGTTGTGACGCCGGGCGAAATCGGCCACGCCCTCCAGCTCTGCCTTGGTCCAGACCCGACCACCGGGATTATGCGGCGAGCAGAGGACGAGCATCTTCTCATTGCCCGTCATCAATGCGTCATAGGCGTCGAAATCCATCTCGTAGCGGCCCGCATTATTCACAAGCGGGCATTCGCGCACCTCGCGCCCGGCGGCGCGGATCACACGGGCAAAGGCGTGATAGACCGGGGTGAAGAGTACCACCGCATCGCCTGGCGCGGTCCAGGTGTCGACGCACATTGACGTGCCGTTGACGAGGCCATGGGTGGTAAAGATCGCATCTGTCTCGATTGCCCAGCCATGGCGTTCCTGCATCCACCACTGGATCGCGGCGCGGTAGGCGGCATCGTCGCCGTAATAGCCATAGACGCCATGCTGCGTCATACCGATCAGCGCCTCTGTGACACAGGTGGGGGGGCGGAAATCCATATCCGCCACCCACATCGGAATCCCATCTTCCGGCGAGACGCCATATTTTGCCTGCATCATGTCCCATTTGTCGGAATGGGTGCCGCGGCGGTCGATGATCTCGTCAAAATTCATGGGGCTCTCCGGGGTGGTGATCGCGGCGCAGGCTAAACGATCACAGCCCAAGCGCAAGGGGCGTTGCAGAATGCCCGGCCATCGCCTAAATAGCCGCCATGAAACGGCCTATTCTGATCCATCCCGACCCGCGCCTGAGAAAGGTCTGCACGCCCGTAAAGGACGTGTCCGATGCCTTGCGCAAACTCTCGCAGGACATGCTCGAGACCATGTATGACGCGCCGGGCATCGGCCTTGCCGCGCCGCAAGTGGGGGTGATGGACCGGCTGATCGTGCTGGATTGCGTCAAGGACGAAGGAGCCACGCCGCGCCCCATCGTGATGCTCAACCCCGAAATCACGGCCTTTTCCGACGAGAAAAGCGTCTATGAGGAAGGATGCCTGTCGATCCCCGACCAGTTCGCCGATGTCACGCGGCCAGCCGAGGTTGAGGTGCGGTGGCTGGACCTTGACGGTGTGGAACACAAGGAAGGGTTCGGCGGCCTTTGGGCCACCTGTGTGCAGCACGAGATCGACCATCTCGATGGCAAGCTTTTCATCGACTATCTGGGGGCGATGAAGCGCCAGCTCATCACCCGGCGCATGCAAAAGCTCAAGCGCGAATTGGCGCGGGGTTAAGCGGTGGCGCCGCGCCCCTGTCTGCGCTGGCCTGACAAGCGGTTGCGTCAGCCTGCCGCGCCGGTCTCGGAGATCACGGATGCGACGCGCGCCCTCTGGGACGAGATGATCGCGGTCATGGAGGCGATGCCGGGTGTGGGGCTTGCCGCCACGCAACTGGGCGAGATGCAGGCGCTTGCGGTGGTCGATGCCAGCACAGCACGGGGACAGGCGGTGCGCATGGCCAACCCCGAAATCCTGCATGCCAGTGTGCAATTGCGCCCCCATGACGAGGCGAGCCCCTGCTTGCCCGGTGTCTCTGCGGTGATCGAGCGGCCGCGCGCCGTGACAGTGCGGTTTCTGAACGCGGCAGGAGAGGTCGAAGAGCGCGATTTTGTCGGTCTCTGGGCCACGAGTGTGCAGCATCAGATCGACCATTTGCAGGGGCGGATGTATTTCGATCACCTCAGCAAGGTCAAACGCGACATGCTCTTGCGGCGCGCGCGCAAGATCGGCTGAGGCGGTGCCGGGGGCGGCGTCGGATTTGAGTATTTTGGGAACAATGAAAGGCGCGGGCATGCGAGTGATCTTCATGGGAACGCCCGATTTCTCGGTGCCGGTGCTCGACGCGCTGGTGACAGCGGGGCATGAGGTGGCCGCCGTTTACTGCCAGCCGCCGCGTCCCGCGGGGCGTGGCAAAAAGGCCCGCCCCAGCCCGGTGCAGGCGCGGGCCGAGGCGCTTGGCTTGCCGGTGCGCCATCCGGTCAGTCTGAAAGATGAGGTGGCGCAGGCGGATTTTGCAGCGCTCAAGGCCGATGTGGCGGTGGTGGTGGCCTATGGCCTCATTCTGCCGCAGGCGGTGCTGGATGCGCCCAAGCGCGGCTGTCTGAATATCCATGCAAGCCTCTTGCCCCGGTGGCGGGGGGCGGCGCCCATTCATCGCGCCATCATGGCCGGGGATGCGGAGACAGGGGTCTGCATCATGCAGATGGAGGCGGGGCTGGATACCGGGCCGGTTCTGCTGCGCGAGGCACTGACGATTGGCCCCCAGGAAACCACAGGGGAATTGCATGACCGATTGTCTGCCCTTGGTGCGCGGTTGATCGTCGAGGCATTGGAGCGGCTCGACGCCTTGACGCCAGAGCCGCAACCCGAGGCGGGCGTGACCTATGCCGCCAAGATCGACAAATCCGAGGCGCGGGTGAATTGGGCACGCCCCGCCGCAGAGGTGGATCGGCTGATCCGGGGGCTGTCGCCCTTTCCGGGGGCCTGGTGCGAGGCGGGCGGCGAGCGGATCAAGTTGCTGTGTTCGGCTGTAGCCGAAGGGCAGGGTGCGCCCGGTGCCGTGCTCGATGCAGACCTGACTGTGGGATGCGGCACTGGCGCGGTGCGGCTTTTGCGCTTGCAACGCGCCGGGCGCGCGGCGCAGGATGTGGATGAGTTTCTGCGCGGCATGCCCTTGCCGCGTGGCACGCAGCTGGGGTGACGCGATGTTCATGCAACTCTTTGGCACGGTGGTGATCGCGGGCATCGTCGGCTATGCGAGCGAGAAAACCGGCTTTACCCGCAACGGCTATTTGCCGTCGATCATCATCTGCATCGGCGGTGCGTTTCTGTTTTACTTCGTCCGGATCATGTTCGGTATCCGCTTTGGCGCGCCGGGGATTGATGCGATCCTGTCCTCGGTAGGGGCGCTGATCATCGTGCCGACCCATTGGCGCAAGAGGAGGTAAGGCATGGGCATTATCGGACTCTTGATCGTGGGGATTGCAGCGGGCTTTCTGGCGACGCGGCTGATGCGGGTCGAGATGGGCGTGGTACCCACCATCCTGATCGGGATAGCGGGCACGTTGATCGGGGCGGTGGTCATTCGCATGGTGCTGATGATCACCGGATTTCTTGGCGGGCTTGTCGGTGCGGTTCTGGGCGCGATGCTGCTTGTCTGGCTGTGGAAGATGATCGGCGAACGACGCTAAAGCAATTTCAGAAAAAGTTGATAGAATTTTCCGGTTCGAAATGGCGCCAATTTAAAAAGTTAAAGATGTTTGGCGTTTCAGCGAAATGCCAAAAAGCTTTAAGAACGGTTGCGCGGCGGGCGTGCGCGGTAGACCGGCAGCCGCCAGCCAAAGCCGAGCGAGCCCGCGCGCAACGCCCATGTCAGGGCCGCACAGGTGCCCAGGATGACGAGTGGGTCATCGCTGAGCATCGCCGCGCCCATGGCACCAAGCGCCCCGGCAAAAGCGGCGGTGACGTAAAGCTCGCCCTGTTTGAGGACCAAGGGCACCTCATTGCAGACGACATCGCGCATGAGCCCGCCCATGCAGCCCGTCACCATCCCCATAAGCACCACGATTACCGGGCTTTGTGCCATCAACATCGCGGCACTCACCCCCGCGGGCACTGCCACGGCAAGTGCGAAACTGTCGAGCCAGAGCAAGAGGCGATAGCGGCTCTCGACCAGATGGGCGGTGAAAAACACCACAAGGGCGGCGACGCAGGCAATCAGGATATAGTTGGGATTGCCCAGCCAAAAGACCGGGTTGCGATCCAGAAGCACATCGCGCAGCGTGCCGCCACCCACGGCCGTCAGGCAGGCGATAAAGGCAAAGCCTACGATGTCGAGTTGCTGGCGCGAGGCGACAAGCGCGCCGGTCAGGGCAAAGATCAGCACCGAGGCATAGTCAAGCAGGGTGAGCGCGCTCATCCTTTGGCCTTACCCGGTTTGAAGGGGGCCATGCCCGCACGGGCCAATTCATCGGCGCGCTCGTTTTCGGGGTGTCCGGCGTGGCCCTTGACCCATTCCCAGGTGACGGTGTGGCGTTTCTGCGCCTCGTCCAGACGCTGCCAAAGCTCGACATTCTTGACCGGCTTTTTGTCGGCTGTGCGCCAGCCATTGCGCTTCCATCCGTGCATCCAGCCGGTCACGCCATTTTTGACATAGGCGCTGTCGGTGACAATGGTGATGGTCGAGGGGCGCGAGAGCGCCTCGAGCGCGGCAATGGCGGCGCAAAGTTCCATCCGGTTGTTGGTGGTGTCGGCCTCGCCCCCTGAGAGTTCCCGCTCTTTGAGCACGGTATCGCCCTCCATGGCGCGCATCAGCACGCCCCAGCCGCCGGGGCCGGGATTGCCGGAACAGGCCCCGTCGGTATAGGCATAGAGCGCGGGCATCAGAGCAGCACCCCCACGGCAAGACAACCGATCACCACCGCCGTCAGAAGCATCCGCAGCGCCATCCACCACGGCGGTGTCAGGCCCCACCGCCAGAACTGCCAATCGAGCGCTAAGAGGCCTGCAAACCCGAAGATAAGGCTCATTCCCGCCGAGGTTGGCCCGCCGCCGGTCATGAAAAACGCCCAGAGAGCCGGGATGACTGAGAGGCCGTAGCAGACACCTGCCATCGTGCCCGTCGCCCGCGTGGCGAACCCCCAGAGCACGCCCGACATGAACGACAGGATCACCGCGCCGTAAAACAGCATCACATAAGGCCCGGCAAAGCGCGGCCCGATGGTCTGCGCGGTCCAGAGGCCGAGGTCGGGCAAGACCACGGTCAGTGCCCCCCAAAGGAAGGGCAAGAGACCGGCAAGGCCAAGAAACAGGGGGGCGCGGGGGATCATCTGCATGGCGCGCAAAATGGCCCGAGGGGCGCGCAGAGACAAGAGGGAAAGCCACACTTGCGCGCGCGACAAAGGGCTGGACCGCTACAGGCAACGTGATAGGTAAATTCCATGAGCCTGAACCCCGCCACCCCCGATTTCATCGACGCGCTGCGTGCGCGCCTGCCTGCGCCCGCGTTTCGCGACGCAACCCCCGGATATTTCGAGGAACCACGCGGCCGATGGCAGGGGCAGGGCGTGGTTCTGGCCCCCGGCAGTACTGAAGAGGTGGCCGAGATCGTGCGTGCCTGTGCCGCGGCGCGCGTGCCTGTGGTGCCTTATGGTGGTGGCACGGGGCTTGTCGGCGGGCAAATCGCACCCGAGGGGCCGCGCCCCGTGATCCTGAGCCTTGAACGAATGCGCGCGGTGCGGGGCATTTATCCGGCCGAGAATGTGATCGTGGTCGAGGCAGGGGCAATCCTGCAGGATATTCACGAGGCCGCCGCCGAGGTGGACCGGCTCTTCCCTCTCAGCATCGCAGCCAAGGGATCGGCGCGGATCGGTGGAAACCTTGCCACCAATGCGGGCGGCGTAAACGTGTTGCGTTATGGCAATGCGCGTGATCTCTGTCTGGGGCTAGAGGCGGTGATGCCCGATGGACGCATCTGGCATGGCCTCAAACGCCTGCGCAAGGACAACACCGGCTATGATCTGCGTAATCTCCTGATCGGGTCCGAGGGCACGCTCGGGGTGATCACCGCCGCTGCGCTCAAGCTTTCTCCGCGTCCCACGGGCGAGGGCACAGCGCTCATGGTGGTGGACAGCCCGCGCGCCGCGCTTGATCTCTTGGCACTGGCACGCGACCGGATGGGCGAGGGGGTGAGTGCGTTCGAGATCATGCACCGGGCCGGGCTAGAGTTTCTGGCCGAGGCCTTGCCCGACATTCGCCAGCCCTTCGCCGAGATGCCGGAATGGTTTGTGTTGATTGATGTGGGGCTGGCCAGTGGGCTTGATCCGGCCTTGGCGCTCGAGGGGCTATTTGCTGAGGCATTCGACGCGGGGCTGGTCAGCGATGGGATCATTGCGCAATCCGAGACGCAGCGCCATCAGTTCTGGGAGGTGCGCGAGCAGATTCCCGAGGCGAACCGGCGTGTCGGGTCGATCAGTTCACATGATATTTCGCTGCCGATGTCCGAAATCCCTGACTTCATTGTGAAAGGCGCCGAAGTGATTGCCCGGATCGGGGCGTTCCGGATCAACTGTTTCGGGCATTTGGGCGATGGCAACCTGCATTACAACATCTTTCCCATGCCGGGGCGCAGCCGTGCGGACCACGTGGCAGAGCGCGACGCGATCAAGCGCGCGGTGCATAATCTGGTGCATGAGATGGGCGGGTCTGTCAGTGCTGAGCATGGTATCGGGCGGCTCAAGGTCGAGGACCTGGAGCGCTATGGCGATCCGGTAAAGCTGGACGCGATGCGCGCGATCAAGGCGGCGCTCGATCCTTTGGGGATCATGAATCCGGGGGCGGTGTTGCGGGGGTAGCGCCCGGCCCGGTTACGCGTCGCCGTGAGACCGCCCTTGCCACAGAGGGTGCGGCACCGGGTCCTTGGCGCGCCAGAGATGGGCGCGGAATATCTCTGCATAGGAGCGATAGACATAGCCATCGTTGCGGCGCAGGTAATGATCGCGCCGTGCCGCATAGAGCGCGGGCAACTGATACCACGGCACCTCGGGGTGCATGTGATGCACCACATGCAGGTTGTTGTTCAGGAACAGCCATGCGAGCGGGCCGCGATCCTCGATCACCACGGTGCGGCCACTGGCGCGCTCATGGGCGCGATGCTCCAGAAAGGTGCGGATTTTCAGAACCGCCAATCCGATCCAGACCGCCAGCAGATAGGCCCAGACCGGCATCGGCACGAACCAGAGCCATAGCAGCACGAGGCCAACCGCCGGAATATGCCAGAGCCAGGCGTCGCGCACCGCGCGGTCACCAGCACGGATCGCCTGCCAATCGGCACGTAGGAACGTCACCTGTGCCACCAACGGGCCGATCAACATCCGCCCCGCCAGCGTATTGTTGAGCCGCAGGACCAGCCGCACCGCGCGCGGCAGGCGCGCCCAGACGGCAGGGTCCAGGTAGTTCGCCTCGGGATCGTCATAGGGGTCGGTGAGAAATTCCTCGCGGTGATGCGCAAGATGGCTGTCGCGGAAGCGCACATAGGGGATCACGAGGCAAAGACAGGGAAAGATCAGCGTTTCATTCAGCGGGCGGGAGCGGAAGGGGTGTCCATGCAGCACCTCGTGGCAGAGCGAAGAATGGAGCGCGATGGCAAGGGCAGTCACGACAATGCCAAGTGGCAGCGCCAAGGTGGAGGCCGCAGTGGTACCAAAAACCCAGGTCGCATAGCAGAGCGCCAAGAGCCCGAGCGTGGGCCATTCCACGCGGACATCCTGCCGCGTCTTGGGTGGCAGTCCGGTGGTTTCGGTGAGAGCTGCGGGCTGCGAATGGGCGCGCATTCAGTGTCCTTTTGATACGTAATATGGCGCGACATTCGTTTCTATTTCCTGAGCGCGCCATTTCGGAAATGGTTAACATTTCTCCGCATCTGTGATAAAAATCATCATATGATAAAAAATATCGACAAACGCTTGCGCGCCAGCCTGTTCCGCACCCGGCTGGCTGAGGCGATGCGCCTGCGCGGCAGCAATCAGAGCGTCCTGGCGCGGACCATCGGCGTGGATCGCTCGACCGTGTCGCAACTGCTCAAGGACGATGCGGCGCGTCTGCCCAATGCGCAGGTAGTAGGGGAATGTGCCTCGGCCTTGGGCGTGTCGGCCGATTGGCTCTTGGGACTGACAGACCGGCCCGAGACGGCCGCCGACATGCTGGCCAACACGCTCTCGCTGACGGAGGCACCGCGCGCCTTGGTGGATGAACAGATTTTCGCCTGGCACAAGGAAGCGGCGGGCTACAAGATCCGGCATGTGCCGGCTGCCTTGCCGGATATGCTGAAAACCCGCGCGATGCTGGAATGGGAATACGCGCCACACCTTGGCCGCTCGACCGATCAGGCTATTGGGGCGTCCGAAGATCGCATGGCCTGGATGCGGGCGGCGCGGTCGGATTACGAAATTGCCCTGCCGCTTTATGAGATCGAGAGCTTCGCGCGGGGTGAAGGCTATTACCGCGGGTTGCCAACGGCGCTGAGGCGGGCGCAGTTGGATCATCTGATTGCCACCACGACGCAGCTTTATCCGCGTCTGCGGCTTTACCTCTATGATGCGCGGCGGGTTTATTCGGCACCAATCACGATCTTTGGACCGCTGTTGGCGGTGCTTTATCTGGGGCGCAATTACATGGTCTTTCGCGATACCGAGCGGATACAGGCAATGACGCTGCATTTCGATGGGCTGGTCCGCGAGGCGGGCGTTACGGCGCGGGCCATTCCGGAGCATCTGCGCGGCGTGCGCGACGGGTTGGTGCGGTAGGGCACCTTGCGTCTGATCGTGTTTACGTCGCCCCGGCTCCCAAGCTGGGGCCTCCAAGTTGCCTCGACGAGGTCCCGGGTCAAGCCCGGGACGGGTGTGGTTTCGATGGGGCGCAACACGCCCTAGCGCGTGCGCCGGGGCAGGGTGGCGTTGTCTTCTGCCTCGGCGCGGGCCACATGCAGGGCGCGGCGGCTAAGGTCGGCGCGCTCTTGCAGGATCTGTTGGCGGCGCTGGTGCTGCGAGAGGTCCTGTTCCACCGCGGCGCGTTCCTGACGTGTGCGGGCCATCTGGCTGCGCGTCGCCTCAAGCTGTTGCACGAGGGTGCGGCCCATGAAATGTGCGGTGCTCAGTTGTCCGGGGGTCATCGGTTCGGCCGGGGCCTGTGCACTCTGATCGAGCATTTGACCCAGACGGTCGGCCATGTCGAATTGCTGCATTTCCTGTTGGCGCAGATGGCCAAGCTGCATCGAGAGATGCCCCAACTCGCGGTTTTCCTGCCGCGCCATCAAGGTCAGGAGGCGGTGCTGACGCGCGCTCATGCGGCACCGCCAGTCAGCGCGCAAAGGGCGCTGATGCTGTCCTCGAGGCTGGCGGGTTCGTGGATGTCTTGCCGGATGAAGTTCTCGATCCGGGGCCATAGGGCAACGGCCTCGTCAAGCGTGGCGTCCTGACCGGGGGAATAGGCACCCATCAGCATCATGTCGCGGTTCTCCATATATAGGGCAATGAGGCGGCGCAGGCGCAGCGCGGCTGCGTGGTGGGGTTTCTCGGCGATGTCCTTCATCACACGGCTCACCGATTGGGTAAGGTCGATGGCCGGATAGATGCCCATCTGCGCCTGATTGCGCGAAAGCACGAAATGCCCGTCGAGAATGGCGCGGGCGGTGTCGACCACGGGGTCATTGGTGGTGTCGTCGCCATCGGCCAGAATGGTATAGAATGCGGTGATGCTGCCCTGACCGGGCAGACCCGGACCGGCGCGCTCGATCAGGCCCGGAATCATCGAGATGACCGAGGGGGTATAGCCCTTGGCGGTGGGTTGTTCGCCAAGCGCCAGACCGATTTCGCGGCGGGCATGGGCCACGCGGGTGAGGCTGTCCATGATCAGCATGACCTGTTTGCCCTGATCGCGGAAATATTCGGCAATGGCGGTGGCGCGATGCGCCGCGCGCAGGCGCAGGAGCGGCGAGCGGTCGGCGGGCACGGCCACGACGCAGGTCTTGGCGCGGTTGTCGCCGGTCATCACCTTGGCGACGAAATCGCCCACTTCGCGGGCACGCTCGCCGATGAGACCAACCACGATCACATCGGCAGAGGTATAGCGGGTCATCATCTCGATGAGCACGGATTTACCGACGCCAGAGCCTGCGATGATGCCCACGCGCTGACCGCGTCCCACGGTGAGGGCCGCGTTGATCACGCGCACGCCCACATCGAGCGGGGCATCCACGGGTTGCCGCGCGAGCGGGTTTTGTTCGCGCCCCGAGAGCGAGCGGGTGTCCGGGCAATCAGGTGGACCAAAGCCGTCGAGCGGCGCGCCTTCGGCGTCGAGCACGCGGCCCAAGAGGGCGTCGCCCATGGCGGCATTGTGGCCTCCGCGCATTTTATGTACCTGACAGCCATGGGTAATCCGCGCGCCGGGTTGATCGAGAAAGAGCAGGTTGCGGCCATTGGCAAAGCCCACGATTTCACCTGTGGCACCCTTGCCATCCTCGGTATCTATCCGGCAGCGGGTGCCGGGGCTGGCGGGAAAGCCAGCACATTCGAGAATGAGACCATCATAGCGCAACACCTGGCCCGAATAGCCGGGCGGCGGTACTTCGGTCATGGCGTCGGTTGCCTGCGTGAGACGTGCTAGTAGGTCGGTCATGCCAGCCCCCCGTTGCGTTCGCCGATCGCGTCGGCAAAGGTGATCTCGTCCATGCGGATGCGTAAATCACCGCGACCGAGCGTTGTGTCGGGCGAGAGCCGACCTTTGGCCAGTGGGCTGAAATCCTTGATATGCGGCTTGATCGCCAAGAGGTCGGCGGGGTTCATCAGCACGACGGTTCCTTCGGCCCCGGCGGCAATCTGATGGGTGATCTTTTCGATCCGGCGCAGAAAGGGACGAGGAGCCTCGTCAATCTTCTGCCCAGCGCGCTGGGTGGCCAAATTGCGCACGGCCAATTCCAGCTTTGTGGTCAGGTCCGCGAGACGCTCGTTTTCCGCGCTGGTGAGGCGGGTGACGGCGGCGGTGAAGGCGTCGCGCGCCTCGGCGATGTCTTGTGCCGCAGTGGCGCGGGCCTCGTCCAAGGCTTCGGCGCGCGCTTTGGCGCGGGCGGCCTCGATCTCCTGCATCGCGGCAGCGTGGCCCTCGGCCCAGGCGACGCGGCGCTCGGCCTCGATGTCGAAAGTGGGCGGTGGCGGTGCGGGGGTGAAGGTGGCGGCGGTGGGTTCGGGCGCTGTGTCGACGGGCGCGGGCGCGGGCTCTGACGTCTGCGCGCGCAGGGGACGCACCACGGCCTGCGGGGCAAAGCCGCTCTCGGACTGTGCCACAGGCTTGGCGGGGTCACGGCGCTGGAATTGCTGAGAGGAGCGGCGCACGAGGGCCAGCAGATCCTCAGGCGTGAGCGCGCCGGGCTCAGGGGGGAGGTCAGGGGCGGGCATGGCGGTCATGGTCTCAGACCATCTTTTCGCCGCCGCGTCCGGCGAGCGTTATCTTGCCCTCGTCCGAGAGGCGGCGGGCGACGGTGATGACCTGCTTCTGGGCCTCTTGCACCTGGCTTAGGCGCACCGGGCCCATGGCCTCCATTTCGTCCATGATATTGGCGGCGGCGCGGGCCGAAACACAGCCCAGAAGCTTGTCGCGTAGGGTGGGATTGGCCCCCTTGAGGGCGAGAATCAGAATGTCGCTCTCGATCTCGCGCAGCACGGTTTGCAGAGCGCGCTCGTCGGATTTGATGAGGTAATCGAACACAAAGAGGTTGTCCTGAATATCCTCGGATAGCGTTTTGTCATCCTTGCGGATGTCCTTCATGATCCGCTCTTCCATGTCCTGACGGGTGAAGTTCATGATCCGAGCAGCGGCCTTGACGCCGCCGATCTGCGAGGCGCGCAGGGTGGTGTTGGCCTTGAACTTGGCGCGCATCACCTCTTCGAGGTCGCGCAGCGCCTCGGGTTGCACGGTGTTGAGCGTGGCGATGCGGCGGATGATTTCGGGCTGTGCCTCGGGCGGCAGCAGTTTGAGCACTTCTGCCCCCTGGGCATAGTCGAGCGAGGCGATGACCAGCGCCATGATCTGGGGATGTTCATCCTGGATCAGTTCGGCTACGGCAGAGGGGTCCATCCAGTCGAGGATTTCAATCGGGCGTTCGCTGTTGGAGGGCACGATGCGCGAGAGCACTGATTGCGCCTTGTGCGCGCCAAGTGCCTGATCGAGCACGTGCCGCACATAATTACCCGCGCCAATGCCGATTCCGGTCTGATTGCTGACCAGTCCGAGAAATTCGTTGAGCACGGCATCGACCGTGTCATGGTCGACACCCTGCACGGTGAACATCGCCTCACCCAACACCTGCACTTCGGACGGGGAGAGGGCGCGCAGAATCTGGGCGGCGGTCTCTTCGCCAAAGACCATCATCAGGATGGCGGCCTTTTGTACCGGGGTCAGGTCGGCACCGGGGCGGGCACCGGCAGGGGCAGGCAGCGCGAGGGTCATGGACGGTCCTCACCAGTGGGGGCTATCATGGATTTGAAGACGCCTGCGATACGG
Source organism: Roseovarius mucosus DSM 17069 (assembly GCF_000768555.3). Classification (GTDB taxonomy): domain Bacteria; phylum Pseudomonadota; class Alphaproteobacteria; order Rhodobacterales; family Rhodobacteraceae; genus Roseovarius; species Roseovarius mucosus. Next base: position 397,274 of record NZ_KN293980.1, read on the forward strand.
TTGGTCTCGGCCCCTGCCATCTGGCGCAGGAGGTCGATCTTTTCCTCATATGTGATGGCCCCGTTGAGATCTTCGGCGTTGGGCGCTGCGGTCTCAAGGCGCTGGCGCAGGGCAGACAGGCTCTCGCCGCGGGGTACTTCGATGGCGTCGCCATAGGTCATGCCGGTGGTGGCGGTGGTGGCCCCGACAGGCGGGAGCAGGCGGTTGAGGATCGGACGCACGACACCCAGCACGATGATGCCAAAGAGCGCCAGTTGTGCGAGGGTTCGACCCAAAGTGGGCAGCCAGGCAGCGTCGTACCAGCGTTCGGCAGAGATCATCGACGGGGCAACGACAAAGGGCGCACTTGCCACGGTGACGATATCGCCGCGGGTCTCGTCAAAGCCGATGGCGGAGCGGGTCAACGCCTCGATTTCCGCGAGCGGCACGCCCTCGGGGGCTGGTGCCGCGTCACCTTCGGCTGGGGCTGCGGGCGTGGGCAGGCGGTGCAAGAGCACGGCGGCATGCACGCGGTTGATCTGGGCGGTCTGGGGCTGGCGGGTTTCTACCCGGCGGCTGACCTCGTAATTGCGGGTCGAGGATCTGGCGCTGTTGGTGGTGCCGTTCTTGGCCGCTTGGCTGGCGGCGTCGGCCATCTGCGCCTCATTGGGGGGCGTGTTGGCGACAGCACCGGGAATGCCGCCAGCTTGAGCGCCGGAGGTTTGCTGGCTGCTGCTCTGCTCGCTGCGTAGGGCGGTGTCGGGCAGGTATTCTTCGCTGGTGATTTCAGAGCGGGTGAAATCCATATCCAGCGTCACCTCCACGGCGGCATTGCCTGCGCCCACGATGGGCGTGAGGAGCGCCAGCACCCGGTCGCGGTAAACGGCTTCCAGTCTTCGCTGATGCTGCATCTGGCGGTCGGCTTCGGCCTGCACCGGGTCTTCTTCGGGGCTGGTCAGGAGCGTGCCTGTCTGGTCCACGACCGAGACATTGCCGCGCGGCATGTCGGGCACGGCGGCGGCAACAAGGCTGACAATGGCACGCACCTGTGACTGATCGAGGGTCATGCCGGGGGCAAGTTCCAGGAAAACGGACGCGCGCGGCGGCTGACTGTCGCGGACAAAGGCGCTGCGTTCCGGCAAGGCCAGATGCACGCGGGCGGCGCGCACCGGGCGTAACTCCTGGATCGAGCGGGCAAGGTCCAGTTCCTGCATCCGGCGCAGGCGCGCGGATTCAATCTGGCGCGAGGTGCCCATAGGCATCTCGTCAATTGCCGACATGCCGTCGGTTGCCCCTGCGGGCAGGCCCTGGGTGGCCAAGAGCATCCGGGCGCTGTGAAACTGATCGGCGGCCACGGTGAGAGCGCCAGAGGAGGGGTCAAGCTGCGCGTCCATACCAGCGGCGGTCAGCGCGTCGAGAGCACGGGATTTCTCGGCCTCGGGCAGACCTGCATGCAGGGTTACGCGGTCGGCAGGGGCCAGAAGCAGCCATGCCGCCAGCCCAAGTGTCACGACCAGCAGCACGCCAATCGCGGGCAGGGCGCGGCGCAAGGCCGGCTGGGCCATGAACCCATCCATGCCCGAGAGAGCGAGGCGCGCACGCTGCACAAGCGACGTGGCGCCAGCCTGAGCCGGGAGAGTGGTTTGCTGTCCGTCCATAGTCTCTACTTCCGTGGTTCTCGTCTGGGCCTCAGACCGGCATATTCATGATGTCGCGATAGGCGGTGAGCGCCTTGTTGCGGACCTGCATCGTCATCTGGAACCCAAGCGACGCGACCTGTTGTTCGACCATCACGGCAGCGAGGTTCTCGGTGCGCCCGGTCTCAAAATCGCGGGCGGCCTGTGCGGCCTTGCCCTGTTGGGCATTCACGCTCTCGACCGCCTTGCCCAACCGTTCGGCAAAGCCCGGCCCCTGCGCGTCGGCCATGGCGGTCGGGCGCTGAATAGGGTCAGGGCGAGATGCCGCCTGCGAGGCGTGCATCATGCTGACAGAAGAGGAGATGCCGGTCAGGCTCATGGCAGGTCAGGATCAGGCGGCGAGAGAGGCGAAAACCGCGGTGGGGCGGGCGGCGGACAGAGAGGTGGGGCGGGCAACAAGCATGATGTGTTCAGGTGCAATCACCATGCCATCGGCCAGAACCAGCGCGCGCTGCATGACGTTTTCCAGTTCGCGCACATTGCCGGGCCAGGAATGGCCGGCAAGGATGTCGCAAGCCTCGGGTGACAAAAGCGGCGTGGGCAGGCCCTCGGGTGTGTGGCGGCGCAGCATCGCTTGGGCCAGCACCGGCACGTCCTGCGGACGCGCAGAGAGGGCCAGCGTTTCCAGCGGGAACACGTTGAGGCGATAGTAGAGGTCTTCGCGGAAGGTGCCGCGCGCGATTTCGGCCTCCATATCGCGGTTGGAGGTGGCGAGGATGCGGACATCGACTGGGGCTTCGGTTTGGCTACCGAGTGGGGTCACGACCTTTTCCTGAATGACGCGCAGGAGTTTGGCCTGAAGCGCCATCGGCATTTCGGAAATCTCGTCAAGGAGCAGCGTGCCGCCATCTGCGGCGCGCAGATAGCCCTTGTTGGCGGTGTTGGCACCGGTGAAGGCCCCTTTTTCATGGCCGAAGAGCAGCGCTTCGAGCATGTTCTCGGGGATTGCGGCGCAGTTGATGGCGACAAAGGGCTTGTCAGCGCGGGGCGAAGCCGCATGGATCAGGCGCGACAGCACTTCCTTGCCGCTGCCGGTGGGGCCGTTGATAAAGACGCTGACGTCAAAGCGGGCAACGCGGCGGGCCATGTCGATGAGAGCGCCCGAGTTCGGATCGGCGGCGACCATAGTGCCAAAAGGGGCTGCCAAGAGATCGGCCACGGCCATCAGAGCTGCATCGCGCAGAGCGGGCAGGCCGCTGTCGGGCAGCGATACGGTCAGCATGCGTCCGCCCAGATCCTCGCGCAGGGCAAATTCTGCGGCCTGACCCTCGATCACCACGATGCGTTTCGCCCCCAGCTTGCGGGCCAGTTCCACCAGCGCGCGCTGGTCGGTCACGGGTGCGCCCTGAACAAGCGTGTGACAGGTGGGCTGATAGCCGATGCGGACATTCAGACGGCGCCCGTCGAGCAGCGCCTTGAGGGCCTGTGCCTGAGGGAAATTCGCGGCGGTGATGCAGATGTCGGCCATGGGAAACCTCGTTGATTGCGATATGAAATCTGTAAGCAGGGATCATGCCATGCGGGTTTTGGGGCCATTTGGACCGCAAAATTGGCCAATCGCGTGGGATTGCGAGGAAATTTGGCTCTCAGAACCGGGAAAACGTCGCAAATCCGACGAAAACGGGGAATGTCGATCGTTGCCTGTCGAAGCTTCGTCGCCCGGTGAGATGTTTGATGCTGTCCTTTGGGTCGCTTTGCACTTTCACCGCAGTTTCTCGCCAAAAGCGATCATCCTCGCTCCAAAGATACTCGGGAGATATGTCGCCGGGGCGCTCACATTTTTGAGCAAGGGTCCGTTTGGAAACTCAGAAGAGCTCAACTGGTAGGCAACAATGTTATCGAAAACGTATCATCTCAAGTTTCCAAGCCTCGATGCGGCACAGATCGCGGCCCCTTTCATCACGGAGATTCTGGGGAATGCGATTCCGGAATGCCGTATCTCAGGCTTGACCGTCATGATTGGCAAAGAGGGTGACATTTCCGTCAACTTGTTCTTTCCAAGTATCGCGGACCTCAAGAATTTCGAAAAGAAGCACGGGGGCTTTATCCAGACGATGAAGAAAACCTTTCTCTTTCGATCTACCGGCTTCGAGGGCGTCTGTATTTTCAATTTCGATGGGAATGCCGAAGATGCCGCCTGACGGCGCTTCGTAGTCTGGCACGCCGGTTGCAGTCCTGCGTGCAGATGTCACCGGCAATCAAGCCGACAGTTTGAGAAAGACCTGATCACATGGCGAGTGTGTTCCCAAACAAACTGTGTCCTGAACGAGGGCCGCAGGCATGACGGCGCGTGCAGAGCAGGTGCCCGAGCAGGCCTCGGGCGGCGCGTTGTTGCGCGTTTCGTCAGATAAGATCGGGCGCTTGATGGACCTCGTGGGAGAGTTGTCGCTGTCGGTATCCGAAACTATCAACGCGCCGGAACTGGCCAATCTCGACCTTGTGGGGTTCGAGGCGGCCGCGCATCGCCTGTCGATGATCGTAGGCGAGGTGCAGGACGCCGCGAGTGAACTGCGGTTGGTGCCGGTGGATGAGGTGTTTCGCAGGCTCAAGCGCATGGTGCGCGAATTGCAGCGCGAGACTGGAAAACAGATCGACCTCGTGATGCGTGGCGAGGATACATCAATCGACAAGCTGGTGGCGGATCGGCTTTACGATCCGCTGCTGCACGTGGTGCGCAATTCCGCCGATCATGGGCTGGAGCCGCCGGCCGAGCGCGAGGCGGCGGGCAAATCGCCTGCGGGGCGTATTATCCTGTCGGCCGCGCAGGTGGGCAGCGAAGTGCGGATTCAGGTGATCGACGACGGGCGCGGGCTGAACCGGGATAAAATCTTGTCCAAGGCGCGCGAGCGGGGTCTGTTTGGCCCGACCGAAGAGCCCGAAGATGCCGCCGTCTGGAAAGCGATCTTCGAACCTGGCTTTTCAACCGCCGAGTCGGTGACGACCCTGTCGGGGCGCGGCGTGGGTATGGATGTGCTCAATACCACGATGAAGGACCTGCGCGGGCGCATCGGGGTGCAGAGCGAAGAAGGCAAAGGCACAACCGTGTCGTTGCATATTCCGGTGTCGCTGGCGTTTCTAGATAGCGTGATCCTGCGGCTGGGCACGCAGCTCTATTGCGTGCCGATCGACGACATTGCCGAGATCGTCAAACCCGGCTTTGGGGATCATCTGGCCTTGGCCGCCGAGGGTGGGTGCGAAATGCTGCGGCAGCGGGATCGGTTCATTCCGGTCTGCCGGCTGGAAAAATTTTTCGACGGCATGCGCAGTGAACTGCCGCCGTTGTCGGAAATGGTCTTCATCGTGTTCGAGTCGACCTCTGGACCGATTGCCGTGCCGGTCGATGAAATCCTTGATCGTCAGCAGGTGGTGATGAAGCCGCTTGAGGGCACGCTGACGCGGGTGCGCGCGAGCTGGGGCTTTGCGCTCTTGTCCTCGGGCGAGGTGGCGATGGTGCTTGATTGCGAGCGGCTGGCTAACGGAGGCGGGCGGTGATGCAGGTCCACGCGGATCAGGCCGGATTCGAGCAGCTGCGCGATTGGTTGAGCCGCCGCTGCGGGATCACCTTTGGCCCGTCCAAGGCCAATTTGCTGCGGCAGCGTATGGAGCGCGTTTTGCGGCGGTTCGGACTGCCTGATCTGAACCATCTGGCACGTGAATTGGACCGCGCAGGCGCGCAGGACCTTCAGCTTGCGGTGCTGCATGCGGCCTCAATCAACCATACCTATTTCTTCCGCGAGATCGAGGTATTGGACAATTTTATGGATCTGGCCTTGCCCGAACTCAAGGAGCGCCCCGAATTCCGGTTTTGGTCGGCTGCCTGTTCCAGTGGGGAGGAGGCCTATACGCTCGGGATCATGCTGGCCGAGCGGTTGGGGTCTGGCGTGCTCAACCGCACGCATATTCTGGGCACCGATATCAGCGAGCCGGTGGTCGAGCGGGCCGAGTTGGGCATCTATTCCGCCCGTCAGTTTTCGCAGACCGACCCTGCGCGGGTGAAGCGCTGGTTCACGCCTGCGGGGCTGGATCAATATCGGGTGGCACCTGAATTGCGCGGGGCTTGTACCTTTCGACGCATGAACCTCAAGGCGACTCCCTATCCGTTCAACCGCCCGTTTCAGGCCGTCTTCTGCCGCAACGTGCTCTACTATTTCGACCGGGCCGATCAGGTTGCCACGGTGAATGCCCTCTATGACGTGGTCGAGCCGGGTGGCTGGCTGATCACCTCTGTGACGGAGTCCGTGCGCCAACTGGGCACCCTCTGGGAGCCTGTCGCCACCGGTCTTTACCGAAGGAGGTCATAATGACCCGCTCTGCTGCACCCGTAACGGTGCTTGTTGTCGATGATTCAAGTTTCTTCCGGCGTTTCTTGACCCGGACCCTTGGCGCTGATCCTGGAATCGAGGTGATCGGCGAGGCCGCGAGCGCCGAAGAGGCGTATGACTTTGTCATGGTGCGCCGCCCGGATGTGATCACGCTCGATCTGGAAATGCCGGGGCTTGGCGGTATGGAATTCCTGCGTCAGACCACGGCGCGGCTGCGTATCCCGACCATCGTGGTGTCCTCGACAACCCAGCTTGGGGCGCGGCGCAGTATCGAGGCGCTGGAGGCCGGGGCGGTCGATGTGATGCCCAAGCCGCAAGGCGTGGCACCGGGCATGATGGACACGATCGCACTGGCAACCATAGCTGCGCGTGTGCGGGCGGTGGCGCAGGTCGATATGCAGCGGATGCAGACCTCGGTCGCGGTTGCCGCGCCAGTGTCGTCGCCAGTCCTTGCGACACCTGTGCTGTCGCGTGAGTGGGTGATCGCGCTTGGGGCCTCGACGGGCGGGGTGCAGGCGCTGGGCACCGTCTTGCAGGCGTTGCCTGTCGATTGCCCGCCTGTCGTCATTGTTCAGCACATGCCCGCCGGCTTTACCGAGGCTTTTGCCCGACGGCTCAATGCGACCTGTGCCATCGAGGTGCGCGAGGCCCCGACAGGGCGACCGGCTCAGCCCCGGTCTGGCCCTCATTGCGCCGGGAGGTGAGCGGCATATGCGCCTGCGCCGTGCCGCTGCGGGTGGCTTGGCGGTCGAGGTGACGGCAGGCGATCCGGTTTGTTATTCGACGCCGTCGATCGACGTTCTGCTGACATCGGCCGCTAAAGTTGCTGCGCCGCGCCTGAGTGCCGCTGTGCTGACCGGTATGGGCAGCGACGGTGCCAACGGATTGCTGGCTGCGCGTCTCGCTGGGGCGCAGACCTTTGTTCAGGACGAGGCCACATCGCTGGTCTACGGCATGCCCGCGCGCGCGTGGGAGAGAGGGGCGGCGCTGGCACAAGTGCCGCTCGACCAGATGGCGGAGAAACTGCTGGCTTCGGTTGGCACGACATCTGCAACCCAGCGGGCAACTGCCGCCCCGGCCCCCCGAATGACCCATAGAGGAGTCTGACCATGACTAAAACCGCGTTAGCCGATACGCAGACACCACAGACCGAGCTCCAGGCCGAGCCGTCGGATTCCATCGACACCATGTATCTGACCTTTCCGGTCGGATCGGAACTCTATGGGGTGTCGATCGGAGTTGTGACCGAGATTGTCGGGCTGCAACGTATCATGAGCGTGCCGGACGTGCCGCATTACATCAAGGGTGTGATCAACCTGCGTGGCAAGGTGATCCCGCTTATGGATGTGCGCCTGCGCTTTGGTATGCCGGACAAGGCCTATGATGACCGCACCGTGGTGATCGTGCTGCAAGTGAGCGATGCGCCGGTGGGTCTGATTGTTGATGGCGTCAACGAGGTGCTCGACATTCCGGCGAGCCAGATTGACCGGACACATAGTTTCTCGGGCTCCGAGGGCCGCAGCCTTGTGTTGGGGTTGGGTCGTCTGGAGGAGCGAGTGGCGATCCTGCTCAATGTCAACCTTCTGGTCGAGGATGACGCCCTCATCCCGCCGATGATGGCCGAGGCCTGATCCATGGCTACCCCAAAGTCCAATCCCCCGGAGATCGATGAGAATCCCGTTTTCACGTCCCGGTCGGCCGCAACGCCGACGACGGAGACATCCCAACCCCAGCCCGCGCCGGACCAGCCCGCCGGCGACACCGAAAGGACAGAACAGATGACCTCGCAATCCCCGCGCGACAGCAAACTCAAGGCCAACGACACCATGGACGATGTGAAGGAAACGGAATTCTCGAAGCGCGTGGTGGCCACCACGCTGCTGGCGTCGCTTGGCAATCCCATCATGGTTGCGGATGAGGATTACAACATCCTCTATTGCAACGAGTCCGCGTTTCAGATGTTCGACCGGATCGAGAGCGACATTCGCCGCGATCTGCCGAATTTCCGGTCGCGCGACATCATCGGCAAGAATGTCGATGTGTTCCACAAGAACCCGCATTACCAGCGGCGGATCATGGACAACATGACCGGCCCGCATGAAGGGGCGTTTGTTGTCGGTGGCATCTCGCTGGAATTTACCGCGACCCCCGTCGCCGGTGTCGAGCGTGGATCGCAATTCGTGCTGGTGGAATGGCGAGACGTGACCGAGATCAAGCGCGTCAAGGCTGAGAACGACCTCGCGCTCAATCAGTTCCAGCTTCTGACCTCAGAGATAGAGAAAATGGCCGCCGCGCATGATGCCGGTGATATCGATGTCTTCGTCGACCATGACGCGTTCGAACGGATTGAAGTCCGCAGCTCAGCGGCGATGATGAATGCCATGGTTAAGGCGCATATCGACACCAAGAAGGCCGCGCTCGCCGTGGTCGAGGAGTTCGGCGAAGGCAATTTCGATGCGCCCTTCGCGACGCTGCCCGGCAAGAAGGTCTTCATCAACCGCGTCATCGAGAAGGTGCGCGGCAATTTCCGAGAAGTGGTCAGTGAAATTCGCACGCTGTCGGATTCCATCGTCGCGGGCAATCTTGACGTGCAGGCGGACCTGTCCAAGTTCAAGGGCGAATATCGCAGCGTGATCGAGTCCTTCGAGCAGGCGTTCAGCAGCCTCAACGGGGCCTTTGCGGTGATCTCCGAACAGGTGGATCAGGTCGCGACCACGGTGAACCAGGTGGCCCATTCGAGCCAGACCCTCTCGACTAGTTCCCAAGTCGCCTCGGCCTCGGTCGAAGAGGTGTCTGCGTCGGTCAACCAGACCGACCAGCAGGTGCGCGCAAATGCCGAGTCGACACAGAACGCGTCGAAATTCGCGAACAGCGCCGTGGGGCTGGCCGATCAGGGTGCCGCCAAGATCAAGGACATGGTCACAGCCATGCATGGCATCAAGACTTCGTCACAGGACATCGCCAAGATCATCAAGGTGATCGACGAAATCGCTTTCCAGACCAACCTTCTGGCGCTGAACGCGGCGGTCGAGGCGGCGCGGGCGGGACAGCACGGGCGCGGCTTTGCCGTGGTGGCACAAGAGGTGCGCAACCTTGCGGGACGGTCCGCCAAGGCGGCGCGCGAAACTTCGGATCTGATCGAGGACGCGTCGAACCGGGTTAATGCAGGTGTGCGGATCGCCGATGAAACCTCCGAAGCCTTTACCGGCATTTCCCAACAGATCACGCAGGTCAAGGAAATCGTCGAAGAGATCGACCGCTCGGGGGCCGAGCAATCGCGCGGTGTTGCGCAGATTTCGATGGCCATGTCCGAAATCGCCAAATCTGCACTGGATACCAGCCAGCAGGCGGACGAACTCGCCGCCGGAGCCGCCGAGATGAGCGCGGCGACCCAGCAGATGAAAGAGGAAATCGGTCGCTTCAAGCTGCGTCGTACAGCTACGGCCATGCCGATGAGCGGGTTCAATGGTCTCACGCCTGAGATGTTGGCGCAGATTCAGGCGATGATGAGCGGCAAGCCCAACGGGCGTGTCAACGGCGGTGGATCGCTCGATCTCGACGCACGCGGCTTTAACGGCTTCTGATGGGGCGGGGCAGGGGCGGCGCGGTGCCGCTTTCTGCTCGTTCAGTTCCAGATAATTCGGAGAAAAGACAATGGTTTACAATGTGATGGTGGTGGACGATGCCGCAATGATGCGGCTCTACATCTCCAGCTTTCTGAAATCGCGCAAGGATTTCAAGCTGGTGGCACAGGCCGCCAATGGGCAAGAGGCGCTGGACAAGTTGCCAGATCTGCCGGACCTCGACCTGATCCTGCTCGACATCGAGATGCCGGTGATGGACGGGCTTGAGTTTCTGCGTCACGCCAAACTCAAGACGCGGGCCAAGATCTGCATGCTGTCGTCGGTTACAGTGCAAGGTTCGCCCCTGGCGGCCAAGGCACGCGAACTGGGTGCGGATGGGGTGGTTTCCAAGCCCTCCGGCACGGTGTCGCATGACCTTGAGGAAAAGACCGGAGACGAGTTGACGCGCGTGATGCGGGCGCTGGTCGGGGCCTGAGGGCCACAATGCAACCCACTGGGCGGGTGACACCATGATGGATGAGATGGACGAAATCTGGATGCTGTATGCCGATGACGGCGCGCAGTCCCTTGACGCGATGGAAGCGGCGCTGGATGCCCTCGACGGGGGCGCAGGCGACATGGGTGCGCATATCGGCGCGCTGTTCCGGGCCGTCCATACCTTCAAGGGCAACTCTCGCGTGCTGGGATTGGCGCAGGTCGAGGGTTTGGCACATCTGGCCGAGGATCTGATCGGGCTGGTGCGTGACGAAGGTGTGCCGCTGAGTGCTGAGATCACCGATATTCTGATGCGCACCGGCGATGCGCTGCGCGGCATGCTCGAAGAGACAGCCGACACCCGAGCCGATGTGGAGCCGGGCCCGACAGCTGGGCTCAAGCAGGATTTGCGCACGATGATCGGGCGTTTGACAGGGGGAGAGACCGACGCGGTCGCGCCCGCGCCGCAGGACGAAGTTGTTCCACAGGTGGATGCCGCCGAAGAAGTGCCCGCACCGAAACCTGAACCTGAACCGGCCCCCATATCGGCGCCCAAAGCCAAGGCCCCGGTCTTTGACATGGGTCTGGCTGGTTTGCTGGATCAGTTGGACGGAGGCGACGGTGCGGATTTCGACGAATTCGAAGGCGATGATGACGAACCGGAGGACGAGTCAGAGCCCGAAGCCGAGCCTGAAGTCGAAGAGGCCTCAGCGCCCGAAGTTGAGCCGGAGGCGGGGCCCGAACCCGAACCCGCGCCGCAGGTCAAGACCGTGGCCGAGGTGACAGAGGGCAAGCTCTTGGCACCCGACCCGGAGCATCACAAGATTTTCAACGAAATGGCCGAAAAGACCTGCGCCGCGCTCGATGCGCTGGTCGCGGATTGGGCCGATGACTCCGGCCCGAGCGCCGCGCGCAAGCAGGCGGACAACCTGCATTATGCCGCCGGGCAACTGAACTTTGCCGATTGGCTGGCCTTGTTGGAGCCGGTCCTGAGCGGAGATGCGCCGGACCTCGCCGCAACGCGAGACCTGAGTGCCGCGATCCGCCGCCTGTTGAGCGGGGAGAGCGCCGCGCCTGAGGTTGCCGAAGAGCCCGCCCCCGAACCACAGCCGATGCCAGAGCCCGCCGCCGATGTGGTCCCAGAACCGGTTGCAGAGCCCGAACCCGCACTGAAACCCGAAGCGGAAGCCAAAGCCGCGCCGGCCAAGAAGGCAGCGGCGCGGCCCAAGCCCGTGGTCGAGGTCACGGAAGGCAAGCTACGGGCCGATCAGACCTATCACCAGATCTTTGCCGATATGGTGGCCAAGACGCTTGAAAAACTGGACGCGCTCTGCGCGAATTGGTCGGAGGACTCCAGCCCCGCCGCCCTGCGCAAGGAGGCCGATGGTCTGCGCTATGCCGCGCAACAGCTTGATCTGGCCGGTTGGGTCGCGCTGCTCGATCCAATAGCCGAGGCCAAAGGCATTGGCCACGCCGCGGCAAAAGGCCATGTTGCGGCGGTGCGCGCGCGCGCAGCGCAAGATTTTGGCGGCGCTGACGCCGCCCCGGTGCAAACGCGCGGCCCAATTGATCCGGCCGCCGATGGCCGGGCTTTTTTCCAAGCTGTCGCAGAGCTTTACCCGCTGATTGCCGATCAGGGCACGCGGATGGGGAGCGATACGCCTTGCACAATGGACGAGCGGCGCGACCTGGCCGAGCGGATTGCCGATCTGGCTGCGCCGCGCGGATACGTGCGGTTGGTTGACAGCGCCCACAGGCTGTCACAAGAGCCGGCGGGCCATGCGTATCGCGCTGCTGAACTGGCGTTGTATGAGGAATTGGTCAGCGTCGAGCGCAGTTTACCCGCGTCGGTGTTCGATACTGAGATGATGCCACCAAGCAAGCTCTTGGGCGCTTGGTGCGTTGAACATATCTTTGAGACGCTGCAAAGCCTGCGCAAGGGAATGGAGGCGCGCAGCGTGGAGGCGGGGGCCAACTGGTTCCCGGCGTTTGACACATTGATGCGGCAGGTGCATTTCGCCTGTCTGAATTACCGGATCGACACGGCCTCGCAACTTACGATGGCGCTGATCGACCTCTTCGCGCGGGTGCGCGTTGACCAGAAGGCCCCGGATGTGATCCTGCTTCAGATGGGGCGCGGGTTTGTCGACACGATGGAACTGGTGTTCGATGCGCTGGATCAGGGGGATACGCCCGATACCTCGCGGATTGAAAAGATGTTCGAAGAGGCGACCAACGCCTGTTTCGTAGCCAGCGGCGTGATGACCGCCAAGAGCATCGAATCGCGATTGGGCCTGCCGCCGGAATTCCACCGGGTGATGTCACCGGAGAGCGTCAAGACCGCCCATGAGGCGATCAAGGAGGGCATGCATTTCTACGTGCTGCGGGCTGACCTGAATGACGATGATGCACTGGCGCAGGGGTTCCTTGAGTGGATCACCACGGGCGTCGTGCGGATGATCACCAACGTCACGGTGTTTCTGGACAAGGCCACACTGTTTGATTTCCTCGTGGCGTCAAGCCTCGAAGAGGACCGGATGGTCGAGCGGCTCGCGATGCTGGATCCGACAGGCACGCGGCTGATGATGGCGCAGGCTCTCAAGGTGCGCGAAGCACCAGAGGCCGCAGCGGCAGAGCCCGACACGTTTGATCTCATCCCGATGTCGGATGTGGGCGACAGTCTGGCCTTGCTCGAGGCGGTGGGGGCTATCTCCGCCAGCCACGCGCAGTTGGAGCATGAGCTGACACAGCTTGCTTCGGTCGATCTGGTGCAGGATGTGATGGAGGCGCTGCGCGCCGCTGGGGTGGGCGAATTGGAGCAGCGCGTGCGCTCGGTCCTGCGCGACCGGCTGGACCAGCACCATCTGCGACTTCAGGAAATCAGCGAGTCGGGCGCGCAGCTTTCGGCAGAGTTGTCGCATCTGCAACAGGAAAGCGTGGCGCAACGGTCGCGCCCTGCCGAAGTGCTGTTGCGCCCGCTCAAGGCCTATGTGGCCACGCGCGCGCGCAAGATCGGTGTCGATGCTTCTGTCACCTATGTCGGCGGCGACGCGATGCTCGACCAGATGTTGATCGAGGAATTGCGCGGGCCGCTCAAGACTCTGGTCAATCTGCGGCTGACTGGGGAATATCCCGCATCGCGGTTCCATATATCGGTCGAGGCCGAGAGCGATCACGTGCGGGTCGAGCTGACCGATAACAGTCCCGAGGCTCCGGCTTCCCCTGCCTATGCCGCGCTGGCCGATGAGATGGTTCGCAAGAAGGGCGCGCTGCGCCGTGTCAGCCTACCTGCCGGGGCTGGGGTGCGATTCCATCTGCGGGTGCCGCAGCATATGATTGTGCTTGATGGTATGGTGGTGCGGGTGGGGCATGTGCGCTATGTGCTGCCCGTGGATGCGATTCACCGTATCCTTCAGACCGACCGCATCTTGCCAGTGTCGGCTTCTGGGGCAACACGGATGCTCAATATCGATGAGGGTGCGTTGGTACCGGTGCATCCGTTGATGCCCGAGGCCGCAGAGGTGGCGCGCGGTGCGCGACTCTATGTGGTGGTAAGCAGCAATGAGACGCGCATCGCAATCCCGGTTGATGAACTCTTGGGTCAGCAGCTTGTGATGTTGCGCCCCTTGCAGGGCGTTTTGTCCGGGATGCGCGACATGAGCGGTATTGCTGTCCTTTCGGGGGGCGAGGTGGGCATGGTTGTGGCCGTCAGCGCCTTGGTTTCGGGTGATGAGCGCAAGGCCAGCGTCGCGGCCTGAGGCCAGGCCCCGGCAGGAATACTGCCGGGGCTAACATCCTGACGTGATTTGCCGTTTTGAAAAACACATCTGGCAATCATGTCAAAGGAAGTTTCGATGAGTTTCGCCTTCGCCCGTTCCCGTTACCGTCAGGCCGAGACCCTCGTGCAGGAATCCGCCACCGATCCCTATGACATCGTTTTTGTCACGCTTCGGGAACTCAACCGCTCGCTCGGTGTCTTGGCGCGCACCCAACAAGAGGCGCGCCCGTTGCCGTCGGATCACGTCAACCGGGTTCTGACCGCGATCTATATCCTGCAATCGAGCCTCGATTTCGAGGCGGGCGGCGATTTGGCGGGGGATCTTTTCCAGCTTTATGAATTCGCGCGGTTCCACGTGCTCAAGGGGTTGCGCGGTGAAGAGGGCGCGCGCCTGGCAGAGGCTGCCGCCGCAATGGGCGATATTCTGGACGCTTGGCAGCAAATCGGGTCGCAGGTCAAGGCGCAGGCGGTATGACACGTGTGGTGCAGCAGATGACCTATAGCCTTCTTGGCGATCAGATACGGAGCTTGACGAAGGCGCTCATCGAAGCCGCAGAGACGGGGGATCAGGCGGCGGTGTCGCGCGCCGATCATGCCCTGCGCTGCGCGGTTATTGCGCTGGTGGGTGGTGCGTCCTTGTCTGAGGATGGCGCGCAGGATCGCATCGCGATCCTTGCCGAGGCGCTCGATGCCGTGCGGCGCACCGCCGATATGCTTTCGGCCAAGGCGGCGCAGCGCGCGGGGCGCGGTCGGGCAAATCTTGTCTATCTGAACTGCGATCGCAAGGCTGGGCCGCGCTGATGGCGGGCAGGCAGGAACAGACCTGCGCCACCTGCCTGCGGCTGCGGATGTTTCTGACGATCGCGGGCGGGTTGATCGCAGGGATTTACCTGCAACCCGGATGGGCAACGGCGGTGGCGGGGCTGATGCCGGCACCGCTGATGATCGGTTGGGGAATTTGTGCCGTGGGCGGCTTGGGCTTTGGTCTGCGGTTTCGTGACCATATGCGGCAGCGTCGCTGATGGTACTAGGCTGCTTCACCTCAGCAGAGGCGGCGCAGCAAACGCACCAGACCCCAGACATGTTGACGCCGCGGTTCGCCATTTTCGTCGCAGAGTACGAGTTCAACGCCCATCTTGTGCGGATCGGTGCCGGGGGCGGGAATGAAGGTCTGGCGCATAGCGATCATGGGATTTCCTTTCACGGGCTTGGCATTTGTTTCGGGGCTGCAAGAAGCCTGCCAATCAGGGCGCATGGGCCCAGTCGAGTATCAGAACCTCTAGAATGGCAGGCTCCTCGCTCATGGCGATCAGCCGGGCGTTCATCGCCTCTTTCAGTGTCTCGGGCAGGCTGTTGCGTAGCGCCGCGAGGCGGGTGTCGGCGGGATAACTCTCGGCAGCGCGCAGCACGACCTCGGCCAGTTCGGCCTGTGCCTCGAGTTGGCGGTCGGACAGCCGGGCCATAAGTTCGAGACTACCCGCCTCGCGCAGGGCAATGCCCAAACCGATGCTGAGCGTGCCGCCGCCGTCGGGCAGCGTCACCGTCACCGGCAGGCTGAGCGGCAGATAGCGGCGCGGCTCGGGCCCGGCGGGGGCCTCTGACGTGGGCGCAGGCGAGGCCGATAGCTGCGGCACAGCGGGGACCTGACGCAGGATCCAGAGGCTTGCGACCCCAAGCGCTATTGGCCCGAGACTTGCTGTCAGGGCAAAGATGATGAGCGGTTGGCGGGATGAAATCCGGGTCATGCAGGGCAAAATGCAAGGACCGCGCCAAGCGGCGCTAAACTGACACGGTTTTTTGCCGTTGTACGTGTGCGGAACCGTGTCGCCTGCGCGACGCAGAGAAACCAGAAGGAGTGGCAGAGTGGCGGGCGCCTTGTCGAAATTCAGGATGTTGCGCCGGGCTGCAGGACAGGCCGCGCCGGGTCAGACCCCCGACGCCTTTCCTCTGGTGCGGCGGAGCACCAATCTGCACGATATCTCGCTGGTCGAGCGGCATTTGCCGGAAATCCTTGGGCGTGCCTTGGCGCGGAGTTGGATCGACCGCGCCTTCAGCACCGCACTCTTGGCCGATCCCAAGGCGCTCTTGGCGCAGCATGATATTCATTTGCCCGAGACGGTCAGTATTGATGTCGAGATGACGCCGACGCAGCGGCATCGCCTGGTGGTTTATGAGCAGCGCCCCGATGGCGAGCGGCGGCGCATGATGTATCTGCAACTGGTGATGATGGCGGGCAAATAGATGCGGCGGTTTCTGCTGGCTTCTGCGGTCTGGGTTTGCGGTGCGGCGGCGATGGCCGGGTCCACGCCGGATTTCGGCCGGGCCGTGGCCCTTGCCCAAGATGGGCAAGCCGGGGCGGCTGTGGCGATCTTTGCCGATCTGGCGCAGGCCGGGCACCGCGCGGCGCAGGTCAATCTGGCGGTGATGCTGGCGCGCGGACAGGGCGTGCCGCAAGACGATCAGGCGGCGACCTATTGGGCCTGGCGCGCACGTCTGGCGGGCGAGACGCGGGCAATCGCGGTGAGTGATCTGCTATTGGAGCGTCTGACAGAAGCCGCGCGGGCGCGGCTGGCGGATCGGTTGAGAGCAGATCTGAGCGCGCGGGCCGAGGATGGCATGCCGGGACAGTTTGCGGCGATTGGCCGGGTGGAGGCGCAGTTGCGCCTGCCCGCCAAGATGGACGAAGCCGCGCTGTGGTTCACTCTTGGGGCCGCGTTCGAGGAGCCTGGCGCTTTCGCGCTGCGCGAGGTGTCGATGGCCGAGTTGGAGCCCAAGGCGCGGCTGGCGGTACAGGAGCGCGCGGCGGCAGAGTTTGCCAAGTGGTGCGCAGCGATGCCCCAAGACGCCCGCCCCGAGACCTGCGCGCGCGACTTGAGGCGGTGAGCCCTCTCCTTTTTCGGGCATGGGGCTAAAATTGCCGGGGCATTGGTCGTAAGACCTGATCGGGCTGGCACGCGGTTTGCACACTGAGATCGAACAGAGACCTCAGGAAAGGCAGCGCCGATGTCCTCGAACGTGATGCATGTGGCCAAAACCGGGCTGAATGCGCAGCAAGCCCGTATTCAGGTGATTTCCAACAACCTGGCCAACGTCAACACCACCGGATTCAAGCGCGACCGCGCCAACTTCGAAACGCTGCTCTATCAGACGCTGCGGCCTGCGGGCGCGCAGACGTCCGAGGCGACCGAGCAGACGGCCCCCACGACGCTGGGCACGGGTGTGCGGCTGGTCAGCACCGAAAAGATGTATACCCAAGGTAGCCTGACCACGACCGACAACGCGCTTGATCTGGCGATTGACGGCAAGGGGTTCTTTCAGGTGCTGATGCCCGATGGGCGGATCGGTTACACCCGCAACGGCACGTTTTCGCAGAATGCCGATGGTGTCCTGACTACGTCGAGCGGCTATGTCGTGCAGCCCGAAATCCAGATCCCCCCCGAGGCCACCAGCATCAGCATTTCCCGCGATGGAATTATCAGCGTGACCTTGCCCGATGCGGTCGAGGCCGAAGAGGTGGGGCAGTTGACCCTTGCGCAATTCGCCAACCCACGTGGGCTAGAGCCGGTGGGCGAAACCTTTGTGGTCGAGAGCACCGCCAGCGGCGCGCCGGTCGTGGGCAATCCTGTCGAGGACGGCATGGGGGCCTTGCTTCAGGGCACGCTGGAAACCTCGAATGTCAATGTGGTGCAAGAGCTGGTCGACATGATCGAAGCGCAGCGCGCCTATGAAATCAACTCGCGCTCCATCTCGGCCTCGGACGAGATGATGAGCTATCTCGCCAATAACCTCTGAAGGGGACCCTGATGCGCCGTCTTACTTGCACCGCTGTCACGATTGTTGCGCTGGCCGGGTGTTCCACCCAGATCGAAGAGGCGGAGTCGGAGCTTTATGCACCGGTTTACCCGGTCGAAGAGGTGCAGCAATCGCGCCTGATGCCGACAGGCTCGATCTATGCCGGATACTCCAACGGTCTCTTCGTCGCCGACCGGCGCGCGCGGTCCGTGGGTGACATTCTGACGGTCGAATTCTCCGAGCGGTTTGCCGCCAGCAAGTCGCAGGCGGCGGGTTCTAGCAAGACCGACAGCTTCGAGCTGGACCTGCCCGACGTTCTGTCTTTCGGCTTTGACGATGGGCGGCTGACCAGTGGCACCACCCGCAGCTATGCCGGACGGGGCAATGCCACGCAGTCCAATTCTCTGACGGGCCGTGTGTCGGTTTCCGTTGTGCGGGTGCTGCCCGGTGGCAATTTGGAAATCGTTGGGCAAAAGCAACTCACGCTCAATAATGGTCAGGAATACATCCGCCTGCGCGGCGTGGTGCGGCCCACGGATATTTCCGCCGACAACGTCGTGCGGTCTGACCGGATCGCTCATGCCGAGATCAAATATGTGGGTGCCGGTGACGTGGCTGATACCGCCAAGCAAGGCTGGCTGCGCCGCGCCTTTGAAACCGTGTCGCCGCTATGATGGGCGCGGGTATGTTGCGCTTTTTGCTGTTGCTTGTCTGCCTTGTGCCAGGGGCTGCGCTGGCCGACCGGCTCAAGGATCTGGCCGATGTGGCCGGGGTGCGGTCAAACCCGTTGGTGGGTTATGGCCTTGTCGTGGGCCTCAATGGGTCGGGCGATGGCAATTCGGGGCTGACGCGGCAATCCATGCAATCCATCATCTCGCGTCTCGGGCTCGAGGTGGGGACCAATGATCTGGATGCCAAGAACGCGGCGGCGGTGATGGTGACGGCGGAATTGCCACCCTTTCTCAAGCCGGGTCAGGTTTTGGATGTCACGGTTTCGACTGCTGGCAAGGCCAAGTCGTTGCAGGGTGGCACCCTCCTGATGACGCCGCTGATGGGGGCGGATGGCGAGGTCTATGCCATTGCCCAAGGCAATCTGGTGGTCGGTGGTCTGGGGGTTCAGGGCGGTGACGGCTCATCAGTGGTGGTCAATGTGCCCACCGTGGGCCGCGTACCGCGTGGTGCAACGGTCGAGCGGATGGTCGAGACATCCTTTCTCGAAACTGAATATTTTGTGCTGAATCTCAACCGCCCGGATTTTTCGACCGCGAGCAATGTGGCCGATGCGATCAATGCGCAGTTTGGCGAGGGCGTGGCCGTTGCCTTTGACGGCAGTTCGGTGCGGGTGCGTGCGCCCGCCGATCCGGCAGCACGCGTGCCGTTCATGGGGCTCTTGCAGGATATCGATGTCGATCCCGCTGCGCCGCCGGCGCAGGTCATCATCAATGCGCGTACCGGCACGGTGGTCATTGGTGGCATGGTGCGGGTGACGCCCGCTGCCGTCTCGCATGGCTCGCTCACGGTGCGGGTGAACGAGGATTTCAATGTCGATCAGGCCGCAACGGTCGTCAATGGCCAGGATGGCGGCGTGGTGGTGCCGGGCAATGCCGTGGTGACACCGGATACGCAGATTGACGTGCAGCAGGAAAACAACCCCGCCTTCGTCTTTGATCCGGGTGTGTCGTTGGCCTCGCTGGTCGATGCGATCAATGCCGTTGGGGCGAGTGCCGCCGATCTGGTGGCCATTCTCGAGGCGCTGCACCGGGCGGGTGCGCTGCGCGCCGAATTGATCGTGATCTGAGGAGCGCATCGCCATGACCTTGCCGCCGCTTGCCACAGCGTTTGACGCGCGCCAGGCTTCTAGCCTGTCCGACGACAAGATTGCCACCAAGGCCACGCGCGACGCGGACCGGCTGCGCGGCGCGGCGGAGGGCTTCGAGGCACTTTTTCTCAACCAGATCCTACAATCGGGGCGCGCCGCGTCGTTTGGAGACTCGTTGACGGAAAGTTCTGCGACCCAGACAGCCCAATCCTTGCTCGACAGTACGCTGACCGAGGTGGGGGCCGGGCGCGCGGGTCTGGGCCTGTCCGAGGCAATCTATCGCCAGTTTTCTGCCCATCTGGGCGGGGTACAGGAGTAAACCATGGTCGACCTCATGGACATCGGGCGCGGCGGGGTTCTGGCCTATCGTACGGCTCTTGGTGTGACTGGCGAGAATATCGCCAATGTCGACACGGCCGGCTATCGCCGCCGCGATGCGGTGATGCAGGAAGTGGGCGTGGGCGGTGGCGTGGACGTGGTGGACATCCGCCGCGCCTTTGACGGGCTGGTGGCCGCGCGCAGCCGCGATGCCCAGAGCACGTTGGGAGCGGCAGAGACCCATCTGAGCCATGTGCAGGCGCTGGAAGATCGGCTTTTGCCGGGTGAGGGTGGCTTGCCCGATCTGCTGGACGGATTTTTCGATGCGCTCGACGGGCTGTCACAGGTGCCTGAGGATCAAGGGCTGCGGCAAGCGGTTTTGAGTGCAAGTACAGCGCTGGCCGGGGGGGTGGCCGATTTGGCCGAAGGGATCGACGTGCTGACGCGCAACGTGCGCGAAGAGACAGCTCAGACCGTGGAGCGGGCCAACACCGTATTGAGCGGTTTGGCCGAGGTTCAGGAACAATTGGCGCAGGTGACCGATGAGCGCGCGCGCAATCCTCTGTTGGATCAGCGCGACCGGCTCTTGGTCAATTTGGCGGAACTTGTGTCGATAGATGTCGACTTGGATGACGCAGGCCGCGCGACGGTGCGGCTTGGGGCCGATGGCAGCGGGCCGATGGTTCTGGAGCGCGGCCGCGCCGGGCGGATCGAGCAGGGCACGGCGGGGCGCTACATTGTCACGTCCGCCGATACCAAGGCGGTCGAGGTGCAGACCAGCCTGCGCGGCGGGATGCTGGGTGGGCTGGCGGATGCGGCAGGAGCCATGGCGCAGGCGGCCTCTGATCTCGACCTCTGGGCCAGCCGGATGGCCGAGGAAATCAACGCGGTGCATTCCCAAGGCCTGACGCCTACGGGCGGGCGCGGCGGAGCGCTCTTTTCCGTGTCAGGATGGGAGGCGGCGCCGGGCGCGCTGATGCGTGGCACGGGCGCGGCCAGTGTGACAATCATGGATGCGGGTATCATGCCCGAAGGGCCGCTGACCTTGGTGCAGGACGCGCCCACTGGCTTGTGGCAGGCGCGCGATGCGGCGGGGCAGATTCTGGCGACAGGCGAACAGACCCTCAGCCTGCCGGGATTGCGGATCGAAATGAGCGGCGTGCCGCAGGATGGCGATCGGATCACGCTGACGCGGCAGGATGCCTCAGCGCGGCATATGACCATGGTGCTGGACGACCCGCAGGGGATTGCCGCCGCAGGCACGTTGACGGTCAGCGCCGTACCGGGCAATCGCAGTACGGCCACGTTGAGCGCCACGTCGCTGAGCACACAGGTCGCTGGGCCGCGTGATCTGTCGGGGATTTTAAGCGCTGAGCCAGTCGAATTCCTGAGTGCGGGTGTGGTCGGGGTGATCCCGGCGGGCCATGCTGAGGCCGCTTTGTCAGTGCAGCCGCGCTTTGCGGCGATGGATCTTGGGCCGCTTGCAGGGGCGACGCCACAGGTGTTGAGCCTGACCACGCCTGAAGGTGTGACGCAATTCGCGCTGCCTGCGGGGCTGACGAGCGACGCGCTGGCGGCGGCACTCAACACCGGTGCTGTGCAAACCATCGAGGGCGAGAGCCTGAGCGCCTTTGGGCTCATGGCTGAGGGCGCAGGCGACACGCTGAGTCTTTTGGCGCGCGATGGGGCGTTGCCCCTCTCGGCCAGCCTTGCGACTGATCTGGGCAGCCTGGCGGGCGTGGTGGTCGCGGATGCGGCGCCAGCGGCGGCGCTGTCGGTCTTTACCCGCGACGGGCGGCAACTCTCTGGTCCCCCTCTGGGCACGAGCGCGGCTGCGGCGCTGCTGACGCCGGAAAACGGATTCTTCCCCGATGCGTCCTATAATGCCGATTACCTAGACGGGGCCGCACCCTATGGCGGGCTGAGCCTGACGCGGCAATCGGTCAGTGGCGATCACGTGGCACTCTTGGGGCAGGCGGGCGGGATTGCCACCTGGACTGGCACCACCCCGGCCCCGGCCAATCCGAGCGTAGAGATCGGCTATGAGGGGGCCACACAATCAAGCACGCTGCGCCTGCCCGAAGGGGCCAATGCGGCCTGGGCAGCGCAGGAACTGACAACCGCCCTGCCGGTGCGCGCCGAGGCGGAAACCCGTCTGTCGCTGGATGTGCCCACAAGTGGCGTGTTGTCCTTTCAGCTTTCCGGGCAGAACCTGACACCCTTGGCGGTCGAGGCCGATCTGGGCGCGGTCGGTGCAGCAGGGCTGCAAGCGGCCATCAATGCACAGTCGGGGGCGACGGGCATCCGTGCTGAACTTGCCCCCAACGGCGGGCGGCTGGTGCTGGTCGAGGCGAGTGGTGCGGATATATCTATAAGCCGCGTGGTCCATTCCGGGGCCGAGCCCGTGACGCTCACACGGCTGGCACCGGATGGCGCGGCGTTGGGCACGGCAAGCCTTGGGGCCGGTGGGCCAGATGCGGCGCGGATTTCCGGCACGGTGCGCCTGAGCGGCAGTGCCGGCTTTGGCGTTACCGAGAATGGTATATTGCAGACGGCGGAGCCTGATGGATTTGCCAATGGTCTTATTGCGCGGCAGACCAGTGCTGCGGGTGCTGAAGTGACCCTGACACCGGCCGAGCCGGGACCGGGGGATCAGAGCCTGCGGCGGATCAGCGTAACCGGGGCCGATGGCCGCGTGGTGACGGCCGAGGCCGATCCGGCGCTGGGTTCGGGGGCGGCCATGGCGCGGGCGCTGGCCGCCGAACTGCGCGCGACGGCCCCGGCCAGCCGGATCACCGGCGCGGCGCTCACCGCGTTGCCGCCCGAGGGCGCGCAGATGCGCGTGAGCCTTGGGACGCAGGATTATGGCATCCGCATGAGTGGTGGTGTGCCGGTGGTGAGCGGCCCTGAAGAGGGTCGCGTAACCGCGCGGTTCGACGAAAACAACCGCCTTGTTCTCGAGACCGAGGGTGGCACGCTAGACGGTTCCGCGCTGCGCCTGCCTGGCGATGCGGGCGAGTCGGCACGCTTTGGCATGGGGGTGGGCAATGCGCCGGTGACAACTGTCATTGGCCAGCCGTTCGATGCCGGGAGCCTGCCCTCGAGTTTCACCATCAAGCTCAACGGGCAAGAGCATTTTGTCAGCGTGTCAGCAGGGGCGGTCGTGCTGCCCGCGACCTTCCCCGGCACGGGCCATATCAACACCGCCTTTGGCCGGGTTGAAATCCAGTTCAGCGCCCTTGACGGCGAGATGCTGATTGACGCGCAGTCGGGGGCTGCGGCGGCGGGCTTCGAGACCTTGGGCCTGCGCGCCGAGGTGACAGAGGGCGGCGCGCTGCGGCTGACGGCCACCGATGACCGGGTATTGGCGGTCGAGAGCGTGGCCAGTGGCGGCGGATCGGTGCTGCGCCTCAACGACATTCCCGACGAGGATCTTATCGTGGTCATGGGCGGCACGGGGGCCTTGCGGCTTGCCGGTGGGATCAGCGACGCCCCCGCCACTGAGCGCGCGCGCGAACTGCGGGTTCTGGATGCCACCACCGGTCTTGTCGGCCTCTTTGACAGCGAGAGCGGCGCACATCTGGCGTCGCGCACGCTGGATGCGGCAGGCACCACGCGTTTCGGCGATCTCGAGGTGACATTGGGGGGCGGGCGCGTGACAGGCGACCGATACCTCTTGTCGCCCAGCAGCGGCGGGGCCGGGGACGGGCGCAGCATCGAGACGCTGGCCAACCTGCGGCAGCGCGATGGGCTGACCGGGCGGGGCGGCTATGCCACCGGCTTTGCCAGCCTGCAACAGCGGGCGGGTGCGCAGGTCACGGCCAGCGAAAGCCGGGTCGCCACCGCCGAGGCCGAGGCCGAGAGTGCGGCACGCGCCGAATCCGAATTGGGCGGTGTTGATCTCGATGCCGAGGCGGCGCAATTGATGCAACAGCAACAGGCCTATCAGGCCAATGCGCAGGTTCTTTCCGTGGCGCGGTCCCTCTTCGACACCCTGCTGCAAGCAATATGAGGCTCTGAATGAGTATCGGCACCAGTTTTTTTCACAACGTCACCACGCGCAACCTGTCGCAGGTGAATGAGCGGATTTCTGATCTTCAGGGGCAAATTTCCTCTGGTGTGAACGATCCGCGCCCCTCTGCCGATCCGGTGCGCGCGCTGCGCTTGTCGGCGGCGAAAGAGCAGCAAGAGGCGCTAGATCGCTATTCAAACAATCTTGAGCGGGCCGGCGCGCGGCTGGATCAGGCCGATACGGTTCTGTCTGAGGCGGGAAATGTCATGCGCCGGATTGGCGAATTGGCGCTGCGCGCGGCCTCTGACACGGCGACGGCGACAGAGCGCGACAGTATCAGCACCGAGGTGCGCGCGCTGCGTGACAGTCTTTTGGGCCTTGCCAATGCCCGTGACGAGAGCGGTCGCGCGCTGTTCGGCGGTTATGGCACGCAATCCGATCCGTTTCTTGATGGCCCAGGGGGCGTGGTCTATCAGGGCGATGGCGGGCAATCGCGGTTGCAAGTGTCGGAATCCCTGAGCTTGCCCACAGGCCTAAGCGGGGATGCGGTCTTTGCCATGGGGGCAGAAGGCGGTGATGTCTTTGCCGTGATCGACGATTTTCTGGGTAGCCTGTCCACGGCCAGCAGTGCGCCGCGCGCCAGTGCCACGGGGGCTGGGCAACTGAGCCTTGATCCGGCGTTGACCCGAGCACCCGCAGAGTGGACGATGACACTTGAAGGGCCATTGGGAACGGCGAAGGTGCCGTTTGTTGCCGCCGAAGGGGCCATGTCGGGCGCAGTCGAGGCGATTAATGCCCAGACCACGGCCACCGGCATCAGCGCAGCCTTTGACCCCGAAACTGGCGGTCTGATCCTGACGGCCGAGGGCCCTGTTACGGTTTCGAATGTCGCCCGCCAGCCAGATGCGGGCGGGGTGCTGATGGTGGCGCGCGATGCCGAAGGGGGCACACAGGCGCTGGTGCCACAAGGCCGCACGCGAGATGCGGTGATCGACCGGCTGCGCGGGGCGTCCGAGCATTTGATCGACCAACGCACGCAGCTGGGGGCCTTGTCTGCGGATGCCGCGCGGCATTCGGACTTGATCGACAACCGCAAGCTCGCGATGAGCCAAGCGGTGTCGGGGCTGGAGGACCTGGATCTTGCCAATGCGCTGACCAAACTTCAGCAATCCATGCTGACGCGGGATGCCACCCAACAGGCCTATGTGCGGATCACGCAGCAGAGCCTTTTTGATTTTCTGCGCTGAGGTTTTCGGGCCTTGGGTCAAACTTGGCCCGAGGCTTGCAAAGAGGGGGCATGAAATATGTTATCCTTCTTTGTGTGGCACTATTCTGGGTGCCGTCCCTCGCTCTCTCCAGCTCCGCGAATTGCGAGGCACTGGCAGCGCAGGCCGCCGAGCGTCATGGCCTGCCCAAAGGCCTGTTGCGCGCGATTGCACGCACGGAATCAGGGCGCGCACAGGGGAAGGCGGGCGCTCAGGCCTGGGCCTGGACCTCGAATGTGCGGGGCAAGGGCTATTACTATTCCGGCAAGCAAGAGGCGTTGACGCATTTGCGGCAATTGGTGGCGCGTGGTGTGCGCGGCTTCGACGTGGGCTGTATGCAGCTCAATTATCGGTGGCATGGCGACAATTTCGCCAATCTGGACGAGATGATCGACCCGGCCCGCAACACTGAGTATGCCGCCCGTTACCTGAGCGAGTTGCGCGCGGAAACAGGGAGCTGGGATGCCGCAACCCGCTATTACCATTCCCGTGATCCACGGCGCGGTGCGGCGTATCTGGGCCGGGTGCGTCAGGCTATGGCGCGGCTGGGGCCGGTCGGGACCTCCCCCGAGATGGTGCAGGAGACCGAGGTTGCAAGGGCCGCGATGAGAATGGCGGGGCCGATGATCCCGCCGCGCGAGGCCCCGCGTCTTGCCGATCCCGCACCGCGCGCGGATCGCCGCTTTGCCGGATCGGAGCCGCTTGTGAGCCAGGTGCAGCAGGTCCGCTATTGGGAAACCGCAACCTTGCCAGAGGGCACCGTTCCGCGCATGCCCGCGCGCAAGACCCCCTACAAGACACGCCGTTGAGTGATGGCCAAGGGCCCGATGCTTATCTTTAGATAATCGGCGGACTCCTTTTGCACGCATAGGTAACGTCCGAGATGCTGCTATTGAGGATGTATATCCTTAAGCATACCGGATTGCAGCGCATGACCAGTTATTGGCCCACTTCCTCTATCACGGAACAGTTTCCTATCGACCTGCGTCTGGATGCAGTGCTGGTCGGAGATACGCCGGTGATGCGGCGGTTGAAGCAGGCGATCAGCATCATCGCGCCGAGCGATGTGCCGGTCCTGATCAACGGACCAACCGGCGCGGGCAAGGAAGTCGTTGCCAATGCGATGCACCTCATGTCCGGGCGCACGGGGCCGATGATCCCGGTCAATTGCGGGGCCATTCCCGCCGACCTGCTGGAATCCGAGCTTTTTGGCCATGAAAAGGGCTCGTTTACCGGTGCCACTGCGCAGCGGATCGGGCTGATCGAACAGGCCGAGGGCGGCACGCTCTTTCTCGACGAGATTGGCGAGACGCCATTGCATGTGCAGGTCAAGTTGCTGCGCGCGTTGGAAACCCAGACCATTCAACGGGTCGGGGGCGGCGCGCCGATTCCGGTCAATTTCCGTCTGCTGAGTGCTACGCATCGTGATTTGCAGCAGGAAGTGGCCCAAAAGCGGTTCCGCGAGGACCTGTTGTTCCGGATCGAGGTGTTCAGCCTCTGTGTGCCTGCCCTTTGCGAACATGCCGAGGATATTCCGCAAATCCTGCGGTCAATGGAGCAAGGCAGCCGGGGCGGCAGCACGCTGCAGCTAACCCCCTGTGCACTGGCGTTGCTGATGGCGCAGGAGTGGCCGGGCAACGTGCGCGAACTGCGCAATTTTCATGATCGGGCGCAAATCCTGTTCCGCAACCGCACCATTACCGAAGAAGAGGCGCGCATCGCCTTGGCACCGCGCCTGAGCTTTGTTGGGGGTGCCCCTGCGGTCGCCGAGCCGGTGGTTGATGCGGTGCCGGAGGGCGTGACCGATCTCAAGGCTATGCTGGCCGGAAGCGGAACCCTCGACCTGCGTACCATGTTGCAACGGGTCGAGGTCAAGGTGATTCAATCCGCGCTGGAACTGAGCGAGGGGCGTGTCACTCGCGCCGCAGAGATGCTGCGGCTCAAGCGGACCACACTCATCAGCCGCATGCAGAAGCTGGGGCTGGAATCAGACGGCCTCTGAGGGAGTGTCGTCGCTGTTTTGTGCAGACAGAAGCGGCGCAAAATCGTTGCGTGCCTCTTGTAATAGTGCCCGCGCGGCGGGGACAAGATCGCTCGTGCCGGGGTCTGTGCCCGCCCGTGCCAGGGTTTCCGCTTCTGATAAGGTTTCTGTCAGTTCCTCCAGCCCGATAAAGCCAGTCGATCCCACCGCCTTGTGGATGATCAACACCTTGTCGTCGAGCGAGAGCATCGGATCGGTCATGGCCGCAAAGGCGGCCTCGGCATCGCTGAGCGTGGTGCTGACCAGCCGCAATGCGGTGTCGTGGCCCACCATCTCGCCCAGATCATGCAGCATGGTCGCGGCATCGCGACTCTCGGTTAGAAGATCCTCGTCGTCGTTCTCGTCCTGATCCTCGAGCGTGATCTCTGCGGTCTCATCGCGCCGCGTGTCACGGATGGCACGGGCGAGGTGTTCTTGGCCCACGGGTTTGGTCAGGATATTGTCCATCGCCACCGCTTGTTCGTCTCCGGTATGTGCGCCAATAAGGGCGGTCACGCCGATGATCACCGCCCGTGCCGATGGCCCACCGGAGGTGCGGATCATTTTGGCCGCGGTCGGCCCGTCCATCACCGGCATCGAAAAATCCATCAAGATCACGTCAAAGGCTTCTGTCCCGGCCTTGTCCAGTGCTTCTTGACCGTTCGTGGCGGTCTCGGGCTTGTGGCCCATGCGCCGGACCATTTCGGTCATCAAGGTCAGGTTGATGTCATTGTCATCGACCACGAGGATGCGCTTGGAAACTACGGATGTTTCGCGTGAGAGAGCTGAAACCACAGGCGCAGTCTCTTTCTGATCGGCCTGCGATAGCCGCAGCGGGATCGTGAAGAAAAAGCGGCTGCCGACGCCCGGCGTGCTAAAGAGCCCCAATTCGCCGCCCTGCCGCTCGATGGCAAGCTTGGCGATGGGCAGGCCGAGGCCGGTGCCCATTGCGGAATTCACCTCGCTACGGCCGACAGTCTCGAAACTCTCGAAAATGCGCTTCTGATCTTCCAGGGCGATGCCGACGCCGGTATCCTCGACCTCGACGGTCAGATCAAGATTGTCGGGTGCGTGGCCGCCGAGGCTGAGTCGGATGGAAATGACGCCGTTCTTGGTGAATTTTGCAGCGTTGCCTGCAAGATTGTAGAGCGCCCGTGAAAAGGCGTTGGGCAGTCCTTCAAGCCGGTGACTGTCAAAATCGCCTTGGGTGATCAACTCTATCCGGTTCTTGGCTTTCTTGGCGAGTGGTTGCAATTCGTCCACGATGTCGGCGGCGATGCGCGCGGGGCTGAATGGCACGGGCGTTTCTGTGCTCTCGCCCAGCCGGGTTAGTTCCAGCACATCATCCACTTGGACCAATGCGCGGGCGCTGCAATCGCGCGCAGTTTTGAGCAAGGCGCGATTTTCGGGATACATGTCGGATTCGTTAATCAACGACAACGAGGCCATCAACCCATGCAGCGGCGTGCGCATCTCATGGCTCATGGTCGCCAGAAACATGCTTTTGGCGCGGGCGGCCTGTTCGGCCTGAACAAGCGCCGCGCGCAGGTTGGTTTCGGCCTCGACCTGTACCGAGATGTCGCGGATGAAAAGAATGACAATGGGATTGCCGGAAATGTCGTGATCCTCGACCATCGCGAAATCTACCGGGATCTCGCGCCCAACGGCGCTGCGGCAAGCGGCGACAAACGGGGCCTTTTCCCGGGGTGCCAGACCCTCAACCGCATCGCGCGGCACGGAGGGATCGAAGATCAGAATATCCTCGGCGCGCATGGTCTGCAGGTCATCGGCGGTATAGCCCAGCAGGCGTTGCGCGCGGGCGTTGCTGTAGAGGATACGCGACTGCGGATCAGTCACGATCACTGCGTTCATGGTCGAATTGAACGCGGTCGAGAGCATGGCCGCGATTCGCCCTGTTTCGGCTGTCCGGCGCTCCAACTCGCGCCACAGGCGCACCGCCAGAACCGCGCCGATGGCCATCAGACAAAAGAGCAACAGCGACTGAATGAAAAAGCGCACGAAGAGGCGCTGTTCTTCAGCGCGCGCGCGTGAGGTTTCGACGGTGATTTCCTGAAGCCCGGCCACGGTGATATCGCGGACCATCGGATAGGTCGCTTCGACGGCGCTGCGAAAAGCCTCGAGTGCCGCCGGGTCATCGCCTTTGATGGCGTCGATCCGATTGGCCAGCCGTTCTCGCGCGACCTTGAGCCGCTCAACCCTATTCAGCAGCTCCTCGGATACCTCCATACGTTGCAGGGTCGAGCTAAAGATGTCCACGCGGCTGTAAAAAATATCAAACTCACGCTTGACCATGGCCAGCGTGTCCGCGGTGAGCGGTGCCGTGATGTCGGGTCGTGTTACAAGAACCGCTGTGTCGAGTGTCTGCATCAACCCGAGATGGTCCACCTCGAGTTGTGCCACGACCCAGCCGCCATTGTCGGTGTTGGCGGATCGGATGTCTTCGAGGCGCTGCTGAAAGGCCATCGCGCTGACGAGCAGCGCGATGCTTGCCACAAGCATAAGGAACAGCAGAATTTGCGCCGAAAGGCGCTTGGTCGTATTAAAGACCTTGTCCGGACCAGCGCCTTTGGAGGGGGGGGGAAGCACGGGTCATTCCGCGAGAATGTCGATCTTGTTCAACTGCCAGACACTGAGGGTGAAATACTCTTCGCTCTGATAGCGGGTGTCCGAGTCATACGGAAACACCATCCAGAGCGGTCCCTTTTCGCGCACCGAAAAAGCCGCATCGTCAATCCGGATGGCGAGGATCGGCACGTTGTCTTCCATGCGCGCCTCTGGGAAGGTCACGTTGTAGTCGTTGATGGCATAGACCCGCATGGAACCCGGCGTGCTGCCCGCGGCCTCGAGCACGGTTTTCAGAGAGGGGCCCGAAAAGGTCTTGGGCGTCGTGTCGGTCCAGATGGTCGTTGTCTCAAAGCTCTGTTGCGGCAGGGCGAGAAGATCCGCCTCGGTGAATGTCGTGGTCGCACCGCTGCGCAAATCGGTTACGGTCAGGATGACCTCATCGGCGAAAGCTGGGCTTGCGATGGTCTGGGCAAGGGAGAGGCCAAGAGCAGCGAGGGTCAGAAAAAATCTACGATTCATTGTATGTCTCATTTGGATACCGGAACAGGGCTGGGTCGCCTTCTGCGTTCTAACAGAGTTTTCGGATTAGGGGACGCTATCTAAAGGTATCGATATATCTAAAGATACTAACGCCTGACAAAAGTGTAGCGAAATCAACGCATACACTGTTCAGGGGAGGGCTCACATGAACGTGAGTTTTATTCCTGTATTTACTTCCGCGCCTAAGACTTTAGCGGTCGACGTAACGTCACATGATCGGCATGACGCGCACACCCTGGGCGATACGGCGCGCCCAGTTGGTGATATGCGGTTCGAATCGCTGGCGGGCATCGGGCAGCGCGGCGATCAGGACCATGATCGCGCGTTCGCGCCCGTCCTGCGGTGCCTTGAGTCCAAGCCGCGCATGCTGCCATGTGCCATCACTGAAACACACTTCGCCATCGCGGTCTTGCAACAGCCGGGCCGACCATTTGACGCCGAGCGTATCAAAGGCCATGTCATAGGGCGGTTGCTGCGAAGTCTGTGTCCGCACCGCATGGGTCATCAGAAAATCAAAGAGGACATCGGGATCAAGCAAAAGAATATCTGACCCCACCTCAATCCAGCCATCGGCGATGCGGCGGTCAAGTGCGCACCATTCCTGCTGGCCCTGCGCCCGAAACGCAAGGCGCTCGCCCTCACCGGTGGCCTCGGCGATTTCATAGCTGCGCGCGCCCAGCGAAAGCAACGCAAAAGGGGCACTGGCGCTACAGACATGCCCATGGCTCGCGCAGCGGGGGCGGCCCTCTGCGTGGGCGATAACGGTGTCGGTCATGAATGTCTGGCTGTGCATATGCGGTCTCTATCCTGGGTCCGGGTCTGCGTTTGTCAACGACAGAGCCGGCTGGAATGTTAGCTGTCCACTTGGCATGAACCCTGCAGGCTAGGGCCAAGGCCGGACCTTCCGGCAATCCGCAAAACCCAAAGGATTCCCGTATGAGCACCCCCCCGACCGAGCTGGAAAACAGTATTCAACTTGCGCTCGAGGCAGCAACCGCCGCCAATGACAGCGCCGAGGACGTGGCGCGCGTATCGACAGAGACATTGGCCGCCGCCGCACGGCTGGATAAATTCGCCAAGGGCATGAAACCGCTTTTGCTTGGTGTCGTCGCTGCAGCAGTTCTTTGTGTGGCATTGGCCGGGTTGGTTTACCTGCGCACCCTGTCGGATATGCGCACCGCAACAGCCACTCAGATCGAGGCGCTGACTGTATTTTCCAAATCCGTGGGCGATTTGCA
The DNA here is from genome assembly GCF_000768555.3 of Roseovarius mucosus DSM 17069. GTDB lineage: Bacteria > Pseudomonadota > Alphaproteobacteria > Rhodobacterales > Rhodobacteraceae > Roseovarius > Roseovarius mucosus. The sequence continues at coordinate 428,698 of NZ_KN293980.1, forward strand.
GGCGCAGTTAGAGGCGTTGGGCGATATGTCCGAACGGGTCGCGGCGCTCGAAACGGCGCAAGCTGCCGGGATCGAGCGACTAGAAGCGGCGATGACTGCCGAGACCGCGCGGCTGGCCGAGGCCATGTCCGGCGCCGAGGACCCCGCCGCACCGCAAATGCTGCGCGGTTTGGTGGACCGGGTCGAGGCCAGCCATGCCGAGACGCGCGATGCCTTTGCCAAGGGGCTGTCGGACTTGCAACTCGCGATGACAAAGATGTTGGCAGAGCGGGCCGAGGTGCTTGCCAAGGCCGCACCACAAACTGCTGCGTCCGCACCCAAGCCGGTTGCCAAGGCACCGGCGCGAAAGAAGCCGCAGGCCCGCGCCGAGCCCAATCCTTTTGGTTTCCCCTAGGAGGGTGGGCGCATGAGCCCCGCTGATCCATCGACGCGCGCCACCGCGCTCGCGCTGACCTCGGTCAATCCACAGGGCAAATCGCTGGGCCTGCGGTCTGGCGACATCCTGCTCCGTGTGGACGGGCAGTTGGTTGACGGCAAGACCAAGGATATCCAGGCCCTGTTCAAGAATCAGCCTGAGCGTGCGCGCCTGATGTGGATCTACCGTGACGGGCAGGTGTGGCCGATACTGGGGCGCAGCGCCATTCTTGGGCGGTGGCGCGTAACGCCAAAGCCTGAGGGCATCACCGCTCTGCCCGAGCATCGCCCGGCGGACCGGTGGCAGAATTTTGAGGTTATGATCGGCCCGGATGAGAGCTATGATGCACAACCGCGGACGCCATCGACAATAGCGCTTTTACCGCCCCTTTACATGATCCAGATGCGGCTTTGGACGCCGCTGATCCTATGGGCGGCGTTGATGCTGGTCTCAATACCGTTAGGGTGGATTGCGGGTGCCGCGCTTCAGGTGCTTATCTGCGTTTATTTCTGGCGCGCTGCGCCGATGCTGGTGCGCGCGGATCGTACCGCGCGCGGCTTTCGCCTTTGGCGGGTTGTTGCCGCGAAGTCAGAGAGGGACTTGCACAGGCAGATGACCACGCTGGCACCGGATATGCGGTTCGTTCACGCACCGGTGCGGTCGCTGCCCGAGCGGGTCGTGGCGCGCTAACGCCTCGACCGCGCTTTACATGCCGTTCAGTTTGCCCTGACGCTTGCGCTGAAAGGACGAGGGGATATGCAGCATGTCGCGGTATTTCGCGACCGTGCGGCGGGCCAGGACCGGGCCATCGGCGCTGATCATCTGGGCGATGGCATCATCGCTCAGCGGATTGGCAGGGTCTTCCCCGGCGACCATCTTTTGAATGCGGTAACGGACGGCTGCGGCCGAGGCCCCGCCTTCGCCATCGGCATCCCCGGCCAGCGCGGTGCTAAAGAACCGCTTGAGGCCCATGGTGCCTTGCGGTGTAACCATCAGGATGCCGGTGGTCACGCGGCTTACGGTGCTTTCGTGCACGCCGATCGCCTGCGCCACATCGGCCAGCGTCATGGGCGCGATCTTGGCGGGGCCATGCTCGAGAAATGCCGCCTGACGGCGCGCGATTTCGGCACCCACGGCAAGGGCGGTCTGATTGCGATGCTCGACCGCGCGGCGCAGCCAACGGGCGACGCCAAGTCGCTCACCGACATACTCTCGGGCGCGCTTGTCCTGTGTTGCTACGGCGGCGCTCTCCTCGTCTACCAGCACGGCAGGCAGGGTCGAGCGGTTGAGTTCCACCTTCCAACCCGTTGCCCCACGGCTGACGATCAGATCGGGCTCACGTTCGGACAGATTGGCGATGTGGAAATCGGCGCCGGGCTTGGGATTGAGGCTGCGCAGTTGTTTCAGCGTGGCGCGCAGATCGTCCATGCTACAGGCGCAAACGCGGGCCAACCCGGTAAGATCGGCCGCCGCAAGACGCGGCAGATTGTTGAGAACCGCGCGAAAGAGAGGCGTCATCAACCCCTGATCCTCGGCTTGAAGGGCCAAACACTCCGCGAGAGTGCGTGCAAAGAGACCCGCAGGCTCGACGGCTTGCACCGCATGCAGCATGTGCTCTGCCTCGGTCATGTCGAGACCGCAGGCAAAGGCGATTTCTTCCAGAGGTTCGCCCAACCAGCCGTTTTCATCGAGCGCTTCGAGGAAGCGGTCGGCGATGAGACGGTCCTGAGGGGAATGAAACATCAGATCGAACTGAGCCGCGACATGGGCATAGAGCGAGAGCGGGTGATCGGCGATCCGGCCTGTGGCGTCGTCGGCATCCGTTCCCCTCCCGCCGACATGCGGCAGGCTGGGCAGGGCACGGTCAGAGCGGGCCACTTCGATAAACGGGTTCTCTTCGGCTTCCTGCTCAATATAGCGTTGCAGGTCAGTGTTGGACAGTTGCAACAAGGCAATCGCCTGTTGCATGTGGCCGGTCATCACAAGGCCCTGTGTTTGGGCAGCGCGCTGAGAAATTTGCAGGTTCATCGTTTTTTCTCCAATCTCGTGCTTAAATACCTATCTGGCCTGCCGTTAGACTGAAGACTCGGAATTCGACGTTAAGGGCCTTGTCGATCCGGTAACAATAAAATCCACTAAGTCGCTTTGATTAAATTGAAAAAACCCCAACGATACCGTTGGGGTTCTTTCGATACTGTCGAGATTTCGACGTTTACCGGAGCAGCGAGAGCATCCCCTGAGCCGACTGGTTGGCCTGAGCGAGCATTGCAGTGCTGGCCTGAGACAGAATCTGCGAGCGTGCCATCTCGGATGATTCCTTGGCAAAGTCGGCATCCATAACTCCCGAACGGGCGGCCTGAACGTTGACCGTGATGTTGGTCAGGTTCGAGATCGTGCTGTCGAGACGGTTGGACACGGCACCGAGGTCGGAACGTGCCTGGCTGACCTTTTGCAGGGCGACGTCGATCACCTTGAGCGCGTCGGCGGCCCCTTCGAGGGTCGTCAGGTCGATTTCAGCAACCGAGCTCAGTTCCGAGGTATTGGCTGCGGCCTCGAAGAACACGGTCCCAGCGGTGACGACATCGGTCCCGACAGAGAATTGCTTGGTCGAGCTCAGTTCCACTTGGCCGCTGACCGCGACGTCGTTGTCGGTGTCATCCAGCGTTGCGGTATGGGTGCCCGCGGTGGCACCAGAGGCCGTGCCGTCCGCATTCTGCGCCGTCACATCCATTGTCGAGGCGCCGGTGCCGGTGGTGAAATCCGTGATCAGGATGTCGGCGCCGGTGGCATCGGTCAGCTTGATGCTGGAATTGTCATCGCCCATGGTCGCGGTCACGCCGGTCCGGCCAGACTGGTTGTTGATCGCGGTTGCAATGCCGCGCAGATCGGATGTGTCAGAGATAGCCACCGTGCCGATGTTTACGCCGTTGACGTCAAAGGTGACGGTGTCAGCGGCCGAGAAGCCCGACAGCTCGAGGTTGGTTGTGGCCGAAGCGGTCACGCCGGTCGAGGCGCTAACGTCATTGATTGCGGAGGCCATTTCCTCGGCCGATTGGCCAGCGGTTGTGGTCAGCTCTGCGCTACCGGCAAAACCGGTGATGTTAATGGTCGTGGCGGCAGCAATGCCGGTGTCGGCGGTGCCTGCACCTGCGGCCAACGACACGTTCGAGGTCACGGTATGCGCGCCAATGTCGGTGGCAGCGGCGCTGTCCACGCTGATGTTGAGCACCTGGCCCGAGTCAGCGCCGATTTGGAACTGCTTGCCGGCGAAAGACCCGTCAAGGATGTTCATACCGTTAAAGGTGGTGTCCTTGGCGACACGGTTGATCTCGGTCACGAGCTGCTTGGCTTCGGCCCCGAGGTTCGAACGGTCAGAGGCGGTGTTGGTGTCGTTCGACGACTGGACGGCCAGTTCGCGCAGACGCTGGAGCATGTTGGAAACCTCGACATGCGCGCCTTCGGTCGTATCCAACAGGTTCTTGCCGTCGGTGGCGTTGCGGACGGCCTGGTTGAGGCCGGTGATCTGCGAGGTCATCTTTTCCGCGATGGCCATGCCGGCAGCGTCGTCCTTGGCGGCGTTGATGCGCAGACCCGAGGACAGGCGGCTCATGGCCGCGTTCATGTCGTCGTTGACGCGTGTCATGTTGGCCTGTGCCGTGATCGCGCTCATATTGGTATTGATCGTGGTCATTTTCAGTCTCCTGGGTTGACTTGCTACGTTGGGCAGCGCTTGGGTTGGATACGCTGTCCAGCGCTTGACAAGAGCAACGGCGGCGGCAGAAAATGTTTAGTGAGATTTCTCAAAATCGTTACAAGTACCTGTAAACAAAAGCATTAATACTTTTGCGTTCAGCCCTTGTCGGCTTGGTATGGTTCTTGCCCCTTCTCTCTCGAGACTTGGCAGAGTGCCAGTTGCCACGCTTTTCAGGGAGTCCCGTCAATGGATATTGCTTCGCTCATCGGCTTGATCGGTGCAGTGGGAATGGTGATCGGATCGATGCTGGCAGCGGGCGGTCTGGGGCCGTTCATTGACGTGGCTTCGATCCTGATCGTGTTCGGCGGGACGTTCTTTGCCGTCATGTACAAATGCACCATGCCGGTGTTCCTGCGTAGTTTTGGTGCAATGGGCAAGGCGTTCATGCCAAAGGCCCCAAGTCCTGAAGGCCTGATCACCAAGATGGTCGAGTTGTCGGACATCGCCCGTAAAAGCGGGTTGATGGCGCTGGAGAATCAGGAAGTGCCGGACAAGTTCTTTTCCAAGGGATTGCAGATGCTGGTGGACGGCGCGGACGAATCCAAGCTGGTCAAGCAACTCTCTGATGAGATCAAGGCTATGAAAGTACGCCACGGCGAGGTTCACGAGGCGTTGCGTGGCTGGATCGACATCGCCCCGGCTATGGGCATGATCGGCACGCTGATTGGTCTGGTGCAGATGCTGGGCAACATGGCCGACCCCAAGGCAATCGGCCCCGCGATGGCGGTGGCGCTGTTGACCACGCTCTATGGGGCCTTTGTCGCGAACGTAATTTTTGGCCCGGTCCTGTCCAAGCTAGAGGGGTATACTGCCAGCGAGGCCGCGTATCGGGATATGGTTTTGGCGGGGTTGCGCAATATCGCCAAGGGTGAATCCGGGCGCAACGTGCAAGAGCAGATGGTCGCTGTCCTGCCGCCCAAGCTGCAGACCAAGCTGCTCGCAGCCTAAGCAAGGTGCTCTGACTCATGGCGCGCAAACCCATTCCCCTGCCTGTGCCCATTGAGGCCCCCGAGGACGAGTGCCCGAAATGCCCACCCAAGGGCGCGCCCGCCTGGATGGCGACCTTTGCCGATATCGCCACGCTGTTGATGGCGTTTTTCGTGCTGATCCTGTCCTTTGCCGAATTCAACCAACCCAAGTTCAAGATGGTGGCAGGCTCGCTCAGCATGGCCTTTGGTGTGCAACGGCAGGTGCCGGTGATGGAGCAACCCAAGGGCACCACTATTCTTGATCTTTCCTTTAGCCCCTCACCCGAGATGTCCGTCACCGAGCAGATGACACAGGACACGACCGAGACCGAGCAACCCGAAATTCAGCGGCCCGTGACCGAAGAGGATGGCAAAGGTGCCGCCGAAGGCGAGGGCGCCGATGCGCCCGGCCAATCCGAAGCGCGCGAATTGGCTCAGGCCCTGCAGGAGGCGTTGCAAACTGGGCAGCTTAAGGTCGAAACCCGCGATGGCGAGGTGGTGATGAGCTTTGATGCGCCCGATGCCCAGAGCCTGCCGGCACAGTTGACCGAGGCGGCTGATGCCCTGCAGCAGGCCGCAGAAGCGACCGGGCAATCCACGTCCGACGTGATGATGCAGGGGCTCGCTGATAACATTCAGGAGATGGCCGAGGTTATGCAGGCCAAGGCCGAGGCTGAAACGCAGGCCGGACAATCCGCGCGCAACGCGGCGATCGCCGACGCGCAATTGCGCGTCGCCTTGCAACAGGAAATCGGCGAAGGGTTGGTATCGGTCGAGCAGCGCGAGGACAAAGTTGTGATCACCGTGGGCGAAGGTGGGGCGTTTCCCTCGGGCGGGGCGGACCTGACCGGCGAGGCGCGGGACGTGATGGCGCGACTGGCCTTTGCCGCGATGGGCGAGGCCAGCGAAATTGTCGTGACCGGACACACGGATTCGGTGCCGTTGGGGGCGGCATCGCCCTATCGCGACAATTGGGGCCTTGCGGCGGCGCGGGCCTCGTCGGTGGTGCGTGAGTTGTCCGGGTCAGGGTTGATCGAGCCTGAGCGCCTGACCGCGACCAGCCGGGGCGAGTCCATGCCGGTCGCCGAGAATGATACCGCATCGGGGCGGGCACAGAACCGCCGGATCGAGATCGAGATCACCTATTGACGGGCGGGGGCTAACAGCCCTGTGCCGCGTGCCGTTGTCAGGGGCAAAGAGGGCTTATCATGGAAAACGAGATTCTGGTCGCGCTCAATCGCGGCGGCACAGGGATCAATATCGCGGAACTGGCCGACTCACTGACACAGGCCGAGATCACCCCCCGGCGGGCGTTGATCACTGAGCGGATTGACCGGGCCGAATTGCGCCTGTCGGGTTATGACCGATTGCGTGGACAAGCCGAGCAGATGGGCGATGCGCTCGAACTGATGCGCGGCCTCTCCTCGCGTAGCTTGAGCAGCGATAACAGCGCCGTTTCCGTGACGGTCAGTGATCCTGGCGCGGTCGATCTGACAACGGCGCGCATTGGTGTCTCCGAGTTGGCGCAGTCACAAGTGCTGAGCTTCGTCGGCTTTGCCGAAGCGGATGCCGAGATTGGCGCAGGTGCGCTGACGGTGGACTTTGGCGCTTGGTCCGAAGATGTTCCGCCGGTGTTCAGCGCCGGGGCGCGCACGGCGCAGACCATCACCTTTCAACCCGGTAGCAGCCTTGCCGACATGGCCGAGGCGCTCAGCAGCATCGAGGGGCTGTCGGCGCGTGTGATCGACTTGGGCGATGGCACCTATTCGCTGGGTGTCATATCAGAGACCGGATCGCAGAATGCGCTGCGACTCAGCGTGGCGGCTGATGCCGATCCGCGCATGGCGCAGTTCGACATCAGTGCTGATCCCGGCACCGTGCAGGTGCAGGGCGCGCAGGACGCCAAACTCAGCCTGAACGGTATTGCCGTGACCCGGTCCAGCAACCAGATCGACGATCTCTTGCCCGGCGTGACGCTCAATATCACGGGGCAGACCCTGAGCGATGCCACCCTCTCGGGTCGTGCCAATGTCGAGGGCGCGCTGGAGGTCATGCAGAGCTTTGTCGATATCATCAATGCCACCCAGACCCTTGTGAAGTCACTGACAGCACGCGGTTTCGGCGAAGGCGGCGTGGCGGGCGATCTGGCGGGCGACAGTCTGGCCGATGGTGTGTTGCGTGGCATGCAATCCGTGCTCTCGCGCGGGTTTGGCGTGCAGGGCGTGCATCTGTCGGACATCGGAATTCGCACCGAACGCGACGGGAGCCTCGCCCTTGACGCGGATCGCTTTTCCGCAGCCCTGAGCGCCAATCCTGGGCTGCTCGATCCGCTGATCCGTGACGATCTGGTGGGCAAGGATGTGCAGATCGCTGGAACTCCGGGCACCGCTGCCACGGCGGGGCGCTTTGCGCTGACGCGCGATGCCGCGACAGGTGAGGCCACGCTCGGCGGTGTTGGATTGATCGGTTCGGCACAGGAGAATGGCGATTGGACCTACCGCGTGCCCTCGGGGCCGATGCGTGGTCTGACGCTGACCGTCGCGGCCGGAACTGAGCAGGCAGAGATCAATTTTCAACCCAGCATGGTCAGCAGCCTGCAATCCTTTTTGTCAGGTGTCTTGGCGGACGGCAATGCGCTGGCGCAGCGTGAGGATGCACTGGGGGCTTCGATCGCCACCGAGACCACCGCGCTCGAGGCGCTGGACGGGCGATCCGAAGAGGTGCGCACGCGCTATCTGAGCCAGTTCACCCAGATGGAAATGATCGTGACGCAGCTCAATTCGACCGGCGATTATCTGACCAACCTCGTGGATGGGTGGAATGCGGATCGGTGATCCGCAAAACTGCGCACCGGGATGCGGGACGGCACCACAGAAAGGCAAGCGGCATGGCTGAGTGGCATGTGGTCTATCAGGTCTATGGCGGCGCGTCTTCTGCGACGTGCCCTACCTACGTACGTGAGGCGGTTCTGCGCGATGATCTCGGAGAGTTGCGCGAAGGTGCGCTATCGGTGGATGGTTTCCTGCTCGAGGTGGGAACGCGCGTGACGCTGCGCGACGCACCATGCATCGTGCTCGGATCCGGCCATATCCAGCCGGGCATGCCCCTGCTCGATGTCATCGAGCCTGAGGGCGAGGCCCATGATCTGCTCCTGTTGCGGCAGGAAGATACCGGCGAGACCTATTATGTTTACCCCCGAGGAGCGCCCTATGCGCCGAACATGGTGGCGCTGATCGTCGATCTGGCCCCTATTGGTTATCGCTGCGATGCAGGCGGCCCACTGGGTCTGGCCGCGGGCACCGAAATCCTGACCCCGACGGGCGCGCGAAAGGTGCAGACACTGGACGTGGGCGATCGGGTGCTGGATGCCTCTGGCGCAGAGCGGGTGGTGATCTGGGCTGGCGTGACTGAGGTCGATCTTGATCTGCTCACCTCCAATTCCGTGGCCCCCGTCCGCTTTGAAGTGGGTGCGCTGGGTGCGGGGCATCCCATGCGGCCGCTCAAGCTGTCGCCGTTGCATCATCTGCCCTTGCCGGTCCCGGAGCCGGATACCGATGGGGCGCTTTGTCTTGGTCCTGCACTGGGTTTTGTGGGCTTGCCAGGGGTGCGCGTCGCGCATCCGGCTGGGCGGATTGCCTACCATCACCTGTTGCTGGATCGGCACGCGCTGATCCTTGCCAATGGCACGGCAATCGAGAGCCTCTATCCCTGTCCAGAGATTATCGCGCGGCTGTCCCCGGAGCGACGAGTCGAGGTTCATGCCGCTCTGGCAGCGGCCGGCTATGCTGGACAGGTTTATCCTGCGCTGGCTGAAACCTTGGGCGTCTGGCAAACCCGGCGGGCGCTTGCGCTCTGGCCCGAGGCCGCGCCCGAGACAGAAATCGCCTTGGCAAGCTGACGCGCGCGTGCCTTGGCGGATCACTCCGCCGCGTCGTGATGAAGCCTTGCCTGCATCAGGTCGCGCAACTGTCCGATGGCCGCCTTCTTGATCTGCGACACGCGCCCGGTCGTGACATCGAGGATGGCCGCGATCTCGTAGACGTTGAGCTCTTCGACATAGTAGAGTTGCAGCACCAGCGCCGAGCGTTCGGGCAGGTCTTCCAGCGCGCTTTGCAGCAGCGCCTTGAGCTGGATATGTTCAACCTCATCCTCGGGGGTAGTGCCATGGTCGCTGAAAAGGAGCGAGTGGTCGGTATAAACCTCGTCGAGCGACTGAAGCTGATTGGTCTGAAAGCGATTTTCCCAATCTTGGAATTCTTCGGTCGTGAGGTCGAGCGATTTGGCCAGCTCCGGCACCTCGGGTTCGCGCCCCAGCTGTTGCGACAGCTTGCGGCGGGTGGCCTCGATTTTCTGGCGCATGGTGATAGAGTTGCGGCAGAGGTTCGAATTACGCCGCAGATGGTCGATGATCGAACCGCGAATGCGGATGGCTGCATAAGCCGCAAAGCTGACCCCGTCACAGACCGAATAGCGCTGTGAGGCGTCGATCAGCCCGAGGTAGCCCGCCTGCAACAGATCGTCGATCTCGATAAAACGGCCAACGCGACCATGAAAGTGCCAGGCGAGCCGTTGCACCAGTGGCATGTGCTGTTCGACCAGACGGGCCGGGTTGGGCTGTTGTTCGGCATAGGCTTGGGGGGCGATCATGACCGGGACTCCGCATCGGGGCCGTGGTGGCGAAAGAGCGTGGGCTGTGACGTGTCGGTTTGGTCATCGACGGTCGCGGCTTCGGTCGCGGTGTCGTCCTCGATGACGCGCAACCCGTCGACCAGCCGGTCGTTGGACGCACACCAGAGCGGCACGAGACCCACAGACCGCAAGGCCGCCACATCTGTGGTGGCGTCCGGCATGTCCTCGCAGCCCGAAAGGATCGCGGATATGGTCCGTCCTGCCCAACGGAGCTGAAGAGCGGCGATGCGCTCGGGGCGCAGACCACCGGGCACGACCAGCGCGGCGCGGACCTCTGGCAGGCTCAGAGCGGTCTCGGCCAATGTCGCGCCGTCGTTGCCCCGCCCCGAAATCACGACGATCTGGACCGTGCCTGTCTGGGGCGCGGCGAGGGTGTCGGGTGTGTCAAACAGGGTTGTCATACCCAGCAGATGCGATTTCTGTGCCAAGACGGCGCCGTCACCATGAGAACCGGTGCCACAAAAGCAGAATTCTACAGTGAGGCCTGGTGTGCGGGTGAGACGCATCAGGGCCAGTTGCAAGGCGATCTGCGATTTGCCCGCACCGACCGGCCCGACAAGGACAATCCGTGAGGTTGAGAGGAGACGGTCGCGCAGGATGACAGGATCAGGCAGGCTCGGTGCCGGTGTTTCAGGCTCTGGCTGGGGCGTCTGGATGTCCGGAGCTTGGCCTTCGGTCGTCTCGGGGACAGGGGCTGTGGTCGGGGCGGTTGCCTTGGCCTCGCCAAGAATTCGATCAAAGGGTTTCGGGGCCTGGGCATTCAGAAAGCTGGGCAAGCGCGACGCAGACGCCGTCAACACGGGGGCAGGCGGCATGATCGGGTCAATCGGATCATTAACCACCACGTCAACGCGCTGAGACGAGGGCACCGCCCGCAGACGCGGCGCGGGATGCGCGATGCTTTCTGGGGCATCATCGCTGGCGACGATCACCACCTGCCCGTCGATCAGATCATTGGACAAGATCAGGGCGTCCGGCCCGAGGCGGCGTTGCACCTGTTCCAGCGCGGTTACGCTGTCGAGGGCGCGAAAGGTCATCGTGCTCATCGGTCACATCCTCAGTTGGACGGTTTGGGCGGGGTGGATCTGGCACCGCCGATAGAGGCCGCAATTTCGACGCGGCGGTTGTCGGGCAGTTCGGAGACCGCCATCACGATGGCATCGACGCCATGCGTGCGCAGGAAGGCAGCAAAGGCACGCCGTAGCGCGGCGGAAACCACGACAACCGCCTGACGGCCCTGACCGGCCAGTGATTCCTGTGCCTCGTTCAATTGGCCAAGAATCTGGCGCGTCAGCCCCTGCTCGACGATCAGTCCAGCGGTGTCGTGTTGCGAGCGGGTCAGCAGGTCTTCGAGATCGGGGGCGAGCGTGATCAGATGCAGGCTTTCCTTGAGCGGTGCAATCTGTTGCAGCAGTTGCGGGGCGAGTGCGGGGCGCAGCGCCTCGGCCATGTCTTGCGGTTCACTGAGGCGGGCGGACATCCCGGCGAGATCCTCTAGAATGCGCGGCAGGTCGGCAATTGGCATGCGTTCACGCAAGAGCGCGCGCAAAACGGCGGTCAGCACATGCAGCGGCACCAGTTTCGGCACCACGGATTCCACCAGCGTCGGGGCAGAGCGCTCCAGATTGTCCAAGAGCCCCTGCACGTCATCCGCGCCCAAGAGGTCGGCGGCATGGGCATAGAGCATCTGACTGAGATGGGTGGCGACCACAGAGGCGGGTTCGACCACGACGTAGTCATCGGCTTCGGCCTCGGTCTGTTGATGTGGCTGAATCCACACGGCATCCATGCCAAAGGACGGGTCCTTGACCTCGATGCCGCGCAGTTTGCGGGTGGTGCCGCCGCCTGGCAACGCCAGTTTGCGGTCAGGATAGGCCGCGTCCTCGGCCACGATGGCCTGACGGATGCGGATGCGGTAGCTGTTGGCGGGGAGGCCCATATCGTCGCGGATGCGCACGCCCGGAATGACAAAGCCCATCGCGGTCGAAACCTCGCGCCGGATGCCGGTGATACGCGAGACAAGCGCGCCGCCCGCGCCCTCTTCGATCAGAGGAATGAGGCCAAAGCCGATCTGGATGGTGATAGGTGCATAATCCGTGACGTCCTCGGCGGTGATGGCACCGCTGGAGTCGGGGCGTGCGCCCGGCTGGCTGGTACCTGCGCCGGTGGGGGCGGGCAGGGCGGCCCGACGCGGCGCTTGACCGGGGGCCGGGGCGTCGGCGGTTTCGCCGGGGGCAAGTTGTTTGCGGGTGGCCCATGCCACACCGCCTGCAGCCAGTGCCGCCACGATAAAGAGCAGGTTGGGCATGCCTGGAATGAGGCCCATGATGGCCATGACCGCCGCCACCGGCAGCCATGCCCGGTGCATGCCGATCTGGCTTCCGATATGGCCTGTCATGTCCTTGGTCGAGGCCACGCGCGTCACGATCACCGCCGTGGCGATCGAGAGCAGGAGCGAGGGGATCTGCGCCACAAGGCCATCGCCGATGGACAGTAGCACATAGGTTTCCGCCGCCTGTCCCAGAGAGAGCGCATGTTGCGAGGTGCCAATGACGATGCCGCCCAGAATATTGGCGGCCAAAATCAGGATGCCGGCTATGGCGTCGCCCTTGACGAATTTCGACGCACCATCCATGGCACCGTAGAAATCCGCCTCTTCGCCCACTTCGGCGCGGCGGGCACGGGCCTGTTCGGGGGTGAGGATCCCTGCGTTGAGATCGGCGTCAATCGCCATCTGCTTGCCCGGCATGGCATCTAGCGTAAAGCGGGCGGAGACCTCGGACACGCGACCGGCACCCTTGGTGATGACCATGAGGTTGATGATCACGAGGATGACAAAGACCACCAGACCCACAGCGAAATTGCCCGCGATCACGAAATTACCAAAGGCTTCGATCACCTTGCCCGCAGCGCCGGTGCCCTCGTGCCCCGAGGTCAGAACGATCCGCGTCGAGGCCACGTTGAGCGCGAGGCGGAACACGGTGGCAATCAGCAGGACCGACGGAAAGGACGAGAAATCAAGCGGCCTATAGCTGTAGAGCGCGACCATCAGCACCAGAAGCGACAAGAGGATGTTGAACACAAAGAAAATGTCGAGCAGCGCCAATGGCAGCGGCAGCACCATCATCGCCACAACGGCGAGGATGCCCACAGGCAGCAGGCCAGCCCCGAGTTGTGGGCGGTAAGAGGCACGGCTCAGCGCGGCCATCGGGTATCCCTTGTGTTGCGTCGCATCGGGGGAATGGGTGCAAGTCGCGTGCCAATTTTGCGGGCTTGGCACGGAGGAAGGGGGAGGGCCTGAACTGGGTCGGGGCTGGCACGCGCCTTGCAGGTCTGGCGCTGAAAACCGCGCCTGTCCGGCCCCGTCAAAAGAGGTTCCCATGTTATCCAGATTACTTCGTCCCCTGCTTCTGCCCTTGGCATTGATGCCGCTGGGCGCGTGCATGTCGTCCGGTCGGGCGGTGGATGCCCTGCCGCCTGACGCCAGCCCCCGAACCGAGGCCGTGGCCCAGCTCCGGGATGATCTGTCGGGTCTTCCGGTGCCCGCAGCAGCAAGTGCCCCCGAGATCGTACAGTTCACGGGGCTTGGCCTGTCGCAGGTCTCGACCCAGCCGGGGAGTTCGCTGAATGAGCGTCGCCTGATGGCGATCCGTGCCGCGCGGCTCGAGGCGATTCGTGATCTGACCGAGCAAATCCACGGCATACGCATCAATTCCGAAAGCACGCTGCACGATCAGGTGCTGCGCAGTGACGCGGTGCGCGCGGTCGTGGCGGGTGAAATCCGGGGCGCGCGCACACTGCGGATCACGCCCAAGGGCAACGATTCCTTTGAGGTCGTGTTGGCGCTCGATCCCGATACGGTCCGCTACATCCTGCGCGCCGTGCGTCAGCGGGGCTAGGCCATGTGGGGGCATGTGTTCAGACCGCAATTCTGGTTCATGGTCCTCTTGAGCGGCCTTATTTGTGCCGCGGCCGGGGCCAAGGAGGCAACGCTCTGGGTTGAGGCCGAGGGGCGGGCCTATGTCGCCTCTCCGGCCGATCAGGACGCCGCACGTCGCCGCGCGATTGGCGAGGCGCTGGTATCTGCGGCATTGTCGGGTGGAGCGACCCTGCGTGGGCATACCGTGATGGACAAGGGGCGTATCACCGCCGATCTGACCATCCTGCGTCCCACGGGGCGTATTCTGACCCACCGTATCCTGTCCGCCCAGTTGCAGGACGGGCAATGGCTGGTGCGGGTGGCTGCCGAAGTTGGCCCGATGCCGGTGGGGGCCTGTGCGTCGCGCCGGCGCATGACGGTCAGCGCCACGCCGCCGCAAATCCGCGTGGCACCCGAGGCCTCGGCTTGGGCCGAACCCTTGGCACAGGGGTTGGCGCGTGACTTGATGGAGGTGCTGCGCACCCATCCCGACACCGATCTTGAACGCATTGCGCCGGTGGCCAACGCGCCTGTTGCGGCAGCGCTGGATTACACCGCGCTGACCCGCGGGCAGTCGCTGCCCGCGCCGGGCGATCACCGCATGAGCCAGCGCATCACTGTGGACCGGCAAGGCAAGGTGCTGCGTCTGGCGCTCGACCTGTCCTTGACTGGTCAGGATGGCAGTACCCTTTCACGTCGCTTTCAGCGCGAGGCCGTGGTGCCGCGTGGAGGGGTTGTCGGATACGTCGCAGGCCAGAGCCGCAGCCGCGCCGAGGCCGACTTGACTGCGGGCCTTTTGCAGGAGGTACGCGCCATGCTGGATGGGCTGGCCTGTCAGCCTGCCGAGGCGCGTCTGGCCCTCGCTACCGACGGGCTGAGCGTACCCTTGGGGCGGCGGCATGGGTTGACACGGGCAAGCCTTGCCTTTGTCGATGATCCCAATGACGGCTTTGGCCTTTTGGAAGTGATCACGCTCGACAATCGCCATACCACGCTCCGCCCGCTTGATCCCACGCGCACCCCGGCCAGTTTCGATGGGTTGCGTGTCTATTTCGTCGAGGCAGGGCTGTGATCCGGGGCGGTATTACCGTGCTTTTGGCTTGCCTCGTGCCGCATCACGCGGCGGCGCTCGATGGACACGCGGTACAGGCGCGGATCGTGCAGGCGCTGGCCGACGCCGGGCAGGGCGGCGCACCTGTGGTTTCGGCCAGTCGCCCCTATCCTCCCTGTGCCGACCCTCTCGACGTCGCCCCGCATCAGGGCGGCTGGCAGGCGGTGCAAGTGAGCTGCGCCGGGACGGGCGGCTGGAGTCGGGTGATCCGCATCGAGGGTGGTGCCGCCGCGCCGCGCGTGCCGGGCGCGCCCGGGGATCAGCCGCAACGCCCGGCGCTGGTGCTGGCCGAGAGCCTGCCGCGTGGCACCATTCTTGAGGCCGCACATCTGCGCGAAGCACCGATTGGCACGCGGACAAGTGGCGATCTGATCGTTTCCCTGGAAACCGCCATCGGTCGCCGTCTCAAGAGCAACCTTGGGGCCGGTCAGCCGCTCTTGGCGCGGCACCTCGACCATGACTGGCAAGTCACGGACGGCGGGCCGGTAACGATTGTTACTATTTTGGGCGGAATCCGGATCGAGGCGGCGGGCGTCGCGCTTGAACCCGGTCAATTGGGGCAGGATATCCGCGTAACCAACGCGGGAAGCGGCGAAGTGGTGCACGTCACGGTGACGGGCCGCAACAAAGTGATGGTGCGTCCTAACATTCGGTGAACACCTGCCGTTTTTCACTCCAAGAACAGCGTCCCAATGACGCCTCACCGGAGAGATCAGATGGTCGATTCAGTCAATTCTTCCCACGCCGCGCGACCGCGACTCATGCCGGTGTCGACCGAAGGCGCGCCGGGCGGTGCCGCCGGTGCCAAGGCTCACAAGCCGGTCAGCGCGGTGGATTCCGTGAAACTCAGTTCCTCGGCTTCGGTCGGGGTGATCGACAAGATGGTCGAACAAGGTCCGCCCTTTGACGCAGAGCGCGTCTCGCGGATCAAGGAGGCTGTCGCGAACGGCAACTATCCTGTGGATGCCAAGCGCATCGCAGATAGCATTTTTCAAGACTACAGCGCGATGACGCGCTGAGACGAGGCAGAGCATGACCTACTTTGAAATTACCCTCTACGCGCTTGCGGTGCTTTGCATGATCACGCTGCCGCTGCTGGTGGCAGTCTCTGTTCGTATTGCAAAGACCTTGGCGCATCTGAGCGGTCAGATGTTGCGGCTGAGTGATGCGGAGATTGATCAGATCGCGCGCCGTCTGGGGCACAAGCTGGGCCTGAGCGACGAGGCCTCGCTGATGAGCATCGCTGACCGCATGGATGAAATGCGCCGCGACTTCGATTGGCTGGTCAGTGATCGGATGATCGAACAGGCGATCGACATGGCCCGCTTTGGACAAAAGCCCGACAGTATCGCCCGCAACACCGGCATCAGCGCGTCGGAACTGGAGGCGATCCGCAAGCTGCGCAAGCACTGACGCGGTGCATATACTCAAGATGAAACGCCCCGGCCCAATCGCCGGGGCGTTTTCGTATCCGCGATCAGCCCGCCAACCCGTCGAACTTGCGCGCGAGTTTCACGTCAAGACTGCTCAGGCCGTCGACGTCATGCGTGGTCAGCGTGACTTCGACCTTGGAGTAGACGTTGAACCATTCCGGGTGATGGTTCCATTTTTCTGCCCAGATTGCGGCGCGGGTCATGAACCCCATGGCCTCGGGAAAATCGGCGAATTTATAGGTCTTGGTGATGGCGTCGCGCCCCTCGACCATGACCCAGCCGTTCTCCAGCAGCGGGGCCAGTGTGGTTTTGCGGGCGGTGTCGCTGAGTTTCTCGCTCATTCGTGTTCCTCTTCTGATGTCTTGCGAAACGGCCCATAGCTGGTGAGAATTTCGATATCCTCGTCAACGGCGGCGCGTTCGGCCTTGAGATACTGCGCTACCGCCTCGGCAAAGCCTGGATCGCGCAGCCAATGTAGCGAATGGGTCGGCACCGGCAGATAGCCACGCGCCAGCTTGTGTTCGCCCTGCGCGCCAGCCTCTACCCTTTGCAGCCCCGCTTCAATCGCAAACTCGATCGCCCGGTAATAGCAGAGTTCGAAATGGAGGCAGGGGTGATCCTCGATACAGCCCCAATACCGGCCATAAAGCGCCGATGCGCCGATCAGGTTCATGGCCCCCGCCACGGGCCGCCCCCCCCGCAGCGCGAGGATGAGCAGGATGTCATCGCGCAGGGTGTCATGCGCGCGGTTGAAAAACGCGCGGGTGAGATAAGGCGTGCCCCATTTGCGCGCGCCGGTATCCTGATAAAAGGCCCAGACCGCATCCCAGTGTTCAGGCTGTATCTGATCCCCGGTGAGGGTGACGATCTCGCCGCCGAAATCCGCTGCGCGGGCGCGTTCCTTGCGGATCGCCTTGCGCTTGCGTGACGACAGATCAGCCAAAAAGCCATCAAAATCGGCATAGCCGCGATTGATCCAGTGATATTGCTGCGTGCGCCGGGGCATGAGGCCAAGGGCGGCCCCCGCCTCTGCCTCTTTCCCGGTGCAAAAGGTGATATGCAGCGACGAGAGGTCATTGCGCTGCGCGACATCGCGCGCGCCCTCGACCAGCGCCGCCCGGCCCACCGCCTCGAACCCCGGACGGGTCAGCAGGCGGCGGCCGGTGGCCGGGGTAAAGGGCACGGCGATCTGGAATTTCGGATAATACCGCCCGCCCGCGCGCTCATAGGCATGTGCCCAGTTGTGATCAAAGATGTATTCGCCCTGAGAATGGGATTTGAGGTAGAGCGGGGCCACGGCGATGATCTGGCCCTCCTGATCGGCGCTCAGGTAATGGGCTTGCCAGCCGCTGCCCGCGCCGACCGAGCGGCTGTCCTCGAGCGCCTTGAGAAAACGGTAGGTGGTGAAGGGATCTTCGGGGCGGCCCGTGGCGGCCTCGGGGCAGGCGCAGGCATCCCAATCGGCCTGCCCGATGTCGGACAGGCGCTCATGCAGGGTGATCGTGATTTGACCTTGCGTCATTGGCGCTGACGGCCCCCTTTTGCCCCGGCGGTTTACTTGGGTCACGCGGCGCGCGGATCAAGCCGGGTGATCGGGTAAATAGCCCTCGAAGGTGATATTGTCGGCGCGTTTGCGGGCCTCGGCCTCGGCCTCTGGGCTGCGCACGGTCCAGCAGAGGATCGCGGCCCCCTGGGCGCGCAGGGCATCAACGCGCGGGGCGTTCAGATCGTCGATGTCATGGCTGACAAAGCTCGCCCTTGTCGCGTCATAATCGGGAATGTCGCGCAGGCGCGCGCGGGTTTCAGCGCGCAAGAGCGGCCAATCCTCGGCCGTGTAGGCGCAGGTGACGATGCCGCGTGGCGTATCGGGGGCGAGTTTGGCCATCTGCGCCACCATGTCCGGGTTGAAGGACATGACCGCCACGGGGCCTGCATATCCTGCAAGGGCTGCGGCGGTGGCGGCCTCGAGCGTGCCACAGCTTGCGCCCATTTGCCCTTGCTGATCCTTCAATTCGATCAGGAGCGGGACGCGGCCCGCCACAAGGCTGAGGATCTGTGGTAGGTCGGGTATCCCCTCATCCCCGCCCAAGAGCGGGATTTGCGCGAGGTGCGCCGCATCGCGTTGTCGCACGGGGCCTTTTTCCGCCGTGAGACGACCAAGATCGTAGTCGTGAAACACCATCGCCTGATTGTCACGGCTCAGTTGCAGGTCAATCTCGATCCCGTAGCCTGCCGCGATGGCCGCCGCGATGCCCGCGCGCGAATTCTCGGGGCGACCCTGCGCCTTGTCATGCAGGCCACGATGGGCCAGCGGGATACGGCGGAAACCGTCGGGCAGGGCGCTCATTTGATCTGAAATACCCCGTCGATCTCCACTGCAACGCCAAAGGGCAGAGAGGGGGCGGATACCGCGGCGCGGGCGTGTTTGCCGGCGTCGCCCAAGGCCTCGCCGATAAAATCCGACGCGCCATTGATCACGGCGGGTTGCTGAGTGAAATCTGCGGTGGAGTTGACGAACCCGGTCAGTTTCACCACCCGAACCAGCCGGTCAAGATCACCACCACAAGCGGCCTTCACCTGCGCCAAAAGGGCAATCGCACAGGCGCGGGCGGCCTTGGCCCCATCGGCCACATCCAGATCAGCGCCCAGTTTGCCGGTCAAGAGCGTGTCGCCCTCCTTGGCGATCTGGCCCGAGACAAAGAGCATGTCACCGGCCTGCACATAGGGCACGTAATTGGCCGCAGGGGCCGGAGCCTCGGGTAGGGTGACGCCCATTTCGGCAAGCTTTTTCTCGAACTGGCTCATGTCTCGGTCTCCTGTCTGGATGCTTTGGCGGGACGCTAACCGCAGAGCAAGGGGAAGGAAATCGGAAATTCGTCAGGACGTGCGCGAATTGCGCCCAAAGAAAACCCCCGCCGGTCAAGGCGAGGGTTTGCTGTAGTTGGATCTGCGTCTTAGCCCAGCGAGGCCGCGCGCACATCCTCGTCGATGAAGGGGACATATTGCGCGAAGTTGTCGGCGAACATCTGCACCAGCTTGGCCGCTTGTGCATCATAGGCTGCAGCATCGGCCCAAGTGCGGCGCGGGTCCAGCAGAACCTCGGCGACACCGGGCACCGCCACAGGCACCTCAAAGCCGAAATTCGGGTCCTTGCGGAACTCGACCCCGTTGAGCGAGCCGTCAAGCGCCGCGGTCAAGCAGCGCGCGCGTCGCCTTGATCGGCATCCGCGATCCGGTCCCAAAGGCGCCGCCGGTCCAGCCGGTGTTGACCAGCCAGCAGGTTGCGCCGTGCTTGGCGATTTTTTCGCGCAGCAGGTTGCCGTAAACCTCCGGGCGGCGCGGCATGAAGGGGGCACCGAAACAGGTAGAAAACACTGGCTGCGGTTCTGTCACGCCACGTTCCGTCCCTGCCATCTTGGAGGTGAAGCCCGAGAGGAAATGATACATCGCCTGCGCCGGGGTCAGCCGTGAGATCGGCGGCAACACGCCAAAGGCATCGCAGGTCAGCATGATGACGTTCTTGGGATGCCCGCCAAGGGCGGTCTCGGAGGCGTTCGAGATGTAGTGCAGCGGGTAGGCGCAGCGCATGTTGGGCGTCAGGCTGTCGTCCTCGAAATCCAGATCCAGCGTTTCGGGGTCGAAGACCATGTTTTCGATGATCGTGCCGAACATCGAGCAGGTGGCGTAGATTTCCGGCTCTGCCTCGGCGCTCAGATTTACGGTCTTGGCATAACAGCCCCCTTCGAAGTTGAAGGTGCCGCGATCCGACCAGCCATGTTCGTCATCTCCCAAGAGCGTGCGGTCGGGATCCGCCGAAAGCGTGGTCTTGCCAGTGCCCGACAGGCCAAAGAAGATGGCGGTATCGACCGGATTGCCCTGCGCGTGGTTGGCCGAGCAGTGCATCGGCATGATGCCTTTTTCCGGCAAGAGGTAGTTCAGAAGCGAGAAAACCGATTTCTTGTTTTCGCCTGCGTATTCGGTATTGCCCACGAGGATCAGCTTGCGGTCGAAATTCATTGCGATCACCGTCTCTGAGCGGCAGCCGTGACGCACAGGGTCCGCCTTGAAGCCGGGGCAGTTGATGACGGTGAAATCGGCGGTGAAACTGTCGAGCGCCGCGCGCTCGGGACGGCGGAGCATGGTGCGGTTGAAGAGGCTGTGCCACGCCAGTTCCGAAATCATCCGCATGTTGATGGAATGTGCGGGGTCAGCACCACCAATCAAATCCTGAACGAAAACATCGCGTCCCTTGAGGTAGGTCAGCATGTCGGCATAGAGCGCCTCGAACCCTTCTGGCGACATTGCGGTGTTGTTTTCCCACCAGATCGTATCAGCGACGCTGTCGGTCTTGACGATATGTTTGTCCTTGGGCGATCGGCCGGTGAATTTGCCCGTTGTCACGAGCAGCGTGCCACCCTGGCCAAGCGTGCCCTCGCCATTTTTGAGTGCCGCTTCGATCAGCGCCGGTTCGATGAGGTTGTAATGGACATTCCCCAGCCCCGTGATGCCTTGATCCTCAAGCTGGAAATGCGGGTTCACCCGTCCGATTGTCATATTGTCAAGCTCCTGTTCGCCAGATCCGCGCCGGTGTCGTCGGATCGTTCAGGGCGCCGCCGCAGCGGCGTCGGTCGGGCAACATGCCCGGCTGGGCCGCTCTTAGCACGCAGCCTTTGAAAAATAACAGGGCAGATTCATATGGTTAGCGCAACCAGCCGCAGGTTAGCGCAACCACGTGTATGTTGGCGCAAACATTGCACCCTCTGAGCGTGTAAAGTGAGTCAATTTAGCCATTCTCAAGAAATTTCTGCGTCAATCGACCATGGCGACCCGGCTGATTCGCAGATTTGAATTGATAAGATGGCCGGAAACAGAGCATAGTGGCACAAAAAATGCAGGCAGACCGAGCAGTAAAAGGAATAGAACTATGTCCAAAATCGCCCTCGTGGACGATGACAGGAATATTCTGACATCCGTATCCATGACACTCGAAGCCGAAGGCTTTGAGGTTGAAACCTATAATGATGGCCAACAGGCCTTTGACGCCTTTAGCAAGAAATTGCCAGACATGGCCGTGCTCGACATCAAGATGCCGCGCATGGATGGAATGGATCTCTTGCAACGCCTGCGCCAGAAATCGCA
Source organism: Roseovarius mucosus DSM 17069 (assembly GCF_000768555.3). Classification (GTDB taxonomy): domain Bacteria; phylum Pseudomonadota; class Alphaproteobacteria; order Rhodobacterales; family Rhodobacteraceae; genus Roseovarius; species Roseovarius mucosus. The sequence goes on from NZ_KN293980.1 coordinate 450,126, forward strand.
GATGCCCGTGATCTTCCTCACCTCCAAGGATGATGAGATCGACGAGGTGCTGGGTTTGCGCATGGGCGCCGATGACTATGTGAAAAAGCCGTTTTCGCAGCGCTTGCTGGTGGAACGTATCCGCGCCCTTCTCCGGCGTCAGGATGCCGCCAACGGGCATGTCGTGGTCGAGACCGAAGAAACCAAGGTGATCGAACGCGGCAATCTGCTGATGGATCCGTTGCGCCATTCGGTCAGCTGGAAAGGGCAGGACGTGTCGCTGACCGTGACCGAATTCCTGCTGCTTCAGGCGCTGGCCAAGCGGCCCGGCTTCGTCAAGAGCCGCGATCAGCTGATGGATGTGGCCTATGACGATCAGGTCTATGTCGACGACCGCACCATCGACAGCCACATCAAGCGGTTGCGCAAGAAGCTGCGCATGGTCGATCCCGAGTTTTCGGCGATTGAGACGCTGTATGGTATCGGGTATCGGTATAACGAAGAATAATGGCTCTGGTCGAGCGGATAGGGGTGCGGAGCGTGCAGCCGCGTAAGGATAACGACCTTGTCCTTGGCGATGATTTTGTCGCACCGGATCGTCTGGACGAAGGAGAACTGAATGCCCGCCGCGCCAAGCGCGGCTGGTTCAGCTTTCGTGACTCCTCGCTCACGCGCAAGATCATCACCTTCAACCTGATTGCCCTCAACGTGCTGGTTGTGGGCATTCTCTATCTCAACTCGTCGCGCGACAATCTGGCGATGCAGCGTGCCAATAGCCTGCTGGTGCAAACTGCCCTGATTGCTGATGTGGTTGAGGCGCGGCTACCAATCGGTGCGCCGGTCAGTTTTGCCACCGGCGACGGTGTGGATATGGTCAGTACGCTAGAGAATCTGGATATTCAGACCGGAGCCGAGGTGTTTCTGTTTGACCGCACCGGGATGCTGGTGGGGCGCAAGCAGGGCAACTCGATTGGACATGACCGCACCGCGTCCTTGCCCGCAACGCCGATGACGGACTTTCTCAGCCGGGTGTGGGAACAGATTTCCAGCCCGTTTTCCGACGTGGATCAGGTCGCCGCCAGTCGCGGAGTCGAGGATGTGGCGCGCGACATGGTCGATCTGGCGGTCGGGGGGGGGGTAGAAATGCGCACTGCCGAGACCGCGCAAGGTGTCGTGCTGACCGTGGCTGCGCCGGTGCTGCAGGGTGCCACGCCCGTCGCGGTGGTGGCGTTGGCCAATGCCAGCGGCGAGATTGATAAATTGGCCCGGGTCGAGCGTGAGCGCGTGCTCCAGATGTTCCTGATTGCCACGCTGGTCTCTGTTGGTCTCAGCCTTATCCTTGCCTCGACCATTTCCAACCCGCTGGCCGATCTTGCAGCGGCGGCGGAAATCGGGCGGGACCGCAACAAGGGCAAGGGGGCCAAGGGGCGTATCCGCATCCCCGACCTGACCGCGCGCCCCGACGAAATCGGGCGCCTGAGCGGCGCGTTGCGCGGCATGGTATCGGCCCTCTATCACCGGATCGACAGCAACGAGCAGTTCGCGGCCGATGTGGCACATGAGATCAAAAACCCGCTGGCCAGCCTGCGTTCGGCGGTGGGCACCATGCGCATCGCCAAGCGCGAGGATCAGCGTGAGCGGTTGTTGGAGGTGATCGAACATGATGTGCGCCGTCTGGACCGTTTGGTGAGCGACATTTCCAACGCTTCGCGGCTCGACAGTGAGCTGGTCAAGGAAGAACAAGAGGCGTTCGATTTGCTCAAGATGTTGCAGAACCTTGGGACTTATCTGGGCGAAGAGGCACAGAAGAACGGGATCGAGTTCATCATGGATTTCCCGCCGCAGCCGATTGTCATCACCGGGCTGGAAGGGCGACTGGCGCAGGTCTTTGTCAATCTCATCACCAATGCGATCAGTTTCTGCGAAGAGGGCGACGCAATCCGCGTCTGGGCCCGGCGCCGCGCCAACCGCGTGCTGGTGGTGGTCGAGGATACCGGACCGGGCATTCCCGAACAGGCGCTGGAAAAAGTGTTCCAACGCTTTTATTCCGAGCGGCCCGAGGGGGATTTCGGCAATAACTCCGGACTTGGCCTTGCCATCTCCAAGCAAATCGTCGAGGCGCATGATGGCGTGATCTGGGCCGAGAACATCCGCCCTACCCATGCCGATGCCACCTCTGATCCGCTGGGCGCGCGCTTTGTCGTGGGCTTGCCGGTCTAAGCCGGTGACAACAGGCACGCAATCCTCCGGCCACGTCATCCTGCACGCCACCTGCGTGGCCCATTCCGGGCGGGCAGTGCTGATCCGCGGGGCGTCGGGGCGCGGCAAGTCCGGCCTTGCCCTCCAGCTTCTGGCGCTTGGCGCGGGTTTGGTTTCCGATGACCGCACCCGTGTATGGGTTGCGGAGGGGTGCATCATGGCGGATGCGCCGGAAACCATCCGGGGAAAAATCGAGGCGCGCGGCATGGGGATCCTGAAAATACCCTCTTCCGGGCCGCAGCCGCTTGCCCTGATCGTTGATCTGGATGCCGAGACGACGGAGCGCATGCCGTCGCTGACCCATGCCGATCTATTGGGGCAGAGCGTGCCGCTTGTAAAAAAAGCGGATCATGCGCATTTTCCGGCGGCGGTCCTGCTATATCTCATCCATGGGACGCTGATCTGAAGGAGTCACGCCATGCCGCCCGAGCCTGATGCCCGCCCAAGAGCCGGGGAGGCGCGCAATCGCCTTGTTCTGGTGACGGGCCCCTCGGGTGCTGGGCGCAGTACCGCAATTCGCGCGCTTGAGGATATGGGTTACGAGGCGATCGACAATATGCCTCTCTCGCTCTTGCCACGCCTACTGGAGGGGCCACAATCCGACAAGCCTCTGGCGCTTGGCATTGACGCGCGCAACCGGGATTTCTCGACCAACGCGCTTGCGGGGATGATCGACCAAAGCGATTGGCACCCCGGCCAGCCGCTTCAGGTGCTCTATCTCGATTGTCGCGCCGAAATCCTGCAACGTCGGTTCTCGGAAACCCGCAGGCGGCATCCGCTGGCTCCGGACGAGAGTGCAGAGACCGGAATCGCGCGCGAATTCGATCTGCTCGCGGCCGTGCGCGCGCGCGCTGACCTGTTGATCGACACCTCCGACATGACGCCGCATGACCTTCGCGCCGAGCTGGGCCGCTGGTTTGGTCCCGGCGAGGCTGAAAGCCTTGCGGTCTCGGTGCATTCGTTTTCCTACAAGCGCGGCTTGCCCCGCGGCCTCGATATGGTGTTTGACTGTCGATTCCTGCGCAATCCCTATTGGCAGCCGGAGTTGCGTCGCTTGGACGGGCGTGCGCCCGAGGTCGCGACGCATATCGCGGGTGATCCGCTCTTCGCGGAATTTCGCCGCCGGGTGACAGAGATGGTCGAACTCCTGCTTCCGGCCTATGAGACCGAGGGCAAGGCTTATCTCTCGATCGGCTTTGGCTGCACCGGTGGGCAACATCGCAGCGTGACCATGGCAGAAACTTTAGGTGCGACCCTTGCGAAAGACGGCTGGCAAGTGTCAATAAGGCATCGGGAGCTGGAGCGGCGCAGTGGGGCAGTGGCCCCCGGCCATACCCACGACGTCTTAGGAGTGACGCAGTCTTGATCGGGATCGTGATCGTGGCGCATGGCGGGCTGGCCAATGAGTATCTCAGGGCGGTCGAGCATGTGGTAGGCGCCCAGAGCGGCGTGATGGCGATTTCCATCGAGAGCGACGATGATCGCGCCGCAAAGCAGGACGAGATCTGTGTCGCCGCCGATGCGGTCGATACCGGCGGAGGGGTCGTGCTCGTGACCGATATCTTTGGAGGATCGCCCTCAAACCTGTCGCTACGTGCCTGCCGCCCCAATGACCGGCGTATTCTCTATGGGGCCAACCTACCGATGCTGATCAAGCTCGCCAAGAGCCGGCACATGGCGCTGCCCGACGCGGTGCGCGCAGCGCTCGAGGCAGGGCGCAAATATATCGACAGCCACAATGTATCGGAAGAGTGAGGAGGCAAGGGTGAGCATGGACAAGGTGACGCGCCGCATGGAGATCGTCAACGAAAAGGGGCTGCATGCCCGGGCGGCCGCAAAATTGGTTGAGGTGGTCGAGGGTTTTGATGCCCGCGCCGAGGTGTCGTGCAATGGGCAATCTGCCTCTGGTGACAGCATCATGGGGCTTTTGATGTTGGCAGCGGCCAAAGGAACCACTATTGACGTCGAAATCGTCGGGCCGGACGCAACCCCTCTGGCCGAGGCGGTTGCGGCACTGGTTGCGGACAGATTTGGCGAGAGCATGTAGGCGCGCAGGATCAGGCAGTCGCGACATGAGCGGGACAGGAACAAAGCAGTGAACACCAAGGCGCAGCCAGAGTCCGGCACAGAGACGGGCGATACGGTTCTCTTCACCAAATACGACCGCCGCAGCCTGACTTATGCCAACAGTTTCGACAACGGTCTCACATCGTTCATCATCCGCCTGATGGAGTGGATGACCGGTAAGATCACAATCCTGCGCATGATCCGCAAGTTCGAGAAGCGTGGCGCACCGACGGGTCAGGCGTTTTGGCGCGCGGCCTTGGATACTATGGGTATTCCGCTTCTGACCCCGGATGACGAGGTGGCGCATATCCCGTTGGACGGGCCGGTGGTGGTTGTGGCCAACCATCCGCATGGTCTGGTGGATGGGATGATCCTGGCCGATCTGATCGGGCGGCGGCGCAGTGACTACAAGATCCTCACACGGGCGCTCTTGACCGGGATTGATGAGGTGGCGGCCTCTTATATGATCTCTGTCCCTTTCCCACATGAACCCGATGCTCAGCGCAAATCGGTCGAAATGCGCGCCAAGGCGATGGCGCATCTTAAAGAGGGCGGGGTGATCAGCGTGTTCCCCTCAGGCGTCGTGGCCTCGAGCGATACGATGTTCGGGCCGGTGATCGAGCGGGAATGGAACGTTTTTACAGCGCAGATGATCCGGCGGTCAGGCGCGCGCGTGGTGCCAATCTATTTCCCCGGCGCCAATTCACGCTGGTATCAGATGGCCAACCGGATTTCGGCCACGCTGCGGCAGGGGCTTTTGCTGCATGAGGTGGTCAACAGTTGCAACCACCCGCAAAAGCCGGTGGTGGGCGCGCCGATCAGCGACGAACGTATGGCGATGCTCGAAAGCGATCCGCGCGGTTTCATGGAATGGCTGCGCGCGCATACGCTCTCGTTGGGCGAGACCAGCAAATAACGCTCAGCGCGTCGGCACAGCCACTTCACCGCGATAGTCATAGAACCCGCGCCCGGTCTTGCGGCCAAGCCAACCCGCTTCGACATATTTCGTCAAGAGCGGGCAGGGGCGATATTTGGTATCTGCCAGCCCATCGTGCAGCACGTTCATGATCGCCAGACAGGTATCCAGTCCGATGAAATCCGCCAGTTCCAGCGGTCCCATCGGATGATTTGCCCCCAGCTTCAGGGATTCGTCGATGGATTTGACGTTTCCGACCCCCTCATAGAGCGTATAGACCGCCTCGTTGATCATCGGCATAAGGATGCGGTTGACGATGAAGGCCGGGAAGTCCTCGGCTGAGGCGGCGGTCTTACCCAGCTTTTCGACCACGGCGAGACAGGCGTTATAGGTGTCCTTGTCGGTGGCGATGCCTCGGATCAATTCGACCAGTTGCATCACAGGCACGGGGTTCATGAAATGAAACCCCATGAACTTCTCGGGCCGGTCGGTGCGGCTGGCCAGTCGCGTGATCGAGATCGACGAGGTGTTCGAGGTCAGGATCGTATGCGGCTCCAGATGCGGCAAGAGCTCGTCAAAGATTGCCTGCTTCACCGCCTCGCGCTCGGTCGCGGCCTCGATCACCAGGTCGGTCTTGCCCAGTTCGGTGAGGGTCTGCGTGGTGACAATCCGGGCAAGTGCGGCCTCCATCTCGTCTTGCGCGATTTTCCCTCGGCTGACCTGACGTTCCATGTTCTTGCGAATCGCCGCCATGGCACGTTCTAGCGCTTCGGCGCTGATGTCGTTCAGCAGCACGTCATAGCCCGCGATGGCCATGACATGGGCGATCCCATTGCCCATCTGGCCCGCGCCAACCACACCGATTCTCGTGATCTCCATCCGCCCGATCCCTGTCCGATTGCTGCAGCAGCATAGGCCGCGGCGGGCCCAAGCCGCAAGGGCATGAGACAGGTAAAATAATCTGAGAATTGGTCGTTTAGCGATTTAGCAAGAGGAATCGTCCACCCTTTCAATGGGTGAGTAGATCAAGGTGGGTGACATGGGATTTGAACGCGTGGGGCACAGGCCCCTCGATTATCGGCCTGTAACTTATGACGGGTCAAAACTGGTGTTTCGCGGGCCGCAGCGTCGGTTGACGGGCGATTTCGTGGCCTGTCTTGGCGGCACGGAAACCTATGGCACCTTCATCGACCGGCCCTATCCCGATCTGATGGAGCGGTCTTTGGCGCTTCCTTGTGTTAATTTCGGCTGGCCCAATGCCGGTGTCGATGCCTTTCTCAAGGATGAGGGGCTGCTGGACATCGTGTCGCGCGCACGTGCGGTCGTGTTGCAGGTGCCCGGGGCGATGAACCTCAGCAATCCGTACTACCGCGTGCATCCGCGCCGCAATGACCGCTTTCTTGAGGCGACACAGCGCTTGCGGCGTCTTTATCCCGAGGTTGATTTTACGGAATTCCACTTCACGCGCCATATGATGCGGCGCTTGGAGGATGTTTCGCCAGACCGATTTGCCGTGCTGCGTGAGGGTCTGCAAGAGGCCTGGGTAACGGCCATGCAGACGCTGCTCGAGCGCATTGCCGCGCCGGTCGTGCTGATGTGGTTCTCGCGGCATCTGCCGGGTCTTGGGCATGAGGCGGCGGGAGTTGCGGATGACCCGGCTTTTGTCAGCCGTGCCATGCTGCGCGCCGTGGGGGCACGTGCCGCGCAGGTGGTCGAGGTGGTGATCAGCCCCGAGGCTTGCGCACAGGGCACGCGCGGCATGCGCTTTGACCCGATGCAAGAGGCGGTCGCCGCCGACTTGCCCGGTCTGCTGGCCCATTCCGAGGCGGCGAGGGCGTTGTCGCCGGTGTTGGAAGCGTTGAATGCCGAATAAAAAACCCGCGCCTTTACTGGCGCGGGCTTGGGATTGCTTTGCCGTGGCTCAGAGCTTTTCGGTCAGCTCAGGCAGGGCGGTGAAAAGGTCCGCCACGAGGCCATAATCGGCCACCTGGAAGATCGGCGCTTCTTCGTCCTTGTTGATGGCGACGATGATCTTGCTGTCTTTCATGCCCGCAAGATGCTGGATCGCGCCCGAAATGCCCACGGCGACATAAAGGTTGGGGGCGACCACCTTGCCGGTCTGGCCGACCTGCCAGTCGTTCGGCGCATAGCCCGAGTCGACCGCAGCGCGGCTTGCACCCACAGCAGCCCCCAGCTTGTCCGCCAGCCCTTCGATCAGCGCGAAATCGTCCTTGGAGCCGACACCGCGGCCACCCGAGACCACAACACCGGCCGAGGTCAGTTCGGGACGATCGCTAGCCGCAACCTTATCCTCGATCCATTCCGACAGGCCAGGATTGGCCACAGCCGAAATAGTTTCGACCGGCGCTGCCGCCTGTTCGCCTGCCGCGTCAAAGGTCGAGGTGCGGAACGAGATAACCTTTTTCGCATCGCGCGATTTTACGGTCTGGATCGCGTTGCCGGCATAGATCGGGCGCTCGAACGTATCGGCGTCCACGACGCCCGAGGCGTCGGAGATCACCATCACATCCAACAGCGCCGCGACGCGCGGCAGCACGTTCTTGGCATCCGTGGTGGCGGGGGCCACGATATGGCTATAGTCGCCCGCGAGGCTGACGATCAGCGCAGCGGTGGGTTCGGCCAAGCGGTGCCCAAGCGAGGCATCCTCGGCGACCAGCACCTTTTTCACCCCGGCGATTTTCGCCGCATCGGCACCCGCTGCCGCCGCAGAGGCACCGCAGCAAAGAACGGTCACATCGCCCAGTTTGGCGGCTGCCGTCACCGCCTTGGCGGTGGCGTCCAGCGCGAGTTCCCCATCGGTGACTTCGGCGAGAAGAAGAACAGACATCATACGGCTCCAACTTCCTTGAGTTTCGCAACCAGCTCGTCCACCGAGCCGAGGATCACACCGGCCGCGCGGCTTGCGGGCTCGGATGTGCCTGTGATTTCCAGCCGGGGCGTGACATCGACGCCGTAATCGGCGGCGGTCTTCTCATCCAGCGGCTTTTTCTTGGCCTTCATGATATTGGGCAGCGACGCATAGCGCGGCTCGTTGAGGCGCAGGTCCACCGTGACGATGGTGGGCGTCTTGACCTTGATGGTCTGCAAGCCGCCATCCACCTCGCGGGTGACGAGCGCGTGGTCGCCCTCGACGTCGAGCTTGGAGGCAAAGGTTGCCTGCGACCAGCCCAGAAGTGCCGAGAGCATCTGGCCCGTCGCATTCATGTCGTTGTCGATCGCCTGCTTGCCGCAGAGCACGAGGCCGGGCTGCTCTTCCTCGACGATCTTGGCGAGGATCTTTGCCACGCTCAGCGGCTCGACGTCCTGATGCACGTCATCCGCGGCCACGACGAGGATGGCGCGGTCCGCGCCCATCGCCAACGCCGTGCGCAAGGTCTCCTGCGCCTGTTTCACGCCAATGGACACCGCGATCACTTCACTCGCCTTGCCCGCCTCCTTGAGGCGAATCGCCTCTTCGACGGCAATCTCGTCAAACGGGTTCATCGACATCTTCACATTCGCAAGATCGACACCGCTCCCGTCCGCCTTGACACGAACCTTCACGTTATAGTCGATCACACGTTTGACAGGTACGAGCACCTTCATTGGCATGGTCTCCCTTAATGGTGGTGGGGGGCGTAGCGCCCCCCGGATAAGCTCTCCAGCGCGTTGATACCGGCTCTGCCGCGCGGGAAACAGGGCAAAATCGTCACGTTAGCGTCTGGCGACGTCGCGTTTCAGGTTTTCAGCGCAAGAATGTTGCCAGAGTATTTCAGCGGTTCGCGCCGGGAACCCACAAAACATCCGCTTTGCCACTGTCATTGGCCATGCGGGATGCCACGAAAAACCAATCGCTCAGGCGGTTCAGATACTTGAGCGCCGCTTCGTTGACATTCTCCAGCGCTGACAATTCCACCGTCAGCCGCTCGGCCCGTCGCGATACGGTGCGGCAAAGATGAAGATGGGCGGCCAGGGGCGATCCGCCGGGCAGGATGAAACTGCGCAAGGGTTCCAGATGCTTGTTCATCGCGTCAATTTCTGCTTCCAGCCGGTCTACCTGGCTGGAGGACATGCGCAGCGGCGGGTATTCGGCATCGGCGTCCCGCTCCATATCCGGGCGGCAGAGGTCGGCCCCAAGGTCGAAGAGGTCATTCTGGATGCGTGCCAGCGCATCGTCCGTCTCATCCTTGGCATAAAGGCGCGCGAGACCCACGGTCGCGTTGACCTCATCCACCGTGCCGTAGGCGGTGACGCGGGCCGAATGTTTTGCCACGCGCGTGCCGTTGCCGAGCGCGGTTTCCCCTGCATCGCCAGTGCGCGTGTAAATTCTGTTGAGAACGACCATGGATTATCCTCCCTGCCTGCGGAAATAGACGAAAACCAGAATGAGAATGATCGCCACGAACTGCGCGATCAACCGCCATTGCATGTATTTGTTCGAGCGTTTTGCATTCTCCACCCCTTCTTTGCCAAAGGTGGAAATGCCCCGGATGAGGATCACCGCAACCGTGATACAGCCCACAGCGACGAGGATGAAAAGCGGATCTTGCAACATGCGGCGTCCTTTCGGAGTTTGTTCTGGGGCACATCTAGGCGGCACGGCGGGAAAAGCGAAAGGGAAAATATGACGCGGGTGTGTGCCCGTCACGCTTTCGAGATCACCCAGTCCAGCAGGCGCGTTGGCAGCAGGCGGCGCAGCGTGCCCATGAGATAGGTGGGCGTGGTCACGTAATAGCGCGCTTGCGGCCGGGGCGATTCGATGGCGTGGATCAGCTTTTTCGTGACCGCCTCGGGGGGCAGTTCGAAATTGTCCTTGGAATAGGGACCATAGAGGCGCGGACGCAGTTTGTCTCGGTATTCGTCTGCGCGATGCGCGTTTTCCCAGTCGATCCAGCGCTCAAATGGTTCGCGGGCATTCTCGCGGATTTTGGTTGTCACCGGACCGGGTTCGATCAGGCTGACATGGATGCCACTGCCGCGCATTTCGATCCGCAGCGTATCGGTTAGCCCCTCAAGGGCGAATTTCGTGCTCACATACGCACCGCGCCAGCCGAGAGTCACAAGGCCCAGTACCGACGAGCATTGCACGATGCGTCCGTGACCCTGCGCGCGCATGGCTGGAATCACCTGTCGCGTCAGATCATGCCAGCCAAAGACATTGCTCTCGAAAATCTCACGCAGTGCCCCGCGCGGCAGATCCTCGACCAGCCCCGGACAGGCATAGGCCCCGTTGTTGAAAAGCGCATCAAGCCGTCCGCCTGTGGCGGCCAGAACCTCGGCCACGGCCTGCTGGATGCTGGTCTCATCGTTGTAATCAATGCGCGGACTTTCGAACCCTTCGGCGCGCAGGCGCTCGCAATCCGCCTCTTTGCGACAGGCGGCAAAGACCCGCCAGCCGCGCGCGCGCATGCCCTGCGCGGCGTCATAGCCGATGCCCGAGGAACAGCCAGTGATCAGGATAGAGCGCTCTGTCATGCCCGACCTTGTGGCGCGTGGAACGGCGCGATGCAAGCCTTAGTCAGCGGCCAGCGTCAGCAGGGTTTCCGCCATCCAGCCTATGCGCCCCGTTTCGACCACCCGCAGCTTGATCCAGCCTTCGCCGGGGTCGTTGAGCACGATCACGTCGGTACCGCGCTTGAGGCTGGCTATGCGGCCAAAGCCTGTTCCGGGACCAGTGCGCAGATTGACCGAATTGCCGGATACCTGGCGCATGTCCAGGGCAGGGGCCAGTGTTTCGACCTCCAACACAGCCTCTTGAACGGGTTTCGTGACTTCGGGTGTGTCGGGAATTGCGGCGGGCGTGGTGACCCGTGCGGTGGGTAGGCTTACCGCAATGGGGGCCGGTTCGACATCTCCCTCCGCAGAGGCCAGCGTCAACACCACCTTCTCTCCCATATTGAGACCCAGATCATGCAGTGATGTAATGGTGCGCGTTACCTCCGCGTCGTGCCGCGGGGTACCATCCTGCGCCAATTCGATCACATTGACGCGCAAGGGCCGCGCCACAGGCCGCTGATTGTCGAGTAGGGCGCGCGCCTGAATGGAATTGGCGGAAGGTCGATAGTCAGACCCGCCGCTCAACTCATAAAAAGACCATCCCAGAAAAGCAAAACTCACAAGAATAAAGCGCCACATTGCGCGTCCCCCCAGTACCACACGATAAATTGAATGCTTGGCAGCAGATACAGTATATCCGATTCGCCCGTCTCTATGAGGGGGAAATCGGAAAAGATTGAAACCTGTGGCCTCTGAATGCTTTACGCCGCAGGATGGCAGGGCTATCACCACATACATGAGTGATCTGCTGGACGACCCCAATATGCAGCCCGAGGCTGTGTCAGAGCCGCTGCGCCGCGCGATCGGCGAGCGCTATCTCACCTATGCGCTGTCCACGATCATGCACCGGGCGTTGCCGGATGCGCGCGACGGTTTGAAGCCGGTGCATCGGCGCATCCTCTATGCGATGCGCGAACTCCGGCTTTCCAGCACCGGGGGCTTTCGCAAGTCGGCAAAGATTTCCGGTGATGTGATGGGCAACTATCACCCGCATGGCGATGCCGCGATCTATGACGCGATGGCGCGTCTGGCGCAGGATTTCGCGGTGCGGTATCCGCTGGTGGACGGGCAGGGCAATTTCGGCAATATCGACGGCGATAATCCCGCCGCCAGCCGCTATACCGAGGCGCGGATGACCGCCTTTGCCGAGGCGCTGCTGGACGGCCTGGCCGAGGATGCGGTCGATTTTCGCGACAATTACGACGGCACGCTGCGCGAACCCGTGGTTCTGCCCGCGTCCTTTCCAAATCTGCTGGCCAATGGATCTTCGGGCATTGCCGTTGGCATGGCCACCAATATCCCGCCGCATAACATCGGTGAATTGATCGACGCCTGCCTGCATCTGATCAAGGCCCCCGACGCCCGCGACGATACGCTTTTGCAATACATCCCCGGTCCCGATTTCCCCACAGGCGGTGTCATCGTCGAACCGCCCGAGAGTATCGCGCAGGCCTATCTGACTGGGCGCGGTGCCTTCCGTCTGCGTTGCAAATGGGAGCTGGAGGATCTGGGCCGCGGTCAGTGGCAGATTGTCGTCACAGAGATTCCCTATCAGGTGCAGAAATCCAAGCTGATCGAGCGCATTGCCGAACTGATCCAGACCCGCAAGGTGCCGATCCTTGCTGATGTCCGCGACGAGAGCGCCGATGATGTGCGCCTGATCCTTGAGCCGCGCTCCAAGAATGTCGATCCCGAGGTGTTGATGGGCATGATGTATCGCAATTCCGAATTGGAAGTGCGGTTCTCGCTCAACATGAATGTGTTGATCGACGGGGTAACACCCAAGGTCTGTTCGCTGAAAGAGGTGCTGCGCGCCTTCCTCGATTTCCGGCAAGAGGTGCTGTTGCGCCGCTCTGCGCATCGGATGGAAAAGATCGACCACCGGCTGGAGGTTTTGGAAGGTTTGATAATCGCCTTCCTCAATCTAGACCGCGTGATCGACATCATCCGCTATGACGACGATCCTAAAGCAGCCCTGATGCGCGAGGATTGGAGCCGCACGGTGCCGCGTGCCATGTCCGAGGCGGACTACGTGCCGCCGCCCTATTCAGACGAGCCGGGGCTGTCTGAGGTGCAGGCCGAGGCAATTCTTAACATGCGCCTGCGGTCCTTGCGGCGCCTGGAAGAGATGGAACTGCGCGCCGAGCGGGATGCGCTGATGGCCGAGCGCGCAGGGCTGGAAGATCTGCTCGACGATGTTTCGTTGCAGTGGGTGGCGGTGGCCGATCAGTTGAAAGAGGTCAAGAAAACCTTTGGCAAGAGCCACGCCATTGGCGCGCGCCGCACACAGTTTGCCGAGGCGGGAAGCGTCGAAGACGTGCCGCTCGAGGCTATGATCGACCGCGAGCCGATTACCGTGGTGTGCAGCCAGATGGGCTGGATCCGGGCCATGACCGGGCATCTCGATCTGAGCCGCGAGCTGAAGTTCAAGGACGGCGACGGCCCGCGCTTCATGTTCCACGCAGAGACGACCGATCGGATTCTGGTCTTTGGCAGCAATGGCCGCTTTTACACGCTGAGTGCTGCGAACCTGCCCGGTGGGCGCGGCATGGGCGAGCCGCTGCGCCTGATGGTCGATCTGCCCAACGAGGCAGGGATCGTCGATCTGCTCATTCACAAGCCGGGGCGCAAATTGCTGGTCGCCTCTGATGCCGGGGACGGTTTCATCGTGCCCGAGGAAGAGGTGATCGCCCAGACCCGCAGCGGCAAGCAGGTGCTCAACCTGCGTGATCCCGCACGCGCGGTGGTTTGCCGCCCGGTGATGGGCGATCACGTCGCCTGCGTGGGCGATAACCGCAAGGTGCTGGTCTTTGCACTGGACGAACTGCCCGAACTGGGGCGCGGCAAGGGCGTCCGGCTGCAGAAATACAAGGATGGCGGGCTGTCTGACGCCACCACCTTTGATCTGGCGGACGGGCTGTCATGGCGCGACCCGGCCGGGCGCACCCGCACCGAAAGTAATCTAGACGAATGGTTGGGTAAGCGCGCGGGCACCGGCCGTATGGCGCCACGGGGATTCCCCCGAGACAACCGCTTTACCTGATCGGGCCTTGTCTGTTGCGGATGCGCGGCGTATAGCCCCGGCCTGACCCAAAAGGAGCCCTTGCAATGGTAGGTAGTGCCAATCTCAACGTCATGCTCAAGGCCGCGCGCAAAGCGGGGCGGGCACTGGCCAAGGATTTCCGCGAGGTCGAGAACCTTCAGGTCAGCATGAAAGGCGCGGGCGATTTCGTCAGCCGCGCCGATATTGCTGCGGAAAAGATACTCAAGTCCGAGTTGATGGGCGCGCGTCCGACCTATGGCTGGCTGGCCGAAGAGGGCGGCGAGGAAGAGGGGCAGGACCCCACCCGCCGCTGGATCGTCGACCCGCTGGACGGGACCACCAATTTCCTGCACGGCCTGCCGCATTGGGCGGTCTCAATCGCGCTGGAACATAAGGGCGAAGTGGTGGCGGGCGTCATTTACGACGCCAGCAAGGACGAGGCGTTCTTTGCCGAAAAAGGCGCGGGTGCCTGGATGAACGAAAGCCGCCTGCGCGTTTCGGGGCGCAATAAAATGATCGAGTCGATCTTTGCCACCGGACTGCCCTTTGGCGGGCGGGCCGACCTGCCCGAAACCTTGCAAGATCTGGCGAAATTGATGCCGACCTGCGCGGGCGTGCGCCGCTGGGGATCGGCGGCGCTCGACATGGCCTATGTGGCGGCGGGTCGGTATGAAGGGTTCTGGGAACGGCGTTTGAACGCTTGGGATCTTGCGGCGGGCGTGATCATCGTGCGCGAGGCGGGCGGTTTCGTTGAACCGCTGCGCCCCGGCGGCAATATTCTGGCCGATGGCGAGGTGATCTGCGCCAACGAGGCGATCTTTGACAAGTTCGCGGGCGTGATCCGGGGGTGAGCGGGCAAGTATCGGCGTCGCGTTTGACGCCGTGAGTCCGCGCTTTGGCGGTTAGGGCCGATGTCAAATTTCGGCCAAACTCTTCCTCACAGCCCTTCACCCATCCGACGGATGGTTTACCCCGTCGACCCATCCAATCGGGTCGAGATCACGCGGGTTCACGCCCTCGATCGCCCCGAGATTGACGCCATACTCATTTGGGTTCGATCGGCGCCGATGATGCGTGTATATCCCGCACGTCTTGCAGAAATAGTGTTTGGCCGTGCCCGTGCCCCATTGATAGAGCGTGAGATTATCCGCACCGCGCAGTACCTCGACCCCGTTCAGGGGTGCCGAAACTGCCGCCGCGCCGCGCCTGCGGCAAAACGAGCAATCACAGCGGCGCGCGGTCGATAGCCCCTCAGAGAGCGTCACGCGCAGTTCAACCGCGCCGCAATGGCAGGTGGCCTTGAGGGGGTGGGTCATCGGCGTTTCCTCACGGTCGGAATGGAACTGGGGCGAAAGCGGTAGTCGGGCGCAGGATGCGGTGGCGAGCCATGGGTCTCGCGCCAGAAACGCGGGCCGCCAAGCCGCAGAAAGACCGGCAGCGTCAACGCGAGGCCCGCGACAAACCCACCCGCATGCGCCCAATAGGCAACCCCGCCCATGTCCGGATCGCTGCCCAACCCGGCCACGACCTGAAGCGCGAACCACAGCACCAGCATGATCGCCGCAGGAATCGGGATGATGCGAAAGAACACGAGAAAAAACAGCAGGATATCGACCCGCGCGCGTGGAAAGAGCAAGAGATACCCGCCCATCACCCCCGCAATCGCCCCCGAGGCCCCGACGGTCGGCACCATCGACCCCGGACTACCCAGGATATGCGCCAACCCTGCCGCCACGCCGGTTGCAAGGTAAAAGGCCAGATAGGGCAGATGCCCCATCCGATCCTCCATGTTATCCCCGAAGATCCAGAGAAACAGCATGTTTCCCGCCAGATGCAGCACGCCCCCATGGAGGAACATCGAGGTCAGCAATCCGGTAAAATCCCCCAGTTGCGTCACTTTGGCGGGGATCATGGCCCAGTCGTAGAAAAAGAGATTGAGTGCCCGCTCATTTGCGAAAAGTGGCCAGTAGGCCGCGAAAATCACGACGTTTAGCGCGATCAGCCCGTAGGTGACATAGGGTGTGCGCCCCGAAGGGTTATGATCGCGGATCGGGAACATGAGCGAAAGCTAGCGCGGATCACGGGGGACGGAAAGCCGGTGATTGCACCCGCCGTCTCGATTTGCGCAAGAACCGGGTCGCCCAATATCGCGAACGGTGCGCAAAGTTTTCCCATCCATATTACGTTTTCTGGATCGCTTGGGGTTTGCTGCGTGCCGGGGCACGCGACAGCGCGATTGAGGCACGCCCGGCCTCGTTTCGGGATGGGGCGGTGCTCTTGCTGCTCAACCCCAAGGCCTATGTGATCATTGCGTTGATGTTCACGCAATTCCTGAGCGTTTCGGACACCAACCGGACACTGTTGGTTCTGGGTATCACGACGCTTTTTACGCTCAACAACCTTGTGGCCTTTACTCTGTGGACCATGATGGGCGCGAGATTGGGTCGGCTTTTTGCCCGCGCTGGAAGCGCGCGGGCACTGAATACAGCTTTCGGCGTGACCCTCGGGGCCGTGGCCTTGTGGATGCTTTTGGCCTGATCGCCCCGAGGTTCAGGACATCCCGCTCAAAAGCGCCGCATTGCCGCCTGCCGCCGTGGTATCTACACAGACATGCCGCTCGTGGAGCGCGTGACCGGTGTCGGGCATGCCGGTGATCAAGGGCAGGATCGGGCCTGCACGCCGCGCCATGGCTCCGGCATAGGCGCGCGCCTCGCTTTCGCAGCCCCACCAGAGCACGCCCGATAGGCCGCCCATGGTCACAAGCGCCTCTGGGTCGACCCGGCCCGTGGCGGTGACGGCGACGCCGCCCAGACCTTCGACCGCGCGCGCCTGCGTCGCCGCCAGATCCGCCCCCGGACCCATGCACAACAGTGCAGGGCGTACATGGGTGGTCAGTCGGTTCGACTCTCCGGTCGGCCCCGGCAGAACGAGGGCCGCGCGGGGCGCACGGGCGGCGGCATTGGCGGCATCGAGCGCCTTTTGCGCCGCTTGCGCCGACATGGCCTCGGTCCATTTCTCGCCCTTTTCCGACGCGGGGCGCGCGGTAAAGCGCGTGAGGTAATGCGGCCCGCCCGCCTTGGGCCCGGTGCCCGACATGCCCTCGCCGCCAAAGGGCTGGCTGCCCACGATGGCCCCGATCTGGTTGCGATTGACATAGATATTGCCCGCGTGCACCGCCTCGGTCACATGCTGCACGCGGTCGTCGATCCGCGTCATCAGGCCAAAGGTCAGGCCATAGCCGGTGGCATTGATGGCACCGATCACCCGGTCGAGATCGCCGGATTTGAACGTGGCGACATGCAGCACGGGACCAAAGATTTCGCGCTCGATATCGCCGATCCCGCCAACCTTGATCAGCGTGGGGGCAATATAGGTGCCTGCGTTTGGGGTTTTCAGCTCGTGCAAGAGCCGTCCTTGCGCGCGCGCGGTCTGGATATGCGCGGCAATGCCGGCGCGCGCCTCTTCGTCGATCACCGGGCCGCAATCGGTGCTCAGGTGCCACGGATTGCCGACGGTCAGCGCATCCATCGCACCGGTCAGCATCTCGAGGAAATGCGGCGCGATGTCATCCTGCACATAGAGACAGCGCAGAGCGGAGCAGCGTTGACCCGCAGATTGAAAGGCGCTTTCGACAATTGCCTGCACGGCCTGTTCGGGCAGCGCGGTCGAATCCACGATCATCGCGTTCATGCCGCCCGTTTCCGCAATGAGCGGTGCGCCGGGGGCGAGATGTTTGGCCATGGCCGCGCGGATCTTGAGCGCTGTTTCGGTCGAGCCGGTAAAGGCCACGCCGCCCACGCGCGCGTCAGAGGTAAGCGCCGCGCCGACATCCCCTGCACCGGGCAGAAGTTGCAGGGCCGTGACGGGCACGCCGGCCTTGTGCATGAGGCCCACGGCCAGATGCGCGATGAGCGGTGTCTGCTCGGCGGGTTTCGACAGCACCGCGTTGCCGGCGGCCAAGGCCGCCGCGATCTGGCCGGTAAAGATGGCCAGGGGGAAGTTCCACGGCGAAATGCAGGTAAAGGTGCCGATCGGCGCGTCCTCGGGGGCATGGGCGGCGTAATAGCGCAGGAAATCCACCGCCTCGCGCAGCTCGGCTACGGCATCGGGGATGGATTTTCCCGCCTCACGGGTCAGCAGCGCGAATATTTCGCCATAATTCTCCTCATAGAGGTCCGCCACGCGGTTGAGGATCGCGCCACGCTCTTTGGCGGGGGCACCCCATGCTGCGGCGGCGTTCAAGGCCACCTCGATGTCGGCCTTGCTGGCCCAGGCCACGGTGCCGGGGGTGTCGGCGGGATCGGCCGGGTTCTCGACGGCCTCCGCTGCTTGCGGTGCGGGCGTGCCTGCGATCAGCGGTGCGGCTTCCCAGCGGTGCTGTGCAAAGGGCGCGCGCGCTGCCTCGATCCGGTCCAGCGTCGGCTGGTGGCGCAGATCGAAGCCGCGCGAATTGGGGCGCTCGGGCTGGAACAGATCCTGCCCTTTGGGAAGATGCGGTTGCGGGTCGTTCACGGCGACAAAGGGATCGCGCGCGACCTCTTCTGGGGCCACTTCTTCATTGACGATCTGGTTTACAAAGCTGGAGTTTGCACCGTTTTCCAAGAGGCGCCGCACCAGATAGGCCAAGAGATCGCGATGCGCGCCCACAGGCGCGTAGATGCGACAGCGGGTGCCTTCGGCCTTGAGGATGATGTCATGCAGCGCCTCGCCCATGCCGTGCAGGCGCTGGAACTCGAACGCGCCCTTATCGCTGGCCATATCCAGAATGGCGGCGGCGGTGTGGGCGTTGTGGGTCGCGAACTGCGGATAGATGCGGTCGGTCATCGACAAGAGCTTGCGCGCATTGGCGATATAGCTGACGTCGGTTGCGGCCTTGGAGGTGAACACCGGAAAACCGTCGATCCCCGCCACCTGCGCGCGCTTGATCTCGGTATCCCAATAGGCGCCCTTGACCAGACGAACCATGATCTTGCGATCCAGACGCGTAGCCAGATCATAAAGAAAATCAATCACATGGCTGGCGCGTTGGCCGTAGGCCTGCACCACCACACCGAACCCGTCCCATCCGGCAAGGGCGGGCTCTGCCAGCACCGTCTCGATCACGTCGAGCGAGAGCGACAGGCGATCCGCCTCTTCTGCGTCGATGTTGAGCCCCATCTTGGCCGATTTCGCCAAAAGGGCGAGGCTGCGCAGGCGGGGCACAAGAACCTCCATCACCTGCGCGCGCTGTGCCACCTCGTAGCGCGGATGCAGCGCCGAGAGTTTCACGGAAATGCCGGGATTGCTGCGAATATCCGGATTGGTGCAAGCCGTCGCAATCGCCGTAATGGCGCGGGAATAGCTGAGGTGATAGCGGGTCGCGTCCGCATCGGTGCGCGCCGCCTCGCCCAGCATGTCATAGGAATAGCTGTAGCCCTTCTTTTCCATCGCCGCCGCGCGGTCCATGGCGCCCTGAATGGTCTCGCCCAGCACGAACTGGCGGCCCATTTCCTTCATCGCGCGGCCCACGGCGGTGCGGATGACCGGCTCGCCCAGCCGCTTGATCGCACCGCGCAGATGGCCCACGGGCCCCGGCTTTTCATCCTTGAGCACCTTGCCTGTCAGCATCAACGCCCAGGTTGAGGCATTGACCAGCGGCGAGGTGGAATGCCCCATGTGCTTGCCCCAGTCCGACGGCGCGATCTTGTCCTCGATCAGCGCGTCAATGGTGTCGGCATCCGGCACCCGCAACAGCGCCTCTGCCAGACACATGAGCGCAATGCCTTCATCAGTTGAGAGGCCGTATTCGGCCAGAAACACCTCCATCAGACCGGGGCTTGATTGCCCGCGAATGGCACGCACGAGATCGGCACCGCGCGCGCAGATCCGCGCCCGGTCTGCCTCGGAGAGATTGGCGGCAGCGGTCAGACGCGCCAGCGTTTCCGCCTCGTCCGCATAGGTGGCAAGGTCGATGGCGCGGCGAATGTCGGTGTCGTATGGCATGCGGGTCCCCATGGTTGGATGGCACATCATAGCATCATTGAACCAGTGACTTTTCCTGATTAGAATGAAATTTCAGGCCGGATGGTTTGAATTTGGAGCATACCATGGATCAAAACGAACAGCTCGACCTTGACCGCTTTGACCGGGCGATTCTACGGGTTCTGGCCGGCGACGGGCGGATCAGCGTCACGGAACTGGCGCGCGAGATTGGGTTGTCGAAATCGCCCACCCAAGCCCGCCTGCGGCGGCTGGAGCGGGACGGTGTGATCACCGGCTACCGCGCGCTGTTCGATCCGATCCGCCTTGGCCTCGATCACGTGAGTTTCGTCGAGGTGCGCCTGCACGACACCCGCGAGGCAGCCTTGGCAGAGTTCAACGCCGCCGTGTCAAAGATTCCCGAGATCGAGCAAGTGCATCTGATCGCAGGGAATTTCGACTACCTGATGAAGATCCGCACGCAGAGCATGGCCGACTATCGCCGGGTGCTGGCCGAACACATTTCGACCCTGCCACATCTGGCCAATACCTCGACCTATGTTGCGATGCAGGCAGTCAAGGAAAACGCCCTCTCCGATGTGATCTGATCCGTCCCAAACCCCTGCGTTTGGCTTTACACCCACGTCAAAGCGGATATTGTCCGCCCCGCATACCCCCGTGCCCGCGTGGTGGAATGGTAGACACATGAGACTTAAAATCTCCCGGCCGCAAGGCCGTGCCGGTTCGAGTCCGGCCGCGGGCACCACAATAATGCTGTTAAAATAGCGATGTGGATGAATAAGTCGGGATGCCGTTAAGAGTTCACCCGGATGGCGCGGGTGCGATCCTCGTCGCGCTGTCGCTGCTTGATGGCGATGCAACGCCGGATGTGAGCTATAGCGCCTAGATCTATGGACCGCGCGCCGGATCAGGCGCGGACAATCGCATGATCGGGATCATAGGGGCCCGGTGCGATGACCTCGGCCGGGGTCAATCTGCCGATTATGTCGATAGAGACCTCTGTGCCGGGGGTCGCAAGCGCGGGGTCGACAAAGGCATATGCCAAGTTCATGCCGAGCCGGTGACCCCAATCACCGGATGTCACTGTTCCCTTCACTGCGCCGTCCACCATCACCGATGCCCCGCCATGGGCCGGGGCGTCGCGGCTCTGAATGGCCAGCGTGACAAGCCTGCGCTGCGGGCCGGACGCCTGCCGCGTCAACAGGGCGTCGCGACCGATGAATTCGGCCTTCTCCATCCTGACGAACCGTTCCAATCCCGTCTCGAACGGATCGAATTCGGTCACGATATCCGCTTTCCAGTGCAGATATCCCTTTTCCATGCGCATCGACTCGACGGCGCGGGCACCAAATACCTGCATGTCATGCGCCGCGCCCGCCGCGCGGAGCGCGAGCCAGGCCGCATAAAGCTGTGCGTTGGGGACATGGATTTCATAGGCCAGTTCCCCCGAATAGCTGACTGACATGACTACCGCCGGGGCGATGCCGACAAAGCATTCCCGCACACTGAGCCAAGGGAATGCGTCGCGGGACCAGTCGGCACGGCTGACCGCCTGTATCACGGCGCGCGATTTTGGCCCGGCCACGACAACGATCGTGTGGTCATTGGTGATCGAGCGGATTTGCACATCTTCCCCGGGTCTCAGATGCGCGCGCAACCAGTCCATGTCGTGATATTCTGCCGCTGCGGCAGATCCATACCATACCCGGTCAGGGCCACGGTCCGACGCGGGCAGATTTGCGATCGTGGCCTCGGCCTTGAGCGCGCCAAAGTGATTGAGAAGATAGCAGAGCCCGACCTTTCCGGGCTTGCGTGGTATGCGGCTGCAACTCATCCGGTCAAGAAAGTCGTGCACACCGGCACCGGTCAGTTCGATGCAGTTAAAGCCGTTCACCTCGCAAATGCCGACACCGGTCTGAACCGCCGCCACCTCGCGGGCCACAACGTCAAAGGTTTCGTTGAACCGAAAACTGTGGGTCTCGTGGAATTCGGGGCCGGGTTTCATATAGTCCACGCGCTCCCACCCGTTGACGACCTTGAACGCCGCACCGGCCGCCGCCAGGATCGGCGTCAGCGGCGTGGTCTTCATCGGTCGCCCGGCGGGGCGGTGTTCATGCGGGAAATGAAAGCGAAATTCGTTCTGATAATCCTCGATAGCCTTTAGTGCGGTCAATTCCACATTGGCATGGCTGGTGAACCGGCGCGGGTCCGTGACCCAGGTGTCATATTGGGCCTCGCCATGAACGATCTGCTGCGCAAGCAGCCAGCCATGACCGCCCCCTTCGCCAAGTCCCGCCCGCAGGCCGATGATGCAGAATGCATTGCGCTTGCCGGGAATGCGCCCCACCAGAGGCGCGCCGTCGATGGTATAGGTGATCGGGCCGTTGACAACGGTATGAATGCCGACGTCCATCAGCGCCGGCATACGGGCAAACGCCCCCTCCAGCACATCCGTGACCCGGTCAAGATCGTCAGGGCAGAGCGCGTTGACGAAATTCGGGTCGATCCCGTCCATGCCCCAGGTCTTGCACCCTTGCTCATAGAATCCGAGCAAAAGCCCGTTCTTTTCCTGACGGCAGTAGTAATCGCTGATCGGGCAACGCAAGAGTGGCATGCGGTGGCCCGCATCACGGATCGCGGGAATTTCTTCGGTCAGGAAATACTGATGTTCCATCGACATGACAGGGTGATGCACCCCCATCATCGCGCCCACCTCGTTGACACGATAGCCGCATGCATTGACGACGATCTCGCAGGCGATGTCGCCCTTGTCTGTATGCACGGTCCAGCTGTGATCCCGATTCTGGGTGAGGCCAGTCACGGGAGTATGACGATAGACTTCGGCCCCTGCTGCGCGCGCACGCCGCGCGAGCGCCTGACAGAGCTGCGCCGGGTCGATATCGCCATCCAGAGGGTCCCATAGGCCGCCCAACAGGTTTTCGGTGGAAATCAGAGGGTGCCGGCGCGCGCATTCGGCGGCGTCGATCACCTCGAAATGCACCCCCATGCCCCGAGCCATTGAGGCAAAATGGCGATAGCCATCCATCTGCGCCTCGGTGTTGGCTAGCCGGATACCGCCGTCGCCATGGTGGTAATTGATCGGATAGTCCGGATCTTCGGACAGTTCCTTGTAGAGCGCAATGGAATGCGATTTGAGACCAACCATTGTCTGGGTCATGCCAAAATTCGTCACCTGCGCAGCAGAATGCCAGGTGGTGCCCGAGGTCAGTTCGTTGCGCTCGACCAGAACCACATCGGTCCATCCCTCGCGGGTCAGGTGATAAAGGGTCGAACATCCAGCGATCCCGCCGCCAATGACCACAACGCGCGTCTGCGATTTCATATCATTCCTCCCAGAATTCCCGGGCACCGTCTCACTTTGGCGGAAGGTGTCAACACGAGCGGCCTATATTCGAAATCATCGAATTGATTTTATGATTTTATCGCGCAGCCTTTGTTGATCTTGCAGGCTGCGCCGCCCCACAGGCTAAGTGGTCATGCCATTGCATGTGGAGCGTTTTGACATGACCGAGCCCTCCCCCGGAACCAGACGATCCGGCCGAAAGGACCGCATTTCGAGGCGCGCGGCCAAAACAGGCGCAAATCCGGCTGCGCCCGGTCAACATGGCGGCAGCTATAAACCGCTGAGCGAGAGGGATCTGGTCGCGATCTTCGAGACAGCGCTCCGCTTGTTGGCAGAGCTTGGTTTGGGAGAGGTGCCAGACAGGCTCAGTCGGGATCTAAAGGCGGCAGGGGCCTTGGATAATGGGGCTGGGCGTCTTTTGTTCCCGCCCGAATTGACGCGGGCCGCGATCAAATCGGCGGCCAAGACCTTTGTGCTGCATGGGCGCGACGATGATCGCTCGATAGAGGTTGGTGGCGACCGGGTCTATTTCGGAACCGGTGGGGCTGCGGTGCAAACACTGGATTTGGATACGGGGCAATACCGCCCTTCCACCTTGCAGGATCTGCACGATTTCACCCGGCTTCAGGACACTTTGACCAATGTCAGCTGGTTCACACGCTGCTGCATCGCTACAGATGTGCCCGACAATTTCGACCTTGATGTCAACACCTCGTATGCCTTGCTACAACACACGACCAAGCCTGTCGCAACGGCTTTTACCCTGGCCGAGCATGTGGCCCCCATCGTCAAGATGTATGACATCGTTGCCGGGGGTCCGGGAAAGTTCGCGGAAAAACCCTTCGTCAAGGCGCATATCAGCCCGGTGATTTCACCCATGCGTTTTGGTGAGGACGCGGTGGATGTGGTCTATGAATGCATTGCCCATAACATCCCGATGTCCTGTATCACGGCGGCCCAATCCGGGGCCACGGCCCCTGCGACCTTGGCCGGGTTTCTCGCGCAATCGCTGGCCGAGACATTGGCAAGCCTTGTCATGGTCAATGTCATAAGCCCCGGCTTTCCAATGGTCTTTTCTAATTGGCCATTGGTCATTGATTTGCGAACGGGCGCTTTTACGGGCGGTGGAGGCGAAATTGCGGTGCTGAACGCGGCCTCCGCGCAGCTCAGCAATTGGCTCGGGCTGCCCTCCGGGGTCGCTGCATCCATGACTGACGCAAAGGCAATTGATGCCCAATACGGGGTGGAAAAGGGGCTGACTTCGATGGCTGCGGCCCTGGCAGGGGGCAATCTGATCTACGAGTCTTCGGGCATGACGGCATCATTGCTGGGCGCCAGCTTTGAGGCCTTCGTTCTGGACGACGAAATGCATTCTGCAACCTACCGCGCCCTCCGTGGGATCGAAGTGACCGAAGAGAACCTGGGGTTTGACGCCATATGCGAGGCGGTTCTTGGCGACGGTCACTTTCTTGGAGGGCAGCACACCTTCGCGGCGATGGAGCGGGATTACTTCTACCCCGTGCTCGCGGACCGGGACCAGCCCATCACTTGGTCGGAAAACGGAGCACAGGACGCTTGGAGCCGGGCCAGGACCAAGGCCCGCAAGATTCTCGCCCATCATCACCCGGCCTATCTGACACCTGAACAGGATGCCGAAATCCGCGCGCAATTCAGAATTCTTCTATAGCTTTGGCGGCGGGAAAGAGGTGAAAACCCGCCTTGAGCCACGGCATCTTGTCGGTGGTTGGATCAATCACCTTTGACTGAATCTGCAGTCGCAAGGTCGTTACGACAAGATCGACCACCCCGCTGCCATATCCGGGCGATGTATAAACTGAGATATAGCGTGAAAAACCGCGACCGGGAAATGGCAGCAGTTTCAGACGCGACTGAAAGCGCAGGGCGCGGTAATAGTTGGTCGGGGTCGTGATGGCCCATCCCTGACCCTCGGCCACAAGGCCAAGCACCGATTGGTTGCTCTCGAACTCGAACCGATTGGGTGGACTCAGCTTCATGCGGCGCAGGTGCGTTTCGATCCGCGATCCGATCAGTTGACGTTGGCTATAGCGGATCAGGGGCAGGGTAGTGCGCCCCTCTACGTAATCCTCTGCCACAAGATCGCTATCGGCAGGAACCGCAAGAACGAAGGGGTCCCGCAGCAGCGGATATTCATTGACGTCCTCAACTTCGACGCTTGGTTGCGCCGCGACGCCAATATCCAACTCCCGACGGCGTATCAGATCGATCACCTCGTGGCTGGGCCGGGTATAGTGGGAAAACTGACATTTGGGCAGGCTTGCTGCCAACTGCCGTGTCAGGAGCGGGGCAACTTCGCTATCAAAATCCTCGATCAATCCGAGGCGCAGGTTGCGCGTTTCGGCGATCTGATCCGAGAACACGGCGATTGTTCCGCTGTCCAACATGGCAATCGCCGCCTCGACATAGGGCAAAAGCAGTGTCCCTTGAACGGTCAAAGCCATTGGACGCTTCGCATGATCCAGCAGGTGGCACCCCAGAGCGTCCTCGAGGCAGCGCAGATGATGCGAGACAGTGCTGACGGAAAGCCCACTGTGCTGAGCCGCGAGCTTCACTGAGCCATGTCGCGCCGTCAGCTGAAAAACCTCCAGCCATTTCAAACTCATCTGAGAAAGTTTCACGGAAATTCTCCCGCTTCGGACCCGCAGGATGAAATGTCATCCGGCATGATCGGAATGTAAATGCGATTAAGTCGAATATAGGGATGGGGACACCATCGCTGAGTGGTTTCATGTGTCGCTCATGTTCCTGCACCGCCTTTCGCGTATCCGCTCTTGGTGACCTAAGGGTGTCTTTGCGAAAAATGACTGCGGCATCCACTGGATAGGCACCATTGAGCCGCTGTTCTTGATACGACGGATCGAATGCGCAATACGTTGAGCAAGCCCAAGACCGGTCCGGGCATGTTGACAAGACAGCCCCAGAGAATGAGCGGGAGTAGCAGCATCAAAGTCCTGTTTCTTGTTTCAAGCGCCTATGGGCACATGGATTTCGGCGGTCTCGGGTTCTTGCGTCTCAGCCAGAAGCTTGAGGCCGAAGGGCACAGTTGCGTATGGATCAGCTGCGGGGATCAGGTCACTCGGCTGCGAGCGCATGGCTGCGAGGTTGAGGAAGAGAGGCTTCTGAACCAGCTAAGTCTGATGCAGATGCGGCAGATCGAAGACTTGGAGAAAAACCATGCGCTGCGCGAAGACATAATTGCAGCGCTGGGCCGTGTTCGGCAGCGCATGGCGCAGCATCGACCTGATGTTGTCTTTATCGACCGCCTGCTCGTCGGCGCCGGACTTGCCGCCGCCCAGCTTGACCTGCCTTATGCGGCGATGGGGACGCCTGGTGGGTACTGGCGTTTTTTCCTGTCTCCCGCCCAAGGGCGCGTCAACATTCATCCTAGTCCCGAGCCGATCCAAGAGTATCGCGATCTTGGCGAACGGCTAAAGGAAGAGCTTGGCTGGCAAAAGGGTGGGCTGGACAGTGGCTGGCTGCGGTCGCCGCATTTGAATGCGCAGTTCTTGCCGGCGCGGTTCTACGAGCACATCAACGATCCCGCGAGCATCAGTATCTACAACCATACCACGCCCGCGCCAGCGCTTGAGGTCCGCCGAATTGGCGTATCCTTTGGAAACCAAGGCCGCAAAGAAAGCCTGATGCGCCAGACAGAGGCGCTGATCTCGGACATACCCCAAGGTCAGGGTGTGAGCCTCTTTCTTGGCAACGATCGCGACCTCTACGCGCACTTTCAGTCGCTCAGTCAGGGCAAGGATGTCGATTTGCATCGGTGGACTGACTTCAACGCAGTCATGCCGGGGCTGTCGTCGTTTCTGTTCCTGGGTGGCGTTGGCACGATCTGGCACTGTCTGCAGAATACTGTGCCGATGATCGTTGCCCCCGGATTTATCGGGGATCAGCTGGAAAACGCCCGACGTCTCGCGGCCCTCGGGCTTGGCGTGCATATGGCCGAAGACCGGCCCGTTGAAGAGATCACGGCCATTGTTCAAAGCGTGGCAACAGACGCAGAGATGCGAGAACGGCTGGCGCAGGCGCGCGATCCATCGTCCTTCTCCCACACTATGGACAGCGTTTTCGAGCAGATTTGTGACTTGGCCGGGTGATAGGATGCGGGACCACTCGTTTCAGGGCCATTGTTTTGCGATTATCGTGCAACGTACGCATATCGACCCGCTTGACGAAATGTTCTACACACCAAACCGGATCATTGCTGGCGATGGCTCTCCGGCACAGCAGGGCGGTATTTGATGGCAGAAATCTATCCGGCAAAGGTTGTTTGCATTCTTGGGATGCATCGAAGCGGCACCAGCTGTTTGGCAGGAAGCCTAGAGGAACGCGGTCTGTTTCTTGGTGATGTGATCAATTTTGCAACATTCAACCGACGGGGCAACAAGGAAAGCCCCGAGATCATGCGGATCAATAATGACCTTATGGCGCTGAATGGTGGATCCTGGGACAATCCGCCCGAAGACATGCGGTGGAATGATGAACTGAGAACGCGTCGGGACATGCATATTGCATCGCTGGACGGCCGTCCGATCTGGGGGTTCAAAGATCCGCGCACCGTGTTCACGTTGCCATTCTGGCAAGAGGCGCTGCCGGACATGCACTATGTGGCGACCTTTCGGCACCCTTTTGCCGTGGCGCGCTCACTGCAGCGGCGCGGCCCGAACCTGCAACCTGCTATCCCTCCGTTGGAGCTTTGGATGAAGTACAACCGTAAATTATTGCAGCACATAACGGCCCACGACATCCCTCTGGTCAACTTTGATTGGCCTGCCGATGTTTATGGCAAGGCGGTGGATTATCTCGCGGGTCACCTCGGTGTTGCGTCCGACGCCCCGGCAGAAGACCCTTTTTACGAACAGAGCCTGCGCATGAGCGATGGGGATGTGGGCACGCCGCAGTCGCTCAGCCCCGAAGTTCGCGGTGTATACGACGCGTTGTTGGAACGGGCGATGCCTCTCTCCGAGATCGTAGGAACTGCTGCGATGCGTTCGACCGAACGGCCAAGATGACGCGGTCAGAAGATCGCTGACCTGTAATCCAGCCTTGGCATCCATGCCTGTCGGTGCTGTCCCGTCCCCGTCGTATATCCGGATCACGAGGTTTGGTGATGCGGAGGCCGCCACGATGCTTCGTGACACCGGCCTTAGATCGGTGGCGCTGCGCGTTCGGTCATCAATTGGCGGGCTGTGACCCTCTCTCGGTGGATCATGTAGAGACCCGCGCCGATGATGATGGCGATGCCTGTCAAGGTCAGCGCGTTGGGGAAATCGCGGAATACCAGATAGCCCAGCAATGTCGCCACCGGCAGTTCCAGATATTGCAGCGGGGCCAGCGTGGCCGAGGGTGCCAGCGACAGCGCATAGGTCATCATCATGTGGCTGAGCGTGGCGAAGAACCCGACCCCGAGCAACCAGAGCCATGCGATACCCTGAGGTTTGACCGGATCGAGCATGTCGATCCCCGTGCCCTCGGCCAGGATCATCACCGGCAGACAGAGAAGGCTGGCGATCAGGCCGGTGTGAAATTGCAAGGCCACAGGATGCATCCGCCGCGACAGCCCGCGTGTCACGAGGATATAGAAGGCAAAGCCAACCGCCGTCCCAAGCGGAAAGAGTGCCACTACGCCAAAGGCCGCGAAACTGGGCTGGATCACGAACAGGACGCCGACAAAGCCCACCATGGCCGCGCCCACGCGGCGCGGGCCGACATCCTCACCCAAATAGAACTTGCCCACCAAGAGCACGATGAACGGTGCCACGAAGACAATCGCCAACGCATCGGCCAGCGGCATGACCCGGATCGCGGCGATGAAACAAAAGGTCGAGACAAAGAGCAGGACCGCGCGAGACAGTAGCGCCAGCCACTGCGCGCGTGGCACCCGCAAGGACAACCCCATGAACCAGACAAACGGGGCCATGAGCGCGCATTGCACGAGGAACCGCGCGGCGGTGATCTGGCCCACCGGCACGCTGGTCGACGCCAGCTTGGCTGCTACATCGAGAAGGGGAGCAGTCACGCAAAACCCCAGCATCAGGGCAACACCGGCAAGAATGCGGTCGGTCGAAGGAGAGGCAGAGGCAACGCGTGTCATGCCCCCCGCATAGGATGTCCCCCCGGTGGCGTCTACCCTCTTTGCGACGCCTCGCGGCCCCCAAGGTCTACGCATCTCCCTCGCCAAAGCAGAACCCTAGACTTTGTTCCGGCAGATATTACCATGCACCCAGTCTCATCCCACGCAATCCTCATTCCAAAAGGAGATCGCCATGGCCGACGGAAGCCCCGACCTGACCACAGCAAAGCGCAGCGTTGTTGTGAGTGGTTTTACAAATAGCGTGCTGGACCCGGAGGCCCCGATGCTCGGGCCTGTTGAAAGTGGCGGCACGATTATCGCCAACACGGCCCCGGGTTGCTGGGGCCCGATGATCACACCTCGGTTGCGTGGCGGTCACGAGGTGACGCAGCCTGTTGCCGTGGCAGGCGCCGAGGTGGGCGACGGCGTGGCGATCCGGATACGGGATGTGACCGTGACCTCGATTGCCACGGCTTCGGGGCATGACAGCTCGCCCGAGGGGTTTTGTGTCGGCGATCCGTATGTCGCGGCGCGCTGCCCGGTCTGTGATACGGTCTGGCCCGAAACCCATGTCGAGGGGATCGGGCAGCAATGCGTCAAATGCGACACCTGCGGCAATGCGGTGACACCGTTCGAAATTGTCCACGGCTACACCGTCACCTTTGATGACACGCGGGCCGTCGGCCTGACCTTGCCAGAGGCGGCGGCGGGCCAGATCGCCCGGAGCGCCAACCATTATGCGGCCCTGCCGGATGCAAGCCGTCAACATTCGATCCTGAGCTATGCGCCCCATGACATGCCAGGTGCCATGGTCCGGATGCGGCCCTTTCTGGGTCAACTCGGAACTTGCCCGTCGATGGCCATGCCCGACAGCCACAATGCGGGGGATTTCGGCGCGTTTCTTGTCGGTGCGCCCCATGCCTACGCGATCACCGCCGAGCAACTGGCCGAGCACAAGACCGATGGGCATATGGATATCGACGCGGTACGACCGGGGGCGATCCTGATTGCGCCGGTCAAGGTCAAAGGCGCGGGCGTCTACATGGGCGATATGCACGCGGCACAGGGCGACGGTGAAATCGCGGGGCACACGATGGATGTCTCGGGCAGCGTGACACTTCAGGTGGAGGTGGTCAAAGACTATCCGATCGACGGGCCGGTGCTCTTTCCCCTGCTCGAAGACCTGCCGCCGCTGGCCAAACCCTTCAGCGCCGACGAACGCGCAAAGGCGCAGCGCCTGGCCACCCAGTGGTCGGTTGCCGAGATCGAGACGGTTGCACCTATTTCGGTCATCGGCACTGCCGCCAATCTCAATGACGCGATCACCAACGGATTGGAGCGGGCGGCAAAACTGCTCGGCATGACCGTCGCCGAAGTGCGCAACCGCGCGACAATCAACGGCGCGATCGAGATTGGTCGGGCGCCGGGGGTAATTCAGGTGACATTCCTTGCCCCCCTGTCCCGGCTCGATGCTGTGGGTTTGGGTCACTACGCGCGCGAACAGTACAACCTCTGAGTCATTGAGGTTGGGGGCAGTGTCCCCCAACCTGACCAGCGCCGCGCGGTCCTTTCGTCTAGAGCTTGCTGTGGGTTCCGTCGCAGAGCGGCGGCTTGCCGCTGTGCTTGCAGCCGCAAAAGAACACCCGCTTGCTAGTCTCTGCAGTATATTTGACCGGGGCAAACTCTGTGTCCTTGTGGCTTCCGTCGCAGAAGGGCTGTTTGCCGCTTTTGCCACAGGCGCACCAGAAATAGGTTTTGCCCTCTTCGACTTCGACGGGGTAGGGGGCCTTTTGTGCGATAACGGGGTCTGACATATGCTCTGCTCCGGTAATGAACCCTTGTCTTCGATGCGTGCTCTTGCGCCGCGATCAGCCCGCTATGGCGGCGCGGTAGAGCGTGGCGGCGTCGTTGCCCGACAGATCGACATCGTCGAGCATCACCACGGCCCCCGCCGCGATATCGCGTGTCACGCGCACCCCATGGGCCAGACCGATGGGCAGCGCCGCGCCCGCGCGGCTGAGCGGGAGCGCCTTGCCCCAGACGGTATAGCCGCCCTCGCCATCCAGCACCTCGCCCGCCTTCAGTGCGCGCTTGGCGACCGAGGCCACGGTGCCGCGCATCTCGCGCGCTTGGCCGGTGGGCTCGTGGCGCAGCGCGGCGCTCAGGACGGAGATCGACAATTCCAGCCCGATCAGGTGAAAGGGCTTGTACATCGACGCAAAGCGCCCGGTGGAATCCGTGGGCAGGCCGTATTGCTTGAAACAGGCGGCGGCATAGTCATTGGGGGCCTCAAGCACCACATAGACGCCCCAGCGCAGATCACGGAACACAGGCCGCCCGTCGCGTTCGAGTGAGGATACGGTTTCCACCATGCCGCGCCCGTCCAATTGCCCGCCCACCGCGCGCGGCCGCAGCACATGCGCCAGATCATCCACGCCACATGGGGGGAAGCTGAGACCGTTGTCAGGAACATCGAGACCGCAGGCATTGGCAATCGCCACCATTTCGATCGCGCTCTTGGTGCCGTCGAGAAAAGAGTTGAACATCTGCGGATTCATCCCCGCCGCCGCCGCTTGTTCTGCAGTCAGGCCATAATGCGACCAGACGTCATCAGGCGTGACGGCGTGATAGGCGGGCAGGTATTTGGTGCCCTTGCCCGCCGCCGTGACGTGAAATCCGGTGGCGCGTGCCCAATCCACCATCTCTGACACCAGCGCCGGTTGGTCGCCGTAAGCCATGGAATAGACCACGCCCGCTGCCCGCGCCTCTGCGGCAAGGGTTGGGCCTGCCAGCACATCCGCCTCGACATTCACCATCACGACGTGCTTGCCGCCTGCAATGGCGGCGCGCGCATGGATAATCCCGGCACGCGGGTTGCCGGTGGCTTCGATGACAACATCGACGTCGTCACGGGCGGCAAGCGTCGAACCATCGTCAACATAGGCCGTGCTGGCGATGCGGCTCTCGTCCCAGCCGACCGCGGTACAGGCAGCCCGGGCGCGGGCAGGATCGAGATCCGCAATCGCCGTCACTTCGAGCCCCGCGATGGTCGGCACCTGGCTCAGGAACATCGAGCCAAACTTGCCCGCCCCGATCAGCCCCGCCCGAACAGGCTGCCCTCGATCCGCAGCCTCAGAGGCCAATCGCGCAAGGTTCATATCACATCTCCACGTCTGCCCCAGAGCATGCGACCCGCAAGCCGCTGCCGGGGGATGATAATCCGCTTTTCACTTGATCATATCAGGCTTGCCCCCGACAAGCGGATTTCAAACCGCCATGGTCGGCGCCCTCTCCCCCGATGCGGACCAAGGGACAGCGGCTCAGTCCTGCGTTCCCGTCACGCCCGGAATATCGACCGTGCCGAACACGCGCCCCGATGGCCGGCCCGTTGGCGAGCCACCGGGCGGTTCCTCGGAAATGCCCAAGGTCAGCGTGCCCCGCACTGCTGCAATCTCGGGCGGCAGCGCCAGCGCCACGCTCTCTCCATCGGGCCATAGCCCTACGGATTGCGCAGGCTCGTCTGGCCCATGCGCCCAGACTTGCAGGATGCGCCCTGCGGGCGCTGCCCCTGCGGTTCGGGTTAAAAATACCTCGTCCCGTGCCTTGTCCACCAGCGCGACAACGCGGAAGTCGCCTATATCCGACGCAATTTCTGCTGCGTAGAGCGGCCCAGGCTGAGGCGGCGCAATCGGCCCCAGATCCACCACTGCCAGCGCCACCGCAACGGCCACCGCGCCCCCCGCCAGCGCCTGCCACAGCCCAAGACGCCGCCAGAACGGCGTGCGCGCGGGTTCAGGGAACAGCCTGTGCAAGAGCGCCGCCCGCGCTCCCGCAGGCGGGGCGAGTGGCGGCAGGTCGGCCAGAGGCGCAAGCTGACGCTCCCAACTCACGACGCGGGCGGCAAAGGCGGGGTCAGACGCCATGCGCGCGCGCGCCGCCTCAAACGCCTCGCCCGTGAGCAGACCGATCGCATATTCCGCAGCCAGCATGTCATCGTCATCCAAGGTGTCGGTCATCGGCTCATACACTCCCGCAAGGCTGCAAGCCCGCGCCGGAGCCATGTGCGCATGGTATTGAGCGGGATACCCGCGCGCGTGGCCAATTCGGCATAGCTGAGACCGTCGAGATAGGCACCGGTGATGGCTGTGCGGCGGTCCTGTTCCAGTTCTTCAAGACAGCTTTGAATACGCCCAGCCTCTGACCGCGCCACTGCGATGTGCTCTGGATTTCCGCCCGGCGCAGCGATCCCGCCATGATAATCCTCGACGTCGTCATGTAGCCTCCGCGCCCTGAGCCGGTCAATTGCCGTGTTGCGCGCAATCGTGATGAGCCAGGTCATCGGCGCATGTCCGGTGACGCGGTAGCGGCCGGCATGGGCCCATATCTTGACGTAGGCGTCCTGCATGGCGTCCTCGGCGGCATGATCCTGCCCCAAGACACGGGCGCAGACCGCATAAAGTTTCGCGCTTGTCGCATCATAAAGTGCGGCAAAGGCGACACGATCACCAAGCGCGCAGCGCGAAATGAGATGTTCGAGATCCTCAGCCACGCGCAGACCCCCTGCGTTCTGCGGGGGGATCGGTTTTGTCTGTCGCGGGCCAGAGCGGCGCAGTTTCGGAATTCGTATCGATTGGTCTGGCCTTGTCCAAAAAATGTGCCTCGCCGTGAAACTTTCGCTCCGGTCGAGTCGTGGCTGTTACGAATTGGCCCGCATTGGGCGGTCCAATGCAAGAAGAAAGGACTTTTCCCATGTCGTTCAAGACCACATTTGCCCTGACCACCGTCGCAGTTTCCTTGGGTGCCGCCGCTCAGGGCGACGATCACGTCACGCTCAGGGGCTATGCTCTGGCCGCGGATGGCGGCACGCTTGTCACCATGGCCGATCTGTCCCAGCCCGGCGCCGTTGAAACCTACGCCCTCGCCACGCCCCTGCGTGCGATTGCCTATCGCCCGGTGACAGGTCAGCTTCTGGGTTATTCCGATGGCGCGATTTTTGCGGTCGATCCGGAATCGGGCCAACTCACGGATCTTGGTGCCACCTTTATGGAAGATGCGGTTATCGGCGAAGGGGCCGTGGCCTTCGACTTCAACAATCAGATCGACGCCGTGCGCGCGGTCGGCGCGGACGGATCTAACCTTGTCTATTTTCCGCAAGGGTTCGGCGACAATGACGAACGCGCCAATTCCGTCCGCCGCTTTACCGATGCCTTCTATGTCGCGGGCGACATGTCGGCGGGGTCCGACCCGGTGATCTTTGCCAATGCCTATACCAACGCCATTCCGGGGGCCAAGGCCGCTTCGACCGCGCAATATGCGCTGGATGCTGGTGCTGATGCGCTTGTGACACTGGCCAACAACGCGGGTGAACTGGCCAGCGTGGGACACCTGAGCCTTGACGGCGCGACCGTGGATGTCTCCGACTGGGGCGGCTTTGACATCGTCTCGCCTGAGGAAGGCACGGATATGGCCTATGCCATCCTGCAAATCGAAGGAGCGGAGACCGCTGGCCTCTATTCAGTTGACCTTGGCTCAGGTGCACTGACCGAAATGGCCGATCTCGGCATGGGCGGATTTACCGGCTTCGCGGTCGCGCAGGCACAATAGCCCGCGCACGGGCCGCCTGCGGCGCGCTTCTTCACGCACACTGCCGCCCCCGGTCCTCGACCGGGGGTTTGCGCGTGCGGCGGCATTATCGTGTTGCCAGCGCCCGGTCCCAATTATCGATCGCGGCTGAGGGCATTGTGGGTTTTTAGTGCCGCAGTCTTGGTATGATCTTGCGTCGTGATATGTCGTAAGTACCTATATTTATTTATACATTTCTCATGTATCGGGCGTTCCAAGCTCACGCATGGCGCAGGCAGGCATGCGTCGTCATGGTCCACTGGTCGCGCGGGTTGCAAGGCTGTCGCTGGCCTCTGTTGGAAGCATTATGGACGCTTGGAACCCGGACGCTGCCCCCGGACGCGGCGACTCCAGACAAAGCGGGCTTCCGATCCGCTCCGCGATTGCGGCAACGATGGCGAGGCCCAACCCACTGCCCTCTTCTGTCGCCTGCGCGCGCTCAAACCTGGTCGTCAGGCGGTTGAGGGTGTCGCGCGGCACAACCGGCCCGTCATTGGCCACCACCAGCCGTCCTGCTGCCGTCAATGCCACATCGACCGGAGCGCTCTGTGCCCCGTGGCGAAGCGCGTTTTCCACGAGGTTCCGGCAGAGGATTGCGAAAGCGTCCGGGTCGATATCCGACATGACAGCCGGATCCGGCAGGGTTAACGTGATGCGCCCGGGTGCGGCCATGCGTTCCAGGTCGTCCACCACCAGACGTGCGACGTCTCGCAGATCGGTTGGATGATCCGTGCGCAGCCGCCCACCTTCAGCGCGCGCAAGCTGCATGAGGCGTTCGGAAAACCGGGTCAGACGCTTGAGCGTCGCCTCGATCTCTGCGGCGCGCGCCTCTGTCGCCGGGTCTGATGTTTCGGATTTGAGCCGTTGCGCTTGCGCGATGGCCCCTGCAAGGGGCGTCCGCAGTTCATGCGCCGCGTTCGCCGCAAAGCTGCGCTCGGCCTCGAAAGCGTCGCGCAATCTTGAGAGCAAGCTATTCAAGGTCGCAGCCAGCGGGGCGATTTCCATTGGCAGCTCGCCTGCGGGAACCTCCGAGAGATCACGCGCACCGCGTGCCTCGAGTGTGGTGCGGAACCGGCGGAGCGGCGCAAGACTGAAACGAACGGCGAAGATGATAGCGGCCAGAGAAATTGGCAGCACGACAAGCAGAGGCAGGCCGAGACCCATCTGGATTTCCCGTGCGACAGAGGCACGATGCGCCAGCGGTTCGGCAACGGTGATGCGGACCGTGCCTTGAAGGGCTGCGTCGCTGTAAAAGCGGTGGCTGGCGGTCTCGTGAAATCCCGGACCGTTCCAAGGTGGAAACATGGCCGCATCCGCGGCATGGGATTGCAAAAGGACACGCCCCTCGGCATCGCGGACGACATAGGTAAAGAACTCGTCATGTGCGCGGATTGCGGCCAGACGCTGTGTGACGCCTTGATCCTCGCGCCCGACGATGTCGATCACGGCCAAAGGCAGGATGCGCTCTGCGGTTTCGCGCAGGGCGCTGTCGAAAACCTCGTCCATCTCGTCCCGGACAATCAAGGCTGTCACCGAGGCGGCCAACAGCCAGAGAACCGTAAGAACAAGGCCAAGCGTAAGCCCAAGCCGCGCCTGAAGACTGGCGGGCCACCTCATGCTTTGCCCAAGCGGTAGCCCATGCCGCGTTCGGTTTCGATGATGGCGGCACCAAGCTTTTTGCGCAGGCGGCTGACATGGACCTCGATTGTGTTGCTCTCCACCTCGGCGTCGAAGCTATAGAGTTTTTCTTCCAGCTGTGCCTTGGACAAGAGCTGACCCGGCCGCGCAAGCAGCGCTTCGAACAGCGCCCACTCCCGCGCTGTCAACTGGACCGATTTGCCATCACGGTGCACGCTGCGCGCCGCAAGGTCGATGTCGAGCGGGCCATGGGTGACGATCGGGTTTGGATTGCCGCTGTAGCGTCGCGCGACGGACCCGATGCGCGCGGATAGTTCGGCCAAGTCGAACGGCTTGACCAGATAATCGTCGGCCCCCGCGTTCAGCCCCTCGATCCGGTCAGAAATCTGGTCGAGCGCGGTCAGGATGATGACCGGCGTCACGTCGCCTCGTGCGCGCAAACTCTTGAGAAACCCGATGCCGCGCCCATCAGGCAGCATGAGGTCGAGCAGGATCAGGTCATAGGCCGTGCTGCGCTGTGCGTCATTCGCGGCATCAAGGCGCGTGACCCAATCGACAGATTGGCCATCGCCCGCGATCTGGTCGCGCACTGCGGCACCAAGAACTGTGTCGTCCTCGATCAACAGGATGCGCATGCGTGGTTTTCCTTTCTACCGGGTCCCGGTTTCTCGCAGGCCTGTATGACGCAAACCTGACGCGCGTGGCTCAGTCTCTTCAGGCTCCTGTCAGCTTTGTCGCGCATCGTTGCTGTCACGTTAACCGCAAAAAGGAGTTTGGCCCATGAAGAAGACGGTGACAATTCTGGGATTTCTCGCGGTGTTTCCGGCCGGTGGCGCGTTGGCGGACGATGACTGCTTTGTGCCGATGGCCGATTGGAAACCGCGCGATGCCGTGGCCCAAATGGCGCAGGAGAAGGGCTGGACCGTGCGCCGCATCAAGATTGACGATGGTTGTTACGAGATCCACGGCCGCGATGCGACGGGCCGACGGATCGAAGTGGCGATCCATCCGGCGACGCTTGAGGTAATAGAGCTCGAATATGAGGACGAAGACGATGAGTGACGCAAGCTCGCGAACGGCGGCGCAAGCGGAAACCTATAGATCCGCAGAAATCAGGGTCTGGGACCCGGTGGTGCGGATGTTCCATTGGAGCCTTGTTGTCGCGTTCGCCGTGGCATGGCTGAGCGCCGAAGAACTCGACACACTGCACGAAATTGTGGGCTATGTCGTCCTTGGCTTGATCGCCCTTCGCGTCATCTGGGGCTTTGTCGGAAGTCACTACGCCCGGTTTGCCCAGTTTCTGAGGGGGCCGCGCGTGATCGTGTCCTATCTCGGGGACATGGCACGTGGCAGCGAGCGGCGCTACATTGGCCACAACCCGGCGGGTGCGGCTATGGTGATAGCCCTTCTGGTGACGCTCTCGGGCACCGCCTTTACCGGTTGGCTCATGGCTGAACCGGACCGTCTGGCCCTCTTGCCGGATATGCCACAGATCGTGGCCCCCGCCTGGGCCGATGATGACGGCGACAGGGAATCCGGGGCCGAAGGCGTGCTGGAAGAGGTCCACGAAACACTAGCCAACCTGATGCTTGTGCTCGTGGCGCTGCACGTCGGCGGTGTCGTGTTCGCCTCAGTCCGGCACCGCGAAAACCTTGTTCGGGCCATGGTCACGGGGGAAAAACGTGGGGCCGGTCCTGATGATATTGGCTAAAGGGCGACATACCGCAAGTCTTGGCCGCCCCTGAGATTGCAACTGGCCTCGCAGTCAACTGCGGGGCCTTTTTCTTGCTTACGTCAAGCTGAAGCGAAAAACGCTGTGATGTCAGGGTTTCCTCAGGTCTGCACCCGAAATTGGGCACAGCAGACGAAAGGAGACCCTGCCATGAAAAAGACCCTGACACTTCTTGTCGCCTCGACCGCATTGACCGCCGCCATTGGTGTCCCGGCTTGGAGTACGATGCGCGTCTCTGGCGGCGAGGGCCTCTGGCCGCTCGCCGCGCATTTCGACGAGGGGACGCAAGCGCTGCCCCTCGTGCGGGTTAGCGATGACGACGATGACGACGACCGTGATGACCGTGATGACGACGATGACGACGATGATCGCGGTGGTGCCCGCAATCCCGCCCCTGCCGGCACCGTTGCGCCGCCGCAGAACGGACTCTTCGGCACCGGCACCGCGCCGCAAGTCAAAGTCAATTGATCCATTCTGCGGCGCGGCGGAAGCTGCTGCGCCGCACGTTGAACGTCACACTCTGAAACAAGGAATTCATAGATGAAATCGCTTCTCGCAACACTTGCCCTGACCACCGCGCTGACGCTCCCCGGCCTTGCCATGGCCCGTCCCGTGACGCTGACCACGGCGCTGACCAATTATGGTGGAGATGGTGCATATCTCGCGCTCTACGTCACGGATGCGTCGGGAGCCTATGCCGGTAGTCTGTGGATGGCAGGCGGAAAATCGAAATATTACAAGCATCTGAGCGACTGGTATCGCGCCACGGGCGGCGACACGGCGCAGGTCAACGGCATCACGGGCGCCAGCGTCGGGGCGGGCCGGATGCTTGAAATTACCCTTGATCTCGCGGATGCGCTCTTTGACGCGGGCTATACGCTCCACATTGATGCGGCCGTCGAGGACATGCGCGACAGTCCCAATGAGGTGGCTGTGCCCCTGACAACGACGGGCGCTGGCACGCCGGTGCGTGGTCGCCGCTACGTTGCCAGCTTTGCCTACGATATGTGAGGAGAGGGACCATGATCCGCGCAATCCACCGCTGGCCGGGTCTGTTGGCCTTGGCGCTCATGTGTATCCTGTCCCTGAGCGGCGCGGCGCTGTCGGTCTTTCCTGCGGCCGAGCGTTTGACTGCGCCGCAGGCCGAGGCAGGGCTGACGGTTGCCCGTCTGGCGGATCGCATTCAGGCCGCCTATCCGGGTGTCGAACAGATCCGGCGCGCGCCCTCGGGGCGGATCACGGCCTATTGGTTCGATCAGGGCGCGCCCGGCGCCGCCGTAATCGACTCTGCGACCGGGGCAGGGCGTGGCCTCGGCCGATCCAAGCCAGGTTCAGCGTTGGCTCACCAACCTGCACCGTTCGTTGTTTTTGGGGGATGCAGGCCGCATCGCCATGGCGATGGGGGCAGCGGCGCTCTTGGTTCTTTCGGCCTCGGGTGGGGTGCTGATTGTGCGCCGGGTCGGGGGCTGGCGGAACTGGTTTGCGCGGTTGCGCGGGCCGCGCGCCCATCGTCTTCATGTAGAAGTCGCGCGCATTGCGGTGATTGGCCTTGTCCTGTCGTCCGGCACGGCGCTCTGGATGGCGGCCTCCACCTTTGATCTGCTTCCGGACAGTGGCCCCACGCTTGCCATGCCAGCAGAGGTGAGTGGGGAAACTGGAGTCGCATTGGCCCATATCCCGGTTCTAAACCAGACGCCGGTGCGTGACTTTCGCGAGTTGAGTTTTCCCTTTCCGGGCGATGCGACGGATGTCTATACACTCCGGACGGATCAGGGCACGGGGTATCTCGATCAGGGCACTGGCGCGCTTCTGGGCTGGGAGGCCCTTAGCGGATGGGCGCGTGTGTCGGACACCCTCATCATGCTGCACACTGGACAGGGGGCGGCGGTGCTGGGGCTGATCCTTGGCCTCTTGGCGCTTGGTGTGCCGGTGATGGGCGTGACAGGTGTGTGGGTCTGGCTTGTCGGGCGTCGCGGGCGGCCTCGGATACGGGGCAACCAACCGATGGCACGCGCGGATACGATCCTGTTGGTCGGCAGTGAAGGTGGCAGCACCTGGGGCTTTGCTGCGACATTACAGGCTGCGCTGACACGGGCCGGGCACCGCGTTCATGTCGGCGCGATGTCAACCTTCGCGCCAGAGCGCTATGATGCCGCCCAGAGGATCATCCTGCTTG
The DNA here is from genome assembly GCF_000768555.3 of Roseovarius mucosus DSM 17069. Classification (GTDB taxonomy): domain Bacteria; phylum Pseudomonadota; class Alphaproteobacteria; order Rhodobacterales; family Rhodobacteraceae; genus Roseovarius; species Roseovarius mucosus. Next base: position 490,578 of record NZ_KN293980.1, read on the forward strand.
CGGCGACCTATGGCGATGGGGCGGCCCCTACCTCTGCCATCGGGTTTCTTGACCGGCTGCGCGCGGCCGACAGTACCCCCCGCATCCCGCTTGCCGTGGTTGGCTTTGGCGACCGCAACTTTCCGGCCTATTGCGCCTATGCCGAAGAGGTCGCGGCGGTGGCCCAAGCACAGGGTTGGTCCCAACTCGTGCCGCTGGATACGGTCGATCGCCAAGCGCCGCAGGATTTTGCCCGCTGGTGCCGCGCGCTTGGCGAGGTTTTGGGGATCGACCTCGACATCACGCATCAGCCTGTGACGCCGCACACCGAGACGCTGACGCTCGTGTCACGCCGGGATTACGGGGCCGAGGTTCAGGCTCCAACCGCGATCCTGCGGTTCGCTCTGCCGCGGGTCTCTCTCTGGCAACGGCTGATCGGGGGCGGCTTTGCCCGGTTCGAGGCTGGTGATCTGATCGGCATTCTGCCCGAGGGCAGAGCGCTGCCTCGGCTCTATTCGCTTGCCTCTGCGCGCCGTGATGGATTTCTTGAGATCGTCGTGAAAAAGCAGCCTGGCGGCCTTTGTTCGGGTCAACTCGCGGCGTTGGAGCCGGGGGACACGGTGCGCGCGTTTCTACGTCCCAATCCCGGTTTTCACGCAGGGCGGGACCGCGCGCCGCTGATCCTGATTGGTGCGGGCACCGGTATCGCCCCGTTGGCAGGTTTTGTGCGTGGCAATGCCCGCCATCGGCCCATTCACCTGTTCTTTGGCCTGCGCCATCCCGATAGTGATTTGCTCTATGGCGAAGAGATGCCTCTTTGGCAGGCACAGCGCCGTCTTACGCGGCTGGTTACGGCGGTCTCGCGCTCGGCGCGGCCCCGCTATGTGCAGGACGCGGTGCGCGGCGACGCCGCCGAGGTTGTGCGCCTCATCTGCGACGGAGCCCGCGTGATGGTCTGTGGCGGGCGCGACATGGCGGCAGGTGTTGCTGATGCGTTGGCTGACATTCTGGCACCAACCGGGCTTACGCCTGCGGGTCTCAAGGCGGAGGGACGGTATGTCGAAGACGTTTACTGAACGGGAGCGCGTAGCGCTCAACGGTCCAACTATGGGCACGCGGTGGTCGGCGCTGTTTTTCATGGAACCCGGTTTTGAAACGGATGCGATCAAGGCTGCACTGCAAGCGGCAGTCGATGAGGTCGATGCACAGATGTCCACCTGGAAGGCGGAGAGCGACCTGATGCGTCTCAACGATGCCCCGGTGGATAAATGGGTGGCAGTGCCCGCGCGGCTGGCAGAGGTCTTGCGCCTTGGCCTCAGCATCGGGCGCGCCTCGGGTGGGGCCTTTGATATCGGCATGGGCGATGCGGTCACGGCGTGGGGTTTTGGTCCGAAGGTCGCCATGCCCGAGGAAATTCGTGCGGCGATGGCCGCTCAAAGATGCCCGGCGCACGAGGTGTTGGATCTTGACGACACACAGGCCTGCAAGCGTGCGCCCATTGCGATTGACCTCAATGGAATTGCCAAGGGCTATGGGGTCGACCGACTGGCCGAGGTCTTGCGCGGTCATGGGGTTTCCGATGGCCTGGTCGGGATCGACGGCGAGATGCGTGCGTTTGGTCTGCGGCCCGATGGGGAGGCTTGGACTATCGCCGTCGAAGCGCCGGACAGTGCGCGCCGAACGTCCCACTCCATCCTCGCGCTTGCGGATGCCGCCGTGGCCACCTCGGGGGATTATCGCCACTGGGTCGAGGTGCGGGGGCGGCGTTTGTCGCACACGATGGACCCGACGCGCGGCACGCCTTTGATGGCCGCGCCTGCCTCTGTCACCGTTGTGGCCCAGACCTGTGCAGAGGCCGATGGCTGGGCGACAGCACTGATGGTGCTGGGGCCGGATGCGGGTGCCACGCTTGCGCGACAACGTGGGCTTGATGCGCTCTTTCTCTTGCGGGAGGAGGGGCAGTCCCTGCGAAGCATCGGGGTTGGGCGATTGTTTTCCGCAGAGCCTTGAGACTGGAACCGGAGATGCAATCCGCCGCCCTCATGTTCCAAGCGCAGTTTGCCATGCATCGCGTGCCTGTTCAGGCCGCACTGGATCTCGCCTGTCGCGCGCTGCCAAGCTGGATGACGGTCGTGTTCCGCTTGCGCAGGTGACTGGGCAATCGCATCCGGGTGCTCTCGTCAACCTCGGGCCCCAGCAAGAGCAGCTTGGGTTGCGCAAGCCGGACACGGGCGAGGCTGAGCGCAAGGCGCTCGGTGTGGGTCAGGTTCTTGCCACCCTCCAGAACGGTTCCGCTCAATCCGCCCAACCGGTCGAGCAGGGGGCCGAGCCCCACGTCGCGGGCCAGCTGCTCAAGCGTTGCCTCATCTGGCCGATGGTCACACCCCATCAAGAGGGCGCGGCGCAAAGATCCTTGCAAAAGCTCGGGGGTGGTGCCGAGGCACTGCACATTGCGGCGCAGGCTGCCGCGGCTCAGATCGCGCAGGTCAACGCCGGACAGCAGTATCCGCCCCGCCGTTGGCGTATCGAGCCCGAGCAGCATGTCGCCGACAGCCCGCGCATCGAGCTCGTCAATGGCAAGATGGGTTTTTGTTCCGCCCTTGGTGTGCAGATTCAACGACGGCCCGGATGGCAGGGGCACATCCTCGAACGTGACATCGACCGGCCCTTTGGGCAGACCCTGACCAGCCCGGTAGAGATCGCGTTTCTGCCGCGATAGCGCGGCATGAGCCTTGATCGAGGCGGCCCGAAACGCGGCCCGATGGTTCCAGACCCCTCCCAGATCGCGCAGGGGCGACAGCAGGAGGCCGAGAACGGCCAGTGCAGCGGCAATGTTGCCTGGTCCCAGCCCCGCGCGGTGCCCCGTCAGAATGACCAGCGCCGCGGCAATCCCCGCCGCAAGATCGGGCAGGGCGTTGAGGGTTTCGGCACTCAGGCGATGGCGCAGGGCGGCACGGATCATCGCCTCTGTGCGCTTGTCCAGTTGGGCCAGTTCCTTGCCGCGTCGGCCCAGGCGGTCCAGCTGTGGTGCCAGCGGCATCCGCTCGGCCATGTCGGCCGCGATCCGGGCGCGCCGCACCCGCAGACGGCGCTGCAACGGGATCAGCCGCAAACCCCCAAGCGCGATGGCAAGCAGTGTGATCCCGAAAACCGGCGCCACGGCCAGGGCAAAAATCGGGTCAAGCAGCCAGAGGGTGACAAGCATCGCCGGGATCAGCACGGACCCCGCGACAAGGCGCGGCAATCCCAACCCCAACCAGTTGCGAAAGGCGGTCATGTCACCGACAAAGCGCAGCGACATATAGCCTGCGCGCCTTTCTGCCACTGCACGAGCAGGCATATGCGCTGCGTGCTCGAAGAGGGCGGCCCTGATCTGGTGGGCATAGTCCTGACCAATGCTTTCGCCCAGATATCGCGCGGCGATGCGGGTGACGGCGATGATCGCCCCGGCCCCTGCAAGCACGGTCAGACTGGCGAGCGACAGCGGGCCACCGCTGTGCATCCCTTCGAACAGCGCGCGGGTGGCAAAGGCGGCGGCCCCGGCCGCCATGCCCTGCACCAGCGTCAGCGCGGCGACAAGGGCAAGGCCGCGCCCGCGTCCTCGATCCAGAAGCGGGGGCAGTGCCATCACGCGGCCCGCCGATCCGTGCCCAACGCGCGCAAGGCAAAGACATTCGCCTCAGCCGGATCGGCCAGATCGGCTTTGCGCAGGACCGGCACGCCGGTGGCGGTCTCTGCCTCGGCCGCAGCCATCGGCGAACAGCTCAGGATGCCGGTCAGCGCATCGGGGCGCAGCCCGTGCCGGGCCAGTTCGGCCACCCCACCCGCCGCCGCGACGGCATCGCCGCAGGCAAAGATCAGGCCCGACTGCCGCGCGCGCAACCAAGGGTCCGCGACCAATGCGCCGGTCTCTCGTTGGAAAAGCCCGTCGGCGATTTCCATGACGGCGATCTGGCAGCCCCGTTGCGCCGCATGCCCCAACAAGAGGTCAAGCCCGGCCTTCACCCGTCCCAGCGGTTCGCGGTAGGTCGTGACCATTCCCGCATCAGTGAAATCGGCCACCCAATGCGCCCCGGTGTCGGCATATTCGTTGAAATCGCCAAAGGCCCCCGTGCCGGTCCCCTTGAGCGCGGCCACCTTGTAGCCCGCCCGCCGCAAGCCCAGCGACAGTTGCGCGGTCGCCAATGTCTTGCCCGAATTCATCGCGGTGCCAAGGACAAAGATCACCGGAATATCGCGGGCGCTGGTGAGGGGCGAAAGGGCATAGCGCGCAAGGTTCACGGGCTTGCCCGCGCCATCCATCAGACGGCCGACGGGCAACAGGCGGGTCGCAGTCTTGATCCGTTCATTTCGGGATACCATCCGCCCGATACAGCCGCCACCTGCCAAGAGGTCTGCCCCTTTGGGATCAATTTCCGCAAGGCCCTCGAACTGATCGGGCGCATAGCGCGCGCCACAGGCCAGAACCACCATATCCCCCGGATAGATCAGTGACGGGCGCCCTGTGGCGAGCTGGACACGGTGGTGCTGTCCAAGGCTTGCGACCTGCGCAAGGATCAGATCCCCGGCGCGGGCCGCGCCAAAGTCGGTGTCCAGTCCGGCAATGTCGTCGTGATCGACCCGCCGGGTCGAAAAGGTCCATTTGGCATCTGCAAGGCAAGAAAGCATGTCATGTGTCATGGGCGTTATCCTGAGGTGAGGGTGTGAGATCAGCTTGCGACTTCGAGGGGAAACCAGCTTCGGGATGTAGTGACGCCCCGGGCTACCTTGGTCGCCAGCCCGGCGTCGCGAATGGCTTGGGTCACGTCATGACCAATCCCCGGCAGATGAGTCAGGGAGATGTCGGGGGTAATTCCCTTGGCCTGCGCCGCTTTGCGGAAATGCGCGACATAGGTCCGCGCCCTTGCGATCCGTGTCGGCCCCTGAAGACGGTCGAGCCGGGGGGTCTTGCGCAGAGTGTCGTCGCGAAGGGAATCCTCAAGCCCGACGAAGACCTGAACCGGCAGGCGGAGATATGCGCCGAGGGCCTGCTCATGTCGCCGTGCCCAGCACAGGCTTGCGGGATCTTCATCGACCCCGAGCCCATAGGGATAGGCCATGCTGGCGTCAGGCAGGCAATACCACCCCGCAGCGGCAAGGCTGAGGCGCCCCACGCGATGCGGATAGAGCATTGCAAAGCGATGGGCGAGTTGCGCGCCCCCGGAATGACCAAAGACATCGACGGGCCCGGCAAAGGCAGCGTCGCCTTGGGCCAGATGTGACAGCATCGCCAAGAGCGCCTGATCGGGGCGTGCGGCGCGGCAGGGGCGTTGGAAATGCGGCCAGTCACGTTCGGAAAAATGCGGTACGACCACGACACGCCCGCTTGTCTCGGCCTCTGGTGTGAACAGATCGACCAGTTCATCTGCGTTGCGCGAAATACCGTGGAGAACCACCAGCGGCGGCAGACCGGATCGCCCTGCCGGTTTGATGATCCGCGCAGGTAACGTGCCCGACGGCGAAGCTGCGCGATGCGTGGTGACGATTGTTGCGAATGTGGGGCGATGCATGTGCGTCTCCTGCATGATGTTCTGCTAGGGAAACGGGGCACCGGTGGGATTATTCCACTGCCCTGAAATTTTTCAAAACGCGCGATGAAGCGCCTGTGTTGAATCTTGTTTTGAATCTGGGCGCGCTCGGTCATCGGTTCTGTCCGCTGCTGTCTTGCGAGAGACCCGAGTAGCGATGACCGATATGATTGCGGCCCGCGCCGAAGCCGAGACAAGGCTGGAGGCGTTTGTGCCGCGCATGGGGCGGAGCGATCCCCGCCAAGGGTGGGCTTTTGTCCGCGGCACATTCTGGCGTCAACCCGAAAGGAATGGCAGCACCCTGGAAGGGCGGGCGACCATCCTGTCGGCCATGTGTCTTGCATCAATGCGATGCTTATGCCGATCAGCCCAAGAAACGGCTGCCCGCTGCAGCCAAGTGGGAATTTACTGCCGCTCAAGCCACATTGGCTTGAGGTATGTCTCCGCCTGACGCTTAGGCCTTGAGTATCTAGAACAAAAGTGACGGCAGCCATGTGGCCAGGAATGGCATGGCCCAGACCAGTAGAATGCCAACAGCCTGCAACCCGATGAAGGGCACAACGCCGCGATAGATATGGACGGTCGTGATTTCCTTGGGCGCCGCAGCGCGCAGGTAGAACAGCGAAAACCCGAACGGCGGGGTCAGAAAGCTGGTTTGCAGGTTGATCGCCAAGAGCACGCCCAGCCAGATCGGATCATGCCCCATCAGGATCAACGAAGGCGCAACAAGCGGCAGCACGATCACCGAGATCTCGACGAAATCCAAAAAGAAGCCCAGCACGAAGACAAACAGCATCACGAAGAGCAATGCGCCGGTCGGACCACCCGGTAGGTTCTCGAGCATATGGGCCACGCGCTCTTCACCGCCCAGCCCGATGAAGACCAGCGAAAAGAAACCGGCGGCCAGAATGGTGGCAAAGATCATCGATGTCATGGTCAGCGTTGAGGACAGCGCATTATGGATGATTTTCTCGCGCATGGCGGCGCGCAATGCCAGAAGGACAGCGACAAGGCCAACGATGGCCAACAGCGCATAAAAAGCTCCGATCGCCCATTCCAGCGTGCCGTTGTCACTGCGCTGCAGCCGGACGGGATAAACCCCTGCGAGAAGGCCCAGAATCACCAAAGCTGCGGCGCCCAGCAGGATCAGCTTCGGGTTGACCCCGATCTTGCGCCCAGCCATCAGCAGCGCACCGATGGCCCCGACTGAGGCGGCCTCGGTCGGGGTGGCGATACCGCCAAGAATGGCACCGAGAACCGCGAAGATCAGCAGAACCGGTGGAACGATCGCGGCAAAAACTTCGTGCCGGTCTGGCCGTGCAAGACCGATGTCCGCCGGGGGCATGTCGTGCGGGCGCAAGGCCCCGCGGATTAGGATGTACAGCAGATAAAGCGTGACAAGCAGAAGCCCCGGGATCATCGCTGCGGCAAAGAACTGTCCGACCGAAAGCGCCTCGACCGAGAATTTCCCTTGTTCGTATTGCGCTTGTTGGAAGGCGTTGGACATGACGTCCGCAAGGATGATCAGCAAGGTTGAGGGGGGGATGATCTGCCCCAGCGTGCCAGCGGTGCACACGATGCCCGCCGACAGCGCAGGATTATAGCCCGCGCGCAGCATTGTGGGCAGGGCAATCATGCCCATCGCGACCACCGTCGCGCCAACGATCCCCGTAGACGCCGCCAACAGCGCACCGACCAGAACGACAGAAATCCCCAACCCCCCGCGCAATTGCCCAAAGCTGCGGCCCATGGTGTCCAGCAGCTCTTCGGCGATGCGGCTTTTTTCAAGAATGGCCCCCATCAGCACAAAGACGGGAATGGCGATGAGCACGGTGTTGGTCAGCAGACCAAACGCCCGCTGCCCCAATGCCCCTAGCAGAGAGACATCCATGACCCCAAGCATCCACCCCAGATAGGCAAAGGCAATAGCCACGCCCGCAATGCTGAACGACACTGGAAAGCCAGACAGGATCGCCATCATGAGGGCGGCGAACATAATGAGGTCAAGATACCCAGTCATGTCGCGCTCTTTTCATGAAAGAGGCGCACCAAGAGCGCCAGTGACTGCAACAGGATCAGGACGCAAAACGCTGGGATCAGGGATTTGAGCAGGAAGACCGCCTCGATCCCGCCGACCGAAATCGGCCCTTCGAGGATTTTCCATGAATTTCGCACGGTCGGCCACGACCAGTAGAGCAGGGCGATCATGGATGGGATCAGCAGAAAGATATGGCCGAATATGTCGATACGGCGCCGCTTGGCGTCCGTGACCTTGGCGTAGAACACATCGACGCGGACGTGTTTGTCCACCAGCAGCGTGAACCCCGCGCCCAGCATGAAGAGCGTTGCGTGCATATACAAAACGCTTTCCTGCGCGGCGATGGAATTAACGCCGAAAACGTAGCGCCCGATGACGATGCAGAATTGCGCCAGAACCATAAGGAGGGCCAGCCACCGGACCACGTCGGCGACAGCTGTGTTCATTCGGTCAATCGCATTGGCAAAGCGCAGCATGGCGGACCCTCTTTTGGCATGGACGTGGTGCCCGACACAGGCCGCGCACCACGGTCTGCATCAGTAACCGAACACGCCTGCGCGGGCATTCATCTGCCCGTTGTCGGCGTAGGGCATGTAACCGCCCACCAGATCGCGGTACGCGATAAAGCTTTCGGTGATCCGCACGACAAGCTCGTCTTCGTCGGCCAGATATTCCTGCATGACCTCGTCCGCCGCGACGCCCATGGCTGCAATCACATCATCGGGCAGCTTGCGCAGCTGAACGTTGTGTTCGGACACAAGCGTCTTCAAAGACTGCGCGTGCTTGGTCATGTATTCTGTCCAAACGGGGTTATAGAGGCCCTGACAGGCCTGCGTGACCACCTCTTTGAGGTCATCGGGCAGCTCGGCATAGACATTTGCGTTCACGCCGCATTCCTCCGCTGACGACGGCTCGCCCACGCCGGGCCAGTAGTAGTAAGGCGCGACCTGGTAATAGCCAAGCGCCGAGTCCGTCCACGGTCCAATGAATTCGCCAGCATCCAGTGCCCCGGTTTGCAGAGCCTGGAACATCGCGGGACCTGACATGGCCTCTGCCGCCATGCCCAGCTTGGCGGCCATCTGCGATGCGATGCCGGTGGTTCGGAACTTGAGACCCTTGAGGTCCTCGACCGAGTTGATCTCGGTCTTGAACCAGCCCGCCCATTGCGGGCCGGAGTTGCCGCACAGGAACGGCTTGATGCCGAAACGGCCATACATTTCGTCATAAAGTGCCTGACCGCCGCCGTGATACATCCAGCCAAACTGTTCATCCGCGCGCAAACCAAAAGGCTGCGAGCCGAACAAAAGGATACCCTTGGACTTGCTGCCCCAATAAGCCGGAACAGCGTGGTAAAGCTCTGCCGTGCCTTCTGCTACGGCATCGAAAACGCCGTTGCCGGGCACGATTTCACCGGCGGCGTAAAGCGTGACGTTGATCCGTCCGCCGGACAGCGTGGTGATACGATCGGCAAGTGTTTGCGCCGCGACACCGGGCCCGGGCAAATTTTTGGGCCATGCCGAGACCAGCTTCCAGTTGCGCACATCCTGCGCGATGGCGGGCGCTGCCAATGTAGTGGCTGCAGCACCAATACCGGCTGTCGCAATAAATTTCCGTCTATCCATAATGTCGTCTCCTTGTTGGGTTTTCTCTTGGTTGGGTTTTGACCGTCTGACGCAGCCTTCTTGGTTCTTCAGTTCCCCAGAATGCGGGGGAGGCGCAGCCCGTTTTCTCGCGCACAGTCGATCGCCTCTTGATAGCCGGCGTCAGCGTGACGCCAGACGCCGCTGGCCGGATCGTTCCACAGTACGCGTTCGATGCGCTTGGCCGCCTCTGGCGTGCCATCGGCGCAGATCACGACGCCGGAATGCTGGCTGAACCCCATACCAACACCGCCGCCATGGTGGATGGAAACCCAAGTGGCACCTGACGCAGTGTTGACCAGCGCGTTCAGCAACGGCCAATCGGATACGGCGTCAGATCCGTCTTTCATCGCTTCCGTTTCGCGGTTGGGCGAAGCAACTGACCCGCTGTCGAGATGGTCACGACCAATGACGACGGGCGCCTTCAACTCGCCACTTGCCACCATCTCGTTGAACGCAAGGCCCGCACGGTGCCGGTCCCCAAGACCGATCCAGCAGATGCGGGCCGGCAGGCCTTGAAATGCGATCCGGTCGCGCGCCATGTCGAGCCAGTTGTGCAGATGGGTGTTGTCGGGGAACAATTCCTTCATCTTCTGGTCTGTCTTGTAGATATCCTCGGGATCACCCGAGAGCGCAGCCCAGCGAAATGGTCCGATGCCACGGCAGAACAGCGGACGGATATAGGCGGGCACGAAGCCCGGGAAAGCAAAGGCGTTGTCCAACCCTTCCTCAAGCGCCACCTGACGGATATTGTTGCCGTAATCCAACGTCGGCACACCGGCGTTCCAGAAATCAACCATCGCCGCAACATGGGTTTTCATCGACGCGCGGGCGGCCTTTTCAACCGCCTTGGGGTCGCTTTCGCGCTTGGCCTTCCATTCCGCCATGGTCCAGCCTTGGGGCAGATAGCCGTTCAGCGGGTCATGGGCGCTGGTCTGGTCGGTCACGATATCAGGGCGGATACCGCGGCGGAAAAGTTCGGGAAAGACATCAGCGGCATTGCCCAAAAGGCCGACAGATTTGGCCTCTCCGGCTTTGGTCCATCGGTCGATCATCTCCAGCGCTTCGTCCAGCGTGTCAGCGCGTTCGTCGACATATTTGGTGCGCAGGCGGAAATCGATGCTGTCGGGGTTGCACTCAACGGCAAGACAGCAGGCGCCGGCCATCACAGCCGCCAAAGGCTGTGCACCGCCCATGCCGCCCAGACCGCCCGTGAGGATCCACTTGCCTGTCAGATCGCCGCCGTAATGCTGACGGCCTGCCTCAACGAAGGTCTCATAAGTGCCCTGCACGATGCCTTGGGAGCCGATGTAAATCCACGATCCGGCCGTCATCTGACCGTACATGGCCAGACCTTTCTTATCCAACTCGTTGAAGTGATCCCAAGTCGCCCAATGCGGCACAAGGTTTGAATTGGCAATCAGAACGCGCGGCGCGTCTACATGTGTCTTGACGATGGCGATGGGCTTGCCTGATTGCACGACAAGTGTTTCGTCCGCCTCCAGATCGCGCAAGCTGGCGACGATGCAATCATAGTCCGCCCAAGTGCGCGCGGCGCGTCCGATGCCACCGTAAACCACCAGCTCATGCGGGTTCTCGGCGACATCGGGGTGCAGGTTGTTCATCAGCATCCGCAAGGGGGCTTCGGTCTGCCAACTCTTCGCGCTCAGTTCGGTCCCCGTTGCGGGATAGATGTCGCGAGTGTTCTTGCGCGGGTCGCTCATTGAGGCCTCCAGTCAGACAGGGATTCGAGAATGGATGTGAGGTGGCGGCGCAGGTGGTCTGCGCGAGAGGGGTCATAACTCCAGGGCGGTGTTTCTGACGCCAGATAGGTGGATTGGGCCAGTTCCATCTGGATGGCATGAATGCCGTCCGCCGGTTGACCGTAGTGCCGCGTGGTCCATCCGCCCTTGAAGCGACCATTGAGGATGGCCGTGTAACCTTTTGCGTTCGAACAAATATGCATCGTTCGTTCCACAAGTTCGGGGGTGCAGGTGGCACCGTTGTTGGTGCCGATGTTGAAGTCCGGTAATGTGCCGTCAAACAAAAACGGAATATGCGACCGGATCGAGTGGCAGTCGTATAGGATCGCAAAACCATGGATCGCTTTCACGCGCTCCAGCTCGGCGGCCAGTGCGGCATGATAAGGGGCGTGATAGGCGATGCGTCTGCGTTCGACTTCCGTGTCGTCGGGCTCTTCGCCCGAGGGGTAGATCGGCACGCCGTCGAAATCGGTCGTCGGGCAAAGGTCGGTGGTGTTTTGGCCGGGGTAAAGGCTTGCGCCCGAAGGGTCGCGGTTCACGTCAATCACATAGCGATGCACGGGCGTGCGCACATAGGTCACATCCGCCACGAGACCATCATAAAGCTGGTGAATATGCCAGTCGGTATCGGCCATGGCACGGCCCGTGTCGTTCAGGCGGGCAAGGCAATCGTCGGGAATATCGGTGCCGGTATGGGGCAGGCCAAGAACCAAGGGGCTATCGCCTTGGGTGATGTCGATCAGGCTCATAGTGACATTTCCAGTCCAGAGGCCGCTGCAAGGCTATCGTTGCTGATACAGTCCGCCGCAGCCCGCAGGTCGGGGGCCAGATAGCGATCTTTCTGCAAGGTCGGGACAACCGTGCGCAGGTGGGCCATCGCCGCCTGTAAGGGCCGCGACGTGACAAGAGGCGCGCGTTGTTCGATCCCCTGGGCGGCGCAGATCGCCTCGATCCCAAGAATGCCGTTCAGGTTTGCGGTCATCCGCCGCAAGCGGCGTGCGCCATGGGCGGCCATGCTGACGTGATCTTCCTGGTTGGCTGATGTCGGCGTGCTGTCGGTCGAGCAGGGATTCGCCAAGTGCTTGTTTTCGCTCATCAAGGCGGCGGTGGTCACTTCGGCGATCATCAGGCCCGAATTCAGCCCTGGTTCTGGCGTCAGGAAGGGCGGCAGATCAAATGACAAGGTCGGATCCACCATCAAGGCAACACGCCGCTGCGCGATGGCCCCGATCTCGGCAAGAGCCAGCGCAATCTGATCGGCGGCAAAGGCGACGGGTTCCGCATGAAAGTTGCCGCCCGACAGAATTTCACCCGTTTCGGCAATGACGAGTGGGTTGTCAGTGACTGCGTTCGCCTCGATCTCCAAAGTCCGCCCAGCAAAGCGCAACAAATCGATGGCCGCGCCCGTCACCTGCGGCTGGCACCGAATGCAATAGGGGTCCTGGACGCGGGTGTCGCCGTCCCGGTGGCTTTCCCGGATCACGCTGCCGTCAAGCAGGCGAGTCATTGCCGCTGCGACGTCAATCTGGCCTTGATGGCCGCGCAGGCTGTGAATGGCGGGATTAAGAGGTGCGGTGGAGCCCATTATCGCATCTGTTGAAAGCGCCGATGTCACGACTGCAGCCCGTGCCGCGCGCCAGCCCTCAAACAACCCAGCCAAGGCGAGGGCCGTCGAAAACTGCGTGCCGTTGATCAATGCGAGGCCCTCTTTCGGGCCAAGCACCACCGGCGCCAGCCCAGCTTTGGTCAGCGCCGCGCCGCCGTCCATCGTCTGGCCTTCATACGTCGCTTCGCCCATCCCGATCATCACGGCCGCCATATGCGCCAGCGGCGCCAGATCGCCCGAAGCCCCGACCGAGCCCTGCACGGGGATCACCGGCATGACGTTGCGCGCCAGCATCGCCTCTATCAATGCGCAGATGTCCCACCGCACGCCAGAGGCACCGCGTCCCAATGAAAGCAGCTTCAGCGCCATCATCAGGCGGGTTGTCTCTGGCTCCAGCGCATCACCGACCCCGCAGCAATGCGACAGGATCAGATTGCGTTGCAGGGTTTCCGTGTCTTCGGGCGCAATGCGGACGGAGGCGAGTTTGCCGAAGCCCGTGTTGATCCCGTAAACGGGCGTGTCGCCACTTGCCGCCAGCGCGACAGTACGGGCGGATGCCTCGACCGCACCGCGTGCTGTGGGGTCAAGTCGCGCGGGGCCTTGCCCGCGCCAGATCGTTTCCAGGTCTGCCAGTGTTGCCCCGCCCGGGCGTAGGGTCAGAGTCATTCAGCACCTCCAAAGATGCGCGTGTGTAGTGGGTTGATCCCGATGCCATAGGACAGTTCCGCCGGATCGCTGACGTTCCAGATCGCCAGGTCGGCGCGCATGCCCGGCGCGATGACGCCGCAATCGGTCAAGCCAAGGGCGCGTGCCGCGTTTCGCGTCGTGCCCGCGAGCGCCTCGGCAGGGGTCATCCGGAACAGGGTGCAGGCCATGTTCATCGCCAGCAGGATCGAGCCCAAGGGCGACGATCCGGGGTTCCAATCGGTGCCGACGGCCATCGGCACAGCATGGTCGCGAAAGGCCTGGACGGGCGGCGCTTGGGTTTCGTGAATGGTGTAAAACGCGCCGGGCAATAGCACGGCCACGGTGCCGCTGGCGGCCAATGCGGCGGCATCTGCGGGGGTGGCGTATTCCACGTGATCGGCGGACAATGCACCGTACTTTGCCGCGAGCGCTGTGCCGCCGATGTGGCTGAGCTGTTCGGCGTGCAGTTTGACGGGCAAGCCTAACGTGCGCGCTTTGTCGAACACCCGCGCGATTTGCCTAGTGTCAAAGGCGATACCTTCGCAGAACCCGTCCACCGCGTCGACCAACCCTGCCGCATGGGCGGCCTCAAGCGTCGGCACGCAGACGGTGTCAATATAGGTGTCAGCATCCATCCCCTTTGGCACTGCGTGCGCGCCCAGAAAGCTGGTTACGATGCGAACAGGGCGCTGTTTACCAAGGGCGCGTGCAACACGCAGCATCTTGAGTTCGGTTTCCGTGTCCAGCCCATAGCCGGACTTGACCTCGATCACGCTGACGCCTTGGGCAATTAGGGCATCGACGCGGGGCAGCGCGCTTGCCAGCAGGTCAGCCTCAGAGGCATCCCGTGTCGCACCAACGGTTGAGACGATACCGCCACCCGCGCGTGCGACCTCCTCGTAGCTGGCCCCATTCAGGCGCATCTCGAATTCCCGTGCGCGATTGCCGCCGTGAACGATATGCGTGTGGCAATCAATCAGCGCAGGCGTGACAAGGCGCCCGTCAAAAGACCGCAGGTCAAGATCCGCGTAGTCGGGTGGTAATTTGGACGCCGGACCAACCCACGCAATCTGCCCGTCAGACACGGCAATCGCCGCTTCCCGGACTAGGCCATAGTCACCTGCCAAGGGTGCCATCGTGGCAGCGGTGATGTCAGTGAGGATATAGGAACGAGACATCAAGATTCCTTGCTAAAAAGCGTACTTAATATTAATATGTAACTACTTAATTTTGTCAACGGAGTTGTTTCTGTGCAAATCATCCACGCAAAACAGGTGCTTACCCCACAAGGTTGGCAAGATGATCTTGAGATCACGATCGATGCGAATGGTCGAATCGCACATGTCGGGATGCAACGCCAAGCGCCAACCGACCGCGTGTCTTTGTTGTTGCCCGCGCCGTTGAACCTGCACAGCCACGCCTTTCAACGCGCCATGGCAGGCCTGACCGAAGCGCGCGGTCCTGACCCCAGGGACAGTTTCTGGAGTTGGCGGCGGCTGATGTACAAATTCCTTGACCAACTCACGCCCGACCACGTCCAAGCCATCGCCGCGCTGGTGTTCATGGAGATGCTGGAGGCTGGGTATGGCGCGGTGGCCGAGTTTCACTATCTGCACCATGACGTCGGTGGAGTGCCCTACACCAACCTTGCTGAAATGTCGCACAGGATCACTGCCGCGGCTGAGCAGGCCGGTATCGGTCTGACGCTTCTGCCGGTTCACTACCAATTCGGTGGTTGCGATCTGCGGGCTTTGAATGGTGGGCAAAGGCGGTTTGGAAATGACCCCGAACGGTTCTTGCGCCTTCATCAAGATGCCGTAGCTGCTGTTGCCGCCGGTCCGGCAGACTTCACCGTCGGCATTGCCCCCCATTCGCTGCGTGCGGTTGATCCCGACGGCTTGGCCACGATCCTTGAACAGGCCACATGCGGCCCAATCCACATGCATCTTGCCGAACAGGTTGCCGAAGTCGATGAGGTGGTCGCCCATCTTCGTGCCCGACCCACCGAATGGTTGCTGGCCAATCATAATGTAGATGCGCGCTGGTGTCTGATCCATTGCACGCAGATGACGCAAGCTGAAACCATCGCCCTCGCCGCGAGCGGTGCGGTGGCAGGTCTGTGCCCCTTGACGGAATCAAACCTCGGCGACGGTATCTTCAACGGGACGGCTTACCTCGGGCAGGGCGGTACGATCGGCTTTGGCTCGGACTCAAACGTACACATCACACTGTTCGAAGAACTCAAGACGCTGGAGTATTCCCAACGCTTGCGCGATCTGTCGCGGGCGGCACTGGCGACGCAGGACCGTTCAACCGGGCGCGTTCTGTTCGAGTCGGCGGCCAAGGGAGGCGCGCAGGCGGGCGGGCGGCACTGCGGTGTGATCGAAGCAGGCTTCTGGGCCGACTTGCTGGGGCTTGATGACGACAATCAATGGCTCTGCAACCGGCAGCGGGATGCGAGCATCGACAGCCTGATATTTGGCGGTGGCGGGCAGGCGTGTATCTCTGATGTCTGGAGCGCGGGACGACATGTGGTCCAGAAAGGTCGTCATTTCCGGCGGGACGCGATAATCAACACCTTCAAGACAACGATGAGTCAGCTGGAGACCAACATTTGAACGGGCAAACGCGCCTTTCCTGGACTGATGTGCGTGATGAAATCCGAGCGCGGATTCTCAGCCGGACTTATGCTCCTGGTGACAAGTTGCCCCGCGACGAAGACATCGCGATCGAGCTTGGCTGCGCGCGCACGACGGTCCATCGCGCCATGCAAGACCTGTCGCAGATCGGTTTGGTCGAGCGGAAGCGCAAAGGCGGCACGCATGTGATGACCGATCCGGTCACGCGCGCAACCTTTGACATTCCGATCACCCGTCGCGAGGTGGAACAGCGCGGCAGCAAATATGGATACCAATTGATCAGCAGCACATTGGATGACACGCCGATGCCAGTCATGGCGCGGTTTGGGATCCATAAACCCTGCCAGATGCTGCATGTCAAAGCGCTGCATCTGGCGGATAATCGTCCCTATATCTTTGAGGACCGTTGGGTGAATACCCGATCGACCCCCGATATTCTGAACGTTGATCTGGAGGTTGAAAGCGCGAACGAATGGCTTGTGCGTAACAAGCCCTACAGCCGCGTTGACGTACGGTTCTACGCAATGAATGCCCAAGGCGAAAGCGCCAAATACCTGTCCACGACCGCTGGCACTGCGTTACTTGTAATCGAGCGGACGACATGGATCGGACAAGATCCAATCACGTCTGTGCAAGCTGTGGCAGCACCAGGGTATCAGCTGACAGCGCTGAACTGACCAAGCAAATCCGCGGATCCAGTTCTTTTAAGCAATGAAGATGCACGTTCTCCCTTGAAGGTGAATGCCACCGAATTGAAATCAGAAGCACCTAAATTCAAGGACACCGACCTTCGCCGCTGCGCGCCTGACTTCACCCTCCTGGGTTGGACTGTCCCAATTGGTGTGCAGTATGTCTGCGACAATACGGGCGCGAAAATCGGATCGTGGACCATAGGAGAGCTAAGAACGCCCACCAACGCAACCACCGAGGCCGCGCTGTTATTTTCTGCGCCTATGATGGATGGTGGATAGTTTGACGAAATATTAATTGGTTGTGGGGTGCCGCGTGTAGTTCCGTCCGTGCTCAAATTATTGACATAGTCGTGGTCAAGCCCTGATCATTGGCAGACGACGCGGTGTCTCTCCGGTGAATGATCGCCAGGCATTCGCCACGGCAGGTGCGATTGGCGGTGTGCCGATCTCGCCAACACCCGTCGGTATGTCGGTGCTGGGTCGTATATCCACGATGATTTGTGGCATGTCCTCCAAACCCAGCACGCGATAACTGTCGTAGTTGCGTTCTCGCACGGTGCCGCCTGGCTCCAGCGTCAACTGCTCATAAAGTGCAGCACTCAGGCCAAAGCCTATTCCCCCCTCAATCTGCGCGCGAATGATGTCTGGGGTCACGGCGACACCGCAATCCACCGCACACCAGACGCGGGTGACATGGGGTGCGCCATCACGGTTCTCGACCTCGGCAATCTGCGCCACGTAGCTGCCGAAGGATTTGTGCAACGCCACGCCAAGACGGCGATCGCCGTTGCCCGGACCGCTCCATGCCGCCATGTCCGCCACACGTTCCAGCACGGCACGGTCCCGTGCGCGATCCGGTGTGATCAACTCCAGTCGTCCTTGTACGGCATCGCGCCCGGCGGCTGCCAGCAATTCATCCAGAAATGTCTCTGTCGCATAGGCTGTATGGGTGTGCCCCACTGCGCGCCACCAAAGCACCGGGACCGGATTGATCATCTGCGCCCAGGATACTCTGCGCCGAGGCAGCCCATAAGGCAGATCGACGGAGCCCTCCACGGCCATTCGGTCCACGCCGTCGTTCATGACGGTCTGTTCGAAAATTGTGCCAAAAGCAATCGACTGATTGACGATCGTGTTGTCCCATCCTGTGATGTTCCCGTCCGTGTCAAGGCCCGCACGAAGGCGGTGAACGGTCAGAGGGCGATAGTACCCTTGGGTCATATCATCCTCGCGGGTCCATTGGAGTTTGTAGGCACCAGGCCCCCCTGCCGCCGCGACTGCGGCAAGCTCGGCCTCGAATTGACCGCTGGCCGTTGCACGGCGACCGAAACTTCCGCCCGCATACATCGTGTGAACCGACACAGCATCTTCCGCCACTCCAAGAGCCGCAGAAAACACAGGACCAGCGACAGTCGGGATCTGGATCGCCGACCAGATTTCGGCGCGCTCAGGTGTCCATTCAACGACACCATCCAACGGCTCCATCGCGGCATGTGCGAGGTAGGGAAAGACGTATTCCGCCTCAAAGGTCTGCGCGGACTCGCTCAGGGCCGCCTCCACATCGCCGGTCTCCTCCGAGACGGTGGCGGGTGCGCGGGCCGCGGCGATAAACTCCGCCTCTATTTCTTCGGATGACCGTGTCTCGGCGGCGCTTTCGTCCCATGCCGCAACCAACGCCTCGCGACCGCGCAGGGCAGAATAGGTATCCACAGCGTAAACGGCGATGCCCGAGGGTATTTCGCGCACGGCAAGCACACCTGACACATCCAGGGCCTCTACCGGATCGAACGATGCGACTTTCGCTCCGAACTTCGGCGGATGCAGTACCGCAACCACCTGCATTTCGTCGCGCATTACGTCGATTGTAAAGGTGGCCAACCCCCGCGCCTTTTCCACCGCATCAAGCCGCGTGATTCCTTCGGCGCCGATTAGGGTGAAATCAGCGGGATCTTTCAGCGTCACATTCTGCGGCATCTCCAGGCCAGCGGCGCGCTCGGCAATCGCCCCAAAGCCGCTGCTCATCCCGGACGCCGCGTGACGAACCACACCGGCCGTCACGGTGATCTCACCCGCAGGCACGGACCAGAGCCGTGCTGCGGCCTCGACCAGCAAGGCGCGCGCCGTAGCGCCGGCTTGGCGCATGGTCATGTAACTGTTGGGCAAGGCCCGTGGAACTACCGGTGCCTTGAACACCTCCGAGGGCCGGATTCCCATAGAGAAGGGGATTGTTGGGGGCCTGTTCTGCCCGCATCTGACCCCAGTCGGCGTCCATCTCTTCGGCGGCCAACAGGGTAAGGGCGGTGTTTGCCCCTTGCCCCACCTCAATATGCTTGATCAGGACCGTGACGGTATCGTCCGGCGCGACCCTGATAAAGGCATTCGGTGAAAATGCTCCCGATCCGTCCACCAGCGCTTGGGCTCTACCCTTGACCGGGAGGGCGAGGGCGATGAGCAACCCGGCCGAACCTGCGAGAAAACCGCGCCGCGAGGATACAGGCGCCGATTGGGTTTGCGGGGTTTTGACGGTTGAGATCGGGTACATGCCTCAAGCCTCCAAAGCGTCGGATGCGGCGCGCACGCCCTTGCGGATGCGGGCATATGTGGCGCACCTGCAGATGTTGCCGCCCATGGCCGCGTCGATTTCTTCGTCGCTCGGTTTTGGGATGTTCTGCAGCAACTCGGTTGCGACCATGACCTGCCCGGATTGGCAGTATCCGCATTGCGCGACGTTCAGGTCAGCCCATGCTTTCTGCACCGCATGTGCTGCATCTCCTTGGATGCCTTCGATGGTTGTCACCTCGGCATCTTCGACCGCCGCAACCGGGGTCACGCAGGATCGCGTGGGCACGCCATCAAGCATCACAGTGCAGGCCCCGCATTGGGCAATGCCACAGCCGAACTTGGTACCCGTCAACTTGAGATGGTCGCGCAACGCCCACAAGAGCGGCATGTCCGGATTAACATCAAGCGTCACCGGCGTTCCATTCACGGTCAGTCTCGTCGCCATTTTGCATCTCCATTTTCAGTGTTGGGGCGTTACCAATTTGATTTTGAGTTTGCGCTTAAGAGGCGACCTTTTGCCATGTTACGACGCCGTTCCAATGAATGGGCAAAGATGCTTTCGATCTCAAACATCAGGGTTTTCTTGGACTCACGGCGTTTCTTGGAAGCATGACACCTATTTTGAAATTAGATCCCATGGCTCGCGCAGGCGACATGCAGATGAGGTCAAACGCCATCCATTTGGGTCAGCCTGCTTTCAAACTGAAATTAGGGCGTCTCGTCGAACCAGCGGGGCTTAGTCGCCATTGTGAAGACCTCCGCATGTGCCGAAATTCCAAGAGGCATGTGCGGTTAGAAAAGGTTTAGCAATTACTTCAACGCGAGGGTCCCAAGACGGCAGAGGTCCGAGACCAGGCGCCGACTTAACTCGGTATGATACTGCTCAACTGGTTGATATGATGGTGTGGTCACCTGTGGCTGGCGACGCGAAAGATGGCCGATGTCGGTGCTGCGCTCACCGGCGCCTGTGCATCAGGCTCATGAGCCGCGCCTGCCGGTCGAACGGCTTATCCGGGGCTGGCGCTCCTGCCTTGCCTTCCATCATCCGCCGCACCATCACCGCTGCCACGCCGGCAAAGATGACACCGCCCGCCGCTTGCCCGATGAGCACCCCCGCCGCGCCGAACACCGCACCGCCCGCAACAACGAAGGGCACGGTGCCCAACGTATGCCGCCCCCAGTTGATCCAGGTAGACCGGAACGGATGGCCCATGTTGTTGAAGGCCGCGTTCGAGACGAAGATCACCCCATTGAAGAAGAACGCCAGCGCCAGCGGGCCGCAGAACAGCACGATCAGCTCGCGCGTCACCCCCTCAGCCCCGAAAAGCGTAATGATGGGCCCGCGTAAGGCAATCAGGATCGCTGTCATCGCAAGGGTGAAGAGGGCGCAAAAGAGCAGCCCGTCGCGGTAAGCCTGCCGCACCCGGTCCATCCGCCCGGCGCCGAAGTTCTGGCCGATCACCGGGCCGATGGCGCCGGACAGCGCGAAGATCACGCCGAAGGCCACGGGCGTCATCCGGCCGACGATGGCCATGCCCGCCACCGCCGCCTCGCCGAAGCTGGCCATGGCACGAGTGACGACGGCCTGACCCAGCGGTGTTGCCAATTGGGTCAAGATGGCCGGGGCGGCGATGGTCACGATGGGCACAAAGGCGATGGACATCTCCGGCAGACCGGGCCGTACCAGTCCACCGTGATGCCGAAAGATCGGGATCAGCGCGGTGCCAGCAATCACCAGCCGCGCCGCCACGCTGGCCAGTGCAGCACCCGTCAGGTCAAGCCCTAGGCCGAAGATCAGGATTGGGTCCAGCACCGCATTGACCAGCGCCCCCCAGATTGTCGCCATCATCGCGCGGCGCGCGTCGCCATGGGCGCGCAGGATCGCACCGGCCACCATGCCGACGATCAGCAAGGGCAGGCTGGGCACGATGATCTGCAGGTAGTGCACAGCGAGATCCAGCGTCTCGCCCGTCGCCCCCATCAGCGCCGCCAGTCCCGCAAGGTTCAGCCAGACCACCGCCACGAAAACTGCGCCGAAGACCACCCCCCAGACAAGCGCTGCCGCGGCCTGCGCGCGGGCCAACTGCGCGTCGCCCTGTCCCAGCGCCCGGGCCACTAGGGCGCCCGCTGCGATGGCCATGCCGATGCCAAAGGAGGTGGTGAAGAACAGGATCGCCCCCGCATATCCCACCGCAGCCGCCAGTTCCGCGTTGCCCAGCATCGCGATAAAGACCATGTCGATGAAGTCGACCGCG
This sequence comes from Roseovarius mucosus DSM 17069, assembly GCF_000768555.3. Lineage (GTDB taxonomy): Bacteria > Pseudomonadota > Alphaproteobacteria > Rhodobacterales > Rhodobacteraceae > Roseovarius > Roseovarius mucosus. The sequence continues at coordinate 512,006 of NZ_KN293980.1, forward strand.
AAGACTGCCATCAGACCGACCGACGAGGTAAGCGCCATAACCGTGATATGGCGAAAGAGGCTGCCCTCCAAAAAAACTGCGCGTGCTTCGGCCATAGGGCTTCCGATTGATTGTTGGATCGCCGCCCAAAGATGAGCTGTTCCAGATGCTAAGTTCCCTGACCCATCAGATCACATTTTCAAATGTGCTCCGAAATAGGCAAATGAAGCAACCCAAGCCTATCGGGCTAGGTCTAACCGGCCGAGAAGGATATCAAGAGCGGCGCCGATATTTCGAAGATCGAGAGTTTTGGTGTCGCTGCTCCAAATCGGCTGATGAAAACACTTGAGCGCCGTCCATTGACCTTACCAATGCTCCGAAACGGACCATGATCCGCCTCGCGGTCAATAACAGTTCCGATGCCAGAGCTTGTTCCGGAGAGCGCAAGGTTTGTGCCCGTCAAGTCTTTGGATGCGTCAAGAATAGCCCCGTTTGTCATGGGTAAGTCCTTTTGAAGGAGCGAAAGTCTTTCATTTGATTATGCGCTCCGATCACCAATAGGATCACCAGGCATATCTCGCATATCAATCCATTCATGGCCTCGTGAAACACGCGCAATCTTGACGGTTCAAACACTCTGGACGACGCTCTAGTCTTGGGCTGTCTTGTTTGCGCTTGCGCTTGCGCTTGCACTTGCCCTGCGGCGTGCGGCTTCTTCGCCCAGCTCTAAGATTGCAGCTATTGGGCGGATCATCACGACAAGGTCCATTATTTTGCCTGCCAAATCGAAGCGGATGATGTCTATGCCCGTGAACGCAGTATCGCCGACGTAGCCGCGAAACTCGAGAACATGACCTTCGTCACCGTTGAAATGCCGCATATATTCGAAATTCTCGAAAATGCTGAACGACAACCCCAAGCTGCCGACGACTGCCTGCTTGCCCCGCAGGGGCATCGCGTCCCCCGGATTGAAATAGGTCACGTCGTCTGCCAAAAGATGCGGCAGTTTGTTCCAATCCCGTTGAACGAAGATGCGTTGCCATTCGTCCAGTGCGGTATATCCTCGCATGTTTAGGATCCTTTCAGGCTGCTTCGAAATGGTTTGTTCGTTGAAAGCTCCTGATTTCGGCAACCTGTTGAAGAGACTGATGCAACGATCACTTGGTCACCCATGACTGACTGATCCACGCGGGGCTCATAGCACCTTATCGCCGGCCAGTTTCCCTACCACCTCCTCCGTGGTGAGAATGGCGTGAGCATAGGTTGGCCCGTTGATCTCGTGTGCGGCGTGCAACGCTTCGGGAGAGAAGGCCGCCGTTGCGTCTCGAACAAGGGTCACATGATAGCCGAGTTCGGCCGCATATCGCGCAGAGGCTTCGGTGCAGGTATTGGCGATCGCCCCAACGAAGATGACGTGGGAGATTCCGCGTTGACGCAACTGGACATCAAGGTCGGTATTGGCAAAGCTGGATGCCCCCCAGTGTTCCTTGACGACGATGTCGCCATGGTCTGGGCCGAACCCCTCGTACCAGTCGCCGCCTTTGCTCCCCTCGGCGAACATCTGGTGTTCGCGGGCTGCGGCCTGAAACGGGGTCAAGTGTGCCCAACCGTCGAAGTCGCCGGTGCGGTGGCGGTGATGGGGCAGGATGAAGATCGGATGTCCGGCGTCGCGCACGGCCGCACGAAGCTTGGCCAGATTGGCATGAAGATCGACTGATCGGGAGACCTCGCTCAGTGCAGGCCACATCTTGCCGTCCTCGGCGAGGAAATCGTTATAGGGGTCGACGCAAAGGAGCGCGGTCTTGCCGTCTGGGTAGGCCGTGTCTGTCATGGGTAACTCCTTTGCGGAAGGGTGGTTGCGGGTTGGCGCGGCCTGCCTCATGTGAAATCCACCGACTTGTTGAACGGCATCTCGCGCAGGCGCTGCCCTGTTGCCGCAAAGATCGCATCGGCCAGCGCAGGGGCGGACGGGGCTGTCGCAGGTTCGCCCAAGCCCCGGACCCGCTCGGCAAGCCCCAGAAGCTGCGTATGGAACCGCGGCGTCTGATACAGGCGCATCCCCTCGAAAGCGTCGAAATTGGTCTGCTGCACGGCGTGGCTTTCGTAGGTGAGCTCGCAATTCATCGCGTGGCCAAGGCCAAAGATGGCCGCCCCGGTCAATTGCGCCTCGGCGTTTACGGGGTCGAATACGGTGCCGCAATCGGCGGCGATCCAGACATCGTCGATGCGGATGCCCCGGTCGGTCAGGGTCACGTCGATGACCTCGGCCACCGGAACGCCATGGGTGTGGGCGAAGGCGATGCCGCGCCCACGCCCCGGCCCGATGTCAGCGCCCGCCCATTCGGACATCTCACCCACCGCCTCGAGCACACGGCGGCTATCGGCGTCGGCGATCAGGCGCAACCTTTCCTCCAGCGGGTCGGCGCCTGCGGCGTGGATCAGTTCCGACAGAAAGCTTTCGTGAAAGAAACTGTTGGAGCAGGCCCCGGGCGACCGCCACGATCCGACCGGCATCATCGGCGGCGCGGCATAGCCCGTGACGCGGTAATTTGGGATCGCATAGGGTTGATCGTAAGCGCCCCAGACCAGCATCGTGTCTGGCCCCGGTGGCACGATGAAGATGCGGCCGAACCATGATGCGATAAGTGACGGGCTGATCGTGTCGAGATCATAGGCCATCACCTGGCCATGTCTCACCGCGCCCCGACCAACGGCCATGTGCAGGGGGCGGGGATAATCATGGGTCATGTCCTCTTTTCGGCTCCAGGTGGTCTTGATCGGCGTGCCGGGCATGGTTGCAGCGATTTGGATCGCCTGGACCACGTAGTCATTGTCGAGCCTGCGGCCGAAACTGCCGCCTGCGGGCAGAGCATGAAGCGTGACCTGCGACGGATTGAGGCCGGTCAGCTCTGCTGCTGCGTCGCGCACCACGGCGGGGATCTGCGTCGCGGTCCAGATCTGCACCCTGTCGGGCTCGATCAGAACTGTGGCGCAAAGCGGCTCGAGCGCGGCATGGGCGAGGAGGGGCGTGCGGTATTCCGCCTCGATCACGGTGGCCCCGCCGAGCGCCGCCTCGACATCGCCGTCGTCGCGCAGGCGGCTGTTTCGGAATTCATCCGTGTGGCCAGCCGTCAGCGCCTGCCACATCTCGGCGGAACTGGCGGGATAGTCGGGGGGTAGCCAATTGACCTCTAGCGCCTGCGCCGCCTGAAACGCGAACCAGGTGTTGTCGGCAATGACCGCTAGCCCCTCGTTAACCTCAACGACCGAGCGCACGCCTTGCATCGCAAGTGCTGCATCGGCGGAATAGCTTGCCATCGCGCCGCCACGCCCCGGGTTGGCACGCACGGTCGCGTAGAGCATGCCGGGCAGAACGACGTCGATGCCGTAGTCCTGTGTTCCGGTCGATTTCGCGACGATGTCGAGGCGCTGATAGGGCTTACCCAAGCGCATCCAGTCCGAGGCGGGTCGGAGCGTCACGTCGGTGACAGGTTCAATAGCCGCCGCCTCCGCGGCAAGATCAGTGTAGGCGATGCGCGTTCCATCTGGCAGAATGACGTGTCCTTCCTCGGTCCGCAGATCGGCGCGACCTACGCCGGTGCGGGCCGACGCGGCGGCCTTGAGGGTTTCGCGCGCCGTCGCACCGGCGAGGCGCAGGGGCTCGTGCAGGTCTGCGACAGACGACGACCCGCCGGTGAACTGCGAGCCGGTCAGGCGCGCGACGTTCATCATCACGTCGCGCACCGTGTCTGCCACAACCCCGTGCTCCCATGCCGGAAAGGGCATGCTCTCGGCGGCGATGATGCCATTGAAATAGGCCGGATGCGGCTGGCCTGGGTCGAGCGTGGCAGTGGCTGGGTCGATATCAAGTTCCTCGGCGATCAGCATGGCCTGAGTCGAAGCGATGCCCTGTCCGACATCGGCGCGCGGCACGATCAGCGTGATACCCTGCGGCGTGATCTTGACGAAAGGGGTCAGCGCCGCCTCGCCCTCTGGTAGATCATTCAGCAGAGGGTTGGGCGTGGGGCGGGTGACGTAATACGCCCCAAAGGCGACTCCCCCGACAATGGCGGCGGACCCGATCAGGAAACTGCGGCGGGTGATTGTTCTGGCGCGTCCCAAGTCTCAGGCCTCCCGCATCGCGCGGGCCGCA
>NZ_KN293981.1:0-175294 GCF_000768555.3 Roseovarius mucosus DSM 17069
GCCCGCCTGCCCGAGGGGCTGGCCTTGGCCGCAAGCGATCCTTGCGCCGAAGCCACCGGCCTCTGGCCAGACGAGGCCACCGCCATCGCGCGCGCGGTGCCCAACCGCCGCCGCGAATTCGCCGCCGGCCGCCGCGCGGCGCGCCGCGCCCTGGGCGCCCTTGGCCACGCCCCGGCCGCCATCCCCATGGCCCCCGACCGCGCGCCGCACTGGCCCGAGGGTGTGACCGGCACGATCAGCCACGGTGCCGGGACCTGTCTGGCGCTGCTTGGACATTCCAGGGACTGGGCCGGACTTGGCCTTGATCTGGAACCAGCCCTGCCCCTGCCCGATGACATCCTGACCACAATCTGCACCCCCGCCGAACAGGCGGCCTTGGCCCAAGACGCCGGCGGCCTCCTGTCCCGCCGCCTCTTTTGCGCCAAGGAAGCCACCTACAAGGCCCAATATGCCCAGAGCCGCAGGCTGCTGTCCTTCCACGATCTTGAGGTCACATTCGACGGGCCACACCGCTTTTCCGCCGAACTCCTGACCGTTTGCCCGCCCTTTGTCCCCGCCACGCGCTTTGCGGGACACATAGTCGAGGCGGATGGGATTATCGCCACCGTGGTCGCCCTGCCCCGCCTCTGAACACTCTGTTTCCAGAACGCGATGAATAACCTGTGGCGAAATTGTGGCACGATTGCTAGATTGTGGCCAAGTTGAGACTTAAATCTGTCAGGGCCGTTTGGGGGCATTCGGCTGACAGGATGGCATCCCGCGCGTGCGGGTCTGTCCGTCAGCAGGAAACATCCCGAGCGGCTTTTCGTTTTCGGCACCTGCGTTGACCACCTTGAAACGACACCGATAGGCAAGCCATGAGCGCGATCCAGTCCATGCCCGATCTGATGCGGCTCCTGCACCGCAGACTGTGGCTCATCGCGCTTGTCGGCGTTATCGGCGCGATCCTCTCGGTCCTCATCGCCCTCAGCCAACCCAAGGTGTTTCAGGCCACCGCCGTGATTCAGATCGAATCCCCGCAGGTGGGCAGTGATCTGGCCGGGCAGACGATTGCCACGGACGCCAACCACCGTCTGCAACTGATCGAGCAGCGCCTGATGGCGCGCGACAATCTGGTCAAGGTGATCGAGCGGCACGGCCTCTTTGCCAATGTTCCCAACATGCCGCTGGCCGAAAAGGTGCATCAACTGCGGATTTCTGCCCGGATCACGCCCATCACCGTCGGCATCCCCGGCATGGGACCGGCCACCACCCCCTCTGGCCTCAGCGTGACGGTAAATCTCAACGATCCGGTCAAGGCCGCCGAGGTGGCCAATGATTTCGTGGAAACCGTGATCACCCAGAACCGCGAGCGGCGCATGGACCTTGTGCGCGAAACGCTCGATTTCTTCAGCACCGAAGAGGCGCGGGTCAGCGCCCAGATCGCCGAAGTCGAAGGCGTGATTGCCGATTTCAAACGCGCCAACGGGGCGTCGCTGCCCTCCAGCATCACGCCCGTGCGCGAGGAATTGCGCACCCTGAATGAAACCCTGCTCGCTCTCGACCAGCAGATCATCGCGCTGGAAACCGAATCCACCCGCCAGCGGCAAGAGGTGTTTGCCCGCCAGATCGGCCAGTTGACCGACCAGCGCGCGCTGGTCTCGGCCCGTATCGCCGCGAATGAGGCTGCCTTGGCCGCAGCCCCCCGTGTAGAGCGGGAATTGGGCGCGCTCACCCGCAACCTCACCCAGCTTCAGGATCAGCTCAGCACCATCACCACCAACCGGGTCGAGGCGGAAATGGCCAGCGTCCTTGAATCGCGCCAGCAACAGGAACGGTTCGAAATTCTGGAAACCGCCATTCCGCCGGAATTTCCGGTGTCCGCCAGCCGCAAGAAACTGGCGATTGCCGGGGCACTGGCCAGCCTTGTGCTGGGTTTGGCGCTCGTCATCACGCTCGAGCTTCTCAACCCGGCGATCCGCAGCGCCGCGCAACTGGAAAAAGAGCTTGAGATCACGCCGGTCGTGACCATCCCCGTGGTGCGCCTGCGCCATGAACGCCGCCGCCGCGCGCTGCGCATTGCCGGAACGGTGCTTGCGGTCCTCTTGGTCGTGCCGCTTGTCCTGCGTCTGGTGCAGGACCGTCTGATGCCGCTGCGCCTCTTGGGCGGGAACTGATCCGGCTCACAGCTTGGATGAAATGACGCCCGTGTTGAACCCGCCCATGCGCAACTCTCCAAAGAGCCGCTGATATTCGATCTTGGGGCAGCGGTTCATCACCACATCGACACCCCGCGCTCGTGCCATTTCCGCAGCCTCCGCATTTTCAACCCCGATCTGCATCCAGACCGTGCGCAGCCCCGGCAGCACCTCCAGCGCCTCTTCCACGATAGGGCCGACATGCTCGGACCGGCGGAAAATGTCGATCATATCGACCGCGCCCGCAATATCGCGCAGCCCCGCCACCACCGTTTGACCAAAGAGCATCTCACCGGCATGGCCCGGATTGACCGGCACCACCTCGTATCTCTTGAGGCTGAGGTAGCGCGCCACATAGTAGCTCGGGCGCACGGGGTTCATCGACACGCCGACCACCGCCACACGCCGGGTGCGGGTCAGGATCTCGCGCAGATGGGAATCGCTATACTCTTCGCTCATGCCCCTATGAACCACGGATAGCGCGCAGAAAAAAGCGCCCAAGTCAAACTTGGGCGCAAGTCGCGGAACGAGGGACAGTGATAAAAGGCATCAATGTTCCGTATCGACGCCTCTGGGACAGATGTAGGTCCGATTCTCAGGATATAAAGGGTTTGTAATATACCTGTGACTGCCCTTGATCGCGCGTCATCGCGGCGGCTTCAGTCGAAAATGTCCTCGACCGCGTCCCAGATCTCTTCCAGCATCCGCCGCCCAAACCCTTTGCGCGGCTTGGATTTCCGCGCGCGCTCGGGGGCTTGCCGCTCGTGCCCATGCTCCTGCCGGGGCAGCGTCATGGGCCGCGTCTTGGGCCGCGCGGCGCCCCTTTCGCGCGCGGGCATCGCCTTCATCTCGTGCAGCGGCGCGCCACAGCTCGAACAGGCCAGCTCATGCCGGGCCCGGTCCAGCACCAGAACCGCCCGCGTGCCGCAATATGAACAGGTCGCAATCTTGTGTCCCATGCGCCCCATATCGGTCAGGGACGGCAGATTGCCAAGGGCTCAGCGCCAAAATGCCCCAACGCCACGCCGTTCTCAGTAATTCTGCGCCTTGCGGATCTTGGTCATGCGCCCCTCTTCGGCAATCGCCCCGCCCAGCGTTGTCACACCCTTGGCCTGCAAGAGACCCAGCATCCGCACGAATACCTCTGCCGTGGCCACAGTATCGCCCATCGCGGTATGCCGCGCCTCGGGCGGGATGGTGATCCCGAACCGCTCGCAGAGCGCATCCAGCGTATGCTGACCGCTGTGATCGAACAGCCCCGCCGACATCAACACGGTGCAAAGCACCGGATTGTCGAACCGCCGCCCGATGACCTTTTCCTTGAGCCGCAGAAACGCCAGATCGAAGGGCGCGTTATGCGCCACCAGCACCGCGCCCTGACAGAAATCGTGAAACCGCCGCCCGGCCTCGACAATATCCGGCGCACCCTGCACCATCTCGTCGCTGATATGATGCACCCGCGTCGAGGCAGGCGGAATCGGGCGGCCCGGATTGACCAGCATGTCGAAACTCTCGCCGCGCAGAATGCGCCCGTTGACGATCCGCAACCCGGCAATCTGCACGATCTCATCGCCCCCCCGCGGCGAGAGGCCGGTGGTTTCGGTGTCGAACACCACGAAACTCAGGTCCGACAGGGGGCGTTCGGCCAGATCTCCGCCCGCCACCTCTGGCAGGTTGAAATCATAGAACTCGGGCCGCGCATCGCCGGGCTGTAGCGGTGGTGCTGCGGTGGCAAGCGGCAACACGATCCGGTGCCCCCCGGCCATTGCCTCGGCCCAGACATCCGTCTGATGCGCGCTCAGCGCATCGCGCCCGGAATAGTCCCCATAGGCGGTGGACAGCGGCGCCTTGAGCCAGCCGGTCAATTGCCCATCCGTCACCGCCTCGCCCTGCCAACTCAGGATCAGCCGCGTTTCGGCCCCGTCCTGCTCGGCGCTCAGGCTGAATCCGTCGCGGCTGCCGTCCTCGGCCAGATGCCCCAGCAACCCGCCCAAGAGCGTGGTCACGGCAAAACCGTCGCAACTCAACATCGCCTCGCTGCGCGCCACGCTCAGCGGCACCCGCGCCTGCACGCTCAACCCGTCGAACACATGCGACGCCGCAACCGGCGACATCGGCCAGCGCCGCGATTTGACCCCGGCATGTTGCACGCCCATCTCGCGCAGGCACTCAAAGAGCCGCGCCACCTCGTCCTCGATCCCTTTGCGAAACTTGGCGCGGCTCTCGGGGGGCAGATCATCCGCTGATTGCAGCACATCCAGCAGCGCGCCAATGGTGGCCGCCGGTCGGCGCACCCCCTCCAAGAGCGTGTTGAACAGATGGTCCTGCTGCGCATGCGCGCTCAGATCCTCCGTCGCATCGCGGAAAATAAGCACATGCCCCGACAATTCCTCATCCGAAAGGATCGGGCTGACACGGCCCAAGAGAAACCGCTTGCCATTCGCAGAGGCCGCAAGGAATGTCTCGGCCCCGATATGCCCACGCACCCGCCCCTCCTGCATCCGCGACAGCGCATCCATGATCGGCTCGGGGCGCAGGACATTCGACAGCGGGCGATCCAGACCGATATCGCCCAACAGCTCTTGCGCCATCCGGTTATAGAGCATCACCCGATTGTCCGGCGTGGCCACCACCGCCCCCTCGCCCAGATCGCGAAAGAGCGCCTCGAAGAGCGCCTTTTCCCGAGCAATCCGTGCGGTCTCCCGCTCGACCGCGCGGGCGCGCGCAGCCCGCGCCTCCGACAGCGCCGCATTGATCGCATTGGCGGCGGGCGCCAGCGTGCTCAGATGCTTGGCCTGCGCCTCGTCGATCTGCAAATCCACATCGGCCCGCGCCCGCGTCGTCAGGTCCGAGGCCAGCGCCAGAATGGGCTTGGCCACGTTCTCATCGAACAACAGCCCGATCCAGGCGGCCAACCCCATCACGCCCAGCGCCGCAACCATTCCGCCGATGACATACCCATCCAGCGGCCCGCCCGCCCGCGTATAGCCAAACCAGAGCGCGCCCGCGATGACCACGGCCCCCCCCAGCGCAAGCGCGGCAAAGAAGAGCGCAAATCGCAGCCGTAGACCCAAACGCGCCGTCAGGCGCTCAATCATGATCCGCCCCGGCCAGCAACTCGCCGATCTGCGCGGTCAGATCAGCGGTGGCGAAAGGCTTGGTCATAAAGGCATCCGCCCCCACCGCCAGCCCCTTGCGGCGTTCGACCTCGCCCCCCCCGGCGGTCATCATCAGCACCTTGATCCCCTTGAGCGCGGCGTCGGCGCGGATCAACTGGCAAATCTCATAGCCCGACCGCTCGGGCAGCATTACATCCAGCACCACCAGATCAGGCCGGTCCTCGGCCATCGCCGCCAGCGCGGCATTGCCCGTGGCCACCCGGCGCAACCGGTATCCCGCGCGCCCGATCAGATGTTCGAGCGCAAGCGCGATATTGTCCTCATCTTCAACCAGCAGAACGGTTTTTTCAGGCATGACGGGCCTCCTCTCCCGGTTACGACTGACTTAGCTTTGGCAGAGCGCCTCGATCACGGGGTCCTCCAACCCCACGGCAATCCACTCCGCCTGCGACGGATCGGCCAGCGCCACCTCACTCACATCGGCGCGCGCCGCCTTGGCGCAATCCACCAGTTGCGGGCGCATCATCGGCGCGGCCCAACGCCCAAAGAGATAAATATCCGCCAAGAGGATCTCAGGTGCCGCCGGATTGGTCTGCACCCCGGCGCGGTCCAGCACCATCATCCGCGTGACCTGCGGTACGATATAGCTCCACGGCTTCCACGGCTTGCTTTCTTCAACCGCGCTGACCACCTCGACACTGTCAGGCAGGGTGCTGAGCGTGCGGTTGGCCCAAGTGTATTCCGACCAGACCACATAGCACAGCATCGCGATCCCCGCCGCAAAGGGCGCGGAGTAGCGCGGCAAACGGCCCCGGCTCAGATGCCCCACGACTAGGGCAGTACCGGCAGCGCCGATGCCAACGGCGAAAGTGGCGATCAATTCCAAAAACATAAGTTATCCCGGTGCTCCTCTGGATTGTCCGATGGCGGATTGCATGGTCTTGACCACCATGAACGCATCCCGCAAGTGGTTGCGCTCAAGGTCCGACAGATCGGCAGGGGCCATGAAATTGTCCGGGGTGCGTCCGGCGCGAATGCGCGATGCCTGATGCCGCAGCCGCGTTTCCGCAATGAGATCGTAGGCATCCAGCAAATCGCGCGCGCCGCTCTCGGAAATCACGGCCCCGGCCCGCGCGCTCGTGATCCGTTCGCGTGTGCCCGCCACCTCCAGCGATCCCAACAGCGCATAAATCCGCCCCAGATCGACCACCGGCACCACGCCCGAATGCTTGAGGTCGATCGTGTTCTTGTGCTCGCCCGACCGGATCAGGGCAAAGCCGCGCAAAAGGCCCAGGGGCACCGTATGCTTGAGTGAATTGGACACCATATGCGCGACAAAGATCGAATTCTTGCGCGCACTTGCCAGCACTTCGGCCTGCAAATCGTCAAACAGCGCATTCTCCCCCGCAATCGCCCGCAGATCGAACATCACCGAGGCCAGCATCTGCGCCTCCGTGTCCGGCTGCGCGATCCAGCGCGCGAAATAGCTGCGCCATACCCGGCGTGGCTGCCGCCAGCGCGGATTGGTCGCCATCATGTCGCCCGGACAATAGAAAAACCCGCAGGTGTTCAGCCCGTCGCTGACAAACTTGGCCAGCGCCGCGAAATAGGCGTCATGCTCCGGCTGGAAACTATCATCCAGGATCAGGCAATTGTCCTGGTCGCTCACGCCGGTCTGTTCCCGCCGCCCCTGACTGCCGCAGGCCGCCCAGAGATAGGGCACAGGGGCCGGGCCAAGCTGCTGCTCCGCCAGCCGCAGCAATCGGCGGGTAATCGCGTCGGTAATATCGGTGATCCGCCGCGTGATCGACTGCGGCCGCACCCCGGCCTGCACCAGTTGCACCAACAGCATCGGCACCCGTTCCATGACATGCGCCATGTCCTCGGGCGCCTCGGCACTGGCAATATCGGCCACCATATGGCTCGCCGTGGCGGCCTGTTGGCGAAAGAGATCGGTTTTGCCGATCATGCCCAGCACCCGCCCCCCCTGCGCCACCGGCAGGTGATTGACCTTGAGGTCCGACAAGAGCATCAGCGCATCAAGACCCAGCCGCCCCGGCTCGATTGTCACCGGGTCCGGCGTCATCACCTGGGCCACGCTGACATCCCCGCTCAGCCCTTCGGCCAATACCTTGTTGGCCAGATCGCGCACCGTGATGATCCCCGCCAGGCGCGCGCCCTCCATCACCACCACGGAAGAAATCACATTGTCCCGCATGAGCCGCGCCACATCTTGGATCGTGGCCTCTGGCCCGCAGGTGATCGGCGTGGCGGTCATAAGGTCCGACACCTGAAGGGCTGTCAAACCCGTGGCATAGGGCCCGTCATCGCCCTGCGCCGTGGGCCGCGCACGGGCGAACCAACGCGCAATCTCGTCCGATTGCTCCATCAGGTCGAGAAACGACTCGCGCGGAATAACGATAAGATCAGAGGGCTCCGAGGCCCGCGCCGTCAAGAGCGCATTGCCATCACGCAAGAGCCCGCGCTCGCCCATGATGTCGCCCGGGCCCCGGTGCGACACCAGATCGGCATGCCCCGTCTCGATATCAAGCCCACCTGTCTCGACCACGTATAGCCCGGCCAGCGGCGCGCCTTTTTCAAACAGCAAAGCGCCTTGCTCCAACACCACCCGCGCCAGCTTGGGCGCCAGTGCAGAGCGCAGAGCATGCGGCAAGCCGGAAAACGGCGCATGGCGTGTCAGGCTGTCAATGGGATCGGGTTTGACGTCGCTCATCGGGCGCGGCTCTCCTCGGATTTGGTGGGGAATCACCTAAAAGCACCCGGTTTCCGGAAATATCGGCAGGTGTCAGAGGGAACAGGGGCGGCACGTGCCGCCCCTGTCCATTGCTTGCTTAGTGATTCACAGCCGTGCCGGCACCGCGCGGAATACGCACGCTTTCGACCAGATCCTGAATCTCCTGCGGCGGTTCTGCCGTCATGCTCGACACGAGATAGGCAACTGCAAAGTTCAGCAGCGCGCCAATCGGGCCGAAATGGGTCGGCGGAATACCGAACAGGTATTGATCCGCAGTCAGCATGTTCGTGCCGGGGATAAAGAACCAACCCAGGTAGAGGAACAGGTAGAGCGTGGTCGAGATCAGACCGGCCAGCATACCCGCCGTCGCACCCGCAGAGTTGATGCGCTTCGAGAAGATGCCCATCATCAGCGTCGGGAAGAGCGACGCCGCCGCCAGACCGAACGCCAAGGCCACAACCTGCGCCGCAAAGCCCGGAGGGTTGAGGCCCAGATAGGTTGCCACCACGATCGCCACCGCCATCGAGACACGGGCAGCCAAAAGCTCGCCTTTTTCCGAGATGTTGGGATTGATCGTCGATTTGATCAGGTCATGGCTCACGGCCGAGGAAATGGCCAGGAGCAGACCCGCCGCCGTCGAGAGGGCCGCCGCGATACCACCTGCGGCGATCAGCGCGATCACCCAGCCCGGCAGACCGGCGATTTCGGGGTTGGCCAGCACGAGGATGTCACGGTTGAACGTCACAAGCTCGTTGCCCTGCCAGCCACGCTCGGCCGCCAGTGCGGTCATCGCTTCGGACTTGTCGTTGTAGTACTGGATCTTGCCGTCGCCGTTCTTGTCTTCCACAGCCAAGAGGCCGGTGGTCGACCAGGTGCGGAACCAATCGGGCAGATCGTCCACGGCCACAGCTTCGCCCTGAACGCCCTGCGGCCACATGGTGGTCATGATGTTCAGGCGCGCCATCGCACCCACAGCCGGAGCGGTGAGATACAGCAGCGCGATAAAGACCAGCGCCCAACCAGCAGACCAACGCGCATCAGACACTTTGGGAACGGTGAAGAAGCGGATGATCACATGCGGCAGACCGGCAGTACCGATCATCAGCGACAGGGTGAACAGCGCCATCAGCCACGGGCTCGACCCGGTGGTGTACTGGTTAAAGCCCAGATCGTTCAGCAGACCGTCCAGCGTGACCAGCAGATACTGACCCGATGCCGCATGTTCAGAGAACAGGCCCATCTGCGGCAGGAACTTGCCCGTCAGTTGCAGCGAGATGAAGATCGCCGGAATGGTGTAGGCGATGATCAGAACGCAATACTGTGCCACCTGCGTATAGGTGATGCCCTTCATCCCGCCCAGAACGGCGTACACGAAAACCACACCCGACGCGATCAACAGACCGGTGGTGTTGTCCACCTCAAGGAAACGCGAGAAGGCCACACCGGCACCCGCCATCTGACCGATCACATAGGTCACCGACATGGTGATGAGCGCGATCACGGCCACGACGCGCGCGGTCGGGCTATAGAACCGGTCGCCCACGAACTCGGGCACGGTGTATTTGCCGAACTTGCGCAGATAGGGCGCAAGCAGCATGGCCATGAGAACATAACCACCGGTCCAACCCATCAGGAAGGTCGAGTTGTTATAGCCCACAAAGGCGATGAGACCCGCCATCGAGATGAACGAGGCCGCCGACATCCAGTCCGCCGCCGTGGCCATCCCGTTGATGACCGGATTCACGCCGCGTCCAGCCGCGTAGAATTCAGCCGTAGATCCCGCCTTGGCCCAGATCGCGATACCGAAGTAAAGCACGAAGCTGAGACCAACGACGATGATATTGAGTGTTGTTTGATCCATTGTCCCTCCCCCTATTTATTCTTCACCGACGCCATGTTCGGCATCGAGTTTGTTCATCCGCCAGGCGTAGAAGAAGATCAGAACCAGAAAGACGATGATCGACCCTTGCTGCGCGAACCAGAATCCCAGGTCGGTGCCGCCAATGGCGATCCCCGACAGCATGGGCCGCAGCAAAATGCCAAAGCCAAACGAGGCAAAGAACCAGACCACCAGGCTCCATGTGATAAGACGCAGATTGGCCTTCCAATACGCGTTTGCTCTTTCTTGATCGGACAAAGCGTGCCCTCCCTTTTATAACGGCTTCCTCCAGACCGCGCCGGGACCATCCCGGCACGGGCACTCCTTTACGCGACCGCCTTGGCGACGATGGCGTTCAGCTCTCTTGCGACGGCCTCGATCTCGGCCATCGCATCGACGCGGGCCAGAACGCCGCGCGATTCGTAATAGGAAATCAGCGGCGCGGTCTGCGCGTGATAGGCGCGCAGCCGCTGTTCCACTGTCTCCGCATTGTCATCGGCACGCCGCTTCATCTCGGTGCCGCCGCATTTGTCACAGGCACCGGGCTTGCTCGGCACCTTGAACGTGTCGTGATAGCCCTCGCCACAGCCGCCGCAGGTGTAGCGGCCCGAAATCCGCGTCACCATCGCCGCATCATCCACCTCCAGGCTGATCGCGGCGCGGATACCTTGCCCGATCTCGGCCAAGAGACCATCCAGCGCCTCGGCCTGCACCGTGGTGCGCGGAAACCCGTCGAGGATCACGCCCTTGGCACAGTCCGGCTCGGCCAGACGGTCGCGCAGAATGGCGATGACGATCTCGTCGGACACCAGATCGCCCGCTTCCATCACCGCCTTGGCCGCACGGCCCGCCTCGGTGCCCGCCGCCACAGCGGCGCGCAAGAGGTCCCCGGTCGACAGTTGCACAAGCCCGAATTGCTCCTCCAGCATGCGCGCTTGCGTGCCCTTGCCTGCACCCGGCGGCCCCAAGAGAACCAGATTGGCGGCGTTGCGGGGTGTGTCGCTTCCGTCCATCATCATCCCCTCTCAGGCCTTGGTGCGATTGGCAATCAGCTCATCCACCACCGATGGATCGGCCAGTGTCGAGGTGTCCCCCAAGCTGTCAAAGTCATTCTCGGCAATCTTGCGCAGAATACGGCGCATGATCTTGCCCGAGCGGGTCTTGGGCAGGCCCGGCGCCCATTGAATGACGTCCGGCTTGGCAATCGGCCCGATTTCCTGACGCACCCAGTTGCCCAGCTCCGTGCGCAGCGCCTCGGTCGGCTCCACCCCGTCCATCAGCGTGACATAGCAATAGATGCCCTGCCCCTTGATGTCATGCGGATAGCCCACAACGGCGGCCTCGCTCACGGTGGCATGGGCGACCAGCGCCGATTCCACCTCGGCGGTGCCCATCCGGTGCCCCGAGACGTTGATCACGTCATCCACACGGCCCGTGATCCAGTAATCGCCATCCGCATCACGACGGCAGCCATCACCCGAGAAATAATAGCCTTTGAACATCTCGAAATAGGTCGAGACAAACCGGCTGTGATCGCCCCAGACGGTGCGCATCTGCCCCGGCCAGCTATCCTTGATCGCCAGCACACCCGAGGTTTCGCCCTCCAACTCGTTGCCCTGATCGTCCAGCACGATGGGCTGCACCCCAAAGAACGGCTTGGTGGCCGAGCCCGGCTTGGGCGTGTCGATCACACCGGGCAGCGGCGTGATCAGGATGCCGCCGGTCTCGGTCTGCCACCAGGTATCGACGATCGGGCATTTGCCCTTGCCGACATTCTCATTGTACCAGTTCCACGCTTCGGGATTGATCGGCTCGCCGACCGAGCCAAGGATACGCAGGCTGCTCAGGTCGCTGCCCTCGACAGGCCCGGTGCCCTTGCCCATCAGCGCGCGAATGGCGGTGGGGGCGGTATAGAACTGCGTGACCTTGTGACGCTCGCACACCTGCCAGAACCGGCCGGCATCCGGATAGGTCGGAACCCCCTCGAACATCAGCGTGGTCGCGCCATTGGCCAGCGGTCCGTAAACGATATAGCTATGGCCCGTGACCCAGCCCACATCGGCCGTGCACCAGTAAATATCACCTTCGTGATAATCGAAAATGTACTCATGCGTCATCGACGCATAGGTCAGATAGCCACCGGTTGTGTGAACGACGCCCTTGGGCATCCCGGTCGAGCCTGAGGTATAGAGAATGAACAGCGGGTCCTCCGCGTTCATTTCCTCGGGCGGGCAGTCGGCGCTGACCTTCTCGGCCTCTTCATGCCACCAGAAGTCCAGATCGCGCCGCCAGGCGACCTGATCACCGGTACGTTGCACCACAAGGCACTTCACATCCGATGTATCATGCAACAGCGCCTGGTTCACATTGTCCTTGAGCTTGGTCTTGCGGCCCCCACGCGGCGCGTGGTCGGCGGTGATCACCACCTTGGCATCACAGCCGTTGATCCGCGCACCCAGCGCATCCGGGCTGAACCCCGCGAAAACGATCGAATGAATGGCCCCGATCCGCGCGCAAGCCAGCATCGCATAGGCCGCCTCGGGGATCATCGGCAAATAGATCACGACGCGGTCGCCTTTGCCCACGCCCATGGATTTCAGCACATTGGCCATCTTGCAGGTCTGCGCGTGCAGGTCCTTGTAGCTGATATGCTGCGGCTCATCATTGGGATCATCCGCTTCCCAGATGATCGCCGTCTGATCGCCACGGGTTGCCAGATGCCGGTCGATGCAGTTGGCCGACACGTTCAGCGTGCCATCCTCGAACCACTTGATCGACACATTGTCATATTCAAACGAGGTGTTCTTCACCTTGGTGTAGGGCTTGATCCAGTCCAGCCGCTTGCCATGCTCGCCCCAAAAGGCATCGGGGTTGCTGATCGAATCGGCATACATCCGCTCATACTTGGCCTGATCAATGTGAAATCCGGCTTTTTTCGCACCTGCGGTTGCGTTTGCGTCGCTCATGACTTGAAATCCTCCATCCCAGCGACCACCTGCTCCTCGTGACAGGCACTGCCGCATTCCTTGGCATACCCTAGCCGAAAATGCGCAGAAATTAACAAAATCCTGACAAACGCCCATAAGATCAGTGAATTTCTTGCATTAAACAGGGCGAAACTTTGTAAATAAATTTTCACACGATGTTTTTCTGGCCTTTAGCCCTTCCTTAAACGACCCATGTGCTCAAAATTGCGACAGCCCCCTTCGCGAAACCCGCATACGCCCGGCGGGTGCGGCACTATGCCCCGCACCCGAATCGTATGACGCAGCGTCACGAATCGCGAAATCGATTCGCGCACGCCCCGCGCCTGCTCTACCCAGAAGGGTCCGCGCGCGGCACCCGCTTTGGGGCTTGAACCCAACGGCAAAGAGAACAAATGTGGACATTGATCCACCGGAGCGCCCCATGCCCTATGCCCATTCCGACAAGACCCCGGCCGTGCTCAGCCATCCCGCGCCGGACGTAAAGTCCCGCCCCAAGCTCGAGGGTGGCAAGCGGTTTGTGCTGGCGTCGGATTTTGAGCCGGCGGGCGATCAGCCCACCGCCATCGCGGAACTGTCCCAAGGCATCACCGAGGGCGAGCGCAATCAGGTGCTTTTGGGGGCCACCGGCACCGGCAAGACCTTTACCATGGCAAAAATCATCGAGGCGACGCAGCGCCCCGCCATCATCCTTGCCCCCAACAAGACGCTGGCCGCGCAGCTTTACGGGGAATTCAAGGGATTTTTCCCCGAAAACGCCGTCGAGTATTTCGTCAGCTACTACGACTACTATCAGCCCGAGGCCTATGTCGCCCGCTCCGACACCTACATCGAGAAGGAATCCCAGATCAACGAACAGATCGACCGGATGCGCCACTCCGCCACCCGCGCGCTTCTGGAACGTGACGATGTGATCATCGTGGCCTCGGTCTCTTGCATCTACGGTATCGGCTCGGTCGAAACCTACGGGGCCATGACCCAGGATCTCAAACTCGGCGAGAGCTATGATCAGCGTGCCATCATGGCCGATCTCGTGGCGCAGCAATACCGCCGCAACGATCAGGCCTTTCAGCGTGGTTCATTCCGCGTGCGCGGCGACAGTCTGGAAATCTTTCCCGCCCACCTCGAAGACCGCGCGTGGCGCTTGTCCTTCTTTGGCGAAGAGCTCGAGGCGATCACCGAATTCGACCCCCTCACCGGCGAGAAAACCGACACGTTCGACAAAATCCGAATCTACGCCAATTCGCATTACGTGACACCCAAACCTACGATGCAACAGGCCATCATCGGCATCAAACGCGAATTGCGCACGCGTCTTGATCAGTTGGTCAACGAAGGCAAACTGCTCGAGGCGCAGCGTCTGGAGCAGCGCACCAACTTTGACCTCGAAATGCTCGAAGCGACGGGCGTCTGCAACGGGATTGAAAACTACTCCCGCTACCTCACGGGCCGCGCCCCCGGCGAACCGCCGCCCACGCTCTTTGAATTCATCCCTGACAATGCCATCGTCTTTGCCGATGAATCCCACGTTTCCGTGCCCCAGATCGGCGGCATGTACAAAGGCGACTACCGGCGCAAATTCACGCTTGCCGAACACGGCTTTCGCCTGCCCTCCTGCATGGACAACCGCCCGCTGAAGTTCGAGGAATGGGACGCCATGCGCCCGCAATCGGTCTTTGTCTCCGCCACCCCCGCCGCATGGGAGATGGAGCAAACGGGCGGCGTCTTTACCGAACAGGTGATCCGTCCCACCGGCCTTCTTGATCCTCAGGTCGAAATCCGGCCCGTGGAAACCCAGGTCGATGACCTTCTGGACGAGGTGCGCCGCGTGGCCGCCGATGGCTACCGGGTGCTTGTCACCACGCTGACGAAACGCATGGCCGAAGATCTGACCGAATACATGCACGAACAGGGCATCCGCGTCCGCTATATGCACTCCGACATCGACACGATCGAGCGGATCGAAATCCTGCGCGACCTGCGCCTTGGCGCCTTCGACGTGCTGATCGGCATCAACCTGCTGCGCGAGGGGTTGGATATTCCCGAATGTGGCCTTGTCGCCATTCTCGATGCCGACAAAGAGGGCTTCCTGCGCTCGGAAACATCCCTGATCCAGACCATCGGCCGTGCCGCCCGCAACGCCGAAGGCCGGGTGATCATGTATGCCGACCGCATCACCGGCTCGATGGAGCGCGCGCTCAATGAAACCAACCGGCGCCGTGAAAAACAGATCGCCTATAATGTCAAACACGGCATCACCCCCGCCACGGTCCGCAAGAATGTCGAGGATATTCTGGCCGGGCTTTACAAAGGCGACGTCGACATGGCGCGCGTCACCGCGCAGGTTGACAACCCCTTGGCCGGGGCCAATCTCGCCGCCGTGCTCGACGGGCTGCGCGCCGACATGCGCAAGGCTGCCGAAAATCTGGAATTCGAAGAAGCCGCCCGCCTGCGCGACGAGGTCAAGCGGCTGGAGGCTGTGGATCTGGTGATCTCCGACGATCCCCTGGCCCGCCAATCCGCCGTCGAGGCCGCCAGCGCCGAGGCCGTCAAAGGACGGGGACGGTCCACTGCGGGCAGACCGGGACAAAGGGGCGGGAATGTGAAACGGCGGGGGCGGTAGCGCACCAACCTTAACGCCTCCTTAACCCCTCATCCGGCATGGTCACGCAATGCAAAACCGTAACTCCCCCCTCTCGCCCGAGGTCTGGCTACATGACCTCTTCACGTCAAAATCGGTGCAGGAAGGTGCCGTGATCCGGCGCAAGGCCCGCGACATCGAACGTTTCGCGGGCATGGCGAGTTTCCTGCGCGAAATTGACCGGCGGGGCTATCAGGCCGTTGAGAACTCTGGCCAGATCGTGATTTTCTGCAACCGCGCCCCAATCCGCTGGCTCACCGCCCCAAACCCGATTTCTTCAAAAGAAATCGGACCGAAATCTTTTCAAGATTTCGGCACCCGCACTCTGGGCTGAACCCCGCACATCCCCCTTGCCTTCCAGCAGGGGGAAGCTCCTATATCCCGATTGCGACCACAACCGAGGATACACCCATGCGCCTTGCCCCCCTGACCGCCACGCTTCTGACCCTCACCCTCTCGCCCGCTCTTGCCGACAACCATGACCACAGCGGCCACGCCGCGCACATGTCCCACAACCTGCCTGCCTCGACCCGCGCCTATATGGCGGCGAACGCCGCCATGCACGGCGCGATGGACATGGAGTTTACTGGCGACGCAGACATTGATTTCCTGCGCGGCATGATCCCGCATCACGAGGGGGCGGTTGCCATGGCGCGGATCGTACTCGAGCACGGCAAGGACCCGGAGGTCCGCAAACTCGCCGAGAATGTGATCGCCGCGCAAGAGGCGGAAATCGCCTGGATGCGCGCGCGTCTCACCGAACTGGGCCATTGATCCGCGGGGGGCTTGCCGCCCCCCACCTGGACTTCCTGCAATCTTGTACAAAATCCGCGTACAAAGCTTACAGAGCTTACACGCAGACGCTACGGATCAGAGCTGTTCCATCACCGCATCCGAGGCCTCGAAATTGGTGGTGACGCGCTGCACGTCGTCATCATCCTCCAACGCCTCGATGAGCTTCATCAGCTTCTGCATGCTCTCAAGGTCCATTTCGGTCGTCGTGGTGGGTTTCCACACCAGCTTGGTCGATGTGCTCTCGCCCAAGGCGGCCTCCAGCGCCGTGGCCACCTCGCTCAAATCCGTATCCGCACACCAGATGGTGTGGCCGTCCTCACCAGATTCCACATCTTCTGCCCCCGCTTCCAGCGCGGCCATCATCACCGTATCGGCATCACCGACGCTCGCCGCATAGGTCACCTCACCTTTGCGCTCGAACATAAACGCGACGCTGCCGGTCTCGCCCAGATTGCCGCCGTTCTTGGTAAAGGTCGAACGCACGTTCGACGCGGTGCGATTGCGGTTATCGGTCATCGCCTCGACGATGATCGCTACCCCATTGGGGCCGTACCCTTCATAGCGGATTTCTTCATAATCCTCCGCATCGCCCCCCATCGCTTTCTTGATGGCGCGTTCGATATTGTCCTTGGGCATGGATTGCGCCTTGGCTTCCTTGATGGCCAGACGCAGGCGCGGGTTTTTGTCCGGGTCGGGGTCGCCCATCTTGGCCGCGACCGTTATCTCTTTGGAAAACTTTGAAAAAAGTTTCGCGCGCACGGCGTCTTGGCGCCCTTTGCGGTGTTGAATATTCGCCCATTTGGAATGGCCGGCCATGGTGCCTTCTCCTGCATATCCGGGAATCTGCCGCCTTTTATACGCTTGCCGCACCTAGGGCAACGCCCCGCCCCGCGACGTCGTTGTTTGATTTATGTCAAGTTTTTTAGACACATTAAACTGTAATCTAAAATGATACACAGGGAGTCCCGCCATGCGCATCGTCTTGATCCATCCCAACTACCACTCTGGCGGGGCCGAAATCGCCGGAAGCTGGCCCCCCGCTTGGGTGGCCTATCTGGCGGGCCACCTGCGCGATGCAGGCTATACCGATGTCACCTTTATCGACGCCATGACCAACAATCTCGAGGATGACGCCCTGCGCAGCCGTCTGCGCGATCTAAACCCAGATGTTGTGGGTGTCACCGCCATCACCCCCTCGATCTATGTTGCGGAAAACATTCTCAAACTCGCGCAAGAGGTGGTGCCCGGCGCGCTGCGGGTGCTGGGCGGCGTGCATGCGACCTTCATGTATAAGCAGGTGCTGTCCGAGGCCCCTTGGGTCGATGTTATCGTGCGCGGCGAGGGAGAAGAGATTTTCCTCAACCTGATCCGCGCCGCCGACTCTGGTGATTGGCTAGAAAAGCGTAAATCCATCAAAGGCTTGGCCTATCTCGACGGCGACACGATCACCGCCACACCCGCAGCATCGACCGTCAAGGACCTCGACGCCATCAACCCCGACTGGTCGCTCCTGGAATGGGAGAAATACATCTATGTGCCGCTTGGCAAACGCGTGGCCATCCCCAACATGGCGCGCGGCTGCCCGTTCACCTGCTCTTTCTGTAGCCAGTGGAAATTCTGGCGCGACTACCGCGTGCGCGACCCGAAAAAGGTGGTGGATGAAATCGAGAACCTTGTGAACAACCACGGCGTCGGCTTCTTCATCCTCGCGGACGAAGAACCCACTATAAACAAAAAGAAATTCGTGCAGTTTTGCGAGGAACTCATCGCTCGCGACCTGCCGCGCCGCGTGCAATGGGGCATCAACACCCGCGTCACCGACATCTACCGCGACCGCGACCTGCTGAAATTCTATCGCAAGGCGGGCCTCGTGCATGTCAGTCTTGGCACCGAGGCAGCGGCCCAACTCAAGCTCGATCAATTCAACAAGGAAACCACCGTCGCCCAGAACAAGGAGGCGATCCAGCTTCTGCGCGAGGCGGATATCTTTACCGAGGCGCAGTTCATCGTCGGTCTTGACAACGAAACCCCCGAAACACTTGAGGAAACCTTTCAGATGGCCTGGGACTGGCAGCCGGACCTCGCCAATTGGGCGATGTATACGCCCTGGCCCTTTACGCCGCTGTTTCAGGAACTCCGCGATCAGGTAGAAGTGTTTGATTTCTCTAAATATAACTTTGTCACACCAATCATGAAACCCGCCGCCATGACGCGCGGCGAACTGCTTGACGGTGTTATGAAAAACTATCGCCGTTTCTACATGCGCAAGGCGCTCTTTCACTATCCGTGGCGCGGCACCGGCTATCGGCGGCGCTATCTCTTGGGCTGTCTCAAGGCGTTTCTCAAGGCGGGCTTTGCCCGCACCTTCTATGATCTCGGCAAGGCGGGGTATTGGGGGCCACAGACCAAGAACACCGTTCACTTCGATTTCGACGAAACCCGCACCATCGCAGAGGCACAGATGGAGGATTGGGAGGCCAGCGCCGACCGTGCCGCACGCGCGGCCGAACGCCGCGAGGCCGTGCGCGCCCAGATGAAGGACCGCGCCATCGACCGCAACGAAGGCTTCAATATGCCCAATGGGGCCGAGGTCCGCGCCTGCGGCGGCAGCACGCAGCAGATGGATGCCTGACGGCAGTCATATAAGTGCCCGCATCGGCCCCAATTCGGTGCTGCAACTGGCCCCCGCGATGGACCACATCGCAGGAACGGGCGCACGCCGCGCCCTCTTCGCCCCCCTTGGCTTTGATCCTCTGCCCGATGCGACCTCGATGATCGACGAGGCGCACGTCGCGGCCCTGCACGGCGCGCTGCGCAGGCAACATCCTGAAAATGCGCGTGAAATCTTTGTCGCCGCGGGTCAGGGCACAGGCGATTATATCCTCGCGCATCGCATTCCACACGCGGCACAAACCCTGCTGCGTGCCCTGCCCGCGCGGGTCGCAGCGCCGATCCTGACGCGTGCCATCCTTGCTCATGGCTGGACATTTTGCGGCACGGGCACATTGTCTGCCAAATCCGGCCCTCCGGTGGTCTTTACCCTGTCCGATAATCCGATCATTCGAGGTGAATCCGCCCCGGCCCCCCTCTGCCATTGGCACGCCGCGGTATTCGAGCGCCTTTTTGCCCGGCTCGTCCACCCGCGCGCGCATGCGATGGAGACTGCCTGCTGCGCCGCTGGTGCCGCGGCCTGCCGGTTCGAAATCGATTGGCGGCATTAACCTCAAAGCGGCCAGAGTAGCGGGATCAGCGCGCTTGCCAACAGACCGATGCTCAGGTTGAGCGGAATACCTACCCGCAGAAAATCGGTGAACTTGTACCCGCCGGGACCATAGACCAACGTATTGGTCTGATAGCCGATGGGCGTGGCAAAGCTCGCGCTTGCTGACACCATCACCGCCACCACCAGCGGTCGCGCATCAATACCCATGGCATCCGCCAAACCGATGGCAATCGGCGTGACAACCACAGCGACGGCATTGTTGCTGATGAGTTCTGTCAGGAGCGAGGTTAAAAGGTAAATCGCCCAGACCACCATGAACCCTGGCAAAACCGACAGCGCGGGCGCAATTCCGCCCACCATCAACTCGACCGCACCCGAGGTCTGCAAGGCAGCACCGATTGCCAGCATGGCAAAGATCAACGCCAGCAACTGTCCGTCAATAAAGGAAAAAGCCTCATCTGCATCAATGCAGCGCGCCAAGAGCACCATCGCCACCGCGATCACCGCAAGCGCCAGAATGGGGGCCACGCCAAGCGCTGCCAGCACCACGATCCCCGCAAGGGACAAAACCGCCAGCGGGGCATGCCCGCGGCGAAAGGCCCGTGCCGAGGGGTGCGAGACATCGACCATCTCCATCTCGCGCGAGAGGCGCTGAATATCCTCGGGTGCCCCCTCCAGTAGCAGAGTATCACCCACCCGCACCACCAACTCGTCCAGTTGCCGCCCGATGTTCTGATTGCGGCGATGCACGGCCAGCGGATAGACACCGTAGCGCCGCCGCAATCGCAGCGCGCCCAACGATCGCCCTACCATCTTGCAGCCCGGCGTGATCAGCACTTCGACCGTTGTCGTCTCGACCGCCGAGACCTGATCGACCCGCTTGAGGCTCTTGTTGCGCTGCAGGCTGAGCAATTCCGTCATCTGCGTCCGTAGAACCACCCGGTCGCCAACCTGCAAGGTGACATCCGCCAGATTGCGCCGGAGCGATTGATCGCCCCGGATCACATCGATCAGCCGCACCCCTTCCCGCTTGAAGAGCTGCACGCCGGTCACGTCGCGGCCAATCAGGTTGCTCTCGGGGGGGATGACCGCCTCAGTAAAAAACTTCATCTTGGAACGGTCCGACAAGAGATCCGCCATACTGTCGCGCGCAGGCAAGAGGAAGGGACCGAAAAAGCGCAGATAGATCGCTCCCCAGATCACCAATACAATGCCGAGCGGCGTCACCTCAAAGATCGTGAATGGGGCCATGCCCGCTGAACGGGCCACGCCATCAACCAAGAGATTGGTCGAGGTGCCGATCAGCGTCGTGGTGCCTCCAAGGATCGCGGCGTAACTCAGCGGGATCAGCAGCTTGGATGCCGGAATCTTGAGCGTACGCGCCAGTTGCACAAACACAGGGATCATCACAACGACCACCGGGGTATTGTTCATAAAGGCGGATCCGATCACCACCGAAATGAGCAGCATCGCAATGGCCACGCGTGGATTATGCTTGGCCTGCTGGTCGGCCAGCGTTGTAAAGGCGTCAAGCGCACCAGTGCGCACCAAGGCCCCCATTACGATGAACATCGCAGCAATGGTCCAAGGGGCGGGGTTGGAAAACACCTCTAGTGCCGCGCCATAGGGCAGCACGCCAAGCCCAAGCAACACCGCCACACCCGCAATCGCCACCACCTCAGTCGGATAGATTTCGCGCACGAAGAGAACAAACATCGCCGCAACGACCAGTAGTGTCAGCAGCGCCTGACCGGTCTGGGATACCCCGAGCATCTCAATCACTTAAACATACCCTTTCATGGCCCGCGCCAGTTTCCCCGATCCGTCGAGGGGCGGCAAGCGCCATGTGCACCACTGCGGCAAAGAAGGGAAAGGATGCGCCGCGCCGACCGCCTGTCGCAGGGTTTGTGCCACGTCTCGCCCTTCAGGGCCCCGACTGTTCCAAGCGCCCACCCTGGCGCACCATTTCAATCCGCGTGGCCCGCCCTGTGGCATCGTCGGTCTCGATATAGACACCCGAAACCGTAACCGCGCCCATGGCCGGGGTAAACCGATCCTTGGTCATACCGGTGACAAAGCGGCGCATCGGCTCGGTCTTGTCCATGCCGATCACGCTCAGGTAATCGCCGCACATGCCCGCATCGCCCTGAAACGCGGTGCCACCGGGCAGAATCTGGGCATCCGCCGTGGGAATATGGGTATGCGTGCCCACCACAAGGCTGGCGCGCCCGTCGCAGAAATGGCCCATCGCCATTTTCTCGGAGGTCGCCTCGCAGTGCACGTCGACCACCGTCGCCTGCACAGCGCCCCCAAGGGGATGAACCCGCAACACCGCATCGATCGCTGAAAATGGGTCATCATAGGCGCGGCGCATGAACACATTGCCCAGCACCTGCGCCACCAGCACCTTGCGCCCACGCCCGTCGGTAAACACCCGGTTCCCGCGCCCCGGCGCAGCCTTGGCATAGTTGAGCGGGCGGATCAGGCGTCCCTCACGTTCGACCGCCTGCATCATGTCCTTTTGGTCAAAGGCATGATCGCCCAAGGTCACGCAATCCGCCCCCGCCTCGAACAGGTCCTTGGCATGCGCCGCCGTAAGGCCCATCCCACCCGAGGCATTTTCGCCATTGACCACGACAAAATCCAGCTTCCACGCCTCGCGCAGCTTGGGAAGCCGTTCCGCCACCGCCGCACGCCCCGCGCGCCCCATCACATCACCGAGAAAGAGTATTTTCATGGGTATTGGTGTTAGGCCCCTGTCACGCCAAGGGCAAGGGCGAATACAGTCCCTCAGCTTCCGCGATAGGTCGTGTAGCCATAGGGCGAGAGCAAGAGCGGCACATGGTAATGCATCTCCTCCGACAGGGTGAAGCGGATTGGGATGAGGTCGAGAAAGCCGGCGTCTTCTCCCGCCGCATGCAAGTAGTCGCCTGCATGAAACAACAACTCGTAGAGGCCGGGCGCATACTCTGCCTCGGGCAGAATGGGGGTATCGGTGCGCCCGTCCGCATTGGTGCGCATCTCACGCAACAACAGGCGGCCTGCCTCCGTGATCCGGCTCAGCCGGATCAAAAGCCCCGCCGCCGGACAGCCGCGCGCGGTATCCAGTACATGCGTGGTCAAATAGCCTGACATTTCGGGGGCTCCTTGCGTGACATGACGGGTGTTTTCTGTATCTCCTTACGGAACTGGACCAAGATCAACCCCAGAAATGCAGCAAGCCCATTGACCAAGGACCTGCCCGTGGCCCAAGACCGCCCCTCGCAAATGGATCGTAACCGGTTCGTCGCCCGCTTTGGTGGGGTGTTCGAACATTCACCATGGGTGGCCGAACGCGCCTTCGATCTCGGCATAACCCCCGTCCATGACAGCGCCACCGGCCTGCATGATGCCTTCTGCCGTGTCTTTCGCGCGGCTTCAGAGGCGGAGCGCTTAACTGTGCTGCGCGCCCATCCTGACCTTGCGGGCAAACTGGCACAGGCGCGGCGGCTGACGCCCGACTCGACCCATGAACAGGCAAGCGCGGGGCTTGATGCGCTGACCGATGCCGAGCGCGCGGCGTTCGAGAACCTCAACGCCGCCTACACCGCGCGTCATGGCTTTCCCTTCATCATCGCGGTGCGGGAACACGACAAGGCAGGGATCAAGGCCGCTTTTACCCGCCGCCTGACCAACCGCAGCATCACGGAACTGGACGAAGCCTGCCGACAGGTAGAGCGGATCGCGCTTTTGCGCCTGCAAGACATGCTGTCCTGAGCCGGACACCATTCATTCTGGCCTTACGGATCAGCCGCCGCAAATCTCCTGAAGGCGCAGCCAATCGGCATCGCTGAGCAAGGGCGGCGGCGGGGCTTTGTCGGCATAGGGATCGGCCTCGATCAATGCCACAGTGGTTTCGCCGGTGATGTCGACGGCATAGGCATAGGGCCGCGCGCGCACCTGCCAATGGGCGAACCCCGCCAACATCGTCTCTGGGGCCACAGCCTCGGGCGGATCGCGCATCAGGCTCTCGGCATGGGCGCGCAAGACGTCGTCGGGCAAGAGCCCGGTTGCCAACAATCGCAGCGTCGCCGACAGCCCGCCCTCTTCCAGAAGCTTGGACAGAGGGTCATGCGCCTCTGCGCGCAGATAGGCCGCGATGATATGCCCTGCCACAACATCCGGCTCGTCGTGATCCTCGACCAGATCGGTATTTATCAACACGGCCCCGCCGGGCAGACGCAAGGCCCCTTCGATACCGCCGCGCACAACCAGAAACTCTGCCGTGCTCCCCGCACGCGACGGCAGGCGGCGCGCCAACTGCGCGAGCGCCGTGGCACCGCCCGGCCCCTCGCAGACCGGCCCTGTCACCCGTTGCAGATGCCCCAGCAGCGCGCGACCAATCTCCGCGCGCTTGACCATGGGCACCACCTCCAACGCGTGTTGCCGCGCGGCCCCCGGCAACCAAAAGAGCACCAGCGCCGCGACCGCCGCCACACTCGCAAGCATGCCAAACAACCTGAGCCGTCCCGGCTTGGGCCGTTGCCGCGCGACAGCGCCGCGCAGCGTCTCGATGGCCGCGATCATCTCGGCCTCGTCCTCGGCCAGTTCCAACGTCTCGCCGGGATCGCCATCGGGATGATAGATGGCGGGGTTCTGCCCCGGATTGGTCCGCGCCACCGCCGCGATCGACCAATGGGCCTGCACCCGCTCGCGCATATCGGTGATGGTCAGCGTCGCCTCGCCAACAGAGACGATTACATCCACCCGCTGCGCGTCCGGATTGGCCCGCCAAAGGCCCGCCGCCTCAAGCCGCTGATATCTGGTCAGTGCCGTCTTTTTCATGTTCCGGGGGCTGCCTGCCTTTATTTCTGGCACGCTAGCACGCCAGGGCCAAGGCGGGCAATCGCAAGAGTGCGGCGTGAAGGTGCCGGATCGTGCGGGTCAGGCGGGTTGTTTGCTCACATCAGCGCCTGCAACTGCCTTGGAACCACCCGGCACTAAGGCCGCCCGCAAGAGACGCGGCACGCCATCCAGATCGAATTGGCGCAAGCCACATGCATGCAGGAAACGCCCCGCGGGACCATGCCACAAACCGCACCACGCGGCTGCGCGGCGCGCTCGGCCCGATGCTGCGCGCCATCGCGGCGCTTGATCTCTGCCGGTAACGGCCTTGCCATGACAGAGCGGTTTGCATAGCCTCTGAAGGGGTATCCCACAGGGATGCTGGACAAAAATGCGGGGCATTCGAAAGACTGCGCCCTTGCCTAATCAGGGAGAAACAGATGCAACAGCTTGTCAGGGGCGCACGCGGCCTCATCGTAGGAGCGGCGCTGGTGGTCGGAATGGCCACGGGCGCGCTCGCGCAGGACCTCAAATTCTTTACCATCGGGACCGGCGGCACCGCCTATACCTACTATCCGGTGGGTGGGGTCATCGCCAACGCCATCTCAAACCCGCCCGGCTCGCGCCCCTGCGAAGAGGGCGGAAGCTGTGGCGTCGCGGGCCTCATCGCTTCTGCCGTGTCGTCGCGCGGATCGGTGGACAACGTCAACGCGATCATGTCGGGCCTGCGCAATTCGGGCTTTGCCCAATCTGACGTCGCCTATTGGGCCTATACCGGCACCGGCACGATGGCAGGCCAGCCGCCCGCCGAGAAACTTCGCACCATTGCGGCGCTATTTGACGAGCATATTCACCTTGTCGCTCTTGCCGACAGCGGTATCCAAAGCGTAAAGGATCTGGCGGGCAAGCGCGTCTCGCTCGATGAGCCGGGCTCGGGCACCTATGTCGATGCAGGGCTCATCCTCGAGGCAAACGGCCTCTCGGTCGATGACGTGACCGCCGAGGCGCTCAAGGGCGATGCCGCCTCCGAAGCGCTGCGCAATGGCAAGATCGACGCCTTCTTTGTTGTCGCGGGCTATCCGGCAGGTTCCTTGGTGGAACTGGCCTCTGCCGCCGATATCAAGCTTGTGCCCATCTCGGGCGACGGCGCGGCGACGCTGACCGAGAAGTACAACTTTTTCTCGCAAAGCGCGATCCCAGAAGGCGTTTACGAAGGGGTTGGCGCCACAGAAACCGTGTCGGTGGGCGCACAGTGGTTCACCTCCGCCGATGAGGACGCCGAACTGATCTACGAGATCACCAAGGCGCTCTGGAACGAAAACTCGCGCAAACTGCTCGATGTCGGCCATGCCAAGGGTGCCACGATCACGCTTGAAACGGCGCTGAGTGGCGTGGGCGTGCCGCTCCACGACGGGGCCGAACGCTTTTACAAAGAGGCCGGGCTGATCAAGTGACCGGTTCCGCCTGACACCCAATCCCGGCCGCCGCACCCCGGTGGCCGGGATTTTCTTTCCCCTTTTCTACGCAGGACAACCCCATGGCCGATCCCGAACTGACCGCCGAAGAGCTGCACGAGATCGAGCGGAAATACGATCCCGAACTGGCCTTTCGTCCGACTGGGCGCAGCATCGCTGTGCTGGTCTCGGTCTGCCTTGTCGCCATGTCGGCCTATCATTTCTACGCCTCGGGCTTTGGCCTTGTGCGCGAACTACTGCATCGGGGAATTCACCTCTCTTTTGTTCTGGGCCTCGTCTTCCTGCTCTTTTCATGGCGGCGCAGCACCAGCACCACGCTGCCAGCGTCAGCTTGGTTTCGGCTCTCCGGTGTGCCCATTCTCGACCTTGTCTTTGCCATCATGGCGGTGGCGGCCGCGATGTATCTGCCTCTGCTGCCTCCTGCGGCGCTCTCGGTCCGGGTCGGCAACCCTTCGGAACTCGACGTGCTGATGGGCACGGCGCTCTTTGTGCTGACGCTCGAAGCGACACGACGCTCGGTAGGCCCTACGCTGCCGATCATTGCCCTAATCTTCGTGGCCTTTGCCATTTTTGGCCCCTACGCCCCCGGCGCCTTGAAACACGGCGGGGCCAGTTGGGGCGGGTTGATCAACCATCTCTATATGACCAACCAAGGCATCTACGGCATCGCCATCGGCGTCATGGCGCAATATGTGTTTCTATTTATCCTCTTTGGTGTATTGGCCACCCGCATCGGTCTGGGCCAGTTGTTCATCGACCTCGCCATGGTCATCGCGGGCCGCTACGCAGGCGGCCCGGCCAAGGTCGCGATCTTCTCCTCAGCCTTCATGGGGACCATCTCGGGCTCCTCCATCGCCAATACCGTGACCACCGGCGCGCTCACCATCCCGGCGATGAAACGAGTCGGCTATCCGCCGCATTTCGCCGGCGCGGTCGAGGCGACATCTTCGACCGGTGGCCAGATCACACCGCCCATTTTGGGCGCTGCAGCCTTTATCATGGTGGAATATCTGGAAATCCCGCTGCGCGACATTCTGGCGGCGGCGCTGTTCCCGGCCATGCTGCATTATTTTGGCATCTTCATCATGGTGCATTTGGAGGCGCGCAAGCTGGGCCTGCGCGGCCTCCGGGCGGATGAACTGCCACGCGCGGGGCTTGTCTTGCGGCAGCACTGGCTGTCGATCATTCCGCTTGGCATCCTCGTCTACCTCATCCTCAGCGGCAAGACCCCCGATTTCGCCGCCGTCTACGGCATCATCGCTTGTGTGGTCGTCGGTTTTCTCAACCCGGTCAACCGCCTCACTCTGGGCGACCTATGGCAGGCCTTGGCGGACGGCGCGCGCAACACACTCGCGGTGGGGGCCGCTGCCGCGACGGTGGGCGTGGTCGTGGGCGTTGTCACCCTGACCGGGGTGGGCTTTCGCCTGGGCTATGTGGTGGTGCAGACCGCGACCGACATGGGCGGCATGCTCAGCGAAATATGGCTCCTGAGTTATTTCACCCTGCAACAATGGGCGCTCTTCGTCTCGCTCGTGCTGATTGCGGTATCCTGCATCATCATGGGCGCAGGTATTCCTACGACCGCGACCTATATCATCCTTGTCGCGGTCGCAGCCCCTGCTCTTGCCCATTTGCAGGTCGAGCCGTTGGTGGCGCATTTCTTCGTCTTTTATTACGGCGTTCTGGCTGACATCACGCCCCCCGTCGCGCTTGCGGCCTATGCGGCAGCGGGCATCGCCGGGGCCAATCCGTTTCGCACCGGCAACACCGCCTTTCGCCTCGGGATTGCCAAGGCGTTGGTGCCCTTCGTCTTTGTGTATTCCCCGGCCCTCCTGCTGGTGACGGACGGGTTCACATGGTCAGCCTTCACCATCACGCTCACAGGCGCGATGCTGGGCATCGGCGGGCTGGGCGCCGCGTTCTCAGGCTATCTGCTGGCACCGATGCGCAGGTGGGAGCGATGGGCGGTGGGGCTGACCTCGCTCCTCTTCATCGCGCCGGGGCTCTCGACCATGGCAATCGGTCTCTTGCTCTGGTCGCCCATTCTCATCTTGCAATGGCGAAAGGCGCGGCGCGGTGGGGCTTTGCCCAGATGAAACCCCCGCAAAACCCCTATGACGTGGACGGCTTTCACGCCGAGGCGATCGCCGCCGGACGGCACCGTGACGTCGTGGGCGGGCGGTGGGATGAAACCGGTCGAGTGCAGATGACCCTTCTGCGCGATGCAGGCCTCTTGCCGCATCATCACCTGCTGGACATCGGCGCGGGGTCGTTGCGGTTGGGATGCAAGGCGGTTTCTTACCTTGAACCGGGGCATTACTGGGCCACGGATGCTTCGCGCGCGCTGATGCTTGCAGGACATGCGGCAGAACTGAATGAGCCTGCCCGCCTCAACCCCGATCACCTGATCGAGGATGCGCGGTTCGACTATCCCGCTGTGCCGGGGTGCATCACCCATGCCATCGCCTTTGCGGTCTTTCCGCATCTGCCTATGGCGTATTTGCGCCGCGCGCTCATTAACCTGCGCCGCTTCGACCAACTCGAGGTGTTTTTCTTTACCGTTTTCCTAGTCTCGGACGCCACCGAATCCGCGACCGCCTATCGGCAGCCAGACGGTGTCGTCACCCACGACATCCGCCCCCCCTATCACGTTCTGCCGCAGGATGTTGACCACATGGCCCGTGTAACGGGCTGGAGCGCGACACGCAGCCCGATGCGCTTGCCCCGTGGCCAAGTGCTCTTTACCGCGAGAGCGATCCACTGACCGCACTGCTGCATTTTCTTGCGGCATAATATTTTTGCATCTGCTAAGGTGCCGCAAACCCGAAAGAGGTCGGAATGAGCAGCAAGCCCGAAATGAACGATGCGCTGCGCGAACATATCATCGCGCAACCCGATCTGATCCTTGAAGATCAGGACCTGATGCGCGCGCTGATCGCGGCCAACGAGCGGGCGATGGGCGGGAATATCGTGGACCTGCGCGGCATTGCGATGGACCGGCTCGAGGCGCGTCTGGACCGGCTCGAGGACACGCATCGCTCGGTGATCGCGGCGGCCTATGAAAACCTTGCAGGCACCAATCAGGTGCATCGTGCGATTTTGCGCATGCTCGATCCCATCGAGTTTGAGGCCTTCCTGCGGGATCTGGGGGGCGAGGTGGCGCATATCCTGCGGGTGGATGCCGTGCGATTGGTGCTTGAATCAGTGCAGAACGATAGTGATCCGGCCGTGCGCCGCCTGGGCGATGTGCTCTCGGTCGCGGAGCCCGGTTTCATCAAATCCTATCTCACCGGCACGCGCGACGTGCCTGCCCGCCAAGTAACCCTGCGCCAGATCGACGAAGGCGATATGCGTGTCTATGGCCGCGAGGCGCCCTATCTACGCTCCGAGGCCTGTCTTTTGCTCGATTTTGGCGCGGACCGCCTGCCGGGCATGCTGGCCATGGGGGCCGAAGACCCGCATCAGTTCAGCCCGCAACAGGGGACTGATCTTTTGGCCTTTTTCGCAGGAGTCTTCGAGCGCACCATGCGCCGCTGGCTGTCATGATTTCAGAGGCCGCCCGCGACGCCCTGTCGGCGTGGCTGGCCACGCAAAAGGCGCTCAAGGGGGCCGCCGCGAACACGATCGACGCCTACGCCCGCGATGTCGGCGATTTCCTCCGCTTCATCACGCAACACTACGGCGAGACACAGGGTTTGGGCGCGCTGTCTCGTATCACCACCTCTGACATGCGCGCTTGGATGGCCCATACCCGAGGCGACGATGTCGGCCCCCGATCGCTCGCGCGCAAACTCTCGGCGGTCAAGAGTTTCTACCGCTGGCTGTCGGAGCGCGAAGAGTTCGAGCCGACCGCAGTCCTCTCTACCCGCTCACCCAAATTCCAGCGCAAACTGCCCCGCCCCCTCTCTCCCGAGGCGGCATCTGAGATGATCGAAACGCTCGACGCACAGAGCCTCACGCCCTGGATCGCCGCGCGGGATCAAGCGGTCGTCACCCTGCTCTATGGGTGCGGGCTGCGCATTTCCGAGGCGCTCAGCCTGACTGGCGCCGATCTTCCGCTAGGTCCGGCGTTGCGCATCATCGGCAAGGGCGGCAAGGAACGGCTGGTGCCTGTGATCGAACCGGCCCGCGCAGCAGTGGCGCACTATGTCCGTCTTTGCCCCTATGACATATCCCGCAACAGTCCGCTTTTCCTAGGGGCACGCGGCGGTGCGCTCAGTCCGCGTCTGATCCAGAAGGTGATGGAAAAGACCCGCGCACAGCTTGGCCTGCCCGCGACGGCAACGCCCCATGCCATGCGCCACAGCTTTGCCACGCATCTTTTAAACGCAGGCGGCGACTTGCGCGCCATTCAGGAGCTTCTGGGTCATGCGTCGCTCTCGACCACGCAGGCCTATACGGGCGTCGATACCGCGCGACTGATGGAGGTCTATGCCCGCGCCCATCCGCAAGGGGGCGGATGACGCGCGCGTCAGGCGATCCGCGTCAGTATCCGTATTTGGCGATACTCTCGCCCTCGGCCCGGTTCATCACCACACCCAACAGCGGCGTATCCGTGCCGAACCGCGCCTTGACGTCGCGGATATGCTGCGCGGTCGTGCGCCCGCCGCCCACCACGATCAACACCCCGTCGAATTGCGGACGGAACCCAAGGACATCGTCGTAATATAGCGCGGGCGGCATATCGAAAATCACCACATCCGGGGCAAGGCGGCGGTAGAGATCCTGCAACACCTCGCCCGTCTCGGGCGCGTGCAGGATTTCTGCGGCATAGGGTTCTGCCCGGTCGTTGAGGCCCATGGCCAGGGTCTGACCGATATTGAGCGCATTCTCCTCGGGGCAGGTCAGGAACCGCTGAAGCGGAATGTCACCGCTCAGAAACCCGGCCATGCGACCGGGGTCGGGCTGCCCCAGAGTATGCGCCAGTGACGGGCGGCGCAGGTCCATATCCATCAGCACGGAGCGCACGCTCGATTGCCGTGACAGGCTGATCGCGAGATTGGCCGCAACAAAGGATTTACCGCAATCGGGCGTGGGCGAAGTGATCGCCACGCGGTGCCAGCCATGGGTGCGCAGCGCTGCCAAGAGCTTGGTGCGCAGCACATCGAACGCCACATGCGCAGGGTCCTCACGCGTGGCGGAAATGAGGCGATGCTTGGCCAGATGTTTGGGGTCAAGCACGACCCGGCGCAGCGCAGGCCAGAGCAGCGGCTCGGGCTCGGGCTCGGGCTCGGGCTCGGGCTCGGGCTCGGGCTCGG
The DNA here is from genome assembly GCF_000768555.3 of Roseovarius mucosus DSM 17069. Lineage (GTDB taxonomy): Bacteria > Pseudomonadota > Alphaproteobacteria > Rhodobacterales > Rhodobacteraceae > Roseovarius > Roseovarius mucosus. Next base: position 31,131 of record NZ_KN293981.1, read on the forward strand.
GCTCGGGCTCGGAAAGCTCTAACGATTCGGGAGGGGCGGCAAGCGCCGTTTCCTCTTGCGCAATCTCGTCTTGCGCAGGCGCTTCAGGCTCGGGCGTATCGACAACCTGCGGCACCTCATCGTCCGCCTCGGCCTCCATTTCGGCCCGGCGGGCAGCGCGGCGGCGCATGTATTCTTCATGGCGTTTGAGGGTCATGACAGCACCCCATGACACAGCCCCGCGCCAGGGCGCGTGCCTGTGGGTTTGCCGGGGGTGGCCTGTCCTGCCATTGCAAGGTCTCCTGCCTGTTGGCACAGATATGCCCGGCAATTCCGGCAACAATGCGACCAAAACTTAGGGATTGTATGCCGCCGATTCATATCTCAAAAGCCAAGCAACCCGGCGCGATCCACGGCCTCTTGCAGGAATTCCTCACGGTTCGACACCGGCGTCCAGCCCAACAAGGCCTTGGGTTTGGTATTGTCGAACTGAGCGTAATGCGCCCGCGACTGCCAATCCCGTAGCGAGGCGCGGATCACGCCGGAGCGGCGGAGGGCATGGGTCTTGAGCACGGATTTGACCGCATCCGCCGCACACATTGCCGTGAGATTACCGGAACTCACGCGAATTCGCGCTCCAAGCCGCATATGGATCGCGTTGAAGTAACTGCGCGCCGTCAGGGGCACATCGCCTACAAGGTTGAAGGATTGGCCCGGCGCGGCCCCGCTCTCGCCCATGCGGATAAGCCCGTCGGAGACATCCCCGATCAGCACGAAGGGCAGCGGGTTATCCCCTGTCCCCCAAAGACGTACCGCCCCCGCCCCATGCCATCGCCCGATGCCCCAATGCTGCAACGGCCCTCCCTGTCCGACCACGATGCCGGGCCGCGCGATGGTCAGCGGCAGGCCATGATCACGCGCCATCTCCCACAGCCGCCGCTCGCATTCCGCCTTGGAGCGGGCGTAGAGATTGCGGTCGGTCATATCCTGCGCGAAGGGCGTCGATTCAGTGATCACCGTTTGCGGGTTGGACATGTCATAAGACGCAATCGTCCCGGTATAGACAAAACGCTTGACCCCAGCCGCCTGTGCTGCCCGCGCAATGCGGTCGGACACGGCCACATCGTTTTCCAGACAATCCTCCCATGTGGTGCCCAAAGCACGGGCAAGGTTGTAAACAACCTCTATGCCTTGCATCGCATGGCGGAGCCCTTCCTCATCACGCAAGCTGACTGCGCAGGTCTCGATGCTCTCGGGCAGGTCGTCAAACGGGCCATGCGCCCCGCGCGAAAGAACGCGCACATCCTGTCCCCGCGCAACGAGCCTGCGCGTGAGGTCACGACCCAGAAAACCGGTGCCTCCGATGACAAGGGCGGTGGGATTTGGCCTGCGCCGGGGCTTGGGCGGGGTCCAAGTCTCGCGGCCCTGATCGGGCATAAGGGCAATCGCCGCGTCAATCGCACGCATCACCCCCTCTGCGGCCGCCCCGTCAAACCGCGTATCCAGCGGCTTGCCGTCGCGGATGGCACCATAAAACGCCTCGAATGTGCCAGCAAAGCCAAGGGCATAGGGCGATTTTCTGTTCAGCGATCCAATTTGCCGCGCGGCATTGCCGATGCCGTCGCGCAAATGCCCCCATGCCCCGCCCATTTGGCGCAGAAAAGGGTTGAGGACTAGATCAGCGGTGTTCTCATGGCTGACGCTCAGCACATCGGCGGCATAATCCAGCCGTGCCAGCCCCGAGGACCCGCGCAACGTAACAGAGCGGTCATCGACGCTCTCGACCAATTGCATGTTGAATGCGATATCGACGCCGCCCGCCTCTGCGGTGATCCGCCAGCTTTGCGGCCGCGTCCCCGCACCCGGCAGCGCCACCGGCTTGCCCAGATAGAGCCCGGTCACTGTGACAGGACCAAAGAGGTCATGGGCAAAGGCAAAAAGATGCGGTCCAAGCTCCAATAACAGGTTGCGCGGCTCACGCAAAAGCCAGAGGCCATAGGGACCAGAACGCAATGGGGCGAGGGGCAAGGCCCATGTCATCTCGGCGCTCGAAATACGGCCCAAGTCACCCCGCGCAATCTGCTGCTTGAGCCGTTGATAGCTGGGCAGCCCGAGGAAATTGTGACCGGCGGCAAAATGGCGATCCGCCGCCCGCGCCACATTGGCAATTCCGGCGGTTTCGTCCCCCGAGAGGGCCACCGGCTTTTCCACCAACACATGCAGCCCCGCCGCCAAACATTTGCGTGCCAAAACCGCGTGGCTATCTGGGGGCGTCAGGATATGCACCGCCTCGACCGTTCCGCTCGCGATCATATCGTCGAGCGCGGAGAACGCCTGTGCTCCATGCGCCGCCGCCAACCCATCGGCGGCCGAGGCCGACAGATCGCAAACCGCCGACAAACGCGCACCCGGCGTCAGCTTTAACGCCCCCGCGTGCCAGCCCGCGATATAGCCCGCACCGATGAGACCCACGTTGATCCGTTTATCCACCATGAAAATTGCTCACTTATATTCGATGATCCGCATTGCCGCACCCCGCCGCTTGCGCAAGCGATAGGTGAGCATGCCAATCAGGTTTGGAAATTTGGACAGGCTGAGAAAGACCGCCTGATGCAGCGCCGCCCGTGTGGCCATTCCAGACTTGCGCAATCCCTGCGCCGTCTTGACATAGGACATCGCGTAGGCAGCCACCACAGCCACCAAAAGCGGAAACCAGAAGAGCCCCGCGAAAGCCAACAGAGGCAGGACCAGACCATAGACCCAGACTCGCGCCCTCTCTCGCGCGAAGTAGCCGGGGTGCATATCCCCAACTTGCGCAAACCCATGCCCCGTCCGGACCGCGCGCCGCCACCATTGCCCAAAAGTTCGCATCGCGGCATCGTGCCGGGTCATCGGATGCGGCAACCGGATCAGGCGCCACCCTGCCTTGCGCAGCCGTTGACACAACTCGTCATCCTCGGCGGCGATAATTGACCCGTCAAAGCCGCCGACCTCTTGATAGGCTGCAACGCGAACCATCATGTCGCCGCCACACGCGGTAATTTCTCCTGCCGGTCGGTGCCACTCATGATCGCACAGCGCATTGTAGACCGACGCCTCGGGGTGAATTTCCGAGCGCCAGCCGGTCACAAGGCCGATTCCATCATCCGCCATCAGCGCCGCCGCCGCCCGGTCGATCCAGTCTGGCACCACGATGCAATCACCGTCGATGAATTGCACCGCGTCGGGCCAGTGCGGGGCCAGTGCGGCAAAACCCGCGTTGCGCGCGCGCGCGGCGGTAAAGGGTGTGGATGTGTCCAACTCCACCACCTCGGCCCCTGCCGCCCGCGCCGCCGCCACGCTGCCGTCGGTCGAGCCGCTATCGACATAGACCACCCGCAGCCCCTGCCCGTTGAGCGAGGCCAGGCTTGCGACGAGACGCGCACCCTCATTCCGCCCGATCAGAACAACCGCAATGCGCAGGGTCATGTGGTGGCCTTTGGTCGGAGGGATTTAGGCGGAACACCCGCGGAGTAGCCTGCAAAGAGCGCGGCAAGCCATGCCGCCTCGTGATCCGAGGCGAACTCGGCCTCAACCCGCAGCCGTCCCGCCTCGCCCACGTCTCGGCACAGGTGCTTATCGTACAGCAAGCGCCCAATTGCCGCTTGGAGGGCATGGACATCACCGGGGGGCACCAAGAGACCACTCACACCGTCCTCGACCAGTTCCGGCACGCCCGCGATACGCGTTGTCACGACCGGCACCCGCGCCGCCATCGCTTCCATCAGAACGACCGGCACGCCTTCGGCAAAGCTGGGCAGGACAAGAGCCGTCGCCGTGCGCAGCAGGTCCGCCACCTCGGCCTGAGATTTGTAACCTGCAAAGGTGATACGCGACGTTAGGACCATTTCGCGGGCACGCCGCTCCAGTGACGCGCGCTCTGGCCCGTCGCCCACCAGCGTCAGGTGCAGCGCGGGATGATCCGGGCTCAGGTCACGCAGGACGTCAAAGAGCATCGGCACGCCTTTGACTGCCGCCAGACGGCCCACAAAGAGCAATTGCGCTGGTGCAGGCGTGGCGGGGTGGTCATAGCGCGCGGGATCAACCCCGCAATGCACGATATGCAACTTGTGCCAATGCCGGGGGTCGGAAAAGGCCATCGCCTGCGAGCGGGCGAAATGGCTGATACAGGCGACAAAGCGCGCGCGGGCAATCTTTTCATCCAATCGCCAGCGATAGGGTTCGTAAAAGATATCCGGCCCGTGCAGCGTGAAGCTATAGGGAATGCCTGACATTTCGGACATGAGCATCGCCACCGTGCAGCTCGATTTGGCGATGTGGTTGTGCAGATGCGTCAGGCCACGGGCGCGCAGATGCTGCGCCAGAACGGCAGCCTCGGCAAGATAGATGAACTGGTATAGCGTCGCCTTGATGCCCCCGGGGCTGGTGCGCCACGCCAGACGCAAGGCGCGCAGCCACGCCCCCGGCCTGCGCCATGCCGCCAGATGCGCCGCGATCAGGCGGCGGGGCGAGCGGGCGGTTTCCAACACGTGAAACGTGCCTGCCGCCTCAGCCCGCTGTTCGGGTCCGGTGTGATGTTCGGCCCCGGTGCGGCGGATCGAACAGGTTTCGACCATGAGCCCCTGCGCGCGCAAGGCCGCCACCTCGCGCTGGATGAAGGTATCGGTGGCGCGAGGATACTCGCCAGTCAGATACGCGATGCGCAGGCTCATGTCGCCCCCTCCTGCGCCCGCGCCAGGGCGGTGTCGAAATCATCCTGCGGCACCCATCCAAGCGCCAACTCCGCCGCCGTGATGTCATAGCGAACCGGTCGCATCCGTGCGCGCAGGACGGCAGGGCGCAAGAGGCCCGGCACGCGCGCGCCAAGGGGTGAGAGAAACCATGCCAGGGGAACAAGCAGGCGCCAGTTGAGCGGCAGCACATGGCGGGGCCAGCCTGTGCGCCGCAGCGCCGCGACGTATCGCGCCCGCGAAGGCCGATCCGCCCCGAGAATATTCAGTGCCCGCCCCTCGCCCGATGCCTCTGCACCCAGAACAAAGGCGCGCGCGCAATCTCTGAGCGACACCACAGGCACCTCGCCCCCCCGCTCCATCAGGATAAGCGTGCGGCCGATCATCGGCCCCAGATGCACAGTCATCACCCGATCCGGCCCAAGGATCGCACCGGGACGCAGGATCGTATGGCGAAGGCCGCTGTCACGCATCAAGTCTTCCTGTGCCAGCTTGGCGCGGGCATAGGCATCGCGCCGCTCCGGTCGATCCTCGAGCGGCGTGGCCTCGGTGACAACGCCCGATGCATCGGCGCTATAGACGGCAATGGAGCTGGCCAGCACCAGACGTGGCGGAAGGGGCTGCGCCTGCATGGCGGCAATGAGGCACCGCGTGGCGCTGAGCGTATCGCGCGACTGCACGGCCCAATCCCCGGAAAGAGAGCCCGCCAGATGGATCACGCACTCTATCCCGTCCAGAAACCCGCTAAGGTCCCCTGTTGCCAGATCGACTTCGGCGCGCGTCACTTGGCGTACCGTGTGCCCTCGCGCGCGGGCTTCTGCAACCACGGCGCGGCCCAGAAACCCACCGGCTCCGGTTACAAGTAGGTTCAGGCCCATGTTGCCACCTCCATCGGGGCACAGCGGCTCTCGATCTCCACCACGCCACTGGGGCCCTGAAGGGCAAGCGTCACCTCGGTCAGGTGCAGCGCCATGGCGTTGGTCAACCGACAGGCGCGCCCTTCGGCCAGAGCCGCCAACATCTCGGCTGGACCAAGCGCGAAGTTCATCGACGCCGCCCCCCACCGCCCCACCTTGGGATGAGAGGGACCTCGCGCGCGGATGCGCCGCCCAAATGGATGCTCGATCAACCTGCGCCGCAGCGTGAAACGGCGGTGAAATCGCACAGCGGCTGCATTGTTCCACACCTCGCGCACCTGCAAAACGCCCTTGTCCCCAAAAACCCGCAGGCGGTGATCATGGGAGGCCACAATCGAGCAGGTGAGCCGCGCCATCGGACCTGTCTCGAAATGCAGCGTGGAAACCGAAACATCGGGCGCGTGCGCGTCACCGGGTTTGTCCGGGATAACCTCGGCAGAGGCCGACACCACCCGCGTCACGCTGCCGAACATGGCGATGAGCCAGCTTAGCACATAGCCCGCATGCTCCAGCGTGCAGCCAACCGCGAATTCATCGGCATGAGGCCACGGTGCTCCGCTCTCGCTCTGCCATTTGGCGTAGGGGGCTTGGGGGATGAACCCGTCGTCCATCTCGGCATAGATCAGCCGCGGCGTGCCCGCCACCCCGCGCCGCACCGCGCCGATCAGCACCTGCGCCGCCTCGCCCAACACAGATGAAGGCGCCGAGGCCAACATCAGCCCACGCGCCTCTGCCAGATCATGCAGGGCGCAGGCCTGCGACCGCTCCAGCGTCAGGGGCTTTTCACACCACACATGATGCCCTGCCTCCAGACAGGCGCGGCTCACGGCATAATGCGCCGAGGGGTTGGTCAGGTTCAGCACGACATCGTCGGGACCAAGCCGCGCCAAAAGCGCCGCAAGCGTCGGTTCCGCCACAACGCCCCAATGCGCCGCAAAGGCAGCCAGTCGCGCCGGGTCATGGTCGTGGACTGCGATCACGGCAATCTCGGGATGGGCCGCGAGCGACCGCATGTAGAGATCGGCCACGAATCCGCAACCCACCAGCGCCACGCGCCCCAGCCTTGCCTCTCGGCTGCTGTTCTCTTTGCCCTCTGCCTGCATCATTGCCCCTGTGTCTCGTCCTCTGGATAATCACAGGATCATGGCGAGAATCTGACCATTTCCCTACGGTTTCAAGCCTTTGAACACCTCTGATGCGACACGGTCACAGCCAAGCGCCGCGTCGCCGCGAAAGTCGCATAATTTCGCCCTAGTGTTACCATGGGCTGGGTTTGATATAGCATCAAAGTCCGCGACTGTTGCAGGGGGATCGGGTGGAATTTCGTATTCAGGATCAGGTGATACGCATTTCGCCCCGAGACGCTTCGCGCTTGCTGTCGGTCCTCACCGAGCGGTTGCAGGATCGGCGCGGCTTTGCTTTGGCAACGCTCAATCTCGATCATCTGGTAAAGTTGCGTCACGATTCTGCGTTTCTGGCGGCCTATATGCAGCATGATCTGGTGGTTGCGGATGGCAATCCGGTGGTGTGGCTATCGCGGATTGCCCGGCGTCCGGTGGGGCTGGTGCCAGGGGCAGATATGGTGGTGCCAATTGCACGCCTGGCGGCCGAGGCGGGGGTCAGCGTGGCCCTTGTGGGGAGCACCGAAGATGCCCTGCGCGCCGCAGGCGAGGGTCTCTGCGCCCACGTGCCGGGGCTGGTGATCGCCGCGCGGATCGCGCCGCCCATGGGGTTCGATCCGGCGGGCCAACAGGGGGCCGAGGTGATCGCCGCGCTGCGCGCCTCTGGCGCGGGGCTCTGCCTTTTGGCGCTTGGCGCGCCCAGGCAAGAGATTTTCGCCGCGCGCGCCCACACCGCTCTCCCGCAAATGGGCTTTGCCAGCATCGGGGCCGGGCTCGATTTCATCGCAGGGGTACAGCCGCGTGCACCTCTTTGGATGCGACGTCTGGCACTTGAATGGCTGTGGCGCGCGCTCTCAAGCCCGCGTCGGATGCTGCCGCGCTATGCGCGCTGTGCGGCTATTCTACCGGGCTTGATAATTGCGGCGTGGCGCCTGCGCCGCTAACGCTCTGCCTCTGTGGGCCCCATAGTGCCGCGGCCCCAAGGATCACGCCCGAGACCGTGGCGATCATGCCGGCCGCGCTGACTGCATTGTCATAGCCCAGCCAGAGCGGACCATAACCCGCCAGGACATAGCCCAAGACCGCCGACAGCGTGGCAAAAACAACGCTCCACGCCACCTGACGCCCCAAGCGGTCCGTCATCAGCCGCGCACTTGCGGGCGGGCATATGAACATCGCGATCACGATGATCGAACCCACCGCGTCAAAGGCAGCCACCGCCGACACAGCCGCCACTGCCACCAATGCCAACCCTAAAATGGCTGTGGGGATGCCCATGGCGCGGGCGAACCCCTCGTCAAAGGTGGCCATCACGAACGGCCGCCAAAGCAGCGCAACGAAGAGAGCGGTGAAGGCCAGTACAGCACCCATGCGCCCCAATTCGGGCGGCAGTCCAGCCAAGGCCGCCGGATCAGTCAGCGCCCCCCAGCCGTAACCATCCAGCCAGATCAGGCTTTCGAGATTGCCGTAGAGGGCGTGTTGCACATCGAGATGCACGCCGGACGCAGCGCTTTGTTCCAAGAGCAGCACACCGCCCGCAAACATGGCGGTAAAGACCACGCCCATCGCCGCCCCCGGCTCGATCCGGCCCAAGCGGCGGATTGTCTCGATCAGGATGACAGCCACCAGCGCCGCCGCGGCCGCCCCCAACATCATCGGTCCGGTGGCAACCATCCCGGTGACAAGGAACCCGGCCACGATCCCCGGCAACACCACATGGCTGATCGCATCGCCGATCAGCGCCTGCCGCCGCAAAAGCAGGAAGTTCCCCGGCAGCGCACAGGCCACCGCCGCCGCAATGCCAATCAGCAGCGGCGTGAGCGACAGCATAACAAAATCCTGTCCCATCACACCGCCCCCTCTGGCCCAAGCCCCCGGTCAAGGGCTGCAATCTGATCGCCTGTCAGCACCTCTTCCAAGGGTGTCAGCCCGTCATAGCGTGCCGCTGCCGCCTCGAACGCCGGGTCCGAGCGCAGGATTTGCCAACGCCGCTCGTCCAGGCGCGCGCGTGCCGCCATGGCGCGCCCTGCCTCGGTCGCAACCCCATCCGCCCGCGCCAGCCCGGCCCGGCGCATCAGGCGCAAGGTCAACGGTTCATAAACCGGCTGCCCGGCCCCCAGCGCCAACAATCCTTGCCGCAGATGCACTCGCCGCTGAAACCGCATATGCCGTACCGACGCCGCAAGCACGCCACGCCCCGGTGCCACCAAGAGCGACAGCACGAACAGCGCAAAGGCCGCCAACACAATGAGCGGTCCGGTGGGCAGGTCCGGCGCCGTTGCAGAAACCGCGGCCCCAAGATAGCCCGCCAGCCCGCCAATGATCCCTGCAATGACCACCACATTACCTGCACGTTCGGACCAGAACCTCGCCGCCACCGGCGGAATGATCAAGAGCGCCACGATGAGCACGAGGCCCACCACCTTGAGTCCCGTCACGGTGATGGCCAATGCCAACCCCATCATCGCCAGGTCGACACGTGCCAGCCGCATCCCCTGCCCCACCGCATATTCGGGGTCAAAAGCCACGAGGATCATGGGCCGATGCAAGAGACGCACCAGCGCGAGCACCGCAGCGCCACCCAAGGCAATGGTCAGCGCCTCATCGCGCAGCATCCCCGCCGTGGCCCCGAGAAGAAAGGTCTCAAGCCCTGCCTGACGCCCGGCATCCATTACCTGCACCACTGTCAGCAGGACAACGCCGAAGCCGAAGAATACCGACAGGACCGCGCCAATCGCTGCATCTTCATGCAAGCGCGTGTGCGTTGTCAGCCATGTGACGGCGAGTAGGCCAAGCCCCGCCGACAGCGCCGCCCCCAGCATGAGGCCGGGCAGAAACCGACCTTCGCCGCCGAGCGCTACCATCAGCATGAATCCCAGAACGACGCCAGGCAGAGTGGCATGGCTGATGGCATCCGACACCAGCGCACGCTTGCCCAGATAGAGATAGGTGCCTGTGGCCCCTGCGCCCACGCCCAGCATCATGGCCCCCAGCGTGACCAGCGTGGCGTTGTATCCCAGTTGCAGGGTGAGCGCGTCCCAAAGCATGCTCAGCCCGCCGCCGCGCCACCCATTTGCGCGAGCGCCAGCCGACCGCCATAGGCGGTTTGCAAATGGTCCGGGGTAAACACCTCGGTCACCGGTCCTTCGGCAATTGCGGTGGTGTTGATGAGAAACACGCGGTCGAAATAATCTGCCACCGTGGCCAGATCGTGATGCACGGCAATCACCGTCTTGCCCTCGGCCCGAAGCTCTTGCAGCACCGCGATGATTGCCTTTTCCGTGGCCGCATCGACCCCGGCAAAGGGCTCGTCCAAGAGATACAAATCCGCCTCTTGCGCCAAGGCCCGCGCGAGGAACACCCGCTGTTGCTGCCCGCCCGAAAGCTGCCCGATCTGACGATGGGCAAAGCCCGCCATGCCAACGCGATCAAGACAGGCCATCGCGCGGGTGCGGTGGCTGGCCCGCACTCGACCCAATAGGCCGAGTTCACGGGTGAGACCCATCATCACCACATCGAGCACACGGGCCGGAAAATCCCAATCCACACTGGCACGCTGCGGAACATAGGCAATCCGCGCGCGCTGATCATTAAGCGGGCGGCCGAGGCTTGTGACTTGCCCTGACAATGGCCGTATGATCCCGAGCGCCGCCTTGAGCAGCGTCGATTTGCCCGCACCATTCGGGCCGACGATAGCTGTCATCTGACCGGGGCGAAAACTGACATCAACGGAGAAAACCGCAGGCTTTTCACCATAGGACACTGTCAGACCCCGGATCGACAGAGGGCTGTCAGTATCGGGTGCGGGCCGTGATCCGACCAGTTCCAATGGCATTCTCATCCCCCTACTGACAGGTTTCCATCCATGCCCCGCGCCGGGGCGCTGCCGCCGAGGGCAATGGCAATGGTGGTCACATTATGATCAATCATACCAAGATAGCTACCTTCGTAGGTGCCGGGCGTGCCCATGGCATCCGAGAAAAGCTCGCCGCCGACGATCACCTCATGGCCCTGCGCCGCCGCTCCCTCGATCAGCGCGCGGATATTGCGATCCGAAACGGTGCTCTCGACAAACACCGCCCTGATTTGACGGCTGACCAACAGATCAACGAGATCACGGATACGCGCGAGACCGGCCTCGGATTCCGTGGACAGCCCCTGGATACCCTCGACGCGGTAGCCATAGGCGCGGCCAAAATAGCCAAAGGCGTCATGCGCCGTGACCAGCACGCGCGCCGGTTCAGGCACCGAGGCCAAAACATCCTTTGCATAGATGCCCAGCCGCGCCAAATCGTCCTTGTAGCGCGCGGCATTGGCAACAAAGAGCGGCGCACTCTCAGGTCTTGCGGCACTCAGCGCCTCGGCGATGCGGTCCACCACTGCGGACCATAATTCCGGCACCATCCAGACGTGAGGATCATAACGCCCTTCGTAATCCTCATGCGCGATGCGCGCGCTCTCCGGCACCGCCTCGCCAACGGCAACGACCGGCGACCGCGCCGCGAGTTTGAGGAGAAACTCCTCCATCTGCGCCTCGAGATAGAGACCGTGCCAGAGCACCAGATCGGCACGCGCGAGGGCGGCAATATCGCTGCGGGTCTGACGGTAAGAATGCGGATCGATCCCCGGTCCCATTAGGGCGCGCACGGCAACCCGGTCACCGCCCACAACGCGGGCCGCATCTGCAATCATGCCGGTGGTAGCGACCACCTCTAACGGGGCGGTTTGGGCAAAGGCTGGACGCGAGGTGAGGGCCACGGCACCCAGCGCAAGGCCAAGCACGCGGCGGCGGGTCAGTGAGGGAAGAGATTTCATAGGCTGCAACATGAGAATGAATATGAGAATTATTCGCAATAAGTCAAGGTCCCTCCAGCCGATTGATCCCCCTCCACTTTCATGCCACCGTCGCGACAGAGGCACGAGGGAGGGAACCACCATGCAGGGCCAGATGATGCATCGGCCGCTCAGGATCATCGACATCCTGTTGCACGCCGCCGAAGCGCATGCTGCCGAAGGCATCGTGTCCGCTCGGGTCGAGGGCGATCTGCACCGCCAGACCTACCCGCAAACGCTGGCGCGGGCGGCGCAGCTGGCGCAGGCGCTTACATCACTGGGTGTAGAACCGGGCGACCGGATCGGCACGCTGGCATGGAACGGACACCGGCATTTCGAGCTGTATTATGGGATTTCGGGCATCGGTGCGGTGTGCCACACTCTCAATCCCCGGCTGTCACGCGAACAATTGCTCTATATCATCGCCCATGCCGGCGACCGGATCTTGTTTCTCGATCTCACCTTTGTGCCGCTGATCGAGGCGCTCTTGCCCGACTTGCCACCCGATTTGCGCTTTGTCATCCTGACCGACCGCGGACACATGCCCGACTGCGCCTTTGACGCGCTCTGCTACGAAGAGTTGCTGGCGGCGCAGCCCCCCGATTTTGACTGGCCCAGCTTTCCCGAGGATACCGCCGCTGGTCTTTGCTACACCTCCGGGACCACCGGCAACCCCAAGGGCGCGCTCTATACGCACCGCTCCACGCTCTTGCATGCGCTGCAAGTGCCGCTCTGCCAGACCTCGAGCTTTCGCGCCGGGGCGCGAGCGCTGCCCGTGGTGCCGCTTTTTCACGTCAACGCGTGGGGACTGCCCTATGTCGCACCGCTCACCGGCATGACACTGGTGATGCCAGGGCCAAACCTTGACGGTGCCAGCCTCTTTCGTCTGATGGACGCAGAGAGTGTCTATTCCGCCTGGGGCGTGCCCACGGTCTGGGCGGGGCTGCTGGCGGAAATCAAGGCACAGGGGCGCGTTCCATCAGGTTTTGCCGATCTGGTGGTCGGCGGCTCGGCCATGCCGCGCGTGATGATCGAGGCCTATGAGACACGCGGCGTCGTGGTTTCGCAGGCCTGGGGCATGACCGAAACCAGTCCCATCGGCGCTTATGGTGTGCTGTCCCCCGCGCTGCAATCGGCACCGCTGACCGAACGTATCGCCGCCAAATGCTGCGCCGGGCGACGCCTCTTTGGAGTGGAGTACAAGATCGTCGATGACGCCGGCCAACGCCTGCCGCATGACGGACAGGCGGCGGGCGAACTCTTCATTCGCGGCAACACCGTCATCAGCGGATATTTCGAGAACCCCGAGGCCACGCGCGCTGCGATGGATGCCGAGGGCTGGTTTGGCACTGGCGACGTCGCCTCGGTCAGCCCCGAAGGGCGGCTCACGATCCGAGACCGGTCCAAGGACCTGGTGAAATCGGGGGGCGAATGGATCAGTTCGATTGATCTGGAAAACGCCGCCCTCTCGCATCCCGGCATCGCCGCCTGTGCTGTGATCGCCGTACCGCATCCGAAATGGGATGAGCGCCCCGTCCTGGTTGCGGTGGCCGCAGGGGCAGAACGCCCGACGCTGGCAGAGGTCTGCACCCATATGGAAACCCATTTCGCAAAGTGGCAATTGCCCGACGATCTGCTTTGGGTCGAGGCGCTGCCGTTGACCGCCACCGGCAAGGTCTCGAAACTCACGCTGCGCGACCAGTTCACCGATTACATCCACCCCGACCAACGCGGGGACGGCGCATGAGCGCGCTCGATACCGATGCCATCGCGGCATGGCTTGCCGCGCATCTGCCGGGCTTCGAAGGGCCGCTTACGGCACAGAAATTCAGCGGCGGGCAATCCAACCCGACCTACCGCCTGACAACGCCCAAGTGCAGCTACGTCCTGCGCCGCAAACCGCCCGGCGTGCTCTTGAAATCCGCCCATGCGGTCGAGCGGGAATTCCGCGTGCAGCGCGCGCTCCAAGGCACATCGGTTCCCGTGGCGCGCATGCATATTCTATGCGAGGATGAGCGTGTCATCGGCACACCCTTTTACATCATGGACGAGGTCAAGGGCCGCACCTTTGACGCCCCCGCAATGCCCGGCCTCAGCCCGCCCAAACGCCACGCCATCATCGACGAGATGAACCGCGTTCTGGCCGCCATACACGAGGTTGACCTGTTGGCGACGGGCCTCACGGATTATGGCCCCTCCGGCAATTACTATCGCCGTCAGGTGGACCGCTGGTGCGCGCAATATACTGCCACCGCCACCGAAGACCTGCCCGACATGACCGCCCTCATGGCATGGCTCGATGCGCATATTCCCGACGACGACGGGCAACGCACTCTGGTGCATGGCGACTACCGGCTCGACAATCTGCTCTTTGAACCCGAGGGCACCGCCTGCGTCGCCGTACTGGACTGGGAGCTTTCGACCCTCGGCCACCCCTACGCCGACCTTGCCGCCGTGATCATGCAATGGTCGATGCCCGCCACGGCAGAGGGGCGCGGCCTATCAGGTGTGGACCGCGCAGCACTTGGTCTCTGGTCGGATGCGGAGTTTATCGCCCGCTATTGCGAACGACGCGGAATTGCCCCGATCGAGGGGTTCCATTTCTACCTCGCCTTCAGCTATTTCCGCATGGCGGCCATTCTGCAAGGCGTCAAGAAACGCGCTCTGGATGGCAACGCCTCGGACCCTGCACGCGGCTTGCGTCTTGGGGACTATGTGCCGGAATTCGCCCGCGCGGGCCTGTGCGCTACCAAGGACAAGACATGACACAAGACCTTGACCCAAACCTGCTCGAACCGCCCTCGGCGCTGCAAAGCCATCTTGGATATCGCCTGATTGCCTGGTCCAAGGACTTTGCGCGGCTGGAATTGCCGCTGGAACCGTTCCTGATGAACCGCCAAGGCTTGCCCCATGGCGGCATTCACGCGACCATGCTCGATACCGCCATGGGGTTTTCCGGGTGCTATACCGGCGATCCCGCGCGACAGCAAATGGCGCTCACCCTGTCGCTTACGGTCAACTATCTGGGGCAGGCCAACGGAACGAAGCTGATCGCCGAGGCACGGCGCACGGGCGGCGGTAAATCCACCTATTTCGCTGAAGGCATGGTGTGGGATGATAACGGCACCCTCATCGCCACGGGCACGGGCGTATTTCGCTTGCGGCGAGATCACACGAAATAATCATAGATTATGGTTACATTTAGTAAATCCAATTATTAATTATTAAAAGCATCTGTTACACCGCGCGAGGATAACGCGCGTGGCCTCTGGAATCGGTCGCATCCTTAGCGGCGAATCCAACCACTCACCGACGAAAACGCTTCAGGTAGGAGACAAAAATGGACGGCAACAACATCGGCAAATGCCCGGTTATGCATGGCAGCGTGACCGAAACAGGCGCCAGCGTCATGGATTGGTGGCCTAAATCCCTCAATCTCGACATCCTGCATCAGCACGACCAGAAAACCAATCCGCTCGGCGCAGACTTCAACTATGCCGAAGAGGTCAAGACCCTCGACTTCGAGGCGGTCAAGGCCGACGTCAAGGCGCTGATGACCGACAGCCAGGATTGGTGGCCCGCCGATTGGGGCCATTACGGAGGTCTGATGATCCGTCTCGCATGGCATTCCGCCGGCTCCTACCGTCTGGCCGATGGGCGTGGCGGCGGCGGTCATGGCAACATCCGCTTTGCGCCCCTGAACAGCTGGCCGGACAATGGCAATCTCGACAAGGCCCGCCGCCTGCTCTGGCCGGTCAAGAAGAAATACGGCAACAAGCTGAGCTGGGCCGACCTTATCCTGCTCGCGGGCAACATCGCCTATGAGTCGATGGGCCTCAAAACCTTTGGCTTCTCGTTCGGTCGCGAAGACATCTGGCACCCCGAGAAAGACACCTACTGGGGCGCTGAAAAAGAATGGCTAGCCCCCTCTGACAGCCGCTATGAGAGCGTCGAGAACCCGGCAACCATGGAGAACCCCCTTGCCGCCGTGCAGATGGGCCTGATCTATGTGAACCCCGAAGGCGTGAACGGCAAACCCGATCCGCTGGCGACCGCAGGGCAGGTGCGCGAAACCTTTGCCCGCATGGCCATGAACGATGAGGAAACCGCCGCTCTGACCTGCGGCGGCCACACGGTCGGCAAGGCGCATGGCAATGGTGATGCGTCCGCGTTGGGCGCAGAGCCGGAAGCGGCAGATGTGGAAAATCAAGGCTTTGGCTGGGTCAACCCCAACCTTGGCGGCAAGGCCACCAATGCCGTGACCTCGGGTATCGAGGGCGCATGGACCACCCACCCGACCAAATGGGACATGGGCTATTTCAAGCTGCTTTTCGGCTATGACTGGGAACTCACCAAATCCCCCGCCGGTGCGCAGCAATGGCGGCCCATCGACATTCGCGAAGAGGACATGCCGGTCGACCCGACCGACGAGACCAAGCGCGTCATGCCGATGATGACCGATGCGGACATGGCGATGAAGATGGACCCGACCTATCGCGCCATCTGCGAAAAGTTCATGGCCGATCAGGCCTATTTCGAGGATTGCTTTGCCCGCGCTTGGTTCAAGCTGACCCACCGTGATCTGGGCCCCCGGACCCGCTACATCGGGCCGGACGCGCCGCAAGAGGATCTGATCTGGCAAGACCCGATCCCCGCGGGCTCGACCGGCTACGATGTCGCCGCCGTCAAGGCCAAGATCGCCGCAAGCGGTCTGAGCCTGTCGGACATGGTTGCCACCGCATGGGACAGCGCGCGCACTTTCCGTGGCTCTGACCTGCGTGGCGGTGCCAATGGCGCGCGCATCCGTCTGGCCCCTCAAAAGGACTGGGAAGGTAATGAACCTGCCCGTCTGGCGCGGGCGCTGGCCGCGCTCGAGCCCATCGCGGCAGAGACCGGCGCAAGTGTGGCGGATGTGATCGTTCTGGCGGGCAATGTCGGCATCGAACAGGCGGCCAAAGCCGCTGGTTTCGAGATCGAGGTGCCCTTTGCTCCCGGTCGCGGCGACGCGACTGCAGAGATGACTGATGCCGAGTCCTTCGGCCCGTTGGAACCGCTGGCCGATGGCTTCCGCAACTGGCTCAAGAAGGACTACGTCGTGTCCCCCGAGGAAATGCTGCTCGACCGGGCACAGCTCATGGGTCTCAGCGCGCATGAGATGACCTGCCTCATCGGTGGCATGCGGGTTCTGGGAACCAACCACGGCAGCACGGCCCATGGTGTCTTTACCGACAAGGTGGGCGCGCTGACGACGGACTTCTTCACCACGCTCACCGACATGAGCTACAAGTGGGAACCAAACGGCGATGGCACCTACAACATCACCGATCGCAAATCGGGCGCAGTGAAACACACCGCCACCCGTGTCGATCTGGTGTTCGGGTCGAACTCGATCCTGCGGGCCTATGCCGAAATCTATGCACAGGACGACGCCCCGGAGAAGTTCGTGCGCGATTTTGTCGCCGCGTGGACCAAGGTGATGAACGCAGACCGCTTCGATCTGGCCTGAACGCTTCTCTTGTTGAAATTAAGGAGGCGCGGCGAGAAATCGCCGCGCCTTTGCCTTTCCACACCCTTGATCGCTTTTGATTCGGAAACAATCGGGCTATTCTCTGAAGAGAGCCACATAACAAAGGGGCCGGACCATGCGAGCGGTATTTGTCGGAGTATTGAGCTTTGTAATCGGGGCACAGCCGGTGCTGGCCGGGGCGATAGAGCAATCGCTGCGCCCTCAGATGCGGCCCGGTTCTGGTCTCATCACGGCAGCGGTAATTGTGGCCAGTGACGTGCCGATACGCAGCCTCCGGCCCCAGATGCGCCCCTCTGGCGTGTCAGAGACTGCCATCGTGCCGGTTAACGCAAACCCCCGCTTCGACAGTTGGGTTGCCGGTTTTCGGGGCCGCGCCCTGTCGCAGGGGATCAGCGGACAGGTGTTCGACCGCGCCTTTCGCGGTGTGAGCTTTAATGCCGAAATCGTGTCCAAGGACCGCAACCAATCGGAATTCAAGCGCGAGATCTGGGATTATCTCGACAGCGCCGTCTCACCTGTTCGGGTCAATAACGGGCAAGAGGCGCTGCGCAAGCACCGCCGCGCACTAGAACGGATCGAAGCACATTACGGCGTGGAAAAAGAGGTGGTCGCCGCCGTCTGGGGCATGGAGAGCACCTATGGCGAACGGCTGGGCGATCTGCCGCTGATTCAATCGTTGGCAACGCTGGCCTATGACGGACGTCGCGGCGCGTTTTTTGAAAAACAGCTCATCGCCGCCTTGCAGATCCTGCAATCCGGCGATGTGACGCCCGAGAACATGAAGGGCTCTTGGGCCGGGGCCATGGGACATACGCAGTTCATGCCAACCTCTTACCTCGCCTATGCGGTGGATTTCACCGGCGATGGCAAGCGTGACATCTGGTCGGACAACCCAACGGACGCCCTCGCCTCTACCGCCGCCTATCTCAAGCGCTTTGGCTGGACCAAGGGTCAGCCCTGGGGTGTCGAGGTGCAAGTGCCGCGTGGCTTCAGCGCCGGGGCAGCCAAGGCCAAGCGCCTGCCGTCGCAATGGGCGTCGCAAGGCGTCGTCGGCATGGATGGGCGCGCGGTGCGCGATTACGGCAATGCCTCGATATTCTTGCCTGCGGGGCTTCAGGGGCCAGCCTTCATGGTCTTTGACAATTTCGGTGTGATCAAGCGCTACAACAATTCCGATGCCTATGCGCTTGGCGTCGGGCACCTGTCGGACCGGATCGGTGGAGGGCCTGAAATCCGGGGAGCCTGGCCTCGCGGCTATAACCCCCTGTCCTTTGAGGAAAAGATGGAGATGCAGCGCCGTCTGCAACGCAAGGGTTTCGCCATCGAAAAGATCGACGGCATCATCGGCCCCAACACGATCAACGCAATTCGCGCCTTTCAGCAATCCGTGGGGGTGACGCCAGATGGCCTGCCGTCGCAGGAACTGCTGGCGCTGCTGAAACGCTCGTGAGCGCCTGCGAGACGGACAGCGGCGCTCTGGCGGGCCTTATCTGCTGCCCGACCTGCGATCTGGTTTATACGGCGCCAGAGGTGGCGATGCGGCAACGCGCAGTTTGCGCGCGCTGCCATACGGTGCTGATCGCGCCCCGGCGCAAGGCGGGCAAGCAGTTGATTTCCCTGGCGCTGACGGTGCTCATTCTCATCGTGGCGGCGGTGCTCTTTCCGTTTCTGTCTATCGGGGCGGGCGGGATGCATCATGACGCCTCCATCCTTCAAGCGGCTTTCGTGTTTGAGGGCGGGCTGTCGGTGCTGGCGGTGGCCGTGCTTTTCTTTATCGTGGTGATCCCGGCGCTGCGCCTGCTCTTGTTGATCTATGTGCTCGCCCCCATCATCCGTGACCGCCCGCCTGCGCCCCTGGCGCGCCCCGCCTTTCGCCTCTCCGAGGCGCTCGTGCCTTGGTCCATGGCCGAGATTTTTGCCATCGGCTGCGCCGTGGCACTGGTCAAGCTGAGCGATTTGGCCGATGTGGTCTTTGGCCCGGCGGCGTGGATGTTCGCGGTGCTGGTGGTGCTCGTGGTGGCGACGGACAGCCTGATGTGCCGCTATTCGATCTGGGCCTCGCTGGATCAATGAGAACCGCGCGCGATATGGGGCTGGTCGGCTGCACCCGTTGTATGAGGGTTGCCCCTCTCGGCACGGCCCTTTGTCCGCGCTGCGGCAGCATCCTGCACTCCCGCGACCCCATGGCCCTGCAAAAGGTCTGGGCGTGGTGGCTCTTGGGTCTTGGGTGCTATATTCCCGCCAACCTCTACCCGATGCTAGAGACGCGGACATTGGTCAGCACGCAGTCCGATACAATCGTGGGCGGTGCCGTGACATTGGCGCAGCATGGCAACTGGGGGGTCGCGTTCATCATTCTGGTAGCCAGCGTGGTGATCCCGGTGGCCAAGTTCCTCGTCCTGGCCGGTCTGGCCTTTGGCGTCTGGCGTGGCACGCGCCTGTCAAAGGCGCGGCAACATCTACTTTACGAGATTGTGGAATATATCGGCCGTTGGTCCATGATCGACGTCTTCGTTGTGGCGATCCTCTCGTCTCTGGTGCAATTGCAGGCCCTGGCCACGATCACGCCGGGGCGCGCCAGCCTGTTTTTCGCCCTTTCGGTGATTTTCACCATGCTTTCAGCCCAGAGTTTTGATAGCCGCATGATCTGGGACAGCGCCCGCCCGCCTGACGATCAAGAGGACCGCCAACCGTGACCCAAACCGCCACGCCGCCGCCAGAGCCCCCCGTCACCCCAGCAGGGCGCGACCTGATCGACCGCATTTCGGTGATCTGGCTGGTGCCCTTGGCGGCGCTGCTCGTCGTGCTGGGTGTTGCATGGCAGGCCTATTCCGAACGTGGGCCACTTATCGAGATCGCTTTTGATAACGCGTCCGGCGTGCGCGCGGGAACGACGGAATTGCGCTATCGCGATGTCACCGTCGGAATGGTCGAGGACGTAAGCTTTGCGCCCGGGCTGGACCGCGTGCTGGTCAAGGTGCGCGTGGATCAAGAGGTAGCCCCCTATATCGACGGGGATGCCCAATTCTGGGTCGTGCGCCCCCAGGTCACGGCACGGGGGGTTACGGGTCTCGGGACGGTGCTGTCGGGCGTGTATATCGAGGGTCTGTGGGATAATAGCCCCGGTGCCGCGGTCACGCAGATCACCGGCCTGCCAGATGCGCCTCTGGAGCGTGTGGGGCAAGACGGTCTGCGCCTCATGCTGCGCGCACAGGGGCGTGCCTCGCTGGTCGAGGGCGCACCGGTGGTCTATCGCGGTATCGAGGTGGGGCGCATCGGGCGACCGCGGATCACCGCCGATGGGGCCTCGGCAGAAGCGGAGGCGCTGATCTTTGCCCCGCATGATCGGCTGATCAACAGCGCCACGCGGTTTTGGGACACGTCCGGCTTTTCCTTTTCTCTGGGGCCCGCCGGCGCGCAACTCGATTTTTCCTCCGTGGCAGCCCTTGTGTCGGGTGGTGTGACGTTCGAGACGATGATTTCAGGTGGCACCGCAGCACGCGCCGGGGACGACTACACGGTCTACCCCGAGGAATCCGCCGCCCGCGCCAGCCTCTTTCGCGGCGATGACAGCGAAGTCTTAACGCTGTCCGCGGTGTTCGAGGACAATATTGCTGGCCTCACCGTCGATGCTCCGGTGGAATGGAACGGGCTGCGCATCGGTCAGGTGAGTGCGCTCAATGGCGTGGTGGACGAGGACAGGTTCGGCGACGGGCGCGTGCGGCTCTTGGTTGATCTGGCGATACGCCCCGGACGGCTGGGGCTGGAGGGGGGCGCAGGGCGCGACACGGCATTGGAGTATCTGCACGAAAGCGTCGCGCGGGGGCTGCGCGCGCGCCTCGCCTCGGCCTCGCTTCTGACGGGCGGGCTCAAGATCGAACTGGTCGACGTCCCCGATGCCCCCCCGGCCGAGATCGAAACGATAGAGGGCGGCGACCTGCTCCTGCCCACCACCGAAAGCGAGATCGCCGATGTGTCCGCCACCGCGACGGGCGTGTTCGAGCGGATCAACGCCCTGCCCATCGAAGAGGTGATGGCCGAGGCGATCACGCTCATGCAAAACGCCAATGCTCTGGTCTCGAGCAGCGAGACCCGTGACATACCGGGCAGCGTCAACGCGCTTTTGGATGAGACACGCGGCGTCATCGGCGCGCCAGAGGTTCAGGCCCTGCCCGCGCGGCTTGATGCGGTGCTGACCGAGATGGAAACGCTGGTCGCACAAATCGCGCAAGAGGCACTGGCAACCAAGCTGAGTACCGCGCTCACCGATGCCTCCGCAGCCTCGCAGGGCGTGAGCGATGCCGTCAGCGGTGTGCCCGACCTAGTCGCGCGGCTGGATGCCGTGGCGCAAAAGGCCGAGAGTGTCGAGATTGACGCCTTGGCAGCAGAGCTGACCGAGCTCATCCGCAGCGCGGATGCGTTGATCGCCGGAGAGGGCGCGCAGGCGTTGCCAGGTACGCTGAATGCCACCCTTGAAGAATTGCGCAGCGTGCTCGCGCAATTGCGCCAAGGCGGCGTAGTCGAGAATGCGACCGCCGCCCTTGGCTCGGCCCGCGACGCGGCGGATACCTTTGCCGAGGCAGGGCGCGATCTTCCCGGTCTCATTGCCGAGGCCGAGGCGGTGCTGGCACAGGCGCGCGGCACATTGGCAGGCTATGCTGCGGACAATGGCGTGGGCCGCGACGCCCGCGCGGCAATGCGCGAGGTTGAACGCGCCGCCCGCGCCGTGTCATCATTGGCCCGTGCGATTGAACGCAATCCGAATTCGCTGCTGTTGGGAAGATGATGAGAATGAAGAACTTTTCCGCCGTCCTCGTGCTTGCCACACTCGCCGCTTGCACCTCTGCGCCCGAACAGCGCCTGACCGTGCCGCGCGCGCCGGTCGAGACCAAGCTGCGGATCGCCTTTGCGTCGGTCGCGCTGCGCGAAGTGTCCTTGCCAGGCTATGCAGCGGGCGAGGACGTCTATCTTTCGGATGCGGCGGGCGTATTGCGCACCCAACCGGGCCTCTTCTGGGCGGATGACCCAAGCCGCGCCATCACGCTGGAACTCAGCCGTCATCTGGCGCAGATCACGGGCGCCAGGATCGCGGCAGAGCCTTGGCCCTTTGGCGGATTTCCCGAGGCGCAGGTCGAGGTGCGGGTCGAAGAGATGCTGGCACAGGAGGGCGGCATGTTCCGCCTTGCCGGGCAATATTTCGTGTCGTCCGAGACTGGCCGCGCAAGGGCGCAACTCTTTGATCTGAGCGTGCCGTTGCCGCTTGAGGCGGGGGCCACCGCCATCGCCGCCGCGCGCGCCCAGGCGGTGCGGGATCTTGCGGTTGCAATCGCCCGCGACGGGCTTCGATAACACCTGCGCTACCGCCGCTTACGCTCCGCCTTGCGGCGATCAACCGCCGCTTTGCGCTTGGCGCTTCCCAGCTTGCGCTTGGGCGGTCTACCTCGAGAGGCCCGCGGGCCCTTTGGCAAAGTCTCGCCATCAAGGCTCACTAGTTCCAGCGCGATGCCACCTGTCACCGGCGCTGCCTCGGCCAGCTTGACCGTGACGCGCTGCCCAAGTCCAATCAGGAGCCCGGTATCAGACCCCATCAGCGTCCCCGCCTCGCGGTCGAAATGGAAATACTCACGCCCTAATGAGCGCACCGGGATCAGCCCATCGGCCCCGGTCTCGTCCAGTTTCACAAAGACCCCGAACTTGGCGATGCCGCTGATCCGTCCGGTGAATTCCTCGCCCAAGCGCTCCGACAGAAACGCCGCCAGATAGCGGTCATTGGTGTCACGCTCAGCCATCATCGAGCGGCGCTCGGTATCGGAGATGTGCTGCGCCGTGGCCTCAAGCTGAGCTTCTTCTTCGTGACTGAGGCCATCCTTGCCCCAGCCATGCGCCGAAATCAGCGCTCGGTGCACGACCAGATCGGAATAGCGCCGAATGGGCGATGTGAAATGCGCATAGGCCTGAAGGGCCAAACCGAAATGCCCGAAATTCTGCGGTGCATAGTAGGCCTGCGTCATCGCCCGCAGGGTGGACATGTTGATGACCTCGGAATGATCCGTATCGCGCGCGGCATGCAAAAGCGCGTTAAGATGCGCAGTTTTCAGCACCTGCCCCTTGGCCAGAACCATCCCCGCCGCCGCCGCCACGTCGCGCAGCGCGTCGAGCTTCTCGGGGCTTGGTTCCTCATGCACCCGGAACAAGAGCGCCGATTTGCGCGCCACCAGCGTTTCGGCGGCGGCCACATTGGCCAGCACCATACATTCCTCGATCAGCTTGTGGGCCTCCAACCGCTCGGTGAAATTCACCGACAGAACCTTACCCGCATCGCTCAGCACAACCTTGCGCTCGGGCAGGTCGAGATCAAGCGGCTGACGCCGCCGCCGCGCCTCTTCAAGGGCGGCATAGGCGGCATAGAGCGGCGTGATCACCTCCTCCATAAGTGGCGCGCATTTGTCATCCGGCGCGCCATCCTGCGCGGATTGCACCTGTTGATAGGTCAGCGAGGCGGCAGAGCGCATGAGCCCTCGCACAAAGCGATGCCCGATCTTGTCGCCTGTCGCGGTGATCTGCATCCGCACCGCGATACAGGCGCGCGGCACCCCTTCGTGCAGAGAACACAGATCGCCCGACAACCGGTCGGGCAACATCGGCACCACGCGGTCGGGAAAATAGCTTGAGTTGCCGCGCTTGCGCGCTTCATGGTCCAGCGCGGTGCCGGGGCGCACGTAATGCGCCACATCGGCAATCGCGACCCAGATCACATGCCCGCCCGGGTTCTTCGGATCGTCATCGGCATGGGCCCAGACCGCATCATCATGGTCGCGCGCATCCCATGGGTCGATGGTGATCAGCGGCAGGTCGCGCAGATCCTCTCGGCCCTTGAGCCCCGCCGGTTTCATCGCATCCGCCTCGGCGATCACCGCATCGGGAAAGGTATCGGGGATTCCGTGCTGATGGATCGCAATCAGCGACACGGCCTTGGGTGCCGAGGGATCGCCCAGCCGGTCGAGCACCCGCGCCCTTGG
This sequence comes from Roseovarius mucosus DSM 17069, assembly GCF_000768555.3. Lineage (GTDB taxonomy): Bacteria > Pseudomonadota > Alphaproteobacteria > Rhodobacterales > Rhodobacteraceae > Roseovarius > Roseovarius mucosus. The sequence goes on from NZ_KN293981.1 coordinate 55,257, forward strand.
TAGCCCCATACGCCCCACCGGCCCCGCCTGTTCCCCTTCGACCAGTTCGCCGTCCTGCGCACCGCCTGTGGCATCGGCAGCCACCAGCCATTCCTTGCCGTCGCCCTTGTCGATGGGCAGGATACGCCCGCCCTCGGCCCCCTTGCGGAAAATCCCCAAGACCTTGCGTGGATTGGTACCGATACGACGGATCAGCCGCGCCTCGTAATGGTGGGTCTCGCCCTTGACCTCTTGCAGCCGCGCTAAGATGCGGTCGCCCGCTCCCATTGCAGGATCCGAAGCCCGTGGAACGAGCAGCACGACGGGTTCCACACCCTCGCCCGTCCACTCGAGGGGACGCGCCAAAAGCTCGCCGTCAGAGGCGGGTCCGGTGATCTGCAACACGCTCACGGGTGGCAGGCGATCAGGGTCACGATAAGTCTTCTTGCGCTTTTCCAGGTGGCCCTCGTCCTCCAGTTCCTTGAGCAGGCGCTTGAGGTCGATCCGCGCAGCCCCCTTTATGCCAAAGGCCTTGGCGATATCGCGTTTCGCGGTGAGGGTCGGGTTGTCCGAAATCCATTGCAGGATTTCGATCTTACTGGGCATCTGGCTCATGGATCGGCCCTAGCACGAAGCACGGGCGACGTCATCCGGGAAACCACCGAAATCCCGCGTCAGGCTTAGAGAATTCTTCACCCTTTGGCCTCTAAGGTCAGCCCTGACCCGCAGAGAGGCCCGCGATGAAAGCACCCACTCCCTTAGCCCGTCTGGCCCCGCCCCATCGTGGCGGGGTGGCGGCCCATCTGACGCGCTCGCAAAAGGCGGCTATCATCGTCCGGTTTCTGATCAATGAGGGTGCCGAAATCGCGCTGACCGACCTGCCGGATGTGCTTCAGGTACGGTTGACCACACAGATGGGGTCGATGCGTTATGTCGACCGCGGCACGCTCGCCGATGTGGTCGCAGAGTTCGCGCAGGAGTTGGAGGGCATGGGCCTGACCTTTCCGCGCGGGGTGGCAGGGGCGCTCAGCGCGCTTGATGGTCGGATCAGTCCTCAAACCGCCGCGCGCCTGCGCAAAGAAGCGGGCGTGCGTCAGCAGGGCGACCCCTGGGAGCAGGTCAAAAAGGCCGATCTCGACGCGCTCATCCCGATTGTCGAACGCGAGAGCACCGAGGTTGCGGCGGTGCTCTTGTCCAAGCTCAACGTGGCGCGCGCGGCAGATCTCTTGGGCAAACTGCCCGGCGAACTGGCGCGGCGGATCACCTGTGCGGTGTCGCAGACCGGCGCGGTCAGCCCCGAAGCGGTGGACAGGATCGGTCTGGCCCTCGCGGCGGAACTGCATGACATTCCAGAGGCCGCCTTTGCCCAAGGGGCGGTCGAGCGTGTCGGCGCAATCCTCAACTTCTCCCCCGCCGCGACGCGCGATGACGTCCTGACAGGATTGGACGAAACCGATCAGGAATTTGCAAACCTCGTGCGGCGGGCAATCTTTACCTTTGTGCATATTCCCGACCGGGTAAAACCCACCGATATTCCACGCATCACCCGCGAGGTGGATCAGGCTGTCCTCGTCACGGCGCTTGCAGGGGCGGCCTCGGGCGACCTGGCGCCGGTGGCGGAGTTCATCCTCAATAACATGGGCAAACGTATGGCCGAAGCCATGCGCGAGGAGATGCAAGAGCGCGGCCGCGTACGCCTGCGCGATGCCGAAGAGGCTATGACCGCAGTGGTCAACGCCGTGCGCACCCTCGAGGCGGCGGGCGAGATCACCTATGTCACCGCCCCTGAGGACGATGGCGCGTGACCACTGGACAAGCCCTGCCTTCCCTCCTACGCTTCTTGTCATGAGCGATTGGAATGGACGCCGTTGGCACGACATGGGCGGACAGGCTGCCGGGCCTGTGCCGATGCAAGGGCATGACTTCGCCCTTTGGGAGAAGCGTATCGACGCAATGATGGTGCTCTGCGGGCAAAAGGGACTGTTTACCGTCGACGGGCTGCGCCGCGCGCTCGAGGATATGGGCGAGGACGCCTTCGAGAAACACTCCTATTACGAACGCTGGATCGCCGCCGTGAACCAGAACCTGCTGGAAGCCGGGGTCTACTCGCTGGAAGAGCTGGCCACCCGGATGGAGGCGGTCGCGGCCCGTGGCCCCACCTATGCCGAGGCGCAAGATGGCTGAGCGGGTACGGGTCAAGGCTCTAACGCCGCCGGGCCATGTGCGCGCGCCGTGGTATCTGCGCGGCAAGGAGGGCGTGATCGAGCGGCCCTTGGGGGCATTTCGCAACCCCGAGCAATTGGCATACGGCCTGCCTGCCGAGGAAAAGCCACTTTACCGCGTGCGTTTTGCCATGCGCGACATCTGGGGTGAGGCGGCCGAGAACCCCGACGACACGCTCGATGCCGAACTCTACGCGCATTGGCTCGAAAAGGTGGATCACCATGCCCCATGACCACCACGATCACGACCATTTCCACCACGAGGGAATGAGCCCCTCTGGACACCCTTACCGCGCCGATAATGATGGCCCACTGACCTATTGGCAGCGTATGGAAATCGCGGTGCGCGAATTGCTGGTGGAAAAAGGCCTGATCACCCCTGCCGAGATTGCCGCACAGATTGAGGCGATGGATGCCCGATCCCCGGCCAATGGCGCGGCAGTGGTGGCGCGCGCTTGGGTCGATCCCGATTTCAAGGCGCGGCTCTTGGCGGATGCCTCTGCCGCCAGCCGCGAGATGGGGTTCGACATCGGTCCGCTCCACCTGATCGCGGTCGAGAATACCGCGCAGACCCATAATCTCATCGTCTGCACACTCTGCTCCTGCTATCCGCGCAACCTGTTGGGCCTGCCGCCCGATTGGTACAAAACGCGGGAGTATCGCAGCCGCGCGGTACGCGAACCGCGCGCGGTGCTGCGCGAATTCGGCCTCGATCTGCCCGATGATGTCACAGTGCGCGTCCACGACAGCACCGCCGACATGCGCTATATCGTACTGCCCGCCCGACCCCAAGGCACAGAAGGTCTGGACGAGGCGCAATTGGCCAGCCTTGTCACGCGCGATTCGATGATCGGCACCGGCCTGCCCCGCAAGCCCTGACGCGGCGGCGGGCATGTGCGGGCGCTTTGTCATCACCCTGCCAAACGACGCGATGGCGCAGCTCTTTGGCGCGGCCCCCGACAATGACCTGTCCCAGCCCCCCGAATACAACGTCTGTCCTACAGCACGGATCGCCGCCGTGCGTCTGGGAGAGAGCGGAGCTCGGCGGCTTTCGGCCCTGCGGTGGGGATTCCTGCCCTCATGGTATGACAGCCTGACCGCCGGACCGCTCTTGATCAATGCCCGCGCCGAGACCATCGCCGACAAGCCCGCCTTTCGCGAGGCGGCGCGCGCGCGCCGCTGCCTGATCCCATGCACGGGGTTCTACGAATGGACCCGCGACGGCGACAGCCGCCTGCCATGGTTCATCCGGCGGCGGCATGGCACACCGTTGGTCATGGCCGGGATATGGCAAAGCTGGGCGCGCGGGGCCGAGCGGATTGACACCTGCGCGATTGTCACCTGCGCTGCCAATGACAGCATGGCGCAACTGCATCACCGCATGCCCGTGATCCTCGAGCCGCAGGACTGGCCGCTCTGGCTGGGCGAGGCAGGCCATGGCGCGGCGCGGCTGATGCGCCCAGCGCCCGAGGATTGTCTGGAGATGTGGCGTGTCGCCCCTGCGGTAAATTCCAACCGTGCGCACGGCCCGGACCTGATCGCGCCGGTCCCCGACACGGCGGATTGAATGGCTTCTTTCACTGGGACCCTTTTCTAACCCCGATCAAACGATATATAGACGTCATGAAACAGACCCTGTCACATGGCAATGATCCGAGTGTACGACTGAAATGATCCAGCATCCGATGACACTGACCGGGCCCAAGGAGGACGCGGGCGATCCTGCGGTGGTCGTTGCAACACGCCCCAAGACCAAGCGTCCGCCGCTTTACAAGGTTTTGCTACTGAATGACGACTACACCCCGATGGAATTCGTGGTCGCTGTGCTCGAGAGATTTTTCGGCATGTCGCATGCGCAGGCCTTTGAGATCATGCTGACCGTTCACAAGAAGGGACTGGCTGTGGTTGGTGTCTTCAGCCACGAAATCGCAGAAACCAAGGTGGCGCAGGTGATGGATTTTGCGCGTCGTCACCAACATCCGCTGCAATGCACCATGGAAAAAGAATAGCTTGGCCCTTGCCACTCGCCTGACACTTGCCCTCGCCGACGGGGTTGCGACCCTGCCCGAGGCGGGACGCATTGCCGTTTTGACCCCGCGCGCAGGTGCTGATCTGTCGGCCCTACCTAAAGAGCGCGTGCAAGTGATTACTGCGCTCAAGCCCGATCACGATCACTTTGCCAGCTTGGGATATGACTGTGCCATTGCCACCGAGGGGCGGTATGGTGCCGCAATCCTCTGTCTACCCCGCGCAAAGGCGCGGGCGCGCGCGCTCTTGGCAGAGGCCGCCGCTGTCACCGATGGCCCGATCATCGTGGATGGTCTCAAGACCGATGGCATCGAATCGTTGCTGCGCGATTGCCGGCGCCGTGTGACGGTCAGCGCGCCACTCTCCAAAGCGCACGGAAAGATTTTCAGCTTTGCCGCAGGTCCAGAGTTTGCCGATTGGACCGCCACCGCATCGCAGCCCATCGCTGACGGCTTTGTCACGGCGCCGGGGGTCTTTTCGGCCGATGCCATCGATCCGGCATCGCGCTTCCTGGCCGAGAGCCTGCCGCAGGCGCTTGGCGCGCATGTAGTCGATCTGGGCGCGGGCTGGGGCTATCTGAGTGCACGAGCACTGGAGCGCGCAAGCATCGCGCGGCTTGATCTGGTCGAGGCGGATCATGCGGCCCTCGACTGTGCACGCAAGAATGTGACAGATTCACGCGCGCAGTTTTACTGGGCCGATGCAACCGTTTGGCAGCCGGACGCGCGTGCCGATAGCGTCATCATGAACCCGCCCTTTCACGAGAACCGCAGCGCCGATCCCGATATGGGCCGCGCCTTTATCCGAGCGGCAGCGGGAATGCTCAAACCCTCGGGTAGCCTCTGGATGGTCGCGAACCGCCACCTGCCTTATGAAACCACGCTTGCGCAAGCCTTTAGCTCGGTCATCGAGGTTACAGGCGATACGCGCTTCAAGATACTCCACGCCAGCCGTCCGATGCGACAGGGCCGATAGCACCGCCCGTGCGCCATGGACCCAGCTTGAAAGGCCAGACATGTCCTTCTCCATCACCGGGAAAACCGCCATTGTCACCGGGGGCGCCAATGGTATCGGACTCGCCATAGGGCGCCATTTCGCTGACAAGGGTGCCAATGTCGTCTTTGCCGATATGGACGAGGCGCGCCTGATCAAGGAATTGGGCGAGAATGACGACAGCAGCAACATCCGGTATTTTGCAGGCGACCTGCGGCAAAAGCTGACGCAGGCCAATCTGCTGTCAGCGACGATTGACGCCTTTGAGCAGGTGGATATTCTCGTCAATGCCTGCCGTCAGGTCGTGCCTTCAGACGCGCTCAACCCGGATGACGATGCAGTGGAGATGCTGCTGGAACAGAACCTCTTGACCGCCCTGCGCATGAGCCAGCAGGTCGCGCGCCGGATGATCAAGCAATCCGAGGGCCAGACCGAGGGCAGCGCCGGCACCATCGTGAACCTGTCCTCGATTGCCGCGCGCTGCACGCATCCCGATCTCTTGGCCTATTCTGTGGCCTCGGCCGCCCTTGATCAGATGACGCGCAGTCTGGCGCTGGCACTGGCACCGCACCGTATCCGCGTCAACGCCCTGGCCTTTGGTTCGGTCATGAGCGCTTCGCTCAAGGAAGCGCTGAGGGAACACAGCGATTACCGAAGCGACATCGAATGTCACACCCCTCTGGGTCGGATTGCATCGGCGGCAGAACTGGCCGAGGCGGTGCATTATCTGGCCTGCGATGGGTCGGCATTCATGACCGGGCAAATCATGACGGTGGATGGCGGACGCACTCTGCTTGACCCCTGCGCGGCCCCGGCGCACTAATAGGCATCATGGCCCTAGGACAAGACGAATGACCGACGATTTCACCCAGCAGAAAAACCGCGCCGCCGCATGGTTCCGCCAATTGCGCAACGACATCGTCGCCGCCTTCGAGGGGTTGGAAGACAGCCATGTCACCGGACCAATGTCAGAGGCGGCACCCGGACGGTTCGAGGTCAGCGAGACCCGCCGCCACAGCGATGACGGATCGGACGCCGGCGGTGGGCTCATGAGCGTGCTCCGTGGCGGCCGGGTGTTTGAAAAGGTCGGTGTAAATGTGTCCGAGGTTTACGGCACCTTGGGCGAAGCGGCCCAGCGTGCGATGGCCGCGCGGGGCGTGCCCGGCATGGACAGCGACCCGCGGTTCTGGGCCTCTGGCATCAGCCTTGTGGCGCATATGCAAAATCCGCACTGCCCGGCCGTGCATATGAACACCCGCATGTTCTGGACCCCTCATGCGTGGTGGTTCGGTGGTGGCTCTGATCTCAATCCCTGCATCGAGTATCCCGAGGATACGGCGCATTTCCATGACCAGCAGCAGGCGCATCTCGACCCGCACGGGTCGGATCTTTATCCCAAGCTCAAGGCCTGGGCTGATGAGTATTTCTATGTGCCGCATCGCAACCGGGCGCGCGGCGTGGGCGGAATTTTCATGGATGACCGCAACACGGGCGATTGGGAAGCCGATTTTGCGCTGACGCAGGACATCGGCCGCGCCTTTCTGCCCGCCTATGTACCGCTGGTGGAAAAGCGCAGGAGTCAGCCGTGGTCGGACGCGGACAAGGACACGCAGCTTCAGCATCGCGGCCTCTACGCCGAATACAACCTCGTCTATGACCGGGGCACCAAATTCGGTCTGGCCACGGGACACGATGCCAACGCCGTGTTGATGAGCCTGCCACCTCTGGCAAAATGGGTCTGAGCGCGTCTCAGGCGACCAGTTTCGACAAATCCGCCGCCGCCGCGCGCATTGCATCCAAGAAATCCATCGCCTGCTCGATGCTGAAGCGCTGAGTGGGCGCGTGAAAGGCAAGTGTCGCCATCAACCGGTCATTGACATCGAGGATCGGCACAGCGAGGGCGATCATATCTTCCATGAACTCCTCTCGGTCGAGCGAATAGCCCTGATCACGCACACGCTGAATTTCCGCCAAGAGCGCGTCGGGATCGGTCAGAGTGTTCGGAGTGCGCGCCACAAGATCGGTGGCTGAGAGGTAGCGCACAAGGTGGCTGCGCGCCAGCGTGCTGAGATACATCTTGCCGCTTGCGGTACAGTAGAACGGCACACGCGTGCCGATGGGTAATTGTATGCGCAGTGGCCATTGCGTCTCGACCCGCTCGAGATAGATCATCGCGTCCCGATCCGGCAGAGCGATATTGCAGGTCTCGCCGACCTCTTGGCTCAGGCGTTGAAGGATCGCCTGACGCGCGGTGCGGATGCGCAGCGAGGACAGAACCCCGCCCGCCAAGGTGCGCAGGCGTGGCCCCGGCGCATAACCGCGCCCATCGAGATCGCGTTGCAAGAACCCTTCTTCCTCGAGCGTGGAAAAGAGGCGGTGAATGGTTGGCTTGGGCAGACCTAGAGATGCATTGATCTCAGTGGGCGTGACTGGCACGCCCACGCGTGCGATTTCCTCGAGCACGAGTAGAAGTCGCAGATTGGTTGGGATTGTTCCTGCGCCTTCGCCATCCATGTTCAGCCCTTTCTTACCGTTGCGGAAGCAGCGCTGTAGACAGGGCAGGCACCAGAGCCACAAGCACCCAGACCGACAACAGCGCCACAAGGTATGGCACGGTGTAGCGTAAGAGCTTGAAATATGGAACGCCCGTCACCCCAGAGGCCACATAGAGGTTGAGGCCATAGGGCGGCGTGACAAACCCGATTGAGGCCCCGACAAGGAAGATCACCGCGAATTGCACCGGCTCGACCCCGACGGAATGGGCAATAGGGGCCAGAATCGGGGCCAGAATGATCGTCACCGGCAGGCTCTCGAGAACCATGCCGCAGACAAAGACGATGGCCATCGCGGTAAAGAGCACCGCGTAGTAGCCGCCCATCGAGGTCACGAAATTGCCGATTACTTCCTGCGCACCCAAAACCGAGAGGATTTGCTGCATAACCACCGAAACCGCGATAAGCGGTGCGAGAATGCCCGTGATCTGCGCCGAACGCATGGTGATCGAGGGCAATTCCAGGGGGCTGAAGCCTTCCACCACCAGCATTTCCGAGATCTTCTTTTCGCTGACGTCGCGCCCCTTGGCACCGCCCATCAGCTTGTAGAGCGGCAGGCTAAGAAAGCCCACGATGACGCAAAAGCCCACCGTCACACCCGCCGCCTCAGTGGGTGAAAATTTACCAGTGTAGATGCCCCAAAGCACGAGACCGATGGCAAAGAACCCCAGCCATGCGCCAATCGCGGTCTTGAAAACCCGCAGCGGGCTGAGCGGGATCAGGAACCCCCAGCCATTGCGCCAGCAGATCAGGAAGGCGGCGAACATCATGGCCAAAACCATCAATGTGCCCGGAATGATGCCCGCGACGAAAAGTTCGGAAATCGGCAGGTTGAGCAAGAAACCATAGACGATGAAGATGATCGAGGGCGGGATGATGATGCCCACCGTGCCGCCCGCCGCAGCCGTCGCCGCCGAGAAGCGCGCATCATAGCCGCCTTTGACCATCTCGGGATGCAGCATCGAGCCGATGGTCGCAGTGGTGGCCGAGTTGGACCCCGAAATTGCTGCGAAGAGACCGCACGCGCCAAGCGCCGCCATGGCCAGCCCGCCGCGTATCCAGCCAAGGCAGGCATAGGCGAAATCGCTCAGGCGCCGTGCAATCCCTGAGCGGTTGATGAGATCGCCGGTCAGAATGAAGAGCGGCATCGCCAGAAGCGCAAACCCATCGGTGAACACATCCCCGAGCGCCCCTCCAATGTTCTGAAGCGGCATGCCAAGAACAAAGGAGACGCCGATCACCCAATAGCCGATGACCAGAAACACCGGCACACCCAGCATGAAGAGAAACGTTACCCCGATGGAGATAGCAGTGATGAGAGTTGGGTCGCTCATGTCAATCGCCTCCGATCACTGCTTGGGTGATCAGGGTCTCGCCACTGCGGAAATTGGCAATATCTATCACAACATTCTCGATCACCCGCGCAACCAGCGTGGTAAAGGCCAGAGGCACGGACAAAAGGAACCACCATTGCATCACATTGTCGGTGCCCAGCATGATCTGAAAATTCGCGGCCGAGTTGATGGCGACTTTGGTTGACGTAACAACGACGACCCAGGCAAACCCGGTCCAAAGCAGTGCGTCGAGCATCAGGCACCCCATCTGACCCGCACGCGACATGGCGTTGCGGAATTCGGCAAAGGCCAAATGCGTGCGTAGTTTGACGTTATAGCTGCACCCGAAATACGTCATGATCAGAAAGAGAAACGGCGGCAGCGTAGTGGACCATGGTACCTGTTGCGACAGCGCGAAGCGGCGAAACACCTCGACAAAGATGATTCCGCCGATAGCCAGATAAGACACGACCATGATGGTCTTTTCCAGATTTCGCTCTGCCCAAGGGCTAAGGCGATAGAACACCAATATCACCAAGGCCAACGCCAGCATCGCGGCCAGACCGAGCGGCCAGGCCGCTGGTTCGTTCATCGCCTGACTCAACATCCAGGAATCGCCTGCCATGAGGGCACTCAGGATATCGCCTGTGCCCTGAAACCAGCCGGTCATGCCCGTTCCTCCCTTTGGGTTGCCGTATGTCCGTGCCGCACGTGTCGGCGGCTTGGGGTATCGGGCCACGCGGATTGCGCGACCCGATCAGAGCCTATCGTCTTAGGCTGACCGCCACCAGCGGCGCGGTTCGACGTTCTCAGGCAGCGTATCCACAGGGATCTCCCGCGCGACGTTGTAGATTTCCTGATAAGTGTCGATGCCACCGGCCCAACCATTGAGCCGCTCGCGCCATTGCGCCCAAGGCTCTGGGTTGAACTCGGGCGAGCACATTTCCTCGGCCATCTTGATCTGATCGTCGGCGAGAAATGCCGGGCGCACACCGTTCTGGGCAAAAATGGTGCCGGGCAGTTGCGGGTCTGAAAAGCCCACCGTCTTGACAAGCGCCGCCTCGTTGGCCGCCTGCACATGGACCTGCGCCAGATAGGCGGACTCCATGATTGCATCCTGCAAATGCGCCTCCATCGCGTCGAACACCTTGACCGACATCGAAGTGTGCTCTGTGCCACAGAAGAATTTGAGGTCGACCGACTGGCTGACAACGGGGGCCATATTCGCATAGGCCACGGCAGAGGCCCAAGTTTCGGCCCCGTCGATCAACCCCTGCTTGAGCCCATCGAGCGTTTCCTCCCACGCCACTGGCACCGGGTTAAGGTTGAGCAGTTGCATTGCGATCCGACCGAGTTGCGTGCCGGTCACGCGGTTCTTGGTACCGAACAATTCCTCGAGCTTCGTCACGGTGGGCTTATCGGCAAAGGACTGGCCCATCTGGAGACCGCGCAATTCGCAATGCGAGAACAGGAACTTTAGCCCATGCCGCTTTTCCAAGGGCTCGCGCAGAATTTTCTGCGAGGCGGGGCTATAGAGGAAATGATACTGCGCGGCCCGGCTGGGGAACATATAGGCATAGTCGAGCACGTTCAGATAGGGCGCACCGCCGGCAGAATTCTGCGTCGAGGCGGAATACATATCGACCACACCTGTTTGGGTCTTTTCCACGCAGTTGAGCTGTCCACAGATCTGGTTGTCGCCGATGAATTCCACACGAATTTCGCCCTCGGTCCGCTCCTCCAGATCGCGGGCAAATTCCAGAACGCCGGCGCGTTCGATCAGGAGGTTGCGCGCGTTAAATCCTGCGGCCCCCAGTTTCAGCGTGTGCTTGGGCTCTTTGCCAAAGCGCTTTTCATAGGTGCTCTCGGCCGCGCGCGCCAAAGACGGAAGCGAGACCGCCCCCGTCAGCGCCCCCGCACCCAATACCACGGATGACAGGCCGAACTGACCTGACAGGCGGAACAGGTCCCGGCGGGAAATTCCGCTCAGGGCTTTCGATACTTTCATGGTCTCCTCCCTATTGTGCAATTTTGATACTTGCAGTCTCAATATTGATCGAATTATCCTTAATCTGGCAAGGATATTTTTTCCATGCACCAAGAATGACCAAATGGAGGCCCGGAATGTCGGAGATTTCAGCGGATTACGTGATCGTCGGCGCGGGCTCTGCCGGATGTGTGCTGGCGAATCGCCTCTCAGCGAACCCCGCGATCAAGGTCGTTCTGCTTGAGGCAGGCGGCCGCGACTGGAACCCGTGGATTCATATTCCAGTGGGATATTTCAAGACCATGCACAATCCGGCGGTGGATTGGTGTTATCGCACAGATCCCGATCCGGGGCTGAATGGCCGCGCACTCGATTGGCCACGCGGCAAGGTGTTGGGTGGCTCGTCCTCTCTCAACGGCTTGCTCTACGTGCGCGGTCAGCCGCAGGATTACGATCGTTGGGCGCAAATGGGCAATCCGGGCTGGGGGTGGGAGGATGTGCTGCCGCTCTTCAAACGCTCCGAACATCAAGAACGCGGTGCCGATGAGTATCACGGCGATCAGGGCACGCTTTGGGTCTCTGACATGCGCCTCAAACGCCCGATCTGTGACGCTTGGGTGGCCGCCGCACAGGAGGCGGGCTATCCGTTCAATCCCGATTACAACGGGGCCACACAAGAGGGCGTGGGGTATTTCCAACTGACCACGCGCAACGGGCGGCGGTGTTCTGCGGCTGTGGCCTTTCTCAACCCGGCGCGCAAACGGCCGAACCTGACCATAATCACCCATGCCCAGGCCAGCCACATCATCCTTGAGGGGCGGCGCGCGACCGGCGTGGCCTACCGCGACCGGGCAGGCTTGGATCAGGTGGTCCGGGCGGGACGCGAGGTGATCTTGTCCTCGGGTGCAATCGGCTCGCCCCAGATATTGATGCTGTCGGGCATTGGCGAAGCAGCGCATTTGCAGGATCACGGAATCGAGGTGCGCCGTGACCTGCGGGCGGTTGGGCGTCACATGCAGGACCATCTGCAAGCACGGCTGGTGTTCAAATGCCATGAGCCGACGATGAACGACGAGGTGCGCAGCCTCACCAACCAGGCTCGCATCGCGCTGAAATATGCTCTCTCGCGTTCAGGCCCCATGGCCATGGCGGCCAGCCTTGCGACCGGCTTCCTGCGCACGGGCGACCATGTCGAGACACCGGATATTCAGTTCCATGTCCAACCCTGGTCCGCCGACAGCCCAGGTGAAGGCGTGCATCGCTTCTCGGCCTTTACCATGTCGGTCTGTCAGTTGCGGCCGGAAAGCCGAGGAGAAATCCGCCTCGCCTCAGCCGATCCGCGGCGCTATCCGAAGATCATCCCCAACTACCTCTCGACCGAGACCGATTGCCGGACCATCGTCGAAGGGATCAAGATCGCTCGCCGCATCGCGCGCTGCGCGCCGTTAACGTCAAAGATCTCAGAGGAGTTCCGCCCCGACCGCACGCTTGACCTTGAGGATTACGAAGGCACGCTGGATTGGGCGCGGCGCTATTCAACCACGATCTATCATCCGACCGGCACCTGCAAGATGGGACAGGGACCAGATACCGTGGTGGATGCGCGGCTGCGCGTGCATGGCATTGACGGGCTGCGCGTGGCGGATTGCTCGATCATGCCCGAGATCGTTTCGGGCAACACCAACGCCCCCGCCATCATGATCGGCGAGAAAGCCTCGGACATGATCCTCGAGGATCGCGTGGTGGGCTAAGCGCGGCTCGTGGCTAGGTTTCGGCCTGTAATACCTCGGGCGGCCCGTCTCAGCCGGATCAGTCCGCGTCGCCACGTCCGCGCAGGTGGCTAGCGCTAATCTTGGCGTTCAGTGTGCGACGCGGGATGCCAAGCTCCTGCGCCGCGCGGGCGGTGTTGCCCTTGCAGCGGTCCAGCACACGCGCGATCTCCATCGTCTCGAACTGGCGGACGCGCTCCTTCAGCGTGCCAACGGGGGCGGCGCCCGTGCCGCCGGCGCGGGTGTCGAGGCCGATGACGCGGCGCTGCGCAAGCTGGCGGAGCTCATGCGCGTTACCGGGCCAGTGGTGGCGCAGCAAGGCCTTGCGGTCGGCGAAGGTAATCTCGGGTTCCGGCAGGCCGTAGCGGGCGGCGGCTTCGGCCACGAAATGAGTGAAAAGCAGTGGGATATCGGCGGATATCTCGCGCAGCGGCGGCAGGGTCAGCTCGACCGCGGCGAGGCGGAAGAAGAGATCGAGGCGGAAGCGGTCCTGAGCGATCAGGTCCTTCAGGTCAGCGGCGCTCGCCGCCAGGATGCGCAGGTCGACGGGGCGAGTGTCGCCGTCGACCTCCACCGCGCAGGACTGGATCACGCCGAGCAGCCGGGATTGCAGCGAGAGGGGCAGCGCCTCGATCTGGTCAAGAAAGAGCGTACCGCCGTCCGCCTGGACGATGCGACCGGAGCGATAGGTGCCGTCAGAGCGGAGGTGGCCGAAGAGGTCTGCGTCGAAGTTGTCCTCGCGAAGGGCCGCGCAGTTAATGGTGACGAAGGGACCCGCTGCGCGCGGTCCTCTCTGGTGCAGGATGCGCGCAGTGAGGTCTTTGCCGGTCCCTGTCTCCCCCATCAAGAGCACGTCGACGTCGAGGGGGGCGATCTTTTCTATGCGCTTGCGTATGTTGTCGATCGCCGTGGTCTCTCCCAACAGACGCGGCTTCAGCGCGTCGAGGGAGGCGCGGAGTGCCGCGTTCTCTTTCCGTAGGTGAACGGCTTGCAGCGTTCGGGTCACAACGGAGAGAAGGTGATCGGCGTCATAAGGCTTTTCGAGGAAATCCTGCGCGCCAAGGTGGATAGCCTTGACCGCCTGTCCGACGTCGCCATGGCCGGTGAGCAGGATCAGCGGCAAGTCGACGGCGCGGCCGCGGACCGCTTCTAGAAAGGCGATGCCGTCCACGCCGGGCATCCGCAGGTCGCTGAGGATGAGGTCTGGCGTGTCGACGTCCATCTGGTCGAGGGCGGCGCGCGCGCCGTCGAATCCCTGCGCGTCATAGCCTGTGGTAGCCATCAGATCGCAAAGACCGATGCGGTGGTCGTCGTCGTCGTCCACGACCCAGATGCGGGCGCGGGTCATGCGGCGTCAACCGCTGTCGCCCCGGCGGCGCGAGGCAGTGTGATGGTGGCGCAGGTGCCGGCGCCGGGGTTAGAAGTCAGGCGAAGGGTGCCGTGGAAATCCTCCACGATGGTCTGGCTGATCGAGAGTCCGAGGCCCAGACCGTCGCCGCCGGTCTTGGTGCTGTAGAAGGGCTCTCCGATCTTGCTGAGCGCGGCAGGCTCGATCCCGGTGCCGGCGTCGGTGACGCGCAGGATGACCTGGGTGGCCGTCACTTCCCGTGACACAGTCACCGCGCGAGTCTCGACGTTTGCCACTGCGTCGAGCGCATTCAGCAACAGGTTCACCATCACCTGTTCCAACCGGACGAGGCCGCCGATGACCTCTGGTGCCGGGCCCTCTCTTGGGGCGGAAAGGGTGACGCCCAGAACGTCGGCGCGGTGGCGGACGAGGTCGAGGGCATTGTCGACCACCTGATCCATATCGACCCGGGAGAGGTTGCCGGTTTCCCTACGTCCGAAGCTCTTGAGATGACGGATGGTGCGCAGCATCCGTCGGATGTGACCGCGGGCGCTTTCTATCCGGGCGGTGGTTTCATCGTCGGTGCCTCGCGTGCTGATGACGGCCGCTGCAAGGGTCGCCTCCATCGCCGCAAGGGGCTGTGATACCTCGTGCACGATGGCCGAGGACATGCGGCCGAGGGCGGCCATCTTTTCCGAATGGATCAGCGCCTCCTGGGTGTCGCGCAGTTCGGTTTCGGCGGCGCGGCGGGTCTCGATCTCCTGGGCCAGTTCACGGGTGCGCCGCTCGACCTGCTGTTCCAAGAGGCGACCCTGTTGCAGTCGCATCGCGACGAGACGACGACGTTGCAGGAGGGTCTGCGCCAGCAGGGCAGCAGCGAGCGCCGTCAAGCCGGAGATCGCGGCACCCGCCAGAGCTGCGCGCAGGGCACCGCGCGCGGGGAGGGCGGAAAGCACCTGCCAGCCGTCGGGATCGATCGGTAGCCTGCGCATTAGCAGCCAACGCCCGTTGACGTCGACCGGGCGCGCGTTCTGAAGCGCGCCGTCTATCGAGAGGAGCGGCGGCGTGGTGTCAAGCGCGACCCCTTCGTAGCGGCGGGTGGCAGACACGCGGGCCAGCACCTCGGGGCTCAACGCCAGCAGCGGCTTGTAGAGCCAGGAGGGGTGACCGGAGAGGAAGACAATACCGTTGTCATCCGCGATGGCGACATCCGCGGCCGCGTTGCGCCAGGCGTCCTGCAGCGGCACAAGGTCGACCTTAACGACGATCACCGCACGCGTGCCATTCGGAAGGGTGACGCGCGATGATAGGAAATAGCCGGGCCGGCCGGTGGTCACCCCGATGGCGTAGAACCGCCCCGACCCCGTCTGCATGGCGTCGCCGAAATAAGGGCGAAAGCTGTAGTCCGCGCCAACGAAACTTTCCGGCGTGTGCCAGTTGCTGGCGGCAAGGGTGCGGCCCTGATCGTTCAGCAGGTAAAGTTGATCGGCTCCGGAGGCTCTGGCAACGGTTTCGAGGTAGCGGTTGGCGGCGTCGATCGCCGAAGGGTTCTGCGGGTCGGTTATGGCCTGACCGATCCGCACGTCCTCTGCCGCAACGCGGGGGAGATATCGGAAACGGTCGATCTCTGTCTCGATGGCGCGGCGTGTAAGAGTGAGGGACTGGTCCAGCGTTTCGGCCACGCGGGAGGTGGCGATGCGATAGGCAACGCCCCCCCCGGCCAGCGCCACGGCAAGCGCAAGGCATACAAGCAGGATCAGCGGGCGGGTCCGGAGTGGGCGGGTCATGGCGTCGCGCAGTCTGGCACCATGCTTGCGGAAAGTTAAGCCACTTATCGGCATGGCGAGAGCGTGATGGGCGCCCCCATTTCCGCACCAATGACACGACAGTTGCCGTCCCCGCAGAGCGTCCAGCCGTCTTCTGTCGCGCCGGAGGCGGCAAGCGTCAACTCCGGCACATCAAGGTGGCCCGGCGAGACCCACCAACCGTCCTGCAGGACGGCGTCCGGTCCGGGCTCCATCCCTGCGCCAGAGCCCTTGATCCGGGACTGTCGCAGGGTGAGACCGGTTGCCGTCACGTGCCAGGCCTCCTCCCACGTCACCTTTTCGACGGAGTGGGTCCAGGACAGTGTCACCACCGGGTCGGCCAGTGTCAGCGCAAAGGTTCCGATGGCGAGGCAGATGCTCATGCCGCTGCCCGCCGGCCCATCAAAACGACCCCCGCGACAAAGGCGGCGGCCAAGGCAAAGCCGATCTCGTCCGTCAGGGGCAGAGCCGCGATCAGCGTTCCGGCCGCGACGACGCCCAGCAGGCGCAGCGGCCAGCCGAGTGGTCGGCCCAGCCATCCGATCACCGCGGCGCCCCAGAGACCGATACAGATCACGGTTTTGAAAACGATGTAGGCGACGGCCGGCCAGTAGCCGATGGCATCCGCCAGCGGCCCGCCCGCCTGTAGCATCAGCGCCGGAGTATAAACCGCCATGAAGGGAATGACAAAGCCCGCCGCCGCAACCTTGATTGCCTCAAAGGAGATTCGCAGCCCGTTCTCTTTGGCTATCGGCGCCGCAGCAAAACAGGCGAGCGCGACAGGCGGTGTCAAGTCCGCGAGAATGCCGAAGTAGAAGACGAACATGTGGCTGACGATCAGCGGCACACCGAGCGCCAACAGCGCGGGTCCAGCGATGGAAGAGGTGATGATGTAGTTGGGAATTGTGGGGATTCCCATGCCAAGCAGGATGCAGGTAAGCATGGTCAGGATCAGGCTGAGCAGCAGGGATGTCTTGCCGACCGAGACGATGAACTGCCCGAAGGTATTGGCCGCACCCGTTAGCGTCATGGTGCCGATGATGATGCCGACGAGGGCACAGGCGACACCAACCGGCAGGGCGGTCTTGGCCCCTTCGGCCAGAGAGTCTCGGCAAAGGCGCAGCGTCTCGCGCCCTCCGTTCGTCACTGCGCACCACAGGATCAGCGCGGCGAGTGCGACCACCAGCACTTCGATCCCGAACTCAAAGAAGGCTGCGGCGACAAGGCCGAGGCAGACCCAGAACGCTAGGCGCATGGCCCCCGCGGGCAGGTTCATCACCGCCGTGCCACCGAGGATCAGCAGTACGGTGAGGCCCAGGCCGATGGTCCCGGCAAAGAGCGGAGTGTAGCCGCCGAACAGCAGGTAGATCAGCACGCCGAGTGGGACGAGCAGCATCCAGTTTTCTGCAATCGCCTTACGGGGGGAGGGCAGGTCAGCCTTGGCGAGGCCCTTGAGCCCGTGCTTGCCCGCCTCAAGGTGCACCATCCAGAATGCAGAGGCGAAGTAGAGGATCGCGGGGATCAGCGCGGCCTTCACGACCTCGACATAGGGCACGTCCAGTGTCTCAGCCATGATGAAGGCGACGGCCCCCATCACCGGCGGCATGATCTGCCCGCCCATAGAGGCCGTGGCCTCGACCCCGCCGGCGAAGGCGGAGCGGTAGCCAAACTTCTTCATCAGCGGGATGGTGAACTGACCGGTCGTCACGACGTTGGCAACGCCCGAGCCAGAGATTGTCCCCATGAGTCCCGAGGAGACCACTGCGACCTTGGCAGCACCGCCCTGCCGATGGCCGAAGAGACCCAAGGCGACGTCCGTGAAAAGCCGGATCATTCCGGCCCGTTCGAGGAAGGAGCCGAAGAGGATGAAGAGAAAGATGTAGGTGGAGGACACATACGTCGGGATGCCGTAGATACCTTCCGTACCATAGGCCATGTGGTCGATGACCTGGGTGAAGTCGAAGCCCCGGTGGTTCAGCGGAGAAGGCAGGTATTCGCCGAAAAGGCAGTAAGCCAGGAAGGCCCCAGCAATCAGCGGCAGAGCCGGGCCCATCATCGTCCACGCGGCGGCGAAGACAACGATCAGGGCAACGACGCCGACCACGATGTCCTGGGTCAGGGGACGCCCGGCGCGCATGATCAGCGGCTGGTATTCCCACCACTGGTAGAGCGCGACCGCAACACCGGCGGCCGCGAACAGCCACGCGATCGCCCTGAGTTGGACCCCCACGCCGCGCCCGTAGGCGATCAGCGGGAAGGCGAGCAACGTCAGGAAGCCGACGTGGAAGGCCCGCGTGATTTGGCTGGGCATGTCGATGATGTGGGCTGCCGTGGCGATCTGAAAGACAGAGAAGACGACGGCGATCCAGAACAGGAGGCGGCCGGTCATGTCGGCAGCAAAGGACATCTCGTGTCCCTCCTGCGGATCAGGGGGAGTGGTGACGTCGGTCATGGGAACCTCGCTTTTTCTTGAGGTAGGACCTGGCGCACCGATACGGAGCGCCAGATATTGCCGTGGCGCACCGCTTACTTGAGGACGCCAACCTCGCGGTAGTACTTCTCCGCACCCGGATGCAGCGGAATGGGCATGCCGCTCAGTGCATTCTCGATTGAGATCTGCGCGGCAGCCTTGTGGGCGGCGGTCAGAGTCTCGAGATTTTCGAACAGCTGCTTCGTCATCAGGTAGGCTGTTTCCTCACTGACACCCTCGTGGGTGACCAGAAAGTTGGAGACGGCAACGGTAGGCACATCCTCGGTCTGGCCGTCGTAGGTCCCGGCCGGAATGGTGGCCGCGACGTAGGGCGCGCCGAGCTTCGTTGCAACATCCCCGGGAATGGACACGACGTTGATCGGCAGGGAGGAAGCGAGATCGCGGATCGAAGCCACGCCCAGTCCCGCGGACTGAAGAGTGGCATCAAGCTGACGGTTCTTGATCAGTTCGACCGACTCTGCAAACGGCAGATATTCGACCTTGCCGAGGTCGTCATAGCTTATCCCCTCCGCGCCGAAGATTGCGCGGGCATTCAATTCAGTGCCGGAAGCAGGCGCGCCGACGGAAAGGCTCTTGTCCTTGAGACCGGCAAAATCGGTGATGCCGGAGTCCTTGGAGGCAACGACCTGAATATAGTTCGGGTAGATCGCCGCGATGCCACGCAGCTTGTCGAGCTTGTGGGTGAAACCCGCGTCCGGGTTGCCTTCCCAAGCCATCGCGACGGAATCACCCAAGGCGAAGGCCAGTTCGCCGCGGCCGTCCTGCAGAAGGTTCAGGTTCTCGACGCTCGCCTTCGTCGACTGGACGGATGTGCGGGCGCCCGGAATCTTCTCGCCGTAGATATTGGCCAGACCCGCGCCGAGCGGATAGTAGACGCCCGAGGTGCCGCCGGTCAGGACATTGATGAACTCGTCGGCCTGTACCGTAAACGGCACCGTGACGAGGGCGGATGCAACAAGGCACCCGCGCAAAGCGGATTTCAGATTGATCATGGTTTCCTCCCAGAAATGGCAGTCCCGCCGATCGGGCAGGTCAGTGGTGGAAGTCTGTGCCGCGGACCCCGCATCGGGCAAGAATACGCAGGTTTCTAGGCGAATCCTGTGGGCATAAAACAGCCCGGTGTCTGGCAGATTTCTGCCAAGACCCTTGTTGATATGGTTGAAACGATGCGCCGCCGGTCTGGATGCAGGCGGGTATCCAGTCATCAAAATGATGTTGTCACGTTAACTCGTTAAGATTGCAAGTTGGCATGCCGATCGTTGATCAAGCAACATTTGCGGTGCATTTCCACGCGTCTAAAGCTTTGAGCCAACCGGTGCAGCACACGGTCATTTTGCCGCCGCTGGACGAATATCAGGCGGTGTCGGCGCTTTTCTCGGGCGTGCTGCCCCCAGCCCAGGATTGTGTCAAAATTGTAGACAGGGCGATTTGCTTTACCTAAGGTTCATTGGGCGGTAGATTTCCAAGGCCTTTTTTCACATCCGTTCTTCCACCATCATTATGAGACAAGACATAGGTATGACAGAATCCAGCCCGTTTCAGGGTGTTTCCGAATTACGCTCGTGGGTTGCATCCGGCGGTGTTGCCCGCGCCGGACTTCCTGCCAATTTCATATCTGAGCTGCTGGCTTCGCTGTCAATTTTCGCCGTCCTCGCCAATAATCTATCAGAAAGTCTTGTGAAGATCGACGCCAGGTGGCGCGATATGGGCGGGGACAACATGCTGAAGGCCTCACTCGGTCAGCTTCTCGTACTTCTCGGCGACACGGTCGCTGAATCACGGCACGCCACGCAACAGGCGATGAGCGTCAAGGTAGCCGGAAACAAGGTCTTCGGAAGAATTGAGCGCGAAATCGCGATACACGGCAAACAGATCAGGGAGATGACGGCCGCAATCCAAACCTCTGAAGAGCGCATGGAGGCTGCCGCAAAGGCCGCGAAGGAGGCGAGCGCCAAACTGAACGCGGGCGATTACATCCTGCACGGTCTGGAAGCAATCTTTACCTTTGGTCAGGTCGACAAGAACCGCGACAACCTTAACAAGCTCAACACTTCAATCGCGATCCACAAGGGCGAGGCCGCCTCCCAACGCCAGCATCGAGAACTTCTTGCAATGTACAAGGCCGAGCTTGTTGCGCTGCGAAACGGGGTCGAGCGTGTACTGACCGTCGACCAGACAATGACACAGTTCCAGAATGACTTGGTCGCCTTGGGACCACTGCTACTTCCGGCCTACCAGCAGATCGAGAAATCCGAGGCTACGTCAAACCTCAAAGTCGCGAACATCCACCTCGAGCGGGCGCGTCCAAAGATGGACGCGATGTCGAGATGGATACAGGGCCTCGCCATCAATTAGGTAGCTCAGCCTGAGCTGAAAGGAACCAGCATGACCGATGACAGCATTGAAACAATCGACTTCACCAAGCCGTTCGAGCCCTTGATGTCGCTCATTGGGCGCGAAGGGTCAAACCGGTCAGAGCTTTGGCAGGCTTGGCACTTTCTTCAGGTCTACGCGAACTGGGGTATCCGTTTGCCGACGTCAGAGACGGACTTCAAGGCGATCATGGGTGCCGATGCTCTGAAGTTCGATTTTCTGCCTCCAATGCAAGACGGCAATTCGCTCATCTCGAAAGCCTGCGAGGCGTTCCTGAAGAACGTCTTCTCCGAGGTCATTCAAGTGGGCATGGACCTGAAGGTCTATGCCGAGACAACCGCCGGGGGCGAGGACGGGATGCTGCAGATCATCCTCGACTCGGTCGAAGACGGCGATACCGAGACAGCACTCGAGCTTCTGACAGATCTTCAAAAAGACGCCAATTCCGCCAGCACGAGGGCGGGCCATGTCAAAGTAGCGCTCGACGAGTTCCGGACGGAGCTTGGCAAGGCCTTGGGAAAACTCGACACCGCCCGCACGAGCCTCGATAGCGACAGCAGCACGAACGAGGAGACCCTCGGTATCCTCGCGGCGGACGCGAACACCGAGGGCTCAATCGCCTATAAACACAAGATGCTGGAAGAGGCGCGACGGCTGCACACAGAGGCGACAATAGCGGCGGCGACGTCGCCCACTTACATCTGGGTGCTGCCACCCCTTGGCCTGATCGCAACGGGCGTCGTGATGGGCATCTACACGGACAAGGCGATCCAGCGAATGAAGGATATCGAAGAACTGGAGGATTCGATCCAGAAGGAGGGTGCGCATCTTAAACAAGCTCTCGCGGCGCGCAGCGTCTTTACCCAAGGCTCAAACGGCTTGACGAACGTGATCAGCTATACCGAGGCGGCCTCGGCTAAATGCGGCGTGGTTCAAGAGACATGGAAGGGGATCGCCTCGCATATCTCCGAGATGACGAAGTACCTGGAGAACACGACGAGACAATCGCCCGACGGAGAGATCGAGGTGAAATCGAAGCGGTTGTTGGGCGTGGCTCTGCGCAAGGTCGAAAAAAACTGGCAGACGATGCTGCCAGACCTGAGCGAGCTGATGACAGACAACTACGTCAGTATCGCTCCTGGAACGGCCACCGTTGCCGAAGTGTTCAAAAAGCTCAACGGCTGAAGCGTGGGGTCCCTTGTGGGCCCGCACACCCCTTCGAGCATCCAGGGCGCAGAGAGAGTTTTCGATGACACACAATTGGGCCGAGCTTTATTCCGCCAAGACCATCCAGCGCTGGCACCTTCCAGAATATCAGCACCTCAACCCGGACTATGGAGAGTTCCGCGCGCCGCTGCTGCGTTGGAGCGAGATGGACGCAAGCATTAAGGACGCCGACAATCTGGCGATGCTGGTGATCTGCTGCGACGTTCTGGTCCTGGATAAAACACCGACGCTGCGGTGCCCAACCTTCATCTTCGCGCGCGTGATCGAGGTAGGAGCCAAGGCCGAACTGATTTTCGACCTGAGCGACGGCACAAAGCTTTCCTCCATCATCGCGGCGCAACGCATCGTTGATGCCGCCACGGGCGTGCCCGCCACGCTGACGCTTGCGACCGTCAGTCTCGACGCTGGTGGCGACCTTGTCGAGGCCGAGACGCATATTGTCGCCGACGGCAGCACAACTGCCTATGTGATGGAGCGCGGTGAAGAACGGGCGACAAAGGTCGCCGCCTCAGCCGCTGCGCTCGACTTTCTTGCGCCCGGAGAGCCGCTGGCAGTAATGCTGACGACAACGTTCCAGATCGCTTGCCTGCTCTCGACCGAAGAGCCACGCCTTGCGGCGGACCAAGTCATGTGGGTTGCTGCATTGACGGCACAGCACCCGACCTCGCACATGCTGTCGTCGGATTGTCACGCGCTTTACAAGACATTGATTCAACTGATGGACATCGGTGCTGACGCGCTTCTCGTTCCGCACCTTGACCATGAGATCTACGCCGAAAAATCGAAGGCCTGCCTTGCGTTGCTGCACCAGCGCGTACAGCGCTACGACGCTCTGGTCGAGAAGGCGAGGACAGACGAGCACTGGCGCGATCAGGTCGCAATCACTATCGCAGACAAGCAGAACGAGGCCGAGCTCGCCGCGAACCTACGCGCGCAGACCGAGGCGACCTGCGAGCAGATGCGCAAAGCGCGCCAGATAGCGGCGGCAAACCTTCTGGAATGCCAGACCGATCTGACAGATCTGATGGTGGACTTCCAGCGTGGCATCAAGAACTGGCAGCGCGACGAGACGATCAAGGCGTCGATCGAGATATTCACAGGCGTAGTGGATTTGGTTCAACAAGTCGGGACGATTGTCGCCTCGGGCGGAACGCTCGCGGCCATCCCCGTCATCGACAATATCAAGATGTTGGCAGGTATGTCGGTAGACTTGTCAACGCGCGCTGCGAAAGGTGACAAGTTCGAGGACGTCATCGATATCAGTTGGCTGTTCGAAGACAACGGTGATGACGATCCGCCGGAATATACGGCCGAGAACGCCAAAGAAGACATCATTTCGTATTTCGAGACACGCAAAGCTGATCAGGAAGCGGCCCAAAAGGAGAAGTCGCGACAGGATAAGATCAAGAAGGGTGCTGCCGATCTCAAGAAGGCCGGGATCTCGGCTGGCAAGGATATAAAGGGCATCTACGACGGCATCATGCGCATCGTCGACATAGCAGAGAAAGCGAAGAAGCTCGAGCAGCAAAGCGAGGATTTTCTCGTCAAGGCGGCAGCCCAGGTGAATACGTCCTTCGGGGCGATAGCGCCCATCGGACTCGACGTCGTGACCGGGGGTGAGGACGGCTGGGCGCAGACCGAGCTGGGCCTCGAGGAGATGTTCGATAAAGTCGGCGACATGATGGACAAGCTCGGCGGCGGACGCGCCTACCGGCTAGCGCTCAGGCGGATGGTCCTGCATGGCCGCACCATGAGCCAGACGCGCCTCGCGCTCGCCAAGGCGAACAACGACCTCGCGGATGCGATACTGCGCGAACGGGCGGCGCAGGCCTCGCGGCGACTCTACGATGGCTACCTGCGTGATCTTTCGCAGTCGCAGGCGCGCGATACGGCGTTGCGGCAACTTGCCTTTGGGCGCGTGCTCGACAGCAAGCGCAGCGTCTACTTGGCAATGGAAGCCTTCATGCGTGCGGCAAGCTACTTCACGCTGCGCCCAATCGACCGGTCCGTTCTGCCCCGGATCACCGACAGCGTCGACGCGTTCTCCGAGGCGGTGATGACGCATACGGGAACCTGGGTCACCAGCATTGCACTTGGCCGGTCGCCAGGGCCGATGGATGTCTGGCTAGACGTCGATCTGACTTCGGCGACTGGTACGGCCGACGCTCCAGACATGGTTGTTGCGCAAGGCGATGCCAGAGCCAAGGACGTGACGAACGCCGACGGAGAGGACGACCTGACTTCGTTGGCGATCATGCGAAGCGCAGATGACTCCGTCAGTGTGACGATCCCGACCGATCACCCACGGTTCAACCGGTGGTACAGGGTTCGTCTGGACGCTGTACGAGTCTACGCAGACGGCGTGCACTCCGACGGCGATCTCTGGATCGACATTCAGACAGATGGCACCTACCTCGACAAGACGCCCTCCGGTGGCACGGCGCGATTTGTGACGCAGCCCTTCGTGCGCGCCTTCGTTTATAACCCGCTGGACGCCGCGGCAATGCCCACTGGCGACAGCGCAACGACCGGGCGCTTCGCCGAGGATTTCTTCAAGCCGACACCCTTCGCGACCTGGCGCTTCACGATTTCTCGGCAGGACGGCAGAAAACTCGACCTGCGCGCGTTGACGAGGCTGCGAGTGAACTTGAAGGGAAGCGTCATGTCATGAGCCGCGCCGTTCCGCTCATCAAGCGGATCACGAACCCGATGATGGGCTTCAAGGCTTTCCATTCGGCCTCAGAGACCATCGCAGGCACTGAGACCTCCCACAGGATCCGCAAAGGTCAAATCACGGCCAACGGCGCAACCGCATTCCAAACCTTCGCGGAGCTTGCAGCATAATTCTGTCCGCAGATCAGCCTATGCCGACACTGGGCAATATTTGGGACGGAACCCCAAAATCTACCCCAACCTGTCCGAGCGATTACTCTTTGGTGCGATTACTCTTTGGTGCGATTGCCGCCAAAGAGGCGCGTCACAATAACAAAGAAGAGTGGCACGAACACCACGCCGAGCACCGTGCCCGAGATTGTTCCGCTCAGCACGCCAGACCCGATGGCATTGCGCCCACCCGACCCCGCGCCGGAACTTAGAACCAGCGGCAGGACACCCAAGGAGAATGCCATGGAGGTCATGATGATCGGGCGGAACCTCTGGCGCGCGGCCTCGGTCACGGCCTCGAGAATACTCTCCCCCGCCTCATAGCGTTCTCGGGCGAACTCCACGATCAGGATTGCGTTCTTGCCGGTCAGGCCCACCACGGTGAGCAATCCAACCTGAAAGAACACACCATTCTCGAAACCACCGATCCACGCGCCGGTCAAAGCACCGACGATGCCAATGGGCATGGCCAGCATAACTGCAAAGGGAATCGACCAGCTTTCGTAAAGCGCTGCCAACGATAGGAATACCGCCGCCAGGGATAGCGCGTAGAGAAGCGGCGCCTGATTGCCCGACTCCCGCTCTTCCAGAGACAGCCCTGTCCAGGCCAGCTCATAGCCTTGCCCCAGTTGCGCCACCAGACGCTCCATCTCAGCCATCGCCTCGCCGGTCGAGACACCGGGCGCCGGCGTGCCCTGCAACTGCACCGATGGGATGCCATTGTAGCGATACAGCCCCTGCGCGCCATAATCCCATCGCCCTTCGGCGAAGTTTGAAAACGGAACCAGCCCGCCGCTGGCATTGCGCACCCGCCATTTGTCGATATCGGTGGGCTGCGCCCGCGCTTCGGCCTCGCCCTGAACATAGACCCGCTTGATCCGGCCCTGATCGAGGAAGTCGTTCACATAGCTGCCCGCCCAGGCAATCTGGAGAAGCTGCCCAACATCCGTGGGTGTCAGCCCCATCGCCCCTGCCTTGCGCCAGTCGATATCAAGATTGTATTGCGCCGCGTCCTCTAGCCCGTTGGGGCGTGCCGAGGCGATGAGATCGCTTTGCGCCGCCATGCCCAGCAATTGATTGCGCGCCGCCATAAGGTCCGCATGGCTCTGCCCGGCCCGCGCCTGAAGGTAGAAATCAAACCCCGAGACGTTGCCCAGTTCGATCACCGAAGGCGGCACCACCGGGAATACCATCGCATCGCGGATCTGGCTGAAGGCGCCAAAGGCGCGCCCGGCAAGCGCTTGCACACTCTGCCCCGGTTCAGTCCGGTCTTTCCAATCCTTGAGTTGGACAAAGGCCAGACCCATGTTCTGCCCATTGCCCGAAAAGCTGAACCCCACGACGCCGAACAAGGAGTTCACGACATCGGTTTCCTGTTCAAGGTAATAGTCCTCGACCTGCTTGACCACCTCCAGCGTGCGCTCCGCGCTTGATCCGGTGGGCGTCTGGATGAGGGTGAAAAGAATACCCTGATCCTCTTCGGGCAGGAACCCGGTAGGTGTGCGCAGAAACATCAATGCCATACCCAAGGCGAGCGCCAAATAAACCACGAAGACCCGCACCGGGCGGCGCACGGACCAACCGACCGTGCCGCCATAGCCATTGGTCAACTTGCCAAAGCCCGCGTTGAACCATGCAAAGGGTCCGCGTGCAGCACCATGCCCCTTGGCCTTGAGCAGGGATGCGCAGAGTGCGGGCGTCAGAGTGATTGCCACCACCACCGACAGCGCCATGGCCGACACAATGGTGATTGCGAATTGCTGATAGATCACGCCGGTAGAGCCGGGAAAGAACGCCATCGGCACGAACACGGCCGAGAGCACCATTGCAATGCCCACCAACGCGCCAGTGATCTGGCCCATGGATTTATGCGTGGCCTCACGGGGTCCAAGCCCCTCTTCCTCCATGATCCGCTCGACGTTTTCCACAACCACGATTGCGTCATCGACCAAGAGGCCAATTGCCAGAACCATGGCCAGCATTGTCAGCGTGTTGATCGAGAACCCTGCCGCAGCCAGCACGCCGAAGGTGCCCAACAAGACAACCGGCACCGCGAGCGTCGGAATGAGTGTCGCGCGCAGGTTTTGCAGGAAAAGGAACATCACGAGAAACACGAGGCCAATCGCTTCGAACAGGGTCTTGACCACTTCCTTGATCGAAATCTCGACAAACGGCGTGGTGTCATAGGGGATCACGTAATCCACACCCTCGGGGAAGAAGCGGGCGAATTCTGCCATCCGGTCCTTGATCGCGCGCGCAGTGTCGAGGGCATTCGCCCCCGGTGCCAGCGTGATCGCCATGCCCGCCGCCGGATCTTTGTTGAACCGCGCCGTGGTGGCATAGTTTTCCGCCCCGATCTCCACGCGTGCCACATCGTCGAGCAGCACCAGACCGCCGTCGGTCTCGGCGCGCAGCACGATCTGGCGGAAATCCTCGGGCGAGCTCAAGAGCGATTGCGCGGTGATCGTGGCGTTGAGCTGCTGGCCCTCAACGGTGGGGCGTGCACCAAAGGACCCCGCTGAAATCTGCGCATTCTGCGCCGAAACCGCCGCCACCACATCCGAAGGGGTCAGGCCAAACCCCGCCAGCTTGGACGGATCGAGCCAGATGCGCATCGCATATTGCGCGCCAAAGACATTTACCGATCCGACGCCTTCGATCCGGCTCAGCTCGTCCACAAGGTTCGTGACCATGTAGTCCGACAGGTCCACTTGGTCGAGCGTGCCATCGGTCGAGATCATGCCCACCACCATCAGGAACCCGGCCGAGGACTTCTCAACCGTGATGCCCTGTCGTTGCACGATTTCGGGCAAGAGCGGCGTGGCCTGTCCAAGTTTATTCTGCACCTGCACCTGCGCGATATCCGCATCGGTGCCGGTCTCGAATGTCAGCGTCACCTCTGCGCTGCCAGCCGACGTCGAGCGCGACGAGAAGTAGCGCAAGCCATCCAGGCCGGTCATCTGCTGCTCGATCACCTGCGTGACCGTATTGGCCACCGTGTCGGCCGAGGCACCGGGATAGGTGGCCGTCACCGTGACCGAGGGCGGCGCAATCTGCGGATATTGCGCGACCGGCAGGATCAGGATGGCCAGCACCCCGACCCCCATGATGAGGATCGAAATGACCCAAGCGAACACCGGGCGGTCGATAAAAAAGCTGGCCATGCGGAATATCCTCTGCCCGGTCGGTTACTGTTGTGGCGCGGCGGCGCGCTCTTCGGGGGCGACCGTGGCACCGGGGGCGGTTTTCTGGAACCCGGCCACCATCACGCGATCACCGGGGTTCAGCCCTTCCTCTACCACCCAGGCATTGCCACGATTCTGAATGACGCTCAGCGCGCGTTCCTCGATCACGCCGTCACCTTTGACCACCCAAGCCATAGGCCGCCCGCGTCGGTCGCGGACTACCCCTTCTTGCGGCACGAGATAGACGTCGCGGGCCACCTCGACGGGCATTTCCACCTGCACATACATACCCGGCAAAAGCAGCAGATCGGGATTGTCGAACTGCATCCGCAGCGTGACGACCCCGGTTTGTGGATTTACATTCGGTTCCGCCGCCTTGAGCTCTCCGGTTTCGCTGTAATCCGAGCCGTCTGCCAACTTTAGGCGTACCGTCGCATCTGCGCCGGCAAGATCGCGCTCGGTTTCGCCGCGCCGCCACCTCAGCAAATCTGCGGCGGATTGTGTAACATCGACGTAAACTGGGTTGATATTGCGGATCACGGTCAGGGGTTGAGACTGGCTTGCGGTCACAAGCGCACCCTGCGACGTTAGCGACAGGCCAATCCGCCCCGAAAGCCGCGCGCGAATGGTGGTCCGCGACAGTTCGATCTCGGCGGAATTGAGCTGCGCTTCGGCCAACTCAAGCCCCGCAGCGGCAGCATCGCGGGTCGATGTGGCCTCGTCCAGAGCCTGTTCACTGGCGACGTTGCGCGATTGCAATTCGACCAGACGCTGCGCCTCGCGCTCTGCTGCGCGCAACTGCGCGGCGGCCTGCGCCACACCGGCGCGGGCCTGCCGCACGGCGGCCTCATACGTCGCCTTGTCGATCTGATAGAGCGGATCACCCTCGGTTACATCTGCGCCCTCTTCGAACAGCCGTTCGGTGATGATCCCGTTGACCTGCGGGCGCACTTCGGCCTCTGCCGAGGCCGCAACCCGCCCCGGCAAGAGAGAGGTCAGCGTCACGTCCTGCGGCGCAAGCGTTACCACGGTAACGGGCGTGGGCCCCTGCCCCTGTTGCGCTACGACACCCCCCGGCACGAGGCAGGCACAGAGCGCGAGCACGCGGATCATTCGGGGAAACGCAGCCATCAGGGACCCTTTCACGATATGGATTGGCAGAACAGCGTCCGGTCGATATAAAACGCCTGAGTTTTATAAATATGACAATCGGGAAAATGGCAACAGCACAAGGCCGCGCGCACAACCGTTGTGCGAAAATGAGGCGATAGGGTGTAGGTAGCATGCAGCGCGACCAAGCCCAGAGCAAAATCCGTCGTGGCCGCCCTGTCACGCTCAGTTGCGAAGATCGGCGCGAGGCCATTTTTGCGGCGCTTGAGGCGGTACATGCAGAGCGCGGGCTGGACGGGGCCACAATGGAGGCGATCGCCGTGCGTGCGGGCATGTCCAAGAGGACGCTCTACACCGCCTTTGCCAGCCGCAGCACGCTCTTTCGCGCCTATATCGACAAGGTGGCCAACGGGTTCATTCGTCCCCTGCCCGACAGCGACACCGCCCTTCCAATCGCCGAGCGGTTAGAACGCGTGCTGTCGCAAGGTCGTCATCAGGGCTATGGCCTGCCGCTCGAAATCCTGCGGGCCTTTGTGGCCGAGGTGCCCCACGCGCCGGACATAGGCCGCGATTTGGTCCAGACCCTGATGCGGCGCGATATGTGCATTCTCAAAGCTGAGTTGGAGCGAGGTTTGGCGCGCGGCGAAATCGCGGTCGAGGACACCACCGACGCAGCGCTGCTACTGCTTGACATGGTGCGGCCATGGCCGCTCGAGTCATTGCTCGATCCTGACTGTCTTGCCACGCCAGAGGCGCTCGCAACGCGGCAAAAATTGGCGATCCAGGTGTTTCTCAAGGGCCTTCAATCTTAGGCCCCCGATTCAAAAACCGCCGTCGCGCGCGACGGTTGCACCTGCAAGCCCCCCTCCTGCAACATGAAATCGACCACGGCATCAACGCCCAAGCCGAGGCGCAATTGCGCCAGCACATAGGGTTTGCCTGCACGGGCATGTGCGGTATCGGCCTCCAGACGCGCCAGATCAACGCCCACGTAGGGGGCGAGATCCGTCTTGTTCACCACCAGAAGGTCCGATTTCGTCACTCCCGGTCCACGCTTGCGCGGAATGTCCTGACCGGCGGCGGTGTCGATAACATAGAGGGTGATATCCGCCAGTTCCGGGCTGAACGTGGCAGCAAGGTTGTCCCCGCCCGACTCGATCAGGATCAGATCAAGATCAGGAAAGGCGGCCGACAGGTCATCCACCGCCGCCAAATTGATCGAGGCATCCTCGCGGATCGCCGTATGCGGGCAGCCGCCGGTTTCCACGCCCCGTATGCGGTCGGCGGGCAGCACCTGCGCCCGCATGAGATAGTCGGCATCCTCGCGGGTGTAGATGTCATTCGTGATCACCGCCATGGAACAGTGCTGCGCCAACGCGCGGGCCAGCATTTCGGTCAGCGTCGTCTTGCCCGCGCCCACCGGGCCGCCGATGCCCACGCGTAGCGGGCCGTTCATGCTTTTGGCTGTCATGTGCGGAATATCCTTACGTCCATGGTTTCGTGGCGCAGCGCCGCCAGATCGCCCGCCAGCGTGCAGGTTCCGATGTCGTCCAGTGTGGCGCTAGCGGCATGCTCTGCCAGCGTATGAATAGAGGGCAAAAGCCGCGCCAGAACCGCCTGCCCCTCGGTCTGACCCAGAGGCACATGCCGAATGCCGATGGTCACGAGGTTGCCGGCAAAGCCCTGCAGATAGAGCGCGATCACATCCCTTTTGGGCAATCCCAATTCGGCCGCCGCCGCTCCTACCGATACGGGCAAGAGGCGCGCGGGCAAATGATGGCCTGTCATCCCTGCCACGCACCGCGTCAGAGCGGCCCCCTGTTCCAGACTTTCCCGCAAGCGTTCCGCGCAGGGTTGCAGCGCACGGGCAAGATCGTCGAGCGCATCGCACTCTCCCTCGAGCGCTTGCGCCAGCAGCACCGCATCCTGCCAGCCCGCGCCAAAGCGCAGGATATTCCCGAGCCAAGTCTCAAGACTGGCGGCATCATGCACCACACCCGATGCAATCTCGGCCTCTAGCCCGTGGGAATAAGCAAAAGCCCCGGTCGGAAAGGCGGGCGAGAGCCAGTGCACAAGGGTGAGATGGGAAAGGGTGAGCATCAGGCGTGGCTATGTGTGTGACCGTGATCATTCCCGCCATGATCATGCCCCATGGTGCGCCCCTTGCCATAGGCCCCGCCTTCGGGGCGGAACGGACCGGTGACGGGGGTCAGATCCGCCCCCAGATGCGCCAGCATCGCCTCGATCACATGGTCGCGCCGGATCGTCAGATGATCCGCACCGATCTGACAGGGCGTGTGCCGGTTGCCGATATGCCAGGCCAGCCGCGCCAGATCTCCGCGCACCTCGATCAGGTCCTCGGGGGGCCGCCTCGACGCCCACCGCGCGCCCATCCTCCAGCGCAAAGCCCCAGTGATCGTCCAGGTTCGTCACCTCTGCCAGATCGACCAGAAACGCGAGGCCGCCGCGCCCCACCAGTCGTTTGCGCCGCATCAGCCGCGCGTCATAATCGAGCACGACGGTATCTGCGATGCAGTGGGGCGCGTGATGCAGCAGGCGGCGGGTTACGGGCAGATCGGTCATGGTTTGGCCTTCAGAACATGAAATAGCGCTGTGCGAGGGGCAACTCCGAGGCCGGCTCGCAGGTGAGCAATTCACCGTTGGCGCGCACTTCGTAAGTCTCGGGATGGACCTCGACCTCTGGTGTCAGGCTGTTGTGGATCATGTCGCGCTTGGTGATGGTGCGGGTATTGGCAACGGCCACGGTTTCCTTGGCCAGCCCGAGCGTGGCGCCAATCCCGTCCGCCTGCGCCGCTGCGCTGACAAAGAGCACGGCAGAGCGTTCGACCGCACGCCCATAGGCCCCGAACATCGGCCGCGAATAGACGGGTTGCGGCGTGGGAATGGACGCATTGGGATCCCCCATCTGCGCCAGCACGATAGAGCCGCCCATCAGCACCATTTCCGGCTTGGCCCCAAAGAACGCCGGGTCCCACAGCACCAGATCGGCGCGTTTGCCGGGCGTGACGCTTCCGATATGGGCGCTCATCCCGTGGACGATGGCGGGGTTGATGGTGTATTTCGCGATATAGCGTTTCACCCGCACATTGTCGTTGTCGCCCGTCTCTTCTGCCAAACGGCCGCGCTGTTTGCGCATCTTCGAGGCCGTCTGCCAGGTGCGGATGATCACCTCGCCCACGCGCCCCATGGCCTGGCTGTCCGAGGCCATGACAGAAAACGCGCCCATGTCGTGCAGAATGTCCTCGGCCGCGATGGTTTCACGGCGGATACGGCTCTCGGCAAAGGCCACATCCTCGGGGATCGCCTTGTCGAGATGGTGGCAGACCATCAGCATGTCGAGATGTTCTTCGATCGTGTTGACGGTATAGGGCATGGTGGGGTTGGTCGACGACGGCAGGATATGATCATAGCCCACCACCTTCATGATGTCGGGCGCATGGCCGCCGCCCGCGCCCTCGGTGTGAAAGGCATGGATCGTGCGGCCCTTGATGGCGGCAAGCGTATTCTCCACAAAGCCGCTTTCATTGAGCGTGTCGGTGTGGATCATCACCTGCACGTCCATGTCGTCTGCGACGCTCAGGCAGCAATCAATCGCGCCGGGCGTGGTGCCCCAATCCTCGTGCAGTTTCATAGCACAGGCCCCCGCGCGGACCATCTCGACCAGTGCTTCGGGTTGGCTCGCGTTGCCCTTGGACGAGAGGCCGAAATTCATCGGAAAGGCGTCGAGCGATTGGAGCATCCGCCCGATATGCCAAGCTCCCGGCGTGCAAGTGGTGGCGAGCGTGCCATGGGCGGGGCCGGTGCCGCCGCCGAGCATTGTGGTGATACCGGAATGCAGCGCATCCTCGATCTGCTGAGGACAGATGAAGTGGATATGCGCGTCGAACCCGCCGGGGGTGAGAATGCGGCCCTCTCCGGCGATGATCTCGGTTCCCGGTCCGATGACGATATCGACGCCCGATTGCGTGTCGGGGTTGCCCGCCTTGCCGATGGCGGCAATGAGACCATCGCGCAGACCGACATCGGCCTTGGTGATCCCCTGATGATCGACGATCAGCGCATTGGTGATGACGGTGTCCATGGACCCACCCGCACGCGAGGTCTGGCTCTGCCCCATGCCGTCGCGGATCACCTTGCCGCCGCCGAACTTCACCTCTTCGCCATAGGTGGTCAGATCGCGCTCTACCTCGATAATGAGGTCGGTATCGCCAAGGCGCAGCCGGTCGCCGGTGGTGGGGCCATACATGGCGGCATAGGCGGAGCGGGGGATCGCATGGGGCATTCAGAGATCTCCCATCACCTGTTGGTTAAAGCCGAACACCTGCCGCGTACCGCCATAGGGGATGAGCCGCACCTCGCGGCTTTGGCCCGGCTCGAACCGCACGGCGGTGCCGGCGGGAATATCTAGGCGCTGCCCGCGGGCCGCAGTTCGGTCGAACGAAAGCCCGCTATTGGCCTCGGCAAAGTGATAATGGCTACCCACCTGAACGGGCCTGTCGCCGGTATTGGCGACCATCAGCACCGTCACGGGCGCGCCCGCGTTAAGGGTGATCTCGCCCTCGGCGCACAGCACCTCGCCGGGGATCATTTCCGCACCTTGGCCAGGACATAGCCCCCTGCCGCCGCGATGACACCGACGACAGCCACCCACAGCGCGTCAATCCCATGCGGATGCAGATGAGGGCCGGAATGGGCCAGCGCCAGCGTGGGGGTAAGCAGGAAAAAGGCAACGGGATAGCGCATCATCAGATCCTTTTCAGCGAATGGGATTGTGAACGGTGACAAGTTTCGTGCCATCGGGAAAAGTCGCTTCGACCTGCACGGCATGGATCATTTGCGGAATGCCCTCCATGCATTGATCAGACGTAATCACATGCGCGCCCGCCTCCATAAGATCGGCGACCGTCCTCCCGTCGCGCGCGCCCTCGACCACGAAGTCGGTGATCAGCGCCACCGCCTCGGGGTGGTTGAGCTTGACCCCGCGCGCAAGCCTGCCGCGAGCGACCATCGCAGCCAGCGAAATCAATAGCTTGTCCTTTTCGCGGGGCGTGAGGTTCATCGCGTGTCTCTCCTAATTCTGCCAAACGCGGGGCAATGGGCTAGGGCGCAGAGCGCGCAAAAGGCGCATGATCTGGCGCTTGAGTGGCCACCCATCACCCGCCATGAGGCGGATCACCAACTTGCCGTCAAAGCCTGAGGCCCCGCCTGTCACGCCCTCTTCGGTCAACTCCGCCCGAGCGCGCCCGACCGCATCCACAGCCCCGGGCGCCACCAGAGCAAGCGTGGCAAATGCCCGCGCTCCGCACAAAACAGCAGGGCCTGCGGTCAACGCCTCAGCGACCAGATGCAACGGCTCTATCAGCACAGGGTGGCCCGCACGCATGATCCGGCGGGTATCGCGCAGGGTGACGTTTTCCAGCGTTTCGCCCATGGCCGCACGGCCCAGAACGACGGCCTCGAGCATCAGGCAAGAGGCATCCTCGGCCAGATCGATAGTAGTCTCGCGATGCAGGTCGCTGCTGTCATAGAGGATGGTTTCCTGCGGCAACCAATCGAGATGCGCGCCAGCCCCGACAACATGCCGGACAGTGACATGCGCAGGCCCGCACGTGCTGCAATACGCGCGCTCGGCTGTTTGCGTGGTGGCGGTCGCCTGACATCCCGCTGCCAGATCAAGGCAATAGGCCAAGGTATCGCCCCCGGCCAAGCCGCCAGAGGTATTGAGAAAGACCACCTCGGGGCCAGATGCGCCGGAATGGATAAAGGCCTTGGCCGATCCCTCCTGATGCAACCGGTCAAGCCGCGTCCCCGCAGGGCCGGGCAAGAGGCCAACATGGGCCGCGCCGTGGCTACGCTGATGCAAGGGGGCAGGACAGGCGGTCATGGCAGATTCCGGGTTGCGACAGCACAGAGGCTACTCGTTGCGTCACGGCCCGCCAGTGGTCGCGCGCGTCAATCCAGCCTGAAACCCACGCGCCGCCCGCCAACGCCTATTTTTAACGCATACCGCCCACTAAATAGACACCTCACGCAACAACCGCGCGCGCTCGACTGTTGCCGCAGGTTCGGACAACCGCACCTCGCCACGGTTCAAGACCACCAGATCATCCGCCAACCCATAGGCGAAATCGAAATACTGCTCGACCAGAACGATGGCGATTTCCCCTTCGTCGCGCAAAAGGCCGATCACCTCGCCAATCTGCTTGATGATATTGGGCTGGATGCCCTCGGTGGGTTCGTCAAGCAACAGCACCCGGGGCCGCGCAATCAGCGCGCGGGCAATGGCCAGTTGCTGCTGCTGCCCGCCCGACAGATCACCGCCGCGCCGGTCTTTCATCTGTTCCAGCACCGGAAAGAGATCATAAATCCGTGGCGGAATCCGATGCTCTGACTTTGGCAGACAGGCAAAGCCGGTTTCGAGATTCTCGGTCACGGTCAGGAGCGGAAACACCTCGCGCCCCTGCGGCACATAGCCGATGCCCGCCCGCGCCGCCTGCGCCGCGCTGAGATGGTCCAACGCAACCCCATCCAGGGAAATCTTACCCCCCGAGTAGGGATGCCGCCCGGCGATCGCCTTGAGGAGGCTGGTCTTGCCCACCCCGTTGGTACCCATGACCGCCGTCACCGCACCGGGACGCGCGGTCAGGCTGACTCCATGCAGGATTTGCGACGCGCCATAATGCAGCGTGAGGTTCTCGACGCTCAGCATCGCTCATCTCCCCAGATAGACATCAATCACCTGTTGGTTTTGGGTCACGTGATCCAGACTGCCTTCGGCCAGAACCGAGCCTTCGTGCAGCACAGTCACCTTGCAACCAAGGCGGCGGATGAACTCCATGTCATGCTCGATCACCACCACGGCGCGAGTTTCCGCCGCCCGTTTAAGAATGTCTGTGGTATGTTCGCGCTCGGCCGGGGTCATCCCGGCGGCGGGTTCGTCGACCAGCAGCAGGCGCGGGTCCTGCGCCAAGAGCATGCCAATTTCCAGCCATTGTTTTTGCCCATGGCTCAACTCTCCGGCGCGGCGCGCCAGCGCATCGGAGAGGCCGATTTCCTCGGCCAGTTCGGCAATCCGGGCGGTTGCGGTCTTGGAACGGCGATAGAGCAGCACATCGAATGGCCCGCGCCTGGCCTTGAGCGCCATCGCTAGGTTCTCGCGCACGGTCTGCGCCTCAAAGACCGTCGGTTTCTGAAACTTGCGGCCAATGCCTGCGCGTGCAATCTGGCTCTCGCTCAACCCCAGGAGCGAGACGTTCTTTTCGCCCCAGATCACCCGGCCCTCATCAGGCCGCGTCTTGCCGGTGACGATATCCATAAAGGTCGTCTTGCCCGCCCCGTTCGGCCCGATCACAGCGCGCAACTCTGGCTCTGCCACTTGAATGGACAGGTTGTTGATCGCGCGGAACCCATCGAAGGTAACAGAGACGCCCGAGACTTCGAGAAGCGTGGTCATGGTTTTCTCACGATCATGTCAAAAAGCCCCCCGATGCCACGCGGGAAAAACAGCGTGACCGCGACAAAGCCGAGACCCAAGAGCACCAGCCACCAATCGGTCCAATTGATCGTGTAGAACCCGAGGTTGATATTAGGCGCGCCGCCACCCGTGAACCAGCTTGACGCAAGGCTGACCACAGCCGCCCCGATCACAGCCCCATAGAGCCGCCCGCGCCCGCCGATGGCCACCCAGACCGCAAGGTAGATCGAGGCAATCGGCGCAATCTCTGCCGGGTTAATTATGCCCGCCTGCGGGTAATAGAGCGCACCCGCAATGGCTGAAACAACAGCGGTCAGGGTAAAGATCATCAGCTTGTAGCTCTCGACGTCATAGCCCAGAAACCGCACCCGCGCTTCATTGTCGCGAATGGCGCGGATGACCGAGCCGAACTTGCCCGAGACAAGCCAGGCAAACACCAGATAGCCCAGCCCGAGTGCAAGGGCAGAGGCCCAGAAGAACCACAACGACAAGGCGGATTGGGGCACATGGTCAAGGCCGGGGATGTTCTGCAATCCAGAGAGGCCGTTGTTGCCGCGCAACCCGGTGTCGTTCTGAAAGAGATAGAGCGACAGCGCCAGCGTCATCGCCTGCGTGAGAATGGACAGGTAGACACCCGTGACACGGCTGCGGAACGCCAGCCAGCCAAAGACCAGCGCCAAGAGGCCCGGCACCAGAACCACCATCATCAGCTGCAGCGTAAGACTATGGGCAAACCCCCAGAGCCAGGGCAGCTCGTTACTGCCCACCACGCCGAAAATCTGGCTGGCGATGGCTTTCTCGATCTCGATATCAGTCGGTGGAATGGGCGTCGCCGAGAGGGACTCCACCACGATCCCTTGGGTGCGCGCGTACATCAGCCACATGCCGATGGCATAGCCGCCAAGTCCGAAAAATGCGAAATGTCCGAGACTGAGGATGCCGCAATAGCCCCAGACCACATCCATCGCCACGGCGATGAGACAGAGGCAGAGCGTCATGCCGAGGATCTTGACCATTGACGTGGAAATCAGGGCTAGACCGAACCCCTCGGACAACACTGTCACGCCCAATGTAAAGAGCGCGAGACAGCCTAGGAACCACAGGACCGACGGGTTTTCCGCCAGAAACCGCCTGCGTGGGGCAATCTCGGGTGTGCTCATGGCTCAGTCTCCCGCCGCGCGACCCTTGAGGGCGACGATGCCCTTGGGCCGGAATTGGATGAAAAGGATGATGAAGAGGATCATATAGGTCTGCGCTGCCAGCGTGTTCGAGGGGTTGAACCACTCGATCCCCTTTTGCAGAAAGCCGATCAGCGAGGCCCCCGCCAGTGTGCCCCAGACATTGCCGACACCGCCCACGACAACGGTCATGAAACTCTGGACGATGTAATTCGCCCCCATCTCGGAGGTGACCTGTGCGTAGAGGCCGATCGCCACGCCTGCGATCCCCGCGATGCCGGACCCAAGACCGAAGGTGAGCATGTTGATGCGGTCCGGGTCGATGCCCATGCTGGCCGCCATACCGGGATTCTGCGTGACCGCCCGCACCTCAAGCCCCAGCCTTGTGCGCTTGAGGATGAAGAGCAGCAGTGCCAGAAAGATGAGCGCGAGGACGAAGATCGCCACGCGAATATTGCTGATGCTCACGATGTCATTCAGCGTTAGCGCACCGCTCAACCAATCGGGCGCGGTCAGAGGACGCGCTTGCGTGCCAAAGATGTTCTTGGCCAATTGCTGCAAGGCAATCGAGATGCCAAATGTGGCCAGCAGCGTTTCCAGAGGCCGGGTATAGAGATGCCGGATCACGAGCCGCTCCATCGCCACGCCTGCACCAAAGGTCACGACAAAGGCCAGCGGCAGAGCGATAATCAGGCTGACGGTGTAATCGGGAACGAAGAGCTGCACCACATAGCCGGTGTAGGCCCCCATCATGATGAACTCGCCATGCGCCATGTTGATGACGCCCATGACGCCAAAGGTAATGGCAAGGCCGATGGCCGCGAGGAAAAAAATCGACGCGAGCGACAGCCCATCCAGCACCAGATCGAGCGTCTGATAAAGCCCAAGCGTGTGCGATGTGGCGGACAGCGCATCCTCGGCGGCGGCCGTCACCTCGGGGTTAGGCTCGGTATAAACCTCGTAGAACACATGCGCGGCCACCGCGCGCGCCACCTCATCCTCGGCGGCGCGTGGGGGCACGGTGCCTGCGGCCTCCAGCGCCTCATAGGCACGGGCGCGGGCGGCATCCGTATTGAGCAGATGCAGGGGCACGCCGCCCACCGCACCATCGACGATATGCTGTGCCAGCACATCACGGCGATCCGTGGCACTCTGACGTGGCGGTGCAAGATTGGCAGATACCAGCCTGTCATAGGCCTCGACCTCGGAAATATCTGTGCCAACCTCGAGCACGTTCGCAATGTTGGCTCCGGTTGGCAGCGCGGTGCCCACTCCCGGCACCCGCGCCGTCAACTGATTGAGCACGCTGCGCGCCTCGATGCTGGTATCCCCCGCCAAGCCCTCTATTGCCGCAAGGCGATAGGGCAACGCCGATGCAAACTGCGCAGTCAAGAGGGTCAAGAGCCGTTCCTTGCGCTGTTTCAGCGCGGGATCGGTCTCGGTCTCGATGGACTGGCTGAGCGGGTCGATCTGGCTGGCATCACCGCTACGGGCGATTGCATCCAGCGCGGCCTCCCTCCGCGCTGGATCGGGCGCGTTCAATTCGAAAGGCACCAGGGCCGCAGCGATCACTGCCCGCACCCCAGAATTAGGTCGTATCTGGCTCACCTCGCGGCTGCTGACCTCGGCCACGGCCGCGCCGCTGTCGATGTCGATCAATCGCAGCGCATCGCCGATCTCTTCGGCGTAGAAAAACAGACCATCGGTGGGTCGCGCATAAACCCCACGATCCTGCCAGCGCAGCAGGAATTCGGCGGTGCCGGGGCGGTCGGCGGCCATCAACCCGCTCAATACCTTCTCAACGGTGCTGCGCGACGGTTTGGCGATCTCGGCCTGATACTCTTGCAAGATCGGTTGCAACCCGTCCTGCGCCAGTGCCACGACGGGCCGCAACACGGACAAGATGCCAAGGGCAAGCACTGTCGCCGCAAGCCGGGCGAGGGAGGGAATCGAACGCATCTGGATGAAGGCCTTGCTCGGGAGGAGAGGCGCGCGGCGGCATCACCACCGCGCGCCCGGTCCGCGTCAGTAGTTCGACGTCATCTGCACGCAGGTCTTGGTTTCGGTATTGTACATACCGCAGCCCAGATCCTTCCAATCGCTCGTGAGCGGCGCGCTCTCGGGCAGATAATCGGTCCAGGCGTCACCCGGCACTTCCTCGGTCTGGCTGATGATGTCGAACTGCCCATCGGCCCGAATCTCGCCAATCAGCACCGGCTTGGTCAGGTGGTGGTTCGGCAGCATGACAGCCGTGCCACCGGTGAGGTTGGGGAATTTCTGCCCCCACATCGCCTCGCGCACGGCATCCACGTCGGTTGTGCCCGCCTGCGTGACCGCATTCACCCACATGTTGAAGCCGATGTAATGTGCCTCCATCGGGTCGTTGGTCACGCGGTTTTCACCGGCATAAGCCTTCCATGCCTTGACGAATGCGGCGTTGATCTCGGTATCGGCGGACTGGAAATAGTTCCACGCCGCAAGGTGCCCCACGAGTTCGGTTGTATCAAGCCCTGACAGCTCTTCTTCGCCGACCGAAAAGGCGACAACGGGAATGTCATCGGCGCTGACACCGGCGGCGGCCAGTTCCTTGTAAAAGCCGATGTTTGCATCGCCATTGATGGTCGAAATCACACCGACCTTTTTACCGCCAGCGCCCAAAGCGACCACATCCGCGACAATGGTCGCCCAGTCGGAATGGCCAAACGGGGTGTAGTTGACAAAGATGTCCTCGGCCGCGACGCCCTTGGATTTCAGATAGGCGTCAAGGATGTTGTTGGTGGTGCGGGGATAGACATAGTCCGTGCCCAACAGCGCAAAGCTCTCGACGCCCAGTTCTTCGAGGAAGTAATCCACTGCCGGGATCGCCTGTTGATTGGGTGCAGCGCCGGTGTAGAACACGTTGCGCGAGGATTCTTCGCCCTCGTACTGCACCGGATAGAACATGAGGCCGTTCAGTTCCTCGAGCACCGGCAGGGCGGATTTGCGGCTGACGCTGGTCCAGGAGCCGAAAATCACATCGACCTCGTTCACGGTCAGCAATTCGCGCGCCTTTTCCGCAAAGAGCGGCCAGTCCGAGGCCGGATCGACCACGACCGCCTCGATCGGGCAACCCAGCAGCCCGCCCTTGGCGTTTTGTTGTTCGACCAGCATCAGGACCGTGTCCTTGAGCGTGGTTTCCGAGATTGCCATCGTTCCCGAGAGCGAATGCAGCACGCCCACCTTGACGGGGCAATCCTGAGCCAGCGCCGGAGCCGTTGCCAGAACGGTGGTTGCAACGAGGCTCGCCATAAATGTTCTTTTCGTCATTTCGTTCGGAACTCCCATGTCCGGGCTGCGCGCGTCGTGGCGTTGTTCAATTTCGGATCCCCCACCGTCATTTTGCGCCGCAGCATATTGTTTTAACCTCTCCACAGCGGGGCGCGGTCTCGCGGGACCAAGGCCTCTCTGTGTGGGGTCTGAGCCGTTTCAGACAGGTGGCAGCAAACAGAACTGGCGCAATTTGCTCTAGCCAGAGCACGCACCACGACGCATCAAGGGCCAAGATTGCCGCTTTTTGGGCAGTTCTCAGGCGCACCGCCCATTTTATTTGCGGTTGCAGAAAACAATGCCGCACCGCGGCATCGGGCTATTAGGACTTTTGCCCGCGCCCTTGGACGAGAATACCCAACAGGCCCAACAGGCCCGATCCCACCATAAGCGTCACCGACACAGCGTTGAGCACCGGGGTCGAGCCTTCGCGCATGCGGTCGAACATTGTCACCGTCAGCGGTGCATTCGACCCATTGAGGATTAGCGTGGTATTGAAATTCTCGAAGGAAATCAAAAAGGCAACGATCCCCGCACCAAAGAGCGCAGGCCGCAGCCATGGCAGGGTAATGGTCATAAAGACCACCGCCGGCGTTGCTCCGAGGTTGAGCGCCGCCTCTTCCAGCGTGCGGTCAAAGCGGCGCAGACGCGCGGCGATGACAAGGGTCGCAATAGTGGTGATGAAGGAAAACTGCCCGAGAATCACCAGAAAGAGCCCCGGTCGCAGGGCAGAAATCTCGTATCCCGTAAGAGAATTCACCGCCTCTGCCAGCGTGGACGAAAACACGAGGATTGAGATACCAAGGATCACCCCCGGAATGACCAACGGTGCCAGCATCATGATATAGGCGAACTCCTTGAACCGGAAATCATGGCGATCAAAGAGAAAGGCAGTCGTGGTTGCAACGGTCAGCGACAGGGCCGTGACCCAAAACGCAACAAAGGCCGAGTTGAAAAACCCCGCGACGATCCTCCGGTCGTTGATCAGACCCAGGCGGGGTTGCTCTGCCCCGATGAACCAATCCAGCGTGAAACCTTCCCATGGCAGGCCGGGAAACTGGCTGTCGTTGAAGGCAAAGACCGCCACCACCGCCAAGGGCAGCGCCATATAGACAAAGAAAAGCGCAACATAGGCCGCGTAAGCAAAGCGCAAGAGTGGCGAACGAGGGAGAGAGGCCAGCATCCTAGCGCCCCAGCGTATTCGAAAGCGACTGGCCCGAAAGGCGCAGCAAGAGCCAGACAAGCGCGCTCGACGTGGCCAGAAGGATAAAGCCAAAAGCCGATCCCAACTCCCAATTGAAGCGGGTGATGAACTGCGAATAGATCTGCGCGGTGAACCACTGTCCGCTCTTGCCCCCCAAGAGGGTCGGCGTGAGGTAATTGCCCAGCGCCAGCATGAACACCACGATAGAGCCTGCGATGATCCCGGGCATGGCATAGGGGATGACGATCCGTGTCATCACAGTCCAACCATTGCCGCCCAGATCATAGCCCGCCTCGACCAGCGCATCATCCATCCCGTCGATGGTGGAAATCAGCGGCACGATCATGAAGAGCATCGAGGTATAGACGAGGCCAATCAGAATGGCCGCGTCATTATAGAGCAACTCGACGGGCCCGGAGGTCAGACCCAACCCCTGCAAGGCGTTGGAAATCAGTCCGGTCTCCCGCAAGAGCAGCATCCAGCCAAACACGCGCACGATCTCGGACACCCAGAACGGCAAAAGGCACAGCATGAAGAGCGCCGCCTTGGTGCGGCCCTGCGCGATCTTGGCGATGTAATAGGCTACGGGAAAGCCGATGAGGAATGTCAAAACCGTGGCGATGATCGAAAAGACCACCGTGCGGAGCAGCGTCCAAGGATAGACCCATGTTGCCGCGAAATCCGCATAGTTGCGAAAGCCGGTTTCATAGACACGCGGGGCCACCTTTTCCCGCAGCGACAGGATC
Organism: Roseovarius mucosus DSM 17069; assembly: GCF_000768555.3. GTDB lineage: Bacteria > Pseudomonadota > Alphaproteobacteria > Rhodobacterales > Rhodobacteraceae > Roseovarius > Roseovarius mucosus. The sequence continues at coordinate 98,472 of NZ_KN293981.1, forward strand.
AGCATGTCGATATGCGGAATCACGATCAAGAGCGCGATCCACGCCGCAAAGGGCGCGAAGAGCAACCAAAAGACCAGCTTGCCCTCGCGCATCACGCCCCCGCCGCCGCAAAGGACACGACCGCCGCCGGGCCAAGCCCGAGCGCGACAGTGGCCCCGCGCCGCAACGGTTCGGCCTCTCCCGATTGCGGCAAGAGTGCCTCGATCACGTCGCCCCCGGGCAGGCGCGCCAAAATCCGGCTCTGCGCGCCGTTAAACAGCACGTCCTCGATCACCGCCTCCAGCCGATTGGTGCTGTCCTGCGCAGCTACGCCCACCGCGATGGATTCGGGACGAATGAAGATGTCGAACAGGCCGCCCAACTCGGCCGCGCCCGACCGGGGGTTGGCAGCGGTCAGGGTCAGACCCTGATCGGTGGCCAGCTTGCACCCCGTGCCATCCGCCGCAATCACCTTGGCACGCAGACGGTTGGCATCGCCGACAAACCCAGCGACAAAGGCGGTCTGAGGACGGAAATACAACTCCTCTGGCGTGCCTACCTGTTCGAAGCGCCCGGCGTTCATCACCGCCACCCGGTCCGACATCATCATCGCCTCGGATTGGTCATGGGTAATATAGACGAAGGTCGTGCCAAACTCGTGCTGCAACTGCTTGAGTTCGATCTTCATGTGTTCGCGCAGCTTGAGATCAAGCGCGCCCAACGGCTCATCCAACAGCAAAACCGCCGGGTCCAGTACCATCGCCCGCGCAATCGCGATCCGCTGCTTTTGTCCACCCGAGAGCTGGTCGATCCGCTTGGGTCCGGCATCCGCAAGACCCACCCGTTCCAGCACACCCGCGACAGCGCGAGCAATCTCGGCGCGTCGCGTGCCGCGACGGCGCAGGCCATAGGCGATGTTCTCGGCCACGGTCATCATCGGAAAGAGCGCCAGATGCTGAAACACAAGGTTCACGGGCCGCCGATTGGGAGGGGTATCCAGGACCGAAGCGCCCTTGATCAGGATATCACCCGCATCGGGCCGCGCAAATCCGGCCATCATCCTCAGCAAGGTGGTCTTGCCACAGCCGGACGGGCCGAGGATGGAGAAAAAGGATCCCTTTGGAATTGCAAAGGAAACATCGTCCACAGCAGTAAAGGCGCCGAACCGCTTGATCAGGTTACGGCATTCGAGATCGGCGGCTAAGCTGTCCACGTCTATTGACCTTTCGGGGTCGACGCGGCGGTTAACCCGCCGCGTCACCTATTGGTTATTGCGCCACGATCTGATCGAGCAGACGGCCCTCGATATCCTCGAGACCGGCCGGAATCGGCGGGAACCATTTGATGTTGGCAATCACCTCGGGCGGGAACGCCTCTTGATAGGCGGCGCGCAACGCCGGATCGACCATCTCGTCAGAGCCTTTGGAGGCAGAGAACGACCCAGCCTGATTGACAATCTGCGCCGCAATGTCAGGGCGCATCACAAAGTTGATCCACTGATAGGCCGCCGCATCATTCTCGCCCTTTGCGGGAAGGGCGAAAGTGTCGATCCAGCCCAAGGCGCCTGTCGAGGGCGCGACGAAATTCCACTTGGAATCCTCGGCATTCAGCTTGAACCCGGTGGCATCCCACGCCTCTGCCGCCACAACCTCGCCCGAGCGCATCATCGCCAACAAATCGTCGGCACCGCTCCAATAGGCCTTCACATTGGCCTTGCATTCGCCCATCGCGTCGGCGGCAGCGGTGATGATTTCCTCGTATTTCGCGGGATCGGAATAGGCCGCGAACGGATCCTCGCCAGCAGCAAAGGCAAAGCCGAGAAGGGCAATCCGCTTGGTCCGCATTGAAATCTTGCCTGCATAGTCCGCCGAGCAGAGATCGGCATAGGTCTTGATATCGCCCGCGACAGAGCGATCCACGGCAAAGCCCGACACGCCCCAGATATGCGCCACGCCATAGGCCGCGCCATCCACCGTGGTTGCGGCCACCGAGGCATCATAGAGATCACCGATGAATTGCTCTTTGTCGATTTGGCTGAGGTCGAGCGGCTTGTAGATGCCGAATTCCTGTTGCGGGCCAAGGATACGGTCCTGGCTCGGCTGTGCCAGGTCAAAACCTGCGCCGCCGGTCGCGCGCAGTTTGGAAATCATGTCCTCGTTGTTGGACAGGGTCACTTCCACGTCGATGCCTGTCTCGGCCTTGAAGGCCGCGACCACCGACTCGGGCGCATAGCCGCCCCAGGTCAAAATACGCAAGGTCTCGGCAGACCCCGCGGTACCAACCAGCGCAAAGGCTGCGCTGGTCAGGACAGTTCCCAACAGCTTTCTCATGTTACACTCCCTGAGTATCGCCCGGTTTCCGGGCCGTTGTTGTTGCGGCCAGACGCTAGGCCTCTGCCGCGCATGCGTCAAGCCATGCGCAGATCACGGCTAGGCGAGGGGCTTATCGAGGATCAGAGGGTCAGGATGGTCGAACCTGTGGTCTGCCGCCCCTCCAACGCACGATGCGCCTCTGCGACCTGATCAAGCGGGAACCGCTGGCCGATATTGACCTTGACCGCGCCACTCTCGACCTTGTCGAAGAGATGCCGCGCCATGTCCTGACAGCGGGCATGATCGGCAAGAAAGGTGAAGAGCGTCGTGCGCGTCAACTTGAGCGATCCCTTGGCCGCCAGCGTGAGCAGGCTCACCGGCTCAACCGGGCCAGAGGCATTGCCGAAGGACATCATCATGCCCAATGGCTTGAGGCAATCGAGCGAGCGATCGAACGTGTCCTTGCCCACCCCATCCATCACCACATCCACGCCCTTGCCTTCGGTCAACGCTTTGACTTCAGCAACAAAATCAGCATCGCGGTAATTGATGCAGGCCGACGCGCCATTCTCCATCGCAAGGCGGCATTTCTCGTCCGTGCCAGCGGTCCCTATCAAGCGGATGCCTTCCGAACGTGCCCATTGGCAGGCCAAGAGCCCGACACCACCGGCGGCGGCATGGAACAGCACCGTCTGTCCCGCCTCGAGTGGCCAGACCCGGTGAAAGAGATACTCCACCGTCATCCCCTGCAACATGATCGAGGCTGCATCTTCAAACGAAATGCCATCGGGCAGCGGACAAACCTGCGACGCGGGCATAACCCGCGCCTCGGCATAGGCGCCCGGCGGGGTTGCGGCATAGGCGGCGCGGTCGCCGGGTTTGAGATGGGTAACGCCCTCACCCACCGCCTCGACAATCCCTGCCGCCTCCATTCCCAAGGCATGTGGATAGGCGAGCGGATAGAGGCCAGTGCGTTGATAAACATCAATAAAATTCAACCCACAGGCCATGTGGCGAATGCGGATTTCACCCGGTCCCGGCTCTCCCACCGGGATATCGACCAGCTTCAACTCCTCAGCCCCGCCCGCTTTTTCGATAATGACCGTTCGCGCCATGTCCTGCTCCCTCTCATCCATTCCATGAACCCAGTCGCCATGCGGCGATTGCAGGGGACTAAAGGCCAGTCCGCAGAGAAAGGCAATCCCGGCCCCGGGATTTCCAAAGCTCTGACCAAACAGATGCAGTCGACCTCTGACGTTTCGCACCACGCCCACATACAGCGCGGTATTTTGACGATTCACGCCGCTTGACGCCTCAATTTAGCCCCTGATACGGTTGGAGAAGTGAGTATTTATCCAGCACTATGGTTTCAAGGCTGCCGAATCCGTCCCTCTGAAGCCTGAGATTTGGGGGCGTGCAATGGACCAATCAATCCACGAGCCAACAGGTCAGGGTAAACCATGAAGCGCGCCGAAAGTTTTGATATTGCAAGAGAATCCATACTCTTGCGGTCTATGCCAGAGCCGGTTGTGGACAAGCTTTTGGCAGATTCCTCGTTGCGCAGTTTCGCGCGGGGCGAGACCGTTTTTCTGCAAGGCGAGGCGGCACAGGTCATTCACGTGGTGCTTGAGGGATGGGTCAAGCTCTATCGGGTGGCCCCGAATGGCAATGAGGCGGTGGTCAATGTGTTTGCCCGTGGCCATAGTTTTGGCGAAGCGGTCGCCTTTCGCGCGCGGCCCTATCCGGTATCCGCCGAGGCTGTAACAGATTGTATTCTATTGCAAATTTCTGCGCGCAGCTTTGTTTCCATGCTGCAGCATGAGCCTGAGATCGCAATCTCGGTGATTGCTTCGACCTTTCAGCACCTGCATGATTTGGTGGCGCAAGTCGAACAGATCAAGGCGCAGACCGGTGCGCAAAGAGTGGCAGATTTCCTTGTTAAATTAAGCACGTGTGAGGATGGTGCCTGTGTTGTCACCCTGCCCTATGACAAGGCCCTGATCGCGGGCCGTCTTGGGATGAAACCCGAGAGTTTGAGCCGGGCCTTTGCAAAGTTGAAAACCGTGGGCGTGGCGATCACGCGCGAACATGCGCGGATCAACGACATCGAGGCCCTGCGCGATTACGCCGAGCAAGATCCGGCAGAGGCATGGGGTAAGGCATTGTGAAAAAAATAGAAATTGCCTTTGCCGCGATTGATGCAGCCAACCGGCATGACCCGGATTTGCGCGAAGGAGAGCCGGCGGCGTGGCTCTATGGGCAGCGAATGAGCGCGGAGTGTGACCGGCTGTTCCCGAACGCGTCAGAGGCCTTGCAAATTGCCGCGCGGGGCCAGCATATCGAGCGTTGGGTATTGAAAAGACAGGACTTTCCAGAAGGGCGCGCAGGCTATCTGACGTGGCGCACGACCCTTGCCAAGCATCACGCAACCCGCGTGGGCGAGATCATGCAAGACGCCGGTTATGACAGCCAAGACGTTGATCGCGCTCAGAAAATGATCCGCAAAGAGGGGATCAAACGCGACCCGGAGGTGCAAGCGTTGGAGGATGTGATCTGTTTCACCTTTCTCAAGTGGTATTTCGCGCCTTTTGCCCCGTCGCAAGACCCTGCAAAGCTGGATCGGATCGTCACCAAGACGGCGCTGAAAATGTCGGAGGACGGGCGCGCGCGGGTGTTGGAAGAGTTCGATCTGCCCGAGGCCTTGGCGGTTCATTTCCAAGTTTGAACCTTACAAACCTTACAAACCTACAGGCGATTTTGTTAGGTTTTCAGAGCAGTCCTGAGACCAGATAGAGCCCAAGCAAGAGCAGGCAGAAAAGCGCGAGGGCGATGTCGAATCCGCGCCGCCAGAATGGGGCCGCCTCAAGACCGAGATAGCGCCCGAGGATGACCCGCGCCTTGAGCCAGCCCAAGGTCAGGATGAGTGCCCCGGCAAGCGGGGTCAGGGTGGCGGGCCAATGCCAGAGCGAGACCCCGGTTGAGCAAAGGCTGAGGCCGATCAGCCAGCCCCACGCGCGCAAGAGAGGATCGCGGAGCATCGCCATCACCGGAGAAGGTAAAGAACCGGAAAGAGCAGCACCCAGACCAGATCGACCATGTGCCAGAAGGCGGCACCGGCCTCGATATTGCGGGGGGTGTCCTGCCATGCGACGAGCAGGAGGACAACGACGCCCGCCAGAACATGCGCCGCGTGAAAGCCGGTGAGAAGGTAATAAAAGGTAAAGAACGGGTGCGTGTCCCAGCCGATGCCGGCGCTCGCCTTGGCCGCGTATTCCGCTCCCTTGATGGTCAGAAAGACCACGCCCAAGCCCGCCGCTCCGACCAGCGCCAGTCGCGCGGGCCCGCGCCGGGCCGCTTTGCGCAGATGCAGGGCGAGGGCCGCCAAGGCACCGCTTGTTACCAGAACCACGGTGTTGAGCCCCGCCCCGGTGCGGTGCAGCATGTCCTGTGCCAGAGCAAACCCCTCGGGATCGGTGAGGCGCACGGCCAGAAAGGTTGCCAGCCCAGCGCCGAACACCAGCAACTCGCTGACAATCAGAACCCAGATCATCAGATCCCCCGGCAGGTCGTCAAAAACGCTTGTCTCACTCATGCGCCGACCAGTTCGCGGTAGATCATCGGTAGCGCCTCGGTCAGGCGTCCGGGATGGGCGATGACGTGAAAACTCCCCTGCCCGAACATCCGCGCGAACCACGCCTTAGCCTGCTTGTCGACAGTGATGCCAAAGACCGATTGCCCGGCACGGCGCGCCTCGCGCACCGCCATGGCGGTATCCTCGATGCCGTGGCGGCCTTCGTAATGATCGAGATCGTTGGGTTTACCGTCTGTTATCACCAGAAGCAGGCGGCGTTTGCCGCCCTGTGCCGCCAGCCCCCGAGAGGCGTGGCGCACCGCCGCCCCCAGACGGGTGTAAAAGCCGGGGCGCAACCCGCCGATGCGGTCCTCGACCAGCGGTCCCATCGGATCGTCAAAGCCTTTGCAGGTCTGGATATAGACGCGGTCGCGTTTGAGCGACGAAAAGGCATTGATGGCGAAGGTATCGCCGCAGGCGTCCAGCCCCCAGGCGAGAGCGGCCAAGGCCTCGCGTTCGATGTCGATCACGGCGCGGTCGCCTACCGCGCTCTCGGTCGAGCGGCTGACATCCAGCAGGATGGACACGGCCAGATCGCGGGCCTGCGGGCGGGTTTGCCGCCAGATGCGATTGGTCCCGGTGCCATTGGCGAGAATGTCGATCCGGGCGCGCACGGCGGCCTCGATGTCCAACTCGTCGCCGTCAAGCTGTCCGGGGATCGAGACACGCCCCGGTCGCAGCGCCTCGAATTGCTGACGCACACGGTGGATGCGGCGACGGGCCTGCGGATCGATGCGAAAGGTCGGCTGCGCCGTGCCCGGCTGCGCCACGCTGTCCAGGACACGCACATGATCGGGCAGATAGGCCCCGGTGCGGGTGTCCCATTCGGGATAGAGGGTGATGCCCGAGAGGCGTTCGCGGTCCACATCCTCGGGGGCCAGATCGAGATGCAGCTTGAGGCGGGTGGCGGGGGCCTTGGAAATCTGGCCTAGGCCGATTTCCTCTTGGTCGTCGGCGGCCTTCTTGGCGCTGTCGGGATCGTCGTCGTCAACCCGGCGGTTGAGATTGAGAAATTCGGCCCAGCTGAGAATGGCCTCGAACTTATGCAAGATGAGGCTGTCGCGACGTTCCGCCTGATCGGCCTTGCGGCGGCGGGCACGGTGGGTCTTGTTGCTGCCTTCCTCGGGGGGCCCATCGGTATCGCGGCTTTCGACCTCGTCGCGGGCGGAGAGGACCAGCGCGCGCAGGTCGGGCCAGAGCGGGACCGGGCGGAACGGGCGATAGCCGCGCGGGGCGGAAAGGCAGGGCAGATCATTCGATTGCACGATGCCGAGGAGCGTCTGGGCGCGGGGGCTGAGCGGCGCGGGATCATCCAGCATGTGACGGATCACGGCCTCGATCGCGGCCTCCTCCTGTGGGAGGCTGTGCTGAGGCCGCGACTGTAGCGTGACATGGGCCAGGCCTGCGTAAAGCTCGCAGAGACCGGGTGCGGCTGTGAGCGTGGCCTTGGTCATGTGCAGGGCGGTGCGCAGGCCGAGCAGATCAGCGCGCAGCGGATCGGGGTCGATCGCTTGGGCAGGTGCATGGGCCACCGCCGCCGTGAGCCAGAGGTAGAGCGCGCCATTGGCCGCGCGCGACGGAAAGAGCGCCAAGGTTTCGGGAAGGCGCAGCACCTCGCCGTCAAAGCTGGCGCGCGGCGTGATCTCGGCCTCGGTGCCCAAGCGGCGCAGCAGCCGCAAGCGGTGCTGCGAGACCTCGGGCGGCGTGGCGCGGATTTCCACCGCATGCCCGCCACCCAAGCCCCGGAAAAAGACGGCCAGCCGCCCGCTGACCTCGGAAAGGTCAACCGCGGCTCCGTGATGCACGAGGGGTGCATCGAGGCGGCTGGCAAAAGCGTGCCACAGTTTCCCGACGGTTTCTTCGGGTTCCCATGGCTCGATTTCAATCCGTGTCATGGCCATGCCTCACCCAAAGACAGCCGTGACAAGATCGAGGAGCCCGCGTTTGATGTCCGCGTCATCGGTCAGGGGCTGGATCATCGCGGCCTCGATGGCGCGCTCGATCGGCATCCCCGTGGCGATGAGGGTCGCGGCATAGATGACGAGGCGGGTCGAGACCCCCTCTTCCAGATCCTGACCCTTGAGGGCGCGGAGTTTACCGGCAAGGCGTATGAGCGCGCGCGCGCGGCTCTCGTCCAGACCGGATTCCTGCGCCACGATCCGGGTTTCCAGATCGGGGGCGGGAAAGTCGAATTCCATCGCGACAAAGCGTTGCCGGGTGGAGGGTTTCAGCGTTTTCAGGATGTTCTGATAACCGGGATTGTAGGACGCCACGAGCATGAAACCGGGGGCGGCCTCCAGTTCCTCGCCGGTGCGGTCAATGGGCAGGATGCGGCGGTCATCGGTCAGCGGATGCAGCACCACGGTCACATCCTTGCGCGCCTCGACCACCTCGTCGAGATAACAGATCGCCCCTTCGCGCACGGCGCGGGTGAGCGGGCCATCGACCCAGACGGTTTCGCCGCCCTTGAGCAGGTAACGGCCAATGAGATCCGCCGCCGAGAGGTCATCGTGACAGGCGACCGTATAGAGCGGGCGACCGAGCGTGGCGGCCATATGCGCCACGAAACGGGTCTTGCCACAGCCCGTCGGCCCCTTGAGCAGCACCGGCAGGTCATTGTGGCTGGCGGCCTCGAACAGCGCGCATTCGTCGCCTTGGGGGAGGTAGAAGGGGGCGGTTGCCGCCCCCTCGTTTTGCAGGGTGATATGTCCGTCCATGGTGCTCACTCCGCCGCGACCGATGCGCTGGCCGAGATCACCTCGCGCCGGGGCATGGCAAGGGCATAGATCAGCAGCAGCACGCCAAGGAACACCACCACGCCCGCGCCGAAGCGCATCCAGTAGAAGATGGCGATCTGGTCCTGCACATCCATGTAATACTCGCCCATCACCCGTTGCAGATGGGTCTGCACCGTGCCCGCGAAGGTCAGCGTGAAGGTCATGAACACCATGCCGCCCGACATCAGCCAGAAGGCGGCCATGTTGAGCACCTGATTGTAGGGGTCGCGGTTCCGCAGGATCGGCAGAGCATAGGTGAAGATCGCGATATTGAGGCAGACATAAGCCCCGTAAAAGGCGAGGTGGCCATGGGCCGCGGTGATCTGCGTGCCGTGGGTATAGTAGTTGACCCCGTGCAGCGTGTGCAGAAAGCCCCAGACCCCCGCCCCAAAGAAGGCCAGCGTGGCGCAGCCCAGGGACCACAAGAGCGCTGCCTTGTTGGGGTGATCGCGCCGCCCCTTCCAGACCATGACAAAGGCAAAGGCCATCATGCCGAAGAAGGGGATCACTTCGAGTGAGCTGAAAATCGAGCCGATCCACTGCCAGTACCCCGGCGAGCCGATCCAGTAGTAATGGTGCCCGGTGCCGAGGATCCCCGAGAAAAGTGCTGCGGCGACGATGACATAGAGCCATTTTTCCACCACTTCGCGGTCAACCCCGGTGAGTTTCAGCATCAGGAAGGCCAGGATCGAGGCCATGATCAGTTCCCAGACGCCCTCGACCCAGAGATGGACGACATACCACCAGTATTGCTTGTCGAGGCTGAGGTTCTCGGGGTTGTAAAAGGCAAAGAGAAAGAGCAGCGCCAAACCCCAGAGGCCCAGGAGCAGGATGTTGGAAATCGCGGTCTTGCGGCCCTTGAGCACGGTCATCGACACGTTGAAGAGAAAGATCAGCGCCGCGACAACAATGCCCACCTTGACCCAGACCGGTTGTTCGAGAAACTCGCGCCCCTCCTTGCCCAAGAGCCAGTGGCCCTCGAAGATGTTGAAGAGATAGGTCACGACCACGCCGAGCGTACCGACCACGAGGATGATCAGTTGCAGATAGGCGAGTTTGGTCGAGTGGATTTCACGCTCGGCCTCTTCGGGGATCAGGAAATAGGCGGCACCGAAGAACCCCAGCAAGAGCCAGACGATGAGCGAATTGGTGTGCAGCATACGCAGCGTGCTGAAGGGCACCAGCTCGCTCAGGAAATTGGGGCTGACATAGACCCACCCCACCAGCAGGCCGCCGATGATCTGGATCAGGAAGAGCCCGAGCGCCACGGCGAAATAGGCCAGCGCGATTTTCTGTGATTGATATTTCATGGCTGTGATCCTTTCTCAGCCCGCGTCATTGGGCGGCCAGCCCTGTGCGTCGATGGAATCGACCCAGAGCAGGAAATCGGCGAGGCCGCGGGTTTCTTCTTCGGTCAGGTCGAAATAGGGCATCTGGCGGCGGCCCTCGACGCCCGAGGGCTGGGCCTTGATCCAGCCGTCAAGCATCTCGTAGGCCGCCTCTGGATCATCGGCCACGCCCCAGCGGGTCGTGACATTGGCCAGTTCGGGAGCAAAGTAAGCGCCCTCGCCCATGATCGAGTGACAGTTGATGCAGGTCTTGTCCTCCCAGACCTTCTTGCCAAGAGCAACGCTCTCGGTGAGCGTCTCGGCATTGGTCGAGGTGGTGGTGATGTAATAGTGCGAATGCACCGACAGGCCCAGAAAGATGAGGATAAAGAACAGCGATCCCCCGTAGAAAATATTTCTGGCCATGCTTTTGGTCATGACTTCGCGCATGCGATTCTCCTTTGCGCGTAACTGCGACTGGGGCCAGCATGCGCGCGCCGGGCGGGGCACTCCTTGACTATTGTCAACGGCGCGCAGGCTTTCATCTGGCCGAAAATACCTCGGGGGGAGCCGCGCAGCGGCGTCGGGGGCAGCGCCCCCGGACCCGGCCTGAATTTCCTGCTGCTGCGTTGACTTTGGTCAAGGGTCCTGTGGCCGCTCTGCGCCATTCTAAAGGAGCCTCACCAGCGGAATGGAGTGAATCACATGAAACCCAGACAAGCCAGTTGGCGCGCGACCCTGATTTCAGGGGCTGCGATTGCCATGGCGCTCGCAAGCACTGGCGCGATGGCGCAGGATGCCTCTCATGCCGAGGGCCCCTCTGCCGCCTACGAGCCGTCGATGACCACGCTCGGCCAGCTCAAGGTCGAGATACCGGGGCGCAAGCCGGGCGATCCGGTGATGACGCAGGAAGAATATCAAAAGGCCAACACGATCTATTTCGAGCGCTGCGCCGGGTGTCACGGCGTGTTGCGCAAAGGGGCCACCGGCAAGGCGCTGACGCCGGACCTGACCCGCGAGAACGGGTATGAATACCTGCGCGACTTCATCACCTATGGCTCGCCTGCGGGCATGCCCAACTGGGGCACCTCGGGGGACCTCAGCGAGGAAGAGGTCGACATGATGGCGCGTTACATCCTGCTCGATCCGGCTGTGCCACCGGAATTCGGCATGCCCGAGATGAAGGCAAGCTGGAAGGTGCATATCGCGCCCGAAGACCGGCCCAAGGAAAAGATGAACGACATTGACATCGACAACCTCTTTTCGGTGACCTTGCGCGATGCCGGGCAAATCGCCCTGATCGACGGCGCGAGCTATGAGATCAAGGCCATCATCGAAACCGGCTATGCGGTGCATATCAGCCGGATTTCAGCCTCGGGCCGGTATCTCTTTGTGATCGGGCGCGATGCCAAGATCAACATGATTGATTTGTGGATGGAGACCCCCGCCACCGTCGCCGAAATCAAGGTCGGGGCCGAGGCGCGGTCAGTCGAGACCTCGAAAATGGAGGGCTACGAGGACAAATACGCCATTGCCGGAGCCTATTGGCCGCCGCAATTCGTGATCATGGATGGCGACACGCTGGAGCCGCTCAAGATCAAATCCACCCGTGGCATGATCTATGACGAGCAGACCTTTCACCCCGAGCCGCGCGTGGCCGCGATCCTGAGTTCGCATTACCGGCCCGAATTCATCGTCAACGTCAAGGAAACCGGGATGATCCTGATGGTCGATTATTCGGACATCAAGAACCTCAAGGTGACAGAGATCGAGGCCGAGCGGTTCCTGCATGATGGCGGGCTTGACAGCACCAAGCGGTATTTCCTGACCGCTGCCAATGCGCGCAACAAGGTGGCGGTGATCGACACCAAGGAGGGCGATCTGGAGGCGATCATCGAGACCGAGGGTCTGACGCCGCATCCGGGACGCGGGGCCAATATCAACCATCCGGTTCACGGCCCGGTCTGGGCCACCTCGCATCTGGGCGATGATACGGTGGCGCTGATCGGCACCGATCCCGAGGGTCATCCCGATCAGGCCTGGAAGATGGTGCAGCAGCTTTACGCGATGGGGGGCGGGTCGCTGTTCGTGAAAACGCATCCCAACTCCAATCACCTCTATGTCGATGCGCCGCTCAATCCCGATGCGGAAATCTCGGGCGCGGTCGCGGTGTTCAAGATCGATGAGCTGGGGCAGGAAGAGCCGCAATTCACCGTGCTGCCGCTGGTCGAGTGGGCAGGCATCACCGAAGGCCAGCCCCGCGTCGTGCAGGGCGAATACAACAAGGCCGGCGATGAAATCTGGTTCTCGGTCTGGAATGCCAAGGACCTGCAATCGGCCATCGTCGTGGTCGATGACAAGACGCTGGAGCTCAAGCATGTGATCAAGGACGAGCGCCTGATCACGCCGACGGGCAAGTTCAACGTCTATAACACCCGCGCCGACGTCTACTGACGCGGGCCAGTGCCGGGGGCCTGTGAGGGCGGGCCCCCGGACCCTCAGCCAGAATTGTCCAGCCAAGGAGCCATCCCCATGACACCCACAGGCAAAGTCCATCTGATCGGCGCAGGGCCGGGGGCGGTGGACCTGATGACGCTGCGCGCGCTGCAGATGCTGCAAGAGGCGGAAGCGGTGGTCTATGACCGGCTGGTCAGCCCTGAAATCCTGGCCTTGGCGCCTGCATCGGCACGGCTTGTGCCGGTGGGCAAGGCACCGGGATGCCATACGGTGCCACAGGGGCGCATCAATGAAATTCTTGCGGACCTTGCCCTTGAAGGGCGGATCGTGGCGCGGCTCAAGGGGGGAGATCCGCTGATCTTTGGCCGCGGTTCGGAGGAGGCGGCGTATTTGCAGGCACGCGGCATTGCGGTGGACTATGCGCCGGGCATCACCGCCGCTCAGGGTATGGCCGCCGCGACCGGCGTGCCACTCACGCATCGGGGGCTGGCCACGGGCGTGCGCTATGTCACCGGGCACCGGGCGCAGGGGGCGAAACTCGATCTCGACTGGGCGAGCCTTGCCGATGAAGAGACCACGCTGGTGGTCTATATGGGGGCGGCCAATATCGCGGAAATCGCGTTGAAGCTGATGCGCGCGGGGCTGCCCGGTGCGCTGCCGGTTCTGGCGGTGGCGCATGTCACCACGCCGCGCGAGCTGCGGCATCTGTCGCGGCTTGATCGGATCGGGCTGGAGATGGCCGAACGGCCCTTGCCCGCGCCGGTGCTCTTTGTGATCGGGCATGTGGTCTCGCTCTATCAGGGTGCGGCGGTGCCGATGGATTTGCCGCTGGAATTGCCGGAGGTGATGGCCGGTGAATAGGCTTGCCCTCTTGCTGGCGCTGCTGGGCGCACCGGCATGGGCCGAGCCGGACGCGCAGGCCCTCGCGCGGCTGGTGCATCAGGATTGCGGCTCGTGCCATGGGCTGAGCCTGAAAGGCGGGTTGGGGCCGGATATTCGCGCCGTATCGCTGGGGCATCACGACCGGGAGAGCCTGCAAGCCGTCATTCTGGACGGGATCCCCGGCACGCCGATGCCACCCTGGCGGCCTTTGCTGAGCGCGGCGGAGGCGGCGTGGATTGCCGATTACCTGTTGAAAGGAGAGGACGAATGAGCCGGATCGCGCGTTTTCTTGGGGGCGCTGCCCCCGTCGCCCTGCGGGCGACCCCCCCGAGGTATTTCGGGCCAGATGAACGGGCGGTGCGGCGTGGGTTGGGGGGGCTGGCATTTTTGCTGGCCTCGGTACTGGCCAGCGGAGTGGCGGCGCAGGCCACGGGAGATCTGGGGTTGGTGGTGGAGCGCGCCAGCGGAGCGCTCTTGGTGGTGGATCAATCCGAGCGCGCGGCGCTGGGCCGGATCGAGGGCCTGGGCGATCTGAGCCATGCGAGCCTTGTCTATTCCCCTGACGAGCGGTTTGCCTATGTCTTTGGCCGCGATGGCGGATTGACCAAGGTCGATATTCTGGAGCGGCGCATCGTGGCGCGGGTCATGCAGGCCGGGAATTCCATCGGCGGGGCGATTTCGGACGATGGCCGCTATGTGGCGGTGTCGAATTATGAGCCGGGCGGCGTGCGGGTATTCGATGCAGACACGCTGGCACCGGTCGCGGATATTCCCACCGGCGGCAAGACCATCGGTTTGGTGGATATTCCCGGCACGCGCTTTGTCTTTTCGCTGTGGGATCAGGGTGAGACATGGATTGCCGACCTGTCGGGCAAGGCACCGCAGATCACCAAGATCACGGGCATGGGGGAAAACCCCTATGATGCGCTCGTCACTGGCGATGGGCGGACCTATATCGCGGGGCTGTTCGGTGCGGATCATCTGACCGCGCTGGACCTCTGGCAAGATCCGCCGCAGCCCAAGCCCATCCTGCCCGGTTATGCCGAGGGACGCGCGGGGCTGCCGGTCTACAAGATGCCGCATCTGGAGGGCTGGGCGCTGGCGGGGACGGATTTTGCCCTGCCTGCCATGGGGCAGCATGAGGTGCTGTGGGTCGATGCGCGCAGTCTGGAGGAAAGCGGGCGCACGGCGGTCTATGGCCAGCCGGTCTTTGCCATGGCGCGCCCCGATGGGCGGCAGGTCTGGGTAAATTTCGCGCATCCGTTGAATGACACGATTCAGGTGATCGATACGCTGAGCAAGCAGGTGATCCATGAATTCAAGCCCGGTCCCGGCGTGCTGCATATGGAGTTTACGCCGCGCGGTCACGAGGTCTGGCTGTCGGTGCGCGATGCGGGGCGGGTCATGGTCTATGACACCGAGACCTTTGAGAAGCTGCGCGAGATCGAAGCCGACAGCCCGTCGGGTATTTTCTTTACCGCGCGGGCGCATAAGACGGGGTTGTGAGCGATGGAGCATTTTGCCGATCCGATTGACCGGGCGCTCTTGAACGACTGGCAGCGCGATTTCCCGGTGGCCACGCGCCCCTATGGGGTGTTGGCGCAGAGCCTTGGCACCACGGAAGCGGATGTGATCGCGCGGCTGCGCGCAAAGCGCGCGGCGGGGCAGATCACGCGGGTGGGGGCCACGGTCACGCCCAACACGCTGTCGGCCAGCACGCTCGCGGCCGTGGCAGCACCGGAGGCGCGGATTGACGAGGTGGCGGCCATCATCGGCGCGGAGCCGGGGGTGAACCACTCCTACTTGCGCGAAAACCGCTGGAATCTGTGGTTCGTGGCCACGGGGCCGGACCGGGCGCATATCGACCGGGCGCTGGCGCGGATTGGCGCGCGCAGCCGGTTGCGGGTGCTGGATCTGCCCTTGGTGCGCCCTTTCAACCTTGATTTGGGGTTTTGTCTGCGCGGGGCGCGGGCACGGGTGCCGCAGGTGGCGGCCCCTGATCTGGCAGTTTTGCGCGCTGGCGACCGGGCGTTGGTGCAGGCGCTGACCGAGGGTCTGGCGTTCGAGGCGCAGCCTTATGAGAGGCTGGCAGCCCGGTTGGGGCAAAGCGAGGCCGAGGTGATGGCGCGTATCCGTGCGCTGAGTGCGGCGCGGATCATCGCGCGGTTTGGTGTCATCGTGCGGCACCGGGCGTTGGGCTGGCGGGCCAATGCGATGGTGGTCTGGGATCTGCCCTCTGAGGCAATCACCGAGGCCGGGCCGCAATTGGCGGCGAGCCCCGGTGTCACGCTCTGCTATGAGCGGCGGCCGGTTGAGGGGGTCTGGCCCTATCGGCTCTATTCCATGATCCATGCCCAGAGCCGGGCGCAAGCGTTGGCGGATCTGGAGTGCGCCGCCGCCCTGCCCGCGCTGCGGGATGTGCCGCATCTGGCGCTGTTTTCCAGCCGGTGTTTCAAGCAGACCGGGGCGATGGTGGCGGATGAAAGGAGCCTTGCATGACGCTCGATGCGATGGACCGGCGGATATTGAACCGGCTGCAAGAGGGGTTTCCCATCGTGCCGCACCCCTTTGAGGCGGTGGGTGCGGAACTGGGCTTGAGCGGTTGCGATCTCGTTGCGCGGCTGGAGCGGATGCAGGCGGAGGGCGTGATCACGCGCTTTGGCCCGTTTTACGATGCCGAGGCGATGGGCGGGGCGTTTTGCCTCTGTGCCATGGCGGTGCCTGAGGCGGAATTCGACGCGGTCGTGACAAAAGTCAATGCGCGCCCGGAGGTGGCGCATAATTATCAACGCACACACCGGCTGAACATGTGGTTCGTTCTGGCCACGGAAACCGAGGGAGAGATTGCCGGGGTGGCATCGGAGCTTGAGCGGGAAACGGGGCTGCGCGTGCACCGTTTCCCCAAGCTCAGGGAGTTTTTCATCGGATTCAGGGTAGCCGCATGACGATTGACGCCACAGACCGCCGGATCATCGCAGCCACGCAAGGGGGGCTGCCCTTGGTGCCTGCGCCCTATGCTGCCGTCGCGGCAGGGTTGGGGATGAAAGAGGACGTGCTCTGCGCGCGGCTGCGCGAGATGCAGGCGCAGGGTGTCATCCGGCGCATTGCCGTGGCCCCCAATCATTATGCCTTGGGCATGGTGGCCAATGGCATGTCGGTCTGGGATGTCGAGGACGGGCAGATCGCCGAGTTGGGGACGCTGGTCGGCGCGCTCGACTATGTGAGCCATTGTTATGAGCGCCCGCGCGCCCTGCCCGCGTGGCGCTATAATCTCTTTGCCATGATCCATGGCGCAAGCCGGGAGGCCGTCGAAGACAAGCGGCAGGCGATTGCCGCGCTCTTGGGTCCGGCGTGCCGGGCGCATGACATTCTCTATTCCACACGGATTCTCAAGAAAACCGGGCTGCGACTGCGGCCCAAGGAGGGCTGAGATGTTTCGTCTCACCGAATATATGCATCAACTGGTCAATCCCACGCCGCTGCGCCGCAGGGGGGCCGGGCCGGTCAAGCCGGTGGTGATCTGGAACCTGACCCGGCGCTGCAATCTGAAATGTCGGCATTGCTACACGGTGTCGGCAGATGTGGATTTTCCGGGCGAGTTGAGCCACGATCAGGCGATGGCGACACTGGCCGATCTGGGGGATTTCGGCATTCCGGCGCTGATCCTGTCGGGGGGAGAGCCGCTGGACCGGCGCGATCTGTTCGAAATCGCCGCAGAGGCGCGCAAGCGGGTGCGGATGCTGGCGCTGAGCACGAACGGCACCAAGATCCATGGCGAGACCGCCGACCGCGTGGCCGAGATCGGATTTGATTACGTGGGCATCTCGATTGACGGGGTTGGGTCGACG
Organism: Roseovarius mucosus DSM 17069; assembly: GCF_000768555.3. Classification (GTDB taxonomy): domain Bacteria; phylum Pseudomonadota; class Alphaproteobacteria; order Rhodobacterales; family Rhodobacteraceae; genus Roseovarius; species Roseovarius mucosus. Next base: position 115,686 of record NZ_KN293981.1, read on the forward strand.
AATGACTGGTTTCGCGGGGTCGAGGGGGCCTTTGCAGATGCGTTGCGCGGGGTACGGGCCTGCAAGGCGCGGGGCATCAAGGTGGGGCTGCGGTTCACGCTGACGCGCGATAACGCGCCGCAACTGACGGATTTGTTGCGGCTTTGCGATGATGAGGGGGTGGACAAGTTTTACCTCTCACATCTGGTCTATGCGGGGCGCGGCGACAAGAACCGGGGCGAGGATGCGATGCATCGCCACACACGGCAGGCGCTGGATGCGTTGATCGACCGGGCTTGGGTGGCGGCGGCGGAGGATGCACCGCTGGATATTGTCACCGGCAACAACGATGCCGATGCGGTTTACCTGCTGCATTGGGCGGCGCGGCATTTCGAGGCGGAGCGGGTGGCGCATCTGCGCGCACATCTGGAGGCCTGGGGCGGCAATTCGTCGGGCTTGGGCGTGGCCAATATCGACACGCTGGGGCGGGTGCATCCCGATACCTATTGGTCGGATTACACGGTGGGCAATGTGAAAACCGCCAAATTTTCCGAGATATGGACCGGAAGCGATCCGATGCTGGCGCAGTTGCGGCAACGTCCGCGCCCTCTCAAGGGGCGGTGTGGGGACTGTGCGTTTCGCGCAGTGTGCGGCGGCAACACCCGTATTCGGGCGCTGCAACTGACCGGCGACCCCTGGGCCGAGGACCCGGCCTGTTACCTGAGTGATGCCGAGATTGGGGTGGAAAGCGCCCAAGCCCGGCTGACCGTGACCCCATTCCGAGGCAAGAGACATGATCCGGTTCACCGTTTTATCTAGCATTCTCATGATGAGCGCAGGTGTGGCGATGGCCGATCCAGCGCAGATTTACCGCGACGCCTGCGCCGAGTGTCACGGGGTGGCGCGGCTGGGTGGTCAGGGGCCTGCGCTCATCCCCGAGAGTTTGGGGCGGATGCGCGGGCCCAACCTGATCGAGGTGATCGCCAAGGGGCGGGCGGCGACGCAGATGCCCGGTTTCGGCGATGCGCTGAGCGACGAGGATCTGGCAGCACTGGCCGAATGGTTGCACACACCTTTAGCGCAGGCGCCGGTGTGGGAGGCCGAGGACATCGAGGCGACGCGGTGGTTCGACCCCGAGTATCACGCCGCCGAAGCGCCGGTGTTTACCGCCGATCCGCTCAATATCACGCTGGTCGTGGAAACCGGCGACCATCATGTCAGCGTTCTGGATGGCGACACATTCGCGGTGCTGGACCGGTTCGAGACGCCATTTGCCGTGCATGGCGGGCCAAAGTTCAGCCCCGAGGGGCGCTATGTGTTCATCATGTCGCGCGATGGCTGGGTGCAGAAATACGATATCTGGTCGCTCAAACAGGTGGGGCGGGTGCGCGCAGGCCTCAACAGCCGCAACATCGCGATGAGCGCCGATGGCAAATGGCTGGCGGTGGCGAATTACCTGCCGATGACGCTGACGCTGTTGTCGACCGAGGATCTGAGCGTGGCGCGCGTGATGCCGGTGATCGGCGCGGATGGCACCCCAAGCCGCGTTTCGGCGGTCTATCAGGTGCCGCAGCGCGACAGTTTCGTGCTGGCGCTCAAGGATGTGCCCGAAATCTGGGAGGTGGCGACCGACCCGGAGGCAGAGCCGGTCTATGAGGGATTTGTCCATAGCCGCGAGAAGGGCATGGTCGAGGCGCTACCCTCGTCCCAAGGCCTGTTCGCGCGCCGCCGGATCGAGGTGCGCGAGCCGCTGGATGACTTCTTTTTCTCGGATGATTACCGGCATCTGATCGGGGCCACGCGCGATTCCGAACGCGGCGTGGTGGTCAACCTCAACGTGGGCCGCGAGATTGCCGAATTGCCGCTGCCCGGTATGCCACATCTGGGATCGGGCATTTCATGGGAGCGCAATGGCCATCGGGTGATGGCGACACCGCATCTGAAAGAGGGCGTGTTGTCGATCATCGATACGAATGACTGGAGCGTGATCAAGACCATCGCCACCGAGGGGCCGGGTTTTTTCCTGCGCAGCCACGAGAATTCGCCCTATTTCTGGGCGGATGTGTTCTTTGGCCCGAACAAGGATGTCATGCATGTGATCGACAAGCAAAGCCTTGAAATCGTGCGCACATTGCAGCCAGAGCCGGGGGCCACGGTGGCGCATGTGGAATTCACCCGCGACGGGCGCTATGCCTTGGTGTCCATCTGGGAGGACGACGGCGCGGTGATCGTCTACGATGCGGCCACGCTGGAGGAAGTGACCCGGCTGCCGATGCGCAAGCCCTCGGGGAAATACAATGTCTTTAACAAGATTACATTCTCGGAAGGAACCAGCCATTAAACCCGCAGCCATCATCGTAAGCCACGGCCAGCCCTCGGACCCGGACCCGGCAGAGGCGGCGCTGGCAGGATTTGCCGCCGAGGTGGCGCGGTCCCTGCCCGGCTGGCATGTGGGATCGGCCACCCTGGCCAAGCCCGGCGCGCTGGAGGCGGCGCTGGCCGATGCCGGGGCAGGCGCGCGGATTTTCCCCTATTTCATGACCGGGGGCTGGTTCACCGGAGAGGCGTTGGTGCAGCGGCTGGAGGGGTCGCGCGCGGTGGTCTTGCCGCCCTTTGGTCTGGACCCTGGATTGCCGGGGCTGGCGGCGGCGCTCTTGACCGACGAGATGACCGCACAGGGCTGGCACGCGCCGGAGGTGCGGGTGTTTCTGGCCGCGCATGGATCGGGGCGCAGCACGCAGACGGCGCGGGACACGCAAGCGTTTGCCGCAGCCCTGGGCCAGCTTTTGCCCGTGGCGGAGCTGCGGGTGGGATTTGTCGAGGAACCGCCCTATCTGGCGGATCAGGCGTTCGATCTGGGCACGCGGGCGATTTGCCTGCCGTTCTTTGCCGCCAAGGGCGGGCATGTTCTGGACGATATTCCCGAGGCGCTGGATCTGGCGGAGTTTCAGGGTGTGTTGCTGGAGCCGATCGGCTGTGCGCCGGGGGCGGCGGCGCTGGTGGCGCGCAGTCTGGCGCGGGCACAGGTGCCGGCATGAGGCGCGCGCGGCTTTTCCTGCTGCTCTACCCGTTCACGGCACTGGCGGTGGCGATCAATCTCTTCATGCTGGCATTGATGGGGCAAGCCTTGGGGTGGCCCGCGATGCCGCCTGTCACGGCGCTGATGCTCTGTTGGCCACTTGGCCTACCGGTCAATTGGCTGGTCACGCGCTGGGTGCGCGGGCTGATTGACGAAGCAGAACGCGGCGCGTCCTGACCGGGTATCGGCCGAGATGGCCGCTGAGGCCGCTTGATGGCTTGCGTTGGACTGCGCCCTGTCGCGCGCGTATTTGATTCATATCAGGGGCAATGCCTGAAATCCGGAGGATACTCTGTCGCGGAATGGTTCTTCGCCCTGACCTCCGGGCGGCGGGCGTGTCTTGTGTGCCTTACGAGTTGTCCGGGTCTTTTGCGCTGGACCGTCAAAGACGCGGATCAGACGACCGCAGAGGCGGGGTTGGCCCCCTCAGATCCAAGGAGAGCAGTGCAGCATGGCCCGCAAACCAACCCTTCGCGAAACCCCGTTGCCAAAGACGGCGGCGGCAAAGCCCCTGTCCGTGGTGGCACCCTCGGTGCAAACACCTGCCCAAGCGCCGTCCGCTGACAAACGCGACCCGCACCCCCATGCAGCGCTGGACCGTGCCGCCATGGCGAGCCTCGCCCGGTTTACCGGCGGGTTGTCGCCACATGCGATGATCGACGCGTGGAGCGATTGGGCGATGCATCTGGGCCGCGCGCCGGGGCGGCAACTGGAGCTGATGGAACGGGCGCAGTCAAACGCGTTGAAGCTGATGCATTTCACCGCCGCGCAGATGTTTGGCCAGACCGCGGACAAGCCGTTCAAGCCGGGGCGTTATGACACCCGCTGGTCGCATCAAGGCTGGGACAAGCCGCCCTATGCTCTTTGGCAACAGGGGTTTCTGGCGACGCAGGATTGGTGGCATGCGGCCACCTCGGAATTGCGCGGATTGCGCCGGCAGAACGCGGATCGGACCGGCTTTTTGATGCGGCAGCTTCTCGATACCGTGTCGCCGTCGAATTTTCCGCTGGGCAATCCGGAAATTCTGGACAAGACGCTGGCGAGCGGGGGGCGCAACCTGATCGACGGGGCTGCGCATTATGCCGATGACGCCCGTCACATTCTGGCGCAGGAACATCGGCCGGTGCCAGAGGCGTTCGCGCTAGGCGAGGTTCTGGCCAGCACACCGGGGGTTGTGGTCTATCGCAATGACCTCATGGAATTGATCCAGTATACACCGACCACGGCAAAGGTGCAGGCCGAACCGGTGCTCATCGTGCCAGCCTGGATCATGAAATACTATATTCTCGATCTTTCGCCCGAGAACTCTCTGGTGCGGTGGTTGGTTGGGCAAGGCTATACGGTGTTCTGCATTTCCTGGCACAATCCGGGCGCGGACGATGCCGAGCTGTCCCTTGAGGCGTATCGCAAGCAGGGGATCATGCAGGCGCTTGAGGTCATCAACGGGATCGCGCCGGGACAAAAGGTGCATGCCAATGGCTATTGTCTTGGCGGCACGCTGCTGGCCATCGCGGCGGCGGCGATGGCGCGCGACGGCGATGACCGGCTGGCGTCGGTCACATTGATGGCGGCCCAGGTGGATTTCGCCGAAGCGGGCGAATTGCTGTTGTTTCTCGACGAAAGTCAGGTCGCATTCCTGGAGGATCTGATGTGGTCGCAGGGCTATCTGGACCGGCCACAGATGTCAGGCGCCTTTGCAGCGATCCGGTCTGAGGATCTGATCTGGTCGCGCGCGGTGCGGCGTTATTTCCTGGGAGAGTCGGATTTGCCCACAGATGTAACGGTCTGGGTCAATGACACGACACGAATGCCCGCCCGGATGCATTCGGAATACCTGCGCGGGATTTTTCTGGAGAACCGCATTTCGGCAGGCCGGTTTGCCGTGGACGGCAAGGTCATCGCGCTCAAGGATATTTCAGTGCCGCTCTTTGTCATCGGCACCGAGACCGATCATATCGCGCCGTGGCGGTCCGTCTACAAGACAGCCCTGTTTACCGATTGTGATCTGCATTTTCTGTTGACCAAAGGCGGGCACAACAGCGGCATCCTGTCAGAGCCGGGGCATCGGGGGCGGCATTATCGGATCGGCCATCGGCCAGAACTGGCGCTTTACCGCGATCCCGACACCTGGCTTGCAGGGCATGAGCCGCGCCCTGGGTCATGGTGGCCGGAATGGGCAGGCTGGCTGGCCCGTCAAAGCAGCGGGGCCGTGCCTGCGCGCACGCCCGGCGCAGACCCGGCCTATCCCGCGCTGGAGCGGGCACCCGGAACATATATCCACCAGACGTGATGATTGTTCCCGAGGCAAGAGACCCGGGGGCCAAGCTTAGCTTTGAACTCTGGCGAATGTTTTTTTCGTTTCCTCATTTCGGATCGTCTCTTTCACCATACGCTCCACCTTAACGGCTGGTCCAAATTTCCGCGACCACCTCTTCGCCTTTTTGTTGAGCGCGCGCTTCGATGCGTGAGTGTCTGCACTGTAAGGGCCGGGCAGAATAGGTTCATGACATTTCCTTCCCTATGCGCAGCGCTTTCACCCCAAAGACATTCGTGCAGAGCCTTGCGAAGCATGGTAATAGTTAAAAAGCTCGACATCACGCGCGGTCATATCCCTGACGCGCAGGAGATGCTTTGCTAACGTTATGAGCTTTGCCTTGTGTTCTTTCATCAAGGCAAGAGCGTTGCGCTTAGCTTCCATCAGATGCTGTTCTGCACGCCGCCTCACATACCCGGGTACGCTCCAGATATCTGTTGCCGCTTTTGCGTCCCAGAGCAGCCCTGTTTCCCCAAAGCCCCACTGTCGTTCTATGGACATGGCTATAGACGTCGCTTTAGCCAAATCACTTTCATCACCAATACCAGCGCCCGAGCTTGGTGCGCCAAGCACACATATTTCCGACGCCCTTCCCGCCAAGAGGACGACCAATCGTTCTCGAGCCTTAGAGGGCGTCATGAAGCTAAACGGTTCGTGCTCAACTTTCCCCCCCTCGCCGGTCAGACACACACGTTTTGGCAAGGACCACCCAAGTTGCGTCATAGCAACCACATGTCCGGCCTCGTGTATTGCAGCCCTACGCAGAGTTTCAATTTCAGGCTTTGGCGCAATCCTGTCGGCCGCAGCCTCTAGATGCGCTTGGTTGACTGGAACGGCATCTGCCCGCGCACGCCCAAGGGCATCACGAACAACCGCGTCCGCAACTGCACCCGATTGCCCAAGCAGCTGGTCTGCTATCGAACACAGATCCAGCCCCCCAACGTTGGTACTGCCAATCTTTGATGTCAGAATTGCCTCAATCCCCTTCTTGTCAGGAAGCGGCACATGCAGTTTGAGATCGAACCGACCGCTGCGAATGACTGCGGGATCAACGGCTTCCAACGAATTTGTCGCCCCAAGCAGGATCAGCCCCTCAACATCCTTCGCGCGGTTGATCTGTTCGAGCAAGCCATTGACGACGCCGCGCATATAGATTGAGTTAAACTCCGGAGTGTCTCGTTGCGTGAAGCTGTCCAGCTCGTCGATGAACAACACAGCCGGAGCGGCATTTTTTGCGTTGGCGAAGGCCTTGTCCAACGCGGCTAGCATGTCCCCCTGATGGCCATGCTTCTGGCAATCCGCGTAGGACGTGGAGATAATCGGGATACCAGCAGAGCCCGCAAAGGCGCTCGCGAGCGTTGTTTTACCGGTCCCTAGTGGCCCATAGAATACGGCGCTCGATGTCACTTCATCCCATGCAAGTTCCCCTGTTCGCCACGCGTTCAGCTCGTTGAGAATTTGGTTCAGATAGGTTCGAACCTCACCCACTCCATGCACAGCATCGAGGGTCAGGTCTGGCTGACCGATCGTCATTTTCTGGGCGATTTCAGCGAGCCGATCTGCGACTTTCAAGGTTGTTGGTGCCGCGAAGGCTGCATCAATCTGCGCCGGCGCCACCCTTTTCAGTAGCTGTTCAGACGGCAATCGGTTGCGAATGTCGGTCTCCGCAAGCTGACCGGTTGTACTGTGGGTCAACCGCAGGGTCTCGATCACTATATCCGATTTGAGGCCCCACCAGTCGACCTTCTGCGCAACAAGCGCGCGCGTTGCGGCAGATAGGCCACTACCTCATGTGGAAAACGAAAGCCCTTCAGGAGCGGCATGCAAGACGGGATGAGCATGCCAGAGCTCTACCGCCTACCGCAGACACAAACAACTTGGCAATGCCGAAGCGGGCCATGGCGCTCAACCTCGTCATCGCCGCCATCACGTTCTGGAATACAATCTACATGGACAAGGCCGCCAGCTACCTCGTGCAGACCAGCTCGCTCTACGACGTCAAACTGCTTGCCCACACATCGCCCCTCGGGTGGGAGCACGTCATCCTATCCGGCGACTTCGATTGGCATTCTGGAGCCGCAGACCGCAAAATTGCGCGCCCCCTGAACATCAGGCCAGCCAGAGACTGGGGAACCTGAAGGTGTTCGCTGAAAGTTCCTCCTTAGCGTGGTTCTACGAACAAACCTTCCGATGGCGCCGATCACCGATTTCGGATAGTGAACACCTTTGAACTCTATCACGCCAACCGCCTCTTACCAGCTCCCTGACAACGCTGAACTATCATGCGCGCTCCGAAAGTAGAAAGTTTGCGGCAATACCGTTCAATGGGCGGGAGCGGGTCGCATCTGTCGCGGGGGACCGACACCGGACCGCTGCCCGACTTCGGGCGCACGATCGTCTACGAAGTAGACGGAATTGACAAAACGGGCCGTGTCCCTTACACTTAATCAAATTTTTTAGTGTTTTCGATCAAGACTTTTTCGGGAACATGCCCTTTTTTTGCGCTTTTTTACGGCTTTTTTGATGTGCCCAATGATGACCCGCCTCCGTTCACGCTACGACCGTCAACCGAATGGCCGCTTCTTTTGCTCGGGCCGTTTGTCCGTAAAGTCACGCGGACAAAAGCGCATATCTTCATTGCAACCAAGGAACGCTGCTCCGCCCAGATCCTGATCCGAGAGGGCTTTCACGCCTATACCGCGCTGAACGACGGTTCAGAGGCGGACCAGGTGGAATTGCACCAATTGGGCTTGAACCTCTATGTGGGGCTTTTGGAAGTGGATCTGCCCAACCCCGGCGCAGAGAATGTCTACAGCTACGACGTGCAACTGCGCGACCTTGGTAGCACGGGGCCACTGTCTTATCGCCGACTGAACGATCTGGGCCTGCTGGGGAATCCGGATTTCTCGGGAAACGTCACGCTCGAAAGCCACGCCCCCCTCGGCTATGCTCAGAACCTGCTGCCGAGCTTTGTGACCCCGCCCGACAACCCCCTGCAGCTTCGTATCGCGCAGGCCTCGTGTCGCAAGCCTCATGGCAACCCTGATAGCGGGTACGAACCCGACGCGGTACCGATCCTCGACGAGATCATCGCGCGTGCGATCCAGGAACGCGAAATCGAGGATGCCGAGACAAACCTGCAATTCAAGGATTACGCAGGCAACACCATCTCTGGCCCGCAGTTTCCACCGACGGAGCTGACGGAACGTCCCCACCAGCTGATCCTTACCGGGGATCAGATCTATGCCGATGATGTCGCCCCCGCCCTGCTGGACACGATCATCAGCGTCTCCGAAGAGCTTTTTGGCTGGCACGAGGCACTACCGGGCATCAACGAGGGTGTGAACGGCTTTCTGGTCCAGCCGGGCTGGCGATCGCGCTACCTTGTGCTAAGCGGCGTCAAGGAACCGGCGAAGGACCTGAAATCCGACTATGACCAGAGCCACCTTCTGCGCTTTGCCGAATGGGTGACGATGTACATGATGGCGTGGTCGCCCGCACTCTGGCCGCGCACGCCCGACGAAAGCAAGGTGACCCTGCGCGAGGCCAAGCCCCGCCTACCGATTTCAGAGGCAATCGGTCTTCTGGAGATGGCCGAGTGGATCAACGCGCGTCTGCCGCAGCGCCAGGCGACGCAGCCGGTGGAACAGGGCGTGCGGCGCGCCACGCCGATCACGGCGCTGCTGGATTACGCTGCGGGCAAAGCGCGCGATCAACTCAAGGCTGCATCCGACAACGAAAAAGCGCGCAATGAGATCTTCACCAAGACACGCGAGCCGGCGATCCAATACGGCAGCACAGCCGTCTATGTGCGGCGCGTGCTGGCGAACACGCCCACCTACACGATGTTCGATGATCACGAGATCACCGACGACTGGTTCGTCACCCGCGACGTGGCAGAACGGCTCTTGGGCTACGACCCGATCAGTGCCAGTGCGCCTATGCCCGGACCCACCATCCCCGGTCCGAATGGCACCGTGCCGCCCGAGAATTTCTGGGGCGCCCATGTCGGTCCGAGAATCCTGCGCAACGGGCTCTCGGCCTACGCGATCTTCCAGCACTGGGGCAACGTGCCCGAGGATTTCGCCGGCTGGCAGAACCATGTCGCGAGCCCGGCCAGCAGTTTCGACAACTGGGAGGCCGACGGCATCAGCATCGGCGCTCGCCTACTGCACCTCTGGCGGCCCGGGGGACAGACCCCGCACCCACTATCGCCCCCCTTGGCCGGGCCCCATGTGGACCCCGACATCATCCGCGGCACCCTGTGGTGGGCAGGAACCGGGGGCGGCACCCCGCCGCCGGGCACGCAAGACGAGTGGTTGGCCTATACTTGGGCGCCGCATTCCGAAACCCGCGCCGCTGACGATCTGTTGCGCATCGGCGATGCGCCTGATGCCAGCACCGGGCTGATCCCCGTGACCGGCACGCCTGAGAATCGTGCGGCGTTCAAATCCTTCCGCTGGGACTACGCCATAGAATTCGACAGTCATCGCCTGATCGCGCTGGACAGTCGGACTTGGCGCCGCTTTCCGACAGATGCCAACACCAACCCTATCCCCGGCGTGAACATTCCAACCACCACGCTGATGGCGCGGGATGCCACTGCCGGCGTGCTGGAGACCTACGCCCAGGTCTGGACCGGTCGGACCAACCAGCCCTGCGTGCAGCTTGGCCTGATCATGCAGAACCTCGCCGACGTGCTGCAGGCGACCTACCTCGAAAATCCGCCCGCCGAAGTGGAGACCTTCGCCACGCGATCTGCGAGGTTCGGTGCCTCGATCCTGACCTTTGTCACCGGCGCGCAATCCCCGGCCCTGCAGCAGGTGTCCGATGCCATGGACACTTATTTTGCCGAGGTCAATGCCACCGCGGATGCGCGCTACACCACCCGGCCAGCGATGACCGATGACAAGGGGTACTGGCTACGGGCGGCCGCCATCCTGAAAGAGGTCGCAAAGCTGACGATCGCAAACCAGGATGTCTCAAAGCCGATGGCCGCGCTCGGTCATTACGTGGATCGCCTCTCTGCTGGCAGCGAGGTCTCCGCCGTCCGGTCGCTGCGCAAGGCGATCAATGTGGGCGCGGACCTTACCGATCTGCTCTCCACGCTGAACCCCACCTCGCAGCAACAGTTCTACCTGCAACCCACGGTCACCGATCTGGCCGCGATCCAGGCCGGGCGTGTCGCCGCGATCGCCGCGCTTACCGCGGCCCAGGGCGCGATGAACGCCCATGAGTCCTCCGAGCGGCTCTTCCGCGACGGCAGCGGCTACATGGCCGCCGAGCTGATCTCGGAGGGTGCGCTGACCTGGATGGTGACCGAGCCCATCACAACACTTGCGCCGCAGAAGGAAACCGTAATCCTCGCCTCGGCGCCGATCTTCGGGGTCAACAAGGTCGAACAGTTGCAGCGCGCGGCGGTCGCCAAGGGCACGATCGACGGGCTACCCGCGGCTGAAGAATACGATTTCGAAGCTTGGTCCGCGAACCCCGTGGGCTTCGACAACCTGATGATCGCAGCCAAGGACCTCAAACGAGCTATCGTGCTGTCGGGCGACGTGCATTACGGGTTCTCCAGCGTCAACCAGGTCACCATCGACCGAATGGACGTGGACACCACCTATGTGCAGTTTTGCTCTTCGGCCTCCAAGAACAGCGATGGCGTGACCAAGAAACTGGGAACCTTTGGGTACCTGGTCTTCGACGAGAGCCCCGACGAGGACATCGCCCAGTTCAACGGCGCCGAGATCCTGCGCGACGGCTGGGGCTACTGGAAGACCGTGAACGGCGACCAGCCACTGAGCAACAGCGAGGCGCTGTTCTTGGAATGGCTCGATGCCGAGATAGAGGACACCATCTCAAAGACCGCGCAGGAATACCATCTCGACGACCTGCAACTGATGCGCGCCGAGCTTCTCGCCGTGCGCACGCCGGAGGACTATCTCAATTGGCAGGTGCGGTGGTTCCTGCAACCTCCCGTCCGGGCGCTCGGGCAGGTCGCCGGAAACCCGCAGCACTATTCGCAACAGGCCTACAACTATCTGTCGAAGGCGCCCAAGAACGCGCTCATCGCGTTCAAGGATGAAAGCCTGTGGAGCATGGTGCGCCTGTACCGAGATCTCGTCGCTGCCGTAAACGACCCCAAGAAGGCCGTCTTCGGGCACCGGCTCTATGGCCGCGACGTACTCAACCGACTCGCCTTCGACGCCTACCGCCAGATGGGCATCGATGCCTCCTACGGCTATCACATCCGCACCCGATCGCTGTCGGACACGCAGGGCTTCGGGCGCCTCGCGCTCTACGGTGCGCGCTACCGCTATTCGCTGGAGGGCAAAAACGAGCCTAAGATGCGCTACGCCAATATTCAGGAGACCCATATCGTCGGCAGCGCGAATGTGGGGCTGGTGCGGTTCATCAACACTCCTGCTGGGCCGGGCGCGCTACATCACATGCTGTTCTACCCCGATCCCTCCCATCCCGGCATGGTCACCAAGCCACCTGGCCCGCTCCTGAGCAGCAAGGTCACCCAGCCCGATATAGGCGAGGTCACCGGCCTGAAACACCCGCGGATGGACTGGATGGCTACGCGGCACGAAGGAAGCTTCGACGGCACGACCGAGCCCATCGGGGCGCTGGGAGGTGGCAATGCCGGACCGTGACCAGGCAGCCAGACGCCCCGGCCGCAGGCATGGGGGGCTCCCATGTCGATGAACCTTGCCGTTCTGGTCGGCGAAGAGCTGCACCGCCTGCTACGCCCGCTGACCAACATCGCCTATGGCCGCGAGCCGCTGGTCGAGCTGCGCCGGTTGTTGCGCGGTTGCGGCTGGACCGTCACCGTAGAGGTGCAGGCACAGGCCGTAATCGAAGTGATCGACGATGTCGTGGGCACCGTGGAGACCTTCCTCGAGGATCCGATCCCAGATGATTTCCAGGAGGCGATCGACCGGCTGCAGCAGATCACGGACCTGATCGAGAACCTCAGGGGCCTAGGCCAAACGCTGGCCGAGCTCGACAACGGCCCGCCGCCCACCGCCGATGCGGTGGCTGCGCTGACCGAGGACCTACTGCACCACCTCGCGGTCTCGTGGCTGCAATCTAAGGCCGATCTCGTGGCGGCCACGGAACTCATCGGCCTGACGAGCCAGGTCGAGGTTCCCGAGATGACCATGGGATGGCTCAAGCGCCTGCCCGGCCGGCAGCGCCGGGTGCAGCTCTCGGTCTTTCCGACCATTCTGCAGGACCCCGGCGGATACCTGCTCGGTCGCCTTGCGCCTCATGGCTGGAACGAGCCGGAACAGGTTCAGGCGACGATGGTCGCGGTGCTTGTAGTCCTAGGGCCACTCTTGGCGCCCCGCGGCTACCAGCCCCATGTCATGCCGCGTGCGGCGCAGCCCGACCCGCGGCAGGCGGCGGCCGACCTCGTGAGGCCCAGTTTCGAGCTGACCCTGCCGAGCCGGCCCGGCGTGCCCGGTGCGGTGCTGGTCGTCGATGTCGAGGCCATCGCAGCCAGCGAAAACTTGCCCGCCGGCGGATCGGGCCCGGGCCTTGCGATCTGGCCGAGCGGCGGGGCAGGTTTCGCGGCGGAAGTATTGGGGTGGGACCTGTCGATCGCGGCCAATCTCGACACAGATGACGAGGCCATCGAGCTGACGCCCTCAGGCGTGAGCTTCGACCCGGACGTGGCACTCGATTTCAGCCTGCTGGCCACGCGTCAGCTCGATCTCGTGCTGGGGCTGAACCGAACCGGGCTGACCCTCGGGCGGCTGGAGATCGGCGCCGATGTCGCCGTGAGCGTCGGCGAGCAGCCGGAGCTGCGGCTCGAGGCTGTGGTGCGGGACAGCGAGGTCGGCATCTCGACCAGCGATTTCGGCTCCGCGGTGGCTAAAATCCTGCCGCTCGAACTGGCCATTCCATTCGATCTCGGGCTGGCGTGGTCCAACGTCTCGGGGCTGTCGGTCAGCGGCAGCGCAGGTTTGGAGATTACCCTGGCCAACGAGATCTCGCTGGCAAACGGGGCCTTCGTGTTCCGCGACATCCTGCTCGGCGTCGAAATCGAAGGCGAGGCCGACGGCGCACCGGGTATCGCGCTCGGGATCAGCGGTGACATCGATTTCACGCTCACCGAATTCGCTGCGACCGTGGAAGGCATCGGCCTGAAATCCGAGATCACCTTCCCACCCGGCGGCGGCAACATGGGCCAGGCGCACCTGTCCTTCGGGCTCGACCTGCCCGAAACCCTGGGGCTCTCGGTCAACCTGCCGGCGGTCACGGGCGGCGGCCTGATCATGATCGATCACGAGATCGGGCGATATGCCGGTGCCGTCTCGATCCAGATCATCTCGGTGGGCATCTCGGCCATCACCGTAATCGACACGCAACTGCCGGGGCAGGATGACGGCTGGGCCTTCTTCGCGGTCCTGACGCTCGAGTTTCCGGCGATCCCGCTCGGCTTTGGCTTCACCCTCAGCGGCGTCGGCGGCCTCGTGGCGATCAACCGCGGCATCGACACCTTCGCCATCGCCGCGGGCCTGAAATCTGGCGTGGTGGATTCGCTGCTTTTCCCCGACGATCCGGTCAACGACGCCGCCGAACTGATCGGCATGATCGACGAATACTTCCCGATCCTGCCGGGCAACACGGTTTTCGGCCCCATCGTCGAGCTGGGATGGGGTGCTCCCAAGACGCTGATCACCGCGCAACTGGGCGTGGTCATCAGCCTGCCCGAGGGCAAGATCGCACTTCTGGGCTCCATCGCGGCGCTGCTGCCCGATCCCGATGCGCCGCTGCTGAGCCTGAGGCTTGATCTGATCGGCGAGATCGATATCCCGGCTGGCACGCTCTTCATGACGGCCTCGCTTTATGACAGCCGCCTTCTGGCGACGATCGAGCTGTCAGGCGACATGGGACTGTTCCTCGCCACCAAGGGACAGCCCTACTTCCTGATGAGCGTGGGCGGCTATCACCCCGGTTTCGAACCGCCAGCGCTGGTGCCCGCCCCGCTGCATGACCTGCGACGGATGACGGCCTCGGTGGCGATCGCCAGCAATGTCAGCCTGACGCTCACCTGTTATTTTGCGGTTACCTCCAACACCGTTCAATTCGGCTCGGCCGTTGCGCTGGAGATGTCGAAGAAGATCCTAGGCAAGACCTATTACGCCCGTGGCGAACTAGGGTTTGACGTGCTGATCCGCTTCGAACCTTTTGCGATCATTGCAGAAATCAGGGCAAGCGTCGGTGTCTACTCGGGCGACAAGGAGCTTCTTGGCGTCCTGCTTTTCGCCCGGATCGAAGGGCCGGAACCTTGGTATTGCACCGGTCGGGCCGAGTTCAAGTTCTTCGGCATCAAGGTGAAGTTCAATGTTGAGGTCGGCGGCCAGGCAGGCCCCGGCAGCAAGCCGCGCGTTCCCCTGCATCAGGATGTCATCGACGCGCTTTCCTCCCCCTCGGCCTGGGAGGAGGTGGCGGTCGAAAGCGGGATACCCGCGGCCCTTGTCTTCGTTGATCTCGCCCCCGTCGCGGAGAGCGGCCGGATTTGGGTGCGCCCCGACCGGCAGGTTCGCGTGACACAAGGCGTGGCCCCGCTGAACCGGTTGATCGAGGTGGTGGGTCAGGGATTGCCCGAAGCGGGCGACGAGATGCTCGAGATTACCTCGGCCAGCCTCAGCGGGCTCGACCTGAGCTACAAGGAAGAACAGGACTGGTTCGCCCCGGCCCAGTACGAACAGATGGGACAGGCCGAGAAGCTTTCGCGGGCCTCGTTCGAAGAGATGTGCGCCGGGGTCTCCTTCGGTGGTAGCCAGCTGGAGACCACGGCCCATCCCGACACGCTCTGCACCGAGGGCTCGATGGATTACGAGGAAAGCTGGTGCGAGAAGGCGGAGCCGCGCATCCTGTCCCACGCGGTGGTGACCGATGCGCTGGTCGGCGGCGGCGCCGCGGCGCAGGCCCTGAACGCCGCCGTGGCCCCGGCCGCGCCGCAGTTCCAGGTTCAACCGGTGGCCTTCTCCGTGGTCGCCGAGGTTAATGGCATTGCTGACGCCTCGGTCCTGCAGGGCCAACCAGCGAGCCAGGGCGCGGCCCTCTCCGCTTCGTCGGGCCAGAGAAACCTGCGTGTGGTGTCGGTGGCCAGCGTCTGGGAGGAAGTGGCATGACCGGAACCCTGCATTTTCTGCCCTGGATGCGCTCGGGCCTCGGCCTCGGGCTTCCCACGTCAGAACCCGAAACGGTGGGGCCGCTGGACGAACCCGATACCATCACCGGATCGATCAGTGTAAACAACCTGACGGCCTCGGCCACGCTGTCGTTGCGTCCGCCGCATCACGTCACGCAGATCGACACCCAGATGATCACGCGACGCTATCCCTCGCCCAATGTGACGGATGCCGAATACGACTACTTCCCGCATATTGAGCTGCTTGCGCCGGACCTGCCCTGGTTGGCGAGCCCCTATCGGGCCGACGAGACCACGGCCGCCTCGGGCTCGACGGGCAGGTTGCGGCCCTGGCTGGTGCTGGTCTGTTTCCCGGTCGAGCGCGGCACGCTCTCGGCGGCCAGTCCCGATTCACCGCAGGAACTGACCGTGGATGCCGACGATCTGCCGGACCTGACCGAATCCTGGGCCTGGGCGCATATCCAGAGCGCCGTTCCCCCGGCAGAGGCCACCAGCGCGGCGGCAAACGCGACCGGTCAGGTCATTGCCCGGCTGATCTGCCCGCGCCGGTTGGAGGCCAGTAAGCGCTACCGCGCAGCACTCGTCAACGCTTGGTACTCCGCCGCAACCGAGGAGGCGCCCGACGCGATCGCCCCGGCCTGGACCGCGGGCGCCGGCATGGTCACGCTCAAGACCTACGACACATGGACCTTTGCAACCGGCGAGACCGGCTCCTTTGAGGCGCTGGTAGAACGCCTGCGGCCCGCGCCCGATGGCGAGGGCATCTACGGGTTGCACCCGATGGACATGAGCCGGCCGGGCATGGTCGAGCCGTTCGACGAAGACCTGCTGCCGGTGCGCACCGATTTCGTCGGCGCGCTGCGGGCGGTGGGCACCACGCCGAAGGATCCCGGAACCGCCGGGGCGGTCTTCGCCGCGGACGTGGAGAAATTGCTGCTGTCCGGCATCGACCGGCAGGAGATCGGCCGCTACAGCAGTGATCCCATCGTTACGGCGCCGTACTACGGCAGTTTGCCGATCGATGACGCCAAGCTCGGCATGCCGCAAACCGGCTGGCTGCGCGAGTTGAACCTGCTGGCCCATTGGCGGGCGGCGGCGGGCATCGGTGTGGCGATCGTGCGCCGACACCAGGAACGGCTGGTGGCACAGGCCTGGGACCAGGTGGGCGAGGTGCGCGAGGCCAATCGCATCCTGAGCCGCACGCTACTGCGGCGCAGCGTGTCGGAGCGTCTGAAGGCCAAGGCCTTTCAACTCGACCCGGCCCAGGCGCTCGGCGTTCTATCGGCGCAATTATCATTCCAGCGCAACGAGTTGGGCCACGCAGTCAAGGCCAGCCTGCGGGCTAGCACAGTGCCCAACGGCGCGGTCTCGGCGGCCATGGCCCGGACCCTGCGGCCCTCCAACGTGGTGCAAAAGACCCTGACCGCGCCGACCCGGCGCATCCGGTTTCCCGGCGACGAACCGGTCGAGGGGCGCGAGCAGTGGCGCGGCATGCTGGCCGACCAGCTCAAGACCGCTGATACCCGTGAGCAGATGCGCCTACACAAGCCGCGGTGGCCTGACGGGATGCGTACGCGCCCCGGCGGTCCAGTCGGCCCCGGCGGCCCAAAGGTCGATCTGGAAAGGCTGAAAGGGTCGCTTCAAACCACGTTGGCCCCCGCGCGCACGGCGCGACGGCAGGCCGAATTGCGGGTTCCGGCGCTGGCGGGCCTTCTGGCCGGTGATGCGGCCGATGCCGTACCTAGCATGGTGCGCACCGGCCCGGTCTATGCCGAGGCGCTCGCCACGACCCTGCAGGCTATCTCGCCCTCGCTGCTTCTACCCGGCATCGAGACCCTGCGGGAAAACTCGGTGCTGCTGGTGGAAACCGATGCCGCCTTCGTCGCCGCGCTCCTGGTCGGGGCCAACCACGAGATGAGCCGTGAGCTGCTCTGGCGCGAGTTTCCCGCCGACATGCGCCACACCGCCTTCCGGCGCTTCTGGCCGCGCCCGGACCCCACCAGTCATGACATCGACCCGATCGCGGGCTGGGGCCTCAAGGGCGACCTGGCACGGATGGGGCGCATGGCCGGCAGCAGCCTCGTTCTGGTGGTGCGCGGCGATGTGCTGCGCCAGTTCCCCTCGGCCCGGTTCCTACTGAGTGATCCGGCCAAATCCGAGCCAATGGCGCCCAGTTTCTCGGGTCGGTTGCCGCCCGACACAGCCTATTTTGGCTTCGACGTCAGCAACCGCGACGCAGTCACTGCCCCGGGCAGCGAGTGGCTTGTCGTGATCGAGGAGCCGGCCTTCGAGCCGCGCTTCGGCCTCGATGCCGAACGCAATGGGAGCGGAACACTGATGACCTATTCGGAACTGTCTTGGCACGATCTGCAGAACCAGAGCGGCCCGCATCTCTCGGTTCTGGCCGAAACCCAGTTCGCCTCCAACAGCGCCCTTGGAGGCGAGGCAACCTGGGGTCTCAACGGTGCGCATATGGCGCGGATCACCCTGCAACAACCAGTGCGCTGGATTTGCCGGGCGTTGGATTTGCTTGGAGGCGGCGGATGACCGAAGGCTTTAGAGAGCTCGACACCAGCGTGCCGCTGGCGCTCCTGCCGGTGCGATTGGAGGCGCGGGTTATGGGTGATGCGCTCAAGGTGCGGATCTTCCCCGACGCGATCCATGCCGATGCCCACGAAGAGGGCCTGACTGACGTCGAGAAAGCCGCCGGAGAGGCCTACTGGACCGGCATCTGGGAAGCCAAGGAGGGCGACACAGGTGCCATCACGGTGCTACGCCGGAAACTGGCCGGCATCGTCGGGGCGCATCGCGCCGTCTGGGTCGCCAACAAGACCATGCCCTATAACCAGGGCGAAAAGGACAAGCCCAAGTACCCCGACTTCGACACCATCGAGGGGGCGGGCCCGGTCATGGCCGCGCTGCTGCCAAAGCGCTGGACCTATCGCGTCTATGACCTCGGCATGTCGGTGCTGTACAAGGGCGAGTGCGAGGAACCGGTGGCCGAGCATCTTGCCATGGCCCCGAGCCTCGGCAGCGTCGACGAAAAGGTTCGCGACGAGGGAGAGGACGACGGCGACGATCACGTCGATGAGTTCCTCAAGCAGCAGAACCTGCGCTGGATGGTGGATTTCGAGCGGGCCAAGAAGGTCGGCATGGCCTTCGAGATCGCGCTCGAAGGCACCCGGCCCCGCTTCAGCGCAATCGTGGTGGCCGGGGCCCGCGATGACGGCGCGCTGAAACAGGCCGAAGCGCTCGACAACCAGTTGCGGGCCCATTGGTACACCGACGGGGCCGACGTACTGCCGCAGGGCACGCCCACTAACAACACCGAAGGAGCGCGCACCGGCCACGCCAGCGAGTCCGCCCCCGATATCGACCGCCTCTTTGCACAGGATGCCCAACGTCGGCCCATTGCCGCGGCCACCCGCGCGGCGCTGCTCGATGTGGGGCCCGCCGCCCTTCTGAAACTTCCGGCCGCCGATGCGTTGGCGCTGGCCTTCGGGATGACCTTCGCCTGTTTCTTCGATCGCATGGCGAACGCCAACCTGCTCGAAGGGGCGCAGGCCTCGGTGATGAACGGAGCCATCGGCTCCGGCCTCGGCGAATGTGCTGTGAACTGGGTGCTGGCGGAATACGGTCCGAACAACAGCACGGCGACTTGGCGCAAGGTGGCCCGCCACCACATTGACTGGGTCCGCGGCGCAGGCCCCCTACCGAGCCTCAGAGTGGGCGATCAGCCCTACGGCGTCTTGCCGATCCAGAATGCGCTCATGCCCGAGACGGTGCCCCAGCCAGACCAGGAGCTCGTGAGTTTTCTCAATGCACTTGCCACCTACTGGCGGCGCGCCCGGCCGCTGGCTCATCTCGACCCTGACGCCACCGATGGCCAGCCGGCGCGCTATCCGCTGCAGACCGTCGAGACCCTACTGGAGGTGCTCGGCGCTGTGCCGCATCCGCAGAACCTGCACCAACGCGGAGGCGAAGGCCCGCATATCGGCGGTGATGCCGAGGCTATTTCCGACGCCATCGACGACATCTGGCTCATCTGCCGCGATGCCGGCCAGCCCCACTCGCAGGACTGGTCCCGCAATATCCGCGAATTCCAGGCCGAGATCACCGGCATCTCGAACTACTACGTTTCGGATCCCGTGGCCCCGAGCATGGCTGCGCAGGTGGCCGCGGGGGCGGAATTCCGAGACTGGCTCGGGGCGGGATACACGCACCCCTCGGTGCATGCCGAAACGCTAGAGATCTACGATCGTGAGATCGGCCCGCGCCTGTCGGAGTATGCCGAGGCCACGGATGCCATGCCGTCGCTGGTGGCGGACTGGTCCGGCCGTGGCGGGATCAGCTTACCGCCAGGGATGAGCGTGACCAAACCCGAGCCGCTCCTGCCGCACGCCCACTACCTCTTCGACTCGCAGAGCAAGCCGATCACCGTGGAGGTCACGATGGACGGCACGCTGGGAAGGCTGATCGAACTGATCGACGATATCCTTTCGCGACTGGAGAAGCCCAATGACCGGAACGACCGGCAATGGCTGCTCAATTCGGATGCCTCTCTCCTAGAGATCCTGGTGCACCAGGGCTACCTTCTGGTGCAGAACGCCGACGCGGACGACTTCTCGAACCAGCTGAAGCTCCTGCAGGCCGGCCTTGCCGCCATGAAGGGCCGTCCGGCCGATGATCCCGAGATGCAAGCGATGGTGGCCGCGCTGCAGTTGCGCCAGCGCGAGAGCCTTTCGACCTTCATGAACCGGCTCGATGCATGGACCACATCTTTCGCGGCGCGCCGGCTGGCCGAGACCCGCTCCAAGACGCCCCGCGGCGTGATGACAGGCGGATACGGCTGGCTGCTGGATTTTGCGACCAGCGAAGACATACCTTCGCAGGGCTACATGCTGACCCCGTCTATGACCCACGCCACGAGCCTCGGCGTGCTGCGCTCGGGCTGGTCGGGCTACGGGACGTCCGAAGGCACCGCGCCACTTTCGGTGGACCTGACATCGGACCGGGTGCGCGGCAGCCGCTGGATCCTCGATGGGGTGCGCAACGGACAGGACCTCGCCGATATTCTCGGCGCCCGGTTCGAACGCTACGTACATGACGCCGATGGTCCGCTGGATCGCCACATCGACGAATTTCGCGATCTGACCAACAGCGCCAAGGACCTGCCGGCGCCGAAGCGAAACCTGACCGATGGATACCTGCTGGCCCGGGTCTATTCCGCCGGGCGGACGGAGGCCGAGGACGCGGTGCGAGCGGAAATCGACTCCCTGATCGACGGCATCGACCAGCCGCAAAGGCGGCAGTTGCGGCGCATCTGTCGTCGGCTCGCCCAAGATCTCGACGCGGTGGCAGACCTGTTGCTCGCTGAGAGCGTGCACAGTCTCGCGCAGGGCAAGGACGCGCAGGCCGGCTCGGTCGCCAACTTGCTCGGCGACGAGGACGGCGCGGTGCCGCCGATCACCGTGACCGCCTCGCCCCAGGAGGGCCGGCCCATCACCCACCGGGTGATCACCATCTGCCCGCCGCCGGCGGCCAAGCTGGAGAGCACCGCGGAGCATTGCGAACCGGCTATGGCCGCGTGGCTCCGGGCGCAGCTTCCGGACCTGAATGAGGTCGGCTGCCGGATCGTGCTGGAGCAGAAGAACGGCAGTACGAAGCCCGCGGGCTCGATCCTGTTGTCAGAGGTGCTCGCCAGCCCGATGGACGCGCTCGGTCTGGCGCAGCGTGGCGCCAGCCAGTCCGGCAGCCGGTTGGAGCGAGTGCTGCTGGCCCGGGCCCGGCTGCGGTCCGATGGGAAAGAGGCCGACAAACTCGTGCTGGACCTCGGCACGGCGGCGCAGGGCGCGGCTCTCGATGTCGACAGCTTCGGCGTGCTGCTTGATGCTCTGCGCGCCGCTCTCGACAGCGCCCGGCCCCTCACCCCCGCCGATCTCAGCGTAGCCGACCAGATCCCGCCCGACAGCACCGAGACCCCACCCCCGCCGGCGACCGAGGACACCAAGGCCCTGACCGATCGTGTCGACACGTTGCTGAAGCATGTCCTGGGCCGGGCCAAAGCGCTCAGGGAAGCCGAAACCCGGGAAGAGGTACTGTATCTCGCCGCTGAGCTGGCAGCGGTGGGGGTTGTGGGCGCACTCAATCTCGCCGACGCGCCGGGTGACAATGACCTGCGCCGCGCGCTGATCGCCTCCACCGAGGCCCATGCCGCGGCCGTTCGAGACAATGCCAACGGTCCCGCCGCGCAATTGGCTCAGGCGATGGGCAAGATCGTCCCGGTGTTGACGCCGCTCGATCTCGATGCCACCGACCCGGTCCTCGCCTCGGCTGCCTCCAGCACGCTGGCCGCGGCCGTTGCGATCGACGGGCCGGTCTGGTTCGCCCAAATCGCCAAGGTGACGCCGGGGGCTGCCGCGCTGGCAGACCTGTCGGACCTTGTCGGCAGTGTCGCGCCCGAGCCGATCATACGTGACAGCGGCGCCGTGCAGTTGCCGCATTTCGCCAACGAGCCATGGGCGGCCACCGGCTTGCCCGATGGCGACGACGGTCCGCGGGTCGCGCTCTACGTCACCGAAGGGCACAGACGGCTGGCGGACGGGCGCTCGGTGACCGGGTTCGTCTCGGGAAGCTGGACCGAGGTCATCCCTGCGACTGATCAGCAGGCCGCGCTGGCCTATCATTTTGACTCGCCGAGCGCCCGAGCGCCGCAGGTCATTCTGTTGTCCATGCTCGACGAGCGCGATCCCGAAAAGCTGGTGACGGAACTGCACTCGCAGCTCCTCGACACTGTGGACCAGATGAAGATGCGCGTGGTAGGGCCCGACAGGTTGGCTGAACTGGGTCACTACCTGCCCGCCGCCTTTGCCCAGACCGACGGGCGGCTGCCCTCCGACCCCATGGAGGGCGCGACATGAGGCCAAGCATCCGCATCGAGGCCAGCACCGTTGACCCCGAACTGACCGAGGGGCTCGCCGCGCGGGTGGCCGATCCGTTGTGGTATCTGGCCCGGCAATGGCAGGTGGGCGAGTTCAAGGGCGAGGATGCCGCCAGTCCCGTGGCGGTGGACGTGGCGATCGACATCTACCCGATCACGCAGGTGCGGCGCGACAATGCCAAGGAACCCTCGACTACCGCATTCACCCCCGGCACCGGGCCGATCGAGCCGATGGTCGAGGCAGAGCCTGCGGCGCTGTGTCTGACGCCATGGGACCATATGCAGGCCAGCCTGCGGCTGCTCCAACGTCTCGCCGCCATCGGCCTCGATCTCACCGAGAATCTAAAGAAAGAATACGAGCTTCCCCCCGGCTGGCTGCGCAGCGACGCCGACGACCGCCTTGGCCAGATCCGTCTGCGCCTGCTGGCGCGCCGCGCCTTCGACCCGCGCGAGTTGCTGGCCCACGTGCTGGACGAGGACTATGACCCTGGCAAGCTGCCATTTCTGCGGGCCGTTCCGCGCGGAAAGCGCGCCGACAGCGAGGCCGCCGTGTGGAACTGGGCCCGGACCGAGGCGGTTTTCGCCGCGACCGCCCCTGACGGCGCGCCCACGACCTGGCGGTCGCGCCGGCAAGAATACGTCTTTGCGCTGGGGATCGGCAGCAGCGAGGAGCCGGAGGCCCAGATCGTGCTCGCGGCGCCTGAACATACCGGCGGGCGGCTCGACTGGGAGCCGGTTCGACCTGGCCCGACAGCCAAAGGAAATCGGCGCATCCAAAACCGTTGAGGTGCGCGGACTCGTCTCGCCGCTGCGCTTTCCGGGCCAGCCGGCGGCACGGTTCTGGGAACTTGAGGAAGGCGAGGTCTATTTCGGCGACCTACAGGGCGGTGCGGCCGACCTGAACCGGGCGATCCTCGGCGCCTATGCCGCGGTGGCCGGTGACGATTGGTTCGTGATGCCGGTGCGGCTGCCTCGGGGCCATGTGGCCCGTGTCGCGCGGGTGCGGGTGCGCGACAACTTCGATCCCGGCTGGCACGGGATCGAGTCCACGGTGGTCAACGATGCCAAGGAGGGACGCCGGGTCTGGCGCGCCTTCGAGCACCGTGCGCCGGAGGGCGACAACGACGCCGAGGGCACCTCTCCGCTGTTGCTCATTCCGCCGATCATCGTCAGCGCGGAGCGCAGCGCGCCGGTCGAGGAGGTGCATTTCCGGCGCGACGAAATCGCCAACCTTGCCTGGGCCATTGAGCGGCGCAGTCTGCGCCCCTCGGGCCGGGTAATCGAAGCGAGTTACCCGGTCCCGCAGTCCGGCAAAGACCCCGAGTACGAGGGAGACTGGAGCTACGTTCTGGGCACGGACGTGCCCGACCACTGGTTCCCGCTCGTGCCGGTCAGATTGACCGATCAGAACGACGAGATCACGCTGCGCCGTGGGCAGATACGTGACGCCGTGGATCAGGACCCACCGCGCGCGAAAGGCGTCCTGCTGACGCCCGACCGCCCTTTCTACATCGATGAGGCCGAAGTGCCCCATGGCGGCGCACGCGTAACGCGGGGCTGGCGATTTGCACGCGGCGCAGACGGTTCTCGCCATTTATGGATGGGGAGGCGCAAGGAGCCCTCGACCGGCCCTATGGCGCTCAGCCCGCTGAGTTTCGACACTCTCCGCGGCTGGCCTCCACGACCGAAAGGAAAATCCGGCTAGAGCCCTGATCCGGATAATCCAGCTCTGTCGCAAATTTTTCTGATGGCTGCAAACAGGCTTCCAGCGGACATGATTATGCTGCCAGCTCCGCAAAGATCTGGAACGCCGAAGCGCCGTTAGCCGCGATTTGACCCTTGCGGATCATGTGAACGGCCTCGACGCCAGCAATGGTTGCGGCGGCCGAGTGGAACGCCTTGAAGCCCATCATCGGGGCGGTGATCCGCTTGATGAAGCGATGGTCCTGCTCAAGAATATTGTTCAAGTATTTGACCTGTCGGATCTCGACCGTGCGGCCTTCGCCGGTGCATTTCAGGATCACGTTTACCGCCTGCAGGCCGGCCAGGTTTGCGCCGCTCTTGTCGATGACGACCCGGTCGGGTACGCCGTTGATGCCGATCGCCCATTTGAAGAAGCGCCGTGCGCCAGCCAGGTCCCGGCGCTCGGACAGCATAAGATCAAGCGTTTGGCCATCGCGGTCTACGGCACGGTAGAGGTAAGTCCAGCGCCCTTTCACCTTGATGTAGGTTTCATCAATTCGCCAGGATTTGGCTGTCGTGCGCTTTCTCGCCTGGGCCCGATCGGCAATGAGTGGCGCGAGTTTCACCACCCGTCGGTTAAGCGTGGCGTGGTCAACCGCGACGCCGCGCTCCGCAAGGATCTCTTCAAGGTCCCGGTAGGAAACTGCGTAACGAACATCGAAGAACACCGCATGCAGGATCACCGACCTCGGATAATGCACGCCCTTGAAATCGATCACGTCAACCGCCTTTTACCAACCCACTGACAATGCTCACATATTCTGGGATACCAAGGAACCCAAAACCTTGCGACAATACCGGAGTTTCAGGCGATCCGGGCAATAGGCCAAGCTTCGATGTCAAAGCGCTTGATGTCCCTAAGAAAATCAAAATCAGACTTGCGGCACTGAGCCGCTGCAGTGTCAATTGTTGCTAGGATCAGATCTTCGGGGCCAGCGGCGCGGCAAAGGTGCTGGCCATCTGGGGCACAGATTGTACTTGCTCCACTGAATTGCGAATTGGTTTCGTCAGCCGCATAGTCGCAATATCCGATGAACATTGCGTTTTCATAGGCTCGGGACGGAACTATGGCATCCGAGACAAACCGCCACTTTGCCCGGAGAGCGGTAGGAACCAACAGCAATTCGGTGCCCAATAGCGCGGCTCGCCGCGCCAGTTCAGGGAATTCGATGTCGTAGCAGATCAGCACAGAACAACGAATGCCTTGGAATTCGAAAACATCCGGTCCCTTGCCGGGGTTGAAGCAATCGCGTTCGAAGTCGTTTGGTAAGGCGACCTTGCGATAGTTGCTCTTGAAACGCCCGTGACCGTCGAAAACAGCGGCACTGTTATAGAGCGCGCCGCCGCTCATTTCGGGGTAGCCCAGAACCAGCCCTACACCATGCCGAGCCGCAAGCTTTGCAACAGCTTGAAAGGATGGCGATCCTTGGGCTTGGGCCGCGGCCCTGACAGCATCGGCGCTGCCGTATCCGGAGAAATACAACTCTGGCGTGACGAGCATATTGGCACCGTTTGCGGCGGCGCGAGCCAATGCCAGATCGAGATCTGAAAGAGCTTCGTCCGCGGAACGAAACGCCGGGCGCGCTTGAAAGAGTGCTAGGTTAAGCTGTGGCATTAATAATCCCTATTCTCAGTGCAAGCCCAGCAAACGCGGGACGAAGAGCGACAATTCCGGGAAAAACGTGACCAACAGCATCACGGGGAGCGCGACGTAGCAGATGATCTGCAAGGCAGGTTTGACAGCCTCGTGGATCGAGACCTTTCCGATCCGGCACGCCATGTAGAGGATCGGCGCAACGGGTGGGCTGTTGGCACCGATCACGACCGAACAGGCAACAATCGACGCATAGTGAACTGGATCGACCCCATGATGGACCATCAAGGGCATCATCAGCGGTGCGATGACGACAGTCACCGAAAGGTCGTCCATGATCATGCCCACGAAGATCAGGAAGGCGTTAACCAAGAGCAGGATCAGTATCTTGTTCTCGGTCAGGTGCGTGACGGCTTCGGTCAATTCCTGCGGCACGCCTTCGGCCACCATAATGCGACCGATCATGAAGGAAAATAGCAGGATGAGAATGATCGTGCCTGTCGTCTCACCGGCTTCGACGATGCTCTGTCGGAACCGGGACAGCGTCAGGTCGCGGTAGATGAAGAAACCGATCAGGATTGCTATGAACAAGGCGACGGCGGCGGCTTCGGTCGGGGTAAAAACGCCACCATAGATACCACCCAGAATGACCACCGGCATCATCAGGGCCGGAAGGGCCTGAAGTGTCGCCCGCAGCGGGCCATGGGGTGATCTCTGTGCCGAAATCGCGGCCATACGTTCGGGTGTGTCGACCAGCATCCTTGCGGTCACGATCTTGTTGAAGATCATCAGTCCGAACATCAGCAGAAGGCCTGGCACGATCGTTGCCGCGAAAAGAGCGGTGATGGACTGGCGGGTGACAACACCGAAGAGGATCAGGGTTATCGACGGCGGGATCAGGATGCCGAGTAGCGAAGACACGCCCAGCAAGGCGCTGGTATAGCCGCGGGGATAGCCACGGGCGGCCAGCGGATCACCCATGATGGTGCCGATCGAGGCAACGGCAGCGGTCGCCGTTCCCGAGATTGCGCCAAAGACCCCGGAAGAACCGATGAGTGCCGCGCCGAGGCCGCCTTTGCGGCCGCGCATCGCCATGGACATGAAGCTGATCAAGCGTGTGGCAACTCCGCCACTCTGCATCAGATAGCCAGCCAGGACGAACAGCGGCAAGGCCAGCAGGATGACCGAGTCAAGCGACCGGAACCCCTGCAAGAGCAACGTCGATGTGTTGACGTCATAAGACCAGACCAGAAACATCAGGACGCCCGCGAAAGACCACGCTACTGGCACCCCGAAGATCATCAGGGCCATCAGGAGCAAGATACCCAATAGAGCTTCCATGGTTCAGACCTCTCCGGCGCTCTGATCGGCTCTGCCAAACACGGCGGCCGCGGCGACGATGGCGTCCCGAACGGCAAAGACAGCACATAGAATGGCAGCCAGGACGATCGCGGATTGCGGGACGATGAGAGGAATGCTGAGAGCGGCAGTCGTTTGCGGCCGCTTGATCGACCAGGCGACCATGTCGTTGGCCAGGCTCAGAAAGAACAGGCTCAGCACGACCATGACCACCGATACCGCGAAAGTATGCAGGGCTTTGTGCTTTGGATTCTTCAAAGACAGGGCAAGGAAATCGACCACCAAATGTTCGTGGTTTCGGGCCGCGACGACGGCGCCGCACATGTAGAGCCACATTGCTGACAGGGTGGCGAGCTCCAGTACACCCACGACCGACCAGCCAAGCACGAAACGGGCAAGAACCAGGAACAGGATCAGTCCGGTAATCGCAAGACTCGTGACTATCACCACGACGTTCAGAATGCCGATCAACCCGGCATCGAGCTTTCTAAGAAGGTCGACCATGTCGCGCTACTCCCGGTTTGCTGCATGCTGGAGAGGGTTGCGGCCGGAACCGTCGGACTCCGGCCGCAAAGTAAGCTAGTTCACCTGAGCGCGGATCAGATCCATGATTTCCTTGCCGACATCGGGTTCCATCTGCGGCCAGACTTCGGCGCGGACCTTCTGTGCGATCGGCGCAAGCTGTTCGTCGGTCAGTTCGAGATATTCTTTACCCGACTGCACCCACTGATCGACATAGTGCTGGTCTTCGTCACGGGCGGCTTTGAAGCGGGTCTCCATCACCGCGACAGCAGCATCTTCGATCAGTCGCTTGTGTTCGTCTGTGAGGTCCTCATAGGTCTCGAGGTTGACCAGCAGGTTACCGGTCACGAAGGTGTGTTTGGTGCGGACGTAGTAATCGAGCACATCCCGGAAATATTCGTAGTCCCAGTAGATCACGTTGCCCGCATCTCCGTCGACCACACCTGTCTGGATCGAGGTGTAGACCTCGCCCCAGTCGATTGCGGCGGATTGATAGCCCATCGATTCAAGTATTTGCGGGAACGGGAACAGCGGCGGCGTGCGCACCTTGATGTTCGCTGCGGCGGCAACGTCAGTGGCATAGCTGCCGCGGGTTGCAACACCGCTGAAACCTTCCGGCCAGGCGCCGAAGTATTTCAGTCCGATGTCGTTGAACACCGTGTTCAGCACTCCGTTTGCCCAGCCGCCGGGCTTGTAGGCGTCCAGCGCCTCTTCCCAAGATGTGACCATATAGGGGGTGTTCAGGATCCCGATCCGTTTGTCATAGGAAGTCGACGGCCATGAAATCATGGCATCGACTTCGCCGGCGACGAACAGGTCGAACACCTCAAGCTGACCGCCGAGTTCGTTCTGGTAGAAAATCTTGACGTCGATCTCACCGTTCGAGCCTTCCTTCACGGCATTCGCCCAGTTGGCAAGAGCAATGCCCGAGGGCGAATCACGGTCCCCGGAATCCGTTGCAAATTTAAGTTCGATTTCCGCCGAAACAGCGGTTGCAGCTAGCGCGGTTCCGAACACGACAGCCGTAAAAAAGCTTCGAAACATCTCCATCCTCCTTGTTGGGTTGTTCTATAAGGCCTTTACATAACGAGTGTTACGTATGTTGCGTAACATGCGTTATGCCCTATAGTTGAGTCAATAATTTTTTCGGGCGCTCCTCAGGTCCGGCAACAGGTGCAGGCATGGCAGAGAGAAAGCCCAGAAAAGATCGGAACCTAGATAAGGCAAGCTGGATCTTGGCTGCGCGCAAAACGCTGATCGAGAAAGGCATTGCCGGCATCAGCCTTCGCCAGTTGGCAGAAGACGTGGGGGCAACAACCGGAGCCTTCTACTGGCAATTTGCCAACCTCGAAGAGCTTTTGGAAGACGTGCGCCTGGACTGGGCGCAGCGCAATACGGCTCCGTTCACGCGCGCGATCGAAGCCGCAGGCGATGACGGTTGGGAGCAGTACCTCGCCTATGTCGGAGTGCTGTTGAACGAGGAGGAATACAGCCCGCAATACGACAACGCGATCCGCGACTGGGCGCATAGCTCAAAACGCACGGCTGAAGTTTTGAAGGAAATCGAAGCGTTCCGGATTCAACAACTTCTAAAGGTGTTCTTGGCATTGGGGTTCACGGACCGAGCGGCACAGGTCCGCGCCTATGTTACTTATTTCCATCAGACCGGATACAATGCGATGCAGGTATCAGAGCCGCGGGAAGAGCGGTTGATGAACATCCCCTTCTATGCGGAAGTACTGACCAACAGGACCGACCTCCTCGGCCTGAAGTCCGCCGAGGCTGTCTCCGATCTTTTCGCAAAAAGGCTCGGGGGGGGGCCTGATATTGGTGCATCGGTTGCAAAGTAACGCCAAATCCCTCAGCGACGGGGGTTGTACTCTTCGGCGGCAACGGGGTCGCGTTGAACCTCGGGCAGAAGGCGGAAGCGAAAGGTCAGACGGTCATGCGGGTGGCTGACCCGGCGAAGACGGCGTCGCAGGATTGAAGAGAGAGGGTCGCCTTCGGGCGGCCCTTTCGTTGTTCCTCATGCGCGTGGCGGTGCCCTAAATTGCTTTGCCTAGCAATTTCCTGTTTTGATAGGTATATGTGTGCCAAGCAAAACTTGGAAATGATTGGCATGACCCCACTCAGCAGCATCGCGATGAGCGCCTATACCGATCTGGTGCGTCTCTTGAAGGACGATGCACTGTCCGGTGTTGAAGGTAAGCCGACGCTCAAGGAGCGTGGAGAAAAGGCCTATTGGTATGCCGCGCGCCGTGTCGGAACGGAGATGCGGTTCATCTATATCGGTGAAGACAGCGACGAGACGCGTGCGCGCATCGACCGGATCGAAGAGCTGCGCGCAACGGCCAAGGAGCGGCAGGCGGAACGGTCGCGGCTCGTTCGTCTTCTACGCGCGGAAGGCATGACGCCCACCGACCGGGCGACCGGTTCCATCCTGTCGGCCATGGCCGCAGCGGGGACATTCCGGTTGGGTGGCACCATCGTAGGGACGAACGCGTTCCGGCTCTATGAAGGCGAGCTGGGTGTTCGCCTTCCCCTAGGGGGCATGGCCAGTACCAGCGACATCGACATCGCCCAGTTCGAAAAACTGAGCGTGGCGTTGCAGGATCAGGTCGACCCGGGTCTCGCCGAGACGTTCTCGGCTCTCAAATTCGATCCCTTACCGGCTCTTGATCAAGGCCGAACCTGGCGATGGGCCCAGGGTGGCAGCGGCCAGTTGGTCGAGTTTCTCACACCGGCCTTCGGAGATGAGACCATACGTGATCTGCCAGCCTTGGGCGTGAATGCCCAAGGATTGAACTATCTGAACTTTCTGATCGCTGAGCCGATCCACGCAGCCGCGATCTATCGATCCGGCGTTCTGGTGCAGGTGCCGCGCCCGGAGCGTTTTGCAGTCCACAAACTCATCATCGCGGATCGGCGGCGTGACGGGGCAGGCAGCCTCAAGTCCGGGAAGGACCGGGAGCAGGCAGCTTTCCTTATCGAGGCGATGGCCGAGGACCGTCCCGACGATCTGTCCCGCGCCTACGCCGCTGCGCTGGAGGTCGGACCACGTTGGCGGGAGCATATCGGCAACTCTCTGAAGCGGATGCCAAAGACGCAGACGGTCCTCGAGTGCCTCGGCGCGTGATCGCCGCAAAGATCACGCATGGAACCCGTGATCGGATCTTAAGCTAGCATGCGACTTGGTCCTGAGCCGATGCTCACGGCTTCCCGCTGGCGACCCATCTTCGGGGGGTGGCCAAGGATCATTGCAATGACAAATCCCACACAGGCAATTGGGCCGCCCGATCGAAGCCAAGCTTCAGGCTGAAGCCCAGCACGACCCATCAGGCGGCGCTTCGGAAGATTGCACCCACGCGGGCGCGCTTCGTCAGCACCCCGGCCAGACTCTCGGGCGGTGCTGGAGAAAGGGGACTTCCAAAGCTGGAGACTGTGCTGGTGGTGAGGGGGCAGGCCCGCGCCCCTGCGGGCCGCGGGGGAAGCGGACACCAAGGCTGCCTGAGACTGAAAGCACCGTTAGCATATAATTGCCAGCGTGATATATTATCGTAACGAGGCAGCAGCCTTGGTGGAAGGTGGCCGAAAAAGCGCCTTATGATACGATCCTGCCCCCTCCGGCACTCGACCCCGGTCAGTCAAACTTTGGGTTCGCGTCAGTCCCCAATCCTGACCCAGCGATCTGTGCCGGTGACACGGCAGCCGCCCGGTGACCCGCCCATCAAAGCAAGCGCGGCGGCGGGCAAGTTTAGTTCGATTGCGCGCGCGAAGGTCATTTCTTCGGGCGAGATAACGGTCATTGTCCAGACCATTTTCGACCCGCCACCCTGGCCCTCGGGAATCTGTGCAAACACATCGGCGGCCATGTCCGTCGTCCTCCACTGATTGTCGCCAATTTTCTGCCATTTGACCCCGGTGGAGTGCGACATCTCGAGCGTGTCGGGATGGAACGGATTGGCGAAGTCCATGCGTCGCGGCTCGCCTGTCATGCCGGGCAGGGCACCTTGCGAGGAGGGAAAGGCGTCTCGCATCATCGTTGGGCAACCTTCCATCTCGGTTGCTCCGATCTCGGCATGCCAAACACCGCTCCGCGGGCCACCGCCTGCCGGTTCGCCCGGGAAGAGGTCGATAGGTCGGGTATCCGGTTCTCCATCGGGAAACAGCTCGGTGGGTTCCCCGATGGGTTTGCCAGCGGGCAAGGTGCTGGGCAACTCGGGCGGGTGGCACGCGGGCGGACCGGAATAGACGACTTCTGCGTCCCGCGTATTGAAACCGATGCCGATCCGGGACACATCCGATTTTAAAACCCACGTGCCCTGACCGTTGCGGGCGTCAAAGACGAGTATGGACTCATCGTTCGGGGCCGTTCCGAACATGATCTCCAGTTCGCCGCGATTGTCCTTTTGCGGCGACACATATTCGGCTGCACCATCCTTGCCGACCACAACGGTAGGCGTATTGCAGGTCTGTGCCGTGGCTGAGGTGGCGATGGCAAGCCAGGGCACGGCAAAAAGAAGCGATTTGAGCATCTCTCAATTTCCTTTGATAATCGACAGAACGCGGTCGATGTCCTGGTAGTCAACCTTGCCCGCCGAGGCACCGATCGTGCCCGGGGGCGGGGGTGGTGCAATACGCAAGGTGCTGCGAATGACCTGTAACTCTTCGGTCGAGATATAGGGGGTGAACGCGCACAGTTCGGCGCCCTCGAAAGCCTCCACGCAGTCCTCTCCGCCGGGCTGGTTCAGCCCGATGATCTTGACCGGATCGGAGCCGAAGTTGCTGTAGAACCATCCAGTGAGGGTGCCCCGTGCGTTTTCCTGCGGGAATTCCACGCCCCAGAAGGCGGGCAGCGTCCCCATGAAGCCGCGCCAGGGCAGCAGGTAGCCGCAGGGGTCTCGGCCGCAGGTGCGCAGGACTTTTCCCGTGGTCATGTAGCGCCGCAGCAGCTTGATCGCCTCGGACAGGGTGTCGTCCATCATGGCCATGTCGGTGCACAACGTCCCCGCCCGGGTGCTGAAGCAGCCGCTATCGGGCGTTGGCCAGGTTTCCGGGTTCAGATGGGCCGAGCGGGCGTCGCCCGTCACCTCGAAAAAGTCGGCCCGCACTCCGTTCGCCGCGACATGGACCTCGCCTACCCAGTTTTCGGGCAGGAAAAAGGTCAGGCCCGTTTCCTCGTCTTTCATTTCGCAGATTGGGTTGGTGTGATCGTCGGGCAGACACCGGTAAGGGTAATCGGACCAGGCGCGCGCGGCCATGCGGTCCTCGCCGTATCCGTCACCCGTCGCCGTGGGCGATGCTTCGACCGCCCCGGCGGGCGGGCCCATGTCGCGGATCGCGCGGCTCAGGATTTCGATCGCTCTGGCCATCTCGGGGCTGTCGCTGGCAAACTGACAAAGATCGCCGGGCTGCATCTCGATGCAGGGGCCGTTCATTGTCGTCCATTGGTGTGGGTTCAGGACAATGGTTTCCACCGGATCGCTCGTGCTGAAAAAGGTGACGCGTACCGGGCCGGGCCGACCGCCTGCGGTCGCCGCTTCGCGGGTGGGCATGTCCGTGGCCCAACCCGGCGGCAGAGCAAACACAAGCCCGGTGGCGGGATCGTCGAAAAAGCAGGGAAACGGTTCATCTGCTGCGCAGGTAAAGGCAACGTCTTCGTTGACCTGATCGGTCGCCTGCGCCGCTGCATCCGCCTTCTGAATGGCGGCGGGTGTGGCTGTGCTCACCGCCGCGTCAAGCTCCGGCACCTCGCCGACCGTCAAGGGAACGCGCGCGGCAACCGCGTCGGGTCCGTCGAGTCCGCTGAAGACATAGACCAGCTCATACTCCCCGGGTTCGGTCGGGGCGAGTAGCGGTTTTGCCGGGCCGTAGCGGTTGTCGAAGAAGTCCTGAACATAGATGCTCCGATCCCACGACACCATGGCACCGTCGCGCCAGATCTCGATTCGATCGGAATTGCCCATACCGCCTGCGATGCTGACAGGCACCCTTGCACCGGGTTCAACGGCCGGGGGCGCGATCAGGCGCACCTCGGGGCGGGGCTCGACCGTGATGACAAATCGCTCCATCACCTCGTCGATCGGCAACTGGGCGTTGCGGTGGAACACCAGCAGGTAGTCGCCGGGTTCGGCAGGGGTGCGAAAGGTCCCGACGTGGGCCCCAAGCCGGCTTTCCTGCGTGGCATAATCGATCCGGCGATCCGTTGTATCGGTCGCATCGAGCGGCAGAAGCGAGAACACGAAATCACCGCCGCCGGTTGCCAGACCTTCCTCCGTGATCCGATAGGGGATCACGCCGTCTACGCCCGCCCGAAAGGCACCCGTCGGCGCGGGCATGTCAAGGCCAGGCAGCAGACCCCGAAACGGGACATAGATCGTGCGATTGTCGCCCGCATCGATGTTTTCAACGATTTCCCCATTGCCTTGGTCGCCCGCATCCGCCGTTATAAGCCAGTTTCCTGCGGTCAGTTCGACGGGCAGCGCGCCCGCGGTCGCGAAATCCAGAAGGCCCAGCTCCAGCGTTTCACCCGTCGCTTCGCTCACAGCACGAAAGGCGACCCGATCTGGCCGCCCGGCGATATCGGCGCGGATCGACAGGTTGATGGATGCTGTGCCCGGCTGGACCGGCTCGGCCACGGGTGCCGACGCGGTGCGCAACAGCGCATCGGACAGTTCCGCGCCTGATTGCGTGGCAAGGACCATGCCGCCGGTCTGTTCCGCCACGCAGCCGATCTGCTTTACTTCGCCCTCTGTCAGGCCAAAGCCCACCACATGGGCGCGAATAGGGATACCTTGGGCGGCCAGTTCGGCCGCCACTGCGCAGGGATCGCCGCCGCAGGTTTCCAGCCCGTCGGTGATCAGCACGATATCGGCCTCTTCGGCGGTGCGCGGAATTTCGGCCGCCGCGCGGCGTAGGGCATCGGCGAGGGGCGTCTTTCCTCGGGGGACTAATCCACGCAGTCGTTGACCCAGGGCTCGGGCGTCCTGCGGGCCGACGGGGGCAATCGTTTCAATATCGGTGCAGTCACCGCGCCGGTTATGGCCATAGCTAATGACACCAAGGGGCAGTGCGGGGTCGCGCGCCGACAGGAAATCGTCCAGCACATCGCGCGCCACTTCGATCCGCGACCGGCCTTCGGGCAATTGCGCCCACATCGAGCCGGACCCATCCAAGACAAGGATCGTTCCCCTATCCTGCGCCAACGCGGCGGTTGCGGCGCAAAGAAATGCAAGGGTAAAGAAAAATCTTGTCATTGTGGCGAGTCCGATCTTTGCGTCGAGCGTTGAAAATATTTGAGTGATGGCGTGGGCCATTGGCGAACCCGGGCTACCCGATCTGCCGCAAATGGCGTTGCCCCTAGAAAGTATTTTCGTGTTTTCATTCTAACCTCGGCTCATCCTGTCTGGCCGAACGGCGCAACCAGACCTTGGGCGCGAAGGGCGCCAAGTTTCCGAGCATAGGTAAAAGATGACAAACACTCCGTCATACACTAAGTGGTGTATGGATCGGGATTGACTTCGGTTCTGTCCTTCATATCACGCGCGGCTTGGCCACTGACGTGGCGGGCCTCCTAAAAACGCAAGCCGCGGCAGAGGGCTCTTCGTGTCTGACGAAACACGCAGCAAACCGGACGTTTCGTTCGGCGACACGTTACAAACGACCGAGCTTGATCTGGACATCATATCGGACACATTCCGCGCCTTTGTCGATCAAGCGGCCGTCGACAGCCTCATCGAACGCTGGAACCAGAAGCTGAATGCGCTCGACACCGACGCCAACCAGTTCGAGCGGCATTTTTCTGACGGCTTCTTCCGTCAGATGGACCTTGCCGCCGACACTCTGGATCGGCTGGAGACGCAGGTTTTCGAAGACCCAATTGAACGGGTCGTTGCCGAAGTTGCCGGACCTGCCGTTGTGATTAACCCGGACTTGCGGGTCGCCTCGGTCAATGCCAAGGGAGAGTGGAGCTTTGGATCATCCCCGGGCACCTTTCTGTCACTGGACTGCTTTTCCCCGGAATCGCGGGCGGACCTGGACGCTGTTTTGCGGTCGGCCAAGAAATCGGGCAACTTTGGGCAGGCGATCGTCCAGGTCCTTGACCGCGCCACCGGCGAGCCGGCCTTCCGCGCCGAGGTCTTCCTGCTCAAGGTGTCCAACAAGGACGGATTCTATATCGTGATCCGGTCTCTCGAATTGAGCTGGTCGCCCGAGGTGTCGGCGACCCTGTCTCAGGCTTTCGATCTGACCGAAGCCGAAATCGAAGTCGCCCGGCAGTTCTTCGAATATTGCGATATTGCAGAGGTGGCCGCCCGACGTGGCGTCTCGGTGCACACGGTGCGCACCCAGATGAAAACGATCCTCAGCAAGACCGGCGCGACATCACAGGCGGAACTGGTCCGGTTGTTCTCGATGGTGACCAGCCGGCAGATGCTGCGCAATCGGGGCCTGATCTCCAAATGGCAAGACCCGCTCGGGCGCGAAAAGATCCTCCTGTCCGATACGGGGCGCGCAATCGCCTGGACATGGATGGGCGCCCGCGATGGAACGCCGGCGGTTTTCCTGCGCGGTATGGCGATGGGTTACCTGTTGCCCGAAAGCGCGGAAAAGATGCTCAAGCAGGCCGGGATCAAGCTACTCATTCCGTCGCGGCCTGGCTATGGCAATTCGTCCCTGCACCCGGACCTCCCGGTTCTGGAAGACAATCGTTTGATGCTGCGGGAATTTCTGGACGGCATGGGAGTGAAAGGCTGTGTCGGCATCGGCCTGTCCGACGGTATCATCCCGCTTTTGGCGCAACAGGACAAGGACCCCACGACATTTCGGGCCTTGATCTCTGTCGGGTTCAACGGCTGCCTGAACCGGGCGGCATTTCGCAAACTTCCGGTGCCGCAGGCAACGCTTTTGCGCCTCGCCAGGACCGCACCGAGACTGCTGGAGCTGATCGCACGGATCGGCCAGCGCATGGTCACCCGCTACGGGGTGGATTGGTATCTCGATCGCGCCCATGCCTCGACTCCGCTCGACCTGAAGATCTGCCGCAATCCCACTACGGCGACGCTCGTGCGGGACGCCTGTTCGCATATGATCGTCCAAGGCACACGCACCTTCGTGCGGGACATGCAGATGTTCCACGCCCCGGTTGACGGCGCGATCGATCGGTTGACCATTCCCATGCTCAGCATGGTGCCGACCGAGGACGGTTTGTTCGATCTGGAGGAATACCAGCAGCTCGAAAGACGGAATTCACGCGTGACCGTCTTGCCCGTGCCGGAAACCGCGGACCTCTTGATCTACCAGAAAACTGAATTCATCATAGGTCGGATCATCGAAATCATTGGCTCCGAGGCAAATACGTCGATCCTTTCGCAAAGTTTCACGGTCGCCAGAGAGAGGCTGGTCTGATTGCCGTTTGGCCTGCAAGCTCCTCAGGCAATATCGCCGGAACCACTCCGATCCGAACCGGGGTTAGAATACCGGTGGGCGGAAGAAATATCGTGCATTAAAAGGGACATGTCAGATCTGCCCAACCAAAGAAATCTGCCGCCCGAAAGCGGAGGCCCGATACGTCACCCACGAACCCCATGAAGAGGGGTGCTGTCGCAAACTTCTGACTTTCGGAACGCGCGTAATATGTCAGCGTTGTCAGGGAGTTGGCAAGAGGTGGTTGGCGTGATCGAGTTCAAGGGCGTGCATTAACCAACGTCCGTGATCCTAAACGCAGTCTTCTTCTACCTCCGCTACGCCGTTTCCTACCGTTTCTTGGAGGAGATCATGGCCGAGCGCGACGTGAAGGTCGACCATGCTACTCTGAACCGTTGGGTAGTAGAGTTCGCGCCGCTAATCGCTGCCCGGGCGTAATCGAGGAAGCGGTCGACAGCCGCTTCCTGGCGGATGGACGAGACCTACATCATGGTGAAGGGTAAATCGACCTATCTTGACCGGCCTGTGGGCCGCGACGGCCACACCCTTGATTTCCTGCTTTCCGAGCGTCGAGACCTGTCCGCTGCCCGGCGCTTCTTCAAGCGAGCAATCGGCACCAAAGGCGTGCCGGACCGGATCGTGATCAACAAGAGCAGTGCCAACTTGGCCGGTCTGAAAGCCGTGAATGTGATCCTGAAACTCGTCGGAACGGGGCGGATCATCAAGATCCTGCAGATCAAGTACCTGAACAATATCTTGGAGCAGGACCACCGGTTCATCAAGCGCATCACAGGGCGAATGCTCAGCTTCAGAGCATTCCATTCGGCCACCGCTACGCTTGAAGGGATTGAGACTGCGCACATGATCCGCAACGGACAATTCGGCGCCACCGGCTGGAACCCATTCCAGCAGTCTGCCAAGCTCGCAGCATATTTATGTCCAGCGTAAGCCGCTTCTCACCCTGCTTGGAAATTTGTGATAGAAGCCATAAAAGAACTACCGCAGGCTCTGATCAATCAACGCGACG
The DNA here is from genome assembly GCF_000768555.3 of Roseovarius mucosus DSM 17069. GTDB lineage: Bacteria > Pseudomonadota > Alphaproteobacteria > Rhodobacterales > Rhodobacteraceae > Roseovarius > Roseovarius mucosus. The sequence continues at coordinate 153,837 of NZ_KN293981.1, forward strand.
GGGGCGAGCATGACGGCCGTTGCCTCTTGGGCCAGCAGCATGGTTCCCGGAAGCAGCCCCGCGCGCCCCGAAGTATCAGACTCAAGGCCTTGGCGGATTGCTTCGGTTTCCTTGAGAAAGCTAATGACCGAGGGGGATGTGAGCGCAGCGAGATGGTTTGACCCCGCATCGCGTGCCGACGAGAGGTTGATGACCGTCACATTCAACCCCGCAACTTCTTTGACCCCCCTAATGTTGCCAAGGCGTCGGGGCACGCCCGTCAACCGTGCCGACAGGCGCAAGGCCGGATCGTTTTGCGAGGTGAAGATGACAAAGGGATCGGGCAGATCGCCAATTGCCTCAGCCTGTGCGCGGAATAGTGCCGGAGAGATGTCGGGCGAGAGCAGCACCACGGCAGATATCCGCGAGAAGGTCGCGAGATCCTCTCTCAGGACCATCTGTCGCAGAACCTCCATCGTCAGTTGTGCGCCCATTGAATGCGCGACAAGCACGATCTTGCGCGCGCCTGCTAGCCGGATATCCTGCAGCATCTGCTCCAGACCGTCGCGCGCGATGAGCGCAGCGTCGCGGTCTGCGGCATAGCCAAGAGGTGCGCCGCGTGACGGCCAAGCGTAATGAAGGGTGAGCGCCTCGATATCAAAATCACGGATCATCTGGGCTGTTCGAAAGACGCCCTCGCCCATTGTATTGTTGAATCCGTGGATTGTGACGACAACCTCATTTCCCCTGATCTTGCCCGAGGCCAAGGCGCGGGCGATCTCGGCGCGAAACGCACCCCGCCCCGCGAGCGGGGTAACGCTGTGCGTCAGGAAATGCCTGTCAGGGTCAGGGTTCGCGTCTGGCAGCGCTATGATGCCGGGCTTGCCCTCCTTGGGCACGTTCACATCTACCCGCGCATAGGTCAGCGACCCGGCAATTTTAGCGGCCCACGCCCCCTCGGCCTCTTGGGCGCGTGTGGTGCCGACGTAAACGGGCACGATGACATCCCCGGCAAGGGCTGCGGCATCGGGCAGGAGATCGGCGCGCGGTGTGCATCCACCAAACCACACCAAGGCCAGCAAGATGCAGAGCCTGTAATTCCACTTGGGGTGCTGAATGACGGTGGCGGCGTGACCATGCATCTGGAACAAACATCTTTCGGATAGACTGGATCACGTCAACGGATCGCGGCCTTGGTTCAGGATTGACTTCGCTGGTGGCAGAAAAGAGGGTTATATTATATGGATCTCGGCCGATAGCGGTGCCCTGCTCAAAACGGGCAGCGCAATAGCGGCTTATGTGATTTGCGGGGCAGTCACTTACCCCTTTGCAGAGTGGGAGCAGACAAAGGCGATGTCCGAGAAATCCGTCACCAAGGTGACACCACCCGCGCCCAAGGGAACGGCCGGGGTTCCCACGGCCAAGTCGCGGCGCGTAAGCGAGATACGCGATGTCTTTGCCGAGAATTACCTCGACTATCAATATCGTTTTGTAGAGTTTTTCGTTGAACATCTGGAAGATGTGAGCCGCGTCTTTCGCGGGGACCTGCAACAGATGCTGGTTCTGGCGATCATCGGTCAAGTCAAGTTAGGGGCAGTCCGCACGGCGGGGCTCATGGCGCAAGACCCTTTGCCGCCAGCACTCGTGCGCGACGGGATCAGCGCGTCGCGTATCGCGGATGTAACCGCGATTCCCCGCCAGACCGTGCGTCGCAAGCTTGCGCTGTTGCAGCAAAGGGGATGGGTCGAGCAATTGCCAGATAACAGTTGGACGATTTGCCACCGGGACGGGATAGCTGGTGCGCGGGTTGATCTGGCCGAGGTGGATCAGCGCGCCATAGAACGGGTTGCGCATCTCTTTACTGACCTAGAAACGCTGGTGAACAGGCACCTCTGACGGGCGTGCCGAGGGTGATCTGGTGTCAAGAGGCTGACTGCCCATTTTGAGCGCCTCGTTTCTTGCTCTGGCACACAAGGCCGCATACGCCTTTAAGAGATAGCACAAACGGCGAGAGCACCGATGACAGCCAAAACCCCCATCCTGTCTTGGGCCGCATGCGGCAGTGCGCCAAGATCATGCCGCGCCTGATCGGCACCGACCGGGAGGCCCGGCAATGAGCCTGCGTTTGGTGGTCCTTTTGGCCGCAGTGTCCCTCACGACCTGCGATGACGATCCGGGCGCGGCAGGCCCCACATCGCCACGGGCCGTGCGCACCATGGTCGTGGACCAAGGCGGCGCGGATGCGTATCGCACCCTGCCCGGCGTTTTGACCGCCGCAGAAACCATGCGCCTCGCCTTTCCTGTGGCAGGCAGGCTGATTGACGTGCCTTTGCGTGCAGGCGACAGGGTGGTCGAGGGAGAGCAGATCGCGCGCCTTGATCCCGCTGAGATCACGCGAGAGATCACCGCAGCCGAGGCCAAGCTGTCTGCGGCGCTTGCGCGTCTTGATGCCACGGATGCGGAGTTTCAGAGGCAGCGGGCGCTTTTCGAGCGTGGCCTTGTCGCGCGCGCCGGGTTCGAGCGTATTTCTGCAGAGCTTTCTGCTGCGCTGGCTGACCGGCGCGTGGCTGAGACCGAGCTTGCGGCCGCGCGCGACCGGCTGGACCGCATCACCCTGACCGCCCCGCGCGACGGGGTGGTGACGGACCTGCTGGCCAATCGGTTCGAGGAACTTGCGGCAGGCCAAGCCGTCTACGAGGTCGCGGTGACAGCAGCCCTCCAGGTCGAGGTGCTGGCCCCCGAGGCGCTCTTGGCCGTGATCGCGCCGGGAACGCCGGTCTCGGTGCGGCTTCCCGCCTTCCCCGACCAGAACTTTGACGCCGAAGTGACGGAAATTGCCGCCGATGCAGAGGCCGGTATCGCCTACCGAGTCAAGGCAAGGCTCGCCGCTCCGCCCGAGGGGGCCAAGACCGGATTTTCGGCGGCTGTATCCATCCGGCTGCCGCGCGCGGCAGGTGCGCTCGACGTGCCCCTGTCGGCGTTGGTCTATGCGGACACGCAGTCTGAACCGACGGCAGGCGAGAGCGGCACTGTCTATGTCTTTGACGAGGCGGCTGGCACGGTGAGCGCCCGCCGCGTGCGGATCGACGGTGTGGTCGGCACCGACCTGCTGGTGACAGAGGGGCTATCGCCCGGTGAGCGGGTCGTGACCGCCGGTGTCGCCCTTCTGACGGACGGCGAGCCCGTGCGCCTCTGGAGCCTGCCGGAATGATGGGATTGACACGCGCCGCGCTGGACCGCTGGCGGCTGGTTGTGGCGTTGACGCTGGTGCTGATTGTGACCGGGGTGACCACCTATTTCACCCATCCCAGTCAGGAAGACCCTGAAATCACCATCCGAACGGCGGTGGTGACGGCCCGTTTTCCAGGCATGTCGGCGGCGCGTGTCGAACAGCTCTTGGTCAAGCCCATCGAAGAGGCCGCGCGACAGATTGCCGAAGTCGACGGGATCGAAAGCGCGGCACAGACCGGCCTCGCCACTGTCAAGGTCGACTTGCGGCCGGACGTGACGCAGGTCAAGCCGGTCTGGACCACGCTGCGCAACCGCATGACCGACCTGGCCCCGGCCTTACCCGAAGGAACCCTGGGTCCGCTGGTTAATGACGACTATGGTCGGGTGGCCGTGACCACGCTGGCGTTACATGGCGCGGATTTCTCGCCAGCCGAGTTACGCGCGACGGCGCGGTGGCTCCGCGATCGCCTGGTGACGGTTCCGCTGGTGGGGCGCATCGACCTCTATGGGGTGCAGGAAGAACGAATCTGGATAGAATTCGACCGCGCCCGTCTGGATCAGGCGGGATTGACTGTCGAGCGGATGCTCGATGCCGTGGCGGACCAGAACCTGATCCTCTCGGCGGGTGCGCTGCAAACCGAGGACGGGTTTCGCTATGCGCTCAGGACGGACGGGGTATTTGAGGACTGGCAGGACATAGGCGACGTGCCTGTGCCTCTGCCCTCAGGTGGCACAACGCTGTTGCGCGATCTTGCGCAGATTTCGCGCGGTTATGTCAAACCTGTGCGCAATCCAGTGTTCTTCAACGGCAATCCGGCGGTCACGCTTGGGGTATCGATGGTCGAGGGCGGTGCGATCCAGACATTCGGCGCAGGGCTTGATGCCGCGCTTTCTGATCTGCGACGTGACCTGCCCCTTGGCCTCTCGCTCGATCTTGTGACGCATCAGCCACCCATCGTCGCGGCCTCGGTTGCCGAAGCGACCGAGAACCTGGTGCAGACCATCGCCACGGTGATGGCGGTGGTGATCCTGTTTCTGGGGGTGCGCGCCGGGCTGATTGTCGGGGCCATCGTGCCGCTGAGCATCGTGCTGGCGCTCGTGGGCATGGCGCTCTGGGGTATTCCGCTGCATCGCATTTCGATTGCGGCGGTGATCATTGCGCTCGGCCTTTTGGTGGATAACGGTGTGGTCATGGCAGAGGACATCAAGCGGCGCATCGACTCAGGTGCCCCCCCGCGCGCTGCCGCACTCGAGGCCAGCCGCACGCTGGCGGTCCCACTTCTGACCTCGTCGCTGACCACGATCCTCGCGTTCCTGCCGCTGATGCTGGCCAGTGATGCGACGGGCGAATTCCTGCGCGCGCTGGCACAGGTGCTGGCGTTGACGCTGATGGCGAGCTGGCTCTTGTCGGTGACGGTGACGCCCCTCTTGTGCGTGCGGTTTCTGCGATCTACGCACGCGACCGCAGAGTCAGAGACGCGGCCGGGGCGCGGGGCGCAGCTTTACCGAGCGCTGCTGCGCCGGGCCTTGGGCGCACGAGCGTTTGTTCTCATCGGTGCGCTGGTCGCTTTCGGCATGGCCCTCGCCGCTTTGGGCCATGTTCCGACGGGGTTGCTGCCGCCCTCGGAGCGGGCGCAATTCGTGCTGAATCTTGAACTGCCTGCGGGCATATCCGAAGACGAGACCGCGCGCGTCGCACGGCGTCTTGCGGGCTTTCTCGCGGATGACACACGCAATCCCGAAATCACCGGCAATGTCGTCTATGTTGGCTCTGGGGGGCCGCGCTTCTTTCTCGCCCTCTCGCCCCCTGACCCTGCCCCACATATTGCGTTTGCCGTTGTTAACCTTGCGGATGCCGATAGCGTGGCCGCGGTTCGCGCCCGCGCCGAGGACTGGATGCGCGCCAATCTGCCCGAGGCGCGTGGGTGGACAGAGTTGCTCTTTCTCGGGAAGACACCGCCCGGAACGGTCGAAATCCGCCTTGTCGGCGGTGACAGCGATGCGCTCTTTACCGCGGGCCGGATGGTCGAGGGTGTGTTTCGTGGCCTTGAGGGCACGCGTCAGATCCGGGGCGATTGGGCGAACCCGGTGCTGCAACTGACGGTCCTGATCGACGAGGCGCGCGCGCGGCGTGCGGGCGTTGCTCCCTCAGCCGTGGCACGCACTCTCGCGGCGCGCTTTGAGGGGACGCATGTGACGGATTACCGCGAAGGTGATCGCGTCATTCCCGTCGTCATACGCGCGGAAGAGGCCGCGCGGAACACGCTGGATGCTCTTGCCGATGTCACGGTCTTGTCCGCCGATGGCGTGGCAGTGCCGTTGATGCAGATGGCCGAGTCCGGCGGGGAATTACAGCCCTGGGTCATCCGGCGCGTTGATCAGGACCGGGCCTTGACCGTGTCCGCCCTGCATCCAGACCTATCCGCGGCCGAACTCCTGGCTCAGATCACACCCGAGCTTGAGGCGATGGACATGCCACCAGGCGTGCGGTGGGAACCTGATGGCGAAGTGGTTGCCAAGACCGAAGCCAATTCCGCGCTTTTTGCGACGCTGCCGCAATGCCTGCTTGGTATCGTGCTACTGCTGATCTGGCAATTCGATAGTTTTCGGCGTCCGGCGATCATCTTTGCCACGATCCCGCTGGTGTTGGTGGGGGTGGCTCCCGGCATGATCCTGATGAACGGGATTCTGGATTTCAACGCGCTCTTGGGTGTGCTTTCGTTGGCGGGCATCATCATCAACAATGGCATCGTGTTGATCGAGCGCATAGATGACGAGCGGGCGGGTAACGATGACCTCGCTCAAGCGTTGGTCACGGCCTGTGCCGCGCGCCTGCGCCCTATCGTGATGACAACGCTGACCACCATTCTTGGGCTGCTACCGCTGCATTTCTTTGGAGGGGAGCTTTGGCGCGGCATGACGATCGTGATGATGTTCGGACTGGGTGTGGGCACGCTTCTCACGCTATTTGTCGTGCCGTGCCTCTACGCGACGATCTTTGCGAACAGACGACGTCATGATTATCGATCCGAGCTGCCGTAAACCCGCTGCACCGCGACAAAAATCATCGCCGTGGTCCATCCTACGATGATCGTGCCGTTGGTTGCCGCAAAGGCGCCCAGCAACCTCCAATCCGGCCCCAGAACCACATCGCCATATCCGAGCGTTGTGAAGGTGACGGTGGTGAAATAGAGCGCTTCTTCGATCCCGCCGATCGCCCCCAACCCTATCAGGAGCATGGCCCAGAACCAGCATTGTGCACAGATCGAGAGAAAGAACCACATCACGACCGCGATCACGGCTAAGGCCTTGGTGACTGGCCGCCGTGGCAAACGCGATGCCCTGCGCCCGAACCGTGCCGCCACCCCCATGAACCCTGCATGAATGGCGACCGTGACAGAGATGGCCATCATCCCGATCGCGAGTTGGTGCAAAATCATGATAATATTCTGATCCTAAACTTTGGCAGAGCGATCCCGCTTTTTTTGCCGGTTCTCGATCCGCGAGCTTTCTTCTATCCAACTTTTGCTGGGATAGACAGCGCGCGTCTATGACTCTTAGCGAACTTGCGACACTTTCTGAGGTACTGTCGCAAACTGACATTCCGCCCGTGATAACCAGGTGTTCGTCGAGATCACTGTCGAACAAGGCGTCAAGCACCCAGACGACCCACATGTCCTTTTCCACGAGGTCTCCGGGCCGCCCCAGTTTCGAGGCTGCCACTTCCAACGCGTCAATCTTGTCGTCGCGCGACAGGGAAAAGTAAGCTTGGCTTTCTGTCATTGGGATGGCGCAAGCGCGCTAAGTTCCTTGGCCATCCAGGTCGGCGCAGAGGCTCAGAAGCTCGCGCTGCTCCTCTTCGTTCGACATCGCTTTGATCCGTGTCAAAGCCTGAGCGGCTTCGAACTTGCCGAAACAGGCGAGCGCCCGAAAGGTGTGCCCGGCACGACTGTTGGGCGCAGGAAGCTGCCAGCTCGGCACATATTTAAGCTCGACGCTTTGCGCTCCGAGTTTCAGATGACGGCTTGGGCCGGAGGTCCAATAAATCTGTCGACCTGATCGGCCCATCGTGGACTCTCATCGGGACAAGCGAGGCAGCAGCGCAACTTGCCCGAAACCGGACCTTTAGAGCTGTCTACAGGCCTAATCAGTTCGAGGTAACGGGAACCGGGAACCGGGAACTCCATCCCCCCAAATGAAATCTTTGCAAACAGCCGACTTGGACGTGCTTCGTCAGGTATCACGCAATGGTGGCAACGCGAGCAATTGCTCTCGCATTGACTTTGAGAAATGGCGTTTCTTTGGTATCGTGACATTACTATTTTTCTATTCCTTTTTGCTCAATTGACCAGGAGCCTGACATTGCCCGTTGTTCATTTACCTAAAACCTTTGAAAGAAAATCCCTGATCACCATTGCCTGCACTGGTATGTTTTGCTCGGTCGCCGCGATGTCCTCAGCCGCGGATCTGCTATTTGCCGTGCCAGATTTTCGCGACCCCCCAACGCAACGGTTCATTGAAACCATCATGTCTGATGATGCCTTAGCCGAAGCGGGTCTCAAGCTAGATGTTTTGCCCTATTCCACGCTTGGCGGCCCAGTCGCCACAGTGCAGGAGGCCCTCAAGACCGAAGCTGTCGCTCTCTTGCGCACAGAGTTGCTTGCTTTTGTTGCGCGCAATGAAGAGAAGATCCCGACAGTTGAGATGCTCTCTGCATATGAGAAGTCTTTTTTTGGTGTGGCGCCCGATGCTGACAGCCAGGGACAGAGAGCACCCTTGGAATTGGGGGCCACGGCCTTGCTGGGGGATCTCGGCCTCTTTGGTTTGGCGACATGGCCATCTTCTCCGAGCAGTATCTTCGCTCGGCGGGCACCGACAAACCTCGCAGATTTGCAGGGACTGAAGTTGCGCACTACTGGAAACGCTTCGACGGAGTTTCTTGAGCAGTTGGGAGCTGTCCCTCAGTCGCTGTTATCCTCTGAGGTGTTTCAGAGTTTGGAAACTGGCGTGATTGATGGCACCGAAGTGCTGAGCCTGCCGGAAGGAGACCTGAGACAGTTTTATGAAGTATCTTCGGGCGGTGCCCTTTATACGGATGCCAGCGCGCGAACCGGATTTTTCGTTATCGGTCAAACGGGTGCGGATGCGCTTACGGCACGACAGCTAAAAACCCTGGAAGGCGCAGCGCAAAAAGCGTCGCTGGCAGCACGAGAAACGTTGGTTGAGACGTATGAGGAGACCCTCCGAGAAGCGGAGAAATATGGGGTGCAAGTGGCCAGCTTTTCCAATGTGCTTGCCGAACAAGTGTCGGTTGCTGAGCAAATTGCGCAGGCCTATGGGCTTTCCCAGGAAGAGATCCTCGACCTGATCGGTGATATCGAGATCGCTGAATCAGGTGACGAGGCTCCCCGCGGCGAGAGCGGCCTTTCGCGCAATGGTGCCGGGCGGCCCGCTCATCTGTTTGTAGTAACACCGCGAAATGATGAAGCCGATCACGATGTGCGACAACGTTTCGGATATAAGATGGATGCGAGCACGCCCCTGCATTGCTTTCAGCTGAATTACACTCGCGAGGGTAGCCGTCACTTTGGGGAGCCCTTTACAGGTGAGATGGCAATCAGCCCCGACGGCATGACGACAGGAAATGGCGACTGTATAAAGCGGGTTTTCAGCCAGCGCCACCCGGATCAGGGAGTGACGTTTTTGATCCACGGATTCAACAACAGTTTCGAAGACGCGGTCAACTGGGCGGTCTCCGTGACCGAAGATCTGGCCATAGAGGGGGATGTCGTGCTCTGGAGTTGGCCGAGTATGGGGCAACTGTCTGGCTATGTTCGGGATCGCGATGGCGTTGATTTCAACCGCGTCTATCTGAGGTCCTTTCTGGCCACGCTGAAACTGTTTGTGGATCAAGGGCAGACCTATGACATCTCGATCATCGCGCATTCCATGGGCGGGCTGGTCGCAATGGACGCCTTGCGTTTCCTTGCGGAACCTCCGCAATTGAGCATCAGCAATGTGGCCTTGGTAGCCCCAGATGTACGCAAGGCGTATTTTCAGCAGACCTTGCAGCTCGGCTCGAATATCAGCCCGATTTGGTCTGTCTACGCTAATTCGAACGACGTGGCCTTGCTGGCGTCTTATGGCGTGAACAGAAGCCCGGCCATTGGTCTAGGAGGCCGGTTTAGGCTGATGATGGCGGGCGTTGATACAGTTGATGTCAGCGCGTTGGACCGAGATGTGTGTGCGGTTTGGAACATTGGCAAAGCGCGCTGCCGCAATCACACCCATGCGTTTGATGTGCAGCCTGTCGCAGTTGATCTTGCAGACCTTTTAAAGTCTCGCAAACCAGCGGCGGCGCGGGGATTGATTGAAAAGCAGGCTAGTGAGGGTCTGACCTACTACGAAATCAAACCTTGAAACGTGGCTCGCGGCCCAGAGCTGACCTTAGCCGGGATGGTCAACGCTGCGATGCGGCTTCACTTAAGCGTTTGTCCGTGACCTCGCGTGGCATGCACTGGAAGTGCCAAGGTCCGCAGTGTGGGACACAGCAAAGATTTGGACAATCAATCATAGCTTTTTACTCTCGCGACATGATTGGCTCGTAGGCTCGTGAACTCGAGTACGTGACAGAAGCGGGACGTCTCGCCATTCGCCCGGATCACCTCTCCGCTCGCTGCGCCAACCCTACCGTGGGAGATCGCGTGTTCGACGATAACCTTCGCCGGCGCTCGTTCAGTTGGCAGGGCCTCAAAAAGAGCTGTTCTCCCCACGATCTGCCGGGTGGATGCGGTCTCCCATGTCACCGCTGGATCGAAGGCTTCTGGGTCGCATATGCCGGTTTCCAAGGCGATCGCGATATTTTCAACGAAGCCATTCCTCGGAGAGTTTCCGCAATCCGGGCTGCGGATAATTCGGGGCATTTGTGTCCTCATTTCTCAGGTCGTGCCCCGCAACGCCGCCTCGATACCCGCGATGTCAATCTTCTGCATCTCCATCATCGCGGCCTGTGCGCGGGCCGATGCGGCCCGGTCCGGGTTTGACAGCGCTTCCATCAGAACTCTCGGCGTGATCTGCCAACGATAGCCCCAGCGATCCTTGCACCAGCCGCACATGAGGGGTTCTCCACCACTGTCCAAGATGGCATCCCAGAGCCGATCCGTCTCGGCCTGGTCATCGGTATAAACCTGCAACGAATAGGCATCGTTGGGCTGCACATGCGGTCCGGCATTGAGCAGCGCATAAGGCAGGCCAAGGAGCGTCATCTCGACCACCTGAACGGTCCCGGCTGGCGCGCTCGGTGCCTCTTCGGGCACGCGGATCATGTTGTCCACATGGCTGTCCGGGAAGGTGGCGGCGTAGAACTCCGCCGCCGCTTCGGCCTCGGTATCGAACCAGAGGAACACGGCAGCCTTTCGTTTCGTCATCGTCTTTCTCCTTTCAAAGGGCGGTCGGGACAGTGCATCGGAGTGTCACGCAGCTATCTGCGGGACCCGTCTGACACCCTGTCAGAACTCCAGCCCATCAACTCGCCAGCCCTTGCATCGATCACGGTTCAGGCGGTGTCCTCGAATATCGGGGTAAAGCCGCCCCACATCATGCGCTTGCCATCGAAGGGCATGTCCATGTCCTGCCAGCGCGGGTCGGTCTGCATGCTGGCGCCGCACTTGTCATGCGTTTCCTTATCCGGCCAGATCATCCATGAAAAGCAGACCGATTCACCCTCCTCCAGGGCCACCGCGCGATTGAAATCGGTGTGTTTGCCTTCGGGAATCTGATCGCCCCAGGTTTCCATGATCTGCAAGGCTCCGTATTCCCTGAAGAGTGGCCAGGCCTTGCGGGCGCTTTCGATATAAGCCTCCTTGTTCCCGTTCGGGACGGGGGTGAGGAATCCGGCGATATAGGTCATGTCGTCTCTCCTTGTATGGCTTGAAACTCCGCCATCCATGCGTCGAAACCGGGCGGCGGATTGCCCGTGAAACCGGCCATCTGCGCGGCTAATGCTCTCTGAAAGGCGGGCCGTTCGGTGCCCCGCGCGACATAGTCGGCGAGATTGGGGAAGGTTTCGATCAACCCTTCGCCTTCGATGATCCGAAGAACGCTGACCATCATCAGGTCACCCGCGCTGAAGCGGCCCGTGAACCACTCCGCCGGCCCGAGCCGATCCGACGCCTCCTGCAACCGTTCTTCGATCCGCGAGTAGATCCCCGGCAAACGCGGCGCCGACCAGGGTTCGGTAGCCTCGAAGATCGTCGCCATGGAGCGATCCATGATTGGCGGCTCCAGCGTGTTCAGCGCAGCGAAAAGCCATTCGAGCGCCCGCACCCGCCCGGCAGTGTCCTCGGGCATGAGGCCGGGAAACCGTTCGGCGATATGCAAGACGATGGCTCCGCTTTCGAACAGCGTCAGGTCGCCCTCTTCGTAGGTTGGCACCTGTCCGAACGGTTGCAAGGCACGGTGTGCGGCCTCCTTCTGCTGCCCTTGCGGAAGACAGCGAACGGCATAATCCTGACCGACTTCTTCCAGCGCCCAGCGAACACGCAGGTCACGCACCTGCCCCCTGGCGAAATCCGGCACCCAGTCGAAGGCGGTGATCGTGATCGGGGCGTCCGCCTTAACCGGCATGGGACATCTCCACCGGCCCTTTCTCGACCGCCTCGGCGCTCATCCACATGGGCTCCCAGATGTGACCGTCGGGATCGGCAAAGCTGCGCCCGTACATGAACCCGTGATCCTGCGCCGGGCAAGGATCGCCCGCACCGCCCGCCGCAACGGCGGCGGCGGTAATGGCATCCACCGCCTCACGATCCGCACGGCTGATGCAAAGCAACACCTGCGCTTCGGACGCGGGGTCCACCCGGCGCCGGTTGGTGAAGCTCGACCAAAACTCATGGGTCAGCAACATCACCCGGATATCGTCGGATAAAGCCATGCTCGCAGCGAGGTGATTGGTAAACTTGGTGTCCTTGGTGAAGCCGATCGCCTCATAGAACGCCATGGAACGTTCGAGGTCTGCCACCGGAAGGTTTATGAAGATCATCTGTGACATCGCGTTTCCTCCTGAGTCGCGTCGTCGATATGGACAGGCTATGAGAATGAGATTACAAAAAGCAACCATGGCATTACAAAATGAAACCAAATCGGCAAAAAACCCCCATGGCCGCTGGTACGGCGATGCCTGCGGCACGGCATTCGGCCTTGAGCTTCTGGGAGAACGCTGGTCGCTTCTGATCGTGCGCGAATTGATGTTCGGGCCTCGGCGCTTCAGCGACATTCGCACAAACTTGCCAGGGATCAGTGCCAAGGTGCTGAGCGAGCGGCTCGCCGGGCTCGAGGCAAACGGCGTGGTCCTGCGCTCGACCGCGCCCGAACCTGCACCTGCACGGCTCTACGGCCTGACAGAATGGGGCTATGCCGCGGAACCGGTCATTCAGAAACTGGGCCGGTGGGCTGCCGCCTCACCGTTGCACGATCCGACGCTTCCCTTGTCACCGGTTTCCTTCATGCTGTCGTTGCGAACGATGCTCGATGCCGAGGCGGCACGGGGTATAGAAGCGGAGGTGCTCTTTACCATCGGGACCGCACAATTCATCGCCCGGCTTGCCAACGGTGCGATGCCCGTAATGCGTGGTGATGCGAGAGAACCCGACTTGCGGTTCGAAGCACCCGCCGCTCCCCCCCTTGCGGCGGTCTTCTATGGTGGGGCGGCCCCCGAAACGGTGGGTGTGCAGATCACGGGCGCACCGGACATGGTTCGCACGTTCATCTCGCTTTTCAATCTACCCCCCAAGCACCACCCCGCATAAACGCCAAATGGTTACAAGCCGCGTGTCGATATCAAGAGTCATAAAGCGCTTGGGGTTTGCCCATCCCACGTTTGCGATGATAGCCCAGCCCCTGGTGTTTCCTCGGCTTTCGGAAGGCGGGCAACCACGGCTGCATCGGGCCATAGACGGGACACGGAAGAACGAAGCTCCGATCCAATGCGCGCCTCGGCAGCCAGTTCATGCATAGGGCGACACTGGTCTTTTCGGCACAGGACGCGCTGTCGCGACACCTCACGGAAAGCTACAATTTCTGGATGATCGTCATGGTGCGATACATAACCGAAGCCGGAAGCACGCTCTGCAAGGGCCGCGTCTGGATGCTTGTCACAGGGTAAAAGAGAGGCTGGTTTCGGAACCCAGTATCCAAATGTCACCGTCCGCTCTCCGTCCCCCCACTCGATGCGGCGCACCAAGGTTGTCCGGATTTACAAGAAGACCGGCAACCTGCGCGCAGTCCAACTGTTGCTACGCCATACCAAGATGGACAGCACGGTGCGTTATCTCGGCGTTGATCTGGATGATGCGCTGTCCTTGTCGGAAGGGATCGACCTGTGAGCTATGCTAGGCCGGTTCAGGCCGGCCAAGCATGTCGCTAAAAGCGACATTTTCTTGGCTTCGTGTCTTGCGTCGCTTAAAGCTACAGCATGAAGCAGATCAGCTATACGAAATCCGCTATTCGGGCATTGCGTCGGATGCCTGCGAACACGGCCTCGCTGATCCGCACCAAGATTGAGGCGTATGCGCAGGATCCAAGCGATCAGGCCAATGATGTGAAATCCCTCAAAGGCCGAGAGGGAATCAGGCTTCGGGTCGGTGATTGGCGGGTGATCATGGATGATAAGGGCAACGTCTTGGCCGTGCTGGACATTGGCCCTCGGGGCGGCATCTATGACTGAAAGGGCATGACATGAACGAGATGGTGACAATCCCGCGCGAAGAATATGAACGCTTGCTGGCCGCGGCTGAAGACCTGGCCGATCTCCAGACCTACGACCGCGCCAAGGCCACACTTGCGGCGGGCGAGGATGAACTGATCCCCGCAGATTACGTGAACCGGCTGCTGAACGGCGAAAACGCTTTGCGCGTCTACCGGGACTTGCGTGGGATGACGCAAGCCGTTCTGGCCGAAAAAGCGAGCGTGAACCGCGTGACCGTGGCCGAGATCGAGACCGGTCGCAAGCAGGGCTCAATCACGAGCCTGCGGGCCTTGGCGAATGCGCTCGGCGTGAGCTTGGATGATCTAGCCGAGTAAGGTTCCGCCCAAACTTGCCATTCATTACGCGCCTTGACGCGGCTGTGCGGTCTCTCCAAACCGGTCATTGATCACAGGCGCAGCAACTCGGTTGGTGCATCATCCGAAGCACCGACCAGGCTCATTTTGGCGCCGATCCGGAGCACCTCTTGCACCAAGAGGTCAATATCTTCTTCCTTTGTGCGGTGGTTACATATTGCGACGCGCAGGCAGTGTCGGCCGCGGATCGTGGTGTCGGTGATGACCGCGATACCGCTTTCCTGGATACGCAGCATGATTTCGGTGTTGTGGGCGCGCAGGTCGGCTTCGCGCATGGCGCCGGGCGCGTGGCGGAAACAAACAACGCTGGTCGCAGTTGGCGCCATAAGCTCCAGCTCCGGCGCGGCATCAATCAGCGCCGTCAGGTGAAGGGCCTGCGCAATATTGCGGTCGAGGATGCGCCCGAAGGTCTCCACCCCGTGATGGCGCAGCATCATCCAGAGCTTGAGCGCGCGGAAACCACGCGTCGTTTCAAGGCCGTAGTCGTGCAGGAACTCGGCCGCTGCCAGACCGCGGGTCGCGACCTGCAGGTACTCGGCGTTCTCTGCAAAGGTCGCGCGGTGCACCTTTTGGTCGCGCAGCAAAGCGAATCCGACGTCGAAGGGAGCGTGGAGCCCTTTGTGCAGGTCGAGGGCGAGCGAGTCCGCCCTTTCGATCCCCGCAACCAGATGCCGGTTCGATGGTGCGATCGAGAACATCGCCCCGATACAGCCATCCACATGCAGCCAGATACCCTGGTCGCGGCACAGGTCCGCTATCTCGGGCAGTGGGTCGATTGAGCCGGTGTTGGTTGTGCCGGCCGTGGCGATCACGCAAGCGGGGCGCACACCTTGGCTCCGGTCGGTCCGGATTGCCGCGCGCAGCGCATCAAGGTCCATGCGAAACGCGTCGTCTGTAGCAATTCGCGTCAGCGCGGTGCCACCCACCCCCAAAAGGTTCATCGCCTTCATGTGACAGGAATGCACCTGATCCGAGGCATAAAACCGCAGCGGCGCGCCAATATCGGCGACACTCTGATGATGCAGATCCACGTCGGCCATCGCATTCCGCGCCGCCGTCAGTCCAACTATATTTGCCATTGACCCGCCGTTGACCAGCGTGCCGCTCGCACCCTCAGGAAAGCCCATCATCTGACGCAGCCAGTCCGTGACCTGATGGTCCACCTGATTGGCTCCTGTATCGCCCCCGCCAAGATTCGAGCCGTCGATGGCGGCAAGAAAGTCCGCCAGCGCGCCCGTAAGGCAGCCCGCCCCCATGTACCACGCCCAGAAACGGGGGTGGATGTTGCCCATAGCATGGGGGTAGAGCTTGTTTTTCACGTCAGCATAGACCGCTTCCAGAGGGGCGGGGTTTGCGGGCGGCGGGCCATGGAACTCCGCCTTCGTCGCATGAGGCATCGGTTGCCAGACCGGCTCGTCGCGCAGGCCTTGCAGGCGGGAGATGGCATCGTCCACCATAACATGCGCCAACCTGCGCATGTCCTCCCAGTCGCCAGGGTCAAGGCTATCTTCCGTGTCGATCCGCGTATCTTGAGCCATACTTTGCTCTCCGTTCCATCGGAAACTGGACGTGATTGCCCAAGCAGGTCCAGTTTCGAAGTCTCTCAGGCCGGGTCGGGCCGCACGACCACAGTTGCGCCAATAGGTAGGATGTCGTCGCCCGGCATGCCGACGCAGCGCGCGTGTTCCCGCAAGGCGTCCTCGTCCACCGCTTCGTAGATACATGCCGTCCCGAGCCGTCCGTCGCGCTCCTTGATCACGTAGGAGCGGATCCAGCGTACCTTGTCCGGCATATCTTCGTTGCCGATGCGGGCCGAGGTTTCGGCGGTCTTTTCAAGCTCTGATTCATCTGCCCAGGCACTGCGACGGCGTATCATGTAGAGGTCCATGAGTCTTCTCCTTGGGTTGCCAAAATATCTACTCGGCCGCCATACGGTAGCCGGGCGTCGAGTCGGACAGGGCGCGTTCGTCGTCGTCCATGTCCTCGGGGATGTCCGCGAAGAGCGGGGTCGATAGATAGCGCTCTCCCGTGTCGGGCAGCATGGCGAGGATCACCGCGCCCTTTTCCGCCTGTTCCGCCATCTGCATGGCAATGGCGAAACTGGATCCGCCGGAGATCCCGGTCAGGATACCTTCTTGCGCTGCGAGCTTCTTCGCCCAGGCGATACCGTCCACCCCGGTCACCGGGATCAGCTCGTCATAGCCACCATTGTCCAAAACCTCCTGGAGAACAAAGGGGATAAAGTCGGGTGTCCAGCCCTGGATCGGATGCGGCTCGAAGGCCGGGTGGCTGGCGGAGGGCGAGCCGTCAGCGCCGCGTTCCTGAGCTACGCCGCTGGCGATCATCGCGGCATTTGCCGGTTCACTCAGAATGATCTTGGTTTCAGGACGTTCCTTGCGCAGAACGCGCGCCAACCCTGCGACCGTGCCACCTGTACCAAAGCCCGTTACGACGTAATCCAGTCTTTCGTCCTTAAAATCATTTATGATTTCTCGCGCCGTGGTCGCCTCGTGGATGTCGGCGTTGGCGTCTGTCTCGAACTGGCGGGCCAGGAACCATCCGTGCTTCTCAGCCAACTCGGCAGCTTTGCGATACATGCCCGTACCTTTTTCGGCACGCGGCGTCAGCACCACCTTTGCGCCCAGAATCCGCATCAGCCTTCGCCGCTCGACCGAGAAACTGTCGGCCATGGTCACGACGAGGGGATAGCCTTTCTGGGCACAGACCATGGCCAAGCCGATGCCGGTGTTGCCGCTGGTCGCCTCGACCACGGTCTGGCCCGGTTTCAACGTGCCTGCGCGTTCCGCAGCCTCGATGATGTTCAGCGCCAGTCGATCCTTGATCGATGCCGCAGGATTGAAAAACTCGGCCTTGACGTAAACCCGTACACCTTCTGGTGCCAAGTTGTTGATGCGGATCACGGGGGTATCGCCGACAGTGTCGAGCACTGACTCAAACAGGCGTCCTCTCCCTTGCGTAGTACGGATGTTCTTGAAGGTCATGGCAATCTCCCTTTGTTCAGTAATTCGTTTCTAATTTTTCCATCTTGAACCTTTTTGATCTTGAAGCGCTTGATGCAGATCTGAAGATTTCATGAAGAAACGCGGAAAACTGGGTTATGCTATATCATGGCTTGGCTTTTCGGTGATCACCGGCTCGACCCGGACCTGTTCGAGCTCGCCCATAAGGGCGACGTTGTGCATGCCGAACCTCAGGTCTTGGCACTGATCATCCACCTCGTACGAAATCGCGATCGAATGATCAGCAAGGACGAAATTGCCAGAACCGTCTGGCCCGGCCGCGTCGCGTCAGACGCCAGCATCGCCAGCCGGATCCGGTCGGCGCGACAGGCGCTCGGCGATGATGGCGGCGCACAGGCTGTCATCCGCACGATCCACGGCAAAGGCTTCCGGTTCGTGGCCGAGGTCAAGGAAACCAGCCCAGCCCAGCCGGTCCACGCCTTGTCTTCGGAGAGTGAAACCGGCGCCGATCTGTCCCGCCCATCGGTTGCGGTACTGCCCTTCCGACCTCTCGGCGCGTCGCCCGAAGTCAAGATTCTGGCGGAAGCAGTACCGCATGAGATCATACAGGGGCTTTCCCGCCTGCGCTGGTTGGCGGTAATCGCACGCGGATCGTCGTTCCGGTTTCGCGAAGGACATGGCGGCCTCGACCTGGTCGGTACGGCGCTGGGGGCAGGCTATGTCATGACAGGTGTTATCGAAAGCCTCGCTGGCACGGTCGCCGTAGTCATCGAGCTGGCCGATGCCAGCCGCGGTGAGGTGATTTGGGGGGACCGGCTGACAGCCCCAATGGACGGGATCGAGGACCTGCGGCAGAGGGTCGTCTCACATGTTGTGACCGCGCTTGACATGCACGTGCCGCAGCACGAGGTGCGCCTTGCATCACAAACCGGGTCAGACCGGCTGGATGCATGGAAGACCTTTCACCTTGGGCTGACCCAGCTTTACCGGTTCACGCCCGACGCAAATCAGCTCGCCAAGGGGCATTTCCAACGCGCGGTCGAACTCGACCCACGATTTGCACGCGCGCATGCCGGCTTGTCGTTCACGCGGTTCATCGACGCGTTTCTGCATCTCGGGCCGGATGACCGGGAGGCAGCCACTGCGGCAAGACGTCATGCCGAGCGGGGCATGGAACTGGATCCGATCGATCCGTTTACCCATTACACGATGGGCCGATCCTATTGGCTTACCGATCAGCCCGAGATCGCCAAGGGTTGGTTTGATCGTGCGATCGAGCTCAACCCGAACTACGCGCAGGGCTTTTATGCCAGCGCCTTCACTGCGCTGTTGACCGGCGACATCAACACAGTCGACGCAGGACTTGACGCAGCACTCCAGCTCAGCCCGCTGGATCCGCTGCTCTACGGAATCCACGGCGTGCGTGCGCAGGCGCTGATTCAGGTCGGAGATACGCGGGCAGCTGCCCGATTGGGCGACCGCGCAGCCTCGACGCCCGGTGCGCATTACCTGATCTCGATGGTGGCGGCTGTGGCAAACGGGTTGGATGGCCGTTACCAGCAGGCCAGCCGCTGGCGGCAGGACGCCCGTCGACGCAAACCCGACGCATCGGCCGACCAGTATTTCGCAGCCTTCCCGATCCGCAATGAAGAGGCGCGACGCCGGATCGCGGAAGAGCTGAAGCGACAGGGATTCTGATCGACAGCAGCGATGGCGGTGACATCGAAGAATATGAATTTTCTGCGGACGACCGAAGAGTCATGCTTTGACCAAAGTGCCGACGACGTCAGCTGTTCGGTTGTGCAGTACCCGTCGTTCGCGGGCGCAACAGAAGTCTGAAGGGCGCATAGCTTTCAATGAACGCGCTTCCCTCTACAAGCTCTTTATCCCACGCTTGCAGCGACTGACCGGGCTACGCCGTGACTGCGGGACCGTCACGAACGGCCCTGAATGGCCATTGATTTTTAGCGCCGGTGCTGCGCCGCAGCTTCACGAGACCGGCCATTCATGCACCGCGTTACATTTTCCATGGGCCAGCGACGGCTGTGCCGGACAGGTCAGGTGTTGAACGCAGTCAGGACGGCGACTGTTCGGCTCTCATCTGGTATATTACAGAGGACCTCTTGCCGAAAAGTCTCGCCATTACCAGCATCGATTCAGACTTTTCCGGTTCAAGCCACGAGGTTTACGACAGTTACCTCGTGCCGATCCTGTTCGAAGGTTATGCCTATGATCTGGCTGATCGGGGGGCATCATCAGACCCGACCGCTGGGCTGGATGTCTCGGCAGGTAGTGGTGCACTCCCCCGCGCGCTTGCACCTCGCTTGAACGGCGGGTGCTGCTATGTCGTCACCGACATCACCCGGCCATGCTCGAATGCGCCCGACAGCTTCATTCGGATGACAGGCTCGAATGGCGGGAGGCCAACGCGATGTCACTGCCCTTCAAGGACGAAAGTTCCGATGTCGTCCTGCGCCAGTTCGGCGTGATGTTTTTTCCGTATCACATCAAGGAGTTATCCGAGATCCCCCGGGTTCTTCGGCCGGGCGGGCGCTTCATCTTCAACAGATGGGGTCCACTCGAAACGAACGATTTCGCGCTTGTAGCCCTCGAAACGTTGATCATGAAACGTCCCACATGTCGGGCCTGTCGGCGATTGCGAGAAACTGTGGTAATCTCTGAACAGGAACTGGGCGCCGCCAATCAGAAGTCGCTTCGCGTCTGAACAGGAGGACGATGTCGTGGGAGATACAAAGGCCTTCGCAGAGTTGGAAAAGCGGGAATGGTCGGAACCAACCGTCGCCGTTGCCTATGCGAGCGGGTTTTCAAAAGCCTCTGACATGGTAGTCCCGCACCTCGTCGCCGGCGTGGATGCGGGGCCAGACACAGATGCGCTCGATCTCTGTTGCGGGCACGGCAATGTCTCAGCAGGCCTTGTCGCGGCCGGAGCGCGCGTGACTGGCCTCGATTTCTCCTCAGCCATGCTCGAGCTTGCCCGTGAAGCAGTGCCGGAGGCGTATTTCGTTAGTGGCGACGCGATGCGGCTTTCATTTTCGGAGGCCAGTTTCGACGCGGTAACGATCGGCTTCGGCATGCCACACGTTCCCGATCCGCCCCGCGTCCTCGCGGAGGCACGCCGGGTCTTGCGCCCGGGAGGCCGGATCGCCTTCTCGACCTGGTGCGGTCCCGACGTGCACGGTGCGTTTGGCTACGTATTCGGCGCGATTGGGAGACATGGATCGCCGGACATCATCCTGCCTCCTGGCCCGGGCGCCAATGCCTACGCCGACCCGGACATCGCCTATCCGGTGCTGGAAAGGTCAGGCTTCGGAGAATTCCGCTGCGAAGTTGTCTCCTCCTCCTGGCAGGTCGATGACCCGGGACTTGCCTTCGACTTTTTCCGCGACGGCACGGCCCGAGGTGGTGCGCTTCTCCGTCCGCAACCCGAGGCGCATGCGCGTGCCATCCGAGCCGCCGTGGTGGAGCGAGTGCTCGAAAACCATGGTGAAGGGCCGGAGTGGACTGTTCCGATGCCGGCCGTCGTCATTTCCGCCCGGGCCGTCTGACCCGGCGAGGAACACAGGAGAAGACGCGTGCGAACGGACCCGATCTCCGCGACATCCTCGGAATTGAAATTCTGATTCTGTCCAAGCCTCTTGGCGGTTCCGCCGACCCGGAACTCGTGCCTGCCGAAACAGCTCGCTCAAGATTGTCGCATTCTGACGCAGGCTGCAGTAAGAGGAGCGGAAAGATAACCAACTACAACTTCGGAACATACAGTCGCAGGATCACGACCGGATCCGACGAGGCGCAGCTCTGGTTCGATCGGGGCCTGGTCTGGCTCTACGCCTACAACCATGATGCCGCTATCGCCTGTTTCCGGAACGTTTTGAAGGCCGATCCGGCCTGCGCGATGGCCCATTGGGGCATCGCGGCCTCGTCTGGGCCGAACTACAATCAACCCTGGGAGGGTATGGAGCCAGATGAGCGCGTGGAGACTTTTTCGGTCTCGCGAGACGCGATTACGGCGGCTCTGTCGCAAATTTTTCTGATGGCTGCAAACAGGCTTCCAGCGGACATGATTATGATGCCAGCTCCGCAAAGATCTGGAACGCCGAAGCGCCGTTAGCCGCGATTTGACCCTTGCGG
>NZ_KN293981.1:175317-193935 GCF_000768555.3 Roseovarius mucosus DSM 17069
CTTGAAGCCCATCATCGGGGCGGTGATCCGCTTGATGAAGCGATGGTCCTGCTCAAGAATACTGTTCAAGTATTTGACCTGTCGGTTCCCGACCGTGCGGCCTTCGCCGGTGCATTTCAGGATCACGTTTACCGCCTGCAGGCCGGCCAGGTTTGCGCCGCTCTTGTCGATAACGACCTGGTCGGGTACGCCGTTGATGCCGATCGCCCGTTTGAAGAAGCGCCGTGCGGCAGCCAGATCCCGACGCTCGGACAGCATAAGATCAAGCGTTTGGCCATCGCGGTCTACGGCACGGTAGAGGTAAGTCCAGCGCCCTTTCACCTTGATGTAGGTCTCATCAATTCGCGAGGATTTGGCTGTCGTGCGCTTTCTCGCCTGGGCCCGATCGGCAATGAGTGGTGCGAATTTCACCACCCATCGGGTGAGCGTGGCGTGGTCAACCGCGACGCCGCGCTCCGCAAGGATCTCTTCAAGGTCCCGGTAGGAAACGGCGTAACGAACATAGAAGAACACCGCATGCAGGATCACCGACCTCGGATAATGCACGCCATTGAAATCGATCACGTCAACCGCCTTTTACCAACTCACTGACAATGCTCACATATTCGGGGATACCAAGGAACCCAAAACCTTGCGACAATACCCCAAGTTTTGCCCACTCCTACCTGCCTTGAAATTTGCGACAGAACCTACGCCCATCCATGCAACACGCCCGCTGCACGGCGTTTGACACTGCGGGTCCCGCTAGAGGAAGGGATCCTGGAGCAGCGTGGTCAACACGACCTCCCCGTCTGCGGTGTCGTTCAAGACAAACAGGTCGCTGACCTCCGAGACAACCTGAAACGCAGCGTCCGCAATCCGGGTCGAGAACAGCGTCACGCCATCGTCGAGTTCAAGCACGATATCCTGACCTGACACCTGCCCAGTCAAGGTGACCGAGGCCGCCGAGGCGAACTCCCTGAAAATGATCACGTCATCCTCGGTGAAAGACCGGAATGCGCCCGCAAATTGCCCGGCATCCAGCAGTGAAACCGAGGCCGCGCCTGCGCCGAGGTCCATCGTCGTATTGGCGTTGACTGCCCCCGCGACCTCTACATCAGCATCCCCGATCTTGAATTCGGGCAGCAGGCCGCTATCGAAATCCTCAAACATGTCGATACCGTTGCGGAAGGTCGCGCTGCCGTCGAGTATCGAGATATCGCCGATACTTAGGACTGCGAGATCGGTCTCGAAATCGCCGCCGTCGATGGTGATCGTGCCTTGGTTGAAAAAGCTCTCGGCGTTGAAGAACGAGTCGATCACCGAAACCACAATCGAACCGCCCTCGGTAGCGGTCATCTGACCACGGTTCTGCACGTCGGAGTTGATGAACTCCAGCGTGCCGCCTACCGCCGACATCTCGCCGAGCGAAAATACCGACGCATTGGCAAGTGTCAGCGCCTCGCCGGGCCTGTCGGCCACGATCCGGCTCTCCTCAAGAATAGTGAGGTTGATCAGGCTGGTGATCCGCGCCTCGAACAGATCGCCCGAAAAATCGGGGTTCTCCAAGATAGTCCGGTCAAGGAACTGCTCAGGAAAGAGATCGCTGAACCCCAGCTCTTCTTCGAGGTAGAGCGGTACATCCTCGATCCCGACAAGACCCGCGCCCCGTATGGTATGGTCACGCAGCAGGATAGACCCCATATCGACAAGGAAAGTTGTATCGAAGAACGATCCTTCGTCTACTTCGCCCTCCGGCAATTCTTCGGTGATGTTGGCCCCGACCCGTAGCGCCGCCCGCGCACCCAACAGCGGGTCCGACTGCATCTCGATGGTGCCGCCGCCGCCGATCTGCATGAGCTGGAAGTCAAAGAAGAAGCTGCCCGCGCTAACCGTCGCGCTGTCGGCAATCCGCATGACACCACTGTTGTTGAAGTTGCCGGTGATGTTGATATCGGCCACCACGTCGATATTGGCCTCGGCCTCGACCTGTCCGAGGAAACCCTCAAAACCCGCAAAGCCGCCGTCAAGACCGTTATCGGGATTGCCGACTCGGATCAGCCCGGCCTGCCCCCCTTGGTCCGACGTGCGGATCGTGCCGCCACGCACCAGCGTATCGGACAAGTCAATCAGGCCACCATCGGCATGCAGCACACCGTCGAAATTGTCGAGCGTGCCGGACGTGCGGAACGCGAACGGAGAGCCCAGGAACTGCCGCGAGTCGATCGCCACCTCGCCGCCTGCCTCCGCGATCACAAGCCCGTCGTTCTCAAACATGCTGACCGCGACGACGAGGCGATCCCCCGCGCCAGCACGCAGCACCCCGTCGGCCCCGTTCACGAACCCGAAATCCGGGCCGATCGTGCCGGTGCCAGTGATGGTGTTGTCGACATTGGTAAAGGTCTGGCTGTTGGGATCGGATATGCCGGTGATGTTCCCGGCGAAGCCCGTCTGGTCGGCATCGAACGCGACAGTGCCGCCGCCGGTGAGAAAGACAGAACCGCCTTCGAGGTCGATGGATCCATTGCCGCTCGAGCCAGAACCGAACATTCCCTCGCCGATCCGGAGGGTGCCGGTATTGACCAGATTGGTGCCTGTGAATTCCAGGCGACCATCGCCCAAGACCTCGAAGAGCGCCCCGTTGCTGAACCCCCGGGCGATCTCGACCCGTCCGTCGCGCAGGCTGAAGACGCCGTCATTGTCCAGATTTTGCGCTTCGAACACCGTGCCGAACCCGGTGGCGTCGATGTCCAGCCGCCCAAAGCCCTGATTCAGCAGGCTGTCTATCGGGGCGACGGCGGAGGTGATCGCTGCGGTCGCGCCCGACGCGGTATCGACAAGCACGCGATCCGCGAACCCCGGCAGGGCGTCCGCGCTCCAGTTGGTGCTGTCGCTCCAGTCGCCGTCCCCGGTCGCGGTCCAGATATTGGTGAACGGCTCGACGACCGCCGAGCGCGCGATCACGGTCTCCGGCGAGAGGTTACCATTACGGTCGCTTACGCCCGACGGATCGAATTCGATCACGTAATCGCCCGTCGGCAATCCGTCGATGACGAAGATCGCGGTGGTCGTCCCATCTGTCCGCGATTGCAGAGTCACGCTTTGCGCCGGAATGGCCGTGCCGCCCAATGCGGGGCTCACGCTCAACAAGCCCGGGCTGACGGTTTCGGCCAGGACGAGGCTGTCGAACACCACCTCGATGGTGGTGGCGCGGTCGGGAACGAAGGTTTGCCCCTCGCTCACACCGAAAGTCACGATCTGCGGCCCGACCGTATCCGCGACCACCTCGACCGTGAGGATCATGGACCGGCCAGACAGCCCGCCCGCATCGGTTGCCAGGAGTTCGATGGTCATCTCCCGCGCGGTCTCGCCCTTGGCGAGGGTGGGGGCCAGCACCAGCGGGGAAAATGGCGGGCTCAATAGCGTCGATTGTATCTCGCCATCCACGATGACATCGATACGATTGATCTGCCCGTCATCCGTAAGGGTCAAGTCGACCGGGATCACACTGCCTTCGGCGACCTGCACGCTGGCGGTATCAGGGTCGATATCGACCCTGTCGGCCAGCGATATGGTCACAACGGGCGCGGTATTGCCCGGCCCCTCGCTGACCAGATTTACGATTTGCAAACCGCCCGCGCCGTCTGCCACATAGGCTAGCCCGCCCGACATCACGACGCCTAACGCGTTACCCGGCGTGTCGAACACGGTGAGCGGGTCAAAGGTGTTACCGGGATCACCCGCATCAAATAGCTGAATCCCGAAAGACCCCGCAGCGGTAACGACCAGACCGGCACCGTTGGTTACAGTCTCAAAGTTCGCGGCCTGCACGTCGCCCGTGTCGATGTCTGAGATCAGGCTCAGATCCTCTGCATCGGCAACCGAGACCGTTAGATAACCGCCGCGCTCCAGTGGTCGAAAATCCGAGATATCAGTGACTTCGAGACCGTTGGAGACGTAGGCTGTGCCGCCATCGACAAAGAGCTTGAACGGCTCCGGCTCGATCTTGCGTTCGACGGGAACCGGCAGATCGAGCCGGTCGAGTTCGATCAGAGAACCGGCATCGAGACGATAGGCGACCAACGTAGCGGACACCTCGAACCGGTCGGCAGCGATATCGTTGCGCGCGCCGCGTTCGATCACATAAACAATATCGCCGACCACCTCGATATCGTCGATATTTACATCGCGGAAAGGTGCGTCGATCGCGACATTGCTGAGGATCGCACCCGTGCCGGGGTCGATCACGGCCAGCGATGTCGCACCGCCGACGATGGCCAGACCACCGAGCGCGGTAACGGTGCTCACCGGGCCGAGACCGTCAATCGTGCGCAGCAGCAGCGGTGCGGATGGTGTTCCGACATCGACGACATGCAAGCCCGCCGCGCCTCCTGCGATCAGCGCCAGACCGGCGGCGGCATCGACATCGAGAGAGACCGCCTCGCCCGGCAATGCGATCTGGCGCACAAGGCTGGGCGCGGTCGCCTGACCGACATCAACGATGGCAAGCCCGCCTGTGCCTGCGGCGACCAGCGCGAAGTTCTGGCCGGGTGCGCCCGCCGTGGGTATGACGGCCACGTCACGGGCCGCGCCTTCAAGCGCGACCGAGCCGATGATCCCGGTCGGCAGAGTGCCCGGGTCGTTGGCGGAAACGGCGCCGGTGCGGATCTCGACACCGTCGAGCGTGCCGTCGCCATCGCTGTCGGCGCTGTCGGGGTCGGTGCCGATCACCTCCTCGCCGAGATCCGGTATGCCGTCGCCGTCACGGTCCTCGGTCAGCACGATAGACAGCACCGATCGCCCGGTCGTGTTGTCCTCACCAAAGGTGATCGTGCGCTCGCTGAACAGGTTGGTCGCCGGATCGAAGAAACGGATGACCGCATCCGTGCCGACTGGCCCGTTGATACTGAACTCCTCGCCCGGGGCCAGACGTGCGCGCAAGACGGTGCCATCGTCAAGAATGGCTTGCGCAAAAAGCGGGTTGAAACTGTCGACAAAGGGGGTCAGCGCAAGGTCGATCTGGTCGGTAACGCGTTTGGACTGGTCTGCCAGCGCGGCGCTCAGCGACGTGATCGAGGCGGCACCCGCCAGCCCTAGATCATCAAGGAACGCCGTGATATCGGCCAGTAGCGCCTTGGCGTTGGCCTCAAGGTCCAATAGGCCCTGTTGCGATCCGTCGAGCGACCCGAGTTGCTCTACCAGCGCGGCATAGTCGTCTATGATGGCGATTTGTCGGTCGTAGAACTCGACTGCCGCCGCCAGTTGGTCGAACAGATCGAGCACCGTCCCGTTGGTCTCGTTGAAGGTCCGGGTGATCGCTGCATCGACCTCGGTGGTAAGGGTTGCATAATCCGCATTGAAGGTCGCGAAGGCCGCGCCTATCTGCGCCGCATAGGCATTCTGGGCCTCTTGAAACGCCGCAATCGAGGCCTCAACGCCCAGCATCTCCGTGTCGACCATCGAGACCGACATGCGAAACGCGTCGGCCGCGTCGGCAATCGCACGGTCGAAGGCCGGTACAATCCCGGCAATCGCGTCCAGCGCATCGGTCACCGCCTGACGCGCCGGGCTGTCGGGATCGAGGCCCGCCGAAATGCGCTGACCGTCGCGGATCAGGAACGATTGCAGCATCTGCACACCGTTGAGATTGGCCAGACGCCCCTGCTCGATGATCTGCTCCTGCGCCGCGAGGATGGTGTCCTCGACCAGCGGCAGCAGGACATTGTCTTCGGACAGGGACACCACGCTGAGGCTTGAAAAACCAAGCGGCGCCGCGAGATCTCCGCTGAAAGAGCGCAAGTTCTGCGGTTCCGGGCTGGGCGCGTCGGGAAAAGCGTCGGGGTTCAGCGCTCGGTTTATGTCATTGGCCGACGGGCCGACGGGGCCATTCGCGGCGATATCGCGCGCCCGGTCGCCAAAAACCTCGGAGGGGCTGTCGGCCGTGGCGGCATAGACGACGTCGCCGAGAAATCCCGTGAAGTTGTCGCGCGCATCGGTCAAGTTCTGTATCGCGTCTCTGCCGTTCTGTAAGGCGCCCTTCACGTTGAAGAGAGTGTCGACACCAGGTGTCAGGCTTGCCGCGGTACTGACCCCGGCATCCGCGATCGTGAGGGGTGTGATCTCCGAATCGGGGTCCAGCCCGGTCGCTGTCAGACCAAGTGTCGTCTGTAATCCGGCAACGGCTGCATCGACCGGGTTCGGGGCGGCTTCGGTCGGGGCGATTGCATCTCCAACCGCAACCACAGCGAGGCCAGCCTGAATCTGGCTGGCGGTAAAGTTACGAATCCCGTTCACCACTTCTTCGCCAGCCTCGGTCAACCCGTTGAGGCGGTTGTCCGGCAGGCCGATATTGCTGGGCGTGATGTTGGGCGGCACAGGCGGCGTGCCGCCCCCCCCCGGCGGTGGGCCGGACGTGGGCCCTTCGGTATGTTGCGATATCGCGGTCGGGCCAAGGAACTTCCAGCCCAGCGTGTTCACCCCGCCTTCGCCTTCGGTGGTCAGAACGCTGCCATCGGCGGACACCACCGCCGTGCCGGTCTGGACCCATTCGCCCGCGTCGTGATCGAAGCTGAGGATGGGTCGCCTTGCGCCGGGCGGCAGATCATCGAGATTGGGGAATGTCACCTGGGCGTTGCTGTCGAAATTCTCCGCCCCGCCCGCAACCAGCGTGAAGACGAAATCCGGATCGTAGCCCTGCGGCAGCGGGGCCGGGATCCGGTCTGGCTGAAAGGCCAGGATCGTGACCTCGGTCGCCGGTGTCCCGTCATCGAAGAACAGCGAGTTCTCGGGTATCGTGACGGTCAGGTTTTCCCATTGCGCCGGGTCGACCTCCGGGAAGAGACCGGCGAGGTTAGCCAGTCCGTCCGCCCCGAGCCTAACTGTCGTTTCGCCCGCAGTATTGATCGGGACGGCATCGCTTGTCGACAGCGAGGCGAGGTAGATGTTGAAGGGGGTCCCGTCGGCCAGCGCCATCTGTGTGGTCTGACCGGCGATGGTGTGCACCGGTTTGGTAACTGCGCCGTAGCGAAAGCCCGACTCCGCCTCGACAGCCGTGGCATCGAATTCTAGAAACGCATCCGGCACCGGCAAATCCTCGAGGAAAAAGCGACCAGTTTCGTCGGTGACTGCAAAGACCCCGGGCAAGCCGACAACCGAAACGACAACGCCTTCGAGCGGAATATCCTCGCCGTCCGGTCCACGGCGATTGCTGTCGAAGATGAAACCCTCGATATTGGTGTCCGGCACTGGCGTGACCGAGACGGTTTCGAAATCGGTGATGCGGGTGCCTCCGGCAATGCCATCGCCATCGGCATCCACAGGCTGCCCCGCCGTGTCCAGAATCTGCGTACCGTCGATCAGAATGCGTACCGTGCTCGAAGCAGGCAGCAGGGTGCCTTCCGCGAGGAAAAAGCTTGCCTTAAGACCGTCTGACGACAGCCGCAGCGCGCCCTCGATCTGTGCGCCGTCAGGGGCCAAGATCTGAAAGCTTTCACTGGTGATCGTGCGGGGATCGACAGGCCGGTCGAACTGGATACTGATCTTGCGGTCGAGATTGACAAGATCGGTATCGTCCGAAGGAGCAATCGACACGATCCGCGTTGGTGCAGATACCGCGAAGTCGACCGGCGTTTCGGTGGTCGTCCGGTTCCCGGCATTGTCCGCGACCCCGTCCCCCGTGATCGACAACTGATATGCCCCGTTGTCGAGCGTCTGCGCAAGGTTGACCTGAAGACCGTTCGCACCGTTGGCCACGACCGAGCCGACCATGATCCGCGCGCCGGCGTCATCGGTCAGGACGATATCGGAGACATCGAGGCTGAGCGGATCAATGGCCTCGTCGAAGCTGAGAAAAAGCCGGTCCGGCGCGCGATCCGCGAAGTCGGCCCCCTGTGGTGCCGAGACGACCGAGGCCGCCGTTCTGTCCAGAACGACGGTGACGAAATCCGATTGCACAATGGAGCCGTCCGAGGTGAACAGGGTGACATTGGCCTGGTGAAATCCGTCATCCAGCGTGGCCCCGGCATCGGCAAAGGCGGCCTCGATCGCGGCCTCACCGACGTTGAAGCTGCCAGAAGGCGCGACGAGCGGCAGGATATCGACCATGACGAGCCCGGTATCCGTGCTGATCTCGAGACGCGCCCGCGTCACCTGCCCCAGCCCCGAGAGCGTGCCGTCAAAGGCAAAGGTCGAGGTGATCCCGTCATCCGTCGCGCGACCGGTATCGTCGGTCAGCCGCAAGCTAGCCGACACCGGGTCGACAGGCGTTTCATCCCGCCCGAGGATTTCCGCCGTGACTCGCGCGGTTTGCCCGTCGACCGTTGATATCGTGGCGCTGTCGGTCAGGCTCTCGCCCGCCCCAAGGGCCTGGACCGGTGGCAGATCGTTGTCGAGATCATAGGTCACGGTGCCGTCACTCGTGACAGTGAAGCTGCCGAATGCACCGGCGATTGTCCCGCCGATCAGCGCGGCCTCGCCCTGATCGGGATCGGTGACCGTGACCGTGGCGCTATCGCTCAGCAGGCCGTCCTCCTGCACGGAAAGGGGGCGCAAACCGCTGATCGTCGCCGCGTCGTTGGCGCCGGTGATGGTGATCGTGACGGTCTCAACCGCCGTGCCATCGCGCGAAACCACGTCGAAACGCTCGCTCCGTGTGGCCCCGGCCCCGAGCGCCTGCACCTCGGCGTTGGTCGTGTCGAGCGCGTAGGTCCACGCGCCATCCGCCGTGATGTCGAAGGTGCCAAAGGTGCCCGCCGTGCCCTCCTGCGCCACGAAACCGCTCTCGCCGCTGTCTACATCCGCCACCGTCAGGCCGCCCGAAGCGCGCAGCGTGCCGTCCTCCTCCACCGCGCCCGAACGCTCCCCGCTGATCGTCGCCGCGTCGTTGGTGCCGGTGATGGTGATCGTGACGGTTTGCGCGACGGTCCCGCCATTGCCGTCGGAAACCAGATAGGAGTAGTCCACGACCTCCGTCTGACCGGCGGCCAGTCGCTGATAGGTAGAGGGATCGACCAGAAGGCTATTGCCGTCCGACGAGAGGCTGATGCCGGTATCATCGCCGCTGAGCAGCACGAGGTCCTCGACGTTCAAGGGATCCTGATCCGCATCCTCGGCCCCCTCCAGAAGGGACAGGATCACGGCCGCACTGTCCTCGGCGATCGACGCGGTAAGCGCCTCGCCGACGGTCGGCGGCGTATTGCCATCGCCTGTCGGGTCCACAAGGACGCCATCGACCAAGACCTCGATCTTCTCGAACCGCCTGACTGTCAGGCCGAGCGTGTCGAATGTGAAGCCGCGCCCGTTGGTATCGCCGTTCGTCCGCGTGTTGGCGGCGACAAATTCAAGAAACGCCTGCACCTCCTCGCGAACATCCGCGGTCCAGTCCTGCGAGGTCAATTCCAGGCGGAGCGTGTCCTGCCCTCTGCCGCCATCGAACCGGTCGTGATAGCCGATGTTGTCGCGGGACACGAAGACGACGGTATCATCGCCATGCCCCGACTTGACGGTATCCGACCCCGCGCCGTCGAATATCAGATCGTCGCCCCGGCCTGCCGCAACGAAATCATTGCCCGCCCCTGCATGGATCGTATCGTCGCCGTGTCCGGCGAAAATCTTGTCCCGTCCGCCACGAGTGCTGATCTCGTCATCGCCGCCGAAACCGAAGACGATATCGGATCGACTGCTACCCGTGATGCGGTCGTCGGTCCTAGTGCCGAAATGAAAGCGCTTTCCCCAAAACCAGCCCATCTTAAAATCCCCCAGATCTAAAGAGCCATGCAATTCCATCGGAATTGGACATTCTGGCCGCAGTGGCGCGCAGGGGTCGAAATCGCCCGCAACTCACGCCTTGCGTCTGTCATCTGCCACGCGGCTCAGCTTGGCCCCTACAGGCCCGTCCCGCGTCACGGTTGGACAATCCCCCGAACCGCGTCCACCTTCCCCCACATCAAACCGTCTTTCGTCTGCGGGCCGGGCCGAAGCGCGCCCGTCTGAGGGGCTGTCCGGCGGCCAAAGCACCGCTAGGGACAAGGATATCTAAGCTATGAAGCTTATAACAAGCGGTTTTCAGGCGCTTTTTCCCTTTGAAAAGCCAACTGAAAGCTTCTCGAGTTGCATGGCGCGGGTTCCGCCTCGTGAGAAAAATCAACACATTGCCCAGTCCCGCGCGGGCGGCGCAATCAAGCGACCGATGCGCTCCGACCACCAAAAACATGCCCTACTTTTTCGTTATGAAAATCAACCGTCCCGGTCCCAGGGGCGCTGCATCGCGGCTGCGGGCCGCGAATCGCTGACATAAGAGGTGATCAGACGGTCCATCGCGGTCCGGGCAAGACGGCTGTGCTCGCGCGAATAGCCGAGGCTCGCCACGAAACTCCAATGCGCGTGCATGAGAGAAACGAAGAGAAACGACAACTCCTCACAGGCCTGCGCATCGAGATGCGGGTGAACGATTCCCAACTCATGGCTGACGACCTGACCGAGGGTCTTGTACTGATCGCACATCCGGTTGCGCACCCGTTTCGATCCGACCGCGTAGGCGAACATCGCATCATAGGCTTTGAGATTGTCCGGCATGCGATGGTCCGAGGCCAGATCGAAGAAGAAGTCGAGAAAGAAGTCGAGGCGTTCAACGTCGCCGACTTCGACGATTCCGGCAACAAGGGCGTCGCGATAGGTGCCAGCCAGATGGTCGCATAGATCGCTCACTAGGCCCTCCAGATCAGGATAGTAATACCTGACAAGCTGCCGTGAGAAACCAGATTGCGCGGCCAGCCCCTCAAAGGAAAGCGCCTGAAGGCCTTGTTCCTTCAAAAGGTCCGCTGCGGCCCACAGAATTTGTGTCTTCTTGGTCGGACGCAAGCCAAGTGAGCTCAAAACATTACCCCCCATCCCCGGAAAATATCTGCCGCATCAACGATACGTCTATGAAATGTTGAAATAATCACGAAAAAGGTTACAGCACTTGTGACGTGTTCATGAATGCCAATCATCTTGGCTTTTATCAGAATTTCCGTGGCCGAAAAACTTGTCAAGCACGGCCAGCATTGCATCTCTCGTCAACCCACAAGCTGCCTGCTTTGGTCCCGCCGAAGAACGAATGACCCGAAACCGACGATCAAGAGTCTTGATAGCGGGCAGGCCGGAATGCCCGCCTCGGGCTGGAAAGGTTCGCGGGCGTACCCAACTTTTAGCCGGCAACGCTCTGCATCTGCCGAGAGAGGCGCTGATACGGCATTGCCAAGTTGTCGTGTCGTGAAACTCCTGCTACTGGATTTGGGGTGAAAATGCCATCATCCATGCCGCGCCTGAAGGGCTTTCGCTTTCCCCGGGAGATCATTGCCTAGGCCGTCTGGGCCTGGCACCGCTTCGCCCTTAGCACGGCTGACGTCGAGGACCTTCTGGCAGAGCGCGGCGTGTTTGTCAGCCGCGAGAGCATCCGGCTTTGGGTCAACCGCTTTGGTGCGCATTTTGCCAGCTGCATCCGGCGAGACCGACCGAGTCGGCGGACAAGTGGCATCTCGACGAGGTTGTCATTCCGATCCGGGGCAAGAAGCACTGGCTCTGGCGGGCTGTGGATGCCAATGGCGACACCCTCGACATTCTTGTGCAAACCCGCAGAAATGCCCGGGCGGCACGGCGCTTCCTGGCAAGGCTCATCGCGCAGTTCGGCCAGCCCCGCGTAGTGGTCACCGACAAACTGCGCAGCTACTTTGCGCCGATCCGCAAGCTCGCGCCCGGCGCGGACCATCGGACACACAAGGGCTTGAACAACCGGATCGAGGGCTCACACCGACCAACGCGAAGGCGAGAGAAGATCATGGGGCGCTTTAAGTCCCAACGACAGGCACAGAGATTCCTCGCCGCCCATGACCAGATTAACACCCTCTTCTGCCCACGCCGCTATCGTCTCACCGTCTTTTCAAACCGCCACGCACGGGCCGACGCCTTCAGCCTGTGGGACGAATATGCGCTAGAGATGGCCGCATGAGCGGTCACGCCCCGCACCCTTGCGCCCACGATCACGCAACTTGGCAATGCCGCACCAACAACTCGGAAATGACATTTTGCCAAATCCAGCCAAAACCTTTAACTTCTGCATGGATGTTTCCGCCTCGCTCAGATGCGGCCGACGTCATCTTGGCTCGTCGCGATGCCCTCATAGGGGGAATGCACCCTGTCGGATCTGGACCGCAATCGACGGAACCGAATCCTATTTCCAGGTATGTGAATGCAAGGATTTGCTGAATTTATAGCGGTTTTTTGGAATATTGGCGCAGAGTTTCCTCAATTTAAGCGGTTCTTGTGTTTATCGGCAGGATCATGTTGCACCTGCAGAAAAAATCCAATTTCACTGTGGGCGAAATGTTAACGTCGTAATTTGATTCTAAGTTTAGTTTGATCGTAAGGACGGAAGGTAAAATGGCGTTGTCAGACCGTAAAATGCCATTCTGGGATGCCGTGACCGCGGCTCAGGAGCACGCTCTGTCAGGGGACAAGGATCGCGCGATCAACGCCCTGCTGGCGGCGCGGCGCGAGGCGGCCGAGAGCGGTGGGGATCTGTCCGAAGAGCGCACGGCATTGCTACGGGCGCTTATCAGGACCATCGCACCGGGCCACGAAGACCTGCTGGAGGACGCGCCCAACATGGCCCCGGCGGTGCAACGCATTGCGGTCAGCGGCATCGGTCGTTCGGGGACGACTCTGATTTATCAGCAAATTGCCAAGCTCTTGCTGCTGGCTGATCGCCGGGTGAATTTCCGCTATGAGCCCTATCTGTGGAACATCCGCAGCCCCGAGGCCAAGGGCAATCCCTTTGATATGTCGCAACTGCACCATTTCGGATTGATGGTGCATACCGGCGTGCCGCTGTTTCTTGAGGGCGGGCATCCGTTGCATGATCCGTTTGTCGATCACCTGTTCGACGCCCCTTGGGACCGCGACCCGCAGCAAGCACCGGACGCGCATCTGACCAAGGTGATCCGCGGCTCGGGGCGTCTGCGCAGCTATCTTGCGCGCTTTCCCGATCTGCGGATCGTCGCCTGCCTGCGCAACCCGGTCGACACGATCAATTCCAGCCTCGGCATGTTTTCGTTCTTCGGCGAGGAATTTCACCCCGATGACCGGCCCCGGTTCCGCGATGAGCTGGCTGCGCGCGGCGCGGATGTCACCCGCCTCGGCCAGCCGGATCTGAGCGTCGAGTGGTATGCGCAGTGGTGGCAGGCCTTTACCGAAGAGACCCTCGCGGTGGCGCAGGACTATCCCGAAAATGTCTTTCCCTTCTGTTACGAAGCCTTTCAGGAGAAGCCCGAAGCCATGCTCGAGGCGCTGATGGATTTCGTTGGCCTGCGCAATCTGGGCATGTTCATGGGGCTGAGCAAACCCGCAGGCCCGACCATCAAGGCCACCAGCCTGACCCAACACGACATCCGCGTTCTCGGCCCGCAGATCGACTATTATACCGATCAGGTGCTGGTGCCGCGCCTTGGCGCGCAAGCCGCGCTCGCGCGCACCGACAAGACCGTCTCGCGCTATTTGGGCGGGCGGTTCTCCTTTCCGATTGCGGGCAGCGACCTGGGGCGCAAATGCCCGATCCAGTTGCGCGGCATGATGCTCAACGGGGCCGGCAGCCCGTTCCTGTCGCTGGCGAAGCGCCCCGCCAATCCGGTCGATCTCGCGGAGATGATCGCGCAGCATCACAAGGGCGATCCGGCGGAAATGCGCAAACCCGCCGAGAGCGTGGCCAGGATCAAGGGGGGCAAGCGGTTCGGTGCCGTGATCACCTGCCACAACAACCAGAACACCGTCGCCGACGCGGTGCTGTCCTGCCTGAATCAGACCCTGCCTTTTGACGAGATCGTCGTGGTCGACGACAAGTCAACCGACAATTCGAGGCAGATTCTGGCCGAGCTGGAAACGCGCTATAGCAATCTGCGCGTGCTTGCCCTGCCGTCCAATCTCGGGCCTTCGGGGGCACGCGATCTCGGAATCCGGGCGCTGACGACGGAGTTCTTCACCCAACTCGATGGCGACGATCTCTATTGGCCGAGCAAGAACGCGCAGGAGGCTACCGCCCTCGCCGGTGACGAAAGCGCGGTCGCTTTCAGCGATATTCTGGTGGTGCGCCCGGGCCAAAGCCACGTTCAAAGCGTCGCCGCCTATGATGGCCGGACCGGCGCCGAGGCGTGGACGGCCCTGATGGCGCGCACACCACAGATCCCGCGCGACATGACCCTCTCGCGCAAGCTCTATTTCGAGGCGGGAGGCTATGACATGACCCGCCATCTCTACGAAGATTGGGAATTCAAGCTGCGGCTC
The DNA here is from genome assembly GCF_000768555.3 of Roseovarius mucosus DSM 17069. Classification (GTDB taxonomy): domain Bacteria; phylum Pseudomonadota; class Alphaproteobacteria; order Rhodobacterales; family Rhodobacteraceae; genus Roseovarius; species Roseovarius mucosus. Next base: position 189,610 of record NZ_KN293981.1, read on the forward strand.
GCTGCGCGCAGCCGGGCGTGGATCCGCGCGCAAGGCACGGCTGGCACCGTCTATAACCGGCTGAGCCCGGGATTGTCGGGCGTCGAGGACGGGCTTCACGCCCGGGCGCTGTCGCAAATCTTCCTGTCCGGTCTTGGGCAGGCATACCTACCGAAAGAAGCGATCCTGCAATCGTATGATGCGATGATTGGCCGGTTCGCGGATCGCAATGTTGCTGTCCGAAGCCGCCAAGCACTGGAAACCTTTATCGCGCGGGGGCTGGATTTGGTGCGTCTTGCCGAGCACGTGTCGCGCAGGGATACCTGCGCCATGGATAATATGGACTACGCCGCTTCCCTGGATAAGTTTGTTGCAGAAAACCTGCGAGAGGAAGTCTCCGCATGATACGCTTTTCGGTCATCACCATTGTTCGAAACGATGCGCCCGGCGTGATCCGCACCCTGCAAAGCGTCTTTGCCCAGACATATGGTAATTTCGAGATCATCGTGCAGGACGGGGCCTCGACCGACCACACCTCTGATGTGTTGCGAGGGTTCGGCAGTTTGATCGACAGCCTGACGATCGAGCCCGATGGCGGCATCTATGATGCGATGAACCGGGCGCTGCGGCGGGCCACCGGGGAGTATTGCATCTTCATGAACGCGGCGGATTTCTTTGTAGATAGCGGCGTTCTGGGGCGTGTCGCCGAGAGGATCGACCCCCAAGCGGACGACATCTGGTCAGGTAAGGCGCTCAGCGACGAGACGGGGAAAGTGCACAATTATAGGCCTCCTGATCAGTTCTGGGCAGGGTCCACGTTCGACCACCAGGCCGCTTTCATTCGCACAAACCTGATGCAGGCACTGGAATATGACACCCGGTACAAGATTTCGGGCGACCTGCATTTCTTCACCCGCGCCCGCCAGCAAGGCGCGCGGTTCACCTATGACGACATGGTCATTGCCCGCAAACCCTTTGCGGTTGGGGCCTCTTCGGATTTCACCGACCGCCTCAAGGATCGGCTCGAGATGCTGGAGGAGGCCTGGGGCGATCAGTATCCGGTTCGAGATTTGATCACGCGGGAAATGCGTTTCAACACTGGGCTCAGTTTTGATCTCGATCGCAGCCTGATCGAGAACATGCCGCTGGAGGATCTCTTGGCCGAGCGCGAACGCTGGACAGGGCGGCTCTAGCCGGGCGTCAGCGGCGAGGCGGACCCCGATCAACCATTATGCAACAGGCAGGGTGTGGTACCCGCTTTTGGATTGCAGACCGGCCCGATCTGTATCTAGAATCGATATATATTTGGCTCGGGGAACTATCGGGAAGATCATGGTAAAAGAATTACTTTTCGTATCAGGCACGCCGCGTTCCGGCACCAGTGCCCTCGTACGAATGTTGAACCTCAATCCCGCCGTGATGATCGGTATGGAGCGTTACTTCAGTCGTTACAAGAAGGGTGGGCTGGACAGCAGTTTTTTTGATGCGGACAGATTTCTTGACGTGCAGGAGAACGACACCCACGCGAAAGGTGGTTTCGGCATACAGGACGCCAAGAAGCTGCGCGAGCGATATGAGAGGGCGCAGATCATCGGCGATAAATACCCGCTGCTCTACCTGCAATTCGACGAGATCCTGACGGCCTTTCCCGAGGCGAGACATGTTTTCATTATCCGTAATCCGCTGTCCGTCGCGGAGAGCTACCAAGAGCGCAGTGAAAACCCCGCTGACAGTTTCAACAAGGACTATCGCACCGCGATCGAGGAGTGGAACAAAGGGCTGGACGCGATGCTGGCCTTGCCCGAGGCCGTGCGCGCAAAGTTCTGTGTCGTGGAATATGAAAGCATCTTCAAATCCGCTACCGAGATCAACAGGCTGTTCACCTTTCTCGGCCTGTCTACACCCGAGGCAAAGGCCCTTGCCGGTCTTAAGGAGCGGGCGAACGATCTGGAGCAGACCCTCGTGCCACGCCGCGACGATCTGCGTGCCTATGTCACCCGCAACGCCAAATGGGGGCTGTACAAGCGATTCCTGCGGGAACTCAGCAGCCCAGTACAACACCAGTACGACCAAGTCCAAAGATAAGCACCATAGACGAAACCCAGCGGCAAGCAGGACTCAGATTTTTTCAGGACCAGAACCCGCTCATGCACTTTCTGTTCGAAACCGCAGACCTCCGGATCGGAAATATAGTCTGTTCTGTGCGGTGTAGATGGAATGGCAACAATTCCATGGAGTGGAACACATGAAAGATTATGACTCCATCGCGAAAAATCTCCTTGAGCACTGCCCCGACCCGGCAAAGGCGTATGTTCTTGAGATTGGTTCGGATGCGCACGGTGGAATGCTGCAGTCTTTGGCACCCTTGGTTCGCAAAGTGGTCGGGATCAACATCATCGGCAACCCGTCGATCGACGCGCCGAACGCGTCCTTTTGCCTGGGTGATATACGGCACACTGATTTTGCCGATAACAGCTTTGATCTGGCTGTGTCTTATGCAGTTTTTGAACATGTTCGTGGAATAGAAGAAGCGTTGGAGGAAATTCATCGCGTTCTTAAACCGGGTGGGGCGTTTATTACGACATTTGGGCCAGTCTGGTCTTGCATGTGGGGGCACCATCTGTGGGTGAGAAAACCCGAGCGCCATGTCTATAACCAACCACCGCATCTTCCGCCCTATTGCCATCTTCTGATGGAGCCTGAAGATCTGCGCGCAGAACTTGAAGGCAAGCATGCAGCCGAGGTTGCGGACGAAATCGTCAAGTTCGTCTATCAATCGGACGAACAAAATCAGGTTCATCACGATGCCTATGTGAAAATGGTCAAAGCCTCAAAGCTTGAGATTGTAGCGCTTCGCTCACATCGCAACACGAAGCTGGAAGAGGCGTATCTGGCAGGGCGCGACCCGCTAGAAAGCTACCTGGAGCGGCTTGAAAAGAAGCTCGGGCCGGGTGATTATCTTTCGGCATCTCTAAGCCTGAGGCTCAGAAAACCCGGGTGATTGGGAGACTGTGCTTGAGACGCGAGTCACATCGCCAGGCACCAATGTGCAAACACAAGGCCCCCTCGGCACTATGCCATTGTCGTCGCGGCCATTCGGAACGAGATTATGCACACCCTGCTTGAAACCGCGGACCTCAGGATCACGTCACGCGCGCCTGCGCCCGTCCTCTCTGGAGGGGGTACGCTGGTATCTTTCACGGGGATCGGCCATGGCATGGGCGGGGTAGATGTGCAAAAAGCCGAATTCTTCGGCGCGGGGCGACGGTTCGACAACCTCATCTTCGTCACCGACAAGACCCGCTCCTGGGGTAATCGGATCGATTTCGAAGAGGTGGCGCGCGTCCTCGCCCCCTTTGCCGTGACTGGATCGACCTGCGCCATTGGCAACAGCATGGGCGGATTTCTGGCCATCGTAATGTCGGCCTTCATGCCCATCGACGTGGTTGTCGCCTTCGTGCCCCAATTCAGCGTCGACCTGCAGATCGTTCCATGGGAGCACCGCTGGTCCGAGTATCGCGACAGGATCGACAGCTATCGCATTCGGGACGCCGGCGCGTATTTCGTCCCGGAGAGCCGGTATGTCCTGTTTTCCGGAGGGCGCGGGCTCGATCGGAAACACGCAAGTTTGTTCCCGGTTCGGGATAATATAAACCATTACGTGTTTTCCGGGGCGGGACATGCGGTGGCCGCCGATCTCAAGGAACAAGGTCTTCTGGACCGGATCGTCGGCGAAGCCTTGTCGGGAGACATCGATCTCGCCGCTCTGAAAGCGGACTGTGCCATGACGGTAGCGCGGATCAGCCCCCCCGGCTGAGGCGCGAGTCACTGGCCGTGACTTGATCAGGCTGGAGCGACCTTAGAGTTACAAGGATCAGCAACCGATCTGGGAGGTCCAATTTCCAAAAGGTGAGCGGGTCGTATGCAGGAACCGCACGACCAAAAAGGCAACCGTCAAGCGCTCTCACACTGACGGCACGAACAGCTTGAGCCTGTGAACTTGCCTCCGAAATTACCAAGCAGAGCGTCTTTTAATCTGGGGGCACCTTACTGGCCGCTACGGGCCGGGACTGAACACCTAAGGCAAAGATGCCCCCTTAGTTCAGGATTACATACCAGTTTTGCCTTGATAACATGTGTCGGATTGGGGATACCTCGTTTGATTTACTGCGGGGTTGAAGAGATATCCTATGATTACTCCGGTTCTTCTTTGTGGCGGGTCTGGCACTCGGCTTTGGCCTCTGTCGCGCAAGTCCTATCCGAAACAATTCGTGGCACTTCTGGGGGATGTGACGCTGTTCCAGGCCTCGGCGCAGCGGTTGTCGGGGCCGCAGTTCACCGCCCCCA
>NZ_KN293982.1 GCF_000768555.3 Roseovarius mucosus DSM 17069
GACGGAAGACTGTCAGCCCGACACCTCAATGCAGCTTGAACCCCAGATGCTTTCCACTCCCCAGTGACACGTGCTGTCGATCTGAAGCGTTGGCCATTGCTTGAAAACTGATCCTGGTAAACTGGGCTTTCGCCCATTTTATGGGCACACTGTTTGAGGTGGACATATTCTGTAAAGGAACCGTGTCCGTTTGATCGTCAATCAATTGCATCCTCCACAAGAACCATTGCAGTTCCAGATCATGAAAAACTCGATCCGAATTGTCGTCGTCGAACAGGACCGCGACAGAGCCTTGGCAATTGTTGACGCCCTGAAAGACGCCTGCGCCTGTGACGTCCTGGTTGTCGGCGATTCCAGTGGCCTGGAGCGGAAGATCGCGGGGTACGGCCCCGATATTGTCCTGATTGATATCGACAATCCGACCCGCGATATTTTAGAGGAACTGACCCTTGCCTCCGGGCCGCTGGAGCGTCCTGTGGCGATGTTTGTCTCGGGCAATTCCGATGGGCTGGCGGCAGCTGCCATTGAGGCGGGCGTTTCCGCTTATGTGGTTGACGGTCTGGCACCAGAGCGCCTCAAGCCCGTGATGGAGACCGCGATTGCGCGCTTTGCCATGGTGCGGCAGATGCGCAATGAATTGGCCGAGACGCGGCGTGCCCTGGAAGAGCGCAAGATCATTGATCGCGCCAAGGGACTGTTGATGAAGGCCAAGGGCATTGATGAAGATGCGGCCTATGCGCTCTTGCGCAAGACCGCCATGGATCGGGGGCGCCGGGTCGCCGATGTTGCGGAGGCGCTTGTGACGGCAGCGGGGCTTTTGGGATGACGCGGGTCACGGTTCCTGTCGCCTATATGCCGCTGGTTGATGCGGCCCCTCTGATTGTCGCGCAGGAGATGGGGTTTGCGCATGCCGAAGGTATTGCGCTTGATCTGATAGCCGCGCCGTCCTGGTCTTCGGTTCGCGATATGCTGGCGTTTGGGCGGGTTGATGCGGCGCATATGCTTTCACCTGTTCCCGTGGCCATGGCCATGGGGCTGGGCGGTGTGGCGACAGCGATGAGCGCGCTTTCGGTGCTGTCGGTCAATGGTAACGTCATCGGCGTGGGGAAACCGCTTGAGGACCGGCTCCGGTCCATCGGCTTTGAGTTTGATTTCGCAGATCCTGCGAAGGCCGCCCGTGCCTTGGCCGAGGTTCGGCAGGGGCCGATCACCTTTGGCGTGCCCTTCCCGTTTTCCATGCATGTCGAACTGTTGCGCTATTGGAGTGCTGCAACCGACCTTGGTGCTGATGGCATCGTGATCCGCACCGTGCCCCCACCGCTGATGGCGAACGCCTTGGCGGCAGGTGATATCGACGCCTTTTGCGTGGGTGAGCCGTGGGGTTCGGTGGCGGTGGAGCAGGGCGCCGGTGCGCTTTTGTTGCCCGGCGTCGCGATCTGGAGCTTTGCGCCCGAAAAGGTGTTGGCCGTGCGCACCGAGTGGGCCGAGACCGAGCCGGACCTCACGGGACGGCTGATGCGCGCCGTGTGGCGGGCCGGCCGCTGGCTCGCCGATCCTGATGCAAGGCTGACGGCCGCGACCCTGTTGTCGCGAAAATCCTATCTGGATCTTTCGCCCGAACTGATCGACCGGGCGCTGTCGGGGCATCTTGTGGTGTCGGACCGCGGCGAGCAGCGCCGGGTCGATGGCTTTTTGATGTTTCATCATGGTGCGGCGAATTTTCCCTGGCGCAGTCAGGCAAAGTGGATTGGCCAGCATCTTGCGCAATACCACGGCACTCGCACCAAAGCGGATATCGACGTCATAGCCAAGGTCTATCGCGCTGATCTGTACCGCATGCACATGGGCATGACCGGCAGTGACATGCCCGGCGCCTCCGAGAAAGTCGAAGGGGCGATTCTGCATGCGACCCCTGTGGCATCGGCGGGTGGTACGTTGACGCTCCTGCCCAATCGCTTTTTTGATGCACAGGTTTTTGACTTTCACCTGGATTGACCGTCGCTTTTTTGTGCAGATGAGAAAAGTGCCGGTGATCTGACACCTTTCCCCGCGAATTATATGGAAAGCTTTGCTGCGTTGCGGCATCGTTTGACCGTGCTCGCAACGATGTGAGCAAATCGAATTCCTCCCAGGATCGGGACACTCTGAGCAGGGCCGCTCACTCTCCGCCGGTATCATCCGGTGGTCAGTGTCGGCCCTATTTCTGTTCTTGTTCGGTCTTGTCTTTTTCCCGACAGACCGGGCGCTTTGAAAGGATACACCATGAGAAGGCTCCTTCTGAGCTTTGCCGCCACCACGGCTCTGGCCAGCCCGTCATTTGCCGAATTGCTTGATCTCGAAAAAGACGAACTGACCTTTGGCTTTATCAAACTGACCGATATGGCGCCGCTCGCGGTGGCCTATGATCAAGGCTATTTTCTTGACGAGGGATTGTTTGTCACGCTGGAGGCGCAGGCCAACTGGAAGGTGCTTCTGGATGGTGTGATCGACGGTCAACTGGATGGTGCGCATATGCTGGCCGGTCAGCCGCTGGCGGCGACGATCGGTTACGGGACGCAGGCGCATATCGTCACGCCCTTCTCGATGGACCTGAACGGCAACGGCATCACCGTGTCAAACAAGGTCTGGGAGATGATGCGCCCGCATATCCCGTCTATGGATGATGGCCGTCCACAGCACCCGATTTCCGCCAAGGCGCTGGTGCCCGTGATCGAGGACTACAACGCCAGAGGTGAGGCTTTCAACATGGGAATGGTGTTTCCCGTGTCGACCCACAATTATGAACTGCGCTACTGGCTGGCCGCCGGCGGCATCAATCCGGGGTTTTACAGCCCCGACAACATCTCGGGCCAGATCGAGGCGGATGTCTTTCTGTCGGTCACCCCGCCACCGCAGATGCCTGCCACGTTGGAGGCGGGGACGATCCACGGCTATTGCGTCGGCGAGCCGTGGAATCAGCAGGCGGTGTTCAAGGGGATCGGCGTGCCGGTCATAACCGATTACCAGCTGTGGAAGAACAATCCCGAAAAGGTCTTTGGTCTGACCGAAGAGTTCACCGAACAGAACCCGAACACAACGCTGGCCATCACCAAGGCATTGATCCGGGCCGCCATGTGGCTCGATGAGAACGACAATGCCAACCGCGCGCAAGCCGTGGAGATCCTCAGCCGCCCGGAATATGTCGGCGCGGATTACGAGGTGATCGCCAACTCGATGACCGGCTTTTTCGAATTCGAGAAGGGCGACAAGCGCGACATCCCGGATTTCAACGTGTTCTTCCGGTACAACGCGACCTATCCGTTCTATTCCGATGCGGTGTGGTATCTGACACAGATGCGCCGCTGGGGGCAGATAGACGAGGCCAAGCCGGACACCTGGTATGACGAGGTTGCCAAGTCGGTTTACAAGCCCGACATCTACCTTGAGGCGGCGCGTCTTCTGGTCGACGAAGGCCTGGCCAACGAGGCGGATTTTCCCTGGGACAGCGACGGCTACAAAGAACCGACGCCCGCGGCTGATATCATCGACGCCATTCCCTATGACGGGCGCGCGCCCAATGCCTATCTCGACAGCCTGCCGATCGGCCTGAAGGGCGAGCAGACGGTCGATGGCAATGAGGTCAAGGGCTGATCCGCGCCTGCAAACACGCTGTGCTCCGGGCTTGGCCCGGGGCCTTTCTCTCTCGCCGAGGAGGACATGTGAGACATGACAACCGTTGATCCCAATTTCACCGAAACAAAAGACCGCGAGGCGCGTCGCGCCCGGCTTTTTACCCGTATCAATGCGGCTGATAAATGGTTCCAGGTTCTGGGCCTGTCCTGGCTGACACCTGTTCTGAGGGCCGCAGCCGGCGACAACCCGACCGCGCAGTTGAAGGAAATCTGGCGGCTTCTGGCGGTTCCGGTCATCGCGATTGTCGTTTTCCTGATGCTCTGGGGCACGCTGGCGCCGAAAGTGCAGACATCGCTTGGTGCGGTTCCCGGACCTGCTCAGGTCTGGGCCGAGGCTGTCAACCTGCACGAGGATGCGCTGGCCAAGGCCGACAGCAAGGCCCGGTTTGACGCGCAGGTCGCGCAGTTGAACGAACGCCGTGTCCAACAAGGGCAGGAGCCGGTTGAGCGCGCATATACCGGGGCGCCGACGTATTACCAGCAGATCTGGACCTCTATTCAGACGGTGTTCTTTGGCTTCTTGATTGCAACGGTGGTCGCCGTGCCGCTTGGGATCGCCGCGGGTCTGTCGCCGATCGCCAATGCCGCGCTGAACCCGCTGATCCAGATCTTCAAGCCGGTCTCGCCGCTGGCATGGTTGCCGATCGTGACGATGATCGTCTCGGCGCTGGCGGCCTCCAATGACGGGGTCTTGGCCAAGAGCTTTGTCATTTCGGCGGTGACCGTGACGCTCTGTTCGCTTTGGCCGACGCTGATCAACACCGCCCTTGGCGTGGCGAGCATCGACAAGGATCTGGTGAACGTCTCGAAGGTGCTCAAGATGAACACCTGGACCAAGATCACCAAGCTGGTCCTGCCGTCGGCCCTGCCTTTGATCTTTACCGGTTTGCGTCTGTCGCTTGGCGTGGGCTGGATGGTGTTGATCGCGGCTGAAATGCTGGCGCAGAACCCCGGTCTGGGCAAGTTCATCTGGGACGAATTCCAGAACGGCTCCAGCTCCAGCCTCGCCAGGATCATGGTCGCGGTCCTGAGCATCGGCATCATCGGCTTCCTGCTGGACCGTGTGATGTATGCGCTGCAATCGCTCTTTACCTTTACGAACAACCGGTGAGCGCCATGGGGATTTTGACACTCGACAAGGTAAGCCAAAGCTATGGCACTGGTGCGCATGCCAGCCATGTGCTCAACGATATCAACCTGGACGTGCAGGAGGGCGAGTTCCTGGTTCTGCTCGGCTTTTCCGGGACAGGTAAGACGACGCTGATCAACCTGATGGCGGGGCTTGAAACGCCCGCCAAGGGCAAGGTCACCTTCAAGGGCGCGCCGATTACAGAGCCCGCCCCGGAACGCGGCGTGATTTTCCAAAACTATTCCCTGATGCCGTGGCTGACGGTGAACGGCAATGTCCGGCTGGCCGTTGACACGGTTTTCCCCGGTCTGTCGAAGGCGGAAAAGGCCGAGAAGGTCGCGCATTACATCAAGATGGTAGGGCTGAGCCACGCCGCCACGCGCCGTCCAGCAGAGTTGTCGGGCGGCATGCGCCAGCGGGTGAACGTGGCCCGCGCTCTGGCCATGAACCCGGAAATGCTGCTGTTGGACGAACCTCTCTCGGCGCTGGATGCGCTGACGCGGGCCAATCTTGCCGATGAGATCGAGGGCATCTGGCAGGCCGACAGGAAGACCTGCGTTCTGATCACCAATGACGTGGACGAGGCGATTATCCTCGCGGACCGCATCATCGCGCTGAACCCGGACGGCACGCTTGGGACAGAGTTCAAGGTGACCATTCCGCGCCCGCGCGACCGGACCCGAATGAACACGAACGAGACGTTCAAGCGTCTGCGTGCGGATGTGACCAAGTATCTGATGGAAGTCGGGATCGAGGCCAAGGTCGAGGGAACGCGGCATTTGCCGAACGTGACGCCGATCCACGGTGTGCCGGCAGCGGTCAAGGAGGCGCAGCACGGTCTGATCGAAAACCGGTTCCTCGATTTTTCTCAGCTGCACAAGGTCTATCCGACGTCGCAAGGGCCGCTGACGGTGGTAGAGAATTTTGATCTGAAGATCGACAGGGGCGAGTTCATTTCGCTGATCGGGCACTCGGGCTGCGGCAAATCCACGGTGCTGACCATGGCTGCCGGTTTGAACCCGATCTCAAAGGGGGCGATCAAGCTGGACGGGCGTCATGTGGAGGGGGCGGACCCTGAACGCGCGGTGGTGTTCCAGTCGCCGAACCTCTTCCCATGGCTGTCGGCGCGCGAGAACTGCGCCATCGGGGTCAACAAGGTATACCCGAAGGCGTCTCAGGCCGAACGGCAGGATGTGGTGGAGTACTACCTTGAACGCGTCGGTCTGAGCGATGCGATGGACAAGCCTGCCAGCGATATGTCGAACGGCATGCAGCAGCGCGTGGGGATCGCGCGGGCCTTTGCCCTGTCGCCGAAACTTCTGCTTCTGGATGAACCCTTCGGCATGCTCGACAGTCTTACCCGCTGGGAATTGCAGGAAGTGCTGATGGAGGTCTGGAGCAGGACCAAGGTCACGGCGATCTGTGTCACCCATGACGTCGACGAGGCGATCCTGTTGGCGGACCGGGTCGTCATGATGACCAACGGTCCGAAGGCCACCATCGGCAAGATCACCCATGTGAGTTTGCCGCGCCCGCGCACTCGCAAGGCCCTGTTGGAGCATCCTGATTACTATGCCTATCGTCAGGAGGTTCTTGATTTCCTTGAAGACTACGAACACGGGGCGACACCAAAGCCCAAACTCGCGGCCCCAAAGGCCGTCGCGGCGGAGTGAAGACATGACCCAGAAACTTGTTATCATCGGTGCCGGCATGGCGTCTGGCCGGGTCATCGAGACCCTGGTCGAGACCGCCCCCGACGTCTTCGACATCACGCTGTTCAACGCCGAGCCGCGGGGGAACTACAATCGCATCATGCTCAGTCCCGTCTTGTCTGGCGAGAAGTCGTACGAGGATATCGTCACTCATGGTGACGACTGGTACGCACAGCACCGCGTGACCTGCCGGTTCGGCGAGCATGTGGTGAAAATCGACCCCGAGAGGAAGGTCGTCGAAGGGCAAAACGGGCCTGTGTCCTATGACAAGCTGGTGATCGCGACCGGCTCGGCCCCCTTTATCATCCCGGTCCCCGGCAAGGATCTTCCGAGCGTCATCACCTACAGGGATCTCGACGATACCAACGCGATGATCGAGACCGCCGAGAAGGGGGGCACTGCCGTGGTCATCGGCGGTGGCCTGTTGGGTCTTGAGGCGGCGGCGGGGCTGGCCGAACGCGGCATGGCGGTCACCGTCGTGCATCTGATGGGGCATTTGATGGAGCGCCAACTGGATGAGGCCGCCGGATATCTGCTGCGCAAGGACCTGGAAAAGCGCGGCATCACGATCCGCACGCAGGCCTCGACCAAGGCGATCATCGGCAAGGACCGCGCCGAGGCGGTGGTTCTGGAAAGCGGTGAAAACCCTGTCTGCCGATCTGGTGGTCATGGCTGTCGGCATCCGCCCCGAGACGCGGCTGGCGACGGATGCGGGCCTTGACGTCGCGCGCGGGATCGAGGTGAGCGCGCAGATGCAGACCTCGGACCCCGATATCTTTGCCGTCGGCGAATGCGTGGAGTTCGATGGCACCCTGTTTGGCCTTGTCGCGCCGCTTTACGATCAGGCGAGGGTTCTGGCCCGCACGCTTCTGAACGAGCCCGACGCCTTTGTCGTGAAGGATACCGCGACCAAGCTCAAGGTAACGGGCTGTGATCTGTTCAGCGCCGGGGACTTTGCCGAAGCCGAGGGTCGCGAGGACATCGTGCTGCGCGATCCCGGCAGAGGCATCTACAAGCGGCTGGTGATCGAAGATGACCGGCTGATCGGTGCGGTCATGTATGGCGATACCGCCGATGGCAACTGGTTCTTCGGTCTGATCAAGGATGAGACCGACATCTCGGAGATGCGCGAGACGCTAGTCTTTGGCCCGGCCTATCAGGGGGGTGCCTCTGCGGACCCTCTCTCAGCCGTTGCAGCATTGCCGCGTGATGCGGAGATTTGTGGCTGCAACGGCATATGCAAGGGCACCATCGTGGATGCAATCGAAGGCGGCGCAGCCGATCTGGGCGCGGTGCGGGCCACAACCAAGGCCAGCGCGTCCTGCGGGACCTGCACCGGGCTGGTGGAACAATTGTTGCAGGTCACGCTTGACGATGATTTTCAGATGCCTGCCGCGCAGCCGATCTGCGGCTGCTGTGATCTGACACATGAGGATCTGCGCCGCCTGATCAAATCGAAGCCGTTGAAATCGCAGGACGCGGTCTGGCAAGAGCTTGGCTGGACGACCCGCAATGGCTGTCATGTCTGTCGCCCGGCGGTGAATTTCTACCTGCTCGCCGACTGGCCGCTGGAGTATCGGGACGACCCGCAAAGCCGCTTCGTGAATGAACGCAAGCACGCCAATATCCAGAAGGACGGCACGTTTTCGGTGGTGCCGCGCATGTGGGGCGGCATCACCAACCCGCGCGAGTTGCGCGCCATCGCCGACGCGGCGGACAAGTACAACGTGCCCACTGTGAAGGTCACCGGCGGCCAGCGGATCGACCTGCTGGGTGTCAAGGGCGAGGATCTGCCGCATATCTGGGCGGATCTGAACAGGGCCGGGATGGTGTCCGGGCACGCCTATTCCAAGGGGCTGCGCACGGTAAAGACCTGTGTCGGCACCGATCACTGCCGCTTTGGCACGCAGGACAGCACCGGGCTTGGCATCAAGCTCGAACAGATGTTGTGGGGGTCGTGGACGCCGCACAAGGTCAAGCTGGCGGTGTCGGGCTGCCCGCGAAACTGTGCCGAGGCGACCTGCAAGGATGTCGGCATCATCTGTGTCGACAGCGGGTATCAGGTCGGTGTTGCCGGTGCCGCTGGAATGGATTTGAAGGAAACCGAGCGTTTGTGCGATGTCGCGACAGAGCAGGAGGCCATCGATGTGACGGTCGCCTTTATCCAGCTTTATCGTGAAAACGCCAGATACCTCGACCGGCCTTACAAATGGGTGGCCAAGGTCGGGCTTGATTGGGTCAAGGGCCGCGTCGTTGACAATCTGGACGAGCGCGCGCGATTGATCGCGGCGTTTGAACTGTCGCAGTCGATCTACCGCAGGGACCCCTGGGCAGACCACGCCAAGCGGGTCGAGGCCTATCAGCCGCTAGCCGACCTGACATTGGAGGCCGCAGAATGAGCTGGATCGATATTGGCCCGGTGAGCGACATCCCCCTGCGCGGGGCGCGCAAGATCAAGACGGCGCAGGGGTGTGTCGCGGTGTTTCGCACCGGCCCCGATGAGGTTTTTGCCGCCACCGACAGCTGCCCCCACAAGGGCGGGCCGCTTTCCGAAGGGATCGTGCATGGGCAATCAGTCACCTGTCCGTTGCACAACTGGGTGTTTGACCTGAACACGGGTCAGGCCCGAGGCGAAGACGCGAGCATTACCACCTTTCCCGTGCAGGTCCGCGAGGGCCGCGTCTGGATCGACGGTGCCAGCCTTGCGGCGCGGAGTGCCGCGTGATGGACGGCAGCGGTCTTCCCGAAACGCGCTCGACCTGCCCCTATTGCGGGGTAGGGTGCGGGGTCTTGTTGCGCCCGGACGGGCAGGGCGGTCTGGCGGTGCGGGGCGATCCCGAGCATCCGGCGAATTTTGGCAGGCTTTGTTCCAAAGGCTCGGCGCTTGGTGAAACCGTGGGGCTGGGTCACCGGCTGCTCACCCCGCGCGTGGCGGGCAAGGACACGGATTGGTCGGGCGCGCTGCAGCTGGTGGCCGACAGGTTCACCCGGACCATCGCGGCGCACGGGCCGGACAGTGCGGCCTTTTACGTCTCTGGTCAGATGCTGACCGAGGATTACTACATCGCCAACAAGCTGATGAAAGGCTTCATCGGCTCGGCCAATATCGATACCAATTCGCGGCTGTGCATGGCGTCATCGGTTGCCGGGCACAAACGCGCCTTCGGCAGCGATACGGTGCCCGGCACCTATGAGGATATTGACGCGGCTGATCTTGTGGTGCTGGTCGGATCGAACCTGGCCTGGTGCCACCCGGTGCTGTATCAACGCCTGCTTGCGGCCCGCAAGGCGCGCGGCACCAGGATCGTCGTGATCGATCCGCGCCGCACCGCAAGCTGCGACGAGGCAGACATGCATCTGGCGCTGCAACCCGGATCAGATGTGGCGCTGTTCAATCGCCTGTTCATCACGCTTTGGCAAGGCGGGGCGCTGGACAAGGATTTTATACGCCATACCACCGGATTCGATGCTGCGCTGCAGGCGGCGCAAAACGACCCGAGCGCGCCGATTGGCCTGGCCGAGGCGGATATCGCCGCCTTTTGCGCGCTTTGGATGCGCACCGAAAAGGTTGTCACCATCTATTCCCAAGGGGTCAATCAATCGACCTCTGGCGCGGATAAGGTGAATGCGATCCTCAACTGTCATCTGGTCACGGGCCGGATCGGCAAGCCGGGATGCGGACCGCTGTCAGTCACCGGCCAACCAAACGCCATGGGCGGGCGCGAGGTGGGCGGGCTGGCAAATATGCTGGCCTGTCATCTTGACCTTGAAAACGCCGATCACCGGTCTGTGGTGCGCGGCTTCTGGGGGTCAGGACCGTTGCCAGAGGCGCCGGGACTCAAGGCGGTCGATATGTTCCGCGCGGTGGGTGACGGCCGGATCAAGGCGCTCTGGATCATTCACACCAACCCGGCCGTGTCGATGCCCGAGGCCGATGCCGTGCGCGATGCGATTGCCGCATGCCCCTTTACGGTGGTCAGTGACATCACCGATCAGACCGACACGGCGCGGTTGGCCGATGTGCTGTTGCCGGCAACCGCCTGGGCCGAGAAAGACGGCACCGTCACAAACTCGGATCGCACCATCAGTCGCCAGCGCCGGGTTCTGCCAGCGCCGGGGCAGGCGCGCCCGGATTGGGACATCCTTGCCGAGGTTGGTCGCCGCATGGGGTTCGAGGCGGTCTTTGATTTCGCCAGTGAGGCCGAGATTTTCCGTGAATATGCAACCCTGTCGGGCCTTGCCGGTCAGATGGGTCGGGATTTTGATATCTCGGCGCTCTCAACGCTGTCGGACGTAGCGTATAACGACCTTTCCCCTCAGCGATGGCCGCTGACGCGGGCGCGCAGCGGAGGACGCTTTTTCGCCGATGGGCAATTCTTCACGCCGGATGGCAAGGCTCGATTGCTGCCGGTGTCATGCAGACCGCCCGCCGCCAGAACCGAGCCGCGCTATCCCTTCCGTCTCAACACCGGGCGGCTGCGCGATCAGTGGCACACCATGACCCGCACCGCGCTCAGCCCGCGCCTGTCGGCGCATCTGGCGGAACCCTTTGTGGATATTCATCCGCAAGATGCAGAGCGATTGAGCCTTGCGCGGTCGGATCTGGTCACGCTGCAAAGCCCTCATGGCCGCGCGATCCTGCGCGCCCGGATCACCGATGCGGTGCAGGTCGGACAGGTCTTTGCCCCGATGCACTGGACCGGGGAAACAGCGCCTTCGGCCCGAATTGACGCGCTGGTGGCCGCGGCCTGCGATCCGGTTTCTGGACAGCCGGAGAGCAAGGCGAGCGTGGTCGCGCTCGCCCGGTTTGACGCCGCGTGGTATGGTTTTGCGGTGGCGCGTGATCCAATGGTGCTGAGCAGCGATTACTGGGCCCTTGCCCGCACGAGCCGGGGTTACCGGGCCGAGCTTGCGGGAGTTAGGGCGATTGCAGATTGGGAGGTCGAGGCCCGGCGTCTGTTTGGTGCCCCCGACGCGCGGCTGGTCAGCATGCTTGACGCAAAAGCCGGCAATGCGCGGATCGTGCTCTATCAGGACGGGGTGATGATCGGAGCGCTGTTTGTCGCCGCGACGCCCGTCGCTGTCATGCGCGACTATCTTGCGACCTTGCCCGGGACCGACAGCGCGGGCGCGATCACGGGGCGCACGCCGCCCGATGTGGCCGATCCGGGGTCGGTTCTGTGCTCGTGCTTCGGGGTCGGGGTCAACAGCATCGTGACGACGATTGAGACCCAAGGGTTGATCTCTGTCGAGCAGATTGGCGCGGCTCTCGGCGCGGGGACGAATTGCGGTTCCTGCCGCCCCGAACTTGCGGACCTGCTGAACCGCGTGCGCGCGCGTGAGGCTGCGGAATGAGCCTGGCCGATCATGTCCGGACACTGGGCCGGGGGCCGGGGCGTGCGCGGGGCTTGACGCAGGACGAGGCGGCGGACGCCATGCGCCTGATGCTGCGCGGTGATGCAGCACCAGAAGCAGTGGGCGCCGTGCTGATGTTGCTCCGCATGAAAGGCGAAACCGCCGAGGAAATCGCCGGGTTCGCGCGTGCGGCGCAGATCGCCTTGCCTGCCTTGCCGAACGCCGATCTGGACTGGCCAAGCTATGCTGCGGGCCGCACCCGGGGGGCCCCGTGGTTTCTATGCGCCGCGCGGCAGGTGGCGGATGTGGGGCACCGCGTCCTATTGCATGGCTGGAACGGCAACGACCCAAAGGTGCGCGCGGGATTGGCGGGGGTCGGCATCGGGATCGCGACCGACCCCGATCATGCTGCATCCCTGCTGGAGCGTGACCGGATTGCCTATTTGCCGCTTGAAACCTTCCATCCGGCGCTGTTTCGCATCTTGAATCTGCGTGAGGTTCTGGGGCTGCGCTCTTGCATCAACACCGTGTGCCGCATGCTGAACCCGGCCGCCGCGCCGGCCAGCGTGCAAGGCGTGTTTCACCCGTCCTATCGGCTTTTGCAGGCGGATGCCGCGAGGCTTCTGGGGTGGGATGCACTGAGCGTCATCAAAGGCGGCGGGGGCGAGTTTGAACGGCACCCGGCCAAGGCCATTTCGGCCTTCGGCCTGCGCGGCGGTGTCGCCTGGGACGACGTGTTGCCTGCCCTCTTACCCGAAACCCGACGCCTGTCCGAGCCTTCGGGTGAAACGCTCGACCCACGATGGGCCACGCAATCGCCCGACGTCTTTGAACGCGCTGTGGTGGCAGGGACGGCGGCAGCCGCCTTTGACACGCTTGGTGCGCGTTCGGCGCCTGATCAGACCTCACAAACCGCTGCCTGAGAAGGGGACGCCCATGAAAGCCTTTCCAATGTTCATTCGCACCACCGGGCGCAAGGTGGTGATTGTCGGCGGCGGCGAACAGGCCGCGCAAAAAGCGCGCCTGCTGCTCAAGACCGATGCGGATCTGGTTCTTGTGGCCCCACGGCTTGAGGATGAACTGCAAGGTATCGTGAAGGATGGCCGCGCGCAGCTGATCACAACCCTCTCGGCAGAGGTTTTTGCAGGGGCGGCCATGGTTTTCATCGGCACCGGTTGCCCTGCCTTCGACGCCGCGGCCCATGGAATTGCCAAAGCCTCGGGCTGTCTGGTGAACGTGGTCGATCAACCGGAGCTGTGCGATATGACCACCCCGGCCATTGTAGACCGTGATCCGATCGTTGTGGCCATCGGCAGTGAAGGCACAGCCCCCGTTCTGACCCGCGACATCAAGACACGGCTCGAGGAACTGCTGCCGATGAACATCGGCGGGCTTGCCGCGCTCGCGGGGCGTTTACGTCCTGGCGTCACACGCAAAGTGCCCCGCGACCAGCGCCGCGCCTTCTGGGCCTGGGTTTTCAAGGGGGAGGCGCGGGATCAATGGAGCCGCGGCGCGGAACGCGATGCGGCGCGTGCGATCAAACGGGCGATTGTCGCGGGCGGCCCGCCGTTGCGATCCGGAAAAGGGCAGATTGCGCTGGTGGGGGCAGGCCCCGGTGCCCGCGATCTGTTGACCCTGCGCGCGGTCGAACGGCTGCAAGAGGCGGATGTGGTGTTTTACGACAGGCTGGTCGACGTGGAAGTGCTTGAGCTCGCCCGCCGCGACGCAGAACGCGTCTATGTGGGCAAGGACGTCGGTGCACATGCTTGGCCGCAGGACAAGATCAGCAGGGTCATCCTGGCCGAAGCGTTGAAGGGCAAACGGGTCGTGCGCCTGAAGTCGGGCGATCCCGGTATCTTTGGCCGGGCGACCGAAGAGATCGCGGCCGCGCAGGCCGCCGGTGTGCCCGTTGAACTGGTTCCAAGCGTCACCGCTGCCTCGGTCGCAGGGGCAGCGCTTCGTCAAAGCCTGACCGAGCGTGGCGTCGCCGATACCTTTGTCATTGCCACCATATCGGGCTGTTCAGACAATCCCTTGCCGGATTGCACACGGTTGACCGGCCCCGGAACGACCACGGCCTTCTGAATGTCGGTGAGGCGCGCGGCACGCATTTCGCAACGGCTCATTCAGCACGGTTGTCACTGTACCCCAATTGATCAGAATCTTGCGGGAGTGGGCAAAACCTGTGGGTGTCTGTGTATGCTAGTGGTTCATTGAGAGGGGAACTACCATGGACATGCGGATTATTGTCGAGACGACTTTCGAGAACGGAACCACAAAGAGGCATCGTCTCGGCCGTCTATCCCGCCCGTTTCGGCGCACTCAGCCTGAGGGGTTCGGGTTATTGCTCGAAGATGCGAAGACCATCCTGGGGCAATTGCAGAATGCGATCCTGCGTGACCAGATCGAGGAAATTTCCGAAGCCAGCAGAATCTGTCCGGACTGCGACGGGGTCCGGGCTATACATGATTATCGGTCGCGGGTGCTCGACACGCTTTTCGACAGGTTCGAGGTCAAAGCGCCGCGCATTCGCCGGTGCGCCTGCAATGCAAAATCCGATGTTGTCTTGGGCGGACCGCTTTCGCCTCTCGCTGACTATTTTCCGGATCGATCGACCCCGGAACTGCGACGCCTTCAAGCCGAACTTGGGGCGCGTCATTCCTTCCGGGAAGCGGCGCGTATCCTGGAAACCTTCCTGCCTTGCGCGAAGCAGGTGAATACATCGGTGCGCAATCGACTGGGCAAAGTTGCCCGGGAAATCTGCGATAGCGAGCAGACTGAACCGTTGGTTCCTTCAGCCGCCAAAGAGGCGCCTGCGTTGACGGTTTTCCTGGATGGTGCGCATATCCGATGCAGGCCGGAATAGCAGAAGCGACACCTCGATGTTGTGGTGGGCAAGATCGAAAGCCACGATAGGTACCGTCGCTTCGGCCTAGTGCAACAGGCGGTCCTGTCACCTGCCAGTCAACTTCGCCAGGACTTGAGGGCTCTCGGTTGGGATTACGAACAAACCGTCACGGTAATTTCGGACGGGGAACCAGCCCTGCCAAACCTCGTCCGCAATGCCGTCGGTAGAAAGGTCCGCCACATCCTCGACTGGTGGCATATCTCGATGCGTATTCAGCACGTCGAGAACGCCGTAAAAGGCCTGCTGCAGAGCAGGGGTTCCTCCGGCATTCCAGTGCTGTTCAAACGTCCAGCCGAAACGCTGCGATGGTACCTTTGGCATGGAAAAGTTCTAACGGCCACGACCAGTCTGCAATGGTTAATGGTCGATTGCGCGCGGCTAGTTACAGATGTGTCATTGTTCCCTAATTAATCAGAATCCGGCCTGAAATTGTCCCATGGAATCAATAGTGATTTGTACCCTTAATTTTAATATTGTACCGTTAATTACCATACTGTACCCTTAATTGCCGTACGGTCGGAACTGTGGATAAATGTCGGCCTATTGGGGCAGGGGATTGACGTGGTCAGCGAACGTCTTGCGAAACACCGTGCAGCGGTTCTGCGTCCGATCCTAGAGCTTGAGAAGAGAGGTAAGCCGATTAGCGCTGCTATCGGAGATGCCGCTTGGGAACTGGGCTTGGCGAAAAGTCACACATGGTCGCTCTACCGGCGCCTGAGAGAGAACGATGCACGTGCCACGGCGTTGGAGTTGGACCGTCGCGGTCCGAAACGTGGGTCGAAACGGATTCCCCAAGACGTCGAAATCATCATCGATGAGAGTCTGCGAAGATACTATCTCGTCCGCGAGCGTTCGAGCTTTCTTCGCATCTGGCGTGAGATTCGTGCCGAGTGCGAGGCGAAGGGGTTTCAGCCGCCGACCCGGAGAACGGTGAAAGCCCGTCTAGACGCTATGGATCAGCGAGAGGTCTTCCGGAAACGGCGCGGGGCAGAGGAGGCGGACAAGGTTTTTGCCGCGCGTCCTGGCCGCTTTGAAGTTTCAGCCCCGCTGGAAGTCGTTCAGATTGATCATACAACTTCAGACATCACGTTGGTCGATCACGTCAATCGACGGCCGCTTGTGCGCCCCTACATGACGGTTGCTATTGATGTTGCGACCCGAATTGTTCTCGGGGTCTATGTCACTTTTGACGAGCCGTCTGTCTTGTCGATCGCACTGTGTCTCGATCACTGCGTGCGCCGAAAATCGGTGCACGTGCCAGGAACACTGGAAGAGGTGGTTTGGCCGACGGCCGGCATTCCGAAGGCGATCCACGTTGACAATGCGCAGGAGTTCCACAGCGACGCCTTCAAAATGGCCTGCGAAGATTGGGGCATTGCTATCGAGTATCGTCCGCTCGGCGGCAAACACTACGGCGGCCATGTCGAGCGTCTGATCGGAACGACCATGGGTGCCGTTCATGTGCTGCCCGGGACCACTCAGTCCTCTATCGTAGAGAAGGGTGACTATGATAGCGAGAAACACGCGGCCCTGACCCTGGCCGAGTTCGAGGATTGGCTTAATCTGGAAATCTGCCGCTACCACAACACGGTTCACGAAGCCCTCGGGCGAACGCCTCTTGCGGCATGGGCGGAAATGGGCGGTGATACTGCGGGACGGCAGGTTGTCGATGTCGATGCCTTTCGGACAAGCTTCCTGCCCTTTGAATGGCGCCGGCTCGGGCGCACCGGGATCACGCTCTTCGGGGTGCATTATTGGAGCGATGTCTTTGCGTCATTGGTCGGACGCGGGCAAGGCAAGGTACAGGTGAAATACGATCCACGAGACCTGTCGCAAGTTTGGGTCATCACCGATGATGGACGCGTGATCCCGGCACGCTACCGGGATCTCAGCCACCCGCGCATATCGCATTGGGAAAGTCGGCGGGCGCGGAAAGAATGGCAAGACAAGCATGGGGGGCAGATCAATGAGCGGGTCCTGTTCCAGTTGATCGATGCGCAACGGCGGCTGGCTGAGGCAGCACGCCAAAAGACAAGGGCTGCCCGGCTGGAAAATGAAAGAGGTGCTCGGCTTCCCCGGCACCAACCGCGCCGTGATCCGTCGCGCGAAATGTTCGCGATCGATACAGGCAACCCTGATCTGCCAACCTATGAGATAGATGAGTTTAATGACCCCAGACGAAAGAATTGACCGTATCCGCGGTGACCACTGGATCGCGTTCGACCGTGCCACGATCGTTCTCAACCGATTAACGTCCCTAATGGAAATGCCGCAACAAAGCCGGATGCCCGGCCTGATGGTCTATGGAAGTTCCGGCATCGGCAAGACGATGATCGCCAAGCGCATGGCAAGCAAGTATCCGACGCAGTACAACGCAGAACTGGGCGCCACGAAAACACCCATCCTGCTGGTTCAGGCGCCTCCCGCGCCTGATGAGCGAAGGTTCTATCAGCACATTCTGGCGACGGTCGGAGCGCCGATGTGGGGAAGGCATACCGTGTCCGAGCTTGAGGTGCGCGCGCTCAGTCATCTTCGCGACATGGACCTGAGGATGTTGATGATTGATGAGGTACACAATCTGCTTGCTGGCAGCTACCGGGAGCAACGTCGTTTCCTGAACATGCTCCGGTTCCTCGCAAATGATCTGTGCGCTTCGCTTGTCGTCTTTGGCGTCAACGAGGCCCTCGAGGCGGTTCGGGGAGACGACCAATTGGCCCGACGACTGGACGAACACTATCTGCCGCTCTGGGATGATGACGTGGAGTTCTCTCGCCTGATCCAGACTCTGATCGCGGCGATGGTGCTTGAGCAACGCTCAAGCTTGACGGTGGCGTCTCTTAGGACGATCCTGAAAGTGACCGGCGGAGTTACCTCGCGCGTGTTCATCATGATCAAGTCACTGGCAATTGATGCGATCGAGACCGGAGAAGAGCGAATCACTGACGAGGCGGTTCAGGCCTGGCAACCGGTTTGGACGAAGCACGCCTGGAACATCCCTCGCCAGCCCGCCGCTGCATTCGGGTGACCGTCAGACCGCTACCTTTTCGACCACCGCCTGCACGCGATGAGCTTCTGTCCAGTTGGATCGGGCGATTGGCGAAGGCCAATCACTGCTCCGCTGAAGAACTTTGCGGCTATCTCGGATTGGGGCAGGGCAGGGTGCCGGAGCATATCAACGATCTCGGACAAGTAGACTGGACCCGCCTCTGCTCGGCAGTTCAACGGACCCGGGATGAGATCGCCGCCATGTCCCTGCCGGATACGGTGCATCATGCCGTGCGATACGTGTCGCGACATGACTTTCAGCATTGTCCGGGGTGCACGGAGCAAACTCCCGATCTCGCTCTTCGTCATTGGCGCTTCGCGTGGTCGCTGACCTGCGAGACCTGTGGTCAGTCCCTCGCTGCAAAATATCCAGCCGGGGCTGTATCAGAGCGGCTACTTGCGCGCGCTGCACGCGGCGCGCAGGCCCTGGAAACGGCTGTAGTGAATAACAATCTCCGGCGGTTGCGTCGGATGGAACTGACCCTGCATGTCGTATCGATGCTGGACGTCGGTCGATCAGCATCCGTCATCTCCGCAAATGAGCGCGAAAGATCGATAGCGCTCGCCGCGGTCGATGTCGGCAAGACCCGTCCCTTGTTGGGGGCCGCCATCATCTTGAGAGCAAACGATCGTACGGTTAGGGGGCTGCGCCGCGCCTTTCCGAAGCATGGTCGGGTGATCGAACGGATACGTGCAATGTCGCATGCCCTCGACCGGCGGCTTCCGGGGCGATGGGAAACCGAGCATCCGACTGGGCAGAAAACATATGGAACGAGCCGCCCAAGTGCATCCGAGAGCGCTCTGCAGGCAGCTCGTCAGGCCATCTCCGAACTTGGAACCGAGGCAGATCGTCAAGTGCTTCTGGCGCGGGCCGATGCAATCTGGAAGCGCTCAGGCGGCATCGAAAGCTGAAGCGAGTTGCCTGTGGATATATTGTAATTAAGGGTACAAAAACGTCCCAAAATGCTCCAAATCCGCAGAATCTGATTAATTAGGGTACAGTTACATTTGCGGAGCCGATCAGGGAATACATGAAGGCGGCGCGCTGCCCGCCGCGCTCGGACCTCGCGAAGAGCCAGGACTTCCTTCCGAGGGCCACGCCGCAGAGGGATCTTTCGGCGGCATTGTTGGTCAGGCAGACACGGCCATCCTCAAGGAACCGCGCGAAGCTCGACCAATGGTTTGGCGATAGCAGGTAATCAATCGCCTTGGCGACCTTGGCGTGTTTCGATAGCAACGCCCGTTCGCCGCGCAGCCAGGTTTCCAGATCCTCGACCAGCGGGGCCGACAGGCGTTGTCGCGCCTCACACCGCTCGTCGGGGGATTTGCCGTTGATGTCGCGCTCGATCTCGAACAGGGCGTCGATACGCTTCACCGCCTCGAAAGCGATCGGCGAGATCTCCTTGGGCGACTTGCCCTTCCGGATGTTGCTTTCGACATCCGCGAGTTCGAAGAACTTGCGGCGTGCATGGCTCCAGCAGAGCGCGGATGTCACCGGTCCGGGCGAGCGCTTTTGATCGTAAAGCTGGTTATATCCGGCATAGGCGTCAGCTTGCAGGATGCCCTGCCAGCCCATCAGATGCCCGGTCGGATGCTCGCCGCCCCGGTCGCGGGAGAAGCGGAAGGTCACCGCCGGTGGGGCGGCACCGCCAAAAGGGCGATCATCGCGGACATAGGTCCAGAGCCGGGCCGTCTTCGTGCCACCGCGGGCGAGCAAGGGGACCGTCGTGTCATCGCCGTGCAATCGCCCGGCGGCCATCACATGCGCCTCGATCAGCGCATGCAGCGGCGTCAGCAACTCGGTCACCGCGCCCACCTGGTCGGCGAGCGTGGACAGGCTCAGATCCACGCCTTCTCGGGCATAGCGGTCGGCCTGGCGGTTCAGCGGCTGGTGCTGGCCGAACTTCTCGAACACGATCATCGCGAGCAGGCTGGGACCAGCCCAGCCGCGCGGGATCGGGTGGAACGGGGCGGGCGGCTGGCTGATCTTCTCGCAATCGCGACACGTGAACTTCTCGCGGACGGTCTGGATCACCTTCCACTGCCGTGGCACCACCTCCAGCGTGTCGGTGATGTCCTCGCCCATCTTCACGATCCGGTCTGACCCGCAGCATGCACAGGCGGTTGGCGCCTCGACGACCACCCGTTCGCGCGGCAGATGCTCGGGGAAAGGCTTCTTCACCGGCTTGCGCCGCTCGAAGCTGCGAACCTTCGTCGCCTTCTCCTCCGCCTGCTCGGCGCGGATGGCGTCCTCCGCCGCAGCGGTTTCAAGTTCCTCGAGCTGCAACTCGAGCTGGTCGATCAGCCGGGCGGTGCGTTCGGCGCTGCGGCCATACTTGTCGCGCTTGAGCATGGCGATCTCGAGCTTGAGGCCCGCGATCAGCGCCTCGGACGCCGACACAACGGCGTTCGAGCGGGCCAGTTCGGACCTCAAAGCGGCCAGTTCGGCGCGCAGTTTCTCGAGCTCGGAGGCGGCATCTGACATGGTCACAATCTACCATCCGGTTTACGAATGCCCATGCAAAACAGGGCTATAAGCGCGTTTTACCCAACCTTTGCAGGGCGTTGTGTCCAACGCGGATTGCGCCAGTCAATTCCTTCCAGAAGATAACCGAGCTGGGCTGCGGAGATCTGAACCGCGTCGCCCGTGCGACTGACGGGCCAGATGAATTTACCTGCCTCGAGGCGTTTCAGATAGAGAGATGTGCCGACCCCATCATGCCATAAAATCTTGACCAGGTCGCCCTTGCGCCCTCGGAAGCAGAATATCTCCCCGGCATGAGGATCGCGCCCGAGGCCTTGCTGGACCTGCAATGCAAGGGTGTTCATGCCACGCCGCATGTCGGTGACGCCACCCGCCATCCAGACCTTCACGCCCGCCGGAAACGCGATCATTGACCGTCCACCACTGACAGGATCCGGGCAAGCGCTTCCGGGTCGACCAAGATGGGCACGATAAGCCGACGACCATTGGGCAGAGCAATCTCCACCTGCGAGTTCCGGGAGAGATCAGGGAGATCAACAGGCCCAGGCTGGGAGGCCGCGATGTCCTTCGTCACGGTTACCGGTGTGAAGGATATCGGGCGGGGCGCTCCCAGCTCACCGTTGCGATACTGTCGACGCCAGGTCGTCAACAGCGACCGGCACATGCCATGCCGCCGCGCCGTAGCTGCCACTTGCCGGTGGCCGACAAAACTTTCCTCTACGATCCGGAGCTTGTCCTCATCCGACCACTGCCGACGACGAATGCCATCGGCCGCGGAAAGAACTTCGATTTGAGGGCGAGAAATGAAATCGGACATAAGGTCGGACTTATCATCGGATCGTCGCCGAAGTCAGACGGCCCCCACCGGAGCGTTACGTGTTGTCTGGGATAGGATGCAAATTTCCGCAAGAGTTGGCTTGGCGGCATCGCGCCCGCCACCATGGTGGCCGCGCTGCGCAGGATATCTGGCCAGTTTGAGCTGATGACGGGTTCCCTGACCTTGCCGCCGATCAAGCCCTTCAGTTCTTTCGGGCAGGATTGTAAACGGCGGAGCAATACTTGGCCACGGTAGCGGCGGCATGCCGGACGTCAACTTGCAGCGAGGACATCGAAGTAGTTGATCTGATATGGATCCGGCTTGACGGAATTTAATGGCGATCGCACGATCTGGAATGTTCCTGCGTCCTCCATCACACCGATTCGTGGCCACTGGTAGGTGTGATTGTTTTCACAATCGACTTTTATCCGGCCTTGAGGCGCATTTACCTCTACCCGATAGATTTCCTCGCGAAGACGGTTTGCGTCCATTCCGTCAAGTGACCTCATCGCATTCGCAAACAAATGCACTTGAGAATAGGCCGACTCGGCGCAGGTATCAATCGGCACCGAGCGGCCGAAGCGCTCAACAAATCGTTTGCAGAATAGTCTGTTCTCGGGCGTCTCAATCGATGCGAAATACGGGGAAGAGGTTACATGACCCGAGAGGGGCAGATGTTTCATTTTCGAAAGATCCAATTCACTAGCTGTTAGGCTAGCAATTACGATATCATTCGGAGTTATTCCACGCTCGTGAAATGCATCGTACAATCGAGTGGATCCTGATCCGACAACAGTCGACAGCACAACATTTGCTTTCGTCGACATTATGTCCGAGACGATATCGTCGATCTGACGATCAGCGCAATCAAGTGGGACATATCTCTCTCGAACGACTTTTCCGTTGCTTTGGGCAACGAGGTCCTTGATGACGCGGTTCGACTCCTGTGGGAACACGTAATCCGATCCCAGGAGATAATATGAAGCACGGCCCCTTTCGTACAGGTATCGGTGCAGTTCTAGGTGCAGTTGATTGGGACAAGGTCCGGTAAATATTATGTTTGGTGAGTAGTCAAACCCTTCATAGCATGTCGGAAAGAACAGTATTGCGTTTCGTTTTTCTACACATGGTGTAACTGCTTTTCTGCTGAATGAGGTGGTACATCCGAAGATAACCGAAACCCCATCGTCCAACAGTAGCTTGTTCGCCAACTTGCTATATTGTTTGGGATCCGATCCCGGGTCGCAAATGATTGGATCAATCATTCGGCCGTCTAAACCACCATTCAGGTTTATCTCGTCGATTGCGAGTATCGTCCCCCTAAGTTGCGAGCTTCCATACCACCCACTGAAACCCCGCTGTGAAAACAGAACTCCAACCGTCAAACTTTGCATTTTCCTGCTCCGAATTACCTGGCGTGTTTTGTGCCGATGTAACACTCTGAACCGCTCCGGTTTTACCGGAGGCTGTTAAGTTCTTCTCAAGCGACTTTATCGAGTGTGTTCATGTTTGCATAGAACGCCTCCTCAGCTTCCGTTGGTGTGATGTATCCGATAGGTTCGAGCAGGCGGCGGTTGTTGAACCAATCGACCCATTTGAGGGTTTCCCATTCGACGGCATCAGCGGATTTCCAAAGGCCTAATCTGTGGATCACTTCTGCTTTGAACAGGCAAATCATCGTCTCGGCCAGCGAATTGTCATAGCTGTCCCCACTGTCCCAATACTGGGTTCCAGCCCCGCGTCAGCCAACCGTTCTGTGAATTTGATCGACAGATATTGGCTGCCCCGGTCGCTGTGATGGATCAAGTTCTCTCCGGACCTTCGCTCGTAAAGCGTCTGCTCAAGGACATCCAAGACAAACTGTGTTTGCTGCGATCTGGATGCACGCCAGCCGACGATGTTGTTGGCAAACGTATCGATGACAAATGCTACATAAACGAACCCTTGCCAGGTCGAGACGTCGACCCCACACACTTCCCGGCGCTCTTTGATAAACCGGATCATTTCCGAAATGGGCGGTCGAGCTCCGCCTGCGCAAAATACGCTGATGCTTTCTTCAGGATCTCATTGGCTTGTCGAAGCTGGCGATTCTCACGCTCCAACGCCTTGATCGCAGCAGTCTGGCTATCAAATTCACCCTGATGCTCAAACACCATCCGCACAGCTCGCTCGCGCACTTCAGGTGAATATCTGTTTCCACATTTGCTCTTTTCCATAGCCCAGTATCCTTACTTCTGGGTCTCCGGCAAACAAGGGGCGGTTCACTCTGCACTTGTCTACCCATTTCAAAACCGTTGGTATCATATGCTCATCCACGGAAATTACTTTGGCTCTTCATTGAGCTTTCTGCGTCATAACAACAAGTTCTTTCCCCTATTTTTTCGACCTTAGCTGGATCGTGTTGGAAGACTTATGAGTTTCCAAGGTTAGCAGTTCACTGGTATTGATTATCGACTCAGAGATAACGTACATTGATAGCCTTTTGCTTGTGGCCTGCCTTCGAATCAGTTCGTACGCTTCTCCTTCGCCAATGTCGTTGGCCCTGCAAAGAGTTTGGACAGCCTGCCCTATGATTCGGTGAGATTTGAGACTTTCCTTCAACTTGGCGATCTTGGCAGATTGTATGCGTTCATACCGATGAATAGAACGCGCCATGATAAGTGCAGTCAGAACTCCGAATGTACGAATAGGCTTTCCGATAAATCCCGTGACGCCAATCTCGAGTAACGAGCGGATGACAGTTGGGTGTTCAAATTGGGCGATCGCGACAACCGGAACCGCGAGATGCGGTCGAACCCACGGAAGGGTCACAATGGATGCGTCTTCGACGAGACAGAAAATCATGTTGATTTCAGGGTCTATCGTGGTTGGTATCGGCCATTCGACGCTAACTGTACAGCCAATGCGTTTCAATTGATTAACGAGTTCGGAGCGTTCCTGGTCCGAGGGGTGAAGGACAAGAACCCGCAAACTGCGCAGTTCTCTTAGCAAAGCCTCACCAGCCTTTGACATTGAACACTTTCCTTTCCTAGGTCGATTCGAGATTCAATTAATCGCCTCGTTTCGCGGTCCGTCCCGGCTCCGTCAAGAACTCGAACGGGCGTTTAGTCCAATACTCCTGTCCAACCACGCGTCAGATAAATTATGCCAGTTCTGAGCAGGAAATCGCAAGCCTTGAACGCGGGGGTGGTGTGCGACCAGCCCTCTGCGAATTGTCAGAAGCGGAATAACAGGGGCGTCAAGCATTATCAGCCGATGCGCTGTCTGATAAAGCATCGCTCGTTTTTCAGGCTCGAGCTCGCGCCTTGCGACGTCGAACATCTTGTCTACGTGCTCGTTATGGTAATAGCCGGTATTGAATCCACGTGGCGACGCATTGCGGGAATGCAATACCTGCTCGACCCAGACGTCGCACGACATACCCCAACTCATTTCGGATGCGTCGATTTCGCTATTCATGCCTTGGTGCCAGTTTTCACAGTACTCAACCCAGTCATCGTTTATCCGCAGATCGACACCGATACCGACGTTTCCCAGATCCCTGCGAATGCGTTCGGCAATGCCAACCGGATTCAATTGTCCGGAACCTGCGCGTGCGATACTGAATGTAAAGGTGAACCCGTCATTTACGCCGGCAGCGGCCAGAAGCTCACGCGCGCGCTCCGGCCGAAATGGGTACAAATCGGGAAATCCGGGTTCATATGACGGCGAAGCGGGCGGCAAAATTCCATTCACAGGTGCGGCGGCCGATCCGAAAAGCTCCTCACTCAAGCTCTTGCGGTCGATTGCGTGTAATAACGCGCGTCGAACGCGCACATCGTCGAGGGGCGCCTTGTTGATGTTCAAGGCGATATACCAGACATAGGGAATAGGCCGTTCGGACACAATGAAGCCAAGTCTGGAAAGCTCATCCAATGATGACGGGTCGGGGCCATAAACGATATCCGCGGAATCGCTAATTAGCGCCTCCGATCTTTTTTCGGCCGAAAGGATCGGAGTAAACTCGATGAATTCGGTCGCCGCTGGCCGGCCCCAATAACCCGCATACCGTCGCAACAGCGCACCATCACCGTGCGGTGTCTCGAAGCGTCTCTCCAAGGCGTAAGGGCCGGTCCCAGGAGCTGACGCTCTGTTGCCGATGTCGGTACGGATGTATTCTGGACTGACCATAACGAAAGCGCCGGGCGCGTCCTCCTGCGTCATGTAGCGCAAGAACTCGGGAAAAGGATCGGTGAGTTCGAGCTCGATCGTTCGAGCATCTGATACTCGGACTCTTTTCAACGTTTCGATCGCCATTCTATTGTAGTCGAATGCCCTTTCGTCGAAGTATGGAGACGACGTGTCCCACATTCTCTCAATGTTTATCCGCACCGCGTCGGCGTCGCATGTCGCACCGTCATGAAAGGTTACCCCTTCGCGCAGTCTGAACGTGTACCGCAACCCGTCCGGCGAAACCGACTGGCTGACTGCCAGAGACGGCACAAGGGATGTCACTGCCCCGATTTCCGAATTAAGGTTGTCTTCTACAAGACTATCGAACATTTGCTGGACCACGCGACCGGTGTTCCAACCACCGAAGGAACAAGGGGGATCAATATGGTCCACCTCCCAGTCCAGAGCGACCCGAATTACATCTTGTTTCATCTTTAAACCTCCAGAATTCTGAACTTTGGGCGCTGACTGTGGAACGTCATTCAGAACTGACCTCGGCGAAGGCGGCTGAACTGGTCATCGTCAGTGCAGTTGTAAGGCTCAATGCGGCCAGCAGTCTGTTCATAGCTTGCGCTCCCTGAATAACAACAGGCAGGACCAGACTCGCGGCAGGAATTTAATTGAGGATAATCACAAATGATTCCACTAGGGCGTCAACGTCCAGCTTTGTCGCTTGGTGATTTCATGTGCATCCAGCACTCGACCATGATCCGCGCTTTTCACCGGCTTTGTCAAGTAGTTTAGGTGGAGTTGGAGTTCCGCCGACTTTGAACTGACGCGGTGGATGTGACCTGCCAAGGGATTTTTTCTCCACCGTCGATTAAAGTCCGGCTCTATCGGGCACCTGAACCTCTCCTTCAGGGGTTCCTTCGTCGCGCTCCCCGCCAAGATGTTCCTCCATTTCGGTCGTCAGCGCGCGTTCCGCCAGCACCTTCATCAGTTCGGAAAGAACGCCTTCCTTGCCGAATAGATCGCCGGGTGAACGGCCTTCCATCAGTTGGTCCAATAGGTCTTTGTCGATGCTTATACGTGCGACTCCTTATCGAGCAGTTACCACGCCAGAGCACAAAATTCAGGTTCGTCCCTGTTCAAAAAGACGGTTTGATCCACCATTCGGACTGCGGCGGGCAATATATGTCAATTTAGTACACTGAACGGCTGGCCGAAGCCAAAATTGCACCGTCTGTCGGCAGCGTCGGGGCCTCGTATGACAATGCCCTCGCTGAGACGATCAACGGCCTCTACAAAACCGAACTGGTCCATTGCCAAGGGCCCTGGCGCAACATGCAGGATCTGGAAATGGCGACACTCGGCTGGGTCGTGTCAACCACACAGGGGCATTCACGCACGATCTTGCCCAAAAAAAGGCAAAGCGCCGAGGATCGATGTGATCATCCGGGACGGAACAATTACCCTGCGGCAATCACCCACACGCCACCGATTGTTGTTGCCCAGCCCAGTCCCCGAATGACTTGTGTTCCGGTCAGCGCGCGACCTGCCGCGACGGCCAGGGCAACACCTATCCCGTGCAAAAGAGCCGTCGAAAGTACGAACCCAACTCCGAAGCTAAGCGCTGCGGCTGAGCCCAATTCCCCGCCATGCGCATGGCCGTGAAACAGCGCGAACGCTCCGACAATACTCGCAGCCGCAAAAACCGGCAGATACACGGACAGGGCAACTGCAAGCCCCAACGCAAGGACGGATAACAGTATCATCGGCTCCACGAACGGCAGACCATACCCGAACACCGCCGCGACGTAGCCCAGCATCATGACGCCGACAAACGACGCAGGAAGTGCCCAACGCGCACGTCCCCCGAGCACGACAGCCCAGAGGCCGACTGCTAACATCGCAAGAATGTGGTCGAGACCGAACATAGGATGCGACAGGCCCGCGACAAACGAGCCATGCTGTTCCGGGCTTAGATGTGCGAAGGCCGGGGTTGCACCAAGCGTGAGTATTGCAGTTGTGAGAATTCGTTTCATGGTCGGTTCCTTCCTGTTTGGGTCGGTCAGCACAGCCACAGTACTGCCCGTTGTGTTGAGTTCTTCGATTGTGAGCAGCGTTCCTCTCAGCAGGGCCTGTTCCGTGACGGCATTGGGCCAAATTGAGAAAATAGCTCCCCACCAAATTTCTGCCTCTGCCAGAGGCTACGGCCTTTTGTCAAACCGCCGTGCGATATCCAGTAGTAGCTCGTCTTGCCCTGGCCTGCCCATCAACATCATCCCAATGGGAAGACCATTTATTGATACGCCTATAGGCAGACTGATACTGGGCAATCCAGCAAGGTTACCAAGCCAGCAGAACCACGTCATACTATCTTGTGTAGTGACATCGCGTCCGCCGAATTTCTGACGATCCTCGCCGTGGCGCGGTGCGAGGACAGGCAGCGTCGGGAGGGCCAAGGCATCCCACTCGCCGAGTCCATTCAAGAGAAGGTCGCTAAACCGCGCGCGCAGTTTCTGGGCGTGCAGTGCCTCTTGCGCTGTGAGTTGTTTCCCTACTTCCAAATGTGCTCTTGTGATTGACGAGAAGCCGCTGTCGGTCCGGGAAAGCAAGTCTTCGTGATAGGATGACGCCTCGACATGCAAAATGGCCTCCCAGGCTGCAAAGTAACTGCGCATGTCTGGCAACGAAACATCAGCCACAGCGACATCCGACCCAGACAATGCGCTGCACACGACGCTGTTCACGTCTTCAGCACGCTCCAGCCCTGTACCAGTGAGGTGGAGAACCTGGAGCTTTTCCGGGGCTGTCTCCGGGCTGAACGGCTTTGCCCGCGTGGTAGATGAATCCCGCTTATCGGCTCCAAGAAAATAGGGCAGCAGAAGGGCGATGTCATCCAAACTAGCTGCAATCGGCCCCGGCGCGTCCAGCGACCAACTCAGTGGCAGAACGCCATGCCGAGACGCCCGCCCGTAAGTGGGCTTGAACCCGTAGACACCACAGGCAGATGATGGAATCCGTACAGATCCGCCTGTATCACTGCCAAGGGCGGCTCCGACAATGCCAGCGGCAACCGCCGCTGCTGAACCGCCGCTGCTGCCACCAGTGATATGCTCTTGGTTATGCGGGTTGCGCGTCGCACCGATACTTGACGTGGAGTTTGTCGCGCCGAACGCCCATTCGTGCATGTTCGTCTTGCCAAAAATGACAGCGCCAGCGGCACGGAGGTTGGCGACAATAGTTGCGTCAATACCCTTTGGCTCCAACGGCAGAGCGTTCGAGCACGCAGTGGTGGAATAATCCTTCGTAAGATAATTGTCTTTGACCGCGATTGGCACACCATCGATAGGACTGAGGGGTTTGCCCGTCTTTCGCCTCTGGGTTGCTGCTTTGGCTTGAGCTGT
Organism: Roseovarius mucosus DSM 17069; assembly: GCF_000768555.3. Taxonomy (GTDB): domain Bacteria; phylum Pseudomonadota; class Alphaproteobacteria; order Rhodobacterales; family Rhodobacteraceae; genus Roseovarius; species Roseovarius mucosus. The sequence continues at coordinate 28,685 of NZ_KN293982.1, forward strand.
GACGATTTCTTCGTCTATTGTGACGAACGCATTCAAGTCGGCCAGTTGCGTTTCGCGCTCAAGAGACTGCTTTGCCAGGGAGTCGGGCGTTTGTCGTCCCTCTGCCAAAGCGACAACAAGATCGGATAAGCTCTCACTTTTCGACACTGCTTAGAGCCTCCGGTAAAAAAATATGGGCCGGTTCACCGAACTGATCAACTTTCAACTTCGAAAGCCCACCGCGAATGCGTGCCAGAGTTGCCTTGATGCGCTTGAGCTGATCCTTGCTGAGTTTATCTGGCATCTCACACACCCAACAATTCCTGTTGCAGCTCTTTGTCAGCGCGCAGGCTGTCGCGATCCGTCTCCATCCTGATCGTGCCTTTCTCCATGACGTAGGCGCGTTCCGAAATCGACAAACAAAAATCGAGGTTCTGTTCAGCAACAAGAATTGCAATTTTATGCTCTTCGTTGATCCGTTTTAAAACCCCCGCCATTTCGTCGATGATCGAGGGTTGAACACCCTCGGTCGGTTCATCGAGCAGAAGGATTTTCGGTCGTGTTGCAAGGGCGCGGGCCAAGGCCAGGACCTGTTGTTGTCCGCCGGACAATCCGCCCGCGAGATCGTTCGCCTTGGGTTGCAAGAGAGGAAAATCCTCCAGTATCGCCGCTACGCTTTTCTTTGCGTCAAAGCCATTTGATGCTGCTGCAACGGCGATGTTCTCGGTCACAGACATCCGCGGGAAGACGAACCGGCCTTGAGGTACGTAACCCAATCCAAGGCGGGCCCGTTTTGCTGGTGATGGTGGCGCTGTTTCACCGGCAATCTCGATCGAACCTGACGTCGCCTTGATAAGTCCTGTCGCATACCGCATCAGAGTGGATTTCCCGACCCCGTTACGTCCAAGAAGGGCAACGATTTCAGCGGCGTTCACGTGTATGGAGACATCTCGAATGATAGTGGTCTTTCCATATCCACCAGTGGCGTTCTTGATCTTAAACATGCTCGCCTCTCCCCAAATAGATATCGAGGACAGCATCGTTCGCTCTGAGCGTCTCAATATCCCCTTCTGCAAAAAACTCGCCTTGGTGGAGCACAGTCACATGTCCTTCCAACGTCCGCACGAATTCCATGTCATGCTCAACGACAACCACCGTCGTATGCTTGGCCAAAGTACGGACCAGCAAGGACAGCTCGCGAGTTTCCTCATTTGTCATACCCGCCGCTGGTTCATCCAGAAGCACGACACGAGGTGCAAGACAGAGCACCATTCCGATATCGAGCCACTGCTGCTGACCATGTGAAAGAGCTGAGGCCTGCACAGCCTTCTGTTCTTCCATGCCCAACATCCAGAGAATGCGGGTCGCGGTTTTATCTGCTTGTACCGTGTCTCTTGTGCGTGCAAAAGCTGCGATCCAGAGGTTTTCCATCACGGTGTTTTCACCAAAGACTTGGGGTTTCTGGTTCTTGACGCCCATCCCCTTGTGAACCCGCTCGAAGATTGCCATCTTCGTAATGTCGTCCTTGTCGAGAAGGATCTTGCCACCTTCGGGACGATAGATGCCCACGCAGGTTTTCAAGAACGAGCTTTTACCTGCACCGTTTGGGCCGATGAGTGAATAGGGCCGACCGGATGCAAAGTCGAGCGAAACCTTGTTGACCGGAATTACGCCGCCAAATCGCTTGAAGGCTTCATCGGTCGAAAGGTTCTTCGCGGGACCGGCCTGGGCTGCGGCCTCTTCGAGAATGCTGTCAAGCACTTCAGTGTCGATCTTCACTGCCCCTGCACTACGAGCGGCATCGTTCGGATCAGCCAGGAACTTCTTCCAGAGAGTATCCAGTGCACCCAGAAACCCGTTTTGCAAAAACATTACCAAGAGGATGAGTGTCGTGCCGAGGATCAAAGTCGTTTGACCGCCTGCTACTCCGCCGCCAAGCCAGAATGAAAGACCCCCGATAATAAGGGCACCCAAGAAAGGCCCAGCAAGTGTGCCCAGACCGCCCACCAAGACATAAATCGGAACGAGAAGTGCTTCTTGGACGGAGAAAATCGACGGGTTAAGGTAGTTTGCCCACAATGCGAAGAGTGCGCCCGAAAGCCCTGCAACGGCACCTGAATAGGCAAAGTTCAACAGCTGATATTTGCGGATATCGTAGCCCAGAAGTTCCGTTTTCTCGATATCGATGCGAATGCAATCCACGATCTTGCCGAAGTTGCTTCGCATTAGCCAGCGCGTGAAGAAATAGACTGCTGCGGTGACAACGACGACAGTTGCGAAGGCCTCGTTCGGACCAATCTTTTTGGCTTCGGAGCCAAATCCTAGAATGATCCCGGGGATGTTTGAGAGCCCGTTGTCGCCGCCAATACGGGCTTCACCAACGTCCAATTTGAAAGATTGGGCCACCGACCAAAGCAACAAAGTAAAAGTGTAGGACAGGATCGTGCTCTGCAACTCACCCATGCGAGCGTAGAAAATAACATAGCCGAGGGCGACCGCAATCAGAGCGCCGAAAACAGCCGCGGATGGCAAGGCCCAGACCAAAGTCATTCCGGACGAAGGCGCTAAGTTGATCGCAATGACTGCGCCAAAGTATCCGCCCAATCCGTAGAAGGCTGTCTGAGCCAGGCTGAGCAGACCTCCACGCCCCCAGGCGACATCCAGGCTCAGACCCAAAAGGCCAAAGATAACCCAGGATGTGGCAACGAAAGCAAGGTATGGATTCAAGGTTCCAGACAGAGCCAGTGCGATAATTGTGGCAAGCGCTGGAAAGATCAGGCCTGCATTTTTATGGAGTTTTTCAAACATATCCGATGACCCCTAAAGCTTTCGGCGCCATTTGGCGGAAATACCCATCGGGTAGAGCCAAAGCAGAATGGCGGTCACGAGGAAGAAGAAGACATCACCGACCACGGATGTCATGAAACTGGCGGTCACGGATGCACCGCCGCCGAGGCCAAGGGCTGCAAGAGCACTCCCCGTCAATGTGACCGGCCCGGCTACGACAACCGTAAGGAAGCCTTTTACAGCGAAGAAAAGACCCATCGAAGGCGTTGCCGGAATGATTGGAAGTAGGATTGCACCCGCAAGCCCGGCGAGGCCACTCCCGATCGCAAAGGTCATGGTATTGACCCGAGATGAGTCGATGCCAATCGCCTGAGCCATTTGCGGCTGCTGGATTGAGGCTCGGGCCTTCATTCCATAGACCGTGTGCGTCATGAGCAGATAGATAAAGACGAGTATGACTGCCGCCACGAAAATCATCAGAGTCGGGTATACTGCGAGGCTGTAGTCACCGATTTTGAAACTCCACTGCGGCATCCCGATGCCGGGCGACACGGTTCCAAACACCAGAACCGCAACCTGGTTGAAGACCATGCCAAGGCCCCACGTTGCCAGCATTGTGTCAAAGAGCCGTCCATAGAGCTTACGTATAATCAAAAACTCGACCACTGCGCCGATAGTCATGGTCGTGACCACGGCAAAGGGTATGGCTAACAGAAATGGAAGCCCGATCTGTGTCGCGGTCAGTGCCGAATAAGCCCCGACCATGATAAACTCGCCATGCGCGAGGTTGATCACACCCATCAAGCCATACACAACTGCTAGGCCAAGCGTAGCGATCAACAGAATGGATGCGCTAGATAAAGATGACAGCAAAATTGTCGCCAAGAAATTGAGTTCCATGGAACCTCCCGAAGCTGGGGCAACCTTTGAGGCTGCCCCTTTTGTTGTGTGGCGTCGTTTAGTTTTCTGGGGTAAAGTGCTCTACCACATCAGGATTATCCACCAAGTTGCAGACCTCATTTTCAAAGGTCGGTTCAGTGTCCGTGAAGGTCTCGATGATATCGAAACCGTTATTGGCGTTGCCACGCGCGATATACATATTCTGCCGCAAGTGGTGAGAACCTGGCTCAAGCGTGACCGTGCCATTGGGGGCTTCGTAGGAAATCCCGCTTTGCAGCGCCGCGATCACCTCATCGGTGTCGGTCGTTCCGGCCTTATTCGCAGCTGCGGCCCAAAGATGGACAGCGTTCCAGACGTCTACAGATCCGGTAACCACCGGCGTATCGGTTCCATAGGCTTCTTCCCATGCCGCGAGAAATTTGGCGTTGGTCTCGCCCGGGGCCGAAGGGAAGTAATTCATCACTGACATATAGCCTTCGCCCGCCTGTGGCGACACGACGATCTGCTGGTTGCCCGAGCCGTAATTCGTGGAGATAAGGCCGATGTCTTCCTTCAGACCAGCCGCCGCGAATTGTTCAAGGAAACCCGTTTGCGCGGAACCAATAGGAAGTGCTATGACAAAATCTGGTTTCGCAGCCTGAATTTTCTGAATGGTCGGCGTATAGTCTGTCACGGAGAGGGGGAGATAATCTTCACCAACAACCTCGGCACTGAGCTCTTTCGCATACTCGTGAATCCAGTAACCGGAAATCGTGCCGAAATTGTAGTCAGGACCCATGATGTAGACGCGCGGGCCAAAATTTTTGACAGCCCATTTCATCAGAATGTTCAACTGCTGGGAGGCTGACGAACCGGTAACGAACGTAGTGCGATCGCAGGCACCGCCCTCGTAGAGCGACGAATAGAAGTAAGGGATGTTCGCCTCGCGCAGGATCGGGCGGAGGGCCTCACGCGAGGAACTGGTTAAACCCGCGAACATGGCCGAAACACCATCCCGCAGGACGGCGGTTTGTGCGAACTGAGTGTATTTGGAAAGTTCAGACTGCGCGTCATACCCGACGACAACGATGTCTTCGCCATTTACACCACCGGCTACGTTGATGCTGGCAACAGCCAGATCAAGCGCTTGGTCTTGTTGGATTCCGTATATGTTCAATCCACCGGTGAGGTCGAATATCGCGCCGATCTTGACCTCGGCGAAGGCGACGGAACTGGTCATCGTCAGTGCGGTTGTAAGGCTCAATGCGGCCAACAGTTTGTTCATAGCTTGCGCTCCCTGAATAAAAACAGGCAGGACCAGACTAGTGGCGGGAATTTCAATGATGATAATCACAAGCACCCCGCTAGGGCGTCAACGTCCAGCTGTGTCGCTTGGTGATTTTATGTGCTTCCAGCACGCGGCCATGATCCGCGCTTTTCACCGGCTTTGTCAAGTAGCTTAAACGCCCGGTCCCGGCGTATGCCATGCCGATTGGATCTTCCACGACTTCTCCGGCGTGATCTAGGTCGACGGCTAAGTTGGCTACAACCGGTTGCTCGCCCCTGATCGGCTCGGTCCCGATATCCGGCTGGCTTTCTATTGAACGCACGCCCGGCGCAAGCTGGTCGAGATCACCCGCACCCGCACCCGCACCGGCCCGGCCCGGCGCCGATTGCCGAAGAGGGCGTGAAGCGTATCGGTTACCTCTACCGCGTCGAGGCTAAGATCCGGGGGCGTGATCCCGTCGCCCGCCGCGCGGCGCGACAGGAACGCTCCGCACCGAACGTCGCAGACCTCGAAGCCTAGTTCACACACCATCGCGCCCGCGTCGCGACTAAATCGCCACTGGGTGAGGCATTGAAATACATGGCCAAGTTCAGGGACGACCTCTGCCTGTTCCTGACCGATGGCCAGATCGAACTCGATACGGAAAGACCTCTTCGTGACGAGCTGGTTTTCTGCTGCAGCGCGGATTTGCCCATCCCTTTCGCCCCGCTGTCTTTTCAGCGGGCAAAGTGGTTTTGGGGGTTTTGGTTTATGCGATCGCCTGGGTTTGTCGGGTTAGGGTGATCTTGTTTGCGGCTTTCAGGAGGTTTTGTCCGATGGCCGCCATCGCCAGTTGGGCGTGGGTTTTGGCCCTTCCGACGTATCGGGCGCGGTGCAGGCCGAAGAGCCGTTTCATCGTGCCAAAGCACTGTTCTACCCGAAACCGCTGTTTTGAGATGAGCCGGTTGAACCGTTTCTCCGAGGCGCGCAGCGGGCGGCCCCGGGCGGCCTTGCGCATGATCCCGTCGCGGTGCTTGCCTTTGAGCGCAGCGCGATTGGCCCGGCTGGCATAGGCCTTGTCAGCCAGCACGCGCTGCGCGGATGCGCCGTCGATCATGGTGGCAAATTCCGGACTTTCGGCGCGGTTGGCGGGCGTGGTGTGGACCTTGTCCACAAACCCGTCCTCGTCGGTGCGGGCAAATCCCTTGTAGCCCAGCGTGGATTTTGAGCCTTTCTTCACCCAACGCGCGTCAGGATCGGCGCTGAAATGCAGCTCGGGGTCATCGGGCGCGTCGCCCTCGGCGCGGTCCTGCGGGGGCTCGATATGGCTGCGCGGGCGGGCTGCAGACTCGATCAGCGTCGCATCAATGATCGCCGCCTCGGCCTCTTTCATCTTCAGGCCGTGCTCCTCGATCTGACGGCAGACCTCTGACAGCAGATCATCGTAAACCCCGCCTTTGACCAGCGCATTGCGGAACCGGCAATGGGTAGTCTCATCCGGCACCGATGCGTGCAGATCAAGCCCGCAGAACAGCATGAAATCTAGCCGGACCTTGAGCGCACGTTCCAGCTTCGGACCCGACAGCCCGTGCCACTGGCCGATCAGCAGACACTTGAACAAAACCAGCGGATCATACCCCTGCGGCCCGACACCGGATCTCCCAAGGCCCCGCGTCAGGATCGACGAAAACGTTCGCCAGTTCATCAGAGCGTCGATCTTCGACAGCACATCCTCAAACCCAATCCGATCCGCCGCTTCGCGAAAAAACAAGTCCATGAAAACCATCCCAAAACTTCTGTGACAGAATACCAAAAGATCAAACCGGCAGGAATCCCGGAATTACGCAGAGGTCTTTTACCATGACATTCGGGAAACAGGGGCAGAAACCGAAGCGCCAAAGTCAGCATTCTCGATAACAACACCTTCGAGCGGACATGCCGTCCGATCGCCGTTGGTTGGTCGTTATGTATCCCTTTCATAGTGCTTGGAAACATTGATAGCTGATCTTCGAAATCCGCGCGACACGGACGTCCTTTTCATACAAGAGCATTTTTGACCTTATCAGAATGCAGGTCAGCCGTTCGATTTTGGTTCGGTGCGCCATCCACCACCTGATTTGCGGGCAGAATACCGTCCTTTATCAGCTTGCGGATGACGTGATTGGTCACACCGAGCCGTTTCGCTGCCTCGGTCATGGTGCGCCACGGACCATCCTTGTCAGCAGACAGGTATCCATGAATGTCGTTCACACGTCGGATGGATGAAACGCGTTTTGAATTTCAGGTCTTGCGCTGATCTGTCGGCGTTCCCAGGCGCACGACTTGCGCGAGACTGATAAGTTGATCCGTGATCTGTCTGCCGGGCACTTGCTGGCGGACAGGGCTTTCGATGCGGATTGGTTGTGAAATGACCTGCTGGAACGTGGCATCATCCCGGTCATACCGCCGAAATCCAATCGGAAATTTCCCGCATCCTTCGGCAAGGAAACCTACAAATGGCGACTCTTGATGGAGAACTACTTCGGCAAGTTGAAGGAAAACAGAGGCATAGCCATGCGCTCGTGCAAAACCGACCAAAGCTTCAAAGCCTTCATCTCGATTACCGCAGCAATCATCCAGACCCGGTGAACGTCAACAGCCCCTAGATGTCAGCTGGTTTCTGTCGGACAGTTTGAAGGGTGCGTTCTGCACACCTGATCAGTTCACCGCGGTCCACGGTTGCGCCGATCTGATTGATCGCGTTCCTCGCCGCCGCGAGATACTCAGGCTGGGGTGTAACGATGGTGTGCGTGCGGCTGCCCCGGCGACCGGTCTGTGTGTTTTTCTCCGTTCGCTGTTCCGAGACACGGCAAATCGCCGGCAATGCTGGCCCGCCGATCCAGCAGTTTCCGTCGATGAGGAAAGGCCACGCAAAGCCTGGTTTCTGCTGCAGGATCATTGCGCAACGAAAAAGCCACAGCGAGCAAAGGGCGCGTCATTCCGAAGTTCAAAGCCGCGAGCATACCGTATCGGTCGTAGCGGCTTTGGGAAGAGGTCGAGCAATGGCGAAGCCCATGCTCAAGAACACCGACATCCTGCATCGTCAAACCCAACCGCCGACCTGCGTGGCAACTTCCCTTTTGATAAGCCAGCTTCAGCTGACTTGCCCCTTCGGAGATACATTCGACCGGAAACTCCGCGCGGCACGCGAGCAACATGCCGTTGAGATCGCTCCGCACCAAGCGCGTGATTGAACCTGTCCCGCTTTCGTGCCGCCCCAAGTGCTCGATTCGAATGCGACAGGGCTTTTCCATCCCAGTGCTGAGTGACGTCGCCGTGGATTGTAGAACCCGTTGATGCATTCGAAGATCGCCATCTCAGCTTGCCGCCTCGTTTCCCATGACCGTCGCCAGATCAGTTCGGCCTTGATGGTTTTGAAGAACCCAAGGCGCGGTCTTGACATACCGCAAGGTGAATGGTCTATTGCTCGTTGGGCTGGGAAGCCGATCAAATTCCGACCGGCATTCAGCGCGTCGCACGAAGTGATGGCAGGGCAATTTGTTCCTGCGGCTGCGCCGCTCCCGAAATCCCTAATCTCTGTCGCCACTTTCTTGTGCTAGCTGCGTGTCGCTTACTTCACGAAGCCAAAGAGGAACACATCATGGCAAAAATCCAGAGAACCCCGTTTCACGCAGTTGGCGAAAAGATGGGCGCAGATATGAGAGAGCTTTTCGGATACTATCTTCCGTGGCATTACAACCCGGGACCGGAGGCGGAACACCTTGCGACTCGTGACAAGGCAAGCCTTTGCGATCTTCATTATATGGCGGAGTTTTCGGTGTCTGGACCGGACGCTTCGAAATTTGTCCAACATGTGGCCACAGCGAACGTGTCTGAGCTGAAACCAGGTTCGATCAAGTACTCGACCTTTTGCAACGCCGAAGGTCAAATGATAGATGACGGAACTATCTGGTGTTTCGAGCCTGATGAATACATGCTGATCACGGGAGACGAGACCGATTTCTCATGGTTTCAAAAACAGGCCGAACGCTTTGACGTCAGTATTAAGAATGTGACGGATCAACACACCACACTTGCGCTACAAGGACCGAACTCGCGTCAGGTCTTGCAGCAGGTCACGTCTGCGCCAATTAATGACATCAAATACTACAAATTCATCAAGGGCGACGTGGCCGGTGTTGCCTGTGTGATTGCGCGTATGGGCTACACCGGCGAGTTCGGGTTTGAATTGCACTGTGATCCTGAAGAGGCCGAGAAGGTTTGGAATGCTCTGTTCGAAGCCGGAGAGAAACACGGTCTTGTTCCTCTGGGGCAGTGCGGGCTGGAAAGCGTACGTCAGGAGGCCGGCTACGTCTTGGTCGGCAACGAGCATAACAAGCAGACCAATCCGTTGGAAGCCGGCCTGGGCTGGACGGTCGATTTCAACAAACCCGATTTTTGCGGAAAGGCCGCGCTGGAGAAAATCCGGGATCAGGGCATCAACCGCACGCTGGTATGGTTCGACGTTCCGGACGGTACGATCATGAGCACCGGTGATGCCGTAATCGCCGGTGGAAAGGAAATCGGCCGGGTCACAAGCGGATCGTATTCTCCGGGCCGGAAGAAGGGCAGCGCGATGGCCTATGTCGCGCCGGAATACGCAATAAGCGGTGTTTGCTACGATCTGAAGGACAAGGCTGCCAGCCATTCTGCGAAACTGTCTCTGGTGCCCTTGTTCGACCCTTGCAAGGTCAGAAGCAGAACGTTCGTTCGGTAATTGACTAATCAGGCGGGCGGATAAAACTCTATGTACTTGTCATCAAAAGACGAAGAGCGACTGCGCTTGTTTCTTGCGGCAGAACTCGCCCGCCGCCGAAAGGCTCGCGGATTGCAACTCACTTACCCCGAGGCCTATGCCCTTATCGCAGACGACATTTGCGAGGGTGCCCGAGACGGCAAATCGGTTGCGGAACTGATGTCACTGGGCACACTAATCCTCACCGAAAGCGATGTGTTGCCGGGCGTTTCGACACTCCTGGAAACCATAATGGTCGAGGCTATGTTCGAGGACGGTCAGAAACTGGTTTGTGTTCACAATCCGATACAGAAAGCAGATCTTCCGGCCTCAACGGAAATACCGGGAAAAATCGAGTTCGCCGACACGGATGTAGAGATCAATTCCGGCCGAAAGGCAATCGAAGTCACTGTCGTGAACACTGGTGATCGCCCGATTCAGGTGGGTTCGCATTTCCACTTTTTCGAAGTGAATAGCGCTCTCCAGTTTGATCGGTCATCAGGTTACGGTCGTCGGCTTGCAATCCCCGCAGGCACGGCCGTTCGATTCGAACCTGGTGCGGACATGACCGTACAACTGATTGAGTTTGGAGGGAAAAAAATTTTCAACAAGCCAGAATCGATTGAAAAGGGCGACGCTGAAACGACTTGAGCCATGCCGGACAGAAGATGTCGTTCTTATGTCTTCCCGAAAGCATGGCGGTGATAACAGAAAAGAAGAATCAAGATGAAAATCACACGCCGCCAATATGCTGATCTCTATGGCCCTACCCGTCGAGACAAAATAAGACTCGGAGATACTTCTCTTTGGATCGAAATCGAAGAAGATCTGACGGGAAAAGGCGATGAATTGGTATTTGGCGCTCCCAAAACCTTGCGAGCGGGTGCAGGCGCAAACGTAGACACCTTATCGCGCTGCGGTGCACTGGACATTGTCATCACGAATGCGATCATCGTTGATCCGATTTTGGGAGTGATCAAGGCCGATATCGGCATAAAGAACGGACGTATTGCAGGTATCGGGAAGGCTGGCGACCCCAACATTATGGATGGCGTGGCTCCGGACCTCATTGTCGGCCCGTCCACGGATGTTCGTGCGGCCGAGGGGCTTATCGCTACCGCCGGGGGAATTGACTGTCATGTTCACTTTATTGATCCAGGACAGTGCGGAGAGGCGCTTTCGTCCGGAATCACCACGCTCATCGGCGGTGGTCTGGGCGCGACCACGGTACCCATTGCATCGACCGGCGTTCAAAATCTGGCAATCATGCTCAGAGCCGCGGAGGATTTTCCGCTCAATTTCGGTTTCTTCGGAAAGGGCGGCTCATACACGGTAGAACCGTTGGCCGAGCAACTTCGAAGCGGTGCCGGCGGGCTGAAGATTCACGAAGACTGGGGGGCCATGCCTCCGGTGATCAATGCATGTTTGGAGGCTGGCGATGAATTCGATGTTCAGATCCAGTTACACGCGGATACGTTGAATGAAGCCGGTTATCTTCAGTCAACCATGGAAGCGATCGCGGGCAGAACGATCCATGCCTATCACGTCGAAGGGGCTGCGGGCGGACACGCGCCTGATATCCTTGAAATTTGCGGATACGAAAACGTACTTCCTTCGTCAACCAATCCGACCAATCCGTACACGATAAATACGTTCGATGAACATTTCGACATGACGATGACAAGTCACCACCTGAACCCGAGGGTTCCCGAGGATATTGCATTTGCTGAGTCGCGCATCCGTCATGAGACCATAGCCGCCGAGGACGTTTTGCACGACATGGGGGCTATCAGCGCAATGGGATCCGATTCCCAGGGCATGGGGCGCATTGCAGAAACGATCTGCCGGACCTGGCAACTTGCATCGCACATGAAGTCCCAGCGCGGTGCGCTGGACGAGGATCGGCCCAACGGAAACGATAACCAGCGCGTGCTTCGCTACATTGCGAAGTACACAATCAACCCGGCAATAATTTTCGGTATAGCGGGTGAGGTTGGCTCACTCGAAGTCGGCAAGATGGCTGACATAGTGCTCTGGAAGCCCAAGTTTTTCGGGATTCACCCCGAGATCGTTTTCAAGGGCGGTTTCCCGGTCTGGGCGGTCATGGGCGAGCCAAGCGCTTCGTTGATGACATGCGCGCCGCTGCAATACAGGCCTCAATGGGGGGCATTCGGCCATGGCAACGCCGAATTGTCGGCCACGTTCATGGCAAAAGTGGCCATTGATGACGGAATTCCAGAAAAGCTTGGACTAAGCAAGAAATGTTTGCCTCTGAGAGGAGCGAGACAACTCTCGAAGAGAGATATGATAAGAAATTCCACCCTGCCGAAAGTACGGGTCGACCCTGAGACCTATAGGGTTACAATTGATGATATCGAATGCGTTCACAAACCCATGACCAAAGTGCCACTCGGCCGCCTTTATAGCCTCCGGTGATGGATATAATGAAAAACGAATTGATCCGAATAGGAATTGGCGGGCCAGTGGGAGCTGGAAAAACCCTTCTGATCGAAAAGCTGTTACCAAAGATGATTGCGGACGGCCTGAACGTCGTCGTGGTCACAAACGATCTCGTGACGAAAGAGGATGCCGCTCGATTGAAAGACAGCGGCCTGATAGATCCCGATCGCATCGTGGGAGTGGAAACTGGAGCATGTCCGCACACCGCGATCAGAGAAGACCCGGCGGCGAACTTGTGCGCCGTCGAGCGTTTATCCAGTCTCTACGATCCCGATATCTTGTTTGTCGAGAGTGGCGGTGACAATCTGGCATCGACATTCAGCCCGGACTTGGTCGATTACTGGATTTTCATGATAGATTGCGCGGCCGGTCACGATATCCCGCGCAAGCGGGGACTGGGAGTCCTGAAGGCCGATCTGGTCCTCGTGAACAAGGCGGACATAGCCGCTTTTGTCGGTACCTCGCTGGAAAAGATGGCGCAGGGTATGGAAGAAGTGCGACCCGGTCGAGCATGGCTGATGTCCAGTCTCCTGAACGACGAAGACGTTCAGGATATCTACGAAACACTGCGGCAGCAACTCCCGTTTAAGAGGCGAGCCGATGCTACCACAACTTGACCTGCACTTTTCAACGATAAAAGAAGGGCGTACTGTCCTTCGGTCCGGTTATTCGCGATTTCCCTTAAGGCACAGTCCCGAGTTACACCTTTCAGAGTCATTGCCGAGTTTGGCGACGTGCTTCATCACCAACAGCAGTGGAGGGATGTTCGAAAGGGATCAGCTTGAGGTCTGTGTCACACTGGACGCCGACTCCAAGCTTCAGCTTTTGAACTTGTCGGCAACGCTTCTTCACAAATGCAACCAACTGGCATCACGTGAAACTTGTCGGTTCGAAATCGGAGATAACGCTTACTTTGAAATTGTCAGGAAACCACTCATTCCAACGTCAGGTTCCGATTACGAGCAGAACAGTTATCTGGAAATCGGGCGCGGTGCCATCGCGGTTATAGCCGACACGGTTTTCTCGGGGCGGTACTCTTCTGGCGAACGTCATCGTTACAAGGCAATAAAATTAGGACTGGATGTCGTCTTTCAGGGAAAGCGACTTGTGTCTGAACGAAGTGGTATGCGCCCGTGTGGTGGTATTTCCGCTCTGAGGTCTGAATCCGGGTGGAATTGCATGAGTACGGTTTACTGCATCGGTATCGGTCCCGACTGGAAGGCGGTCGAGCGCGAGACAATCCAAGCTCTGGACGATCCGATGTTGGAAATCGGCTGTCTGCCAAACGACTCTGGCTTGATAGCGAGATTTTTGTTCCGCTCGTCGGGCTCCGCCTCGGACCGCACAGAAATGTTTGTAAGGTATTTTCGGGAGCGTTTCGCCGGAAGTCTCGTGAAAGGAAATGACACGCAATGATCATCGTTAATCGAATTGAATTGAGCTCCGAGCAACGTGGTCCACTAGCGACAGATGACCGAGTTGCCATCGACTGCTTTCAGGCCTGCCGCAACCGGCTGGCGGTGAAGTCCGAGGCTGGGCGCCAACTGTTCATTGAGCTCGATAAGGACGTCTATCTGGAAGATGGCTGCCGTCTTGTCTGCGAAAACGGAAAGCATGTCTTGGCGTTTCGCCCGAAGGAATCCGCGTTTCGCCTAGGTTTTCCAGATGCAATGGACGACCAAAAACGAGAGGAGATGTATTTCGCTATAGGACACCAGCTTGGGAACCTGCACCTTCCCTCGGAGATCGTTGACGGCGATGTTCTTGGTCCATCAGTAACCGGTCGCGACTCGATTATCCGTGTGGCGGAAGCGTTCTCGGGACTCTTGAATTTGGCATTTCTGGATACCCAATTGGGGCTTTACCGGCCACTATTTGGAATCCGGGGAGGGCATCATTGAATAGCTCCTCGGCGTTACAAGTGCTGTTGCATCTCAGCGACAGCGCGTTGCCCATTGGCAGACTTGCGCATTCTTTTGGATTGGAACCGTTAGTCATGTCGGCGCTGATTGAGGGCGAGGAAGCGGTGCATGAATACCTGGTCAGCAAACTGCGCGACTGTATCGCGCCCCTCGATGGCGTTGCCGTATCCTGGAGCCACAGGTATCTGTGCCAAGGCGATCTGTCGGCTATTCATACGCTCGACGAGTTGGTAACGTGCCGAAAACCTATTCCTTCAATGAGGGCAGCGTCTGAAAATTGCGGTCGCGAATTGCTCCGTCTGCTGGCCGATATACCGATCTCACCGGATTTCTCGCTCTTTTCAGATCAGGTTAGACTTCAAAAATGCGGGGGAAACCTCTCCGTCGTGATCGGTTCGGTCTCTGCCGCAGCAGGCATTGGACTTCGTGAATGCGTGGTGATGGAAATGCGGTCGGCTGTTTCGGGACTGTTGTCAGCAGCTGTCAGGTTGGGTATCCTGTCCGCTTCGAATGCTCAAAACATGCTTTGGCAACTGGGTGGAAGTATTGAAGAGGCCGCCGATATCGCACTGAGTTTGGAGCCGGAATCAATGGCGGGCTGGCTTCCTGATGCAGATGCCTATTACCTAAAACACATGCAGCTTTTGGGTCGAAATTTCGGCAGTTGAGTAAGCGACATCTAGGCAGCAGCTAGCTTTCAACTTGACGGTTGTGTGTTGATTGTCACTGAGAACTGACCCGGCAACAGCAGAAATTGTCATTGAGAATTGACCCATGTGCAACCTTGCCCCGGCTTGAACCAGCTGGGGGCATTTGGAGTGATCGACATGGGATTTTTGAAGGTTATCAGGACATGGGCGCTGCGAGACAAGATGCCCATTCGCGAGATTGCTCGGCGCACGGGCATATCGCGTAACACAATCAAGAAGTATTTGCGGGAGGGGATTGTTGAGCCTGCGTTTCAGGTGCCGGATCGTCCCAGCAAGCTGGACCCTTATGCCAAGCAACTTACAGCATGGCTGAGGACCGATCAGCGCAAATCACGCAAAGAACGCCGAACGGCGAAGCTGATGCACGCCGATCTGGTAAAGCTTGGATATGGCGGTTCCTACGAGCGTGTTGCGGCCTTCGTGCGGGAATGGAAGGGTGAACGGCAGCGTGCGCATCACACGACAGATCGCGGGACCTTCGTGCCGCCGGTGTTCGCGCCGGGCGAGGCTTTCCAGTTCGATTGGAGTGAGGACTGGTGTCATTGTTCCCTAATTAATCAGAATCCGGCCTGAAATTGTCCCATGGAATCAATAGTGATTTGTACCCTTAATTTTAATATTGTACCGTTAATTACCATACTGTACCCTTAATTGCCAGACGGTTGAAACTGTGGATAACCTAACCGCTTCGTGTAGCGCGCCAACAGATATTGCCCTTCTAGGGAGCGTAAAACGTTTAGTGTCGGCCTGCAGTACGGGCTGTGGAAATATTGTAATTAGGGGTACAATCTCGCCCCAAATCGCCCTGAATCCACAGAATCTGATTAATTAGGGTACAGTGACAAAGACGCTGGAGTGGAGATTGCACTGGAGCGGTCACGGTGGAGTTTGTGATTCTCTTTCCGGCATTGATCCTGTTCTTGATCTTTATCGTCGGTGTCACTCTATACCTCGGGATAGCGAGTGATGTACAACAGGCAGTTCAGCGCCTTGCACGGGCCTCAGTGGGCATCCAATATGGTCCAGCACCCGTGGGCGACCTGTGCGCAAGGCTAAGTACGGAAGTGCTTGATAGGATCATCGAACAGAGCCCTTTTTTGCAGATCGACAATGTGGTGTTTCCGACCAGCTGCGCGGACCAGCCGGATGAGTCCGGCACCGTCACCCTCACACTTGTCTATAATGTGCCCGTAGGTGTGATCCACACTGTCGCAGATCTTCTCGGCTCCGGGATGGCCAGAATTGAACGCTCAGCGACCATCGACTTGTAACGGGAACGTCTGAATGGTCGCTTCAGTCATCAAGCTCGATTGTAGTCTCTGCCAAGCTTTTTCTGAGCACGCTTATAACATGTTGCATGGCGGGACTCGTCATCGGCTTGACGCGTGAAACGGCCTGAACGATCCGCAATCGGTCATTCAAGCGCACCAGCCCTGTCAAACTCAACGCCCCGAGGACCGAGTGGATCTCTTTGTAGAGATCATCGTCGACGCCATCTCTTTCGATGAGCGTGACAAGTGCTGCGGTTTGGGCAAGGGCCTGCCGCATCAGACGGCGGATTTCATCCCGACCGAGATCTTCGTAGAGATCTTCAACCGTCTGCCGCGCCACGACAGGGAGGCAACACTCTTGGCCGGATGTCACTCGCTCCGCCAATAGGTCCGAAAGTCGCTGTCGCAAGCTACCCGGCGAAATGGGCTTGAGAAGAACGTCCTTCATGCCAGTCCGCAGACAGGCCGTGCGCCATTTTTCATCAATCTCGCCGCTCAATCCGACAAGTATCGGGCCAGCGTCAGCATTGGCTGCCAGCAGGGCGCAGGCCAGATCCAACCCATCCATGACCGGCATCGACAAATCCATCAGCACCAGATCAACCGGTTCGCCGAAAGTAAGTCGATCAAGCGCCAGAGCCCCGTTCTCCACGGCTTCCGCTCGCGACCCGCTCTTGGCGAGCAAATGAACAAACAACGTGCGATTGGTATCATTATCCTCGACTATGAGGATGCGCGCATTCTGAAGGGTGTCAATGTGCATTCAAAACTGACCCGGTTTGATCATTTAAAAATGACCCGCCCCTGAGG
>NZ_KN293983.1 GCF_000768555.3 Roseovarius mucosus DSM 17069
CCGGAAGTGAATCATGTTCTCATAACCGCGTCGAGGGCCGACTTTTTCAGCAGCCTGTTAACGTCCCATCATCGCCCTTGCAAAACAGAACATCGCCCAGTTCGATTTTCGTTGTCAGCCGATCACTCAGTGCCAAGAGGTCATTGGCGCGCGCATTCGTGTCGCCGATCAGACCGTCGGCGCCGACCACCATTACCGCGTCCTGAGATGTGTTAAGAATGGTCGCTAATCTATTGGATTTACTCTTGTTCTGCTCAGCCTCCGTGCGATAGTTGCGGTAGAGGCGCCAAAGCAAAAGCAGGAGTGAGGACAGGGCAGCCAGCATCATCAGGATGAGTATGGCGAGGCTCAGAATCTTGGCCGTAAGGGCTGCGCGTTCCGAATCCGAGCGCTGCGCATCCGCGGCCAGCCCTCGCGCAGCAATGTTGCGGATCGGATCAGCCATCCGGGTGCCAAGCTGGATCAACCGCGCCCGCTCTTTGAACACATTGCTCTGATCGCCGTCGATGATGGGCACCATGGTCGCCAAAAGCTCGGTCACGCGATCCATATCCGCATGTGCAATGTCCTGGGCCAAAACCTCGCGGTACACCCGACCATCCCGCAGGGCGGTCGCGCGGCTGTAGAGGATATCGAACTGGCGGCGCACCGCGTCGACCAGTTCCGGCTCTGGCCCCGTGAGCGCCCGGAGCGAGGCGAGAAATTTGAGTTGATCCACTTCAAGACGCGAGGTGGTCCAGTGGAGGTTGTCCTGGCTGGCGCTTCGATAGTCGTCCAACTGCACGAAAACCCGGCTTGTTTGCAGGACGGCAGCCAACATGCACCCGGCAGCGAACAGGCTCAGAAGCACCACAAACACTTTGTTGCGGCCGGGGAACCTGCGGGGGAAGGGAACGTGCATATCGGGCCTTACACTGGAAAACTTGAACAAAGGACGTTGTGGTTTGATCGGGTTCCTCGACGTGATGCGGGGGACACAGTTTCCGAGTGATCTTCGGCTCTTGCTTGGGTAGAGTATATCAACCGGGGCGGTTCCTTGTCACGCGGGGTCATCGGCGCTGGCGAAATTATTGTATTATCACTGGCATTTGCCTTTTTTTCATCGTTTGACCAGCCCCCTATCCCTAAAGATAGGTGGGATTTGAGGGTTGGCACGGAATTTGCCGTTTAGGGAATAGGTGGAGGATACCCACCTAGGGTTGTCTTGGGATTGTCATGGCTCGACGGCTGACTTAGTTGTTGAAAAATGAGTTAAAAAAGACATTTGAGGTAGTAGAAGGAAGGACGCGCCGATGACCAAACTCTTGTTGGCTGACGATCATGATCTGGTCCGGGAAATGATTGCCGCCTACCTGCGCGCGCAGGGTGGGTTCGAGGTGCATGTCGCCGAGAGCCTTGGGACGGCGCTGGATGTTCAGGAAAAAAACGGGCCTTTTCAATTGGTTCTGCTGGATTTGATGATGCCGGGAATGGATTCCTTGACCGGTCTTGGCGTGATGAAAGCGCGGGCGAAATGCCCTGTTGCAATTTTGTCGGGGACGGCGACGGCGGAGATTGGGCGCAGGGCGCTGAGGTCGGGGGCGGCGGGGTTCTTGCCCAAGACGCTTGATCCGCAATCTCTGGTTGCGGCGGTCCACCATATGTTGTTGGGGGAGACCTATGCGCCGCTAGATTTTCTTGAAGCGGGGGAGGATGAGGCGGAGGGACCGGTGCGCCTGACGCCCAGAGAGACCGATGTGCTGGTCGGCATCCTGCACGGAAAATCCAACAAGGAAATCGCCAGAGACCTTGATATTCAAGAGGTTACGGTGAAATTGCACCTCAAGACCCTGTCCCGCAAACTCGGCGCCAAAAACCGCACCCACGCCGCCATGATCGCCCGGGATATGGGGCTGACCTGACGTTGACTGTGTAAGGACTGTAAGGTTTGGATGCGGGTTTTGTAAGGTTTGGGGGGTAGGGATCGGGGGAAGAAGTCCGTGAAATCTGGGGGTGGGTTTGACGTTGAGGGAGCGGAGAGCTGCCGTGGCCTCACCAAACTGTGATGCAGTAGGTCAACGGGTCCATCCTTCATTGAGTTTTTCCATGACCTTCTCAAACCAACCATCGTACCAATACCACTGACCCGCTATCTCGACGCCATAGCCTTTCTCTGGAGTACGAGCATTGAGCTCATTAACGAGCTTCGTATGATCGAAGATGGCAAACTTTGGAAACCCAGCCGCTTTCACCTTGGCAACTATCTTTGTAGGACGATATTTGGGTCGCTCTGTTTCTTTCAGTAGCACTCTCTCAACATTTACCGCCTCCGGTGAGCCGGCTTTGACAAACTCAACAGCCAAATCAGATTTTGAAGCCTTGCCTGCCACCTTTGGTACAAAGGCAACGCGATAGCGAAACTTCGGGTCGGCTTGCTCTTCATCAGTTAACCTATTGTGGAAGTCATCCATCGCAGCCGCTATGTTTGGCGGCAAATTCTGACCGACTAAACTGGCGCGCTGCGCTCCATCGAAGGTAACGAATTGAAGTGCTATTGGCAGCCGTTTTTCCAACGCAAATTCTTTGCCAAACAGAGTTTTGATCGCGTCATTGAAATTAATGCAACATGCTTGCAGCTTCGCGCTTAGAGCATCGTCAATCCGGTTGGTTGATTGATGCTCAATCTCATGCCGAATCTCAGTCAAAAAATTGAGATTATCAATTACGCCTTTTTCAATCGGACACCCGCCGTGAGCAAGACATTGCCCTAGTTCCCAATACATGTCAGCACCATGTTTTGTTTTCTTGACAACCCCAGCCTGCTTGTACCGATAATCGACGCCCTCACTTTTATAGTAGGCGTGCAACAGGTACGTCCATGCAATGACGCTTGTGACGATGAACAGTTCTGCGCGGAAATGTAGTCCGGCGCTGTTAAAAGTATGCACAGCCGCAATCATCGCTTCCCGAGCTTTGATCAGTAACTCATCGCCCTTGAAGTGAAGCCCCGTTGCTGTATCTCTGTCCGGCCATGCATTCAGAAAAGCGTCCAGTTCATCGTCGCTTGCCGGTTTGATCGCCGCGTGCATCTTCCCATCTTTGATTTGAGATATCCGAGCTTGGTTCACAGAGCGAGTTGGTCTGGAAAAATATGCGTGAACGTCTTGCGGGACGTAGTTCTTCTGCAGCATGGCTTTCACAATTGCCACTTCCCATTTTTCCAGCGTTTTTCCGGGTCTACGTGCCAATTACTATGAACTTTCTGTTCTTCTCGGTGACGACTTCAATGATTGTCGATCATGATTTCACGAATAAAGTCAGTTTTTGGCGAAAAGGTCAAAGTCATATGACTTCGCACAGCTGTCGTTCACCATGGTGCTGATTTCGTACACGCGGCGAATTGCAGGGTCAGTGAACCTGCAGCGCAGCACCATATTGACCGACGAATGGCAGCAAAGGGCCGAAACGCCCTATATTCACTTTGGCGACACGCCGCGCGGGGCCTTGTCCGCCGGGGGGGCGCTGTTGCGGTGTCGGCTGGCAGTTTATGTCTGCCAAATACTTCCGCGTTATCAAGGGACTGCGACGGTGTAGAAGCGCCCGCCCGAGGGGGCGGACGGGCGCTACGCGCCTTGATTCCGCGCGGGGGTGACGAGGGTGAAGGGCAGCGTGCCAATGGCGGACGGGCGCTGCGCGGCGGCACCTGCGGTGCCTTGGTGTCGCGCTTTTGGTTTTTGGGGGAGAGGCCCCGGGTCGAGCCCGGGGCGGGTAGGTGTGGGAGGCCCCGGGTCAAGCCCGGGGCGTGTTGGATGGGAGGCCCCGGGGCGGGGGTTAGCCGCGGCGGCGGCTGCGGGAGCCGGCGCGGCCGCCGGCGCGGACTTCTTCACCGGGCTTGGGGGGCGCTTTGTTGAACTTGATCCAGTTGCCGCCGTGGGGGTCGTTGTTCATCAGGAAGTTGGCGGCCATGATCGCCTCCATCTCCTTGCCTGCGCGGGCCTGCATGGAGCCCAGACCAAAGAGCTGGCAGAAGGTCTCGTCATCCATATCTTCGGGCAGGATCAGCCCTGCGGCGGTGATTTCGGCCTTTTTCGCGGCAATCTCGGCCTGTTTCACCGGCAGCGCGATGGGGTTCATGATCGCAGAGGTCATGCCCGCCTCGATCGCCATGGGCAGGAAGGCATTGTTGATGCCGTGCCGGTTGGGCAGACCGAAGGAGATGTTGGAGGCGCCACAGGTGGTGTTGACGCCCAGTTCCTCGCGCAGGCGACGCACCAGGGTAAAGACCTGACGGCCCGCCGTGGCCATGGCGCCCACGGGCATGACGAGCGGATCGACCACGATGTCATGGGCGGGGATGCCGAAATCGGCCGCACGCTCGACGATCTTTTTCGCCACGGCGAAACGCACGTCGGGGTCTTCGGAAATGCCGGTGTCATCGTTGGAGATGGCGACGACCGGCACGTTGTATTTCTTGACCAGCGGCAGGACGTATTCGAGACGCTCTTCCTCACCCGTCACCGAGTTGAGGAGGGGGCGGCCATGGGCGGCCTTGAGACCGGCCTCGAGCGCGGCGGGCACCGAGCTGTCGATGCAGAGCGGCAGATCGACGAGGCCCTGAACCAGCTCGATCATCTTGGTCATGAGGGGCGGTTCGGTCTCGTTCGGGTTGGGGTTGGAGTTGTAGACCACGCCCGCGTTGATATCGAGCACGGTGGCCCCGGCGGCGGCCTGAGCCAGCGCATCGGATTCGACGGTGGAGAAATCGCCCGCCTCAAGCTCGGCGGCGAGTTTCTTGCGCCCGGTGGGGTTGATGCGTTCGCCAATGACGCAGAACGGCTCGTCAAAGCCGATAACGGCGGTTTTGGTTTTGCTCTCGACGATGGTGCGGGTCATGGTCTGGTCTTATCCTTGCTGGTTGGCGGGCGTGGCGGAGGCCCCGCCGTTTTCGATGGCCCATTCGGCATTGGCCTTGATCCCGCCAAGCGGGAAGAAATGCACATGCTCGATGTTGAAGTTCTGGTTCGCGGCCTTGTGGGCGGCGAGTTCGCTCAGGACCTCGGTCGGCTCGTAGGGCAGGAGCAGTTTCGAGACGTCCATGGCGCGTTTCTGCAGGACCTTGAGCGAGGGGCCGACACCGCAGGCGATGGCGAATTTGATCAGGGTCTGCAATTTGGCGGGACCGGCGATGCCGATATGGATGGGCAGGGTGATACCCGCCGCGCTGAGGCTGTCGGCCCAGGCGATGATCGGCTTGGCGTCGAAGGCGAATTGCGTGGCGAGGGCCATTTTCGCGTCGGTGGTTTCCGAGAATTTCTGTTTCCAGCGCAGCGCATCCTCGACGTTCTTCATGCTGCCGTCGGGGTCGATGTCCTTGTTGCCCTCGGGGTGGCCGGCGACATGCAGGCGTTCGAAGCCGGCACGGTCGAATTCACCGGATTCGAGGAGCTGCATGGAGCTGTCGAAATCGCCATGGGGCGTGGTGACGCCACCGGCGAGCAGGAGGGCCTGATCGACATTGGCCTCGCCCTGATAGCGGGCGATCCAATCGGCCAGCGTGGCGCGGTCCTTGATGATGCGCGCGGGGAAGTGCGGCATAACGGGATAGCCTTCGGCGTTGAGGCGCGCGGCGGTGGCGACCATATCCTCGATGGGCGTGCCCTCGATATGGGCGATATAGACGCGGGTGCCGGCAGGCAGCAGGTCGCGGAAGTTCTCGACCTTTTCGGCGGTGCGCGGCATCACCTCGATGGAATAGCCATCAAGGAACGCCTCGAGCTGGCCATTGGCGGGGGTGAATTTCTCACGCTTCTTGAAATTGAACAGTGCCATCGCGGCCTCCCATAGAGATCCAGAGCGCATTCACGCCCAGCCATCATTCGCGATCAGGGCCTTGATGCGCTCCTGATCGTAGTCTGCGTCGAGCCGGGCCGCCTCGGATTGGGCGACGGCGTCGGGTTCGCCTTCGATGGAATAGGGATCGGCCTTGCGCCATTCGGCAAGATAGGCATCGGTGCCCGCTGCGCCGCATTTCATCGCCGCGCGGTCGATGGCCTGCTCGAACCGTTCGGGCAGCTGAACCTTGCTGCCGCGACGCCCCTTGCCGACGATGACCTGAGCGGGGATGTCCCGCCAGTAGACGATGGTGACGTCAACCATGGCTGATTCCTTTTTCCTTCGTGGTCACTACCTAATGCAGGAGCGACGTGGCACAGGGTCGGATTTCGACAGAACGGGCGCGTCATGCGACCTGCGTACCCTAGCCGCGGGTCGGGACAGGGGCCATGGGCACAATTGCGAAAAATACTCATCATCATCATGACCCCTCGCAACGCTTGCGTGCGCCTGCGCTTCGGACTAGTTTGGGGATAACTTGAAATGGAGGGCGTGTTGCGATGACGCCCAAGCGTCCCGAAAGTGCGGGCGCGGTCCCGAAACCGGTTGAGAGCCCCGCACTGACCCGTCCGGATCGGGGGCCGCTCTATGCGGCGCTTGATCTGGGAACAAACAGTTGCCGCATGCTGATTGCCCAACCCGAGGGCCATCAGTTCAAAGTCGTGGATAGCTTTTCGAAATCAGTGCAGTTGGGCGCAGGGCTGGAAGGCTCTGGCCGTTTATCGCGGGCGTCGATTTATCGGACGATTCAGGCGCTGCGGGTTTGCAAGCAGAAGTTGAAGCGGCACGGGGTGACGCGGATGCGTCTGGTCGCGACCGAAGCCTGCAGGCGCGCCAGTAATGGGGTCGATTTCATGCTGCGGGTAGAGCGCGAAACCGGGCTCAAGCTAGACATCATCGCACCGCAGGAAGAGGCGCAACTGGCGGTCGTGTCCTGTGCGCCGTTGGTCAGTCAGCGCACCGATCAATTGTTGGTGGTGGATATTGGCGGTGGGTCGACGGAATTGGTCTGGATCGACCTGACGGCGGTTCCGCATGACGAGCGGCGGCGCGCGATCATGCGCATGCATATGGGCTTTCATGCCAGCCCTGTAGGCCTGCCCGCGCCGAAGGTCGTGGATTGGATCAGCGTGCCGCTTGGCGTTGCGACGCTGCGTGATCAATTCCGAGATGTCGAGGATGACGCGGCGCGGTTTGCGTTGATGAGTTGGTTCTTTGAAGAGAACCTCGCCGAATTCGCGCCCTACAAGGACGAGCAATCACGCGAGGGGTTTCAGATTGTGGGCACGTCCGGCACGGTGACCAC
The DNA here is from genome assembly GCF_000768555.3 of Roseovarius mucosus DSM 17069. Lineage (GTDB taxonomy): Bacteria > Pseudomonadota > Alphaproteobacteria > Rhodobacterales > Rhodobacteraceae > Roseovarius > Roseovarius mucosus. The sequence goes on from NZ_KN293983.1 coordinate 7,178, forward strand.
CGTGGCGGCCAGCCATCTGGGCCTCAAGCGGTATGATCGCAACAAGGTGGACGGGCTGACCATGACCAGCGACGAGATTGATCGGGTGATCCGGTCCTATCTGGCGCTTGGGCCGGCGGGGCGGCGGCGTGATCCGCGCATCGGTCAGGACCGCCAAGCCCTCATCATGTCGGGGGCAGCGATCTTGCAAGCTTTGCTCCGGTGTTGGCCCACGGATCGGTTGAGCGTAGCGGATCGCGGCCTGCGTGAAGGTATGCTCTATGCACAGATGGCGGCGGATGGGGTATTGACGGAAAAGGACGGATAAATGGTGGATGACGGATCGGCGCAATCGCAAAACATCTGGCCTTTGCCGAAGTTTTATTTTCGGGTGACATGGGATACGACGGCGCTGAATTTTCAAGAGGTTTCGGGGCTGGATGCGGACTCTCAACCGATTGAATATCGTGCGGGCAATTCGCCTGTGTTTTCGCGGGTGAAAATGCCGGGGATGCTGAAATCGGGCAATATCACCATGAAAAAGGGGGTATTCGCCAAGGAAAGCGGACTCTTTGAGTGGTTTGCCGAGATCGAAATGAACAGGATCACGCGCAAAGAGCTGACGATTTCCTTGATAGACGAAAGCGGCGCGCCGACGATGATCTGGAGGGTCAAGAACGCCTTTCCGGTGAAGGTCATGGGCACCGACCTGAAGGCTGAGGGCAATGAGGTGGCGATTGAGTCCATTGAGTTTGCCCATGAAGGACTGACAATTGAAAACGTGTGAGACGGAATAGATGGCCAAGACACCGGATGGCAAAAACACCTCGGGGCGCGGACAACGCGACCTGACGGTCAAGGTCAAGACGGCGCGCGGGCGCACGTCGTCCTCGACGCGTTGGTTGCAGCGGCAGTTGAACGATCCCTATGTCAAGCGCGCACAGATCGAAGGCTACCGGGGCCGGGCGGCGTTCAAGATCATGGAATTGGATGACAAGTTCCGGTTTCTGGTGCCCGGGGCGCGGGTGCTCGATCTGGGCTGTGCGCCCGGAGGCTGGTGTCAGGTGGCGGTGCCGCGTGTCAATGCCTTGGGCGAGAAGCAGGGCAAGGCGATTGGGCGCATCGTGGGGGTCGATCTGCAAGAGGTGGAGCCGATCATGGGCTGCGAGATTCATCAGCTGGATTTCATGTCCGACGATGCCGATCAACAGGTCAAGGCCTGGCTGGGTGGCAAGGCGGATGTGGTGATGTCGGATATGGCGGCCTCAAGCTCTGGTCACAAGCAGACGGACCATTTGCGGATCATCGCGCTCTGCGAGGCAGCGGCCTATCTGGCGTTTGACGTGCTGGAAGTGGGCGGCACCTTCGTGTCCAAGGTGCTGGCGGGCGGGGCCGAGGGCGAGTTGCAAAAGCTTTTGAAGCAACGGTTCGAGAAGGTGGCCAACGTCAAGCCGCCTGCGTCACGCGCCGACAGCTCGGAGAAATTCGTGGTGGCCACCGGCTTTCGCGGCTGACGCCTCAGCGCGCTGCGCGCTCATCCGGGGCGATGGAGCGGGCGGCGGCCTGCGCAAAGAGGTGTAGGTCGGCGGGATCGGTTTCGGCCAGGTCCGCAACCCTGCGCGAGACGTGGTGCGCCATGCTGCGCTGCCGGATCAATTCGAACAAGAGTGCGTGGCGCGCGCGGTCGAGTTTGGGGCGGGGCCGCGGATCGGACTGGGACATGAATTACCTCGTGAGAACGCTCGAACACGTGAATGCAAATGTCTTGCCAAAGGATTGCGGCGATTTTGGCGCCATATCGGTGCGGCGGTAAGGCGTCTTGCGCAAGGGATCACGCGTGGCGCGGGCAGGCGGCGAGGCGTCGGCAAGCGATTTGCGTCTGGGCGCGAGTTGCGGGATAGTCGGCGCAAACAGGGCCGAGTCAGGCAGAGGTCTGGCCGGTGCAGCAACAGGAAAGGATGGCCGGAATGCGATATGAGGCACCTCAGGATGTCGAGGCCGCGGTGCGGATCCTCGCGGCGGAGCAGGGGGCGTATGTGCTGGCGGGGGGCACGGACCTGTTGGTCAAGTTGCGCTCTGAGATGGTCGAGCCGGAGGTGGTGGTCGACATCAAGCGCATCGCAGGCATGAAAGCGATCACCGCCGAGGATGGCGGCTGGCGGATCGGGGCTGCGGTTTCCGGCGCCGAGATGGGCGAGCATGCCGGGCTGGTCGCGGATTGGCCCGGTGTGGTTGAGGCGGCGGGTCTCATTGGCTCGACGCAGGTGCAGGGGCGGGCGACCTTGACGGGCAATCTCTGCAACGCCTCGCCTGCGGCGGATTCGGTGCCAGCCATGGTGGCGGCGGGGGCCGTGGCGCGCGTGGTTGGCCCCCAGGGCACACGCGACGTGGATGTGATTGATATTCCCAAGGGGCCGGGCAAGACGACGCTGGCAGCGGGCGAGTTCATTGCTTCGGTCTTCCTTCCGGCGCGGGGCGCGCGGTCGGGCGATGCCTATCTGCGGTTCATCCCGCGCACCGAGATGGATATTGCGGTGGTGGGGTGCGGGATTTCACTGAGCCTGGATGCGGAGGGCCGGGTGACGGCGGCGCGTGTGGCGCTTGGCGCGGTCGGGCCCAAGGTCATTCTGGTCGAGGCGGCGGCGGCGGCGATCAAGCGCCGGGTTCTGGACGAGGCCACGTTGAGCGATCTGGCCGAAGCCTGTTCGGCAGCGGCAACGCCAATCGAGGACAAGCGCGGCACGGTCGATTTCCGCCGCCATGTGGCAGGCGTTTTGGCCCGTCGCGCGGCGGTGATCGCAGAGGCGCGGGCGAAAGGAGAAAAAGCATGAGCCGGATTCATGTGACGACCAAGATCAACGGCGACGAGACAGAGTTCCTCTGCGATGCCGAGGCGACGCTGCTGGATGTGCTGCGCGACGAACTGGGCCTGACGGGTACCAAGGAGGGGTGCGGCACCGGCGATTGCGGGGCATGTTCGGTGACGGTGGACGGGCGGCTGGTCTGTTCGTGCCTGATGCTGGGAGCCGAGGCCGAGGGTCGTGAGATTGCCACGATCGAGGGCATGGCGGCGGGCGAGGTGCTGCATCCGCTCCAGCAGAAGTTTATCGAGATGGCGGCGCTGCAATGTGGCATTTGCACGCCGGGCATCCTTGTGGCGGCAAAATCGCTGCTGGAGCGCAACCCGGACCCGTCCGAGGAAGAGGTGCGCTATTGGCTGGCGGGTAATCTCTGCCGCTGCACCGGCTATGACAAGATCATCCGCGCTGTGATGGAAACGGCGGCGGACATGCGGAGGGCGTCGTGATGGCACTGGATGACACCAAGAAAGTCAAGGATTTCAAGGTTGTGGGCACCCGGCCCAACCGCCCTGACGGCATCGACAAGGTGACGGGGCGCGCGCGTTTCGGGGCCGACATGGTGGCGCCGGGGATGCTCACGGGCCGTATCCTGCGCAGCCCCCATGCCCATGCGCGCATCCTGCGGATCGACACGAGCAAGGCCGAGGCGCTGCCGGGGGTCAAGGCCGTGGTCACGCGCGCCGATTTTGGCGATGTGCCGGATCACGTGGCCGATGTGATCGACAATTGCATGGCGGGCGACAAGGCGCTCTATGATGGGCATGCGGTGGCGGCGATTGCCGCCACTTCGGCGGCAGTGGCGCGCAAGGCGCTGAAGCTCATCGAGGTGGAATATGAGGTGCTGCCGCATGTGACGGATGTGGACGCGGCCATGCGGCCCGGCGCGCCGGTGCTGCATGAGGGTGCACAGCAGGAAACGGTGCCCGAAGGGTATTCCGGCAACGTGATCTCGCGCGTCGAGTTCGGGCACGGCGATATTGAGGCGGGACTGGCCAAGGCCGACCGCGTGGTCGAGCGGACCTATCGCACCGGGGCCACGCATCAGGGCTATATCGAACCGCATGCCTGTCTTGCGACGATGAGCGCCGATGGTCAGGGCGATCTCTGGGTTTGCACCCAAGGGCACTACATGGTGCGCAACGTCTGTGCGGCGATCCTCGGACTGGAGCAGGGGCAATTGCGGGTCACGGCCAGCGAAATCGGCGGTGGCTTTGGTGGCAAGACAGTGGTTTTCCTTGAGCCGGTAGCGTTGATGCTGGCCAAGAAATCGGGCCGCCCGGTCAAGATGGTGATGAGCCGGTCCGAAGTGCTGCGCGCCACGGGGCCAACGGCCTCGACCTCGATTGATGTGCGTATCGGGATGAAGAAGGATGGCCGGATCACGGCGGCCTTTGCCGAGTTGCGCTATCAGGGCGGGGCCTATCCGGGCTCGCCGGTCGATATGGGCTCGATGTCGGCCTTTGCGCCGTATGATCTGGAGAACGTCAAGACCGTGGGCTGGGACGTGGTGACGAACCGGCCCAAGGCGGCCGCCTATCGCGCCCCCGGCGCGCCGATGGCGGCCTTTGCCGTGGAGAGTGCGATTGACGAACTGGCCAAGGGCTTTGGCCTTGATCCGCTGGCGGTGCGGTTGATGAACGGGGCAAAGGAGGGCACGCGCGCCTCTTATGGGCCGACCTATCCGGCGATTGGTCTGATGGCGACGTTGGAGGCGGCGCATACGCATCCGCATTGGACCGCCCCCTTGGGCGAAAACCAGGGGCGCGGTGTGGCCTGTGGGTTCTGGTTCAACTTTGGCGGCGATACCTGCGTCAGCCTCAATGTCACGCCGGACGGGACGGTGACGGTATCCGAGGGCAATCCCGATATCGGCGGCTCGCGCGCGTCGATGACGATGATGGCCGCCGAAGAGTTGGGTATTCCCTATGATCAGGTGCGGACGATTATTGCCGATACCGGATCGCTGGGCCAGAACGAGGTGACGGACGGTAGCCGCGTGACCTTTGCCGTGGGTCTGGCGACGATCGAGGCCGCCCGCGCCGCCAAGCGCGAGATGTGCCGCCGCGCCGCGATGATCTGGGGCATCGACGAAGAGGCGGTGGAATGGGAAGACGGGGCCGCGCGCCCTGCTGGCCCCAATGCCGGGAAATTCCCCCCCATGACCATCAAGGAAATCGCCGCCGTCGCCAGCAACACCGGCGGGCCGATTGCCGGGCACCATGAGGTGACAGCCGAGGGGGCGGGTGTCAGCTTTGGCACGCATATGGTGGATGTCGAGGTCGATCCCGATACCGGCGCCACCAAGATCCTGCGCTACACGGTGTTTCAGGATGCCGGGCGCGCGGTGCATCCGGCCTATGTCGAGGGGCAGTTTCAGGGGGGTGCCGTGCAGGGCATCGGCTGGGCGCTCAACGAGGAATATATCTATGGCGAGGATGGGATTCTGCAAAACGCAGGCTTCCTTGATTACCGGATTCCCGTGGCCTCTGATCTGCCGATGATCGACACGGTGATTTTGGAAATCCCCAATCCCGGCCATCCCTACGGGGTGCGCGGTGTGGGCGAAACGCCGATTGTGCCGCCCTTGGCGGCGGTGGCCAATGCGGTATCGGCGGCGGCGGGCGTGCGGATGACGCAGCTTCCGATGTCGCCGCCGCGTGTTCTGGCCGCGATTCAGGCGGCGAAGGGCTGATGGTCAAGGTCGTGCTCTGGGGGTCTCTGGCCGAGAGCGCGGACGGCCAACGCGAGGTGGCGGTCGAGGCCGCCACCTTGCGCGAGTTGCTTGACGGGCTGGGGGAGACATTCCCCGGCCTGCGGGCCGAGTTGGAGCGTGGCGTCTCGGTGTCGATCGACGGGCGCGTCTACAATGACAATTGGTTCACGCCGATTCAGCCAGATAGCGAAGTTGTGTTGCTCAAGCGGCTTAAGGGCGGCTGAGGCGCGCGCATTCGCCGCTTTTCCTGTGCGGTGGCTTGGCCTATGCCGGTAGCCGAAAACCGGAGAATTTCCCATGATGCCTGCCTCTGTTCCTCTGACCCGTGATCTGGTGCTGATCGGAGGTGGCCATGCGCATGCGCTGGTGCTGAGGATGTGGGGGATGGACCCGCTGCCGGGGGCGCGATTGACGGTGATCGACCCCAATCCGGTGGCACCCTATACGGGCATGTTGCCGGGATTGGTGGCAGGGCATTACCGGCGCGAGGAATTGGAAATTGATCTGGTGCGGCTGGCGCGGTTTGCGGGTGCGCGGCTGATCGTGGGTGCCGTGACGGGAATTGATGCGGGCGCGGGCCGGGTGACGGTCGCGGGGCGCGGCGAGATCGGGTTTGACGTGGCTTCGGTCGATGTGGGTATCCATTCGGGCATGCCACGGGTGCCGGGGTTCTCTGAACATGGCGTTGCAGCGAAACCGCTCGGCCCTTTTGCCGGGGCGTGGGAGGGGTATCTCGGTCGGGTGGCGCAAGGGGCCACACCGCAAGCGGCGGTGATCGGCGGCGGGATTGCCGGGATCGAATTGGCGATGGCGATGGCCTATCGGTTGAAGGGTGTTGCTGGGCAGGCAGAGGTCACGCTGATCGAGCGGGCGGGGGAGATTGCGCCGGGGGCACCAGTCATTCGCCCGCGTCTGATCCGCGCCTGCGCGGCGGCGGGGGTGCGGATTGTGACGGGTGTCGAGGTGGCTGAAGTGACGGCCGCGGGGGTGGTTCTGGGCAATGACACCAAGATTGCGGCGGGGTTTGTCGCAGGCGCAGCAGGCGCGCGGGCGCATGGCTGGTTGGCCGAGACCGGGTTGCCGGTGACGGAGGACGGTTTCTTGCGCGTGGGGGCGGATTTGCGGGTTGAGGGGCAAGAGGCGATATTTGCCGCCGGGGATTGCGCCCATCTGACCCATGCACCGCGCCCCAAGGCCGGGGTCTATGCCGTGCGCGCCGCGCCTGTGCTGCGTGACAACCTGCGCGCGGTGTTGAGCGGGGGCAAGACACGGGTGTTTCATCCGCAGCGCGATTACCTCAAGCTGATCTCGCTGGGTGAAAAGTCGGCCCTGGCCGAAAAGCTGGGCATGGCGTTTGGCGGGCCTATGCTCTGGCGGTTGAAGGATCGGATCGACCGGAAATTCATGCTGCAATTTGGCGATTTGCCTGCGATGGCGGCGGCGGAGCCACCACGCCTGCGGGCCTTGGGCGGCCTCGGGCAAGAGCCGCTCTGTGGCGGGTGCGGGGCCAAGGTGGCACCGGGGGTGTTGTCAGCGGTCTTGGCGCAAGAACGGCACCCCGCGCGTGCGGATATAATGACCGGGCCGGGGGATGATGCGGCGGTGATCCGGGTGGGCGGTGTGCAGCAGGTGCTGACCACGGATCACTTGCGGGGGTTCACCGAGGATCTGGGCGTTATGGCGCGGATTGCGGCGCTGCATGCCTTGGGCGATGTCTGGGCGATGGGGGCCAAGCCGCAAGCGGCGCTGGTCTCTGTCACCTTGCCGCGCATGGCCGAGGCGTTGCAGGCGCGCACCATGGCCGAGATCATGGCGCAGGCGGGCGATGCCTTGCGCGCGGCGGGGGCCGAGATCGTGGGCGGGCATTCGACCATGGGGGCGGAGGCCAGTATCGGCTTTACGGTGACGGGGATATTGGAGCGCGAGGCGATTACGGTCGCGGGAGCGCGGGGTGGCGATGCGCTGATCCTGACGCGGCCTGTCGGGTCGGGGGTTCTCTTGGCGGCGGAGATGCGCGGGCAGGCCGATGGGCGCGATATTGCGGCGCTGCTGGCCGCGTTGCAGGTGCCGCAAGGGGATGCGGCGGAGATTTTGGGCGATGCGCATGCGATGACGGATGTGACCGGCTTTGGTCTGGCGGGGCATCTGATGGCCATTTGCCGGGCCTCGGGTGTGGCGGCCGAGGTCGATCTGGCGGCGGTGCCGGTTTACGATGGCGCCGAGGCGCTGGCGGAAGCGGGCGTGCGGTCAACAATCTGGGCGGCGAATGTTGCGGCAGCGCCGGTTGAGGGGGGCACGGGCGCGCGGCTGGCGTTGTTGCACGATCCGCAGACGGCGGGCGGGATGCTGGCGGCGGTCGATGGTGGAGAGGCAGAGGCGTTGGTGGCGCGGTTGCGCGCGGTGGGGCATGAGGCAGCGGTGATCGGGCGGGTTGTGGCTGGTTCGGTGGGGATCAGAGTGAAGGGGTGAGGACGTGTTGCGCCCCATCAAAACCACACCCGTCCCGGACGTGATCCGGGACCTCCCCTAAGCAGCGTCGAGGCCCCGGCTCGGAGGCCGGGGCGATGTGAACCCGATCAGAAGGAACTTGCTGTAAAGCGCTTCGCGCCTTGGTTCCGCGCGGGGAACTGGGGCCGCTGTTTGCAATACCCCAAGGCTACCCGCTTTGGATCAAGCCCTTTGCTGCCGCTTGCAGCGTGGCCTCTGACAAATCGGGCAAGTTGAGTTGGGTGATCCCCTCGGGGCGGGGTTTGCGGATATAGCGCGGATCGTAATGGGTCTCGATCAACTGCGTCACGAGGGTGGGAAAATCGCCCGATGCGGCAAGGGCGCGCCATTGGTCCACTTGGGTGTGGCCGTGATACTGGACGAGGCGCGAGAGGATCGCGTCGAGCCGGTTAGGATCGGCGATCAGGTCGGCATAATCGGCGCAGACGTTGGACACACGCGCCGCAAGCGGCACTTCGAGCCGGATCACAGGCGCGCTGCGCATGGCGCGGGTGAGCATCGGGGGCAGGGTGATGCGGCCGATGCGACTGCTCTCGGCCTCGATATAGACCGGGCGGGTGGGATCGAGCCGGGCCATTTGGGCCGCCAGAGCGCTTTCAAAGGATTTTTGCGAGGGTTGACCGCCGACGATGGGGCCAAAGACCGAGCCGCGATGGGCGGCGAGAGCCTCAAGGTCGATCACCTGCGCGCCTAGGGCCGCGAGATGGGCCAAGAGATGTGTCTTGCCGGTGCCGGTGCCGCCGTCAATCAGGCGGACAGGGGCGGGAAAATCCTCGTCATAGAGCGCGCGGGCGACGAGGCGGCGATAGGATTGATAGCCGCCCTGGATGGTGTCGGCCTTCCAGCCGATCTGTTGCAGGATGACGGTGAAGGAGCCCGAGCGCTGTCCGCCGCGCCAGCAGTAGACCAGAGGGCGCCAGCCGCCGTGACGATCCGCAAGCGGGCCCTCAAGATGGGCGGCGGCATTGCGCGAAACGAGGGCTGCGCCGATCTTGCGCGCGAGAAAACGGTCCTGTTGCACATAGATCGTGCCCACGCGGGCGCGTTCCTCGTTCGAGAGGACGGGGAGATTGAGCGCGCCTGGGATGTGATCCTCTGCGAATTCGGCGGGGGATCGGACGTCGATCACCTCGTCGAACGGCAGAGCGGCGAGCGCCGCGAGACTATCGAGGGCAATGGGCATCAGGGAAAAACGGGATAAGGGCAGGGATGAGACATGGCCCTGTGCATGCGCCGACCCGCGGGCAAGATCAAGCCCTGTTGCACCGGCAAAAAAAAGGGTGGGCAGCACGGGGCCGCCCACCACAGGTAGGGAAAGTCAGTTCTGGAGGTAAACTTCGAGGCTGTCGTCGAGCGCGTCTTTCCATGGCGTGTGGTGCAGGGGGGCCATGGTGCCGGTGATGACAGATTTATAGGAATTGTTGCGGAAGCCCATGATGTCTTTCTTCTTGTGGCCCTTCCATTCCTTGAAGGCTTGGCAGGCCCCTTCGACATCGAAGCTGGGATAATCGGTCTCGTCGATCAGTTCCTTGACGTAATCGCCCTGATACCAGATCGCGTCATAGTCATCCTGACCGGCATCCTCGCGGGCGACACGGTCGGCAACATCGGCCTCCATCGTGGCGCGGTCGGGAAGGGAGATGCGGCCCATGATGGCGTCGCGCACCCACCATGCCTGCGCGTCGAACATGTTGAAGGTGAACCACTGGTCCTGCATGCCGAGGTAGAAGAGCGCGGGTTCGCGCACAAAGGCCACGCCTTTGTAGAGATCGGCGGTGGCGAGGCGATTGGCGGTCTTGAGGCGCAGATCGTCAGGCAGGAAGGGGAAATGGTGCTTGTAGCCGGTGCAGAGGATCACGGCATCCACGTCCTTGGTGGTGCCATCCTTGAAGTACGCGGTGTTGCCCTCGACCTTTTGCAGGAGCGGCACCTCTTGCCAGTTGTCCGGCCAATTGAACCCCATGGGCGCGGTGCGGTGGCTGACGGTCACGGATTTGCAGCCGTATTTCCAGCACTGCGAGCCGATGTCTTCGGCGGAATAGCTGGTGCCGACGATGAGGATGTCCTTGTCCTTGAATTCCAGCGCGTCGCGGAAATCATGGGCGTGTAGGACGCGGCCCTTGAAATTCTCGAAGCCGGGGAAATAAGGCACGTTGGGCGTGCTGAAATGGCCCGAACAGACGATGACGTGATCGAATTGCTCCGTATAGGTGTGATCCTCGGGGAGATGGCAGACGGTGACGTTGAACTTGTCGCCGTCTTTCTCGACCCAGCGGACGGCGGTGGAAAAGCGGATGAGATCCCGTACGCCCGCCTTTTTCACGCGGCCTTCGATATAGTCGAAGAGCACGGCGCGGGGCGGGTAAGAGGCGATCTGCTTGCCGAAATGTTCCTCGAAGGAATAGTCGGCGAATTCCAGACCTTCCTTGGGGCCGTTCGACCAGAGGTAGCGATACATCGAGCCATGGACCGGCTCGCCATATTCATCGAGGCCGGTGCGCCATGTGTAGTTCCACAGGCCACCCCAGTTGTCCTGCTTTTCAAAACAGACGATTTCGGGGATCTCCGCGCCCTTGGCGGCGGCGGATTGAAAAGCCCGCAATTGGGCCAAGCCCGACGGTCCCGCGCCGATGATCGCAATTCGTTTTTTGGTCATGTAGCCCTCCAAGCTGGTATGGACCAATATTCAGGTATTGGTGCCTTTGGTTCATGCCAGATTGGAGTCGGTGTGGCGGGCTTGTCAATAAATATTCTTTCTAAGAATAATATTTTCCCACGAGACGGCTGGTGCTGCGCCGGGAACCTGCTAGGAATTGATCATGTCCAATTCGAGTTTTGCCCAACGTCTGGCCATCAGAAGCGCACTACCGCGGTTTTCCGTGGGTATGCGCAAGACGCTGACCATCGGATTTCTTGCCCCGCTGAGCGGCCCGGTCGAATCATGGGGCTTGCCGGGATTGCAGGGGTGTCGGCTGTGGGTGGATTGGCTGAACCGTGCGGGGGGCGTCCTGATGGGGGGGCGGCGATTCCCTGTGCGGCTTGAGGCCTATGATTGCGGGTATGACGGGGCGGATGCGCTGGCAGGGGCGCGGCATCTGGTGCAGGAGCATGACGCCGCGCTGGTGATGATGCTGGGGGGCGATTCGTTCACCGAGGTGCGCGATTACCTGATGGGGCATAAGGTGCTGACCTCATCCTTGCTGACCAGTGATCTGTCGCCGGACACGCCCTATCTCATTGCGCCGGGCGAATCGCTGCCCATCTACACGGTGACGGCGGTGGAATGGATTGCCAAGCACCGGCCCGAGATCAAGACCGTGGCACTTTGTGCGCAGACTGATGCGCTTGGGCTGCCGGCGCTGGCCGCCTATCGCGCGGCGTTCAAGGCGGTGGGCATCGAGATTGTCGCGGAAATCCGGTATGATCCGGGCACCGCCACGGCACCCGAGGTGGTGGCCCCGATGCTGTCGACCGCGCCGGACATGCTGTGCTGGTGTACGAGCTATACGCCGATGGTGCATGCGATGACGGAATATGCCTATCATCAGGGCTATGCGGGGCAGATCCTGAGTTGCACGGCGGATTGCTATGAACAATTGATCGCGCTCACCTCGCCCGAGTTCATGGAAGGGTTCCTGTTCCAGTTCCCCGATTTCGACGATCCGGCGCTGGCGGAAAAGGCGTTCTTCTTTAACCAGCCGCAGGCATTCTACGAGGAATACAACGCACGCTTTCCGGGAAGCTGGACAGCGGTGAGTTGGGAATATGCGGCCATTCTCGACATCTGGCAATCGGCGGTCGAGCGGGCAGGGACGGTCAATTCGGTGTCGGTTCTGGCGGCGATGCGGCAATTGGGCGAGGTCAACCATGCCTTTGGCCCGGCGCAGTGGTGGGGGCAGGATATGTTTGGCCTCGATCATACGCTGATCGGCGATTGGCCGGTCGTGCAGATCCAAGGCGGCAAGGCGCGGATTGTCGATTTCGGGTCGATCCCCGACTGGCTGGTGCAGCATGAGGCGCTGTTGCGGGTTGAAATGGCGGCACTTGGCCAGCTTTGGCACCAGAGGCATGGGCAGGGGGCCGGCAAGGCCTGTCTCGAGGCACGCCTGGTGGTGAGCTAAGGCGGCTCAGCCGTCTTGCCCTCAATCTTCTTGCAGCAGGGTCTTTTGCTCTTCGATCAGGTGCAGCTTGATGTATTCAACGGCCGTTTCGACATCGCGCGAAGAAATGGCGTTGAAGAGCGCGTTATAGCGCTTCTGGTAATCCTCGATGCGTTTCGGTGTCAGATGCCGCCGCATCATGGTGGAGCGGTGGGTCTGCAGGCAGGCCTCGATCGCCAGATCGTAACAGGAGGCGAGCAGGGGATTGCCGGTGCCCGCCGCGATCTTGCGATAGAAATCCTCTTCGCAGGCGACGAATTCGGCGGCGTCGGTGCTGATGCCTTCCATCCGGGTGAGGATGTCGTCGAGTTCCATGATGTCGCGCGGGGTCATGTTGATGACCGCAAGGCGGATCATCTCGGGCTCGAGAATGCCGCGCACGACAAGATGATCGAGCGGGCTGGTGTTTTCGGCCAAGGCGCTGCGGCTGGAAGTGCGGGTGAGTTCGCTCTTGTAGGTGACAAAGCTGCCAGACCCGGCGCGACGGCGGATGATGTTGCGTGCTTCGAGCACGTCGAGCGCGTCGCGCACGGTATTGCGGGCGACACCTAGCTCCGACGACAGGGTGCGCTCGGACGGCAGGCGCGCGCCCTCGGGATATTCTTCGGATTTGATCCGGGCAAAGAGGCTGTCGATCACCACCTGCACGGTGGCCCCGACCGAGTGGCTGGTGACAAGCTGGGCTGTGGTGCTCTGGTTGGCCATCGTAGCGGGGTCCTTGGTGTGGCGCGGGGGCCGTTTACGGTAAATCTAGGCGGAACCGAACACTGGCACAAGCCGCAGCTCAGGGCCAGAGAACCAATTTCGATCCCCTTTCGGACCAGTTTTGCGGGCAAAAAGAGGGGTTTTGCGAGGTGCCTCTAAAATGAACTTTTAGAAATTGTATTTAAATTTAGGAACTTGGTCGATTGGTCTGGCTAAATTATAACTCTAAGAAACAAATTTTCTTGTGAGTTTCAAATCGCTTTGCTAGCCTTTGTTCGTGGGCCGAAACCAATTTCGGAAACTGGTATAGTCTCTGGGGTTGTCAATGAACCAAAACAGGTCGTCCTTGGCTCCGATCTGCTGCGCGAGATCGCGCGGTGCCAACAGTTGGAGGAATGCATGCTTTCCAAATATATCTCTAAGGGGTTCACACGTCGGACCTTTCTGAAAACCTCCGCGGCGGCGACTGCCGCGCTTGGCTTGCCGAAAGTGGCGCTGGCAGCGGGTGAACCGATCAAGATCGGATTTCTGGCCCCTCTGACGGGCGCCGTGGCGGCCTGGGGTAAACCCGGTCTCGATGGCTGCATGATCTGGGCCGAGCGGGTCAATGCCGCAGGCGGCATCATGCTGGCGGATGGCCCGCATCCGGTCGAATTCGTGGCCTATGACGAGGAATACGATCCCGCCAAGGCGCGTACCGGGGCCACCAAGCTGATCCGCGAGGATGGCGTGAGCTTTATCATGATGCTGGGCGGTGATCCCTGGCCGGGTGTGCAGCCGGTGGCGGAACGCACGGGGATGCTCTTTTCCACGCTGCTGCCTTCGGATCTCTCGCCCGATACCAAGACGCTGTTGGCACCCGCCGAAGTGCACCCGATCTATAACGTGACTGGCGTCGAGTGGCTGGCACAGAACAAGCCGGAGCTGAAAACCGCCGTGATGTGCGCGCAGGACGATGCGCTTGGCCTGCCGTCGGTGGCAACCTATCTGGCGGCCTTTGAGGCGGCGGGCATCGAGATGCTGGATGAGCCGCTGTTGTTTGATCCGGCCACCACGGATTTCGCGCCGGTGGTGACACGGTTGATGGCCAAGAACCCCGACATCATCTGTCTGGACACCTGCTATTCGGATTATGTGCACCCGATTGCCGAGCAGCTTTTCCAGCAGAATTTCAAGGGTCAGATCATCAGCTGCACGGCGGATTTCTATGACCAGATGATCGCGAAGACCTCCAAGGAATTCATGGAAGGGTTCATCTTCCAATTCCCGGATTTCGACGATCCGGCGCTGAATGCCGAGAATGTCAATTTCCAGGACCCCAACGGGTTCTATGCCGAATACAACAAGCGGCATCCCGGTCAGTGGGGCGCGGTCAGCTGGGAATATGCCTCGATCATGGATCTGTGGAAGGTTGCGGCCGAGAAAGCCGGTTCCGCCGATCCCGAGGCGGTGCTCGCTGCAATGAAGGATGGCCCCGGCAATCACGCCTTTGGAGAGGCGGAATGGTGGGGCAACGAGCTCTTCGGCATCGACAACGCGCTGGTGGGCGATTGGCCGGTGGTGGCCATCGAGGATGGCAAGGCCGTGATCAAGGAATTCCGCTCGATCCCCGACTGGTATAACCGGCATGGCGATCTCTTGATCAAGCATATGCAGGCCTATGGTCAAATGTGGGATCAGCGCGGCTGACCCAGTCCCAAGACAGCGCCCGGTTGGCGGGCGCTGTTATCCTTTCTCTCTAAAATTCGAGCATTCCGATGATGGAACTCCTGGCGCAGACCGGCCTGAACGCCGTCTATGCAGCAAGCTATATTTCTTTGGTCGCGGTTGGCCTCGTGCTGATCTTTGGCGTGATGGGCGTGATCAATTTCGCCCATGGCGAATTGTTCATGGCCGGGGCCTATGCGGTGGTCGCCCTCTATGCCGACATGCATCTGCCGTTCTTTGTGGCGGTGCCGATTGGCATGGTCTTTGTGGGCGTTTTGGGCCTGGTGATGGAGCGAGGGCTGTTTCGACCGCTCAAGGGCAATCCTTTGGGCGGTTTGGTGGCCTCGATCGGCTTTCTGATGATCCTGCAATCCCTGGCGGTGATGGGATTTGGCGTGCGGATGGAGCATATCCCCCCTGTTACGCAAGAGGTTTGGCGTATCTCTGACAAGGTGGGTCTGCCGGTGGCACGTATCTATGTGATCGTCGCGGCGGTCGTTTTGTTGAGCGCGCTGTGGTATTTCCTCAAGCGGACGCGGTTTGGCTGGGCGCTGCGCGCCTCGGCGCAAGATCCGGAAGCGGCGGCCTTGCAGGGGATTTCGATCACCCAGACGGCGCGGATCGCCATGTTCATCGGTGCCGCATTGGCGGGTGTGGCGGGGGCGCTGACCGCGCCGCTGGTGTCGGTCAACCCGCATATGGGCCATTCGGTGATTGTCACGGCCTTTATCGTCATCATCGTGGGCGGGGTCGGATCGCTGGAGGGGGCAATCATCGCCTCGGTGGTCTATGCCTTTGTCCACACGTTCGTCACCACATTCTCGGATGGGGTGTTGGCCGATATTGTGGGTCTGATGCTGATGCTGGTGGTGCTGATCGTCAAGCCCACGGGTCTGTTCGGGAGTGCGGATCGTGCTTAAGCCAATGATGTTCCTATTGGGTGCTGCGGCGCTGATCGCGTTGCCGCATGGGCTGAGTTTCTCGCAACAGGAAATTCTGGTCTTTATGGTGATCAATATCCTGTTGGTCATGTCCTACCGCCTGCTCACTTTGACCGGCGAATGGTCGCTGGGCCATGTGGTGATCATGGGGGTGGGGGCCTATGCCTCGGCTTTGATGACGAAAAACCTCGGCGTGCCGGTGCCGCTTGGCATGATCCTCGGCGGCGTTGCGGCGGCGCTCTTGGCGGTGCTGTTGTCCTTTCCTCTCTTTCGGATGAAGGGGTTTTATTTCCTGATCGGATCCTTCGCGGCGGGTGAGATCATCCGCCTGATCTGGAAGCGGTTCCGCGAGCCCTTTGGCGGCGTCCGGGGGATTTCGGGGATTGATCCGATGCCGGACTTTTCCATTGGCTTTTACAGTTTCGATTTCTTCGAGCCGGTGTCCTACTACTATTTCGCCGGGGCCATCGTCGCCTTTTGTCTCTGGGTGCTGTGGCGGATCGAGAAATCTCCGGTGGGCCTGACCTTTCATGCGGTGCATTGGCAGGACAAGCTGGCGCAGGCGTCAGGTGTCAATCTGCGGGCCTATCGCACCTTGGCCTTTGCCATCGCCTCGGGCTTTGCCGGGATCGCAGGGGCGTTGCAGGCGCATTACGTGGGCACGGTGAACCCCAATTCCTTTGACATCGAGGTGATGGTGTTCGTGCTGACATGGGCCATCGTGGGGGGCACGACGACGTTTTACGGGCCAATTCTGGGCTGTGTTCTCTTGACGGTGATTAATGAGATCGTGCTGCGCGGGATGGGCTTCGAGCAGGCGCGGCCCCTCTTTTACGGAGCCATCATGATCCTGTCTATTCTCTTTCTTCCCAATGGGTTGGAGAGCATTGTTCAGAAGTTTATTCCGCGCAAATCCGCCGCAAAATCCGACAGAAAGGCCGAAGCATGACCGATTTTCTCGAAATGCGGAACCTGACCATGCGGTTTGGCGGGCTGATGGCGGTCGATGGGCTGTCCTTCAAGGTGGCGCATGGCAGCATCCATGGGCTGATCGGGCCGAATGGCGCGGGCAAGACCACGACGTTCAACATGATCTCGGGGTTCTATACGCCGACGTCTGGTCAAATCCTGCTCAGGGGCGAGGATATATCCGGCCTTGCCATGCATGAGGTGGCGCGGCGCGGTGTGGTGCGGACATTCCAGCACTCGACACTCTTTGCCGAATTGACGGTGTTGGAAAACGCGCTGGTGGGCACGCATATGCCCTTCCGGCCCAATATCTTTGCCGCGATCATCGGCTGGGACCGTGAGGACCGGCGCGGGGCCGAGGCGCGGGCACGCGAGGCACTGGAATTCTTCGGGCTGGAAGATCTGCTGGACGAACGGGCGGGTGATCTGTCGCACGGGCACCAGCGCGCGCTCGGGTTGGCGGTGGCCTATGCCAGCCATCCCGATGTGATGCTGCTGGATGAGCCATTCACCGGCATGAATCCCGAGGAAACCCGGCAGATGATGGAGCTGATGCGCCGCCTCAAGGCGGATGGGATCACGATCCTCTTGGTCGAGCATGACATGCAGGCGATCATGGGTCTCTGTGATACCATCACCTGCATGAGTTTCGGCAAGTTCCTGGCCGAAGGGGGACCGGCGGAAATCCGGCATCACCCGGCGGTGATCGAGGCCTATCTGGGAGGCGCACGCCATGTTGCTTGAGATGCGCAAGATTGCCGTGAACTATGGCAAGATCAACGCGATCCGCGACATTTCCATTGCCGTGCCCGAGGGCAAGATCGTCACGATCATCGGTGGCAATGGCGCGGGCAAGACCACGACGCTGCGCGCGATGTCGGGAATGATTCCGATTTCGGCGGGGGAGATCCTGTTCGAGGGCCAGCGGATTGATCATCTGCCCGCGCACAAGGTGGTGGCCCATGGCATCGCGCATGTGCCCGAGGGGCGGCGCATCTTCAAGGATATGACGGTCGAGGAGAATCTGCGCACCGGCGCGTTTCTGCGGCGCGACAAGCCCGAGATCGAGCGCGATCTGGAGCAGGTCTATGATCGTTTCCCGCGCCTGCGGGAACGGCGCGTGCAACGGGCGCAGACCATGTCGGGCGGCGAGCAACAGATGTTGGCGATTGGCCGCGCGCTGATGTCCAAGCCGCGCCTTTTGCTGATGGACGAGCCTTCAATGGGGCTCGCGCCAGTGATCGTCGAGGAAATCGCGCGGATCATCGAGGAGATCAACGCGCAGGGCCTGTCGGTGGTGCTGGTGGAGCAGAATGCCGAACTGGCGCTGGAACTGGCGCATCATGCCTATGTCTTGGAAACCGGGAACACCGCAATGGAGGGGCCTGCCCATGAGCTACGTGGAAATGAACATGTTCGCGCCGCGTATCTGGGGCTTTGATCGCGGCGACACCGAAATGCGGGTTGCGCGCGAAGCCGGGTGGTCGCGGGCCGATCTGGTCTGGGAACGTCTGACTGAGGCGGGCTGTGCGGCCTATGTGGCGGGCGACCGGGCAGGGGCCGCGCGTGCGCTGCGGCGCGCGGGATGGGTGGCACGGCTGTTTTTCGGCGCGCAGGATATGCGGCGGGCCACCAGCCTTGCCAATCTTGCGGTTCTGGCGCGCGATGCCGGGCAGGGCGCGCGGGCGGAAGCCTTGCAAAAGCAGGCCTTGAGCCTCTGGCGGCGCGCGCCCGAGGTTGTGGGCGGGATCGTGTTCAAGCCGCGCAGCCGCTCGTCGCTCTTTCATCTGCGGATGGAGGCGCTGCACCGCGACACGTTCCACGACAACATGCGCAAGCGCTATCGCGCCATTGCCGCCGAGAGCGATCAGGCCCTCAGGCGGCTACTGGTCGGGGCGCGACCCGAGCGGCCGATCTGTGCGCGCTGGCGGGGGGAAAAGCCGCCGGTGTTCGATGACGGGCGCAAGTTTCTGGCGGCGGCGCTCCTGATTGCCGAGGGCTGAGATTTTTTGAGTATTTGAAGAACGATGAAAGGCGGGGCCTCGGCGAGGTCCCGGCTCAAGTCCGGGACGGGTGCGGGTTCGATGAGGCGCGACACGCCCTAGTGCCCGCCGCCCAGGATGCCGATGGCGGTAAAGACGCCCAGCACCGCCAGCCATTGCGTGCCGCGCAGGCGTTCACGAAGGAAAATCGCGGCAAAGAGCACGGTGATCACGCCAAAGGTCGAGGCGCCGATGGCGGCGAATTCGGGGCGCGCGGTCTGGCCCGCGCCGATCACGCAGCCGATGGCCAGCGCGTCGAGCGTGCCCATCAACAGCAGAAGCGGCGCGTGACGGCGGCTGAGCGCAAGGGGCGCGCGCAGGGCCAGAGCAAAGCCCAGCACCACCGCCAGAGCGGCAGCGCGCGTGGGAGCCAGGAGCAGCAATTCGCCGCCCGTCGCTGTGGCCTGATGCCCGATAGCGAAGGTGAGCGCAAAGCCCGCGGCGGCGAGCAGCGACCAGCCGATGGCGGGCAGGGGGCTGGCCGGGGCCTCGGCCGTGTCATGGCCTGCATCGCTCTGGGCGATATAGGCCACGCCGCAGATGATGAGACCGACCATGATCCATTCGAGCGGCGTGGTGGGCGCGCCATTGAGGCTGGCCCAGCCGACCGAGAGAATCGGATAGGCCCCGATCACCGGTGCCACGAGCCGGACTGGACCGATCGAAAAGGCGCGGTAGAGCGCCGTGCCGCCGATGCCAAAAAAGACGCCCGCGAGCACAGCAAGGCCGATGTCGCCGCCTTGGGGCGCGTGAAGCCCCGCATAGGCGCTGATCGGGGTCACGATCATGAGCCCAAACGCAAGAACCCACACCAGCGGCGCGAAAATCCCGTTATTCTGGCTGACGTAGCGGACGCAGACATCATGGGTGCCCCAGGCGAGTGCCGCGACAAGGCCAAGGATGAGAGCGGTCATGCGGGGTTTTCTCCAGTGGTCTGTGCCGAGAATTCCGGGCTTGGTTCGGGTTTGATGTTGCTGGCGGGGAAGGGTTGCGATATTCTTATTGTTAAATAAATATTCCGCTTATGCAAATATCTTGCAGGGAAAGAGGAGGTCCGCAGTGTTGGAAATGCGCTATCCCGAGGTCAAGGCCGGGCCGCCCCGGCCCAGTGTGATTGTCGAGCCGCGGGTGTTTTCCCTGCCGCCCGGAACCGAACGCTATGTGGTCGAAGGCGCGGGCGCAATCCTCATTCGCGTCGAGGCGGGAGATCGCTTGCGGGTGGTGAATACCGAAGGCGGGCAACGCTGCGAGATCGTGACGGCGCGGCCGGACGGGGCGATTGATCCGGGCATTCTGGGTGAAGCGGGCACGGGCGAGGCGACGGGGCTCAGGGCGCTCTTGTCAGGGTCAGAGACCTCGTTGCGCGGATTGCGCATGGGGCTGGAGGCGCGAGGGATTGATCTGGCGCGGGCGCGGTCGGTGGATGTGTTCGATTCGGGCAGCCCGGCGGGGGACGAGGCGGAATTCACCGTGCAGCGCGACGGGGTGGCGGTGGTTGCCGCGCCGGGGGGGCATCATGGATTTCACGGCGCAGGATACCGCGACGCCGTTCACGGTCTGGGTGACGCGTGCCACGCTCAAATCCGCCGCGCGGTTCGAATTGCCCGATCCGCTGGCCGATCCGGTGACGGATTTGCGCGTCCATTCGGCGACGGCCGAGTCCTATTTCGTCAAGGCGGGGGATTATATCCAGATCCTCGACGTGGACGGGCGGCAATGCACGGATTTCCAGTGTTTCGCCGCGCGCAAGCTGGACAAGGGGGTCGAGCATGCGCTGGATGTGACCACGACGCGCACGCTGATGGGTCATGCCTATCCGATGCCCGGTCTGCATGCGAAATACTATGATCAGGATATGCTGCCGCTGGTCGAGGTGGTGCAGGATACGGTCGGGCGGCACGATGCCTTTGCGCTGGCCTGTGCCGCGAAATACTATGACGACATCGGCTATCCGGGGCATGTGAACTGTTCCGACAATTTCAACGCCGCCCTTGCCCCGCATGGGGTGACGGGGCGCGCGGGCTGGATGGCGATCAATTTCTTCTTCAACACCGGCATTGATGCGCATGGGGTGATGTATACCGACGAGCCCTGGACGCGGCCGGGCGACTATGTGCTGCTGCGCGCCTTGACGGATCTGGTCTGTGTGAGTTCGGCCTGTCCGGATGACACCACCGCCGCAAATGGCTGGAACCCCACGGATATTCACGTTCGCACCTATAGCGGCAAGGAAACCTTTCAAAGATCGGTGGCCTATCGGCCCACCCCCGACGCGGAGCCAAAGATGACCAAACAGACAGGATTTCACCCGTGTTTCGCGCGGTTTACCGAGAATTTCATCGAGTATAACGGTTTCTGGCTGGCCAGCGCCATGTCGAGCGCGGGGCCGATTGCCGAATATCACGCCTGCCGCCAGAAATCCGTGGTGCTGGACCTGAGCGCGCTGCGCAAGTTCGAGATCACCGGGCCGGATAGCGAGGCGCTCTGCCAATATGTCTTTACCCGCGACATCAAGAAACTGCCGGTGGGCGGCGTGGTCTATACCGCGATGTGCTATCCGCATGGCGGCATGATCGACGACGGCACGGTGTTCCGCCTTGGGCAGGACAATTTCCGCTGGATCGGCGGCAGTGATTACGGCGGCGAATGGCTGCGCGAGAAGGCGCAGGAACTGGGGCTGAAGGTGCTGGTGCGGTCCTCGACCGATATGCAGCACAATATCGCCGTGCAGGGGCCGGAGAGCCGCGATCTGCTGAAAAAGGTGATCTGGACCGCGCCGCATCAGCCCAAGTTTGAAGAGCTGGGATGGTTCCGGTTCACGCCCGCGCGCATCGGCGATCACGACGGGATTCCCGTGGTGGTGTCGCGCACCGGTTATACGGGCGAGTTGGGCTATGAGATTTTCTGTCACCCCAAACATGCGGTCGAAGTCTTTGATGCGGTCTGGGCGGCGGGCAAGGATCATGGGCTGACGCCCATGGGCCTTGAGGCACTGGATATGGTGCGGATCGAGGCGGGGCTGATCTTTGCGGGCTATGATTTCAGCGATCAGACCGATCCGTTTGAGGCGGGCATCGGGTTTACCGTGCCGTTGAAGTCGAAGCCGGATGATTTCATCGGGCGAGAGGCGCTCATCCGGCGCAAGGAGCATCCGGCGCGGGTATTGGTCGGCCTCGACATCGACAGCAACGTGGCGGTGGGCCATGGCGACTGTGTCCATATCGGGCGCGCGCAGATCGGTGAGGTGACATCCTCGATGCGCTCGCCGCTCTTGGGCAAGAATATCGCGCTGGCGCGGGTCGATGTGGCGCATCATGCGGTGGGCACAGCCGTTGAGATCGGCAAGCTCGATGGCCAGCAAAAACGCTTGCCCGCGACGATCGTGCCCTTTGCCCATTACGATCCGCAAAAGACGCGCCCGCGCTCTTGACTTGCGTCAAGGCGAGGGGCTCGTCCGGCTGAAAGACTGGCGGGTATGAGCACGGCACTTGAAGATATGGGCGGCGAAGAACGGCTGCGGGACCTGGTTCGGACGTTCTACGACCGGATGGAAGGGGACCCCGCGGTCTATCCGCTGCACCGGCTGCATTTTCGCGGTCATGGGCTGGAGCATACGCGCCAGACGCAGTTTGAATTCCTGTCCGGGTTTCTGGGCGGGCGCGCCTATTATCGCGAGCGGTTCGGGCATATGGACCTGCGCGAGATCCATGCGCATGTGCCCATCCGGCAGGCGGATGTGACCATGTGGCTCGAGACATTCGACGCGGCCCTGCGCGCCGAGGGGATGGAGGGGCCGGTGGTGGATCGGTTTCGCGCGGTGTTGAACCGGGCGGCGCATATGCTGATCAACGAGGTGCCGGATTGGCGCGTCGAGGCGGACCGGACGGGGCAGGGGTGCCCGGTGTCGGGGGGCTGAGGGCGCTGCGCGGTCGCTGGGCCGGGGACTAGCGAAGCAACGGTGCCGTATGGCAATTTATGCCAGCAACGTCTGTCTAACCTCATAGCCTAGCAATCCCTCTCGAAATCGCTAGGCCGCGGGACGGCCCAGCGATCCGCGCGGCGGCGCTTCGCGCCTTGTTCCGCGCGGGAACAGACTATACGTGTACACCCCAATTGTGTAGTTCGCGCGCATGCAACTCAAACGAAAAGCCCGCGCGATCTCTCGCACGGGCCTGTTGTCCAATGTAACGCGCCCTCAGATGTCGAGCGTGTTGTCGCGTTCCCATTTGGTGAAATGGCTGACAAAGGAATTCCATTCCTGCCGTTTCAGCTTGAGATAGGCGGCAGAGAAATCATCGCCCATCGTGGCCTTGAGTTCCTTGTCCTTGTCGTATTCGCGCAGCGCGTCGAGCATGTTGAGCGGCAGCTTGGGCGCGCCGCGCACCTTGTGGCCCTCGGCATACATGTCGATGTCGTGACGCTTGCCCGGATCGGCCTTGGAGCGGATGCCCGAGAGACCCGCAGCGATGATCACGGCCTGCAGGAGATAGGGGTTGACCGCGCCATCGGGCAGGCGCAGCTCGAACCGGCCGGGGCCGGGGACGCGCACCATATGGGTGCGGTTGTTGCCGGTCCATGTCACCGAATTGGGCGCCCATGTGGCCCCCGAGATGGTGCGGGGCGCGTTGATGCGCTTGTAGCTGTTGACGGTCGGGTTGGTGATGGCTGCAAGCGCGCTTGCATGCTTCATGATGCCGCCCAAGAAATGCTTGCCGCGCTCAGACAGGCCAACTTCGCCGGTCTGACCCTCGCCCTTGCCGGCAAAGACGTTGGTCTTGGCCTTGGCACCGGGGCCATCCCAGACCGAAATATGCGCGTGACAGCCGTTGCCGGTCAGGCCTTCGATCGGTTTGGGCATGAAGGTGGCGCGGAATCCGTGCTTTTCCGCGACCGATTTGGTCATGAACTTGAAGAAGGAATGTTTGTCTGCGGTGGCCAGCGCGTCGTCATATTCCCAGTTCATTTCGAACTGGCCATTCGCATCCTCGTGGTCATTCTGATAGGGCTTCCAGCCCAGTTCCAGCATATAGTCGCAAATCTCTCGCACGACATCATAGCGGCGCATCACGGCCTGCTGGTCATAGCAGGGCTTGCCGCTGGTGTCATGGGGATCGCTGATCTGATCGCCCTCGGGGGTCAGCAGGAAGAACTCGGCCTCGATGCCGGTCTTGACATGCATCCCTTCGGCGGCGGCCTCGCCGATCAGGCGGCGCAGCACGTTGCGCGGGGCCTGAGCCAGATCCTGGCCATCCATGACGCAATTGGCGGCGACCCAAGCGACATCGCGCTGCCAAGGCAGCTGGATCACCGAGGCGGGATCGGGCACCGCCAGCATGTCGGGATGCGCGGGCGTGAGGTCCAGCCAGGTGGCAAAGCCCGCGAAACCGGCGCCGTCCTCTTGCATGTCGGCAATCGCCTCTGCCGGCACCAGCTTGGCGCGCTGTCCACCGAACAGGTCGGTGTAGGAAATCATGAAGTATTTTACGCCCTTGTCCTTGGCAAATTTCGCCAGATCACTGGTCATTTTTTCGGTCCCTGTTGTTCATGTGTTATCGGATAGTGGAGGGCGTGGCCCAAGAGGCCACGCCGGATCGGGGATCAGAAGCTGGTGCCGGGTTTGCCGGGCCACCAATCGGTTCCGGCAAGCGGCACCTTGGCCATTGCGGCGGCCTCCATCGTCACGGCGCAGAGATCCTCTGGTTCGAGATTGTGCAGGTGGCTCTTGCCGCAGGCGCGCGCGATGGTCTGCGCTTCGAGTGTCATCACCTTGAGGTAGTTGTTGAGGCGACGCCCCCCTTCGATGGGGTCAAACCGCTTCATCAGCTCGGGGTCCTGGGTGGTGATGCCCGCGGGGTCCTTGCCCTCGTGCCAGTCGTCATAGGCGCCCGCGGTGGTGCCAAGCTTGTTATACTCGGATTCCCACTTGGGATCGTTATCGCCAAGGGCGATCAGGGCCGCCGTACCGATGGCCACAGCATCCGCGCCAAGCGCCATGCATTTGGCCACGTCCGCCCCGGTGCGGATGCCGCCCGAGACAATGAGTTGCACTTCGCGGTGCATGCCGAGATCCTGGAGCGCGCGCACTGCTTCGCGGATACAGGCGAGGATGGGTTGGCCCACGTGTTCGATGAACACGTCCTGTGTCGCGGCCGTGCCGCCCTGCATCCCGTCGAGCACGACCACATCGGCCCCGGCCTTGACGGCCAGCGTGGTGTCGAAATAGGGGCGTGCGCCGCCGACCTTGATATAGATCGGAACCCGCCAGCCGGTGATCTCGCGCAGTTCCAGCAGCTTGATTTCCAGATCGTCGGGGCCGGTCCAGTCGGGGTGACGGCAGGCCGAACGCTGGTCGATGCCCTTGGGCAGGTTGCGCATCTGCGCCACGCGGTCCGAGATTTTCTGACCCAGAAGCATACCGCCGCCGCCGGGCTTGGCCCCTTGGCCGACGACCACTTCGATCGCATCGGCGCGGCGCAGGTCATCAGGATTCATGCCATAGCGCGAGGGCAGGTATTGATAGACCAGTTTCTTGGAATGGCCGCGTTCCTCGGGGGTCATGCCGCCGTCACCGGTCGTGGTCGAGGTGCCCGCCAGCGTGGCACCGCGCCCCAGAGCCTCTTTGGCGGGGCCAGAGAGCGCGCCAAAGCTCATGCCCGCGATGGTGATCGGGATGTCGAGCTGGATCGGGTTCTTGGCAAACCGGGTGCCCAGCGTCACCGAGGTGTCGCAGCGCTCGCGGTAGCCTTCGAGCGGGTAGCGCGAGATCGACGCGCCCAGAAACAGCAGGTCGTCGAAATGCGGCACCTTGCGTTTGGCCCCGCCGCCGCGAATGTCATAGATGCCGGTGGCCGCTGCGCGGCGAATTTCCGCGTTGATCGACTGTGTAAATG
Organism: Roseovarius mucosus DSM 17069; assembly: GCF_000768555.3. Taxonomy (GTDB): domain Bacteria; phylum Pseudomonadota; class Alphaproteobacteria; order Rhodobacterales; family Rhodobacteraceae; genus Roseovarius; species Roseovarius mucosus. The sequence continues at coordinate 32,653 of NZ_KN293983.1, forward strand.
TCGCCGACTGGATCGGCTGTGTGCGCGGAGCGCCGTGGGTCTCGTCTTTCATGGTCTGAGCCCTCAGTATGCGTTGTCAGGTTTGAAGTTGTAAAGCTGGCGTGCCGAGCCGTAGCGCTTGAACTCTTCGGGCTTTGCGTCGCAGCCGCCACGTTCGAGCAATTCGGCAAGGAGTTCCAGATGTTCGGGGCGCATTTCCTTTTCGATGCAATCGGCACCGAGGGACTTCACGCTGCCGCGCACGAAAAGCCGCGCCTCGTAGAGGCTGTCACCCAAAGCGTCGCCAGCATCGCCACAGACAACAAGGTTGCCCGATTGCGCCATGAAGGCAGACATATGGCCGATATTGCCATGCACGATGATGTCGATGCCCTTCATCGAGATGCCGCAGCGCGACGAGGCGTTGCCCTTGATGATGAGCGTGCCGCCATTGCCGGTGGCCCCGGCGTATTGGCTGGCGTCGCCTTCGACGACCACGGTGCCGCTCATCATGTTCTCGGCCACGCCCGGACCTGCGGAGCCATGCACATGCACGGTGGCCTGTTTGTTCATGCCCGCGCAGTAATAGCCGGTCGAGCCCATGACATGCACCTCGATGGGCGCGTCGAGTCCAACGGCGATGGCATGGCTGCCGCGCGGATTGATGATGTCCCAACCGGTTTGGTTGGTCTCATTAGCCTGTGCCTGAAGGGTGGCATTGAGGCTGCGCAGCCCTTCGGCGGCGAGGTCAAATGTCTGCATATCAGTGCTTCCAGAAATAGACGGTTGCGGGCTCGGGTTCCCAGACGCGGGCCTGTTCGATGCCCGGCAGGTTGACGAGGGCGCGGTATTCGCTGCCGAAGGCCACGTATTGATCGGTTTCGGCCATGACGGCGGGTTTGCAGGCGATGGGATCGCGCACGACGCCAAAGCCATCCTCGGTGCCAACCACGAAGGTGAAGAAACCGTCGAGATCAACAAGCGAGCTTTCGAGCGCCTCGCCCAGGGTGGCACCTTCGCGCATTTTCCACGTGAGATAGGCGGCGGCCACTTCGGTGTCGTTCTGGGTCTCGATCCGCACGCCCTCGCGCAGCAGTTTGCGGCGCAGCGAGTTGTGGTTGGAGAGCGAGCCGTTGTGCACGAGACACTGATCGGCACCTGTGTTGAACGGGTGCGCGCCCATGGTGGTCACGGCCGATTCGGTGGCCATGCGGGTATGTCCGATGCCATGGGTGCCGTGCATCGCCGAGATGTCGAAACGGGCGGCGACGTCCTTGGGCAGGCCCACTTCCTTGTAGATCTCGAGGCTCTCGCCTGCGGACATGACGCGCACGCCGGGGGCGATGCTCTCAAGTGCGGCGCGGGTCTCGGTGGCCTTGTCGGCGGGGAAATCCAGCACCGCATGGGTATCCTTGCGGGTGAGGGTGACGGGCGCGCCGAGCTCGGACGACAGGCGCTCGGCCAGACCGTCGAAATCCTGGGCGGCGTTATCTGACTGGATGGTCAGTTTGGCGTGGCCCGCCTGTGGTGCGCCGTAGATGGCGATCCCGGCACTGTCGGGGCCACGGTCGGTCATGGTGATCAGCATATCGGTCAGCAAGCTGCCAAGCTGGGGTTCAAGTGCTTTGTCTTTCAGGAAAAGTCCGACAATCCCGCACATTCGCGTTTGCTCCACTTTGGTGATTCTGCCCCGAGGGGCTGCCTGAGTCCGAGGCTAGCATCGGGCTGAAGGCGCTGCAACTGAAATGAATAAAAGTTTCCTAAGGGTAATTTGCGCGGGTTTGTAAGACCCGCGCAAATCACGGCAGGATCAGTAGCGTTCGAGATGCTTGCGCACCTTTTCGGGATCGCCCATCCGGCGCGCCTGTTCCAGATGCTCGCCCTCGCGGACGAACTGGATGCGGTGCCACGCGAGCCAGAAGATCACACCGACCACGGTCATGGCCATTTCCCAGCCTTGGAAGGGATAGACGGCGCCGACTTCGGCCAGATCAACGGCCCAGGATTCGTATCCGATTGTAGACATGTGCCTTTTCCTTATTCTGCGGGGGTTGTTTTGGCCGAGAGAAAGGCCTTGTCGGCCTCGATGACCTGAACGATGGCATCCTCGTAGGCATGGTGTTCTGCGTAATCGAGACCCTGCAATTCCACCTCGACCGGGATGCGCAGCACGCCAGCGGCGGCCTGCATCTTGGCCACGATGAAGGCGGGCAGGAAGCCCAGAACGAAGAACATGATCACCGCGCCGAGGGCCTGACCCAGCGGGTTGACAGTGGCGTAGCCTTCAAAGGGTGAGGAGGGCGCGCCCCAGAGCAGGAAGCCTGCGATGATGAGGCCGACCACACCGGAATAGCCATGCACAGCGACTGCACCCACGGCATCATCCAGCTTGAAGCGGCGCTCGACCCAGTAGTGGAGTTTGTAGACGATCACGACACCGACCGCGCCGACCAGCATGGCCTGAATCGGATGGTAGAGGTCATTGCCCGCCGAAGCGGTGATCACCCCGGCAAGACCGCCGGAGAAGGTCCAGAAGGCATCGCCCTTGGACACGACATAGGCCGCCATGAGACCGCCCGAGAGCGACATCAGGAAGTTGAAGGTGATGGCCGACAACGAGGTGGGCGCGAGATAGATGTTTGTGGCCGTCCAGGTGGTGCCGGTGATCTGGCCGCCAATGACTTCGGGCGCGATCAGCGGCACGTTGCAGGCGGCATAAAAGCCCCAGAAGCCGGTATAGATCAGGAAAATCCCGATGGTGAGCATCCAAGGGTTATGCGGCGGGATGTCCCGCGGGGAGCCGTCAGCAGCGAATTTGCCGATCCGCGGCCCCAGAACCATGATCACGCCGAGCGCATATCCACCCGCGATGGCATGGATCACGCCCGACGCATAGGCGTCATGGTACCCCAGATATTTGACCATCCAGCCGTCATAGTGCCAGCCCCAGGCGGCGTCGATGATCCACCAGACCGATCCGATCAGCACCGCATGAACCCAGAGGGCCGAGGAGCGAATCCGCTCGATCACCGAGCCTGAAACGATCGAGGCTGCCGTCCACGAGAAGAGCAGGAACGCCGCCCAGAACACGCCGGTGATGCGGTCGCCAAGATTGGTGCCCATGGTCGGGGACCACGGCAGGTTGGCATCGCCCAATTCATGATTGAGTCCGCCAAAGAAGGGGAACATTGGGAAGGCCCAATAGATCCACCAACCGAAGAAGAAGAAGGTCACGGTGACAAGGGGAATCACCATCACGTTTTTCATCAGCGTGTGCATGTGGTTGCGGCGGCGGCTGGCGCCCACCTCGTACATGCAAAAGCCGACATGGATCAGAAACATGAAGACGACCGTCACCCAATAGTAAAATTCGGTGAATATGGTCGTCAACGCATCAAGGTTGCCGTTCATCGCACTCTCCCTGTTGTGCTGTGTTGTTTTATTGGTGGTAAAAACTTTTTCTTCTAAGGGGGGCAAAGATTTTCCTGCCTGTCAAGAAATTTGAATCGAAACGGTGATCATTTCTGTTGCTGCCCGGATTTCGGGCGGGAGGAATGGCGATATTCCCATCAGGAAAAAAATCTGCATGAAAGTATTGATTTTTGCTGCGATCTGCGTCTGAATATCGTCAAACATAACACCGACAGGGAGGCTTACATGGCCATTATCTACAGAACTTCTGCCCTCGCACCGCGCCATACCGAGATCGGCGGCGAGTTGACCGACTGGAATGGCATGGGCACGGCATGGTTCTATGACCATACCGACGAGCGCGCCGAGGCGGATTATCTGGCGGTCCGCACCAAGGCAGGACTGATGGATGTATCGGGTCTGAAGAAAATTCACCTTGTTGGGCCGCATGCCGCCGCCGTGATCGACCGCGCCACCACGCGCAATGTGGACAAGATCATGCCGGGCCGCGCCGTCTATGCCTGTATGCTGAATGACGCGGGCAAGTTCATCGACGATTGCGTGATCTACCGCCTCTCGGTCAATCACTGGATGGTGGTGCATGGCACCGGCACCGGGCACGAATCGCTGGCGATGGCCGCCTATGGCAAGAATGTCGCGATGATCTTTGATGACGATCTGCATGACATGTCGCTGCAAGGGCCGGTGGCCGTGGATTTCCTCGAAAAGCACGTGCCGGGGATTCGTAACCTTGCCTATTTCGGCATTCTGCAAACCAAGCTCTTTGATTTGCCGGTGATGATCTCTCGTACCGGATATACCGGCGAGCGCGGCTACGAGATTTTCTGTCAGGGGCGCCATGCGATCCAGATCTGGGATCGCATCCTGGAAGACGGCAAGGACATGGGCATCGTGCCGGTGCAGTTCTCGACGCTCGATCTCTTGCGCACCGAAAGCTATCTGCTGTTCTATCCCGGCGACAATTCCGAAACCTTCCCTTTCAAGGACGATCTGTGCGGCGATACGCTGTGGGAATTGGGCCTGGATTTCACGGTGTCGCCTGGCAAGACCGGGTTCCGCGGCTCGGAGAACCACTATGCGCTCAAGGGCAAGGAACGGTTCAAGATCTACGGCGTGCGGCTTGAGGGCAAGCGCGCGGCCGACATGGGCGCGCCGCTGCTCAAGGATGGCGAGGTCGTGGGCGTCGTGACCTTTGGTCTGAATTCCAACCTCAACGGCTATAACGTCGGCATCGCGCGGATGCCGGTTGACTGCGCGGTGCCGGGCACCAAGATGAGCGTGCGCTATGCGGATGGCACCGAGGTCGCTTGCGTGGCAGAAGAGATGCCATTCTATGACAAGGACAAACTGATCCGGGCGGCCAAGGGGTAACCCTTGGCCTTCGGGCCTTTGGCCCTAATGACGCGAAAGGGAGCAGACGCGAAGATGTCGAAATTCCAGTTTCCGGAGAGTATCGCCAGCCGCCCGGTCTATGGCACATTGGCCCCGCGACCGGGCAAGGCGCATCTGATGATCGCCGATGCCGAGGGGGCCGAGGCGCTGTTGGATCTGGCCGCGCAGGATGCGGGTCTGATGGCCAAGGCGCATATCCTCTATATCCCCAAGGGGACGGGCGAGACCTATGTGGAGAAGCTGCGCGCGGCGGGTCCGGCGCAGCTCTATATCGGGCCGAGTTATGCGGCCTCGGTGCAGCGGCTGCGGCGGGTGCTGTCAGATGCCCATATGGGGTTGCAGGTCTATCTTGCGGGGACCGAAGGGCTGATGGGGCAGGCGATGAACGAGGCGGTGAGCGCGGGCATTCCGCATAGCGCAATCCAGACCGAGCATCGCGGTTCGACTGCGCGTCGGATGCAATGCGTGCATTGCAAGGGGATCACCGAGGATGTGACCACCGATCCCTTTGTCTGTTCGCATTGCGGCCTGAACCTATTCGTGCGTGACCACTATTCGCGCCGTCTGGCGGCGTTTCAGGGGGTTTGCATCGACGCGGAGGACCCCGGAAATGTCCCCCCTGCGAAGGAGATATATTCATGAGCGCCGCCCCCCAGAAGGCCCGCGCCGGGGCTGAAAAGATCGAGGTGGTTGTGGCTGCCGTTGTGCCGGTGAATGAATTGGTGACGCGGTTCGAATTCCGCCGCCCGGATGGGGCGGAGTTTCCGCCGTTTTCGGCGGGTGCGCATACGGTCGTGGAAATGCACGACGACGGGCGCACGCGGCTCAACCCCTATTCGTTGATGTCGGACCCCGGTGATCGCTCGCTCTATGCCATTTCCGTGCGGCGCGATGACGAAGGGCGGGGTGGATCGCTCTATATGCATCGCCATGTGAAACCGGGCGATGCGATGACCATCACCTATCCGGTCAACCTATTTCCGCTGGATTTGCGGGCGCGCAAGCATGTGTTCTTTGCCGGCGGGATTGGCATTACGCCCTTTATGGCGATGATCGCGCAGTTGGAGCAATCGAACGGCAACTGGGAATTGCATTATGCCTGTCGGAGTGCGGCGCTTGGATCCTATGCGGATGAGCTGCGGGGCAAGTATCCCAACAAGGCGCATATCTATTATGACGATCAAGAGCAGGTGATCCCGCTCGATGATCTCTTGAGCGGGCAACCTCTGGGCACGCATATCTATGTCTGCGGTCCCAAGGGGATGATCGGATGGGTCAAGGCCCGCGCCGCAGCGCTTGGCTGGCCGGATGAGGCGGTGCATTCCGAAGAGTTCCTCGCCCCTCAACCCGGCGCGCCGTTCGAAGTGCGGCTCTGCAAATCCGACCTGGTGATCCAGGTGGGCGAGCATGAGAGCCTGCTGGAGGCCATTGAGCGGGCCGGGGTCGATGCGCCCTTCCTCTGTCGGGGCGGTGCCTGCGGGCAATGCGAGACCGAAGTGGTCGAGTTGGACGGTGAGATCGTCCACCGCGATCACTGGCTGGACGAGGCCGAACATGCCAGCGGCAAGAAAATCATGCCCTGCGTCAGCCGTTTCATCGGCAAGACGCTGGTTCTGGACCGGTAAGGAGCCATCTGCGATGACCATTCAGTTCAATAACGAGACCTTCCGCGACGATTACTCGTTCCGCAACTCGCCTTGGGCGATCAAGCGGTTCCCGTTCCCGTTCCACGAAGACAGCTATATGTATTCGGTGAATATGGAGCAGCATCGTGGCGGGCCAGAGGGCTCGGTCTATGAAAAGCGGTTCGATGTAGACGAGCATTACCTGTCGGAAATGCGCGACCGGGCGCTGGTGCTGGCCGATGATCCGCTGCGGTGCCAATCCTTGCCGCATATGACGCTGGCGGGGTGGGATACACTCGAGCTGATCATGACCTGCAAGGCCGAGGATTACCCCGACCTCTTTGAATTGCACCGAGATGGCAACCGCTGGCGGTGGATCAACAAGCCGATGGGGATCGACCAGAGTTTCACCTTTCTCGATCCGACCACGCTGCCTTGTGGTCCGCTGGAGTATATCACGCGGCAGACGCAGGGCGATTTCGCCGTGCTCGATCAGCGCGACGAGATGCTGTGGATGGATGCCGGGATGGTCACGACGCAGGCTGATTGGTCGCTCGACTTCGACATCGGCATGAACTTCTTTGAGTGGCACGCGCCGGTGCCTCTGGCGCATGAGATGGGGATATTCCAGCGCGCGCTGAAATTCCTGCTCAATGTGCAGCAGGGCGCACCGGCGCGGCGGCTGAACTGGACCATGACGGTCAATCCGCTCTTGGACACCAGCCCCGAGAATTACCACAAATGGGGCGTGCAAAAGACCACGCTGACGCCCGAGAATATCGGCGCGAAACAGCATCTGCGGGTGGAGTTGCAGACCTTTTTCCGGTTGCCGCGCTCGAATGCGCTGCTGTTCCCGATCCGCTGCTATCTGATCGCGTTTCAGGATGTGGTGAGCGTACCGAAATGGGGCCGCCGGTTGCACCGAGTGGTGCGCGATCTGCCCGAGGAACTGGCGACGTATAAAGGGTTTATCGCCAATCGCCCGTTGATGATCAAGTATCTGAGCCGGTTTGACGACGGGCTGCCCACCAGCCCCGGTGTCTGGCCCGATCTGGAGACGGAACCGCCGTTGCAGAAGTGAGGAGTATCGCTGGGCCGTGCCGCGGCCTGGCGCCTCTGCGCTGCCTTGACGAGGTCCCGGGTCAGGCCCGGGACGGGCATGGTTTCGATGGGCGCGATGCGCCCTGACGATCCGCGCACCTCATGGCATGCGGCTAAGGGAAGCAACCGCTCGCCTCTGACCTCAGCTCTTTTGCGGATAGCTGATGATCGACAGGTAGCGGATCGGGAAGCGGATCAATTGATCCGGCCCATGCGGGGCGTCGGCATCGAAAAAGAGCGTGTCACCGGGGGTAAGGTGATAGGTCTCGTTGCCGTGGCGATAGCCGACCTCACCGTCGAGCATGTAGATCATTTCGATCCCTTCATGCTGAAAGGTCTGGAACGTGTCGGATTCTGAGTTGAGCACAATGAGATAGGGTTCGACCATGACGCCGCTGCTGTTCGATCCGATATGGCCGAGGAGATTGTATTGATGGCCCGCACGGGTGCCGGCGCGCTCGATCTCGACCCCTTGGCCGGCCTTGGTATGCACGGCCTCGCGGCGTTCTTCGTATTCCTTGAAGAAGGCGGTGAGCGGCACGGAGAGCGCGCGCGCCAAGGTTTGCAAGGTGGTCAGCGAGGGGGAGGTATTGCCGTTCTCGATCTTGGAGAGCATGCCGATGGACAGTTCGGTCATGTTCGACAGTTCGGCGACGGTGATGTTCTGTTTCTTGCGATAGGCGCGCACCTCGCGACCGATCGCGACTTCAAGCACTTTCTCGCGCTCTTCGCGCAGCTTGTGAGGGTCCTGAGTCAGTTTGACCAATTTTGCGGCTTCCATGATGCTCATTGTTTTCCTCTCAGCTTTAGGGCGAATGCGTCGAAAAGGCCAGAATGTCTGTTCAGACTTATCGTCTTCACCATATTGCATAAATTTTTCCCAAGTGGAAAATGTTACGTTGAGGCACAAGCGGTTCAGGCAAGAGGTCGACCGAGATGACACAGCGCGTGATCCGAATAGGGTTCCTGATTTTTCCGGGGTTTCCGATGTCGTGCCTGACTTCGGTGATCGAGCCGTTGCGCGCGGCCAATGAGATTTCGGGGCATCGCACATTCGCCTGGGACCTGGTGGCCGAAGGGGCGGAGCGGGTGATGTCGAGCGCGGGCATCGGATTTGAACCCGGTCGGCGTTTGTCCGAGACTGACGATTGCGATTACCTGCTGCTCTTGTCTGCCCCGACAAGCCGGTTTGCCGACACGCGGTCCGCCGCGCATTTGCGGCGCGTTGCGCGGCATGGCACGGTGCTGGGCGCGATCAGCGGCGGGGTGTTCCCGCTCTTGCGCAGCGGGGCGGTGGCGGATGTCGCGCTCTCGGTGCACTGGTGCTATCAGGCGGCGTTTCTGGCCGAGTTCCCGGGCGTGCCCGCGTCCGATCAGGTGATCGAGATCGACCCGCGCTGCGTGACCGCATCGGGGGCGGCGGCGGCCTTCGATCTGGCGTTGCATATGGTGGAGACAGCACTTGGCGCGGGCATTGCGACCGAGGTCGCCTGTTGGTTCCAGCATCCGATGATGCGCAAGGCTGGCGTGCAGCAAATGGTGCCCGTGCTGGGCGAGGGGGCGCGGGCGACCGATCTGCCACCGATGGTTGCAAAGGCGATTGACCTGATGGCGCAGCATATGTCGGCGCCCTTGTCGATGGCGGAGGTGGCCGAGGAGCTGGGCATCACCCCCCGGCATCTGGAGCGCAGCTTCAAGCGGGCGACAGGGCAGAACCCGACCAATTATTTCCGTGCCATGCGGATGAAGGCAGCGCGGCAGATCGTGATGTATTCCAACGACACCATGGCGCAGATCGCCGAAGCGGTGGGCTATGCCAGTTCCAAGGTGCTGGTACGGCATTACCGCGATGCATTCGGGATTTCGCCGCGTGAGGATCGGCAGCGGATCAACCTGACGCGGGTTAAGGGCAATCTGCCGGTGCCCTCGGTCTGAGGGCTAGCGGCGCAAGCCTGTGCCGATCTGGTTCAGGATGGCCTCGATGGCGGCGTCAGGCGCGTCACCTTCTCCTGCCACCCGCGCCTTGATCGCATCGAACCGGGCGCGGAGGGCTGTTTTCTCAGCCCCTTGGCAATCGTTCCAGGGTCGCCCCTGCAAGCCCATGACAAGGGCATAGTAGCCGATGAAATGCGGGGACGTGCCGTTGCGCAAGAGCGCCTCATAGGCGGCATCGGCCCCCATGGCGCGCAGGCTGTCGGCGTCATGGATGCCGGCGCGCGCAAAGCCTGCGTCCGAGGCCGGGCCGAGATTGCGGATCGAGGAAACGGGGGCAGGCATGGGCAGCAATCCGTTGATCTGGTAGGCCCGGAGGGACTCGAACCCCCAACCAAAGCGTTATGAGCGCTCTGCTCTAACCAATTGAGCTACAGGCCCCACCTGCGGCAACTGGTAAGCCGGGGGCGGGGCGGGGTCAAGGCTTTGAGATTGCGTAGCGGCGGTCAATCGGCTAACGGGTGGCGCATTCTAGCGATGGGGACTTGAGGCCATGACCGAGCGACAGAACGGGATCACCTATGCCGATGCAGGCGTCGATATTGACGCGGGCAATGCGCTGGTCGAGCGGATTAAACCCGCGGCCAAGCGGACCAACCGTTCGGGCGTCATGTCGGGGCTGGGCGGCTTTGGCGGGCTCTTTGATCTCAAGGCTGCCGGGTTCAGCGATCCGGTGCTGGTGGCGGCGACCGATGGGGTGGGCACCAAGCTGCGCATCGCGATTGACACGGGCCATGTCGATGGCGTGGGCGTCGATCTGGTGGCGATGTGCGTCAATGATCTGATCTGCCAAGGGGCGGAGCCGCTGTTTTTCCTCGACTATTTCGCCACGGGTAAGTTGGAGCTGGAGCAGGCGACGCGGATCATCGAAGGGATCGCGCGGGGCTGTGAAGGATCGGGCTGTGCGCTCATTGGCGGCGAGACGGCGGAAATGCCGGGCATGTATCCCGAGGGCGATTTCGATCTGGCGGGGTTTGCCGTGGGGGCCATGGAGCGGGGCACGGAACTGCCTGCGCATGTGGCTGAGGGCGATGTGCTGCTTGGCCTTGCCTCGGACGGGGTGCATTCCAACGGCTATTCCCTCGTGCGGCGGATTGTCGAGATGTCGGGGCTGACATGGGAGGATGCCTGCCCCTGGGCCGAGGGCAGTCTGGGAGAGGTTCTGCTCACGCCCACGCGGCTCTATGTGCGCCCCGTGCTGGCGGCACTGCGGGCAGGGGGCATCCACGGCCTGGCGCATATCACCGGCGGGGGGCTGACCGAGAACCTGCCGCGCGTCTTGCCCGAGGGGCTGGGGGCGGAGATCGACCTTGGCGCGTGGGCATTGCCGGGCGTATTCCGCTGGCTGGCCGAGACCGGAAACATGGCAGAGCCGGAATTGCTCAAGACCTTCAATTCCGGCATCGGGATGATCGCAGTGGTGGCGGCCGATGAGGCCGACGCGGTGAGCGCGGCGCTGAGCGAGGCCGGTGAAACGGTTTGCCGGCTGGGACAGGTGGTGGCGGGCAAGGGCGTGGCCTATCGGGGCCGTCTTTTGTGAGCAAGCGGGTCGCGATCCTGCTCTCGGGGGGCGGTTCGAACATGCGCGCGCTTGTCGCGAGCATGACCGGCGACCATCCGGCGCGTCCGGCGGTGGTGCTGTCGAACCGGGCCGATGCGGGAGGTATCGCCTGGGCCGCCGCGCGCGGGATTGCCACAGAGGTGGTGGATCACCGCCCCCACGGGGCCAATCGTGCCGCGTTCGAGGCCGAGTTGACCGAGCGTCTGATGCCCTATGGCATCGACATCATCTGTCTGGCCGGGTTCATGCGGGTGCTCACGGCCGGGTTCGTAACGCCTTGGCAAGGGCGGATGATCAATATCCACCCCTCGCTCTTGCCGAAGTACCGTGGTTTGCACACCCATGCCCGCGCGCTGGAGGCAGGCGAGCAGGAGGTGGGCTGTACCGTGCATGAGGTTACGGCGGAACTGGACGAAGGGCCCATTCTGGGACAGGCGCGGGTGCCGGTTCTGGCCGGCGATACGCCAGACAGCCTCGCGGCGCGGGTGCTGGCGCAGGAACATATGCTTTACCCCATGGTGCTGCGGCGCTTTGCCGAGGGCAATCGCGCGCCGGTCTATCTGCCCTGAGCGTGGCATTTGCAATTCGGCTAATCTGGTCTATAGCTGGGGGCGGGGGACAGGACCGGGCATTTGAGACAAGAGCAAAGATCACCCCATATGAAAACAATCACCACGACTGAAGAACTGGCGGCGTTTTGCGCCATGGCGCGCAAGCATCCTTATGTGACCCTCGACACCGAGTTTCTGCGCGAGCGCACCTATTATTCCAAGCTCTGCCTCTTGCAAATGGCCGTGCCCGGCGGGGATGACGAGAGCGCCGTTCTGGTCGATCCGATCGAGGGGTCGGAGATGTCAATGGAGCCGCTCTACGAGCTGTTTCGCGATACATCGGTGGTTAAGGTGTTCCATGCCGCACGGCAGGATCTGGAAATTTTCCACGTTGATGCCGGGGTGATTCCCGATCCGCTTTTCGATACGCAGGTGGCGGCCATGGTCTGTGGCTTTGGCGAGCAGGTGGGCTATGAAACGCTGGTCAAGCGGATCGCCAAGCAGAGCGTCGACAAAAGCTCTCGGTTCACCGATTGGTCGCGGCGTCCGCTCACGGAGGCGCAAAAGGTCTATGCGCTGGCGGATGTGACGCATCTGCGGGTGATTTACGAATATCTGGCCAAGAAACTGGCGAGTTCCGGGCGTGACAAATGGGTGGCCGAGGAATTGAGCGTGCTGACCGATCCCGCGACCTATCGCACCGATCCGGCCGAGGCGTGGCAGCGGGTCAAGACGCGCAACACCTCGCCCAAGTTTCTGGCGATTCTGCGCGAACTGGCGCGGTTTCGTGAAGAGTATGCTCAATCGCACGACGTGCCGCGCAGCCGTGTCTACAAGGATGATGCGCTGGTCGAACTGGCCTCGACCAAACCGGTGACGCCGCAGGATCTGGGGCGGTCGCGGCTCTTGCTGCGCGAGGCGCGCAAGGGGGACATTGCCGACGGGATTCTGGCGGCGGTCAAGGCGGGGCTGGAGTGCCCGGCGGACCGCATGCCACGTGCGGAGGCCTTGGACGACCGCGCGCAAGTCAACCCGGCGTTGGCCGATCTCTTGCGGGTGCTGCTCAAGGCCAAAAGCGAGAGTTACGGCGTTGCGGCCAAGCTGATTGCCAGTGCGAGTGATCTTGACGCCATCGCGGCGGGTGCGCGCGATCTGCCGGCGCTGCGTGGCTGGCGGCTTGATGTTTTCGGCACTGATGCGCTGCGGCTCTGCAGGGGCGAGGTGGCGTTGGCGGTCAAGGGCAGCAGCGTAGAGACAGTGGATCTCTGAGCCAAGGCCGTGCCCCGCCTTTAGCGGCGGCTGACCTGTTCGTTGCGGGCACCGATTACGCGGATTTCATCTGAGCGCTCAAGCACCTGGTTTGAGACAAACACCGCGGCCATCACAGTGCGCGCGCGCTCTGGCCCCTGGGGTTGATCCTCGGGCTGAATGGCCATCAGGCGATAGTCCAGCCGGCCGTTCACGGGTTTGTTGTCTGTTTCGGAAACCAGTCGCACGTCGAAGGCCCCCTGTTGCAGGGTCACGCCCTCGACCCGGATGATGCCGCCGTCGCTGGTGCGTTCGATCACCATGCGCGTGATCTGATCCACGGGCGTGCCCTCATAGACCTTGTCGCGGCGACGACGAAAAATCGTGTCTTCGCGTTCGGGGATGAGGGGGTTGGTGTTCGCAGGGGCCGGTTCTGCGGCACGGCGGCGCGGGGTGCTGCGCCCGAACCAATTGCGCGGATTGGCGCGCGACCGGCGATACCCGCCGCAACCCGCCAGAACCGACATTGCCACCAATGATAGAAAGACCCGCCGTTGCATGCCATCCGCCCCTGTCATCTTTTCCTTTCGACTATCCTATCGCGTCCGGCTTGAAAAGGTGCAAGCGAGGTCTGGACCTTTTTCCGACCCGGCCCTAGGTCTGAGGCAAAGCGCAAGGAGAGTGTCATGGCCGCTGCCGCCTTTGAAGAGATTGTCGATGATTTCGAGTTTCTGGAGGATTGGGAGGATCGCTATCGCTATGTGATCGACCGGGGCCGGGCGATGGACCCTCTGGATGACGCGCTCAAGGTGCCCACGACCAAGGTCGAGGGCTGTGCAAGTCAGGTGTGGCTGCATCCACGGATCGAGGCGGGTGTCTTCAGCTTTGATGGGGATAGTGACGCGATGATCGTGCGTGGCCTGATCGCGGTGCTGCGCGCGCTTTATAACGGCGTGCCGGTGGGAGAGGTGGCGCGGGTGGATGCGCCTGCGGAACTGGCGCGGTTGGGGCTGGATGCCCATCTGTCGGCGCAACGCTCGAACGGGGTGCGGGCGATGATCGAACGCATCAGGCTGGTGGCGGCGGAGGCCGCGTAAGGCAGCAGCGTGGGGGCTCTGCCCCCACACCCCCGAGGTATTTAAGGCCAGATGATATTTAAATCAGTGTCTTGCGGCTTGAATCTCAAGTGATACCTTAAGATCACCATAGCCCGTGAAGCGGTATTCATAGGCGAGGCCAAGGCGCGCGGCGCAGTCCTCTGCCTTGGCACGCAGGGCGGGATCGTCAGTTTGCGCCTGATAGACCAGCTTGGTGTAATTGCCAAAGATCATGTCGCGCAGCTGCGGGTGGCGGTCGAGCCCCATGGGTTTCCAGACAAAGGCATCGAATTGCCGCACGAGGAAATCGGTGAGGTAGAAGGCACTGATTTCATCCTCATGGGCGGCAAAGCTGTCGAGACCTTCGTAAAAGGCATAGCAATGCGGGCCTGCCACCATGTCCACGCCCAGTTCGGCGCATTTTGCCTGGAGCAAGCCGCCGGTGCCGCAATCGGCATAGACCACGAAAATGCGGTCATAATCGTGGCGATGGGCGAGGACGGATTTTTCCACCTCGTCGGTGATCTGGTCGGGGTAAAGGTGCAGCTTGGCCGGAAGGCATTGCAGATCCATGTGATCCCAGCCGTTCAGGCGTTTCAGCGCCAGAATCTCATGCGCCAAGGCCCCGCAGGCAATGAGCAGAAGGCGGCCTCGTCCCTCGGCCTCAAGCCCCTGCGTGGTCAGGTGATCGTCGCTCGGATCCATTGCCGGTCCTCTCAAATGCAAACGGCCCGCGCGGGGGCGGGCCGTTCTTGAGCGTTTCCGTTGCTCAGCCTGCGGCCAGCCGGTTGTGTTTGCGCGCCATGAAATCCTTGGCGGTTTCCACGGCCACGGCGGCGTCGCGGCAATAGGCATCGGCGCCGATGGCTTTGCCGAATTCCTCGTTGAGCGGCGCGCCGCCCACCAACACGATATATTCATCGCGCTTGCCCTGTTCCACCAGCGTGTCGATCACGACCTTCATGTAGGGCATGGTGGTTGTCAGCAGCGCCGACATGCCGAGGATGTCGGGCTGTTCGGCTTCCAGCGCTTCGAGATACTTTTCGACGGCGTTGTTGATGCCGAGATCGACAACTTCAAAGCCTGCGCCTTCCATCATCATGCCGACGAGGTTCTTGCCGATGTCGTGGATGTCGCCCTTGACGGTCCCGATCACCATTTTGCCCACGCGCGGGGCGCCGGTTTCGGCCAGAAGCGGCTTGAGGATGGCCATGCCGCCCTTCATGGCGTTGGCCGCCAGCAGCACTTCGGGAACAAAGAGGATGCCATCGCGGAAATCCTTGCCGACGATGGTCATGCCACCAACCAGCGCCTCGGTCAGGATGCGATAGGGTGCCCAGCCGCGCTCGAGCAGGATGTGCACGCTCTCTTCGATCTCTTCCTTGAGGCCGTCGTAGAGGTCGTCGAACATCTGTTGGACAAGCTCGTCATCGTCGAGGTCGGCGAGGATGATGTCGTCGTCTTGATCGGACATTGGGGGAATCCTTGAGTTCTCTGCGCGCGCGCATCTGGGTTGACTGGGCGCAGCTTTCGTCAATTTGCGGCGCGGCCACTTTCCGAATTGCGACGCTGCCCGCGCCGCAACCGACCTATAGCTTGGAATCGCGGGGGATGTGACTGAATTATCGGCATGATGATTATCGGTTTCTTGCAAATGTTCACTTTATGTTCCATTTGTGGGGCATGAAACCGGATCAAACCCTTTCCCCTGATGTGCGTCTACGGGCGCGGGGCGCGCTGAGCAATGCGGCGGGCCGGTTCGAGGCATATGGCGTGCAGTACGACGCAGAGGTGAGCGCGGAGGAGGCGCGGCTCTTGCGCACGCAGGTCACGACAGAGCGCCAGCGCCGGATGATCACCTATAACCGCTCGCCCGATCTTCCGTTTGACCGCTCGATCAATCCGTATCGCGGTTGTGAGCATGGCTGCATCTATTGTTTTGCGCGGCCGAGCCATGCCTATCTGGGCCTGTCGCCGGGGCTTGATTTCGAAACACGACTGATCGCGCGGCCCGAGGCCCCAGCGCGGCTGGAGGCGGAATTGCGGGCGCGCAGCTATGGCGTGGCGCCGATGGCAATCGGCACCAATACCGACCCCTATCAACCGATCGAGGCGGAATTCGGCATTACCCGTGCCTGCCTCGAGGTCTTGCAGCGGTTCCGTCATCCGGTGGCGGTTGTGACCAAGGGGGCGCTGATCGAACGGGATATTGATCTTCTGGGCGACATGGCCGCGCGCGGGCTGGCGCGGGTGGGGATTTCAGTGACAACGCTCGACGAGGTTTTGGCGCGGCGGCTGGAACCGCGCGCGCCCACACCTGCGCGGCGGTTGGAAATGATCCGGCGCTTGGCTGGGGAGGGCATCCCTGTGCGCCTCATGGTGTCGCCGGTCATTCCGGGCCTGACCGACCCGGAGATCGAGGCGATTCTGGCCGCGGGGCGCGACGCCGGGGCAGGGGCCGCAAGCTGGATCATGCTGCGCCTGCCACGCGAGGTGTCACCGCTCTTTCAGGAATGGTTGGCGACGCATTATCCCGACAGAGCGCGCAAGGTGATGAACCGGTTGCGCGAAATGCACGGTGGCCAAGAGTATAGCGCCGAGTGGCATAAACGGATGCGCGGCGAGGGGGTGCATGCGCGCATGATCGCGCGCCGGTTCGATCTGGCGGCGCGGCGGCTGGGGTTGGATCAAGCGCAGGCAGCGTTACGCACGGACCTGTTCGAGGTACCACTGGAGCGGGGGAATCAACTCTCGCTTTTTTGAGCGTGTCGTCCGCTGAGCCAGGCCAGCGCCAAAAGGCTCGCGACCACGCCACCGGGCATGAGGACAAGGAGCGTTAGATCCTCGCCGCGCAGGGACCAGGGGAGCGGGATGGAACAGTTTCCGCTGGGCGACCCAAAGGCGCAGGCGAGGCCGGAAATCCAGACATAGCCTATGCCCCATGCGAGGGTGGTCAGCAGGGCCGCAGCGAGGAAGATGACGCGCAGCATCTTCCTGCCCCTTTGCTCAGGCGCGCCTGCGGCGGGGGCGGCGAGGGGCCGCAGTATCGTCGCCGGTGCCATCCCCACCTGAGGAAAAACCGCCGAGCGCCTCGGTGATCTGGTCCAGCGTGGGGCGGGGGCCGCGTGGGCGGCTTTCCAGTGCGGCGCGCATTTTCGAGAGGTGTTCGGGCATGGTGCCACAGCAGCCGCCGATGATGGTCGCCCCTGCGTCGCGGGCAAGCACGGCATAATCGGCCATGAGGTCCGGGGTGCCGTCGTAATGGATATGGCCGTCATGGTATTTCGGGATGCCGGCATTGCCCTTGGCGATGATGGGCCGCTCCGAGCCTTGGGCCACGAAACCGAGAATGGTGCGCAGAAGGTCCGAAGCCCCGACGCCACAATTGGCCCCATAGGCGAGCGGCGGATTGCCCAGCTTTTCGACCATGGCAGCCATGTCGGAAGAGGTGACGCCCATCATGGTGCGCCCGGCGGTGTCAAAGCTCATGGTGCCGCACCACGGCATGTCGGCCAGCTTGAACGCTTCGGCAGCGGCCTTGTATTCCTCGGGGGCGGAAATGGTTTCGAGCCAGAGCACGTCGGCCCCGCCTTCCTTGAGCCCCTCGGCCTGTTCGTGGAAAATCTCGACCGCCAATTCATGGGTGAGCGCGCCCATCGGGGCCATGATCTCGCCGGTCGGGCCGACAGAACCGGCCACGATCACAGGCCGGTCATAGCGGTCGGCCACGTCGCGGCCAATCTCGGCGGAGATGCGGGACAACTCACGTGCGCGCCCCTGTGCGCCGTGCAGTTTCAGACGTGCCGCATTGCCGCCAAAGGAGTTGGTCAGGAACAGGTCGCTGCCCGCATCCACCGCCTCGGTATAGAGGCGTTTGATCCGGTCGGGATGCTGATCGTTCCACATTTCGGGGGCATCGCCCGATTGCAGGCCCATGTTGAAGAGATTGGTGCCGGTGGCCCCATCGGCGAGAATCCAATCGCGGGTGGCGAGCATCTTGGTGAAGGCGTTTGTCATCTGGGCTGTCCAATTCTTCGTGAGCACGCAGATGTGCCACCAAACGGGCTCTGCGCGCAAATGCATTTATTTCATGTAAATGGTGAGGCGCGTTTGTATTGCCTGACCAAGCACAAGGGGCGCGCCATGGTATGACACGCCCCTTGGTGGTGTTGGGTGGGTCTGCTCAGGCCTCGTTGGCCAGTTGGCCCTTGGCGATCTTGAGCAGCTCGTCCATCTTGGCGCGGATGGTGTCGACATCGGCGATATCGCCCAGATCGGCCGCGACCTTGCGCACCACGTCTTCGTGGCCTGCCTCTTCGAAATCGGCCTTGACCACTTCGAGGGCGTAAGCATTGGCGTCATCGCCAGTCTTGCCCATCAGTTCCGCGGCCCAGAGGCCCAGAAGCTTGTTGCGGCGGGCCACGGCACGAAAGGCCATTTCCTCGTCATGGGCGAATTTGTTTTCGAATGCGCTTTCGCGATCGTCAAAGGTGGTCATTGGGCCGGTCCCCTTGCATGCGTTGCTGTTGCCCCCGATATGCAATCTGGCACGCAAAAGGGCAAGGGGCCAACGCCATCTTGCGACGTGTTGGCCCATGCACTATGAGAGCGCATCGGCATGAGGGGACTCACGCCCCCCACCCTCAACGATGGAGTTCCCATGGCGCGGCGCAAGAAAATCTATGAAGGCAAGGCCAAGACCCTTTATGAAGGGCCGGAGCCGGGCACGATCATCCAGTATTTCAAGGATGACGCCACAGCCTTTAACGCCGAGAAAAAGGCCGTGATCGAGGGCAAGGGCGTGCTTAACAACATGCTGTCCGAGTATTTCATGACCGGCCTGAACACCATCGGCGTGCCCACGCATTTCATCAAGCGGTTGAACATGCGCGAACAACTGGTGCGCGCGGTTGAGATCATCCCGCTTGAAGTGATCGTTCGCAACTATGCCGCCGGCACCATGGCCAAGCGTTTGGGCATCGAAGAGGGCACGCAATTGCCGCGCCCCATCGTGGAATATTGCCTCAAGGATGACAAGCTGGGCGATCCGCTGGTCACCGAGGAACATATCGCCGCCTTTGGCTGGGCCAGCCAGCAGGATATGGACGACATCCTCAGCCTCGCGCTGCGCGTCAACGATTTCATGGCGGGCGTGATGTATGGCGTCGGAATCAAGCTGATTGATTTCAAGATCGAGATCGGTCGCGTCTATGACGGCGATTTCCAGCGGCTGATCGTGGCCGATGAAATCAGCCCCGACAGTTGCCGGTTGTGGGATATCGCCACGGGCCGCAAGCTGGACAAGGACGTGTTCCGCCGTGATCTGGGCAGCCTGACGGATGCCTATACCGAGGTTGCCACCCGTCTGGGGGTCATGCCCAAGGGCAGCACGCCGATGGCGCGGCCAAAACTGATCAACTGAAGAGGTATCCCATGAAAGCGCGCGTGCATGTCATGCTGAAATCCGGCGTTCTTGATCCGCAGGGCGAGGCGGTGCGCCATGCCCTCGACTCGATGGGGTTCGACGGGGTCGAAGCGGTGCGGCAGGGCAAGGTGATCGAGCTTGATCTGGCCGAGACCGACGCGGCCAAGGCCAAGGCGACCGTGACCGAGATGTGCGAAAAGCTGCTCGCGAACACCGTGATCGAGAGCTATTCGGTGGAGTTGGCCTGATGCATGCCGCCGTCATCGTCTTTCCCGGCTCTAACTGCGACCGCGATCTGGCGGTGGCCTTTGAGCGCGCGGGCGCGCGGGTGTCGATGGTCTGGCACAAGGACACGGACCTGCCGCAGGGTGTCGATGTGGTCGGCGTGCCGGGCGGGTTTTCCTATGGCGATTACCTGCGCTGCGGCGCGATTGCCGCCAATTCGCCCATTTGCCGGTCGGTCATCGCGCATGCGGACAAGGGCGGTTATGTGCTGGGTGTCTGCAACGGTTTCCAGATCCTGACCGAGACGGGAATTCTGCCGGGTGCCTTGTTGCGGAATGCAGGGCTGAAATATGTTTGCAAGCCCGTTGGCCTGCGGGTTGCGACCTCGGACAGCGCCTTTACCCATGGCTATGCGGCGGGCAGCACGATCACCGTGCCGATTGCCCATCACGATGGCAATTACTATGCCGATGCCGCCACGCTGGACCGGCTGCACGCCGAGGATCGGGTGGCGTTTACCTATACCGAGAACCCCAACGGGTCGGCGCGCGACATCGCGGGTATCCTGTCCGAGAATCGCCGCGTTCTGGGAATGATGCCGCATCCCGAGCGCATGGCAGAGCCGTTGCAGGGGGGCACCGATGGGGCCGCTCTCTTCACCGGCGTGATGGGAGCGCTGGAGCGCGCCTGAACGCTTGCGCTTGAGAAGCGGCGCCGCGCGGCATAATCTGAGAGCATGAGCAAAGCCGCCTCTTCGACCGCACGTCATCGGATGCGTACCATTTCCTGGCGCGCGCGCGCGGTGCTTTTTGCACTTTTCATCGTTGCGGTGGCGGTGGTGCTGACCACGAACCGGCTGTTGACGGATCGCTTTACCGAGAACACGCGCAACCGTGCCGAGCTACGCCTTGTGCTCTATTCCGGCAACCTGCTGTCGGAGTTGCGCCAGAATGCGATTGTTCCACAGCTCTTGGCGCGGGATCCGGCGCTGATTGCGGCGCTGAATACGCAGGACTATGCGCAATCCACGCAACGCCTGATTTCGTTTCTTGAGGAAATCGGCGCGGCGAGCCTGACCCTGCTCGACAAGGACGGGCGCGCGGTGGCGGCAACCGACCGCCTGCGATTGGGAGAGAGCCACAAGTCGGCGGCCTATTTCGTGGATGCGATGCGCTCGCGCGATACGATTTTCCATGTTTTGCGCCAGGAAACCGGGCAATTCAACTTTTACTACTCGCGTCGGATCGAGACCCAGAATGGCACATTGGGCGTGATCGTGGTCGAGGTGGATCTGCGCAAATACGAGCGCGCCTGGGCGGGGATTTCCGATGCCGTGATGGTGACGGATACCGAGGGGCGGATCATTCTGGCGACCGAACCACGCTGGCGCGGGTTGACAGAGGCCCGAGGCGTTGCGCCGCGAGCCGGTCAACAGCGCCATTCAGCGCGCCATTCAGGCGACCTCGGATTGGACCGCGTTGCCGGCGGATGCCTATGTGCGCGGCGAGGCGGTGATGCGGGTCGAGGGGCGCGTGGCCTTTCGTGGCTGGCGGATCGCCGGGTTCACCACCTACACGGCGGTGCGCGACAAGGTGAACGGCTATCTCGCGCTCGAGATCATGGGATTCGCGATTCTCCTCGCGCTCGCGTTTTACTTTCTCAACCGCAAGGCAGCGCTGCGGATGGCGCTGTTTCAGCGGGAATCGGCAGAGCTTCGCGCATTGAATGCCCGCCTCCAGCGGGAAATCGCCGAGCGCAGGCGCGCGCAAGAGAACCTTGCACAGGCCGAACAGACCATCCAGCAAAGCTCGAAACTGGCGGTGCTGGGTGAGATGTCGGCGGCGGTCAGCCACGAGCTGAACCAACCTCTTGCGGCGATGAAAACCTATCTTGCGGGCGCGCGGCTCTTGCTGTCGCGCAACCGGCCTGACGAGGCGCTCTCGGCCTTTCAGCGAATTGACGATCTGATCGAGCGGATGGGGGCGATCACCAAACAGCTCAAGTCCTATGCGCGCCAGTCGGGAACGCAGTTTTCCCCTGTAAATATGGCAGATGCCGTGGCCTCGGCGTTGTCGATGATGGAGCCGCAATTGCGCCAGCGCAAGATCACCATCACCCGCACCCTTCCGGATCAGCCGGTCATAATCATGGGCGACCGGGTGCGGGTGGAGCAGGTGATCATCAACCTCTTGCGCAACGCCATCGATGCCACCAACGCGGTGCCTGATGCCACCATCGACATTCTGCTCGCGGCGGGGGAAACGGCGGTACTCACGGTGCGCGACAACGGCGAGGGGATCGGTGATTTCAAGAACCTTTTCGAGCCGTTTTACACCACCAAACAACCCGGCGATGGGGTCGGGCTTGGGCTTGCTATTTCCTCGGGGATCGTCAACGACCTTGGCGGACGTCTTGTGGCGCGCAATGCGCCCGACGGAGGGGCTGTATTCGAGATGCAGCTACCCATATTGGCGGATGAGACCCGAGCAGCGGAGTGATGTGAAATGCCAGCAGCCATGAAAATCGCCATCGTCGATGATGAAAAGGACATGCGCCAGTCCATTAGCCAGTGGCTTGCCTTGTCGGGTTATGACACCGAGGCCTTTGCCTCGGCGGAAGAGGCGCTGAAATCGCTGGGGCCGGATTATCCGGGGATCGTAGTGACCGACGTGCGGATGCCCGGCATGGACGGGATGCAGTTTCTCAAGAAGCTGATGGGCTCCGACAGTTCGCTGCCGGTGATCATGATCACCGGACATGGCGATGTGCCGATGGCGGTTGAGGCGATGCGCATCGGTGCGTTCGATTTTCTGGAAAAACCGTTCAACCCGGACCGTATGACCGAGCTGGCCAAGAAGGCCACGAATGCTCGCCGCATGACCTTGGACGCGCGCGCCCTGCGGAAAGACCTGTCAGATGGTGGCCAGCTGATGAAAAAGCTGATCGGCACCAGCGGCGCGATGGAGCGGCTGCGTGAGGATATTCTCGATCTGGGGCAGGCGGATGGCCATGTGCTGATCGAGGGCGAGACAGGCACCGGCAAGACGCTGGTGGCGCATGCGCTGCATGCGGTTGGGGCACGGGCGGGGCGCAAGTTTGTCTCGGTGGCCTGTGCCGCGTTTGACGATGAGGGGCTGATCAAGCGTCTCTTTGGCCCGGTGCAGCCCGAGGATGCGCGCCTGCCTGCCTTTGAAGAGGCGCGCGGCGGCACGTTGGTGCTGGAGGATATAGAGGCGTTGAGCGAAGCGGCGCAGGCCAAGCTGTTGACCCACATCAACGCTGAAGGCACCCCGCCCGAGACGCGCGTGGTCGCCATCTCGAACATGCAGGACGAAGGTCACACCTGCGAAGATGCCTTGCGGCCCGATCTCTTTTACCGGCTGGCCAGCCTGCGGATCACCGTACCGCCGCTGCGGCAGCGGGGCGAGGACATCCTGACCCTGTTCACGCGTTTTGCCGAGCAGTTTTCAGAGGATTACGGCTGTGATGCGCCGCAGGTCAGCGCGCAGGAGGCCACGCAGCTCTTGCAGGCGCCTTGGCCCGGTAATGTGCGCCAACTCTTCAACGTGGCCGAGCGTGCGGTGTTGCAGGCACGGCGGGGGTCGGGGACGATCACCTCGCTGCTCATGTCGGATCATCAGGACATGCAGCCGGTGATGACCACCGAGGGCAAGCCGCTCAAGGAATATGTCGAGGCGTTCGAGCGCATGCTGATCGACAACACGATGCGCCGCCACAAGGGCAGTATTGCCGCGGTGATGGACGAGCTTTGCCTGCCGCGCCGCACTTTGAATGAAAAAATGGCCAAGTATAATTTGCAACGGTCCGACTATCTTTGAGAGCGGCCTGCGCTGCTTTTCATTTTGTCCATTGTCATTGGCGTGTGGGTCGCTTTACTGTGACACTATGGTGACGGGCGTAATCCGCCCCGCCGCCACGAGAGATTCGCTGTTTCAGTCCTCCGTCCGGATCAGTCCGACATGATTGAGCAGACCGATTGGGCCCCGTTCACGGGGGCCACATACAAGCCTGACCCTTGAAAACGGTGGACAGGCCCTGAATTGGCTCCGCAAGGGGCCGGAGAAGAAGAACCGCGATGAAGCGCGCGAAACATCACTTTGTCAGTGTAGGGGCCGATACCGGCACCCTTGGCTGCGCGTACGCCATCGCCCTTATCAGACATCTGCCGCAACGCGCCGCCCCACCGGGGCAGGCGGCCGCGCCGCGATGCAAACGGAAAACATGGCTACGAAAATGCTCATTGATGCCACCCACGCCGAGGAAACTCGGGTTGTGGTGGTCGACGGAAACAAGGTCGAGGAATTCGATTTTGAGTCTGAAAACAAACGCCAGATAGCTGGCAATATCTATCTGGCCAAGGTGACGCGGGTTGAACCCTCGCTTCAGGCGGCCTTTGTCGATTACGGCGGAAACCGGCACGGGTTTCTGGCGTTCTCGGAGATACATCCCGATTACTATCAAATTCCGGTCGCCGACCGCGAGGCCTTGATGGCCGAGGAAGAGGCGCTGGCCAACGCGCAGAATGACGAGGACGAAGATCGTCCGCGTCGCAGCAGCGGTGGGGACGGGCGCAGTGACGGGCGAAATAGTCGCTCGCGGTCGCGGTCCCGGTCGCGTTCGCGTGCCGAAAAGACCCAATCCGACGATGCTGTCGCGACCTCTGAAATCTCGGGGATGGAGACCATCGATCTAGAGGACGAGAGCACCGCCACCAGCGATGTGCCCGAGGCGACATCGCCTATGGAGCGCGTGGCCGAGACCCCGGTCGAAGAGCCCGAGGATAGCGGCACCGACGAGGCGGCCGAGGATGAGCCCGAGACCGACACCCGCGATCATGCGGCACAGGATGACGAGATCGAATCCGTTGCCGAAGAGGATGACAGCGAGGATATTCGCCCGGTGCGCAAGCCCCGCGCACGGCGCTACAAGATCCAGGAGGTCGTCAAGGTCCGCCAGATCATGCTGGTGCAGGTCGTCAAGGAAGAGCGCGGCAACAAGGGCGCGGCACTGACCACCTATCTGAGCCTTGCTGGCCGCTACTGTGTGCTCATGCCCAATACCGCGCGCGGGGGTGGCATCAGCCGCAAGATCACCAATGCCGTGGACCGCAAGAAGCTCAAGGAAATCGCGACCGAGATCGACGTGCCGCGCGGCGCAGGCCTGATCGTGCGCACCGCCGGGGCGAAACGCACCAAGGCAGAGATCAAGCGCGATTACGAATATCTGCAGCGTCTGTGGGAGCAGATCCGCGAATTGACCCTGCGCTCGATGGCACCGGCGAAAATCTATGAAGAAGGCGATCTGATCAAGCGTTCGATCCGTGACCTCTACAATCGCGACATCGACGAGGTTCTGGTCGAGGGTGAGCGCGGCTATCGTATCGCCAAGGACTTCATGAAGATGATCATGCCGTCCCATGCCAAGAACGTGAAGCATTACGTCGATCAGCAGCCGCTCTTTGCGCGGTTCCAGGTCGAAAGCTACCTCTCGGGCATGTTCAACCCCACGGTGCAGCTCAAATCCGGGGGTTATATCGTGATCGGCGTGACCGAGGCGCTGGTCGCCATCGACGTGAACTCTGGCCGTGCCACCAAGGAAGGCTCGATCGAGGAAACCGCGCTCAAGACCAATCTTGAGGCTGCCGAAGAGGTGGCGCGCCAGTTGCGCCTGCGTGACCTTGCCGGTCTGATCGTGATCGACTTTATCGACATGGACGAGCGGCGTAACAACGCCTCGGTGGAAAAGCGGCTCAAGGACAAGCTCAAGACCGACCGCGCGCGGATTCAGGTGGGCCGAATTTCCGGCTTTGGCCTGTTGGAGATGTCGCGCCAGCGTCTGCGTCCGGGCATGATCGAGGCCACGACCCAGCCCTGTCAGGCCTGCCATGGCACCGGCCTCATCCGGTCGGATGACAGCCTTGCGCTGTCGATCCTGCGCCAGATCGAGGAAGAGGGCGTGCGCCGCCGCTCGCGTGAGGTATTGGTGAAATGCCCGGTGGGCATCGCCAACTATCTGATGAACCAGAAGCGGGACCATGTGGCTCAGATCGAAGGGCGCTATGGCCTGTCGGTGCGGATCGAAGGCGATCCGCGTCTGGTCAGCCCCGATTTCACGATGGAGAAGTTCAAGACCGCGATCCGCAATGTGCCCGAAGTGCCGATGGTGCAGTTCGTGTCTGGCACATCGGCGCTGATGGATGACATCGACGACGAGGTTGAGGACGAGATTGAAGAGGAGGCCGAAGCCGAAACCGGTGACGAGGCCAAGAGCGCGCCGGGCACGGGCGGCGAGGGGGGCGACAAGCCCAAGAAGAGCCGCCGTCGCCGCAGCCGCCGCCGCAAGCCCAAGAATGGCAACGGGTCGGAGCGCAATGGCGAGGGGTCCGATGAGGGCCGAGAGGACGACGAGGCGGAGGGCGCCGATGCGGCCGAGCAGTCGCGCGAGGGCTCTGTCGCAGAGGTCGTGACCGCGCCCGCAACCGAAGCAGCAACCGAAGTGTCTGCTGATGCGGGAGAAGAGGCTGTCTCGGAGGAGAAGCCCAAACCCAAGCGCACCCGTGCGCCGCGCAAGAAGAAAGAGCCGGCGGCGGCAGAGGAAGCGACCTCAGACGAGGCCGCCAAACCCAAAGCGGCAGAAAAGCCCAAGCGCACCCCAACCCCGCGCAAGAAGAAGGCGCCCGAAGCCGTGGCTGCCGAGGAATCCAGCGTGCCGGCCGAGCCAGAGGCGGCAGCAGCGGTGACTGAGGCGGAACCGGTTGCAGAGGTGGCACCAGAGCCTGTGGCAGAGGTGACACCAGAGCCGGTGGTAGAGGTAACACAAGAGCCGGTGGCAGACGCAGAAACCCCGGAAGCCGCGCCCGAGCCGGAGCCTGTGGCCGAAGCCCCGGCACCGCAGGAAGAGCCCAAGCCGAAACGCCGCGGCTGGTGGTCGCTGGGCTGAGCGGAGTCGAGACGAAAATCAAGGATGCCGCGCCCTCGGGTGCGGCATTTTTCGTTGTGTGGGGCCAGCGCGTCGCGTCTAATCGATTTCGCATCGCCCCGGCCCCCGAGCGGGGGCCTCGACGCTGCTGCAGCGCGGTCCCGGGTCAAGCCCGGGACGAGTGTTTTGCATGGGGCGCAGGACGCCTCAGCGGGTCTTGCGGATCAGGTAGGTCTGGACGCCATTCGCATCGGTCGCGGAAATGAGATCATGCCCGGATTCGGCGCAGAAATGCGGCACGTCAATCACCGCCGCCGGATCATCCGCCTGCATCGCAATCACCGCGCCAATCGTCATGGATTTCAAGCGCTTGCGCAGCTTGAGCACGGGCAGCGGACACAGCAGGCCGCAGGCATCAAGGGTCTCATCAGGGGTCATGAAACGTGAGATAGCGGGCTTGTTACAACCTGTCCACAGGGATGTGACCGATTGTCGGGTGACGCGAGCCACGAGGCGGGATATGTCTGGCGCATGTTCGGAATCGAAATCATAGATGCAGCGCTGTTGCCCGCCATGTTCGTGGCCTTGGCCGCAGGGATCATATCCTTTCTCAGCCCCTGCGTGCTGCCCATCGTGCCGCCCTATCTGGCCTATATGAGCGGCGTGAGCCTGAATGATCTCTCCGAGAGCGGGCAGAGCCGGGCGCGCGCCGTGGTGCCGGCGCTCTTTTTCGTGCTGGGCCTGTCGACGGTGTTTATTTTCCTCGGGTTCACGGCGTCGGCGATCGGTACAGTGTTTTTGCAATACCAGAGCTATTTCAACACGATAGCGGGCGTTCTTGTGATGGTTTTCGGTGCGCATTTCGTGGGCGTCTATCGCATCAAGTTCCTTGACCGTGAGGCGCGGATTGATGCGGGCGACCGGGGGGGATCGTCCTTTGGCGCGTATATCCTTGGGCTTGCCTTTGCTTTTGGCTGGACGCCTTGCATCGGCCCGCAACTGGGCGCGATCCTGTCCTTGGCGGCGTCCGAAGGGTCGGTGGCGCGGGGCACGATGCTTCTGGCGATTTATGCTATCGGGTTGGGCGTGCCCTTCCTGCTGGTGGCGGCGTTCCTGCCGCGCCTGCAAGGGTTGATGGGCTGGATGAAACGCCACATGGAGCAGATCGAGCGGGTGATGGGCCTGTTGCTCTGGACCATCGGTCTCTTGATGCTGACGGGTGGGTTCTCGGCCTTTTCCTTCTGGCTGTTGGAAACCTTCCCCGCCCTTGCGGTGCTTGGATAACGCCTTACGCTTGCCAGATTTTCACGCTAGGTTCCGTTCAACGCGAGGTTGGACATGAGCAGCGAGCCCAAAGTGCGCCGCAGGCGCGTGTTTTATATTCCAGGGTATGACCCGATCCCGCCGCGCCGCTACCGCGAGCTCTATCGCAAGGAATGTGCGGCGCAAGCGACTATTTTAGATTATGAAATCAAGGTTTTACCGGCCAAAGCTCAGGCGCGTTTTGGATGGAATGTGTCCGCGCGTCTTGAGGGGGCAGAGGTCGAGAGCGCGTTTGAAGTGCTGGTCTGGTCCGATATCGTCAAGGGCAGCATGGATCAGGGAATTCTGGCGACCTATGCGCAACTGATCCGCACCGCGTCGATTTATATTGGCACTGGCGCGCTCTTTCGGTTGATGCGGTTGCGCAAAGGGCCGGTGATCGCTGCGCTCTACCCGGTGGGGTTCTTGCTGGTGCAGCTTGGGATAGCGCTCTTGGCGGCATGGGGAGTGGGGCGCGCGCTGGCGCTCTGGCAGCCTTGGGCGGCATGGGGCGGCCTGTTGGCCGTGCCCTTCATCCTCGAATGGTTCCGGCGCCTCGACGGCCGCTTCTTTGCCTATTACCTGATGCATGATTATGCCTATTCGGCGCGCTATCTGGGTGCCAATCCGCCCGAGTTGGAGGCGCGGATGGCGGAATTTACCGCCGAGATTGCGCAGGCCTTGCAGGGGGAGTGCGACGAGGTACTGGTGGTTGGCCATTCCTCGGGGGCGCATCTGGGGGTGTCGATTCTGGCCGATCTGATTCGGGGCGGGCATGTGCCCGCCGATGGCCCGGCTCTGTCGTTCCTGAGCCTTGGGCAGGTGGTGCCGATGGTATCCTTTTTGCCGCGCGCGCATCGGCTACGGGCTGATCTGGCCTATCTGAGCGCGCGGGACGAGGTGACTTGGGTCGATGTCACCGCCCCCGGCGATGGCTGCGCCTTTGCGCTTTGTGATCCGGTGGCGGTGTCGGGCGTGGCCCCGCAGGACAAGCGTTGGCCGCTGGTGATCTCGGCGGCGTTTACCCAGACGCTGAGCCCGGAGCGGTGGCGCGCCTTGCGGTGGCGATTTTTTCGGCTGCATTTCCAATATCTCTGCGCCTTTGATCGGCCCGGTGACTATGACTATTTCCGTGTCACGGCAGGGCCATTGACACTGGCCGCGCGGTTTCGTGACAGATCACCCTCGAAAAGCCGGATCGTGTGCGCCACGTCGGGCTACACGAGCGTTGTGCGATGATTCCGCCCAAGCCGCCCGCGCGCCCTGATGCTGTATCGCTCTGGCGCTATCTGCGGCTGTTTCGGGCCGATATCCTCTCGGCGCAGCCTGTCCGTCTTTATCGCGCGTGGATGGCTGAATTTCGCACGCCGTTCTTTCGCTCTTACCTTTGCAATGACACGGCCTTGGTTGATTTGGTGCTGAAACAACGCCCCGATGATTTCCCGAAATCCACCCGT
Source organism: Roseovarius mucosus DSM 17069 (assembly GCF_000768555.3). GTDB lineage: Bacteria > Pseudomonadota > Alphaproteobacteria > Rhodobacterales > Rhodobacteraceae > Roseovarius > Roseovarius mucosus. The sequence continues at coordinate 61,979 of NZ_KN293983.1, forward strand.
GTGTCCGAGGGGTTGCGGCCCCTGCTGGGGCAATCAGTCTTTGTCACCAATGGCGCGACATGGAGGCGGCAGAGGCGCATCATTGACCCTGCGTTCGAGGGCGGGCGGTTGCGGGATACGTTTGGGGCGATGGTCATGGCCGGGCAGGGGGCGGTTGCGCGGCTGGCCCCGCTGGCTGATGGCAGAGGGTTTGATATTGAGGGCCACACCAGCCATGCTGCCGCCGATGTGATCTTTCGCACGCTGTTTTCGCTGCCAATCGAGGATCGCACTGCCGCGCAGGTGTTTGACGCCTTCAAGGCGCATCAACGCACGCAGCCGGTGCTGAACCTTGCCGCGTTTATTCCCTTGCCGCGTTGGTTTCCACGCTTTCACCGCCGTCAGACGCGGGTGACGGCGCGGACCATCCGGGGGTTGATCACGGAACTGACCGCGCGGCGGCAGGCCGAGATTGCGGCGGGGACCGCGCCGGATGATCTGGCGACCAAGATCATGACCACCGCCGACCCCGAAACCGGCGCGCGGTTCGACACCGAGGAAATGGTCGATCAGGTCGCGATCTTCTTTCTGGCCGGGCATGAAACCAGTGCTTCGGCGCTGGCTTGGGCGCTCTACCTTCTGGCGCTTTACCCCGAGTGGCAGGACAGGGTCGCCGCAGAGGCCGAGGCAGTCTTTGGCACCCGCGCGCCGGAGTTTGCGGATATGGCGCGGTTGCGTGTCACCCGGGATGTGTTCCGCGAGACGCTGCGCCTCTATCCGCCGGTGCCGATGATGGTGCGCGAGACGGCCTGTCCCGAGCGGTTCCGCGACCGAGACATCGCACCCGGCGCGCAGGTGGTGATCAGCCCCTGGCATCTGCACCGGCACGAGCGACTCTGGGACAATCCCGACGGGTTTGATCCGGCGCGTTATGGCACCGAGAATGGCAAGACCTGTCTGCGCGAGGCGTTCATCCCGTTCTCTGCCGGTCAGCGGGTCTGCACCGGGGCGGGGTTTGCGATGATCGAGGGGCCGCTCTTGCTTGCGATGCTGGTGCGGGCCTATCGCCTGAGCCCGGTTGTGGGGCGCCCGCCCATGCCGGTGGCGCATCTGACGGTGCGCGGGCGCGATGGCATCTGGCTGAAACTTTTGCCGCGCTGATCCGACACCCCTTTGCAAGCGGGATTAGAGCGCCTATGTATGGACTGTTCGCGCAAGCGGACTATGGACATAAACGCGCTCGTAATAAGCGGATCGGACCCGGGGGCGGTACCCGGCGACTCCACCAACAATCCTTCGTTTGGGGATCATGGGGTCGAAACAGGATCGACGAACGTCTAAAGGGGTTATGCTTTGTCTCGGTGAGGTACCACCGTTATCGGTCCGAAACGTACAGTTGCAAACGACAACCGTGCTCCGGTGGCCGTTGCTGCGTAAGCAGTAACCAAACCGAAACTTAAGTCCTTGCGCTTAGCCGCGTAAGGCGGGGTTCGCAGGCACCTGGCAACAGAAGCCTGCACTTTCACTTTAGCTTTGATCTGTAACGCATTGAATAAACGTTATAAAACTATGCCTTGCGCGCATCGTGGCGGCGGGCGACAAAGAGGCATGAGCGCGCCACCCCTTGCCCTGATCTTTCGCAGCTTTGCCCATATCGGTCTCCTCAGCTTTGGTGGACCTGCAGCGCAAATTTCGATGATGCATGAGGAACTGGTCGTGCGGCGCGGCTGGCTGAGCGAGCAGCAATTCCTGGGTGCGCTGTCGTTTTGCATGCTCTTGCCGGGGCCAGAGGCGATGCAGCTCTGCACCTATGCCGGTTGGCGGCTGCGTGGGGTGCTGGGCGGGCTGATCGCGGGGCTGCTCTTCGTGCTGCCGGGGGCGGCAGTGATCCTGGCACTTGGCCTTGGCTATGCGACCTATGGCGATTTGCCCATGGTGCAGGCGGTGTTTCTGGGCGTCAAGGCGGCAGTCGTGGTGATCGTTTTGCAAGCGCTTCTGAAACTTGCAAAGCGTGCGCTCAAAGGCCGGGCGTCTTGGGTTTTGGCGGGCTTGGGTTTTGTCGCGATGTTCTTTCTTTCGGTGCCTTTTCCCTTCATCATCGCGGCGGCCGCACTCTGGGGGGCTTGGAGCACACGGGGGGCAATCGCGGAGCCCGAGACCGCCGATGGCATGGTGTCAGCCCGGCAAACGGCCACAACGGCACTGTTCTGGGGCGCTCTCTGGGCTGCACCGGTGTTGTTCGTTTGGGCCACGGGGGCCGGGTTCCTGACGGATCTGGCGCTTTTCTTCAGCAAGCTGGCGGTCGTGACCTTTGGCGGTGCCTATGCCGTGCTGGCCTATATGACGGAAACGGTGGTGGCGACCAAGGGCTGGCTCAGCACGGCGGAAATGATCGATGCACTCGGTCTGGCCGAGACCACGCCGGGGCCGCTGATCCTTGTGACCGAGTTTGTGGGCCTCTTGGCGGGGTATGCGCAGGGCGGGGTAGGGACCGCTGTGCTGGCGGCTTGTCTCACGCTCTGGGTCACGTTCATTCCTTGCTTTTTGTGGATTTTCACTGGCGCGCCGTATATCGAGCATATCCTTGCGCGGCCCCGTCTGAAAGGCGCCTTGGCGGGGATTTCGGCGGCGGTGGTGGGGGTGATCCTCAACCTCTCGGTGTGGTTCGCGCTGCATGTCCTGTTCGGACGGGTGACGATGAGCGCGCTTGGACCCCGCCCCGAGATCAGCAGCTTTTCGCCGCGCGATGCGATCTATGTCGCGGTCGCAGGCGTGCTGCTGCTGGGGCTTCGCTTGCCGATGGTGCCCGTTCTGGCGCTCATGGCGGTGCTAGCGGGTCTGGTTCATGTTTTGATTTGAGCGGCGCATTGCAGGTCTTTTGTTTTGCTTCGAATCCCCTATGCTGGCGTGCAGCAATTCCCCAAGGGTCAATCATGTCTCGATCAATCGACTACGGCAATCTCATGCATCGTGCCATGCGCGGCCTCATCCAAGAGGTGCTGAACAAGGTGCAGGCCGAGGGTTTGCCAGGGGCGCATCACTTCTTCATCACTTTCGACACCAAACATCCCGAGGCCAAGCTCGCCGATTGGTTGAAACAGCGCTATCCGTCGGAAATGACGGTGGTGATGCAGCACTGGTATGATGACCTCAAGGTCACGAATGACGGGTTTGCGGTGACGCTGAATTTTGGCGATGCGCCAGAGCGGCTATATGTGCCCTACGATTCGATCCAGACCTTTGTCGATCCGTCTGTCGAATTCGGCCTGCGGTTCGAGACGCAGGAAGTGGATGAAGATATCGACGAGCTGGACGACACCGATCCGCCCGACGATGATCCCAGCCCCGGCAAGGCCGAGGTGGTGCGGCTCGACAGTTTCCGCAAGTAACACGCGCTTTGTCGCAGTCTGCGGGCTTTGTATCCCGTCGTATACAGCATTGATCTTTTGCCAAACTGCGGTATGAACGGGGCAAACCCGTCACGAAAGGCTTTGCCATGACCGCCACCCGCACCGAAACCGACAGCTTTGGCCCCCTTGAGGTGCCGAACGACAAGTATTGGGGCGCGCAGACGCAGCGCTCGATCATGAATTTCCCGATCGGCTGGGAGAAACAGCCGGTGGCCATCGTGCGCGCGCTTGGCGTGATCAAGCAGGCCTGCGCGCAGGCCAACAAGGCCAGTGGCAAGCTCGATGCGCGTCTGGCCGATGCCATCATTCAGGCGGCGCAAGAGGTGATCGCGGGCAAGTTCGACGACAATTTCCCGCTGGTCGTCTGGCAGACAGGGTCGGGCACGCAATCCAACATGAACGCCAATGAGGTCATTGCCAACCGGGCGATTGAAATCTTGGGCGGCGTTATCGGCTCCAAGGACCCGGTGCATCCCAATGACCATGTGAACATGGGGCAATCCTCGAACGACACCTTCCCCACGGCCATGCATATCGCGGCCGCCATGACGGCGCGCGACGTGCTTTTGCCGGGGTTGGAGAAGCTCTTGACGGGGCTCGAGGCCAAGTCGGAAGAGTTCAAGGACATCATCAAGATCGGCCGCACCCATACGCAGGATGCGACGCCGTTGACCTTGGGGCAGGAATTTTCGGGCTATGCGCATCAGATCCGGCAGGGGATCGCGCGGGTCAATCTGTGTCTGCCCGGCATTTACGAGCTGGCACAGGGCGGCACCGCCGTGGGCACCGGTCTGAATACCGCGAAGGGCTGGGATACAACCGTTGCGGGGCAGATGGCCGAGATCACCGGCCTGCCGTTCGTCACCGCACCAAACAAGTTCGAGGCGCTGGCCGCCCATGATGCCATGGTGTTCATGTCCGGTGCGCTCGCAACCGTGGCGGGCTCTTGCTACAAGATCGCCAATGACATCCGCTTTCTTGGCTCTGGTCCGCGTTCGGGCCTGGGTGAATTGATCCTGCCCGAGAACGAGCCGGGATCGTCGATCATGCCCGGTAAGGTCAACCCGACGCAGGCGGAGGCCCTGACGCAGGTTGCGGCGCATGTCATGGGCAATGACGCCGCGATCAAGTTCGCGGGCTCTCAGGGGCATTTCGAACTGAATGTCTACAACCCGATGATGGCCTATAACCTCTTGCAGTCCATGCAGCTTTTGGGTGACGCCGCTGATAGCTTCACCGAGCGCATGCTGAATGGCATCGAAGCCAACGGGCCGCGCATCGACAAGCTGATGAAAGAAAGCCTGATGCTGGTCACGGCGCTTGCCCCCACCATCGGCTATGACAATGCCACCAAGGTTGCCAAGACCGCCCATAAGAATGGTACGACCCTGCGCGAAGAGGCGATTGCGCTTGGCTTTGTCGATGGCGAGACCTTTGATCGCGTGGTGCGCCCCGAAGACATGATCGGCCCGAAATGACCGAGGGCCCGGTCAACCTGAACCGGGTGCGCAAGCAAAAGGCGCGGGCCGAGGAGAAGGCCCGCGCAAACGAGAATGCCACGCGCTTTGGCCGGACCAAGGCGCAAAAGGCACTGGAGCAGGCGCAGGCCGACAAGGCGCGCGCCGTGCTCGATCAGCATCGGCGGGATGAGGACTGACCTTGGTTTCATCTGGCCCAAAATACCTCGGGGGAGTCCTGGATATCATCCAGGACGGGGGCAGCGCCCCCATGTCTGACCAATGACAGGCGCGCGCCCGGTCAAGCGCTCGCTCACCCTGCGCGGTCATCGCACCAGCGTATCGCTTGAGGATGCCTTTTGGCAGGCGTTTCGTGAGATTGCCGAGGAAAAATCCATGGCAATTAATGTCTTGGCGGCGGAAATTGATGCAGGGCGCGGGGTAGAGACGGGATTGGCCACGGCGATCCGGCTATATGTGCTTGCCCATTATCGCGACCGGATGCTGCAAAAGGAATGACGCCGCGCGAGGGCGCGGCGTCATTTGTTTTTCGTTCCTAGTGGTCATTCCGCCGGTTGTTCGGCGATGATCCCGTGCTTTTCGCGCAGATGGTCGCGGTAGAGCGCCTTGGTCAGCGAGATGACCATCAGCACCATCACCATGGCAAAGGGCAGCGCGCCGATGATCATGGCGTTTTTCAGCGCCTCGAACGGATCGGCCGCAGCGCCGGAGTTGCCTGCAATGATCAGGGCACCGATGACCAAAGTCAGGATAACACCCCAGATGATCCGGTGTTTGATCCCGGTTTCAGCCTGACCGCCCGACATGATCGTATTCATCACAAGGATACCCGAGTCTGCCGAGGTCACGAGGAAGGTGAGGATCAGCACCACGCACATGATGGTCACAGCGGTGAGCAGGCCGCCGTCGATCATGAAGCCCAACGTGACGAAGAGCTTGTTGGTGTTGGAGGCCCCGATGATGGCGCCCTGTGCCACGCCGCTGAGTTCAAGGTCAATCGCCGTGGCCCCAAGGATTGTCATCCAGGCAAAGCACACAAGCGCCGGGGCGATCACGCAGCCAAGGATGAATTCGCGCACTGTGCGCCCCTTCGAGATGCGCGCGAGGAACAGACCGACGAAAGGCGAAAACGCGATCCACCACGCCCAGTAGAAGGTGGTCCAGCCCGCTTGCCAGCCAAACAGGCGGCCTTGGGCACCCGCCTCGTATGCGGCGACTTTGGCCGCATCGGGCAAGTCTGCAGCGGCACCGCTCAGACCGCCGACAAAGCCGTCAAAGCTGCCCCATGCGTTTGTTGCGCCACCGTAGAGGTCAGCGGCCAGCGGGGCTGCTTCGGCCGGCAGGGCCGCGGCAAAGGCCTCGGACGAGAGCGGCCCGTAGGCGTTGAACGACAGCGATGCGAAATGCAGGAGGTAATCCGCAAGGGCGGTTGCGTATTTGGTCATGGCAAAGGCGAAAGAGCCAAACACGATGAAGACCAGCAACAGGACCACCGACAGCACGAGGTTGAGGTTGGAAAGATACTTGATGCCGCGCCCAACGCCCGAGACCGCCGATAGGATCGACAGGCCCATGATCGCCAGCAGGGCCGCAATGAGACCTGTGGTGGTGGGCTTGGGCGCGTCGCCTGTGGTGTTCATCAGCCACTCCATGCCACTGACCGCATAGACGCCATCCACGAACTGCGACACGCCGAAACCGATGGTCACAGAAACACCCAGAATGGTGGCCACGACGCCCAGAACATCCACGACATCGCCCAAAATCCCATTGGCTGCGCGCCCCAGAAGCGGGGTCAGAGCCGACCGGATGGTGAGCGGCATGTCACGGGTATAGGCGTAATAGGCAAGGCTGAGCCCGGTCACGACATAGATCGCCCAGGCGTGAAAGCCATAATGCGCAAAGGTGTAGCGATAGGCAGGGGTGACGCCTTCGACGGTGTTGCCGATGACTGCCCCGGTCACGGTCTCGGGGTTCGAGCCCCAGAGGCCCAGCGGTTCCGCCGTTGCAAACACCATGAGACCAACGCCAAGACCCGCGCCGAACATCATCGAGAACCAAGAGAAATTCGAGAATTCCGGCTGTTCGCCTGCGCGCCCCATGAGGCGTTTGCCCGTCGAGGGCAAGAGCGCCACGATAAAGAGAAAGAAGGCAAACATGCCGGTGGCGAGAATGTAGAAGGTGTTGAACCCCTCCAGCAGGGACCAATTGAGGCTCGAGAGGGTGGCATTGGCATTCAAAGGCCAGACCAGCGCCCAGATCACCAAAAGCGCCATCGAAGTTTTGGAGATCAGCGCTATGGGCAAACTATAGCCCTCATAGAACCCCTGTGGGGCGGTTTTGATCTCGAGATCGGTAAAGGGGGGTTTTATACTCATCTGTGACGTCCCTGATCCATTTCGATTGAACGGGGTGCTCTTGTGGCTCTGCAATCGGCCTTTTGCCCCATCGCGACAGTTTCCCATGATGGGGCCTGTGTATCGAGCGGGTATTCCGGCGCTCCGTGCGCAAATTGCGACCACTGACCGGTGGAAATGGGGCGGTTGGGGCGTTGGGTTCAACTGGATTGATCCGCTGCGCAACGAAACTGAAGTTGGGTTTGCTGGAAACGCGCGCCGGCGAATCTCTGGAGATTTGTATTTTTACGACATTTTAATTGTCGCAAACGTGACGTCTCTCCGCCATCAGGTTGCAGATTCGGGCGGTTTCTTGCTAAAAGGGTGAAGGCGGCCCGGGCCTTTGAGGTCCGGTGCGCCTTTCGATGCGTCGTCCGCCCCTGTTGGCGCAAGACCCTGGAACGCCGCGACATGCCGCAACAGAGCGGCAACGATGTCCTGTGATTGGGACGTGACGGGCGGCAGAAAAACAAGAAAAGGAGGCCAGATGGCCGACGAGACAACCAACCAAGGCATACCCGCGCCCGAAGGGCAATCTGACCTGATCGAGACCGGATACGAAATCGGGCAGGATAATGTGCAACCTCAGGTGGGGCCTTTTGGCCTGGACATTCATAACCCGGTGTTTTTCATCTCGGGTCTCAGCATCGTGATTTTCGTCTTTTATGCATTGGCCCTGCCGGATCAGGCGGCGTCGGTGTTTGACTGGCTCTTTGCGGCGGTAACGAAAGGCTTTGATTGGTTTTTCCTGAGCGCCGCCAATGTCTTTGTGCTGTTCTGCCTCTTTCTGATTGTCAGTCCTTTTGGCCGGGTGCGCCTTGGTGGGGATGAGGCCACACCGGACTACAGCTATCTGGGCTGGTTTGCGATGCTGTTTGCGGCGGGCATGGGCATTGGTCTCATGTTCTTTGGCGTGTCCGAGCCGATGAGCCATTTCTCAAGCGCCTTGGGCGGCACGGCGATGGAGGGCGGCATACGCAGCGATTGGGCACCACTTGGGGCCGCTGGCGGTGATCCGGAGGCCGCCTCGCGTCTGGGGATGGCGGCGACGATCTTTCACTGGGGGCTGCATCCATGGGCGATCTATGCGGTGGTGGCGCTGGCACTGGCGCTCTTCAGCTATAACAAGGGGCTGCCGCTCACGCTGCGGTCGGCCTTCTATCCGATCCTGGGCGAACGCGTGTGGGGCTGGTGGGGCCATGTGATCGACACGCTTGCGGTTTTTGCCACGCTCTTTGGTCTGGCCACCTCTCTTGGGTTTGGAGCGGAACAGGCGGCCTCGGGGTTGACGTTTCTCTATGGCTCTGGGGATGCCGCCGAGGGCACGCGCGCCTTTATGGGCATTGCCTATGGCAATAGCGAGGAAAGCGGCGTCGCGAACTCCAGCCTGCTCTTGGTGCTGCTGATTTCCGGCATCACGGCGATTGCGTTGGTGTCGGTGGTGCGCGGCCTTGATGGTGGGGTCAAGGTGCTGTCGGAGATCAACATGGGCTTGGCGGCACTTCTGCTGCTGTTCGTGTTCTTCGTAGGCGGGCCGATTTTCCTGCTGACATTCTTCTTTGACAGCCTCTGGGCCTATCTGCAAAATCTCGTGGCTCTGTCCAATCCCTTTGGACGCGAGGATACGAACTTCATGCAGGGCTGGACCGCGTTTTACTGGGCGTGGTGGATCAGTTGGTCGCCTTTTGTGGGTATGTTCATCGCCCGTGTCAGCCGGGGCCGCACGGTGCGGGAATTCGTGATTTGTGTGCTGCTCATTCCATCGCTGGTCTGTGTGTTGTGGATGAGCGTGTTTGGCGGCACCGCGCTTAATCAGGTGATTGCCGGTGGCTACGAGGCGGCCCAAAACGCGCCGCTTGAGCTGAAGCTGTTCCAGATGCTCGATCCGATGCCCTTGGCGACGATAACCTCGACTATCGGGATTATCCTTGTGGTGGTGTTCTTTGTCACCTCGTCGGATTCAGGGTCGCTGGTGATCGACACGATCACGGCGGGTGGCAAGGTGGATGCGCCGGTGCCCCAGCGGGTATTCTGGTGCATCTTTGAGGGGGCCGTCGCGATTGTTCTCTTGATCGGCGGGGGTTTGGCCGCGCTTCAGTCGGCGGTGATCTCCACCGGCTTGCCGTTTACGCTGGTGCTCTTGGTCATGTGTTGGGCGATCTTTCGCGGCTTGCAGAGCGAAATGAAAAGCCTCTGACCTTCCCGTGACTGTCATCTTGAGGCCCTCCGGCGCTTGCGCGTCGGGGGGCTTTGCTGTTTTGTGGCGACCAAAAGGGACAATGGGGACAAGTATGACACTCGACACCGATTTCGTGCGTGCGCAATTTCCGGCCTTTGCCGAACCAAGCCTTGCGGGGCAGGCCTTTTTCGAGAACGCGGGCGGCTCTTATACCTGCGCCCCGGTCATCGCGCGGCTCGAGCGTTATTACCGCCAGCGCAAGGTACAGCCCTATGCGCCCTATGAAGCCAGCCAACTGGCCGGGGCCGAGATGGACGAGGCGCGGTCGCGGCTGGCGGCGATGATGGGGGTGGCCACGGATGAACTGAGTTTCGGGCCGTCCACGACGCAGAACACCTATGTTCTGGCGCAGGCGTTCCGGCAATGGATGGAGCCGGGCGATGCGATCATCGTCACCAATCAGGATCACGAGGCCAATTCCGGGCCGTGGCGGCGGTTGGCGGATGCGGGATTCGAGGTGCGCGAGTGGAAGATCAATCCCGAGAGTGGCTTGCTCGATCCCGCGGATCTGGAAAACCTGCTCGATGATCGGGTGCGGCTGGTGTGTTTCCCGCATTGCTCCAATGTCGTCGGCGCGATCAACCCGGTGGTCGAGATCACAGCGCTGGCCCATGCCGCCGGTGCCTTTGTCTGTGTCGATGGGGTCAGTTATGCGCCACATGGCCTGCCGGATGTGGGGGGGATGGGGCCGGATATTTACCTCTTTTCCGCCTACAAGACCTATGGCCCGCATCAGGGGATCATGGTGATCCGCCGGGAATTGGGCAATCTCTTGCCCAATCAGGCGCATTATTTCAACGCGGGCACGCTCTATAAGCGGTTTACGCCCGCTGGTCCGGATCATGCGCAGGTGGCGGCGAGCGCGGGCATGGCTGACTACATCGACGATCTGGCGGCGCATCATGGGATCACGGGCGATGCCGTGACACGGGCCGCTGGGGTGCATGACCTCATGCGCGGACACGAAACGGCGCTTTTGCAGCCGCTTTTGGATTTTCTCAAGGATCGCAATTCCGCGCGGCTGATCGGTCCCGTAGAGGCCGAACAGAAAGCGCCTACGGTGGCGGTTTCGCTCAACCGGCCCGGTGCCGAGGCGGCGGCGCAACTGGCGCAGCATGGGATCATGGCGGGGGGCGGCGATTTCTACGCGGTGCGGCCTCTGACCGCGATGGGCGTGGATCCCGAGCGCGGGGTGTTGCGTCTGAGTTTCGTGCATTACACGACCAGCGCCGAGGTGGACAAACTCTTGACCGCACTTGATGATATTCTTTGATCCGCCCGCGCCCCCGGCCCGTATTGCAGGAAAAGACTGGGGCAGGGGATGACGGATATAACACCATCAATCATATGGTTCAGGCGCGATTTGCGTCTGGCCGACAACCCGGCACTTTGTGCGGCGCTCGCGGGCGGCCGCCCTGTGATCCCCGTTTTCATCCATGATGAGAGCGTCGAGAGCCTAGGTGCCGCGCCAGAATGGCGCCTGGGTCTGTCGCTGGCCTCTCTGGCGCGAGACCTCGAGGCGGTGGGGAGCCGTCTCATCCTGCGGCGCGGCACGGCGCTGGAGGTTTTGCGCACGCTGGTGGCCGAGACCGGGGCAGGGGCGATACATTGGTCGCGGCTCTATGATCCGCAGGCGATTACACGCGACAAGGCAGTTAAATCCGCGCTGCGCGAGGGAGGGGTGGACGCACAGAGCCATGCGGGCCATGTGATGTTTGAACCTTGGACGGTCGAGACCAAGACCGGTGGATTCTACCGCGTCTATTCTCCCATGTGGCGCGCGGTGAAGGATCGCGAGGTTGCATCGCCCCTTTCAGCACCGTCGCGTATTCCTGCCCCGGAAACATGGCCTGCGTCTGACACTCTGGACGATTGGCGGATGGGTGCGGCCATGCGGCGCGGGGCCGAAGTATGTCTGCCCTATCAGCGTGTGGGCGAGGCGGCGGCCATGGATCGCCTTCACGCCTTTGCCGACGGGGCCATTGCGGACTATAAAGATGCGCGCAATTTTCCAGCGGTGGATGCTACTTCCAACCTCTCGGAAAACCTGACCTACGGGGAGGTTTCGCCCCGGCAATGTTGGCATGCCGGACAGAGGGCTTTGCATGCTGGGGCGCAAGGCGCGGAACATTGGCTCAAGGAGTTGGTCTGGCGCGAGTTTGCCTATCATCTCATGTATCACACCCCGCATATCCTGAGCGGCAATTGGCGGACCGATTGGGATGCGTTCCCTTGGTCCGAGGATGAAGAGCACCCGGAGGTGATTGCGTGGAAGCAGGGCCGCACCGGCGAGCCCTTTGTCGATGCCGCCATGCGCGAGATGTATGTGACCGGCAAGATGCACAACCGCGCGCGGATGATCGTGGCATCCTACCTGACCAAGCACCTCATGACCCACTGGAAAATCGGTCTTGCGTGGTTCGCCGACTGTCTCACCGATTGGGACCCGGCGTCGAACGCAATGGGCTGGCAATGGGCGGCAGGCAGTGGCCCGGATGCCGCGCCGTATTTCCGGGTGTTCAACCCAGAGACGCAGCTGGACAAGTTCGATCCCAAAGGCGCCTATACCCGCCGCTGGATCGCCGAGGGGCAACGCACCCCGCCCGCCACCGCGCTCGACTATTTCGAGGCAATCCCACGGCACTGGGCGCTTGACCCTGCGATGACCTATCCGGGGCGGGTTGTTGATCTGGCAAGAGGGCGGCAGCGCGCGCTTGACGCCTATGAAGCGCGGGGCTTTTGACGCATGACCATAATGACCGCAAGAACGGCGCGGGGCGCGCCACAGAAGGAAAGAGGGACCGAGCGGATGATCCTGACCGACACCACCGGCCAGACGGGCCTGCCGCGCTATTTTGCCCGCTGCTTTGGAGTGGCCCGCAATATCGACGCCGGACGGCTTGATATCCGCCTGCCCGATGGTCGCGTGTTTCGCGCAGAGGGACAGCGCCCCGGCCCGGTCGCCGTGCTGGACATCCACGATCCCGAGGTCTTTGCTCGGCTGGTGCGCGAGGGCTATCTTGGGTTTTGCGAGGCCTATCTTGATGGCGATTGGTCAACGCCCGATTTGCAGGCTTTCATGGACCTGCTCAACGATGACAATGACGGGATCTACAACGGCTATCCCGGTCAGCGGGTGGCGCAGGTCTACGAGCGCATCCGCTTTTGGTTCAAGCGCAATTCCAAGACGCAGGCGCGGCGCAACATCAGCTATCACTATGACCTCGGTAACGAGTTCTACAGCCTCTGGCTGGATGAAACGATGACCTATTCGAGCGCCATCTTTCAGACCGGCCAGAACAGTCTAGAGCAGGCGCAGATTGCCAAATATGCCAGCATGGTGGATCAGATGGGGGTGAAACCCGGTGATCATGTGCTGGAAATCGGTTGTGGCTGGGGGGGCTTTGCCGAATATGCCGCCAAGGAGCGCGGTCTGCGCGTGACCGGCCTCACGATCAGCGCGGAACAATTGAAATATGCGCAAGACAGGATGGCGCGGGCGGGGCTTTCGGATCGCGTCACGCTCAAATTGCAGGACTACCGCGACGAGCGCGGCACCTATGACGGGATCGCCAGCATCGAGATGTTCGAGGCGGTGGGCGAACGCTATTGGCCGGTGTTTTTCAACTCCCTGCGCGAGCGGCTCAATCCCGGCGCTCTGGCCACGCTTCAGATCATCACGGTCGAGGACAAGCGTTGGGAAAGCTATCGCACCGATGTGGATTTCATCCAGAAATACATCTTTCCGGGGGGGATGCTGCCCAGCCCGACCGCCTTGCGCGCCGAGATCGAGCGGGCGGGGCTGAGCGTTGCGCGGTCCATCGAGTTTGGCGAAAGCTATAGCCAGACCCTGCGCCGTTGGCATCAGGCCTTCAACGATAAATGGGATGAAATCGCGGAAATGGGCTTTGACGAGCGGTTTCGCCGGATGTGGAATTTCTACCTGACCTCTTGCGCGGGGGCCTTCAAAGGGGGTAGTTGCGATGTGACACAGATCACCATTGCAAGGCCCGGATAGATGCCCGTTACAGATCACATGCCCACCGCCGCGCGGCTGGTCGCGGCGATCGGTCTTGGCGCTTTGGGATGGTTCGGATCAGAGCTCTTTCGCCCTCTCATGCCCGAAGATACCAACTTTGGCTGGTTCAATCAGGTCAATGTGGCCCTGGGTGCTATCTGCGGTTGGCGGGTTACGGGCCGGCGGCTGGGCTATGGCTATGCCGAAGGGTTCAGTGCGGGATTGACTGGCGTTGGCGCTTTGGTGTTTTGGGCGATTTTTGTTCAGAGCCTTAACGAGATGCTCAAGCGCGCGCTCGATAACCGATATGACGGGGTGATCGAGGGGTTGACCTCGATGTTCGAGTTGATGGTCGACTATGGCATGACGATGCTCAACGGACCGTTGATCGGCGCGTTGGTGACAGGTGGGATCGTGGTGGGCGTCGTTTCGGAATGGGTGTCGCACCGGTGGTCGTGACACCGCTGTTTCTCTACGGTCCCTTGGCTGACATCCATGTCCTGCAAGGCATCTTTTCCAGCTTCGTTGCTGCAGAGGCGCGGGCAGAGGGAATGCAGATATCCTGTGAGGATGCGCCCTTGCCCTTGACGGGGTTGCGCCGCGGAACGGGGGCTGTCGATGGGCTTCTGGTGGATCACCCTTCGGCTGTGGAGGATTTGACCTTTGTGCTCAGCGCCCTTGGTCTGGGTCCGGCAGAGCCCCTTGCGGTTCATTGCCAAGGCACCACTTATGCGGCGCAGGTGTTTCCCGGCCAGCCGGGACCCCTTGCATGGGATGCTACGGCGTTGCGCGGGCGTAATGCCTCGATCCTGAAGGGGGCTATCGCAGAAATCCTGAGCCTCAAGGGCCGCGTTGCGCCTGAAGATTTCACCCACCGTCTGCCGATGATCTTGTCACGCGCCGGGGCGCAGGTGGCCGCCGCACGGTCAGCCCCGATCACGTTGCGCAGCCCGACCCATGCCGATCAGGTGATACAAGAGGCGAGTGAGATCACCCACGCCGGGTTCTTTCTCAGCCGCAAGTACACGCTGCGGCATCCGCGCTTTGACGGTACGCTGAGCGATAGCCTTGAGCGAGAGGTGTTTGTCGCCACCGATGCCTCTCTTGTGCTGCCCTATGATCCGGTCCGCGACCGGGTGCTCCTGGTGGAACAGTTCCGCATGGGCCCGTTTGGGCGCGGCGATCCTTACCCTTGGATGCTGGAGCCGGTGGCAGGGCGGATCGATGGCGGCGAGAGCCCGGAAGCGACCGCGCACCGCGAATGTCTGGAAGAGGCGGGTCTGACGCTGCGCGGGTTGGAAAAGATTTCCCAGCATTATTGTACGCCCGGTTACTCGACCGAGGTCTTTCACCTCTTTCTGGGGATTTGTGACCTGCCCGATCTGGAACAGGGGCGCGGGGGATTGGCCACCGAGCATGAGGATATTCGCACCCATGTGATTGATTTCACGCAGGCAATGGCGCTGGTCCAGAATGGAGAGGCCAATAATGGGCCACTGATCCTCTGCCTTCTGTGGCTTGAGCGTGAACGCGCACGGCTGCGCGCATCCGCTTGAGTTCCCGCCCTCAAGCGCCTAAACCGAAAAGAACACGCTGACCACAGGAGCATGAAAGATGCGCATCGCACAGGATCTGGCCGCCGCTGTCGGGAATACACCGCTCATTCGTTTGCGCCGCGCCAGTGAGGAAACGGGATGCGACATCCTTGGCAAATGCGAGTTTCTCAATCCCGGACAATCGGTCAAGGACCGCGCCGCACTCTTTATCATCCGTGATGCGATTGCGCGCGGTGATCTGAAACCCGGCGGCACGATTGTCGAGGGCACGGCAGGCAATACCGGGATTGGTCTGGCGCTGGTCGGCGCCTCCCTTGGCTTCAAGACGGTGATCGTGATCCCCGAGACGCAGAGTCAGGAAAAGAAGGATATGCTGCGTCTGGCCGGTGCCGACCTGGTGCAGGTGCCTGCTGCGCCTTATTCAAATCCGAACAATTTTGTGCGATATTCCGAGAGATTGGCGGCAGAACTTGCGAAAACGGAACCTAATGGGGTGATCTGGGCCAATCAGTTCGACAATGTCGCGAACCGTCAGGCGCATATCGAGACGACCGGCCCCGAGATCTGGGAGCAGACCGGCGGCAAGGTGGATGGGTTTATCTGCGCGGTGGGCTCTGGCGGCACGCTGGCCGGGGTCGGCATG
Organism: Roseovarius mucosus DSM 17069; assembly: GCF_000768555.3. Taxonomy (GTDB): domain Bacteria; phylum Pseudomonadota; class Alphaproteobacteria; order Rhodobacterales; family Rhodobacteraceae; genus Roseovarius; species Roseovarius mucosus. Next base: position 77,698 of record NZ_KN293983.1, read on the forward strand.
GCGCTGCAACCCAAGGGCGTCAAGGTGGGTCTTGCCGATCCGATGGGCGCCAAGCTTTATTCCTGGTACACCAAGGGCGAGCTGGAGAGCGAAGGCTCGTCCATTGCCGAGGGGATCGGGCAGGTGCGCATCACCGCCAATCTTGACGGATTCACGCCAGATTTCGCCTGTCAGGTGCCCGACGCCGAGGCGCTGCCGATCGTTTTCGACCTCTTGCAGCACGAGGGTCTGTGCATGGGGGCCTCGACCGGCGTCAATGTCGCCGGGGCCATTCGGATGGCGCGCGAGATGGGGCCGGGTCATACCATTGTGACGATCCTGTGCGATTATGGAACGCGCTATCAATCCAAGCTCTTTAATCCCGAGTTCCTACGCGCCAACAACTTGCCGACACCGGATTGGCTGGATCAGGCCCCGCGCTCAATCCCCGGAGTTTTCGCAGGGTGACAAGGATGCTGCGGCAACTTTGCCTGATCCTCTGCCTGGCATTTGGCGCAGCGGTGGCGATACCCGCCATGGCCCCCGCGCAGGGGCAGCACACGCCGGACGCAGTGGATTACGTCACATGGGAAGAGCTTGCGGGTGAGGCGGATGATCTGATCGCCAATGGCGATGCGACGACTGCGGACTTGGAAAACATGCGTGCCCAAATCAATGGGTGGCGGCAACAGTTTGTCGAGATGCAGACGCTCAATTCCGCGGCAATCCGAACTGTGCGTGATCAGATTGCGGCCTTGGGGCCCGTCCCCGAGACCGGCGAAGAGGCCGAAGACATTGCGGCACAGAGGGCGGAACTGAACCGACGTCTTGCCCGATTGGAGGCGCCGGTCAAGTTGGCCGAACTGGCGCGCAGCCGCGCCGAGGGGCTGGTCACAAGCATTGACGGAGCCATTCGAGACCGCCAGACTCAGGCGTTGTTGCGGCTTGGACCCTCGCCGGTCAACCCGCTGCATTGGCCCGAGGCGGTCAAGGCGCTCTACCGTGCGGTGGATACGGTGCGAGCAGAGACAGCGACCAACTGGCAGAGCAGTTTTCGCCGTACTCGGTTTCAGAGCAACCTGCCGGGGGTGATCGTTCTTGGCCTTCTCGGCATTTTGCTGATTGCGAGGGGGCGGGTCTGGACCACGCGCTTGGCGGCGCGGGTCTTGGGGGAAACCCCGACGGCTGGCCGCCGTTTGGCCGCCTTCGCCCTCTCACTGGGGGAATGGCTGCTGCCTTATTTGGGGGTCCTCGCCATCGTGGTCGGGGCGGTGCTTGCCGGGCTTTTGGGGGCCAAGGGCACGCTTGTGGTCAACGCGCTGCCCGCTGCGGCCTTTATCCTGCTCTTGGCGCGGTGGCTTACCTTGCGGGTCTTTCCACGCGACGAGCGGCAATTGCCCTTGCTCACGCTCAGCGCGTCAGAGCGCGCAACCGGGCGGTTCTGCGGTGGCTCTCTGGGCCTTGTGGTGGCTGGGTTTGCCTATGTGCAGGATCTGGCCGATGGCTTTGACTGGTCCGAAGAAGCCCGCAACGTCCTGATCTTTCCGCTCATGGTGCTGGCCTCGCTGCTCTTGCTGCGTCTGGCACGGCTCTTGATGCGCCACAGCAAGGCGGCCGAGAACGAGCCGGAAACCGAACAGACCTTCCGCAGCAAGCTGGTGCGTATCCTTGCGCGCGCGCTCTGGGCCTTGGCAATCTTGGCACCGCTATTGTCTGCGGTGGGCTATATGTCCGCCGCCGAGGCCATGATGCTGCCGGCGCTTCTGTCGCTGATGATGATCGCGGCGCTCTTGTTGATCCAGCGGGTGTTGTCCGAGGTCTATATCATGCTGCGGGGCAACGCGCAGAGCATCGACGACTCGCTCTTTCCGGTGCTTTTGGGTTTTTTCCTCGTTCTGGCCTCTATTCCGATTTTCGCGCTCATCTGGGGCGCACGGCCTGCGCAGCTGCAAGAGGCGTGGCTGAGCTTTACCCAAGGGGTCACGTTTGGTGGCATCACGCTATCGCCGACCGGGTTCCTGATTCTTGCAGGCGTATTCACGCTTGGCTACCTGCTGACGCGGCTGATTCAGGGCACGCTCAAGAATGCGATCCTGCCCAAGACCAAGCTGGATATGGGCGGGCGCAATGCCATCGTGTCAGGCGTGGGCTATGTGGGGATATTCCTCGCGGCGCTGGTGTCTATCACGGCGGCGGGGATTGACCTCAGTTCGCTGGCCATTGTCGCTGGTGCCTTGTCCGTTGGCATCGGTTTTGGTCTGCAAAACATCGTGTCCAACTTTGTCTCGGGTATCATCCTCTTGATCGAGCGGCCCATTTCCGAAGGCGACTGGATCGAGGTGGGCGGGCAGCACGGCTATGTGCGCTCGATCTCTGTCCGCTCAACCCGGATCGAGACCTTTGACCGCACCGATGTGATCGTGCCCAATGCCGATTTCGTCAGTGGCACAGTGACGAATTACACCCGCGGCAATACCGTGGGGCGGGTGATCGTGCCGGTGGGCGTGGCCTATGGCACCGATACGCGCCGGGTCGAGAAAATCCTGCGCGAGGTGGCCGAGGCACATCCGATGGTGTTGATGCAGCCGCCGCCGAACATCCTGTTTCAGAACTTCGGGGCGAGTTCGCTGGATTTCGAAATCCGGGCGATCCTACGCGACGTCAACTGGGTGGCCAGCGTGAAATCCGACATGAACCACGAGATTGCCCGCCGCTTTGCCGAAGAGGGAATAGAGATTCCCTTCCCGCAACAGGATGTATGGTTCCGTAATGCGCCCTCTGGCGCGCCGGAGCAGAAAGAGCCTGCCGCGCAGATCACAAGTCAACGCCCCGCCGCCCTGACCGAGGGCGATGTCGACGGTGACGGTGGCGGCGAGGGTGACGGCCGATGACCACCCCGCTTTTTCGGCAGGACGCCTATCGGACCGAGGCGGCCGGTATTGTCGTGGCGCATACGCCCGAGGGCGGGATCGTTCTGGACCAGACGCTCTTTTATCCCACGGGCGGTGGTCAACCGGGTGATAGCGGGCGGCTCATCTGGCAGGGGCGCAGCCTGAGCATCGCCACGGCGGTCAAGGCCGAGGGGGATCAAATCGCGCTCGTTGTGGCCGAACCGGTGCCATTGCCGCCCATCGGCGCGGCTCTGCGGCAGGCGATCGACTGGCCAAGGCGGCACCGTCTGATGCGGATGCACACGGCGCTCCATCTCCTGTCGGTCGTGATCCCACTGCCGGTCTCGGGCGGCGCGATTGCCGAGACACGCAGCCGTCTCGATTTCGACATGCCCGAAGCGCCCGAGGATCGCGACACACTGGAGGAGTATCTCAATCAACTGGTGGACCGGGATTTGCCCGTGACCGAGGATTGGATCACCGACGATGAATTGCGCGCCAATCCGGGGCTGGTCAAGACCATGTCGGTGGCCCCGCCCATGGGCTCTGGCCGGGTGCGTCTGGTGCGGATCGGGCGGGGGGCGGATCAGGTCGATCTGCAACCCTGCGGCGGCACCCATGTAGCGCGCACCGGAGAGATTGGGCGATTGCGTCTTGGCAAGGTCGAAAAGAAAGGCCGCCAGAACCGCCGGGTTTATCTTCACTTGGAAGATTGAGCGCGTTTAGACCGTGGCAAAATCCGAAATGGCCTGTGTAAGGCAATCGAGGCTGTCGGTATGCGGGGCCGTTGTAGGCAGGGCATCCGTCATCAAGGACAGTTCCGTGCAGGCCACCAGCAAATGATCTGCGCCATGGGCCAAGAGCGCCTCTGCCTCTTGGGCAAGCTGCGGCTTGAGATTTACCAGCGCCTCGCCCGCCTTGACCGCGCGGATGACGGCGAGAATTCCGCTGTCATCGGGCAGGAATACGGGCGTCAGCCCATGCGCCGCAAAGGGCGCGGCAAAGACACCCGCCAGCCGCGTGGCAGGCGAGGCCAGCATCCCGATCCGCTGAGCGCCTTGGGCGGCAAGCGCCTGGGCCGTCAGGTCGAGCATGTTGAGAAAGGGCAGGGGCGTGGCATTGGCCACGGCAGGGGCGTAGTGATGCGCGGTGTTGCAGGGCATGGCCAGCGCCTGTGCGCCCGCCGCCTGCAGGTCACGCGCCATTCGGGCCAGAACCGGACCGGGGTCCTCGCCCGTACCCTCGATCAGCGCCTTGATCCGGCTGGGCACCTGCGGGTTCTGATGCACGATCAGCGGGATGTGGTCGCTGTCATCGCGTGCGGGCACGGCGGCCAGCACCTTTTGCATCAAGAGCACGGTCGCTTCGGGGCCCATGCCCCCCAGAATGCCCACGGTTTTCATCTAGCGGTGTTATCCTGTCGAAATGGCCGCCTGAGCGATAGGCCCAAGGCGAATGTCTGCGCTGCGGGCATGCCCTTCCATCCGTTCGGCCCGGCTGAGGCTGGCGGTGACGCGCGCGAGATCGGGCAGCGCGCGGTCGTCCACCTCTTGCCAGGTGACGGTTTTCAGGAACTTGTGCACCGATAGACCCCCGGTATAGCGCGCGGCCCCAGAGGTGGGCAAGACGTGGTTGGGGCCTGCCGCCTTGTCGCCAAAGGCCACGGTGGTGTTCTCGCCCAGGAAAAGCGAGCCATAGGCGCGCAGGCGTGTGCGCCACCACGGCAGATCGCGTGCCTGCACATGCAGATGCTCTGGCGCCTTGGTATCGGCATACTGCGCCATCTCTTCCGCGCTGTCGCAGAGCACCACCTCGGCCAGATCGCGCCACGCGGCGGTAGCAGCGGAGCGGTTCGGCTCTGGCAGGCTGGCGATGAGGGCAGGGACACGGGCCATTACGGCCTCGGCCAGCGGGCGATGGGTGGTGGCGAGCCATACCGGGGAATTCGCGCCATGCTCCGCCTGTCCGACCAGATCTGCGGCGACGGTTTCGGCATCCGCCGTGTCATCGGCGAGAATGAGGCTGTCGGTGGGACCTGCGAACATATCAATGCCGATGGGGCCAAAAAGCTGGCGCTTGGCTTCGGCGACATAGGCATTGCCGGGACCGACCAGAATATCGGCGGGCGGCGCGCCAAAGAGACCAAAGGCCATGGACGCCACCCCCTGCACCCCGCCGATGGTCAGAATGCGCGTGGCCCCGGCCAGATCCATCGCATAGAGCATGGCATCGGGAATACCCTGATCGCCGCAGGGGGGCGAAACCGCGGTAATGTCCGCGACGCCCGCCTCGCGCGCCGTGGCGATGGTCATCAGCGCGGATGCGATATGGCTATAGCGCCCGCCGGGCACGTAACAGCCCGCAGCCCCAAGCGGAATCTGACGTTGGCCCGCCCGCAGGCCGGGGCGCAATTCGATCTCCATATCCTGCGCCGTGGCGCGCTGTGCGGCGGCAAACCGCGAGATATTGTCATGTGCCCATTGGATATCCGCCTTGAGCGTTTGCGGCACGCGGGACACGGCGGCGTCAATCTCGGCGCGGGTCACGGTGATGCCGCCCTGCCAGCCATCGAGTTGCCGCGCATATTCCAGCGCCACCTGTGCGCCCCCCGTGCGCAGCCGCGCGAGCATGATCTGAACTGTATCGGCCACGTCATGCGCGGTCTGAGGTGGCTCTCCGGGGGCGGTCTTGAGCGGGGTGATGGGCATGGCGCGAACTCCTTTGACCCAAGGAATGGGGGGCGTTGCGGTCAACGGCAAGGGATTTGCCGGGAGTGGGTCCGGGTTTTTCCAGCGGCTGAAAAGCTGTTTCGGGATTTCTGAAAAGGCCTGCGCGCACTAGCCTCGTCTGCGCTTGGGCGCGTCGAGATCCTGATCGGTCTCGGGCAGCCCCTCGCGCGACAAGAGGACAGCGATGGCGCGAAACCCCGGCACATGGCTACAGACGATCATCAGCGCCACCATGATCGGCACCGCCAGAAACATCCCCGGGATTCCCCAGACCGCCGCCCAGAATGCGAGGCTGATGATGATGCCAAATGAGGACACCCGCAGCGCACGGCCCATCAGCATCGGATCGATGATATTGCCGTTCACGAACTGGATGACCCCCACGATCAGAAAGATGACCAGGGCCATCGTGCCATCGGCCAGTTGCACATAGGCCACCAGCGCCACCAGGACCGTCGCCACGATCGAGCCGATCGACGGGATGTAATTGAGCACGAAGGTCAGAATCCCCAGGGCACCGGCCAAATCGAGGGCAAAGAACCGCGCCACGCCGTAAACCATAAGACCGGTCACGACGCTGACCAGCGTCTTGACCAGCAGATAATAGTTCACCCGGTGGATGATCGAACTGACGATCCGGCCCACGCGCTCGGCCTGCTTTACATCGCCAAACAGGCTTTCGAGTTTGGTCGTGAACCAGATCCGCTCGGCAAAGAGAAAACCCACGAAGAGAATGACCAGGACCGTGCCCTGCATGATGCCCCCCGCCTGACCTGCGAGGGTCCGCAGATAGCCTGCGACATCAAGGGTCGAGACCGCGTTGAACACGGCCTTTTCCGCGTCCGGGCCCAGCCAGGCCACCATCGCAGAGATCGCCTGCGGGGCGCGGTCGGTATAGGCCAAGGTCGTCGAGAGCACGGTGTTGATCTGCGACAGGATCATCGCCGAGAGGCTGAGCAACGCGGCCGAGATCAGCAAGAGCGCCACGATGCTTGCCAGCCAGTTGGGCACGCGCACCGGCCCGAGGTGCACCCGTGCGATGGATGAGATCGCATCCGAGGTAAGGCTGAACAAAATGATCGCCGTGGCCAGCGAGATCAGCAGGAACCGCGCCTGCACCAGCAAAAAGAGCACCACCGCAAAGGCGATGATGATTTGCGCCACGGTGCGGATGCGCTGTAGTTCCGGCGTGCTCTGGCTGCTGGGGCGCGTTTCTTGGTCTGCTGGTGTCACCGTCTGGCCTGTCTCTGATTTGGCTGGAACTCAGTATCGGGAAATTCGCGGCGGGTGACAATCGCAGAACGTCGCCTTTCGTCTATAAAATCAGGCGTTTCCAGCACCTGCCCTAATCTCGGGCTGGGGTCAGCCCTCCGCGAGGATGAGATCGGCGGCGCGCCAAGCCAGCATCATTGTGGGCGCATTGGTATTACCCGAGGTGACATTGGGAAAGACCGAAGCATCGACCACCCGCAACCCGGTGATCCCATGCACCCGAAGGTTTGGATCGACAACGGAGTGTGCCGGATCGTTGCCCATCCGGCAGGTTCCCACCGGATGAAACACCGTGCCGCAGCGCTTGCGGAAGTCGTCGAGAATGGCGTCATCGTCCATCTCGCGCAGGTCCTGATACATGGCGCTCTCGACAAGGGCGGTCAGCGCCGCCGTGGACATGATCCGCTGACAGAGCCGCCCCCCGGCGACCACCTGCGCGCGGTCCTCTTCGGTTGCGAGCGAGTTGGGGCAGATGCGCGGTGGGGCGTCTGGATTGGCGCTGCTGATGTCGATGCGTCCGCGGCTGGTGGGGCGTGAGGGCTGGAACGAGATGATAAAGCCCGGAAATGGATCGGGCCGCACCACCGAGCGTGTGCCCGCGGGCGTGGTCGTATAGGTGACGGGATTGAAATAGAGCTGTTGGTCGGGATGGTTCTGGCCGGGTTTCGAGCGGAAATAGCCGCCGCACTGGTTGACCGAGAGCGACAGCGGCCCACGCCGTGTCAGTGCAAAGCGCAGCGCCGCGCGCACCTTGCCCAGGAAGGGGGCGAGATCGTTGTTGAGCGTGGGCTCGGTGGCGCGAAAGTAATAGTTGATCCCCAAGTGATCCTGAAGATTGCCACCCACATGCACGCAATCGCGCAGCGGCGTGATGCCATGCTGGCGCAAGAGATCTGCCGGACCGATGCCCGAGAGCTGCAACAGACGCGGCGAGGTGACGGCCCCGGCACTCAGGATGATCTCACGCCCCGCGCGCGCCACTTGCCGTTTGCCGCCCCGTCGGTAGTGCACGGCCACCGCGCGCGTGCCGTCAAATTCGATGCGGTCGACATGTGCCCCAGTCACCAGCGTCACATTGCTGCGTTTCAGCGCGGGTTTGAGACAGGCGCGCGCCGAAGAATTGCGCAATCCGCCCGCAGTGTTGATCCGGTAGATGGTTCCGCCTTCGCCGTTGGGGTCGTTGAGATCCTCGGTGCGCGGCAGGCCCAGTTCATCGAGCGCGGCAAAGTAATGCCGGTTGACCGGATGGATCTGGTCCGAGACATCCTGCACCGTGATCGGGCCTGTCCCGCGCCGCGTGCCATCCGGCGCCACCTGTGTTTCGAGCGCATCATACGTGGCACGCACGGTTTCCCAGCCCCAGCCGGTTGCACCCGCCGCCTCCCAATCGTCGAAATCATGGGGCAGGCCGCGCGCATAGACCATGGCGTTGATCGCCCCCGATCCTCCCACCGTCTTGCCGCGTGGCCAGTAGCCGCGCCGCCCGTCGAGCGCGTCTTCGGGCTGGGCTTCGTATTTCCAGTTCAGCCGCTCATTAAAAAAGGTTTTGCCATAACCCAAGGGTAGCGCAATCCACGGGCTGCGCCCACGCCCCCCAGCCTCGAGAATCAAGACCCGGTGCCGCCCATTCGCGCTCAGCCGTTCGGCCAGAACCGAGCCGGCAGAGCCTGCGCCGACGATGATATAGTCGTGATCTGTCACGGTCTGCCTGCCTCTGCTCTTTGCTCGCGTGCCAGCGTTACAAATCCGGTTTCGTGCCGGATTGCCGGAAAACGGCAGGGCTGACAGTTTTCCGACAGAACCTTGCGGCGCGCGCGCGTCAAGCGCTTTGTTCTTTTCACTTGCTAATCTGCATTCTTCCCCTTGCAAAGCCCGGCCCCCTGCGGCTAGAACCCGTCCGATGGAGCGGTGGCCGAGTGGTCGAAGGCGCACGCCTGGAAAGTGTGTAGGCGGGGAACCGTCTCGAGGGTTCGAATCCCTCCCGCTCCGCCACTTAGGTCCGCCTCTGGGCACGCCAATCGCCGCCGATTGCCGCACTAGGCCGCCCGCGAGGGTTCTCAGCAGTTCCGTTTTCGATCCCATGATGCGAATTGCGTCGTCTGCGACCTCGACGCGCTGCGCCAGGGCGCGCAGGTGATCCCGCCGATAGCCGCCCTCACGGTCCCGGATACGGTCGCGGGCGATCTGCGAGAATTGCCGGATCATCGCCGGGCTGACGGCGCTGTGGCCGGGGCTGTCGAGTAGCGCCTGAGCGCGGTCGGCGTCGGCCCGCGCCTGATCGCGGATGACCTTGAGGCCGGCGATGCGTTCGGTCAGCGCCGGGTCGTCCAGATCGGCAACCCCCGCCTCGATGGCGTCATAGAGCCGCTTGAGGCGCAATTCCGATTCGGCGGCCCGCCGCTGCAATTCGGCGATATGCTGGCGGCGGCGTTCGGCCTGATCCGAGCGGCGGCCGAGGACGCTGCCAAGCAGTTTCTCCAGCCGGTCGGGATCGAGCAGGCGTTCCTCGATATGACCGGCAACCATGGTGTCGAGCTTGTCCATGGGGATCGCCCGCCCCTTGCAGCCGGTCTCGCCCTGACGCGCCCGGATCGAGCAGGCATAGTAGCGATAGCGGCCGCTCTTGCCGGTGCGGATGGTCATCGCGCCCCCGCAATTGCCGCAATAGCAAATGCCGGTCAGCAGGGTCGGCCCGATGACGACGCGCGCCGGTAACTCGGTTTTCGGATTGCGGGCCTGCAAGAGCTTCTGAACCGCCTCGAACGTCTCCCGCTCGATGATCGGCGGGACCGGCACGATGACGATTTCATCGGCGTCCTTGTCCGTCTTGTTCTTCCGGTTCTTTCCCCATTGATGCTCGCCCATGTAGGTGCGCCGGGTCAGGATGCGGTGAACCTGGCCGACGCCCCAACGGCCTCCGTCACGGGTGAAGATGCCCTTGCCGTTCAGATGCTTGACGATGGCCTTGACGCCCATCTGACCGGAATCGCCGTCGCCTTCGAGCGCCAAGCGATAGATCAGGCGGATGGTATCGGCGTGCAGCGGGTCGATTTCCAGCTTCTTCTTGACCTTTGCGCCGCGCTGCTCGGCCGCGACGACGCGATAGCCAATCGGCGGCAACGAGCCGTTCCAGAAGCCCTGCCGGGCGTTTTCCTTCAAGGCGCGCAGGACGTGCTTTGCGTTTTCCTTCGACTGGTATTCGTCGAACAGCGCCATGATCTGCCGCATCATGACGTGCATGGGATCGTCGCCCATTTCCTGCGTGATCGAGACGAGGCGCACGCCGTTCTTGGCGAGCTTGCGAACATAAAACTCAAGCTCGAAGTGGTCGCGGAAGAAGCGCGAGAAGCTGTGAACCACGACAATATCGAATGGCGCGGGCTTGGACGTTCCCGCCTCGATCATGCGCTGAAACTCCGGGCGCCGGTCATTGGTGGCGGATGCGCCAGCCTCAACGAACACGTCGGCGAGCTGGTAGCCCCTCGCTTCGCACCATGCTTCGCCCTGCTTGCGCTGGTCAGGAATCGACACATCATGTTCGGCCTGCCGGGAGGTCGAGACGCGCAGGTAGAGGGCGGCCCGCAGGGCGACATTGGGATTGTGGATGTTCATTTGCGGGCTCCTTTCCTGCGAGGCTCGACCAGCGGCAAGACCAGCTCCACCCGGTCATGAACGAGCTTTGGGACCAGTCTCAGACCGCGGCCTTTTTCCATGCGCACAAGGCCGTATCCGACCATGGCCTTGAGGGTTCTGGACAGGTTGGACTTGGCGCGGCCGGTCATCTGCGCCAGATCTTCCAATGAGGCCGGCTGTTGTTCGTGGATGATGCGCAGCATCTCGCAATTGCTCGCTGACATGAATTTGGCGAAGGATGTCGTGGAGACGAACCAGACGGTTGGCTCGCCGGGCTTAGCCTTTTCCTCGCCACGCGCGATCCGCATGGTGCGGGCCTTCATTTCCTCGGGATCGCCGATCCCGACTCTCAGTGTGGACATCGCAAGACTCGATCATCGTTCAGGGCTTTTCATTATCATAATACGATAACGATTTCAACTCATCGGGCAGATCGACCGAGCCGAACAGCTCATCGAACACATCTGCGAACCAGCGCTCGAACACCTGAATCTCGGCCTCGGTGATCGGCACGTCTTCGGGCCAGTCGTCAATGACCGGCAGTCGCTCGATATCGAAGAGATGGGGCGGGCGTCCGCGCGGCGGGCTGACGCGCGGCATCGGATCGTCGCTATAGTCGTAGAGATCGTCGGGGAGCGTATTGGAGGCCGGCTGCCGTGGGCGGCCCCTGCTGCTGTGAGGGCGTTTCGTGGACATGGAATCCTCCGTGGTTCGCGGGATTTTCCGGGGGCTGTAGGCCCCGGATCAGGCGAAGCATGGAGGGGGATCGGCGGCCTGTAGCGTGCCGCATTTGCAGTCATACGCTGGCGGCACCCCTCGCTTGCGGAGATGCCGCCAGTGAGTTAGCCGGCCGAGCGCCGCGCCTTCGCAAATCCCCGATCCGTGGCGATGAACCGCTCCAGCATCGGCACGATCAGCCTGACGGGATCGGCGGCCGGTTGGGCGGTCTCGCGGGCCAGCACTTCGGCATAGACGACCAGATCGCGGTGAAGCGGCGCGGGCAGCTCCACCGTCACTTTCACCGGTTTGTCGTCGGCCAGCGGGCCGAGTTTCAGCTTGGTCATGGTCAACCTCCTGCCGGCTCGATCACCAAATCGCGGGTCACAATTATCCTGACCGGAAAGCCTGGCCGGATGGTCAGCGTCGGTGCGACCTGCAACTGGCGTTGCACAATCTGCTGGCCGGCCTGATTGACGGTATCCTGCGCCCCGTCACGGATAGCGCGGATCAGCCGGTCCTCGTCGCTGGTCGCCAGCTCCGAACCGACTGCAAGCAGGGTGGACAGACCGGCGGCCTTCATCAGATCCCACCAATGATAATCGACGCCATCCTCAAGCCCGGCATAGCCGCTGGCGTCCGCGCCCGGCAGGCGCTCCAGAACGATGGAGCGGCCACCCGGCAGGATCAGGCGGTTCCAGACAAGCAACACGCGGCGCTGGCCAAAGGTCACGCCATCGTCGTATTGGCCGATGATACGCGTGCCCTGCGGGATCAGGAGCAGCGATCCGGTGGGGCTGTCATAGACGTTCTCGGTGACTTGCGCTGTGATCTGGCCCGGAAGGTCGGAACGGATGCCGGTAATGAGCGCGGCCGGGATCACGGCGCCGGCCTGAAGGATGTAGGGTGATGGCGGCGGCGTGACGCGATCCGGCGCGACGGTCTGGCGATCCACCGGGCCGTTGAGGAAGGCGGCATGCCGATTCTGCCCGGCTGCGTCCGGTTGCTGTCCGCCAAGCCCGGCCAGGCCGGGCATGGCCGTTCCCGCTGTCCCGCCAGAACGCGACCCGGACTGGAAGAACACGTTGCTGAGCCGCGCGGCCTCTTCCTCGGCGCGGCGGCGTTCCTCTTCGGGATCGACGGCGGGCGTGGTGATGGCGGGCGTTGCGACCGGCTGGCCCCGGTTCTGCGCTTCGAGGATCGGACGGCCAAGGTCGCCGGGCAATGCAGGCCCCAGGACGGGGCCGCTATAGTCGCGCGGCAGGCCGGCCAGACCGTCCGCCGTGGGGCGGTTCTCGGTCGAGTAAAGTTCTTCGCCGCCCGGCCCTGCATCGCGGGTCTGGAGCGCGTAGATCAGCGCCCCACCGATGCTGAGAAGCGCGACGGCTCCGACGCCTGCCAGCATCTTGCGGGACAGGCGGGTGACGCGGGGCGGCTCGGCGCGCAGCCGCATGGGCGCTGTGGTGTCGGTGATCGGGTTGTCTGTCATGACGGCGAGTCTCCGGTGGCAGCGGGCCGAGCGGCGGCCTGTCGTTGCTCGATACGGACGATCCTGACGACCTGCTGGCGGTTGCCGCTGCCAAGACGCAGTTCGGCCGCGCCAAACAGACGGTCCACGATCAGGACATTCTGGTGGACGCGGCTGTTGACGATCTGCGTTTCCCCGTCCGACCCGATGACGAACAGAGGCGGCATTTCGCCCTGCACGATGCCGCGCGGGAAAACGACATAGACGCGCCGGCCATCGTCGAAGACAGAGAGCGGCCGCCATGGCGGACTGTCGCCCCGCACCTGCAATCCGTAGCGATAGTTCCGCGCCGCTTCGGCCGGGATGACCGGCGCGGCTGGAACGGTCTGGCGCTGGCCGGGCGTTGCGGGATAGGCCCATGCCACGGCCGGCATGTAGAGCGCTTCCCGCGCGCGCAGCTCGATCATGTAGGTGCGCCGGTCGGTGGTCACGACAAGGTTGGTCGAGATGTCGTCGCGGGTCGGTTTCACGAGGATATGGACGCGCCGGTTGGCACCGCTGCCGCTCTCGGTATCGCCGATGATCCAGCGTGCGGTGTCGCCGGCCGCGATCGGCCCCGCGCCGGTCAGGCTTTCGCCCGGCTCCAATGCGATATTGGTGATCTGACCGGGGGCGGCATAGACCTGATAGAGCGCGCCTTCCGACCACGGATAAATCTGGATGGCGTTGTAATAGCCTTCCCGGCGCGGCTCGACGCGGGCGGCGGCATTGGCGTTCTCGACGCGGCCGGTCGCCGTCCCGGCAGCTTCGCCGCCCCGCGCGACGGTCCAGGCTGGCGGCGTATGCAGCGGCCGGGGCCGGTCCTCGGTCGATGTCGCAGGCGGAGTCGGCAGCGACGGCACGTTGTCATCGTAGCTGAATTGCGGCGTCCGGTTGGTGGCGCAGCCGGCCAACATGGTCGCCGAAAGCAGCAAAGCCGGAAAGCCGAGTTTACAGAAAACCGAAGGCCCGGCTTTGCGGAAAGGCGTGCGGGTCATTGGCTCATCTCCCGCGACCATGAAATCGCATCGACATAGATTCCCAATGGATTGGCGCGCAGCCTTTCGGCGTCGCGCGGCGGCTGGATGGCAATGGTCAGGATCGCGGTCCACCGCTCGGTCGTGGAAAGCTGGCCGTTCTCGAAGTGCCTTTCCGTCCAGGCCACCCGGAACGAACTGGGGGATGCCCGGATGACGCTGGACACCTCGACGGCAACCTGTTGGCGGCCGACCTTGCTGAACGGGTCATTGGCGCGGGCATAGTCATTGAGCGCCGCCGCGCCCCGGTCGGTCGTCCACTCATAGGCGCGCAGCCAGTTCTGGCGGACGATGATCGCGTCCGCCGGGATCGCACGGACCTGCTCGATGAAGCGGCCAAGGTGGAAAGCGATCTGCGGATCGGTCGGGCGATAATCGGCGTTCGCAGGCGCGACGGTCTGCGCTTGGCCGAGATCGTCCACTTGAACGACCCACGGAACGACGGTCCCGCGCGCCGACTGCCAGACCAGCGCCGAGGCAAAACCGGCCGAGAGGATCAGACTGCCGAACGCCATATAGCGCCAGTTCCTCGCCTGCACGCGGGCCGAGCCGATACGCTCGTCCCATGCCTGCGCGGCCTTCTGATAGGGCGTCTCGGGTTCCGGCGTCTTGCCATAATGGGTTGCGGGTCGTTTGAAGATGCTCATGAGCGGTCACTTTCGGAAAGGTTGACGGAGGAACCGGAGCCGTGGCTGTCGCCAGACCGCACCGCATGGGCGGCCATGGTGGTGCCGTGGTTCATTGCCTGCGAGCGTTGCATCCGTTGCGCCCAGGCGGGCGGGCTGCCGGCCGGGCCGGACGATGCCGCGGCGGGATCGGCGCCTGCACCGCCGACTGTGCCCATGGTCGAGCTGCCGCCCGACACGCCGAAACCGGCCTTCGTGCCTTCGGCGAAGCTGGATTTGACGGATTCGGAAGCGCGCGCGGCGGCGCGTTTGAGGGGCGAGATAACCGCCGATCCTGCGGCACGCCCGACACCGCCGAGGCCGGACGCGACACCAGCCGCCCCGGTCTGGCCGAGCGAACCGAGGCTGTAGGCTGCGGACGCCGCGCCCGCGGTGACCGCACC
>NZ_KN293984.1:0-42659 GCF_000768555.3 Roseovarius mucosus DSM 17069
GCGCTACGGGTTTCTAGCGGGTCAAAATACTGGGTCATGCCATCATCCTCGGGGGCGGTGTCTTGCAAAGGGAAAGGCGTTACGCCAGCCAACGCTTGCGACGGCGATAGCTGCGCACATCGCGAAAGCTCTTGCGCCCTTCGTCGGACATACCGAGGTAGAATTCCTTGACGTCGGGGTTCTCGCGCAGACTGCGTGCGTCGCCGTCCATCACCACGCGCCCGGATTCGAGGATATAGCCGTAATGCGCGAACCGCAGCGCCACGTTGGTATTCTGCTCGGCCAGCAGGAATGTATAGCCCTGCTCTTCGTTGAGGGATTTCACGATGCTGAAAATCTGTTCGACCAGTTGCGGCGCCAGACCCATCGACGGTTCGTCAAGAAGGATCGTTTCCGGCCGGCTCATCAGGGCGCGGCCAATCGCGCACATCTGCTGCTCACCGCCCGAGGTATAGCCCGCCTGGCTTTTGCGCCGTTCCTTGAGGCGCGGGAAATAGTCATAAACCATGTTCAAATCGGCGTCGATCTCGCCCCGGCTGGAGCCACGCGTATAGGCCCCGGTCAAAAGGTTCTCCTCGACCGTCAGATGCTCGAAGCAGTGCCGCCCCTCCATCACCTGCACCACGCCCTTTTTCACGAGATCCGAGGGCATCAGATCCTGCACCCGCTCGCCACGGTAGGTGATCGACCCCTTGGTGACTTCGCCCCTCTCGGAGCGCAAGAGATTGGAAATCGCCTTGAGCGTCGTCGTCTTGCCGGCACCATTACCACCAAGAAGCGCGGTAATCCCGCCCTTGGGGACGTTTAGGCTGACGCCCTTTAGGACGAGAATGACGTGATTGTAGATCACTTCGATATTGTTGACCTCAAGCAGGGTCTCGTCGCGTGGGGTGGCGTCCAGCATCTGCGTCTCTTTCTCCATGTCATCCCGGACTTGATCCCGGATATCTCGGCTTTTGTGGGCGCGGCGTCATGCCGCCACGCCCCGTGGCAAGGAGGTCCCGGCTCGGGGCCGGGACAACCGTTTCCTCAGCAGCCGGGCGTGATGCCGCTTTCAGCGGCAAAGGCTGCGCTATCCTCTGCGACGAGCGCCGAGATGATCTCTTGATCCGACTGGAAATAGTCGGTGATCAACTTGAACTCGCCCGCAGCCGCATCCCATTGCGAAACGGCACCAAAGCCATTGCCACCGTGGTTCTGGCAGGTGACCTTGAACTCAGGCCCAAAGTTCGGCAGGCCGAGTGCTGTCATCTTTGCCTCGGTCATTTCGAGGTTCTCCATGCCGTCGCGCATCTGTGCTGCGTTGATCGCGGTCACACCGTGCATTTCCTGCGCGGTCTTGATCGCCTCGGCAGCCAGCATCGCGGCATACATGCCCCGGTTATAGAGAACGCTGCCCACCTGATCGCCTGCACCTGCCGCCTTGCCGGCATCGACGACGTATTTACGCATGTCATCATAGAGCGGATATTCATCGCCGAGATTGTGGAAGGTCAGCGCCTTGTAGCCATTGGCCGCGTCACCTGCGGGCTTGACGTCATTCTCGGAGCCCGACCACCAGATGCCGATGAAGTTCTCCATCGGGAAACGGATGTTCACCGCCTCTTGAATGGCAACCTGGTTCATCACGCCCCAGCCCCACATCAGCACGTAGTCAGGGCGGTCGCGACGGATTTGAAGCCACTGCGATTTCTGCTCTTGGCCCGGATGATCAACCGGCAGCAGGATCAATTCGAACCCATGCTTCTTGCTCAGCTCTTCCAACGTGCGGATCGGCTCCTTGCCATAGGCCGAGTTGTGATAGACAAGCGAGATTTTCTTGCCGTTGATGTCACCGCCATTGAGATCAAGGATATGAGTAATGGCGTGGCTCGCCCCATCCCAGTAGTTGGCGGGATAGTTGAACACCCATTTGAACACTTCGCCATTCTTGGCCGAGGTGCGCCCGTAACCCATGGTATGGAGCGGGATTCCGTCCGCCGATACCTTGGGAATCAGCTGATAGGTGATCCCGGTGCTGAGCGGTTGATAGATCAGCGCGCCATTGCCCGCAGCCTTGGTGGCCTCGTAGCACTCCACACCCTTTTCGGTGTTATAGCCGGTCTCGCATTCCACGAGGTTGATCTTTTCCCCACCGATGCCGCCATCGCGCTCATTGAGCAGGGTAAAGTAATCCTGGTAGCCGTCCGAGAACGGGATGCCATTCGCGCCATATGGCCCGGTGCGATAGCTGGTATCGACGATCGTCAATTCGGCCAAGGCCGGGCTTGCGACCAGCATGGCCGCGGCCAGGGCCGTCATCAGTCTCTGTTTCATCGGTTTATTCCTCCCTTGGTTTTTCCGATGTTTCGTCTTGGACACGACATCTTGCGCCCAATCTCTTCGGTCGGGTTTCCCCCCTCCGTGCCCCACCGTTCAATGCGGGAAGGGCCAAAGTCTCAGTTTCTCCTTGGCGACGCGCCAGAGCTGCGCCAGACCGTGCGGTTCTGCGATCAGGAAAATGATGATCAGCGCGCCCACGATGATGAACTCCAGATGCGCCGCAAGATCCGTGGGCCAACCCAAACCGCCCACGAGTGTATTCTTGAGCAACACAGGCAACAGCACCAGAAACGCCGCCCCTGCAAAGCTGCCAAAGATCGATCCAAGCCCGCCGATGATCACCATGAAGAGCACGAGAAACGACTTGTTGATGCCAAACGCCTCGCCCACCTCGACCGCGCCCAAGTAGACCGCAAAGAACAGCGCGCCGGAAATCCCCACGAAAAAACCCGAAACCGCAAAAGCAGTGAGCTTCGCCTTGAGCGGATTCACCCCGATGATCTCGGCTGCGATGTCCATATCTCGAATTGCCATCCATTTGCGCCCCGCCATGCCGCGCGTCAGGTTGCGGGCGATGATCGCGGCCGCCACGGTAAAGACGAGGCAAAAGAGATAGGCAGACCACGGCGGGTTTGCCGCCCCGGTGATGGCGACGCCAAAGACCGAGCGCTCTGGCGCGGTGATCTGGCCAGAGGCGGAATAGTTGTAAAACCAACCCACCCGGTTGAAGAGCCACACCAGAAAGAACTGTGCCGCCAGCGTCGCCACTGCAAGGTAAAATCCCTTGATCCGCAAAGAGGGCAACCCAAAGAGAACACAGACGATTGATGTCACACCACCCGCAAGGATGATGTGAAAAAATATGCTGACCTCGGGAAAGGCCGTCATCAGCTTGTAGCTGGCATAGGCCCCCACCGCCATGAACCCGCCCGTCCCAAGTGACACCTGACCACAATAACCCACAAGGATATTGAGGCCGATTGCCGCGATTGAATAAATCAGGAACGGCAGAAAGACCGCGTTGACCCAGTAATCGTTGATCACAAACGGCACCACGGCAAAGGCCGCAACCAGTACCGCGTAATAGCGGTAGCGGTCGAACTTGATCGGAAAGGTCTGGCTGTCCTGCTCGTAGGAGGTCTTGAAATCCCCTGCTTCCCGGTAAAACATTTAGAGAACCTCCCCATGAATTTCATCGTCCGGCTTGATCGCGCGATTTGCCGGCTTGGCATAGCCCGTCGCCTCGGTGTGACGCACCAGCCAGAGATAGGCGAGCATGCCCACCCCCCCGCCCATGGCCGCAAGAACCGCCGCCGTGACCATTTGCGCGGTGTTTTCCACCCGTGCCGAGAGGGCAAGGTAACCAAACGACCAGAACCCGGCCCAGGCGATCACATTGACGATGGCAATCAGCTTTTGCATGGTCTCACACCCTCTCGATGATCTTCTCGCCGAACAGGCCCTGTGGCCGGAACACGAGGAAAATGAGCGCCAGGACATAGGCGAACCAGTTTTCGGTGGCCCCGCCCACCAGCGGACCGACGGTGAATTCAAAGAGCTTTTCACCCACTCCGATGATCAGACCACCGACGATAGCGCCGGGAATTGAGGTAAAGCCACCCAACATCAGCACCGGCAGCGCCTTGAGTGCAATCAGGGACAGCGAGAACTGCACGCCCGATTTGGTGCCCCACATGATCCCTGCCACTAGTGCCACGAAGCCCGCCAGTGACCAGACCATGACCCAGATGAAGTTGAGTGAAATACCGACCGAAAGCGCCGCCTGATGGTCATCCGCCACCGCGCGCATGGCCCGGCCCTGTTTGGAATATTGCGCGAAGATAACCAGCGCGATCACCAAAAGGGCCGCAACACCTGTTGCCACAAGATCTAGATTGTCGATGAAGAACCCGTAGCCGAAAATGTTGAACGTGGTTTCGTCGATCATCAGGTTGATACCCTGCGGAAGACCCACATCCAGCTTCTTGATGTCGCTGCCCCACATCATGTCCCCGAACCCTTCGAGGAAATAGGCCAGACCAATCGTCGCCATGAAAAGAATGATCGGCTCTTGATTGACCAGATGCCGGAAGATGAGCTGGTTCACGACCCAGGCGAGCGCCACCATGACAACCATGGTCAAGAGGACCGCCGCCAACCCCGGCAAGTGCCAGCCGAAGTGGTGGATCTCCGTGCCGAAAATCGCGTTGATGAGGTGGCTGAAGGGCACCCGGCCTTCCATCATCCCCACCAATGTCATCGCCGCAAAGAGCGCCATCACCCCTTGGGCATAGTTGAAAATGCCCGAGGCCTTGTAGATGAGCACAAAACCAAGAGCGACCAGCGCATAGAGCACCCCGGCCATGAGGCCGTTCAAAACGACCTCCATCCCGAAAATCAACTGATCAGGCATTAGCGGCACTCCTCTGGGAAAAGATTGCAGGCGAATTCGGTTTCGACGACGTGAAACGCGACAACGCTCGTGAAGCTCAACGATGGGTTGCCCGCAAAGTTCATCATGACGTGGACAAAGTTTTTTTCAGTCGTGTGAATGGCCCCGGACGCCGCGCCAAAATCCTCGATCTTCGTCCCGGCGAGCGGCGCGGTGGTCAATTCTGCCGTACCCCGCAGACCCTCATAGCGACTGATCCGGTCCCAAATCTGAATTGCATCCTCGGTCGAAGCTCTGAAGCTAAAGACCCTACAGGCATCACCGCCCTGTCGAATACCTAGAACATGCTGCGCCTGCGCATCGGTCCACAGCGTCCAGCTTTCAAAAGACTCGCCGATATTGCGGCCAAGCTGTTCGGACTGCTCCGGGGTGAACTGTGTTAGATCGGCAGTCACAGGCGTGGTCGCATCCTTGATCGGGGCAAGGCAGCGCTCTTCCAGAAATGTAGCGAACTGATCCGATGGCGCGGCATTGGCTGCGATTGGCAGCATGCCGGCCATCACCAATGCCCTAATCATGCGCCACCCCCAGATAGGCGTCGATCACGTCTTGATTGTTGCGCACTTCGTCGGGGGTGCCGTCGCCGATTTTCTTGCCATAATCCATCACGACCACCCGGTCGCTCAGGTCCATGACCACGCCCATGTCATGCTCGATCAGGGCAATCGTGGTGCCGAATTCGTCATTCACATCGAGGATGAAGCGGCTCATATCCTCTTTTTCCTCGACGTTCATACCCGCCATCGGCTCATCTAGCAGAAGGATCGACGGCTCTGCCGCAAGCGCGCGCGCCAGTTCCACCCGCTTTTTCAGACCATAGGGCAAGCGGCCCACCGGGGTCTTGCGGATATGTTGGATTTCAAGAAAGTCGATAACCTTTTCAACGACTTCACGGTTGGCAACCTCTTCCCGCTCGGCCCGGCCCTTCCAGATCGCTTGCGCAAATAGCCCCGCCTTCATCTCTCGAATGCGGCCCGTCATCACGTTGTCGAGCACGGTCATGCCTTCAAAGAGCGCGATGTTCTGGAATGTGCGTGCAATGCCTTGCTGTGCCACCTGATAGGGCTTCATCGGCGGGCGCCGCGCGCCCTGATACCAGACCTCACCCTCTTGCGGGTGATAAAAGCCGCTTATCACGTTCAGCATCGAGGATTTACCAGCCCCGTTCGGCCCGATGATGGCGCGGATTTCGCCCTGACGGATGTCAAAGCTGATGTCCTTGATCGCCACCACACCGCCGAACCGCAGGGTGATGTTCTTCATCTCCATCACCACGCCGCCGATCTTGCGACCATCCTCGGTGGTGTATCCTTGTGTTTGATCAAGCATCACGAAAGCTCCGGCTGGCAGGATTGCGTCTTGACTTGTTCCTTCGACAGGATGCCCGCGTTCATCACGGCGATCGGATAATCGGGAAGCATCCAGATCAACGCGGATACAGCGCGACCGTCAGAGAGCGGCTTTCTCAATCCGATATTGACCTCGTTCTCTTGCGTGGCTTGATCAAAGCAGACCTCATAGCCTCGAGCCCGCATGTCCTCGACAAGCAAAGGCGCAGCGGAGAGCATGGTCTGGGCAACGTCGCGGCGGTGGGTCATCTCTTCCTTCCGACGGTTGTCGGGCAGACTGTAGTCCTCGCGGAAATCGACGATGCAGCTTTGCCATCCGGTTTTCATCATGCGCCAGCGCAGTATATGCGTGTCGCTTATCAACTCTTGCCCCTCCGGCATGTTTGTCTCGGCCTCGACATGAGGCAGGCACGTCTCAAGAAACTGCGCCATGACAGGAGGTTTCTGATCGCTGGTCAGTCCTGCGCTTGTCAGCATCCCCCCCAGCGCGAGTGTTACAAGAGCCGCGTAGGTCATTCCGCCGCCTCCTTCCGGGGCGTTTCAACCCGCACCACCTCGGTGTCGATGATCTTGAGCGTCGCCGAGATGCTGCCCTTGCGTCCGTCCTCGTAGGTGACCTCGGTCGTGGTGAAGATCTCCTCAGATCCATCATAGAGCGCGGTCAGAAGGTCATCGAACTTCTCCGAAATCACACCGCGCCGCACCTTGCGGGTGCGGGTCATCTCGCCGTCATCGGCATCCAGTTCCTTGTGCAACACAAGGAACCGATGCACCTGGCAATGCGACAGCATCGGATCGTCGGCAAGGCTGCGATTGACCTCTTCGACGTGGCCCTTGATCGTCTCAAGCACCTTCGGGTGCCCGGCAAGTTCCTGATACGAGGCATAGCCGATATTGTTCCGCTCGGCCCAGTTACCCACCGCTGTCAGGTCGATATTGATAAAGGCGGTGCAGGCAGTGCGCCCGTTACCAAAGACGACCGCCTCCAGAATGTTGGGATAGAACTTGAGCTTGTTTTCCACATACTTGGGCGCAAACATACGGCCATCGGCCATCTTGCCCACGTCCTTGGCGCGGTCGATGATCCGTAGATGTCCGCTGCCTTCCTCGAAAAAGCCCGCATCGCCCGTGGCGACCCAGCCTTCGGGGTCCTTGGTCGAGGCCGTGCTTTCGGGGTTCTTGTAGTAATATTCGAAGGTGCCCGCCGAGCGGTAGAACACCTCGCCAGTGTCGCTGATACGGATTTCCACGCCGGGCGCGGGGACGCCAACCGTGTCGGAGCGCACTTCACCATCGGGCTGGAGGGTGATGAACACCGAGGCCTCGGTCTGGCCGTAGAGTTGTTTGAGGTTGATGCCAAGCGAGCGATAGAAATCAAAAATTTCCGGCCCAATGGCCTCGCCCGCCGTATAGCCCACCCGAACCCGGCCAAGGCCGAGCGTATCCTTGAGCGGACCATAGATGAAGAGATTGCCAAGCGCATACTTCAGCTTGTCCATCCCGCTCACGGCCTTGCCATCTAGGATCGCAGGGCCAACGCGGCGGGCATGCGCCATGAAGCGATCAAAGAGCCATTTCTTGACGCGGCCCGCATCCTCCATCCGGATCATGACGTTGGTCAATTGGGTCTCGAACACACGCGGCGGGGCAAAGAAATAGGTGGGGCCGATTTCCCGCAGGTCAGTCTGCATCGTCTCGGGGCTTTCGGGGCAGTTGACGCAGAAACCGCTCCAATAGGCCTGCCCGATGGAGAAGATGAAATCGCCAACCCACGCCATCGGAAGATAGGCCAGAACCTCTTCATCCTTGGTCAGGTTGTCGAACTCGGACGAGGATTTCGACGCCTCGATGATGTTGCGATTGGACAGCACCACGCCCTTGGGCTTGCCGGTGGTGCCAGAGGTGTAGAGCATGACGCAGATGCTGTCATAGGTCAGTTTCGCGCGCCGCGCCTTGAGATCCTCGATCCATTCATAATGGGCGGCACGGCCCTGTTCCTGGATGTCGACGAAACGGTGCAGCTTGTGGTGATCGTATTTGCGCAATCCGCGCGGATCGACATAGATGATGTGCTCAAGCTGGTGCAGCCCGTCCTGAACCTCGATCAGCTTGTCCACCTGCTCCTGATCCTCGACAATGGCAAAGCGCGCGCCGCAATGCTCCATCACATAGGCCATCTCGGGGGCGGCAGCGTCCTGATAGAGCGGCACGGGGATCGCGCCCACCGATTGCGCGGCGACCATGGACCAGTAGAAATGCGGCCGGTTGCGGCCGATGACGGCGACAAAATCGCCCTCATTCACGCCAAGATTGATGAGACCAAGCGCAAGGGCTTCGATCTCTTTCTCGGCCTCGGCCCAGGTCCAGCATTGCCAAATGCCATATTCCTTTTCACGATAGGCCGGTCTGTCGGCAAATCGCGTGGCGTTACGTTGCAAGAGCGCCGGAACGGAATCCATTCCGTCCGTCGCCTGTGACGACTGTGCCAAGTTCTATCCTCCCTTTGCCCGCCTGCGCGAACATCCGACCGCCTTCGGGCGATTCCTCTTCCCCTAGAGGGTGCGAGAATCACACTCGCCGTCAACTTTTTCCTGAACATTTCGCAATCCTTACGAATTGTAACAGCGCCACGATTGGTCTTTGCGGACCGGTTTTCCGGTGTTAGCCAAGACGCGGAAGGAGACTGTAATGGGCACGAGCCGCGCCGATCACGACGCTATGACCATGGCCGGGCTGAACCTCATTCAGCAGGCTTTGACCATTTATGACCGCGATTTGCGGCTGGCTGTGTGCAACCGGCGGTTTCAGGAAATGTTCGCCCTGCCCGATGCTTTGGTGACACCCGGGGCGGATTTCGCGGATACGATCCGCTATCTGGCCACGCGCGGCGATTACGGCGATGTCGGAGATGTGGAGGGGTTTGTCGCCACCCGCGTCGAGATCGCCCGTGCCTTCGAGCCGCATTACATGGAACGCGCCCGCGCCAACGGCCGCACCATCAGCGTCGAGGGCACACCGCTGCCGCAGGGGGGATGGGTCACGGTCTATACCGACATCACCCGCGCCAAACGGCAAGAAGCGCTGTTGCGCGCGCGCTCAGAAGAGTTATCCGATCAATTGGTCGGCTATTCCGAAGAGCTCTCGGCCACAAACCGGCAGTTGGAGGCCACGATCACGGCCCTCGAAGAGGCCAAGCGCCAGATTTCCGAGGCCGAGGCCCGTACCAGAATGACCGCCGAAATGATGCCCGCCCATATCGCGCATGTCGGCCCGGACCGCTGTTACACGTATTCCAACCGGCGGCTGACCTCGGTCATGCCCGGCTCGCGCGCCGATCTGATCGGGGTGCACGCGGCGCAGGTGCTCGGACCACAGCCATGGTCGATTATAGGTCCCGAACTGGACAAGGCCTATGCCGGGCAATCCTCGGTTTTCGAATTCACGCATGAGCCCAGTTCGCGGCGTATCCGGGTGGCGCTGACCCCGGATCACACCAGCGGCGGGGTCTATATCCTGTCGATGGACATCACCGAAGAAAGTCAGACCCGCGCGGCCCTGCAACAGACACGGCGTCGGGAAATGGCGGCACAACTGACCTCGGGGCTGGCGCATGATTTCTCCAACCTCCTGACGATCATCCTTGGGATGCAGTCGCGCCTTGGCCGCATGGGCCTGAAACCCGAGGCGCAGGAATTGATCAATGCCACACTCTCGGCGGCACGGCGGGGTGGTGGGCTGCTCAACCGTATCGCCGATATGACCGGCCCGCGCGAGCATGAACCCGTGCCCACCGATCTGGCCGCCTTTCTCGACGATCTGGACACGTTGGCGCGTTCGGCCCTGCCCACCGGAATCATGTTGCGAATTGTCTGCGACGGCCTGACGGATCGCTATCTGCTCGATCCCGGCATGTTGCAGGATTCGCTTCTTAATCTTGTTCTGAACGCGCGCGACGCCTGCGCGGGCGGCGGCACGGTCACCCTGACCGCTCAGCCAGTGCAGGATACCTGGCTCGAGATTGCCGTCGATGACACCGGCCCGGGCTTTAGCCCCGAGGCGCTCAAACACGCGCTTGATCCGTTTTTCACCACCAAGGGCGGAGAGGGATCGGGGCTTGGCCTACCGATGGTCTATGACATGACCAAGCTGGCGGGCGGCAGAATCCTCATCGGCAATACCGACACGGGCGGGCGCGTGGCACTGCGGCTGCCGCTGCGGCGTGCAGCAGCAGCACGACCTCCGGGCCTTGTCCTATTGGTCGAAGACAGCCCCGACCTTCGCTCGACCCTGCGCGACATGCTGCGTGGTGCCGGGCATAGCGTGATCGAGGCCGCCAGCGTGGATGAAGCCGCCGGCCTGATCGCCGATCTGCCGGAAATCTCCGCCGTGTTATCGGATATTGTGCTGGAAGGCACACGAACCGGCATTGATCTGGCGCGACTCCCCCGGCGTGGCGGTTGCGCGCTGGTACTGATGACTTCGCTGCCACCTGATGATCCGCTGCACCGGCAAGCAGCAGAGCTTGCCCCAGTGCTGCGCAAACCTTTTACCGCCGCGCAGCTTGACGCGGCCCTTAACACCGGAGCGCAACCATGACGGCGCCGCTTGTGGCCATTCTCGACGATGAACCGGCGATCCGCTCGATGCTGGCGCAGGCCCTGACCGAGGCGGGATTTCGCACCATGGCCTTTGGCCGCGCCACGGAATTCGAGGCGGCGCTGCGCAGCACCACGCCCGATGTCTGCCTCGTAGATCTTTCGCTGCCAGATCGGGACGGGCTTAGCCTTGTGCATCGCCTAGCCCTCGAACAGGGGGCGACGGTGATCATCATTTCGGGGCGCGCGCAGGTGCAGGACCGGGTGACGGGGCTGGAGCTCGGGGCGGATGATTACATCATCAAACCGTTTGATCCCGCCGAGGTGGTGGCCCGCGTGCGCGCCCGCCTGCGCCGGGGCACACCCAGCACCCAAACCGGCGAGGTGGCGCGGTTCAACGGCTGGGTCGCACATTTCGACCGCTACATGCTCGAGGATGAGACTGGAACGGAAACACCCTTTTCCCATGCAGAGGGTGAGGTGCTGCGCCTCTTTCTCGAACGACCCAAACGGTTGATTTCCCGCCAGACAATGCAAGAGACGCTTGGTGGGGCGGCGGGCGAAAGCTTTGACCGCGCCATGGACGTGCGCATCTCGCGCCTGCGGACCAAGCTGCGCGAAGACCCAAAAAACCCGCGCCTGATCAAGACGATCTATGGCGCGGGGTATATCTTTCTGGGGGATGTAAGCTGGGGCTGAGGGCTCCTTAAGGGTGCCGCCCCTCCATGATTTGATTGGCAAAGCCGTGGTTGGTGTCGCGGTGATGTGCCTCATCGGCACGCACCGCAATAACCACATCGCGCAACCGCGCCTCTGAAGGCAGCGCCCAATAGTCGATGGCGATTTGCGGCGCGGGCACGTTGTCTTGCCGCCCTGCATCAATCTCGGCCAGATAATGCGTGTAGCTTACCACCGCTTCCTCTTCCAGATAGCCCACGATGCGATGCGCCGTGCGCGGGGCCAAGAGATAGGTGAAGAAGAACACATTATAAAAAATCGCCTGCGCAATCATGATCAGCCAGCGTTCACCGCGCGAGGGCTGCGCGATGTGGACGAAGGTCATAAGATGCATCCGCTCATTTTCAGCCTCGTCCAGCAACTCGCGGATCCAGCCCTGATCCTCGCGGATGTGTCTCACAGATTTGAGATGCTGCAAGAGCCCCCCCACCATGCCCGGCACGGCGGCCACGGTTTCCAAGACAACCGCGCGATGTCCGTAACGCTTGGAAAAGAACGCATCGGCAAAGACCCGCATGAATTTCACGATACGCAGCGCGATCCGGTCATGAATATCGCGCGGACTATGGTGCGTCTCCAGCGTCGCTGTGTCGTCGCTCTGAAATTGCCTCTCGGGTCTCATCTTTCACTCCATGGCTTGATGAGTGTCAGATGGGGATGAAAGATGACTCTTGAATGCGACAAATCGTGCCGCCCGCCACGGATCAGAGCATCAAACAGCGCGTTGCTCTGGCAGATCGACCTTTTGCAGGCGTTCCAGTCCGAGCCGGGTTTCCCGCGTCAATTCGATGGCACCGCGGGTGCAGACATCCGCACAAAGCCCGCATCGCCCGCAGACCTCCAGCGTGGTCACGACCGGCAAACGCTCGTCATCAAGGACGACGATCGCTTTGGGACAGACTTCGACGCAATCCCCGCATCCGGTACGCAAATCGGCAAGACGCCATTCCCGTACTGCTCCGGGTGGACGCGGCATGACAGTGCGGGCGTCGGAACTTGGCAGGGAACGATCCCGCAATTCATACCACATTTTCTCAAGCCTCCTCTGTGCTGACCGCCACACCCCTGATCTTCTTTAAAATGAAAACATGACGACCGACTCGCCAATGATGCAGATCAATTCATCCTGCGGAAAATACTTGATCTGTCGCGCGGCGGCGCAGCATGCACTCATCCTTCTAGCCGCGCAACGGCCCCGGCAAGCACCTCAAGGCCTGTGACCAGATCCCGCTCATCCGTATCCTCGGCGAAGGCATGGCTGATTCCGTTGATCGAGGGAACAATGAGCATCGCCGCAGGCATCAGCCGCGAGGCATTGGTCGCATCATGGAGCGCACCGGACTGCATTTCGCGCCAGCGGCCGGGCGCCACGGCCGCAGCACTCGCACAGAGCGCCGCGCGCAGGTGGGCATCCATCGGCACCGGCTCCAGCCCCAGCATCTCACCATAGCTGAGGTCGAGCCCCGCTTCGCGTGCAACTTCCTCGGCGGTATCGCGGATAATCGTCTCCATCCGGTGCAACCGGTCCGCCATGCCATCCCGCCATTGCATCGAGAAGACCACCCGCCCCGGCACGATGGAATGTGCATCGGGATGCAAGGCGACATGACCGATGGTCCAAACCGTTGAGGGAGTCACCACGTTACGGAACCGCTCATTGATCAGCAGGTTGAACCGCGCCAGCCCCTGAAACGCATCGCGGCGGCGGTGCATGGGGGTGGTGCCCGCATGGTTCTGTTCGCCCTCGAAGGTGATCCGCATGTCGCGGATGCCAACGATATCTGTAACCACCCCTACCGCCTCGCCCGCCTCGAAGAGCCATGGCCCCTGCTCGATATGCATTTCGAGAAACCCGGCAAAGCGGGACGGGTCGACAAAATCCCCGGCCATGGACGCCACGACGCGCCGCGCTTCGGCAAAGCTGATGCCGCCGCGGTCGGTCAGACGATCCGCCGCGTCCAGCGCCAAATTTCCCGCCCAGATGGCGCTGCCCGTGGTCACGCCAAACCGCCCCTCTTCATCCTGAAAGGACACGACCGACACGGGCGGGCCACCGGCCTCGCGCCCTGCGCGGACAATCTCGAGCCCGGCGATCACACCAAGCGCACCATCAAGCCAACCGCCCTCGGGCTGGCTGTCGCTGTGGCTACCGACCAAAAGCGATGGCCCCTCGGCCAGACCAAAGAGATTGCCAACAGGATCGAAATGCGGCCTCAGGCCCGCAGCTTCGATCTGAGCCGCCAACCATTGCCGCGCCTCGATATCAGAGGGGCTGAAGGCCGGGCGCACCACGCCCTTGCCTACGCCCGCCGCACCGAAGCTGCGCAAATGGTGCAGATCCTTGAGAAACCGCTCGGGATTGACCCTGATCATCGCCATCTCCTCGCCTTATGCGCACAGCCTAGCGGTCCGACGCGGGCCCGCAATGGTCTTGTTATAGGGTTGGACGTGCGAAGGGGAGGACTGGTGCTGCTGGGGAGGATTGAACTCCCGACCTCGTCATTACCAATGACGCGCTCTACCACTGAGCTACAGCAGCACGTGTGGCGCGCTGATTAGACGCTAATCGCAGATGGCGCAAGGGGTAACTGGACGGTTTTTCGCACCTCCTGTAAGAGAGGGCCCATGAGCGAAAAACAAACACCGGACAAAGCCGCGAAACAGGGCCAAAGCCGCGAGGACAGGCTGAAATCGGCGTTGAAGGCCAATCTCGCACGGCGTAAGGCGCAGATGCGCGCCAAGTCGGACGGTCGGTCCGCGCCAAAGCCGGCCGGTACAAAGGATAAAGGGTAGAGCAGATGGATTCGATCGTCGTCACGGGCAACGGCCCGCTTCAGGGGCAAATTCCGATCGCGGGGGCCAAGAATGCCTGTCTGACGCTGATGCCCGCCACATTGCTGAGCGATGAGCCGCTGACCCTGACCAACGCGCCGCGCCTGTCGGACATCAAGACAATGACAACGCTCCTGCAATCGCTGGGGGCCGAGGTGGTTCAGATGCAGGGCGGCCAAGTGCTGGCACTGTCGTCTCACAATCTCAACAACCACGTTGCGGACTATGACATTGTGCGCAAGATGCGGGCCTCGATCCTCGTTCTGGGGCCGATGCTGGCGCGCGACGGGCATGCGGTGGTTTCGCTGCCGGGCGGCTGTGCCATCGGCGCGCGCCCCGTCGATCTGCATTTGCGGGCGTTGGAGGCCATGGGGGCCGAACTCGACCTGCGTGAGGGCTATGTGCATGCCAAGGCTCCCGGCGGCCTCAAGGGAGGCACCTTCGAATTTCCGATCGTGTCGGTCGGGGCAACGGAAAATGCGCTGATGGCGGCGACGCTGGCCAAGGGCACGACCGTGCTCAAGAATGCCGCGCGCGAACCTGAGATCGTCGATCTGGCCCAGTGTTTGCGTCGCATGGGTGCGCAGATCGAAGGTGAAGGCACCAGCACGATCACCATTCAAGGCGTGGATCGGTTGGGCGGGGCCACCCATCCCGTGGTGGTCGACCGGATCGAGCTTGGGACCTATATGCTGGCCCCGGCCATCTGCGGCGGCGAGGTGGAATGTCTTGGCGGGCGGCGCGATCTCGTTGGGGCCTTCTGCGACAAGCTGGAAGAGGCGGGCGTGAGCGTGACCGACACGGACGCAGGCCTCAAGGTCAGCCGCAAGAATGGCCAGGTGCGCGCCGTCGATGTGGTGACAGAGCCCTTCCCCGGCTTCCCGACCGACCTTCAAGCGCAGATGATGGCGTTGATGTGCACTGCCGAGGGCACCGCGGTGCTGGAAGAGCGTATCTTTGAAAACCGCTTCATGCACGCACCGGAACTGATGCGGATGGGAGCCAAGATTGATGTGCACGGCGGCACCGCCACCGTAACCGGCGTCGACCACCTCAAGGGTGCGCCGGTCATGGCCACCGATCTGCGGGCTTCGGTCTCGCTCATCCTTGCGGGACTGGCGGCAGAGGGGGAAACCATCGTCAACCGGGTTTATCACCTTGATCGCGGCTATGAGCGGGTCGAGGAAAAGCTGGGCAATGTCGGGGCCAGGATCGAAAGGATCAGCGGCAAATGACCGAAGACGCCAAATTCGAAGACGGGCGGGAAGCACCGCTCAACCTCGGCGCGATGGAAGAGGAGGATCTAAGGGTCATTTCCTCTCTGGCGCAGGATGCTGTGTTTCCGATCACCGAAATGACCTGGCAACCGGCCAAGCGCCGGTTTGGCCTGCTGCTCAACCGCTTTCGCTGGGAGGATCAGGGCCGCGAACGGCATGGGCCGGAACGGGTGCAATCGCTCTTGGTGGTCGACAATGTGCTGCGCGTCGCGAGCCAAGGCATCGACCGGAGCGACAAGGACACGATCCTGTCGATACTTGCGATCACCTTCGAGCCGGGGACAGAGGGGGCGGGACATGTGCTCTTGACGCTGGCGGGCGATGGCGCACTGCGGCTCGAGGTTGAGGCACTCGAAGTCACACTCAAGGATGTGACACGGCCCTACCGTGCCCCATCGGGCAAAGTGCCCCATCACGAAGGCTGATGCGGCCTGACTGCCGCGGATATGAGTATTTGCCCCATAAAGAAGACCGGGGCTTGAGACAGGGGTCCCACCCCGCTATGTCCCCCGGCAAAAGGAACCGCCATGCCGATCACGCTTGACGCCACCGCGCCCGATTTCGAGACCCGCTTTACCGAGTTGCTGAGCGCAAAGCGCGAGGACAGCCCTGATGTGGACGATATCGTCGCGGGGATCATCGCCGATGTGCGGCAGCGGGGCGACGCGGCGGTGATCGCCCTGACCGAGCGGTTTGACCGTGTCGCGCTGACGCCAGAAACGCTACGGTTTTCGCCGCAAGAGATCGCCTCGCTGATCGCCGAGGTATCCCCGGCGGAGCGTGCAGCCCTCGAGCTGGCGGCCGAACGCATTCGCGCCTATCACGCGCGCCAAATGCCCGAGGATGCAAGCTGGACCGAAGAGAGCGGCGCGATGCTGGGCTGGCGCTGGACGCCGGTGTCGGCGGCGGGGCTCTATGTGCCCGGAGGTCTTGCCTCTTACCCCTCCTCGGTTCTGATGAACGCCATCCCGGCCAAGGTCGCCGGGGTTGAGCGGCTGGCGATTGTCGTGCCGACCCCCGATGGCAAGGCCAATCCGCTTGTCCCTTTGGCGGCGCAGATCGCGGGTGTGGACGAAATCTATCGCATCGGCGGCGCGCAGGCGATTGCAGCGCTTGCCTATGGCACCGAAAGCATCGCTCCGGTGGACAAGATCACCGGCCCCGGCAATGCCTTTGTCGCCGCCGCCAAGCGGCGGGTTTTCGGCAAGGTCGGCATCGACATGATCGCTGGTCCCTCGGAAATCCTCGTGATTGCCGACAAGGGGCAAAACCCCGACTGGATCGCGCTCGACATGCTGAGCCAGGCCGAACATGACGAAAGCGCGCAGGCCATCCTGATCACGGACGATGCCGATTTGGCCGATGCGGTCAGCGCTGCCATCGACCGCCATCTGCAAACGCTAGAGCGCCGTGCCATCGCGGGCGCGAGCTGGCGCGATTTCGGCGCGATCATTATTGTGCCCGACATGGGCACGGCGGCTGCGCTCTCGAACCGTATCGCGCCTGAACATCTGGAGTTGTGCGTGGATGACCCGGACGCCCTGTCCGCGCAGATCACCCATGCCGGGGCGATCTTTCTCGGGGCTTGGACGCCGGAGGCGATTGGCGATTATGTCGGCGGGCCGAACCACGTCCTGCCCACTGCGCGCTCTGCCCGGTTCTCATCCGGCCTGTCGGTCATGGATTTCCTCAAGCGCACCACTTTGGCCCGGATGACACCGGAAGCACTGCGCGCCATTGGCCCCGCCGCCGAAACGCTGGCCATCTCCGAAAGCCTTGAGGCGCATGGCCTCTCGGTGCGGGCAAGATTGGACCATCTCAACGGCTGAAACGGCGATTTGACGCCGGTTGGGCGGAAACTGCCCCTTTCGCCCCTGCGGCACGCCCACTATAAGGACAGACGCCCCGCAGCCCCGAGTCGCGGGGATTATCATCATTTCGGGCGACAGGGCACAGGCGCACATGTCTATATTCGATAGGATTCCCAGTCTGTTTTCATCGGACATGGCAATTGACCTGGGCACGGCCAACACGCTTGTCTACGTCAAGGGGCGGGGTATCGTCCTGTCAGAGCCGTCGGTTGTGGCATACCACATCAAGGACGGCGTGCGCAAAGTTTTGGCCGTAGGCGAGGATGCCAAGCTGATGCTGGGCCGCACGCCCGGCAGCATCGAGGCGATCCGCCCCATGCGAGAAGGGGTCATCGCGGATTTCGACACCGCCGAGGCGATGATCAAGCATTTCATCCGCAAGGTGCACAAACGCTCGACTTTCTCCAAGCCCAAGATCATCGTCTGCGTGCCGCATGGCGCAACCCCGGTGGAAAAGCGCGCCATCCGTCAATCGGTGCTTTCTGCGGGCGCGCGTCGGGCCGGGCTGATAGCGGAACCCATTGCAGCGGCCATTGGTGCAGGCATGCCCATCACCGATCCCACCGGCAACATGGTGGTAGATATTGGCGGCGGCACGACCGAAGTCGCTGTCCTCAGCCTTGGTGATATCGTCTACGCACGCTCAGTGCGCGTCGGTGGCGACCGCATGGACGAGGCGATCATCAACTATCTGCGCCGTCAGCAAAACTTGCTGGTGGGGGAATCCACCGCCGAACGGATCAAGACCAGCATCGGCACTGCGCGCATGCCCGACGACGGGCGCGGCACATCCATGCATGTGCGGGGGCGCGACCTTCTCAACGGCGTGCCCAAAGAAATCGAGATCAGCCAGGCACAGATCGCCGAGGCGCTCGCTGAACCGGTGCAGCAGATCTGCGAGGCGGTGATGACCGCACTCGAGGCCACACCGCCCGATCTCGCAGCCGATATCGTCGACCGAGGCGTGATGCTGACCGGGGGTGGCGCACTCTTGGGCGATCTGGATCTGGCCTTGCGCGAACAGACCGGGCTGGCCGTATCCATCGCCGATGACAGTCTGAATTGCGTAGCACTTGGCACGGGCAAGGCGCTTGAGTTCGAAAAGCAGTTGCGCCACGCGATTGACTACGACAGCTGAACCACCCACCTTTGCCTAGAAGGGGGACTCCGTGGCTAGGGACCGGGGACAAGGCGAGGATTACAGTGGCCCACTGAAGCGCCTGCTTTTGGGGGTGCTGCTTTTGTGCCTGCTGGGCATGTTCCTGATCTGGAGAATCGACAGTCCGCGCGTCGAAAGATTCCGCGCGCAGGTCGTGGATCGGGTCGTGCCAAGCTTTGACTGGGCCATGGCGCCGGTGACGGGCGCGGTCAACATCCTGCGCGATTTCCAGAGCTACCAGCGCATGTACCAGCAAAATCAGGACCTGCGCCGCGAATTGCAACAGATGAAGGCGTGGAAAGAGGCCGCCCTGCAACTCGAGCAGGAAAACGCGCGCCTTCTCGACCTCAACAATGTGCAACTCGATCCGCGTCTGACCTTCGTTACCGGCGTGGTGATGGCGGACAGCGGCTCTCCCTTTCGGCAATCGGTATTGATAAACGTGGGCGCGCGCGATGGCATCATGGATGGCTGGGCGGCAATGGACGGTCTGGGGTTGGTGGGGCGAATTTCCGGGGTGGGACGCAATACCGCACGGGTGATCCTGCTGACCGATACCTCAAGCCGTATTCCCGTCACGATTCAGCCGTCGGGTCAACGCGCATTGATCATCGGTGACAATTCCATAGCACCCGTGGTCGATTTCGTCGAAGCCCCCGACCAGGTGCGCCCAGGTGACCGGGTGCTGACCTCGGGCGATGGCGGCGTGTTTCCTGCGGGACTGTTGGTGGGGCAACTGGCCGAAGATCCGGGTGGACGGATGCGGGTGCGCATCTCGGCCGATTATGAGCGATTGGAGTTTCTGCGCGTGCTGCGCAGCTATGAAAACGAACGTCTGAGTGACCCCGGACAGTTGATCGCACCCGCAATCTTGCCCGGAGGCGATACTCCCGAAACCGCACCGGATGCGGCCAAAGCTGCGGAGGCTGAAAATGGCTGACGCGTTGCTCCCCCGGGCCTGGATCATGCGGGCGCTTTATCTGGCGCTTTGCATCGCCTTGCTCTTTCTGCATCTTTTGCCGCTGGAACATACGCCTCCGAAATGGGCTGGGCCTGATCTGGTGATGGCGCTGACCTTTGCTTGGGCGGTACGCCGCCCAGACTATGTGCCGGCGCTACTGGTTGGGCTGGTGGTCCTTGGGCTCGATCTCATGTTGCAGCGCCCGCCAGGTTTGTTGGCCGCGCTGATGGTCATTGGCACTCAAACCCTGCGCAACCGGGCAACCGCACTGCGTGATCTGACATTTGCGGCGGAATGGGCCTCGGTGGCCAGCACCATGGTTGCAATTACGGTTGTGAACCGCATCGTCCTGGCAATTCTGATGGTGGATCAAGCCCCCCTTGGCCTGAGCCTGATGCAGCTTTTATCCACATTGATCGCGTATCCCGTCATAGCCATCCTGTCGCATGCTATCTTTGGCGTGCGCAAACGGGCACCCGGCGATCTTGGTGACGCGGGGCTGAGGCCATGAGACGCCCCCCCCGCGATACCGCCGAGAGCCAGCGCCGGATCACCCGGCGCGGGCTGGTCGTGGGCGGGCTACAACTGGGTGTGATGGGCGCGCTCGCGCTGCGCATGCGCTACATGCAGCTTGAACAGGCCGACCAATTTCG
This sequence comes from Roseovarius mucosus DSM 17069, assembly GCF_000768555.3. GTDB lineage: Bacteria > Pseudomonadota > Alphaproteobacteria > Rhodobacterales > Rhodobacteraceae > Roseovarius > Roseovarius mucosus. Next base: position 20,210 of record NZ_KN293984.1, read on the forward strand.
CCTCTTGGCTGATGAGAACCGCATCAACATTCAACTCATTCCGCCAACACGAGGCCGTATTTTCGACCGCGAGGGTCGGATCATCGCCGAGAATGTGCCAAGCTACCGGATCACCATGATCCGCGAACAGGCCCGCGACGTGGACGAGGTGATCGCCCGACTGGCGCGGCTGGTCGAGTTGGACCCCGGAGAGTTGGAAAAGGCCCGTCGCGAACTCAAGGAACTGCGCGGCGATACCCCTGTGACCGTGGCTGATCGGGTCACTTGGGAGGATATCAGCCGCGTCGCGGTCAACGCCCCTGCCCTGCCCGGTGTGCATCCCGAAGTGGGGCTGTCGCGGCGTTATCCGCTGCGGGGCGATCATGCGCATGTTGTGGGCTATGTAGGGCCGGTCAGCGACCGTGATCTGGAGCGGGTCGACGCGCCAGAGCAGCTTTTGCGCCTGCCTCGTTTTCAGATTGGCAAGATTGGGCTTGAGGCGCAGCGAGAGAACCTCTTGCGCGGCTCGGCGGGCACGCGGCGCGTCGAGGTGAACGCCGCCGGGCGCGTTATGCGCGAATTGGACCGTCAAGAGGGACAGCCCGGCGCGGATGTCCAACTGACGCTGGACAACGAATTGCAAACCTACGCAAATGCCCGGCTGGATGGCGAGAGTGCGGCAGTGGTGATGATCGACTGCGAGACAGGCGATATTCTGGTCTGCGCCTCCTCGCCCAGCTATGATCCCAACCTGTTTGTGCGGGGTATTTCGGTTGCGGACTATCGCGCACTGCTCGACGACCCCTATCGACCCCTTCCCAACAAGGCGGTGCAGGGCATCTATCCGCCGGGGTCCACCTTCAAGATGGTGACGGCGCTTGCGGCCCTTGAAGCCGGGGATGTCTCGCTTCAGGACACGGTCTATTGCCCTGGCCATCTGGAAATCAGCGGTCGCCGCTTTCACTGTTGGAAACGGGGTGGGCATGGCAACATGGATCTCCACCTGTCGCTCCGCGAAAGCTGCGACGTGTACTATTATGAACTCGCCCTGCGGACCGGCATCGAGAATATCAGCGCGATGGCCGAGCGGCTGGGGTTGGGGGTACAGTTCGATCTGCCTATGACCAGTGTTGCCAAAGGACTAGCGCCGACCCGCGAATGGAAAGTCGCCAATCGTGGCGCACCGTGGGTCGTGGGGGACAGCGCCAATGCCTCGATCGGGCAAGGGTTTGTGCTGGCTTCTCCGCTACAACTTGCGGTGATGACAGCGCGTCTGGCCACCAGCCGCAGCGTGACGCCCCGGCTGGTAAAATCCATCGATGGGGTGGAACAGCCATCGGGCCATGGCGAACCAATGGGCCTGAATGAGAACCTGCTGCGCGAGGTACGGCGCGCGATGTATGCCGTTACCAACAGCAATCGTGGTACCGCCTATCGCAGCCGCATCATCGAGGACGCCTTTCGCATGGCAGGCAAGACAGGCACCAGCCAAGTGCGCAACATCTCTACCGGCGAGCGCGCAACCGGCGTGATCAGCAACAACAACCTGCCGCGCGAGCAGCGCGATCACGCGCTCTTTGTCAGCTTTGCGCCCTATGACGCCCCCAAATACGCTGTGGCGGTGGTGGTTGAGCATGGCGGCGGCGGATCAACCGTCGCGGCACCGATTGCTCGTGACATCACGCTTCAGGCACTCTACGGCGAGGACCCGCCGCTGGCAGCCTATCCCGAGGCCGACCGCCCCCGGATCAAGGCGCAGCAAGAGAAACTGCGCGCGGCCCGCTCTCGCCCCGAACCAGAGGACAGCGATCGCGCATGAGCTATCTGGAACAGTCCATCAAAACCGCCCCATCGGGCGCGCGCAAGATCCTCTGCCTCAACTGGCCGCTTGTGCTCTTGCTCTGCACGGTCGCGGGGGTGGGATTTCTCATGCTCTATTCGGTTGCGGGGGGAAACCTGGAGGTTTGGGCAGAGCCGCAGATGAAACGCTTTGCGCTTGGATTGGCGGTGATGCTGGTCGTGGCCATGGTGCCGATCTGGTTCTGGCGCAATATGTCCCTGCTTGCATATCTGATTTCCCTGGCGCTGTTGATCGCCGTAGCCCTCATCGGGATTGAGGGTAAAGGCGCGCAGCGGTGGATCGACATAGGTTTCATGCGGCTGCAACCCTCGGAATTGGTCAAGATCACGCTGGTGATGCTGCTGGCGGCCTATTACGACTGGTTGCCGATGTCGCGGGTGTCACGGCCTATCTGGGTGCTCATTCCGGTGGGCCTGATCCTGACCCCTGTGGCCCTTGTGCTACGTCAGCCCGATCTGGGCACGTCGATCCTCCTTTTGGCGGCGGGGGGCGTGGTGATGTTCGTGGCAGGGGTGCATTGGGCCTATTTCGCCACTGTCATCCTTGCGGTCGTAGCCCTTGTCTTTGCGGTCTTCGAAAGTCGCGGGACAGACTGGCAACTCCTTGAAAATTATCAATATCGCCGGATCGACACCTTTCTCAATCCCGACAATGACCCGCTTGGAGCGGGCTATCACATCACCCAATCCAAGATCGCACTTGGCTCTGGTGGATGGACCGGGCGTGGCTTTATGCAAGGCACGCAATCGCGGCTCAACTTTTTGCCCGAGAAGCATACCGATTTCATCTTTGTGACACTGGCCGAAGAATTCGGATTCATAGGCGGCATCACCATTCTGGGGCTGTATACGCTGATCCTCGTGTTCTGTATCGCTGCCGCCTTCGGCAACAAGGATCGCTATTCCTCCTTGCTCATTCTGGGGGTGGCGATGACGTTTTTCCTGTTCTTCGCGGTCAATATGGCGATGGTCATGGGGCTGATGCCCGTGGTCGGGGTGCCATTGCCGCTGGTCAGTTATGGCGGATCGGCGATGCTCGTGCTCATGGTGGGCTTTGGCCTTGTCCAGAGCGCCCATATCCACAAACCAAGGTAGGACACATGACGCCCAATATCCTCTTTGCTGCTCGACCCGAGCAGTGGGACATCTATGAAAACCCTTTGAAATCCGCGCTTTCCGAAGCAGGCGTCGCGGCGAACCTTGCGCTTGAGCTGCCACCCGAGGAGGTGGATTACATGATCTATGCCCCCGACAGCGCAGTGCAGGATTTTACGCCTTTTACCCGTCTCAAGGCGGTGTTGAACCTCTGGGCCGGGGTCGAGAATATCGTTGGAAATCAAACACTAAAGGTGCCACTGGCGCGGATGGTCGATCATGGGCTGACGCAAGGAATGGTGGAATGGGTCACGGGCCATGTGCTGCGGCATCATCTGGGGATGGATGCGCATATCCTTGGGCAGGATGGGGTTTGGCGCAAGACGATCCCGCCTTTGGCCGAGGACCGCCCGGTGACGGTGCTGGGTCTTGGGGTGCTGGGACAGGCCTGCGCCAAGGCGCTTCGGGGCCTAGGATTTCCGGTCACAGGCTGGTCGCGCAGCGTGCGCGACGTGCCGGGGATCACCTGTCTCTCGGGCGATGAGGGTCTGCGCGCAGCGTTGCAAGCTGCTGAAATCCTTGTGCTTTTGCTGCCAAAGACCGCCGAGACAGAAAACCTGATGAATGCCGAGCGGTTGGCCATGCTGCCCAAGGGCGCGATGATCGTGAACCCCGGACGCGGGCCACTGATTGACGATGACGCGCTCTTGGCTGCGCTCGATAGCGGGCAGATCGGCCATGCGACACTGGATGTGTTCCGGGTGGAACCGTTGCCCCCTGCGCATCCCTATTGGGCGCATCCGCGGGTAACGGTGACACCGCATATCGCATCTGAAACGCGCCCCATCACGGCCGCCCGCGTGGTCATCGAGAATGTCCGCCGCGGCGAGGCGGGCGAGCCATTCTTGCATCTGGTGGACCGCGCCAAAGGTTATTGAACCGGGATAACTATCTGAGAAGAGGCGGTTTATCCGGGTCAGAGCCGGGGGCCGCGCGAACCGTTGGCCGGGGCGGTTCGGGCAGATCGAAGCGCAATCCGCATTGTGCCAGACGCGCCGCGACCGGATCGGAGGCCGCGAAAAAGGCCACATCGAGCTCGGCGGCCTCGAGCCCCGAAAAGATCAGCACCTCGGATACCGCGCGGGCCAAGGCCGCTTCTGCCTCCGGTTTGGCCCCGACAAAGCCCAGCAAATGCCCCTGCGCGCCAGTGTCATAGGTCACGCGCGCGAGATAGGCGAGGTCGGCGAGCCCCGCCATCGTGGCCAGCCGCGCATCGAGTGCCAAGAGCAGGTTCTCAGGCAAGCCTTTGGGTGCGCTCAGTTTTTCCGGTCGCGCCTCGATCTCCGAGGGGGCATCGGACAGGGTTTCCGCCAGCCAATCCACCGCCTCGGGCGGGAGCAGGATGGACGAGGGCGCAACCTCGAGATTGACCCCAAGGCCAACCCCCTGCCCTGCCAACATGGTCGCGATGCTGCGCCCGCTGAGTGCCGCGTAGGGCACGATACGGCCGGCGAACTGCGCCAAACGATCCTCTCGGTCAAACACGAGAACAAAGGAATTATCCGACAAATCAAACACTTCCGGGTCGAGCCGATCGCCCTCTGCCTCGGATTTCAGCAAGAGATATAGCTCGCTTGCCGCCAAGGTCTCGTAAAACCGCAGGCGGGCGCCGGCATCCTCGGGCGCGGCCTCCATCGCGGCATGGGTGGTGTCGAGCGGGGTCAGGTCAGTCATGGATAACCCTTTGAATTTGTGCGCGTAATTCCGGCAGAACCTCGGCCTCGAACCACGGGTGTTTTCTGAGCCAAGCGGTATTGCGCCACGAAGGATGCGGCAAGGTGAAAATCCGCGGTGCATGGTCGCGCCATGCGCGCACGGTGTCGGTAACACCGGTCTTGACGCCCAAGTGGTATTTATGGGCATAGCCGCCGACGAGCACGGTTAGTTTCACGTTTTCAAGGGCTTGCATGACGCGGGCGTGCCATGTTCTGCCACAGATCCGGGGGGGCGGAAGGTCTGATCCCTTGGCATCGTAACCGGGAAAGCAAAAGGCCATCGGCACAATCGCCACGCGGGATTTATCGTAGAATTCACAATCACTTAGCCCCAACCAGTCGCGCAAGCGGTCGCCGGAAGGATCATCGAAAGGCTTGCCCGAGTGATGCACCCGCAGGCCCGGTGCCTGTCCGGCGACAAGCAGTCGCGCCGTGGGTTGAAACCAGACCACGGGGCGGGGCGCATGCGCGGTCTGGGTGGCGGTGAACCGATCCGCACAGAGGCGGCAGGCGCGGATTTCTGAACCGAGGTCAGACATTACGAACCTTACGATTTGTAAGGTGATTTTGTAAGGTTCGAGGTCATGCGAGGATGACCCCCGCCGCCGCCATCCCCGCCTCTGCCGCCGCAAGCGATCCGTCAAGGTCAATACCCCGCGCCAGATCACGCCGGACGGTCACGCGGTAGCCAAGGTGGGCGGCATCGAGGGCCGAGTAATTGACGCAGAAATCGGTGGCGAGGCCGACCATGGTCAGCTCCGTGATGCCGCGCGTTTGCAGATAGCCATGCAGCCCGGTGGGGGTGGTGCGGTCATTCTCGAAAAACGCGGAATAGCTGTCGATGGCGGGATTGAACCCTTTACGCAGGATGAGGTCGGCGCGCGCCGTGTTGAGGGCATCGTGAAACTCCGCGCCATGGCTGCCCTGAACGCAATGGTCTGGCCAGAGCACCTGGGGGCCATAGGGCATCTGCGTCATCTCGTAGGCGGATGTACCCGGATGGGAGGAAGCGAAAGAGGAATGCCCCGAGGGGTGCCAATCCTGCGTCAGGATCACCGAGGGAAACTCGGCCATGAGGGCGTTGATGCCGGGAACGATCCGGTCGCCTTCGGGCACGGCGAGGGCACCACCGGGGCAGAAATCATTTTGCAGGTCGATCACGATGAGGGCGGATGTCATGGCGGGTCTCCTTTGCCCCATAGGGGTAGGCAGAGCGGGCGGGCGCGTCAATGGCGGCGGATTGTCCTCTTGCGGGCGCAGGGGCTGCGGCGTAAATCGCGGGCCATGTACAAGATTGCCGCCCTCTATCATTTCACCCGGTTCGACGACCCTGCCGCCGTGCAGGGGCCGCTACAGACGCTGTGCGATGCCGAAAAGATCAGCGGATCGCTCTTGCTCGCGCGAGAAGGGATCAATGGCACGATTGCCGGGCCTGCGGCGGGGATCGCAAAGGTTCTGGCGCATATTCGCGCCCTGCCCGGCTGTGCTGATCTGGAATGGAAGGAAAGCGAGGCGTCAACGCAACCCTTTCGCCGGATGAAGGTTCGGCTCAAGAAAGAGATCGTGACCATGGGGCAACCGGATGTCGACCCGCGCGCCCGTGTCGGTCATTATGTCGAGCCTGCTGCGTGGAATGAGCTGATCCGCAGCCCCGATGTGGCGGTGATTGATACCCGCAACGATTACGAGGTGGCGATTGGCACCTTTGAGGGCGCGGTCGATCCGCAGACGGCGACATTCCGCGATTTCCCGGCATGGTGGGAAGAGAACAGGCACCGTTTTCACAACAAGCGGATCGCGATGTTCTGCACGGGCGGCATTCGCTGTGAGAAATCCACCAATTACCTGTTGGGGCAAGGGGTGGAAGAGGTCTATCACCTCAAGGGCGGTATCCTGAAGTATCTCGAAGAGGTGCCTGAGGATCAAAGCACATGGCAGGGCGAATGCTTTGTCTTTGATGGGCGGGTGTCAGTGGGGCATGGGTTGGTCGAGGGACCGCATCGGCTGTGCCATGCCTGTCGGCGGCCGATCCTGCCTGCCGATATGGACCGGCCCGAGTATGAAGAGGGTGTTTCCTGTCATCATTGCGCGGGGGAGACCAGCGACGAGGACAAGGCGCGGTTTCGCGAGCGGCAAAAGCAGATGGGTTTGGCCGAGGCGCGGGGCGAGCGGCATATCAAGATCGTTCACGAGGGGTAAGGGGGCGGTTGGTTGCCATAGCCCGCGCGGTCGCTGGGCTGGGGACCAGCGAAGCAACACCTGTGGCTGCCACTTTATGCCAGCCAAGTCCGTATAACGTCAAAGAGTTACGCGTCCTCTACAAATCGCTAGGCCGCGGGACGGCCCAGCGATCGCGCGGCGGCGCGTTCCGCGCATTGATTCCGCGCGGGGCTAAATTTACGCCCGCCTACCCCTTTTGCCCGATCTTCGGCTCTGTGCCCGCCTTGATCCGTGCGATGTTTTCGCGGTGACGCCAGAAGACCAGCAGCGACAGCACGAAGGCCAGCACCATGCCCGTGCCGTATCCCAGCACCACCATCCAGCCGGTCGAGAGCGCCGCCGCCATGATCGCGGCCTTGGACGAGACCCGCGTGACCAGCGCTGTCACCAGCCATGTGGCGCAGCAGGCCAGACCCACGGGCCAAGCGAGCGCGAGGAATATCCCGAGGAATGTCGCCACCCCCTTGCCGCCGCGAAACCCGAGCCAGACCGGATAGCAATGCCCCACGAAGGATGCCAAGGCCGCCAGTTGCGCCGCATCCTCGCCCGCCATCCCGCGCGCCAGAAGCACGGCCACCGCCCCTTTGCCGCCATCGAGCAGAAGCGTGAGCGCGGCGGCGGTCTTGTTGCCGGTGCGCAGCACATTTGTGGCCCCGATATTGCCCGATCCGATTTCGCGCAGATTGCCAAGGCCCATGATCCGCGCCAGCACCATGCCAAAGGGAATGGAGCCCAGAAGATAGCCGATCACGGCCCAGAGGATCAGCAAGGTGGTGGATGTTTCGATCAGGGGCATGTGTCGGCCTCGTAAACGCGGGTGCCTGCAACATAGGTCGCGCAGACCTTACCTTGCAGGCGCGCGCCGTCAAAGGGGGTGTTCTTGGATTTCGAGCGCAGCGCGAAACGGTCGAGCACAAAAGGCTTCATCGGATCGAAGAGCACCAGATCGGCCGGTGCGCCGACGGCAAGCCGCCCCGAGGCCAGCCCCAGCCGCTTGGCGGGGTTGAGCGACATGGCGCGAAAGAGCGCGGGCAGATCGAGCGCCTCGGCATGGTAAAGCCGGAGCGCCACGGGCAGCAGGGTTTCGAGCGCGACGGCCCCGCTCGCCGCCTCTTCGAAGGGCAGGCGTTTGGATTCCTCGTCCTGCGGCGTGTGCATGGAAGAAATGATGTCGATCAGCCCCTCGCGCAGCGCCTCGATCACCGCCTGGCGGTCGTCCTCAGAGCGGAGCGGCGGTTTGAGTTTGAAGAACGTGCGGTAATCCGACACGTCGAGTTCATTCAAGGTGAGGTGGTGGATGGACGTGCCTGCCGTGATATCAAGCCCGTTCTTCTTGGCGCGGGCCAGGGCGGGCAGCGCGCGGGCGGTGGTGATCTGGTCGGCGTGATAGCGCGCGCCGGTCATTTCCAGAAGCGCAATGTCACGGTCGAGCCCCATCCGCTCGGCCATGGGCGAGACGGCGGGGAGGCCGCGCAACGAGGCGAATTTGCCAGAGGTTGCCGCCGCCCCGGCGCTCAGGCCGGGGTCTTGCGGGTGGCCGATCACGAGCGCACCGAGCGAACGGGCATAGGTCAGCGCGCGACTGAGAACCTTGGTATCGCTGACCACATGGTCGCAATCGGTAAAGGCCACGGCGCCTGCGTCCATGAGAAAGCCGATTTCCGTCATCTCGCGGCCCTGCCGCCCTTTGGTCAGTGCGGCCATGACCAGCACATTGACCGGCGCGGCCTCATTGGCGCGGCGCGCGACGAATTCCAGCACCTCGGGACTGTCGATGGCGGGGGATGTATCGGGGCGCGTGACCATGGTGGTGACACCGCCCGCCGCCGCCGCAAGGCCAGCCGAGCGATAGCTTTCCTTGTGCCGCTCGCCCGGTTCGCACACCTTGACGCCGATATCGACGATACCGGGGGCAAGGCAATGGCCAGCGCAATCCATCACGACCTCAGCCTTCGGTGGGGCATCCGTGCCGCGCGCGACAATCAAGCCCTTGTCGATCAGGAGCCAGCCTGGGACGTCGGTTCCTGCCTCGGGGTCGATCAGGCGGGCGTTTGTGAAAAGGGTTTGGGTCATACTGTCACGTCCTTCCCGCTGCGGATCAGATTCCGCAGCAATTCGCGCGTCTCGGCCGCGTTCTCAACTTTCATCAGTCTTACGTTCATCCAACCCGTATCGGGCCGTATCAAGACAACGTCATGCCCCCATCCACGGACATGGCTCAAATCCCCGATGGAAATATTGGGCCGGTTGTTGAAATGAATGGCGGATGCCGTGATCGCCCATTCTCGCCCAGAGTTCCATCGCACACGGCGAGAGACAATTCCCCAGCCAATCAAGCCACCCAATGCCCCGCCCCAGAACCGCCCCAAGCGCTCGGGCGCGTTTTGTGATATGTCGAGCCAAACGAGGTATAAAATCAGTAGACCGCCCACGATTTCGAGCGCTGTTCGCCAAAGCGGCGGGACATAAGAATTGCTGGCCCCGCGCAAGAGGATGTCTTGCGGGTCAAGATGCGCGTCCCACCGCGACCCCTCGCTCATCCCGCCACCCAGACCATGACCACGGTCAGGGCGGCGATCACCAGAAGGGCCAACATCGCGATCTTGCCGGACATGCGTGGGTCTTTGGGGTCCTGCATCCTGTCCTCTTATAGTCCTGCGGCGGCACGGATCCGCGCTTCGGTGCCTGCGCGGTCGGCCTGATACTTGATCAGGTGCTTGTCGCCCGTGGCGGTGATCACCTGCACGGCGCTGCCCAAGCCCCGGACCGTTTTTATCTCTGAGAGCCGCACCACGCGGGTTTGTGGGCCAAGGAGCTGACGGTCGGTCAGATCCCACCGTGCCTTCAATTCATCTGAGGCCACGTAAAAGCCCCGCACGGCAATCGCGGCAAGCCCGCCCACAGCCCCGGTCCAGATATGTGGATTGCCGATCGCCCAGAGAATCGCCATGCCCAGCGCCATGGCCCCGGCGGCAAGCCAAGCGTGGTCACGGCGATAGGCGGCACGGTCGGGATGAAAGCTGTGGATCACGCGCTCGCCCGGATCGAGCGGCGTTGTCGGGGTCATGGAATGGATCAGCCCCTCGCTCATAGCTTCACCGCAAGGCCAATGGCGACGGCCGCGCCAATGGCCATGAGCGCCAGCACGGCAAAGGCCATGAGCCGCAACCGACCCGCACCTTGCGGGCGAGCGTTGGCACGAGGGGTGAGCAGGCCCTCGGCGCTGCCGGTGGGCAGGGGGGCGAAGCGCACGGGGGCCACCTCTTCGGAAAACCGCGCGACGAGGCGCAGGGGGCTGCGCGGGCGCATGTCCTGTGCGCGCCCTTCAAAGGCACGCGAGGGCAGGATCAGCACGCGCCCCTTGAGGCCATTGACCTGCGGCTGCATCGGCGCGAGGTCGGCCGCGGCGATGCCGTGCCCCTCGGCCAGATAATCGGTGAGCGTCATACCATTCAGATCGGCCACATCGAAAAGCTCGATTTCCGACGTCTTGAGCGGGCCTGCGCCCAGCGCCGCGAGGATGGCCTCATCGGCATGAGGTTTGGCGCGATCCTCGTCCACGGCAAAGAGGCGCACGATATGGGCCTCACCGGCGGGGATGCGCAGAACCGTGCTCATGCCGCCGCCCGGCGGGCGCGCAGGTTGCGCGCGAGCAGGTCCATCGCCGCCATGCGCACGGCGACGCCCATCTCGACCTGGTCCTGAATGACCGAGCGGTTGATGTCATCGGCAATCTCGCCGTCGATCTCGACGCCGCGATTCATCGGTCCGGGGTGCATCACGATGGCATCCGGCTTGGCATGGGCCAGCTTTTCAGCGTCGAGCCCGTAGCGGTGGTAATATTCGCGCTCGGAGGGGATGAAACCGCCGTCCATGCGTTCCTTTTGCAGCCTGAGCATCATCACCACATCGGCCCCCTCAAGCCCGCGGCGCATGTCGTCATAGACCTCGACGCCAAAGGCGTCGATGCCGGCGGGCATGAGCGTGGGCGGACCGATGAGGCGGACGCGGTTTTCCATCCGGCCCAGCAGCAGGATATTCGAGCGCGCCACGCGGCTATGGGCGATGTCGCCGCAGATGGCCACGGTCAGACGGTGCAGCCGCCCCTTGGCACGACGGATCGTCAGCGCATCCAAGAGCGCCTGGGTGGGATGTTCGTGCCGCCCGTCGCCCGCGTTGAGCACGGCGCAGCGCACCTTTTGCGCAAGCAGGTCCACCGCGCCGGAATGGGGATGGCGCACCACCAGAAGATCGGGGTGCATGGCATTGAGGGTAAGAGCGGTGTCAATCAGGGTTTCGCCCTTTTTCAGGCTGGAGGCCTGCATCGCCATGTTCATCACATCCGCGCCCAGACGCTTGCCCGCCAGTTCGAAACTGGCCTGGGTGCGGGTGGAATTCTCGAAGAACATGTTGATCTGCGTGAGCCCCGCCAGCGCATCGCCATGTTTGGTGGCGCTGCGGTTGAGGGTCACGTAATCCTCGGCCAGATCGAGGATCGCGGTGATATCCGCCGGGGATAGCGGCTCGATCCCCAGAAGATGCGCGTGTGGAAATGTCATGCCGCCCTCCAGAGCCGTTCCGCCCTGCTTTGTAAGACCGCAGGTGTCGCAGGGCAAGGCGCGGATTGCGCGCGGGCGTTTGGTGTTCATCGTTCTGCAAATACTCAAATCCGCGCTCAGACATGGGCGCGCCATCATGGCCCTTTCACCGCGCTGCGCCACGGGGTAGCGTCGCGCCCATGGAATCAACGCTCAGCCCCCATGACGCCTTGGCCAGCCTGATCTGGCAGATCGAGCTTGGCGCGACCGAGGCGATTGGCGATGCGCCGGTCAACCGCTATGAATTGCCCGAGAAGGCCGCCAAGACCGCAGTCGCCCCAAAGGCCGAGCCCCCCCGCGCAGCGGTTGCCGCCCCTGCGCTGGTCGCGGGCCCTGATCCGGCGGCGGCGGCGCAAGCAGCGGCGGCGGCAGCCATGGATTTGGAGGCGTTGCGCGCGGCCCTTGGGGCCTATCCGCATTGCGAGTTGAAGCGGGGGGCGCGCAATCTGGTGTTCAGCGATGGCAATCCGGCGGCGCGGGTGATGATCATCGGCGAGGCACCGGGCCGGGACGAGGATCAGCAGGGCAAGCCCTTTGTGGGACGGGCGGGGCAATTGCTCGACCGGATGCTGGCGGCGATTGGCCTCATGCGCGGGGCAGAAGCGCCACAAGAGGCGGTCTATATCACCAATGTCCTGCCGTGGCGGCCACCGCAGAATCGCGACCCCAATGCCGAGGAAATCGCGATGATGCGCCCCTTCGTGGCGCGGCATGTGGCCTTGGTGAACCCGGCGGCGGTCGTGCTCATGGGCAATATCAGTTGCGAGGCGGGATTGGGTCAGCGCGGCATCACCCGGCTGCGCGGGCGCTGGGCCGAAGCCTATGGCAAGCCTGCCTTGCCGATGTTTCATCCTGCCTATCTCTTGCGCACGCCTGCGGCCAAGCGCGAGGCCTGGGCGGATTTATTGGCGCTCAAGGCGCGGTTGCGGGAAATGGGTGCATGATCGTCGATCCCCTGATCCTCTTGGCGTTTGTCCCGGCGGGCCTCGCGCTCAACCTCACGCCGGGGGCGGATATGATGTTCTGCCTTGGTCTGGGATTGCGCGCGGGGCCGCGCCCGGCGCTGGCCGCGAGTGCCGGGATTTCGGCAGGGGGCATGGTGCATGTCACGCTGGCGGGGCTGGGGCTGGCAGCGGCCATCGCCGCACAGCCGTTGGTTCTGGACGTGATCCGCTGGCTGGGGGTGGGGTATCTCTTGTGGTTGGCCTGGGGCGCGCTGCGGATGGGGCCGCTGCGCCCCGATGCACGGGTCATGGGGGTGGCACGCGCATTCCGCGAGGGGATGATGGTGAACCTGCTCAACCCCAAGGTCATTCTCTTTGTGCTGGCCTTTGTGCCGCAATTCGTTGACCCCGCGCGCGCCATCCTGCCGCAGTTCCTGATCTTTGGCTTGATCCTCGCGGTGGGTGGGTTTGTGATCAACGGCGCGGTCGGGGTTTTTGCCGGGGGGCTGGGGCGGCGTCTGACGACCTCGCCACGGTTCGCGCGGGGGCTGGGGATTGCCTCGGCCACGATTTTTACAGCGCTGGCCGCCCGTCTGGCGCTCATGCAAAGGAGTTGATCCCATGTCCCGTATCGACGAGAGCAAAGAGTTTATCCCGGTGCGGATCGCCGTTCTGACGGTATCGGACAGCCGCGATATGTCCGATGATCGGTCAGGCGACACATTGGTCGCGCGGATCGAGGAGGCGGGGCATATCCTTGCGGATCGGATGATCGTGCGGGACGAGCGGGATCAGGTGGCCGAGCAGTTGCGCGAGTGGATCGCCAATCCGGAGGTGGATGTGGTGATTTCCACGGGGGGCACGGGCCTGACGGGCCGCGATGTGACCGTGGAGGCGCATCGCGATGTCTATGAAAAGGAAATCGACGCCTTTGGCACGGTCTTTACCATCGTGTCGATGCAGAAGATCGGCACCTCGGCGGTGCAGAGCCGGGCGACGGGGGGCGTGGCGGGCGGCACCTATCTCTTTGCGCTGCCGGGCAGTCCGGGGGCGTGCAAGGATGCCTGGGACGAAATCCTGAAATATCAGCTCGATTATCGGCACCGGCCCTGCAATTTCGTCGAAATCATGCCGCGCCTTGACGAGCATCAACGCCGGAAGTGACGGGCGGCGGCGTATGACCTCTGCGAGCGGCTTGGCATTCTGCGGGCCGGGGTTACATTACACGGATCAGCCAGCCGACCGGGCCGGTTCAAGAGGTTGCGCGCCATGCGGTTTTTGCGTCAGGGTCTGATCGGGCTCTTTCTGCTATCCCTTACCTTGGGTCTCTTGGCCTATGCCGGGCAGACCGTGGTCAGTGCCGTGCAAGAGCGCATGGCCCGTGAGGTGCGTGTGCCCGAGCGCAAGGAGCGCGCCTTTGCCGTGCGCACGGTGCGGGCGGTCGAGGCAGAGATCACCCCGACCCTCACCGCCTTTGGCCAGATCGAGAGCCGCCGCACGCTGGAAATTCGCGCGCAGGCGACCGGGGTGATTACCGAGCTGGCGCCCGAATTCATCGAAGGCGGACAAGTGCGCGCCGGGCAGTTTCTGGCGCGGATCGACCCTGCGGATGCCGAAAGCGCGCGCGAGCGCGCGCGCACCGACCTGATGGATGCCCGCGCCGAGGCGCGCGAGGCGGCGCGCGCCTTCGATCTGGCGCAGGACGAGTTGGCCGCGCGGCGCGAGCAGGCCGAAATACAGGATCGGGCCTTGGCGCGGCAACGTGATCTGGAGGCACGCGGCGTGGGCACGCTTACGGCCGTCGAGAACGCGGAATTCAACGTGGTGCAGGCGCGGCAGGCGGTACTGGCCAGCCGTCAGGCACTAGCGCTGGCAGAGGCGCGGATAGATCAGGCGGCGACATCCACGGCGCGCGCCGAACTGGCACTGTCCGAGGCCGAGCGGCGGCTGTCCGAGACACGGATCACCGCAGGGTTTACCGGCACGCTGAGCGAGGTGAGCGTGGTTGCGGGCCGTCTGGTGGCAGCCAATGAGCAGCTGGCGCAACTGGTGGATGGCGCGGCGCTGGAGGTGGCGTTTCGCGTCTCCACGGCGCAATATGCGCGGCTGCTGGATGAGGGCGGCAGGTTGAGTGATGCGCCGGTGACGGTGACGCTTGATACCGGCGGGCTGGATTTGACGGCGACAGGGCGGATCACGCGGCAGGGTGCGGCGCTGGCAGAGGGCGAGAGCGGACGGCTGATCTTTGCCACGCTGGACAATGCCCCGGCGATGAAGCCCGGCGATTTCGTGACCGTGACGGTTGAAGAGCCCGTCTTGAGCGCCGCCATTCGCCTGCCCGCGACGGCGCTTGGGCCGGATGGTCAGGTGTTGGTGATCGGTGTCGAGGAGCGGTTGGAGGCGGTGGCGGTCACACTCTTGCGGCGGCAGGGCAATGACATTCTGGTGGCGGCGCCGGGGCTGGCGGGGCGCGATGTGGTGGCGGAACGCACGCCGGTTCTGGGCGCGGGGATCAAGGTGCGCAAGCTGGAGAGTGCCGAGGCCACACCACAGGCGGATACCGTCACGCTCAGCCCGGACAGGCGGGCGCGGCTGGTGGCCTATGTCGAGGCCAGCACCGACATGCCGGAAGAGGCCAAGCGCCGCCTGCTGGCGCAGTTGGAACAACCCGAAATCTCGCTGAGCACGGTGGAACGGCTGGAACGCCGCATCGGGGGCTGAGCGGCATGGCGGCTGTCATTTCCTGGTTCACGCGGCACCGCACGGCGGCCAATCTGCTGTTGGTGCTGATGGTGGCGCTGGGGCTGATGGCGTTGCCGCGCATGCGGGCGCAATTCTTTCCCGATGTGGTGATCGACAATGTGAGCGTGTCGGTCGCCTGGGAAGGGGCGAGCGCCGAGGATGTGGACGGGGGCATCGTGCAGGTGCTGGAACCGGCGCTGTTGGCTGTTGAAGGGGTCGAAGCGGCCACCTCGCTCAGCCGTGAGAATAGCGCGCTGGTGACGCTCGAATTCGAACCGGGCTGGGATATGGGCCGCGCGGCGGACGAGGTACAGGCGGCGCTGGATATCATCACCACCCTGCCCGAAGAAGCGGAGGAACCCGTGGTGCGGCGCGGTGCCTGGCGCGATCAGGTGACGGATGTGGTGATCACCGGGCCGGTGGGCACCGAGCAACTGGCGCGGCTGGCGGATGAATTGGTGGCGCGACTCTTTGATGCCGGGGTGACGCGGACGACCATCGAAGGCGTGGCAGCGCCCGAAACCGTGATCGAGGTGCCGGGTCAGGCGTTGATCGCCCACGACATCACCATGGCCGAGATTGCCGCCGCCATTGCCGCCGAGATCACCGCCGATCCGGCGGGGGACATGACCGGGGCCAATACCCGCCTGCGCACCGGCACGCAGAAACGCAGCGCCCGCGATATTGCCGCGATCACGCTGCGCATTGCACCGGATGGCAGCGCCTTGACGGTCGGGGATGTCGCGCGCGTGCGGGTCGAGGGGGCGACGCGGGAGTTGGCCTATTACGTGGGCGAGGCCCCTGCGATGAGTGTGCGGGTGGACCGCTCTGCGCGAGGCGATGCGCTCGATATTCAGGCCGAGGTGCAGGCGGTGGCGGACCGCATGGCCGACACCCTGCCCGAGGGGGTGAGTATCGACCTCATCCGCACGCGGGCCGAGGCGATTTCGGGCCGGATCAAGATGCTGGTCGAGAATGCGCTGACAGGTCTGGCGCTGGTGGTGGGGCTGCTGTTCCTCTTTCTCAACGCGCGCACGGCGTTTTGGGTCGCGGCGGGGATTCCGGTGGCGATGCTGGCGGCGATGGCATTCATGTATGCCGCCGGCCTGACGCTCAACATGATTTCGCTGTTCGCCTTGATCATCACGCTGGGGATCGTGGTGGATGATGCCATTGTGGTAGGCGAACATGCCGATGCGCGGCATCGTCGCCTGCGCGAGCCGCCGATGGTGGCGGCAGAGCGGGCCGCCGGGCGCATGGCGCTGCCGGTCCTTGCCGCCACGCTGACCACGCTGATCGCGTTTTTCGGGCTGGCGGTGATTGGCGGGCGGTTTGGCGATCTGATCTATGACATTCCCTTCACGGTGATTGCCGTGCTGGTGGCAAGCCTGATCGAGTGTTTCCTGATCCTGCCAAACCATATGGCGCACGCGCTGGCCCATTCCGCCCGTGAGCATTGGTATGACATTCCAAGCCGGGTGGTGAACCGGGGGTTTCGGGTGTTTCGCGACCGTGCCTTTCGCCCGCTCATCGCTTGGGTGATCCGGGGCCGCTATGCCGTATTGGCGGCGGCGGTGCTGCTGTTGGCGACGCAAGTGGCGAGTTTCGTGCGCGGTGATGTGACATGGCGGTTTTTCAACGCGCCGGAACAAGGCAGCGTGACGGGCAATTTCGCGATGCTGCCGGGGGCCACGCGCGACGACACATTGGCGCAGATGCGCGCGTTGCAGCAGGCCGCCGAGGCGTTGGGTGCGGAGTATGAGGCCGAGCACGGGGCAAACCCGCTGGCCTATGTGGTGGCGCAGGTCGGTGGCGCGGCAGGGCGCGGCCTGTCGGGATCGGACACGCGCGAGGCCGATCTTTTGGGGGGGATTTCCATCGAATTGATCGACGCCGATCTGCGGCCCTATTCCAGCTTTGCCTTTGTCGCAGATCTGCAAGAGCGGGTGGTACAGCATCCCTTGACCGAAACGCTGAGCTTTCGCGGATCGCGGGCGGGGCCGGGGGGCGATGCGCTCGACATTCAGCTTTATGGCGCGGAGGCAGAGCAGCTCAAATCCGCGGCAGAGGCGCTGAAAACCGCGCTCGGGCGCTATCCCGAGGTCTCGGGCCTGGAGGACAGTCTGGCCTATGACAAGGCCGAGGTGATCCTGGACCTGACGCCGCAGGGGGCGGCGCTCGGCTTTAGCATCGACGATCTGGGGCGCACGCTGCGCAACCGGGTGAGCGGCATCGAGGCGGCAACCTACCCGGACGGGCCGCGCTCTGCCGAGGTGCGGGTAGAACTGCCCGAGGGGGGAATTGACCGCCGATTTTCTGGAAAAGATGCAGTTGCGCACGCCCGCCGGGCAATACGTGCCCTTGGCCGATGTGGTCAGCGTCGAAACGCGCACCGGCTTTGCCTCGGTCCGGCGGGAAAACGGCCTGCGGCTGGTGACGGTGACGGGCGATATTTCCGAGGATGACCCGGCCCGCGCCGCCGAGATTTCCCGCGCGATGGAGGCAGAGATCCTGCCCGATGTCGCGGCGCGCTATCAGGTCGAGTATCGGCTGGCGGGGTTGAATGAGCAGGAAGACGCGTTCATGGCCGATGCGCGACTGGGCCTGATGGCCACGCTGTTGGGCATTTACATCGTGCTGTCGCTGGTTTTTGCCAGCTGGACCCGGCCCATGGTGGTGATGGCGATCATTCCCTTTGGTCTGGTGGGCACCATCTGGGGCCATGCGCAATGGGATGTGCCGCTGTCGATGTTCACGGTCGTCGGATTGCTGGGCATGACCGGCATCATCATCAACGATTCCATCGTGCTGGTCACGTCGATTGACGAACATGCGCAATCGCGGGGGTTGATCCCGGCCATTATAGAGGGCACCGCCGACCGGCTTCGCGCGGTTCTTCTGACCACGCTGACGACGGTTCTGGGGCTGGCACCCTTGCTCTTTGAACGCTCGACACAGGCGCAATTCCTCAAGCCGACGGTGATCACGCTGGTTTATGGGCTTGGGTTCGGGATGGTGCTGGTGCTCTTGGTGGTGCCAGCCCTGCTGGCCATCGGGCGGGATCTGGGGCGGCCTGTCACCGCGCTTCGCCGAGGGCTGCGCGGGCGCCGGGCCGGGTTGCAGGGGGTCTTGGGCGGGGGCCTTGCGATGGTGCTGGGCTGGTTCGGGGCGACGATGGGCTGGGTTCTTGTGACAGGGGATTTGCCGGGACCGCTGGCGGGCATGGTGCCGCTGCCGCCGATGGGGGCGGCGCTGGCGCTCTTTCTGACGGGAAGCGCCTTTGGTCTCTTGCTGGTCTATCTTGTGACTGCCCTGCGCCGCCCGCGCAGCGCCTGATCGCTCTTGCACAGGCGGCGCTGCGGCGCTACCCCTCTGCCCATGCGTATCATCCGCGATTACACCTATGTCACCGACGCCGACCGGGGCGCGAGCGCCGCCATCGGCAATTTCGATGGCGTGCATATTGGCCATCGCTCGGTGATCGAGATGGCGCGCAGCGCGGGGCAGCGCATTGGCGCGCCGCTGGGGATTCTCACCTTCGAGCCGCATCCGCGGGAATATTTCGCCCCCGACGCGCCGCCCTTTCGCCTGATGGGTCGCGAGGCGCGGGCGCATCGGCTGGAAAAGCTGGGGGTCGAGCGGCTCTATGAGATCAATTTCAACGCCGGTCTGGCCGCGCTCAGCCCGCGCGCCTTTGCCGAAAACGTGATCCGCGACGGTCTGGGTCTGCGGCATGTGGTGGTGGGATCGGATTTCTGTTTTGGCAAGGGACGGGCGGGCAATGCCGCGATGCTGGAGGGTTTTGGCCGCGAGATGGGGTTTGGCGTGACCATTGCAACGCTGTTGGAGGGCGAGAGCGGGCAGGTATCATCCACCGCGATCCGCGCCGCGCTGAGTGCAGGCGAGCCACGCGCCGCCGCCGCCATGCTGGGCCATTGGCACCGGATCGACGGGCCGGTGATTGGCGGCGAGCAGCGGGGGCGCACGCTGGGCTATCCCACGGCCAATATGTCGATCAAGGGGCTGCATCCGCCCAAGTTCGGGATTTACGCGGTGCTGGTCGATGTGCTGGATGGGCCGCACAAGGGGCAGTATCACGGTGCCGCGTCGCTCGGCGTGCGGCCGATGTTTCAGGGCGAAGAGGCCAATATCGAGACCTTCCTGTTTGATTTCACGGGCGATCTCTATGGGGCCAACCTGTCGGTCGGGCTGGTCGATTATCTGCGCCCCGAGGCGACATTCGACAGTCTGGAGGCGTTCATCGCGCAGATGGATGCCGATTGCCTGCGCGCCCGCGCCATTCTGGCCGCGCTATGAGTGACGCCATAAATCGCAGCGGATTGCGCCCGCGTTACTGGGAAACCACGCGGCTTGACCGCATGACCCGCGCAGAATGGGAAGCGCTGTGTGATGGCTGCGGCAAATGCTGCATGAACAAGCTGGAGGATGAAGAGAGCGGCGAGGTTGCCTTTACCCGCGTGGCCTGTCGCCTGTTCGACGATACCACCTGCCTCTGCGCGCAATACCCGATCCGGCATCAGTTCGTGCCCGAGTGCATCACGCTCAAGCCGCATACGATCGAGAGCCATGCCTATTGGCTGCCGGAAACCTGCGCCTACAAGCTGCTCTACGAGGGCAAGCCGCTGTTCGACTGGCACCCGCTGATTTCCGGCGATGCGAACAGCGTGCACGAGGCGGGCGTGTCGATGCGGCATCGCACGGTGCCGGAATTCGAGGTGTCCGAGGACGATTGGGAAGATCACATCATCGAGGAGCCGCTCTGATGCAATTCGCCTCTGACAATTCCGGCCCGGCGCTGCCCGGTGTGATGCAGGCGATGGCCGAGGTCAATATGGGGCATATGCCCTCTTATGGCACCGAGGCACCGATGGAGGAGGTCCGCGACCGGCTGCGCGAATTGTTCGAGGCACCGCAGGCCAGTGTCTATCTGGTGGCGACCGGCACAGCGGCCAATGCGCTGGCGCTCGCGACGCTGTCGGAGCCGTGGCAGACGGTGTTCTGTACGCCCTTGGCGCATATCCACACCGATGAATGCAACGCGCCCGAGTTTTTCACCGGCGGGGCCAAGCTGAGCCTTGTGGGGGAAGCGGACAAGATGACCCCCGAGGATCTGGCCCGCGCGATTGCGCTCTGGCCGGCGGGGGATGTGCACAATCCGCAGCACGGGCCGCTTGCCCTGACGCAGGCGACGGAACGGGGGCGGGTTTACACCTGCGCCGAGATTGCAGCGCTCTGCGGGATCGCGCGCGATCACGGGCTGCCTTGCTACATGGACGGGGCGCGCTTTGCCAATGCGGTGGCGGCCCTGGGCTGCACGCCTGCCGAGATGACGTGGAAGACGGGGATTGACGCGGTTTCCATGGGCGGCACCAAGAATGGCTGTCTGGGCGTCGAAGCGGTGATTTTTTTCAACCCCGAGAATGCCTGGGAATTCGAGTTGCGGCGCAAGCGGTCGGCGCATCTGGTGTCAAAGCATAGGTATTTGTCGGCGCAGATGCTGGGCTATCTGCGCGAGCAGCTGTGGCTGCGCACCGCGCAAGAGGCCAATACCCGCGCCGCCCTGTTAGAGGCCGGATTGCGTGATGTGCCGGGGGCTGAGATGGTGTTTGAGCGCGCCGTCAACATGATCTTTGCCCGCCTGCCCCGCGCCACGCATCAGCGGCTCAAGGCGGCTGGGGCGGTCTATGGGCTCTACGAGGGGCCATTGGAGAGCGGCGCAAGCGATGAGCCATTGATGGCGCGGTTCGTGTGCGACTGGTCTGTGACAGGGGAACAGATTGCGCGGTTTCTGGAGATCGCGCGAGGCTGAGGCGACCGACGCGCACCCGACACTGATCGGCGCGCGCATGGGTTTTCAGGAAGCATATCCGCATCAAGCTGCGTAAAGCCCCCCCGCCATCCGTGCGGCGGAGGGGCAGACCCCGTGCCAGTGTGGGGGACTACTTTGGCACGAGGACAGCGTTGATCACGTGGATCACGCCGTTGGATTGGTCTACATCAGCCACCGTTACACGGGCCGCGTTGCCGCTTTCATCAAGGATGTAGACGTTGTTGCCTTTGACCTGCGCCGACAGGGCGTCGCCCGACACGGCGTTGAAGTGGTAAAAGCCATCTTTGCTGGAGCGCGCGGCGGCGATGATGTCGGCGGCGGACCAGTCACCGGCGACCACATGAGCCGTCAGGACCTTTTGCAGCATGGCCTTGTTCTCGGGCATCAGCAGCGTCTCGACCGTGCCTGCGGGCAGGGCCGCAAACGCATCATTCACCGGCGCGAACACGGTAAACGGCCCCGGCCCCTGCAATGTCTCGACCAGATCGGCGGCTTTCACCGCCGCAACCAGCGTTGTGTGAACCGGCGAATTGACAGCATTCTCGATGATGTTGCGCTCTACGAGCATCGGCGCGCCGCCCACTGTTGGGTTGGCGGCATAAACGGCGGTGCCAAGGGCAATGGCAGTGGCCGTGCTCAGAAAGGTTTTGAAGGTCATTGGTCGTTCTCCCTTGTTTTCAAAGGCTCGTCTGAGCCGCTGATGCAGGAGACACGTCAGCCGGGAACCAAAAGTTTCAAACCGCCCAAAGTTTATTTCATCAGAGCATCCGAACCCACCCTCACCGGGCGAGGCTTGCGGGAGTTAAAGCTAGGATCATTGGGCAAGCCGCTGAAATTCTACCCGTGACAGAACGCGCAGATCGGGCGTGAAGGTGCGATCTTTGCCTTGCTCCATCCTGCGGATCTGCTTAGTGCCGCTGGGCGCGGACGGAGACAGACCATTGCCACGCAATAGTAAGTCCCTGCGCGAATGGCGAAGAGGCAAGAGCCAAGCATCTGATAAAATTTTGAAAATTTGGATGGTGGGTGATGAGAGACTCGAACTCCCGACATCTTCGGTTTGTATCTGGATAACTAGATATAGCTGACTAGCAAGTCCATACCTGCTACTTTCAGATACTTACGTCTGAACAGTTTAGTAGGCACATATGATCAGCACTACATCTTGTGACACGTAATTGACACAGTGACTTCGACTGTCCGACGCACCTATCGACACCAATCAGCTTTCGGGACAGCAAAAGAACTCACATAGAGTGAAGAAACCCGCTTCATGAGAAAAAGCTCAGGGTTCTCAGCAATGAATGAGTGGAATTCATGCTAGGCCTTAACAGGCTGCTGAAGAAGTCAGCCTTGAAGGACGTTATTCTTCCCCCACGGTTTGAA
>NZ_KN293984.1:42750-149897 GCF_000768555.3 Roseovarius mucosus DSM 17069
CCGGAAGTGAATCATGTTCTCATAACCGCGTCGAGGGCCGACTTTTTCAGCAGCCTGTTAAAGGTATGCTCAAGGAACTTCTGGCCGAAAATTGGCTGAGCTTCTGAGAACCTGAGGTGCAAATTTCGCTATGAGTCATTCTGCAATGTGCACTTGAGCCTTGGCAAGAAGGCCTGCCAACAAACACGACAAGTTAGGTCGTTCCAAGGGAATCTGGGTTCGGTCAACTGGCATGAAGCACCAAGACACTGTTAGACCGAGTCTAATAGACTTTTTCTGCTTTATAACAGGTACTTAGATTTGCGTGACAGACGTCTAAACAAGTGAAGGACAGCAAAAGTCCTTTCTTGAGGATAGCAACCGTTTTTGAGAACGGTCACCTCACCCTACCCCAGCAAAGGTCAAACACACCTTCGCCTAGGGAAAATCAAACAAAACGAAAGGAAAATCCTCAATGAAGGACCATAAAAGCACGCAAAAAGAAGCCGCAGAAACTCGCATTGCCGAAGAGGCATTTCAGAAACGCGTTGAACAAGGCATCACCGGAATTAAAACCATTCGCAAAGCGGCAAAGCCTCCTCTCAGCGATTACCTGATAATCGGGGAATATCTTTACTTCCTGTCGCTCGCCGTGCCGAGCACAAAACTCAGAAAGCAGAGGATAAAAGCTGAAAATCCCGAGATGCTCTTGCTTGATTCCGCCCTCAGATCAAACTGCAAACGCCTTTGGGAAGCACTTGAGGGAATGCGCGATACTGACCTCCTACAGGCTCTAAAGATCGCAGATATAAATGACTACTACACGACGCATCCAGTCGTGATCATCAGAGACTATCGCGAGGCCAAGAAATCGGCCTGACGGTCCTCAACAGCTTGCCCCAAGGTTGCATCGTGGCCTTGGGGTAATCTTTACGCTCTGAGCCCCTGACGTGCCCGTGAGGACGCTGGGGGCCTCATTGAGCCCTAACCCTAACTAAACCAGAAAAGAGGCCTCTTATGCCCTTCGATGCCATTGGCTCGGAGACCGGGTTCGTGTGTCCGGTCTGCTCCGAAAGTTTCATCAAGAAACGCTCCGACCAGAAATACTGCACCCCACACTGTAGAAAGCAGAATTATCAAACTCAGGACCGCAAGCAGAATCCAAAGAACGCCCAGTGCAGCCCTGCTGTTAAATGGATAAACCGGAGACAGCGCCAAAGGGCTCGCGAGCTTGCAGCAACGCTGTTCGGTATGCCTCCCAATGAGAGGCTTGGGTTCATGAAAAAGCTTATCGATGCCGCACGATCATACGATGCCAATCTTAGGAGCATCTTCACTGACCCAAGGCTGTTAAGAGCGTCATACCATGAACCATGGCTGTTTCACCGTAACTGCCCCGCTAGTTATGCAACGATCAGTCAAGCTGCTAACGCGTATTGTAAGCGCTTCTGGAACTCTAGCGTAGATCCCGTGATCCGAGGAGAAGTGCCAGAGCCACCAACGGGTGAGGTTTTTGTTTTTCCTAAAGCGTCGTCATCATACTAGTATATGTCGAGGGGCATTGGTTTACGTCCATAGTTGCGGCCGTCAACAGCAAGGGCGGTGAGCCGTCGTTCTCTGCATACGCTTGGACAATAAACGACCATCTTCAAAGCGGATCTTGCGAGACGTTTGCGCCTTCGCATTCATTGATCTTTGCTCGTATTTCTAGCTGTGCGGCAACCACTATCATATCCCTAGCACGTACCGATCGCCGGACCTATACTGCGTAGTAGGGTTGCTAGCGAGGTATCGGTTTGTCGGACAGTCTAAAGATAGTTCGTGTATTCATAGGCTCTCCCGGCGGCTTGGATGAAGAACGTCGCGCTGCTCATGAAGTCGTCGAAAGCGTAAACAGGAGCCATTCCGAAAGATGGGGCTGCCATTTCAAACTATTGGGGTGGGAAAATGCTGTTCCTGGATATGTTCGACCTCAGAGCAAAATAAACGAAGACCTTGATAGATGTGATTACTTCATTGGCGTTCTTTGGAACAAATGGGGTTCACGACCAAGCAATGATCCTTCCGGCTACACGTCAGGGTTTGAGGAAGAGTATGAAAGATCCAAGGCACGCATTGAAAGTGGATACATGAGAGACATGGCGATCTACTTCAAGGAAGTCGAGGTTCCGAGTGGTATGGAGCCAGGAGAAGAGATAAGAAAGGTACTCGATTTTCGGCAAAAGTGCATCGACGAGAAGAAAGTCTTCTTTAAGCCGTTTTGTGATGTTTCGGATTTCAAGGATGCCATCCGAGATAAGCTCGAAGAAATTGGCTGGAAGGAAACTGACATCCTCTCACCACAAATCCACCAAAGTAAAAAATCCAAGAAGGAATCCGATCACAATGATCTCATATTAGACTCGGCGAGCCAAGATGAGTGGCTAATTGAAGAGGAAGCCAGAAACTTCTTGTCAGAGCTAATTCAACGATCCCACGCATGGGAAGGAACGTCTCCACAAGAGGTGGCTCGCCTTCGGCTCATTGGCAATGCTATTTCAAGGTCGGGAAATGACGACAGCTATCTAGGGAACCATGATGCTAACCTAGTCTTCCAGCACATGCGGAATGAGCCGCTTTCAGATCAAGAGATCCAAGCACTGCTTGACTGTGGGGTTGTTGGATTTGAGCACCAAAATGTACCACTTTGGCGTTGGGTTGCACAGTCCCAACTCGGCGACGACACCTATTACCGTATCAGAATCCTCGCAACCATTGGAACCGATGTCGAAAAAAGGAATGCAATCCGCATCCTAGAGCTGCTTGATCAGGCTATCCCAACTCATGATGGCTATTTTAACAAGCATGGCGTCCTCACTACTTGGTTCGAAGAGGACACGGACAGTCGGGTATTTGACACTGCTTTGAGATTCCTTTCGGCCAACGGTCAAAGTGACGACATTCCGTTCATTGAGGCGGCCTCATCAAGCTGCTCACCACATCGTAAGAATAAGGTTGAGGGTGCCATTGTTGGCATTATGTCAAAATACAGCGCCAACGATGCTCTAAAGCAGCTATGTGACCGAAATGTTGACAAGCTTGACGACCGAATAGCCGATGGCCTTTTTGAGAGCCCACAGTCGCTTTCCTCAGAAGTTCTCAAGAAATGCCTAGCGGCTAAACCTGATCCGGTGCGGCTCCGGGCAGCCAAGATACTATCAATGCGGAACGAGCTAACACTTGATGACGCTCAGGAATTGTTGACAGATTCGAGCCTCGAAGTCCGGCTTACCGCATCTGAAGTTCTGGCACGTTTGGGGCATCCACTAGAAGAGGAAACACTGAAGTCTGTTCTGACGGTTGAGAAAAGTGGTTTCGGGTTTGGGCTGGTCAGAAGCATGGAAACCGACAGGAGGTTTTTTGAAACCTACCGCTCCAACAGGCTTTCAGAACTTACTATGAGTGAGTTGCGTGATAAGGTAGAGGGTCCAAGCCTGTTCGTGGATCGAGAGTTATCAGTTCTTTACAACAAGTTTGGCGCATCCATGCAGGATGAAATGCGGGCCAACCTTTCCGATGGTTTCAAAGGACACTTCGAGAGAAAACTTGAAGAAGCTAGACTAGCATATGGAGCTAGCAACAAAGTAGTCTTAGAAAGTGAGAAGCTTGGACCATTCCATCGGAAAGCGCTTTGTAGCGCCACAGTCGCGGCTCTCTGCAAGTTAATGAAACGTGACGATTTGGCACTGATCCGCACGACAATTGACCAATTCGAAGTGGACGCCAGTGAAAGCATTCTCAAGTATTTGTCTAAGTTTGGAGATTGGCAAGATATTCAGCGCGTCAAAAGTCTCGGCGACCACCCATCTGATCGCACAGGTCTCTTGAGTATTAGTCAGACAGAACTACCAAAGCAAAAGGCAGACGCGATCTATGCTTTAGGCAAGTTGTGTCTTGCAGATATGCTTGAGTTAGATCTGGATAACCAGATTAGAAAATATCTGCTGGCCGCTTTGCCGCAAAAGGCATTCAAGGATCTAAGCGATAATATTCTTTTGCGAGAGTTAAAACGCAGTCATGACGAGAGCCGGATAGTTTTTGCCCTACGGTGCGTGCAGTCATTGACTAAGTCGAGAACAACTTCCCTACTTGATCAATACGTGGACCGCGAGGGGCATCGCTTCTACAATAGTATTCACTGGCTCGACCTCGGCGCGGCCTTGCCAAGCACGATGGCGAAGTCAGTGGCTGAACGTGAATTGTCTAGGCGCTTCTAAGCTCAGCAATCAAACTTTGGTGGCTGGTGGTGCTTTCCTCACCGTGACAGCGAAAGTTTAAAAGGCAGTTTTCTCGGGCCGCATTGCAGCAAAGCGATCCTTAGTCCAATGTCGGCTTTGGGCCGTAAGGGTCTGTCTATAGGCATGATGAGGACACGCGCGGCACCGGTATATATTGAAACATTGGGCAGTTTTCTCCCGGAGCCCACCAATCTACCATCTGGGTTTTCGGAATGCCGTCGACAACAAATCTCGATAATAAGCCCAATAATAACCGCTCTTTTTTGAAGTCGATTTCTCTACCCCCCACCCCTTCTAGTACTCATGAAAAACCCAAGAGCCCAGCGCATCAATGCCCTGCCAATAGACCTTGCCCATGTGTCAGCCTCAGATGGTGGCGCGATAGCCTGTCAGTGGAGTCGGTTTCGGCTTCTGGCAGACACCCTGCCTCAACATCTTAAACATCAATGGCAGACAAGGAGGGCAATCAAATGCTCATCGGATACGCACGGACATCGACCCTAGAACAGAAAGCAGGCTTAGAGGCTCAGAGAGAGTCACTGAGGGCCATTGGCTGTGAAAGGGTCTGGGAGGAGCAGACCAGTTCAGTCGGCCTCAGGGAGTCGCTCAGAGACGCTGTGGGCTTCTGTCGGGATGGTGATACTTTGGTGGTGACGAAACTGGACCGATTGGCACGATCTGTTCGGCATCTCGGGGAAATTATCGAAGAGCTTGATGGCAAGAATGTCGGCCTTCGTATTCTGGACCTTGGGTTGGACACGACCAACGCCACGGGCAAGCTGATGCTCAATGTCCTAGGGTCTGTGGCCCAGTTTGAACGGGAAATGATGCTGGAACGTCAGCGTGAAGGTATCGCCAAGGCAAAGGCTAACGGCAAGTACAAGGGAAGGCATCCGAAAGCCCGAGAGAAAGCCCAAGAAATCACTGATCTAATCGCTCAGGGCGTATCAAAGCGAGAAATTGCCATGAGGTTGAATGTCTCAGAACGGTCAGTCTATCGCGTGGCATCAAGTGGATGACACATATGGTGCCCAAGAACCCAAAGACATCTACACTTAGTGGATAAGCGATGCTGACAAATGGGGGCTCAGTGCAATATCCTCGTGTTTGAAACGGGCACGTAGCCATTCATCTATAAACCCGAACTCTAAAATCGGAGGTCCCAATACATGCCATGACTGTAAATATTCAGATGGTCACGGTCTCAAAACGCCATCACCATCGAATAACAACTCAGAACAGTGCGACCACCAAGCAAAGCTAAAGGCTCGATACACTGGTCATAACCCTTAGGAGACAATTGAACGCCATGATGTCAGAAAAGCGCAAACAACGTAACAAAGAGAACCTTGGGAGCATTTTGAAGAATGCTCGCGTGAAAGAAGGCTACACCCAGAAGGCTTTGGCTGATGCTCTGGGTCTGGAGTACTACACCATGATCAGCCAAATGGAACTTGGGTATATCTCTATACCTGCAAGTCTCTGGACACCCATCGCTGACACGCTTCGAATGGACAAGTCTGAATGGGTCCTCAAGTGCGTTCTTGAGTACAGCCCCGAAATCTATCTTGCCCTTTTCGATCATCGTGGTCGCGCGGAAATAACTCAGGTTCTGAACGCACTCCGCAAAGGCGAACTGGACGACCTTCTGAAGCGATGAATGGTCCAAACTCAGAAGTATGTACTCACTAAATACAACTTACCTTACTAGGAGGTAATATCCATGAATCTCTTCAGACGCACTGATAGCCCTTACTGGTGGTATGTCTTCACCATTGATGGACAACGCTTCAGAGACTCGACCAAACGCCCCTTGAACGACAAGAAAGGGGCCATGGCTGTAATGAACGCCGAATACACCAAAGCCCTGAACATGGGCCAGCTTGGGCACAAGCCTGAAATCACCCTAAAGGATGCTTTCGATCTGACCTTGGATGAGGTCGAGGGGCAGACCCTACGTGTCTACAAGACACAGGCGACCAAGCTTCTCAAGGTGCTCCCAAAGACCAAGCTGGCGTCAAGCCTTACCCAAGGTGATCTGGATGCCCTACTGGCAAGACGTAAGAAGGCCGGAGAGCAGGGGAATACGATCAGGTGTGAGTTCAAGTTCCTTCGGAGAGCCTTGAGCCGGGTCAAGAGGACTCACAAGGTCAACGCCGATCTGGAGTGGCCGAACATCAAAGGCTTCACCAAAACCCGGTATCTGTCCAAGGCCGAAGAGAGAGCCGTTCTGGCGCGTCTACAGGCAGGGTCTACGATCACAGATGCAAAGGCATATGAACTGTGCATCATCCTGCTGGACACTGGTCTGAGGCTCATGGAAGCGGTCGAGGTTGATTGGGTGGACATAGACATGACCAACCGGACCATTGAGGTCTATCGGACCAAGACCGGGATCGTATCAACGGTGCCTATCTCGAACAGGGTCTATGAAATCCTGTCCAGAAAGACGAACCAGCCCAAACCCTTTGAAAAGATGGAATGGGCTGTCAAAAATCTTCGCAAGGTTATCGGTGCAGAATGTAACCAAAGCAAAAGGTTGATCGAACAACGAGGGAAGGCGACTATCCATACCCTCAGAGACACCTTCGCCTCACGGCTTCTGCAACAGGGCATGTCGCTGCACAAACTGTCGAAGCTGTTGGGCCATACCACGATCACTCAGACTGCCAAGTATGCGCAGCTTGAGAACTTGGACGTGGTGAGTGAAGCCCGTGAAATGATGGACGCAAGTTAAAGGAGAGAGGAAATGACAATTCTGGTGAACATATGGCTGACGATCTTTGGACCTCTGCTGATCGTCGTAGGTGTTGCAACCAACGGATGGATTGTTTCGGAGGTGGCACCGGACCTGACGCCCAACTACATCTTGTGGACCTTCGTGGTAAACTTTTTGGCCCTCATTACCGCTTGGGGATTGTTCAAACGTATCTGGCAGAAAAGTTTTGACACGAAATTGACACGGAACAGTAAGTCCATACCTGAAGACCGGATCAGGATGGAACCAACTATCTGAAAACATTGAGGAAATGGGCTTGGTGGGTGATGACGGACTCGAACCGCCGACATCTTCGGTGTAAACGAAGCGCTCTACCAACTGAGCTAATCACCCGTGCGCTGCGTGATAGCCAAGCGGCAGGGCCAACGCAAGGGGTTTGAATGCGGCGGGCGCAGGCTTTTGTGCCGGCCCGCCACTTGGGGCGTGGGACCTAGACCCGCGCGGGGCTTTTGGCAAGCAGGGTGTAGAGGCCGCCGCCCAGGACCGCGCCGATCACCCAGTTGTAGCCCGAGAGGAACCCGAACCACGGCACCCAGACCGTTGCCACGGAAAACACCGCCGCAAGGCCAAAAGCCGTGACCGCCGTCCGGTTCCAGCCGTTCTGGTAATGATAACGCCCACCCTGCATGTCATAGAGATCGTCAAGGTCGAGTTGGCCTTTGCGATGGACATAGTAATCCACGATCATGATGCCAAAGATCGGGGCCAGCGTGGCACCAAGCGTGTTGACGAAACCG
The DNA here is from genome assembly GCF_000768555.3 of Roseovarius mucosus DSM 17069. GTDB lineage: Bacteria > Pseudomonadota > Alphaproteobacteria > Rhodobacterales > Rhodobacteraceae > Roseovarius > Roseovarius mucosus. Next base: position 50,523 of record NZ_KN293984.1, read on the forward strand.
CCGATGCCGAATTCGCTGATGAAGCTGGTCCAGAGGCCGCCGATGATGAGCGCGAAGACCGAGGTGATGAGCCCCGCCTGACGAAAGCTGATCTTGCCGGGGGCGAGATTGGCGATGCCGTTCACCGCCGGGATGAAATTGGCGACCAGGTTGATGCCGACGGTCGCGGCAAAGAAGGTGATCGCGGCAATCACGCCCAAGAGCACCGAGTCGGTGCGCTCGACAATTTCGCTCGGGTTGGTGATTTCTTCGCCAAAGACCACCGCGGCCCCCGCCGTGGTCAGAAGCGCCAGTGCCGAGAAGAGGATCATGTTGAAAGGCAATCCGGTGAGGTTGCCCAAGAGCATCGTGGGCTTGTCCTTGGCATAGCGGGAAAAGTCGCTGAAGTTGATCATCACGGCGGCGAAATAGGCCACCATGGTGCCGACGATGGCGACAAAGCCGTTGAATTCACTGGCAAAGGTTGCATCCGGATTGGCAAAGATCGTGCCCGCGGCCGACAGAAGCTGCCCATCCGAGCGCTGCCAGAGCACGATAACAAGGCCGATCATCACCAGATAGACAAACGGGCCGGCGATGTTGAGGAAGGTCTCGACCCAGTTCATGCCGCGCCAGAAGATCACGATATGAAAGGCCCAGACGATGAAGAACGACAGCCAGTCGATGCCGGTAAGGCCAAGGATCTCCGCGCCGCCGCTCGCGCCGGTGACCGAGCGGATCAGGAGCGCCACCGCCGTCGAGGCGAAATAGACCTGAACGCCATACCAGAACACCGCCACCGTGGCGCGCAGGATTGCGGGCAGTTTCGCGCCGCTGGTGCCCAGGCTTGCGCGCGCCAGCACCGGGTAGGGGATGCCGTATTTTTCGCCCGCAGCCCCCGAGAGATTGACCATCCACATGGTAAAGAGCCCTGCCGCGATGAGGGCGGCAAAGGCGGTCCAGCCGCTGACCCCGTAGGAGATGAAAAGCGAGGCCACGAGCGAATAGCCAAAGAGCGACTGCACGTCATTGGCCCAGACGTTGAAGATGGCGAACCATCCCCATGTCTTTTCATCCGCCCCGACCGGGTTGAGGGTATTGCCCTCGGGGTCCATCGTGTTGCCTGTGGGCACATGCCCATGGTCGATTGCAGTCATTTTTTCCTCCCTGACCGATCGAATTCTGGATTTTTCTTGTTGTTTCATCTGGCCCTAAATACCTCGGGGGTCCGGGGGCAGCGCCCCCGCCTCAGAGTGCCATGTGCCGGTTCACGTCCTTGTAGAGCAGATAGCGGAACGGGCCCGGACCGCCGGCGTAACAGGCCTGTGGGCAGAACGCGCGCAGCCACATGAAATCGCCGGCCTCGACCTCGACCCAGTCCTGATTGAGGCGGTAGACCGCCTTGCCCTCGAGCACGTAAAGCCCGTGTTCCATCACATGGGTTTCGGCAAAGGGGATCACCGCGCCGGGCTGAAAGGTGACGACGGTGACATGCATGTCGTGGCGCATGTCCGCTGGGTCCATGAAGCGGGTCGTGGCCCAGCCGCCGTCGGTATCCGGCATGGGGATGGGCGCGATGTCGTTTTCATTGACGACCATGACGGGCGGATGCTCGAGTCCGGCGACGGCCTGATAGGCCTTGCGTATCCAGTGGAACTTGACAGGGGCATCGCTGGTATTGCGCAGCGTCCAGGCGGTGCCGGGTGGGATATAGGCAAAGCCGCCCTCGGTCATGTCATGCGCCTGCCCGTCCAAGGTGAGGCGCAGCGCGCCCTCGACGACAAAGAGCGCCGCCTCGACGCCCTCTTCGGTTTCGGGGCGGTCAGAGCCACCGCCCGGCTGCACCTCGGCGATATATTGCGAGAAGGTTTCGGCAAAGCCAGAGAGCGGTCGCGCCAGAACCCAGAACCGCGCCTTGTCCCAGAAGGGCAGATAGCTCGTTACGATGTCGCTCATGGTGCCGCGCGGGATGACGGCATAGGCCTCGGTAAAGGCGGCGCGGCCGGTCAGAAGCTGGGTCTGCGGCGGCAGGCCGCCTTCGGGGGTGTAATAGCTGCGCTTGGTCACGGCTGCGGTCCTTCCACGGTCAGAGGCTGGTCAAAGTAAAACTCTTCGAGATTGTCGCCGGGGCCGATCCGGTCGATCACGGCATAGCGCCCGGCGCGCCCGATGGGGGCCAGAACGCCGTGCCAGACATTGCGCAGCAGATTGACCCCCTGCCCCGGCTGGCTGAGATAGGCGCGCGGGGTGGCGGGGCGGCCATTGTCATCCTCGGCGACGCAGAGCAACATCGGCACCCCATCGAGCGGGATGAACGCCTGAGAGCCCAAGGGATGCCGCTCCATCAGGTCGAGCATGTAGGGCAGGTGCCGCGCCTCGGCATCAAAAAGGCTGATCCCGGCGCGGCCATCCAGAAATTCGAGCCGGGCGCGATCATGGAAGCGCCCGCAGAGGCCTGCGTTGATCATCCGGTCGGGGGCGCCCGCCACCTCGAGCACATCGCCATAGGGGGCAAAGGCGGCAGCGGTCAGGGGCTGGGCGATAAGGGGCGCGGTCATGGCAAGAGCGCCTGCAAGCGCGGCAGGGTTTCGGCCTCAAGCTGCGCAGGCGTCAGCGGGCCGCGCTCTGCCGGGCTGGCCTGTCGCAGCACGCGGGAAAAGACATTGAGCAACCCCAATGCGCTGTCATGGGCCGGGCCAAGCTCCATCTGCCATGCGCGGTCCGCGATCCACGGGGCGGGGAGCAGCGGGCCGAACACCTGGGCAAACCGCGCGTGGTCCATCTGGCTGGGCCGCTCGCGGCGGCCGTGCGGATGGGTTTTCGCCCAGTGTTCTGCAATGTCGATCCGGCGCGGGCACCACACGTTTGCATGGCTCTGAACATGCTCCAGGAAACGGCGCAGGCCCGCGATCTTGCCGGGGCGGCCAATGAGGCGGCAATGCAGGCCCACGGTCATCATCTTGGGCGCGCCCTCCTGCCCCTCGGCATAAAGCGTGTCAAAGGTGTCGGTCAGATAGGTTTCGAAATCCCTGCCCGTCACCCAACCGGGCGAGGCGGCAAAGCGCATGTCGTTGCATTCGAGCGTATAGGGGATCATCAGCTGGTCGCGCGTGCCGAACTCCTGCCAGTGCGGCAGGTCATCGTCGTAGCAATCCGAGATGTAATCAAACCCACCCTCTTCGGCGACGAGGCGGACGGTATTGACGCTGCAGCGGCCGGTATACCAGCCGCGCGGACGGGTGCCCGTGACCTCGGTGTGCAGGCGCACCGCCTCGGCGATGGCGGCGCGTTCTTCGGCCTCGGGCATGTCCTTGTGCTCGATCCATTTGAGGCCATGGCTGGCGATTTCCCAGTCTGCGGCCTGCATGGCGGCCACCTGTTCAGGGCTGCGGGCAAGGGCGGACGCCACGCCATAGATGGTAAGCGGGATGTCCATGCCGGTAAAGAGGCGATGCAGACGCCAGAACCCGGCGCGCGCGCCGTAGTCATAGATCGATTCCATGTTCCAGTGGCGCTGACCGGGCCATGGCGTAGCCCCCGGAATATCCGACAGGAATGCCTCGGACGCGGCATCGCCATGCAGCAGGCAGTTTTCGCCGCCCTCCTCATAGTTGAGCACGAATTGCACCGCAATCCTTGCGCTGCCGGGCCATTGTGGGTCTGGCATCTGGGGGCCGTAGCCGCGCAAATCTCGGGGATAGCGGATCATGTCATCACCTCCGGGGTCGTGTCTTGGGAAGAAACGCAAGGACAGGGGGCGATTGGCCCCCTGCCCCGGTCTGACTGCGGGTCAGCGGTCAAGAAACCGCTTTGCGGCGGGCAGGTGCCGCATCAGCACGTAATAGGTGACACCCGCCGGGATCAAGCTGGCATACCACGACACCGCCGAAAAGGTCAGCGCCGCAACCACACCCACCGCCATGGCGATGATGGCCGCCGGATTGTAGCCCGCGTAATCGCCGCTCTCGTCATAGAGTTTCTCGAGGTCGAGCGTTTGGCGGCGCAGCAGGTAGTAATCCACCACTAGGATCGCAAAGATCGGACCCAAGAAGGCGCTATAGGTCTGGATGAAGAGATTGAGACCGGCGGCGGACTCGTTCTTGACCAATTCCCAGGGGAAGGTGGCAAAGGCCAAGAGGCCGACCAGAACGGCAGAGGTCTTGTAGCTGAGCTTGAACACATCCATCAGCGCATAGGCCGGCGGCACGACATTATTGAGAATATTGGTCGTGACCTGCGCGAAGGCGATGAAAAGCAGGGTGACGACGAGCAGGAGCTTGTTATCCACCGCATTCGAGAAGACGCGGATCGGGTCCACTTCGCCGGTCGCGCTCGACACCATGAGGCCGATCAGGCCCATGAAAAGCGTCGCAGGCAGGATCGAGTTGGCATAGATCACCACCTGACGCACCCGCCCGACATCCTGCCGCAATTCGCGGCTATAGTCCGAGACATTGAGCATCATCGTGGCATAGATGCCGAGAAAGAGCATGGTCGCCCCCCAGAACGGCGCACCCCAGGTGCCCTCGACATTGATCAGATTGGTGCTGATTTCGTCGCCGTATTTGCCGATGACAGAGGTGAACATGTAGATCAGCGCGCCGATGATGAACACCGAGCCGATATTCTCAAGCCACTTGATGCCGTGAAAGCCCAGCACCGAGAGCAGGATCTGCAGAGCCTGGAAGCCCACGAAAAAGACCACGATGTTGGAATAGCCAAAGAGTGTCTCGCTCACCAGGTTGAGCGCGCCGGCACCGATCCAGCTCTGGAAACCGAACCAGACGAGGGCGGGGACAGAGCGCACCAGCGCCGGGATACGCGCGCCGGAAAAGCCGAAGGCCGAGCGCAATTGCACCATCATCGGGATGCCGTATTTATGCCCCGCCGCCCCGTTGATCATCAGCGCAACGCCGATGACGGTGCAGCCGATAGCGATGGCCAGAAACACCTGCAGCAGGTTCAGCGTGCCCACGAGGCCCGAGCCGATGGTAAAGGTCCCGATGGATACGCAGCCGCCAAGCCAGGCAAAAAGATAGGACCACGGGTCCATGATCCGCGTTTTCTGGGGGGCCAGCGATTCCTCGCCCAGACCCTTGTGTTCGATCACCTCGGGCATATGCCCGTCATGCGGCAAAACACCCCGGTTTGTATCTGAAATTGTCATGACTCTCCTCCCTGAGATGCATTATTTCGGGTTTGGTGGCGCGTAGGCACCGATCTTGCTGGTCTTGATGCCCGCACCCACGAGGGCTTCGGCGAATTTCGTGGCGACGGTCACGCCGTCGATGACGGGGATTCCGGTTTCTTCTGTCAGCCATGCGGCGAGGTCGGCCATGCCGGCACAGCCCAGAACAACGGCCTCGCAACGATCCTCCTCGATCGCCTTGAGGATTTCGGCGCGCACCAGCTGGCGGGCGTTCGATCCGGGTTCTTCCAGTGCCAGCACCGGGATCGCCGCAGACCGGACGCGGCGGCACTGGTGATCAAGCCCGTAGCGGCGGACCAATTCCTCGATGATCGGAACCGAGCGCGGCAGGGTCGTGACCACGCTGAAAGAGGTGGCGACCATGCTGGCCGCCTTGACCGCCGCCTCGCAGATACCGATCACCGGCCCGGTGGCGATTTCACGGCAGGCGCCGATGGCGGGGTCGTCGAAACAGGCCACGACGATGGCGTCGGCCCTTTGCGCCTCGGCCTCGCGGACCTGATCGAGCAGGCGCGGGGCCGCCATGACCTCGTCGTAATGGCCCTCGATGCTGGCGGGGGCCCCCACGCCCGACCGCGCCTCGATAACGACACCCGGCGCCGTGACGGCCCGCGCGGAGGCCGCGATCTTGTCGGTCATGCTCGTGGTCGAGTTTGGGTTGATGACAAAGATTTTCATGGGCTCCTCCACTTGAACTGCAACTTGAGTAACATAAATTGTTAACAATTTAAACAGACAATTTTTCCGGTCGATTTTGTAGCCTGAAAATGTAAGTTTTCCCGCAGCAAAGGAATGGAGCGCCCTATGTCTGACACCCCGGAAACCGTGCTGGTCGAGCATGTGCTGGATGCCATCTCGGATCAGCGTTTGCGGGCGGGGACCAAGCTGGGCGAGCAGGCGCTGAGCGATCTTTTTTCCTGCAATCGCGCGCATGTACGCCGCGCGCTTGCGACGCTGGCAGCCTATCAGGTGGTCGATCTGATCCCCAACCGGGGGGCGTTTGTATCCACCCCCTCCGAGGACGAGGCGCGCGATGTGTTCCAGGCCCGTCGCGCCATCGAGGCCACGATCATCCGCAACGTGGTGCGCCGCGCCGATGAGGCCGATATTGCCAGTCTGCGCGCGCATCTGGCGACCGAGGATTCGATCCGAAGCCAGAATGACCGCCCCAAGGCGATTCGCGCCTCACGCGCCTTTCACATGCTGCTGGCGAAGATCGGGCGCAATTCGGTGCTGGAGCATTATCTGGCGGAACTGACCATGCGCACCTCGCTGATCATCGGCCTCTACGGGTCGAATGCGGCAAGCCTCTGCTCGGATGACGAGCACGCGCGGATTGTGCAGAGCATCGCAGACCGGGATGAGGCGCGCGCGCAAGAGATGGTGGATCACCACCTGCGCCATATCGAGGGTGAGATCGCATTCGGGGAAGAGGCGCCGCGCGTCGGGCCGCTCTCGATGATCCTGTCCCCGGATCGCGCAACCGGGTGACGGCAGTCAGGCCGCGCCGATGTCGGTTGTGGCGACGGCGACGGCCTTGACCACGGCATGCACCTCTTGGCCCACGGCAAGACCCAAGGCCGCAGCCGAGCGGCGCGTGACACGGGACAGCACCCGGCCAGCGGCGGTATCAATTGCCACGATGGCACCGGGGCCACCACCAGGGCGTATTTCGTGGATGGTGCCGGGCAGGATATTGAGCGCCGAGAGACCTTCGGGACGGGTGCGCGCCAAGATCACGTCATGGGCGGCGATGCGGATGCGCAGGCTGGCGCCGGGATGGGCCGCGACGCGCGGCAACAAGAGGGGGATGCCACCCGCCGACAGCTCTGACAGCCCATCGGCGTGATGGGCGACGACCCGCGCAAGGAGCACGGCCCCCGCCTCGCGCGCGCCGGTGGGCAGAACGGCGGGATTGCCCAGCACCTCGGCGGCTGGCCCCTGTGCAATGACACGGCCAGCCTCGAGCGCCACGACCGTGGTCGCCAGACGCGCCACCTCGGAGGCGGAATGGCTGACATAGAGGATCGGCACGCTGACCGAATCGCGCAGACGCTCGAAATAGGGCAGGATCTCGGCCTTGCGCGCCTCGTCGAGTGCAGCCAGCGGTTCATCGGCAAGGATCAGTTGCGGCGCGGCAAGGAGCGCGCGGCCGATGGCAACGCGCTGTTTTTCACCGCCAGAGAGGGCAGCGGGCCGCCGCTCCAGCAACGCGCCAAGGCCCAAGAGATCGACGACCTGCGCCAGATCGGCGCGCGCGGCCCCCTTGGGGGCGAACCACGCGCCATAGCCGAGATTCTGGCGCACGGTGAGATGCGGGAAAAGCCGACCCTCCTGAAAGATATAGCCCAAACGCCTGCGATGCGGTTTGAGGCGGACCCCTGCGGCGGTATCGAGCAACACCCGCTCGCCCGTAACGATCCGCCCCTCGTCGGGCATCAAAAGCCCCGCCACGGCGTTGACGATGCTGGTCTTGCCCGAGCCGGAGCGGCCAAAGAGCACGGTGACACCGGGTGGCGCGCGAAACTGCACATCGAGCGTGAAGGCCCCGAGCCTGTGCCGCAAGGAGACATCCAGCATCATTGCCCCCCGACACGGGCCGCAACCCGCCGCGAGAGCCATTCGGACAGGGCCAGCGCCAATGCCGCCAGCGCAATCGACAGCGCCGCCAGCCGGGCCGCGCGCCCTTCGCCCCCCGGCGTTTCAAGGAGCAGGTCGATCGCCAGCGGGATCGTCTGGGTCTGGCCCGGAATGTTGGAAACAAAGGTGATGGTCGCGCCGAATTCGCCCATGCCCTTGGCAAAGGTCAGCACGGTACCCGCGAGAATGCCCGGAATGATCAAGGGAAATGTCACGGTCAGGAACACCCAGAGGCGTGAGGCGCCCAGCGTGGCCGCCGCCTGTTCCAGCTTTGGATCGACCGCCTCGATCGACAGGCGCACGGCGCGCACCATGAATGGCAGCGCCATGACCCCGGCGGCCAAGGCCGCGCCGGTCCATCGGAAGGCAAAGCTGAGACCAAGGCTGCTCTCGAAAAAACCGCCGATGGGACCGCGCGCGCCAAAGCCCAGCAAGAGCAGGTATCCCGTGACCACCGGCGGCATGATGAGCGGCAGATGCACCGCCACGTTCAAGAGCCCCCGGCCCGGAAAGCGCCCGCGTGCAAGCGCATAGGCCAGAGCGATGCCAATCGGCAGATTGATGAGCGTCGCCCAGAGGGCCACCCGCAAGGACAGCCGCACCGCATCCCATTCCGCAGGGCTGAGCCAATCGGTCATGCGTTAGTGCGCCAACACGGTAAAGCCCTGCCGTTCGAAGGCTACGCGCGCCTGTGGTCCGCGCAGATAGGCGAGAAACTCTGCCTCGGCGGGCGTGTCACGGTTGGCAAGGTCGGCGACGGGATAAACGATGGGGGGGTGGCTGTTCTCGGGAAAGGTGCCGACGATGGTCACGCGCGCGTCGGCGGTTGCATCGGTGGCGTAGACGATGCCAAGCGGTGCCTCGCCGGTGGCGACAAAGGCGAGGGCCGCGCGCACATTGTCGGCCTGCGCGACCTGGGGCGCGACCGCCTCCCATAGCCCGAGGGATTGCAGCGCGGCCTTGCCATAAACGCCCGCCGGCACGCTCTCGACCAGCGCCATGGCCAGCCGCCCGTCGCCAAGACGTGCCATCAGATCGAAATCGGGGCCAATTTCCACGGCCGGGGCATCGCCATGGGCCACCAGAACAAGGCGATTGCCCAAGAGGTCAAAGCGCGCGTCCAGCTCGATCAGCCCGTCCGCTTCGAGAACGTCCATCCAGTCGGGGCTGGCAGAGAGGAAGATGTCAGCAGGCGCGCCCTGCTGAATCTGGCGGGCGAGTGCGGAGGAGCCTGCGAGGGCGATAACCAGATCATGGCCGCTGGCCGCCTCAAAGCCTGTCTCGATCTCTGCCAAGGCGGTGGTGAGGCTGGAGGCGGCAAAAACGGTGATGGTTTCAGCGCGGGCCGTGCCGGGACACAGAAGGCCAAGACCAAGGGCGCAAGCGGCGGCGATATGCAGAGGATGCGAATGGGTCACGCCAGTTTCCAGGTCCTGATATAGTTCTGAAAACATATCGCAAGAGGCAGGATCAGAGGCAAGCGTTATTTTCCGTCGGGAATATCCCTAAGCATGGACTGGATTGCGTTGATCCGCGCCGCCCCGGCCTCGGCCATGATGTCTTCGAGTTTACGGTAATTGGCCAGCACCTCGGCACCGGTATCGGTCAGGTAGGCACCGCCCCCCTTGGCCCCGCCACGACTCGATTCAACCAAAGGTTCGCGAAAGGCGGTGTTCATCGATTCCACCAGCATCCACGCGCGTTTATAGCTCATGGACATGCTGCGCCCGGCGGCGGCGATGGAGCCGGTATCACGGATACGTTCCAGGAGATCGGCCTTGCCGGGGCCCAGCATCGCGTCTTCGCCAAAGACGATGCGAATCCGGAGGCTGGGGGTGGCGGGCTGGGTCATGGCCGGGTTATGCCAAGGCGCGTTCGGTCACGCAAGATATATCGGATACTCTCAAGTCAGCCGACAGAGGCCTGAAGATCGAAGATCGGCAACAGGATCGCCAGCACGATCACCAGTACGAGCGCGCCCACGATCATCATCAATAGCGGGTCGATCAGGGCCGAGACACGCTTGCGCTCGTTGGTGAGCCAGGTTTCGACCAGCACCGCCGCGCGTTCGGTCATGCGGCCAAGGCGGGCGGATTTCTCGCCTGCGTCAATGAGTTGGCGGCAGACGGGTGGAATAAGGCTCATGCGGGTGAGACCCTGACTGAGGCTCTCGCCCGAGCGCACCGCCTCGGCCAGATCGAGCGCTTCGGCGCGAAAGCGGCGGATCACCAGCACATCGCTGGCAGAGGTCACGGCATCGACCACGGTCTGGCGGCTGGAAATCACCAGCGCCAGCGTGCGCAGATATTGCGCCGCCGCCGAGAGACGCAGAAGCCGGCCAATGACCGGCAGCGAGAGGGCAATGCCATGCCAGCGGTCACGCACAGACGGCACGCGCAGGGCAAAGACAAGGCCGGTGATGCTGGCGGCAATGCCGATGGCGAGGGCAATCCAATGCGCCTGAATCCAGTCGCTGATCGCCATGACCACCTGTGTCAGTGGCGGCAATTCGCGACCAGAGACCGCGAACATCGCGGCAATCTCGGGGGCGACGTTGACCATCAGGATGCCGCAGACCAAGAGCGACACGGCAGCCACGAAGGCCGGGTAGATCAGGGCGGTGGCCAGTTGCGCGCGGTCGGCACCGACGGTTTCGAGATATTCGGCCAGCCCCTCGAACACCGCGGCCACATCGCCCGATGTTTCGCCCGCGCGCACCGCCGCGATGTAGAAACGGGGAAAGCCCGCGTTGGCCTTGTCGAGCGAGACCGAAAGCGGCTGGCCATCCATGAGCGCCGCCTTGGCCTCGGCTGCGGCGGCCTCGATCACCGGCGAGGTGCCGGAGGAGCGTATGGTTTCGAGCGCCATTTCGGCAGACAGGTCCGAGGACAGGAGCACCGCCATCTGGCGGGTGAAAACCGCGCGCATATCGGCGTTGAGCCGGGTGCGGCGGCTGCGCGCGAGCGTGAGACCGCCCCCCTGACGCTTGGCGATAATGTCCTCGGCAAAGAGGCCCTGACCGCGCAGGATGTCGGCGGCCTGTGCCTCGCTCTCGGCCACGAGGGTGCCGCGTTTGCGCTGACCTTCGGCATTGAAGGCGGTGTAGGCAAAGGCCCTCACAGCGCGTCGCCCACCACGCGCAGCGCCTCGGCAAGGCTGGTTTTGCCCGCCGCCACCTGATGCAGCGATTGGCCAAAGAGGGTCTGATCGGGGGCGAGCGCCACGCGCTTCATCTCCATTTCCGACTGGCCCTTGTCGATGGCGGCGCGCAGGGCTTCGGACACTTCGAGGATTTCGAACACGCCAACGCGCCCCGCATAGCCGGTGCCATTGCAGGAGGAGCAGCCGACAGGGTGGTGGATCGTATCGGGGATCACCATGCCTGCGGCTGCAAAATGCGCGGCCTCATCGGCGGTGGGGGGGGCTGCGCGACGGCAGGTGGTACAGAGCTGACGCAAGAGGCGTTGGGCGATGACGCCCCGCAGGGTGGCGGCGATGAGAAAGTCATCCAGCCCCAGATCGCGCAGACGCACCACCGCGCCGACAGAGCCATTGGCGTGCAGCGAGGAAAACACCAAGTGCCCGGTAAGCGACGCCTGAGCGGCGACGCTGGCGGTTTCCTGATCGCGGATTTCGCCCACGAGGATGATGTCGGGGTCCTGACGCAGCGCCGCGCGCAGTCCAGCGGCAAAGGTCATGCCGATTTCGGCGTTGATCTGGCTCTGACTGATGCCGGGCAGATCGTATTCGATCGGGTCCTCGGCGGTGAGGATGTTGCGGATCTCGTCATTGGCGAGTTGCAGGAGCGAATAGAGCGTCGTCGTCTTGCCTGAGCCGGTGGGGCCGGTGGCAAGGATGATGCCATTGGGCCGCGCCGCCATACGCTCCAGCACCTCGATCTGATCGGCGCGCAGGCCAAGTTGATCCAGCGGCATGAGACCGGCAGAGCGGTCGAGCACCCGCATCACCACCCGTTCGCCATAGTTTCCGGGCAGGGTCGAGACACGCACGTCGATGGCGCGCCCGCCCAAGCGCAGCGAGATATGCCCATCCTGCGGCAGCCGGGTTTCGGAAATATCGAGGCCCGCCATCACCTTGAGCCGCGACACCACGCGGCGCACCGGCAGATCCTGACGGTCGAGGACCGATTGCAACATGCCGTCCACGCGCATCCGCGCGCGCAGGCCATTCTCATGCGGCTCGACATGCAGGTCAGAGGCCCCGGCGCGCACGGCGCGGCGCAAGAGCTGATTGACGAGCTGGATCACGGGCGCTTCTTCGCCGTCTTCAAGCAAGTCGCGCGGGCCACGGCCGCCGCCTGCCCCTTCTTCGAGATCAAAGGCCAGATCGTCTGTGCCGGTCTCGGCGCTGGTGCCGTCCTGATAGAGCACGGCGAGTCGCGCCTGAAACGCCTCGGAGGAAAGCTGTTCTGTTTCGAGCGGCTGGCCAGCCCGCCTGCGCGCCTCGCGCAGGCCGAGGGCCGTGGCACCGGGACCGATCAAAAGCCGCGCCCCTTCGATCAGAACCTGTTGATCGCGCGCGAGCGTAAAGGGCAAGAGCTGCGCGGTCATGTTCTATCTGTCCGCGAATTTGAGCGCCGAGGGCAACGGGGGAAAGCGGCGGCTGCGCGCCGCCCCGTCGATGAACTTGGCATCGAACGGCTGGTTGAGGTCGGCCCCATCAAACGGAAAGCTGGAGTCCGGGACACGCGGGTAGGTGCCATCGTCCACGGGGGCGATATATTCGGCGGCGCGCTTGGCCTCGCGGGCCAGACGCTTGGTCAGTTCGCGCGCCTCTTCATCACTGGACAGGATACGCGGGCGCAGCATCACCAAGAGGATGCGCTGGTTCTGATTGGTCGAGCGTCCCTTGAAGAGCCGCCCGAGAAGCGGCAGTTCGCTGAGACCCGGCACGCGTTGGTTGACCGAGCCAGAGCCATTTTCCAAGAGCCCGCCCAGCATGATGACATGCCCGTCGCGCACCAGCACGTTGGTCGAGAGTTCACGTTTGGAGGTGATCTCGCCCCCTGCCGCCGAGGCGGCATTGGTGAGGTTCGACACCTCTTGGTTGATCTCAAGGCGCACAGTGTTGTCGCGGGTGATCTGCGGCGTGACGGTCAGGGTCAGACCCACGTCCTGCCGCTGGATGGTCTGAAAGGGCTGTTGCGGCACGGCGCTATCGCCCACGGTGGAGAAACTGCCGGTCACGAAAGGCACATTCTGCGCGACGATGATTTCCGCCTCACGATTGTTGAGCGTGAGAATGGAGGGGGTCGAGAGCAGTTTGGTCGAGCTTTTGGAGGCAAGCGCCGCGAGAAAACCGCCGATGCCGCTCTTGTCAAAGGCCGCGATGCTGCCGCCGGTGCCGCCGCCTTGCGGGGGATTGCCCGCAAGCACCGTGCTGACAAGGCTGGTCAGGGTGGGACGGCCCTGAATGGCAAATTCGACACCGCCCACGGTGGCCCCGTCGATGACGCCGCCGAACTGGAAGGAGAGGTCGGAAAAGCTCTCGACCGAAAGCTCGAAAATCACGGCCTCGATCAAAACCTGATCGGGGCGTTGATCCAAGCCCAGAACCGCATTGGTGATCGAAGCAATCCGGTCCGTAGGTGCGGTGATGATGAGCGCGTTCTGCTGTTCCTCGGCAACGATGGTGATGCCGCCGGGGGCTGACGCCGCGGGCGCGCTTCCGTCCGCCGGGGCCTCTGGCGCGCCGAAACTCTGGCGGATCACATTGGCCAGATCGGCGGCATTGGCATAGTTGAGATGCACCACCTCAGTTGCGATGCTGCGCTGCGGCTTGTCGAGTTCGGACACCACATCGCGCACACGGTCGCGGAATTCCGGCGTGCCCGACACGATGAGCGCGTTGGAACGCGGATCGGCCGACAGGCTGGAGCCCTGAGGGGTAATCGACAACGCGTTGATGACGCCGAGCATTTCGGCGGCCTTGCCATTGCGCAGGGGGATGGTTTCAATCGCGTTGCGGCTGGGCGTGTCGAGCCGGTCGACAAGCTGCACGATGCGTTGGAAATTCTCGCGACGGTCCGAGAGGATCATCAGCCCCGAATCCGGCACGGTCGACAGCACCGCTTCGGCGGGCAAGAGGGGGCGGATCACCTCTGCGACCTCATCGACGGCGCTGTTGCGCACGGGGATCACCCGTGTCTCGAAATCGCCGCCCAGCCGCGCGCGCGCATCCCCCGGCGCCAATTCGCGGGCAAGGTCGATGGGCACGATCCGGTCGGTTTCAGCACCTTCGACAATCGTCAGACGGTTGAGTTCGAGGACGTTGAGGAAAATCTCGTAGATGGCGGAGGGTGTCACCTGATTGGGCGCAACCACGGTCACGGTGCCCTGCACCCGTTCGTCAAGAATGAAATTGCGCCCTGTGGATTGCGCAACGATCTGGACGAAATCGCGCAGGCTGGCATCGCGCAGATCAAGCGAGACCTGCGCCACCGACAGGCCGGGCCAAGCGCAGCAGAGCATCGCCACAAGGGCCAGACGTTTAAAAAATTGCATATGTATAATTCAGGAACATCATTGGGTGATATCTCCTGCCTTTTCATGACTGCCTCAGGCCACCACTGCTCTGACCGGCGGTTTGGACCTCTGTGGTCAGACTACCCGATTTGATGTGTCGTTTCCATTGGAAAGACGGGCTGACGCAGGAATGTCCCAAAGCGTGTTTTTTTAGGCAATTCACGGATTTTTCATGGCTCGCACCGCATGGGGCATGGTAGGTTCCTGACCAAAAGGGCAGGAGCAGTTCACCAATGCCGATTTCAAACAAGCCTTTGCTATGTCTGGCAGTTCTCATGGCGCTCGCAGGCTGTGAACCGGGTACGATCAGCGAAGGCGCGGATTTTCAGCGCAAATACAGCTCTGCACGCAAGGCGCTGGAGCAGGGCAATTATGACAGTGCCATTCGCAGTTATGCGGCGTTGATCCAGACAGCGGGGCCGCTTGAGCCGCGTCTCAGGCTGGAATACGCCCACGCCCTCTTGCGGGCGAGCCGCTATGACGAGGCGGCACAAGTGGCCGGCGCGCTGGCGGCAGGCAGCAAAGGCAGCGACCGCGCGGCGGCGCTGGCGGTGAGCGGCACGGCGCAGCACGAAAGCGCCTTGGCGGACCTCGGCGCGGGGCGCACGGGGGCCGCGACCGTGGCCAAGCTGCGCGCAGCCGATGCCGCGCTCAAGGAGATGCTGGCGATTGACGACAGCCTTGATCCGCTGGGGGCCATGGCCAGCCGCCGGGCGGATATTGCCCGGGACCTCAAGCGTTTGGGGGCAGGCGGTTAGGGCGTGTTGCGCTCACTCGAAACCGCACCCGTCCCGGGCTTGACCCGGGACCCCGCCAAGGCAGCGTGGAGGCCCCGGGTCAGGCCCGGGGCGATGTGACGAAGATAAAGACCTATCAGAAGAGCGGCCAACCTGCGCCAAGGTCGATATCGCGGGTGATCTGCCAACCGTTGTCCACTGCCTCGCCGGACTGATCCAAGGCGCGCAGCCAGCCCACCGGCAGCTCGCCCACGGGGTCAATGCGCAGGTCAAGCTGTGCCATGGGATCGCCAAACCGCCCAGAGAGCGTGCCGCGCGCGTGGATCACGTCGCCGGTGAGAGAAAAGGGCGCGCGCCATGTGCCGGCATCCGACGTCAGAACCGCCTCGGCCGTGCCAATCTCTACGCCATTGATCCGCGCGCCGGACCAATCGATGACGGCGCCGAGCCGTGTCAAGCGCCGGTCCGGCAGGGTCAGATCCGCGCTTAGCCCCTCTGCCAGAACCCGTCCGCCAAGGGGCCAGCCGTCGATGAGCGCGGGCCAATCGCCGAGCAGGATGTCCAATCGCCCGCCGCGAAGCTCTGCCTGATCGAGCGCAAGGGGGAGCGTAAGCGCCCCCTGCCCCGACAGCCCCGGTCCGGACAGCGCGACGAACCAGCGCCCGCCCAGACCCTCGACCTGGTCAAAACGCCAGGTCACATCGCCCGCGACCGGCCAAGGCAGCATTTGCAGGCCCCGCCGCTGACCACGCCAGAGCGAAGAGTGATCCTCGGCCCCAGCGAGCCAGTCGGGCACCAGCCCCGGTGCCGCGCTGCGCAGGTGGGTCAAGCGCCCTTCGCTGAGTGCAGCCAGCGCAAGGCCAAGAACGAGGCCCAGAAGGATCAAAAGCAGACGTTTCATTGCAGCGGCACCAGACGCAGATCGGCGGCCACCACATCGGTGCGCGCGCCGCGTTCAAAGGTAAAACCCGCCAGATCATAGCCCCATGTATCGTTCTGCGCGGTCAGCCATTCGGCCAACTGCGTAAAGCGCACCGCGTCGAACCGCAGGGTGATGCCGCCGTCTGCCGCGTTGGCCAGTTCGGTGGCCGCTTCGCGCAGGCGCGCATCGCGCAGGCTGGCCTCGATCCCGCTGATGCCGATGGGGCTGGTGGCGCGCGTCACTTGGGGCCGCTGGCCGGCGTCCCGCGCCAGCGTGGCAAACTGCACCGCCTGATCGGCCACCCAGAGTTCGGTCGCGCGCGCCTCGGCCACGGCGGCGCGGGCCGCCTCGCGCGATTGGGCCAGAGGCAGGGCGATGCCATAGACCGCGCCAACCGGCAGCGCGATGAGTGCCAATACCGCGACGAGCCAGCGTTCGCGGCGGCTGAGCCCCAGCAGAAAGCCGGTCAATCTGTCCATCAGGGCGCTCATCGCTTGGGTCCGCCTTCGGTTACGGCCATGGCGAGCACCGCCTCGACGCCGGTATTCTCGCGGGTGACGGATTGGGCGACACGCGCCTCCGCGCCAGCATTGCGCAGGTCACTGACGAGCGCATCGAGCGCCGCGAAGTCGCTGATCTGCAGGTCGATCACCAGCCCCGCGCCGGGTTGATAGCTGACTCGCGTGATGGTGGTTTCGTGATTGGCCATCACCGCCCCGGCGCGGCGCAGCACATCGAGCGGGCGCGCCTCGGACTCGACTTCAGAGCTGGCGTTGCGGGCGCGGTCCATGACCTGTGCGACCTGACTGCGGATGTCGAGAATGGGGCCAGTGGGGATCATCACCTGCCGCAGGATGCGTTCGGCGTTCTGGCGATAGGCCAATCCTTGTGCATCGAGGGCGCGGGTTTCGATCATCGTGGCGGCGATCCAGCCGACAAGACCAAGCATCGCCAGTGCCAGAGGCAGGCGCAGGCGGCTGAGGGTGCGGCGCATTTCGGCGCGCTCGGCGCCCGGGTCGCGGGCGAGATCGAGCGCGAGTTCGTTATGGGCAAAGCGGGTGGGCGCGGCCACGCCATGCGCCGCGAGATCGCCGGGATCGGCGCAGATCGGCAGGTTCAGCCCCGCGAGAAGCGCATCAATCGCGGGTTGTTCGGGGCCTTGGCGCAGGATGGCGCGGGGGGCCGCCCGCGCGCGCGGCCTCTTGCAGCAGGGCAAGGGCCAGATCCGGTTCGGCGCCAAAGCCGTCCTCGGGGCCAAGGCGGGCGATGACGGCGGTCTCGGTTGTCTCGATCACCCAGAGATCGGGGGCCGCCGGCAGGCAGAGGTAATCCGGCAGCACCGCGCGGCACAGCGGGGCAAAGAGCCCGAGCGCATGCAGCCAGTCGCGCCGGTCGCCCGCATCGGTCAGCAAGAGGCGCGTCCATTGGTCGGGGGTGGCCCCAAGCCGTGCGGGGCGAATATCGAGCCCCGTCTCGGTGCCGCCATAGGCATCGCGCAACTGGCGGCGGGCCACGCGGTCACGGGCCTGCCCCTTGAGCGCGGTCGGCAGATCGAGCGGCACCAGCGGCGCGGCCATCCCCGGCACCGAGGCCACGAAAGGCCCGCGCGGCGGCGGCACATCGCCGGTCAGGTCATGGACCGGCAAGGGCGCTGTCGTGCCGCGCGATTTTCGGGTGAGGGTCAGGGTCATTGGGTGACGGTCCGGCGGTGTCTGAGGGTGACGGCCCCGGTCAGCGTGGAGCGTTCGACTGTCAGGATGCGGCTTTGGATGCGCCCGTCAAGCCTTACATCGAAGCGCGCCTCGAACCAATCGGAGGCCGTGACAAAGCCGCCATCGGGCGCCAGGGATTGCGTGATCACGCGCGGGTGCAGCAGGGTCTCGGCGCGGGTCGTGAAATCCTCGCGGTCAGCAAAGGGCACGCGGCCGCGTTCCGCGATCAGCAGGGCTATTCCGGCGGGATTGGTGCCGGGCAGCATCGCGCCCAGAACCTCGGGCGAGGTGGTGTTGACATTGAGACCGCCACCGGGGGGCAGAGCCGCCACATAGGGCAAGAGCCGGGCATAGGCCTCGGCGGTCATGCCGTTGACGAGGCGCAACTCTTCGATCCGGTCGAGCGGCGCGCCCGCAGGCAGGATGGGCAAGGGGCGGCTGGCATATTCGGCCGTTTGGGCCGGGCCGCGTGCCTGAATGAACCCGGCGATTTCGCGGCCAAGCGTCAGCGGAAGGCCAAGGCTGGCCAAGAGCCGGTCAAAGGATTGCACCGCGTTGATATCCGACGGGTCGCTCAGGCTGTTGATATTGTAGCGCCCTTGCAGATCGGTAATGGTGCCGGTCATCTGGGCGCGGTCGATATCGGCCTCGAACCCGGCCAGCGACCAGCCTTCGAGCAGATGGTCAAGGTTCTGGTCGCGTTCCCAATCACCGCGCAGCACCGGGTCGATCAGCCATTCGGCGGCGTCGAGATGCAGTGCCGCCTGCTGGCTGACTTGCAGGTGTTCGACGCGGGTGCGGCTGGTTTCGGCACGCAGCATGAGACCGGCGGCCACGGCTGAAATGGCAGCGACCAGAAGCAGCGCATTGAGCAGTGCGACACCGCGATCCTGTGCGCCGGGCCGGGTCATGGATAGGCCACCACGATGCGCAGCGGGCCATAGGCCAGCGACTCGATTTCCACTTCGATGGCTTTGGGCAGGGCGGGGCGTGGGACGAGATCGGGCACGCCCCAATCCGTGACCCAGCCCTCTTCGGGTCCGGCATAGGCACGCAGGCGCAGGCCCGCGACCCGTTCAAACACGGTGGTTTCCGGGCCGCGTGCCAGATCAGACGCGGGGCGCAGCACCGGCCAGATCTGGCGTGTGAGGCGGTCGGCGTCGCGGTCATGGCGCCAGATCACGCGCGCCTGACCTGCCGCCTGCACCTCGGGCAGAACGGCGCGCCCGGCGGTCGAGAGGGTGAACCACCCGGCAGGCCCGGTGAGGTCGAGAAAGGCCGGTTCCGGATCGAGCGCCCCCGGCGACAAAAAGGGCAGTGCGGCAGCGGATTTGAGATCTTCACGCAGAAGCGTAAGGCCACGCGCAAGGGCCGCCGCCTGTTCATCGGCATCGGTCAGACGGTCGCGGGCGCGCATCATGCCGCTGAGCGCCTGAAGCCCCATGACCGCGACAAGGGCAAAGATCGCCAGCACCGCCACCAGTTCAAGCAGTGTCAGACCCCGGTCTGCCCTGACGGAGCGGGTCATCGCACCACCTCGGTTTGAGCGATGACGACCAACCGCGCGCCGGGCTGATCGGGGGCGCGTGCGATGATCGTGGCCTCGGTGAAACCGGCGCGGGTCGTGGCCTCGGTGATCTCGAGCTGCCATTGATGGGGGCCGAAAGTGACGCTGCGCGGCAGGGTCGCGGCCTGTCGCGCGCCGAGGAGGCGGTATTCCTCGGCCCGGTTCAGCGCCACCTCAAGCGCCATGACGCGCGCCGCCTCGCCGCCCAAGGCGCGGCCTGCCTGATCGGCGCTGCGCAGCGCGGCGATGGTGCCAAGAGAGAGCACGAAAACCGCGATCACCAGTTCCAGAAGGGTCACACCGCGATCCGTCATGTCGCCTCGCACTCAAGACCGAGAAGCCCGGCAGAACGGCAGCGATTGAGGGTGTCGTTGCCGATGAAGGTGACTTCGAAGCGGCTGACCTGACCGTCGGGCAGAAAGGTGATGTCAGGGCGCGGGGCACGCGGCAATTCGCGCGGCAGGAGCGCGCCCTCGGGCCCCTCAAACCGCGCTTCGCCACGGAATTTCTGTTCCCGACCAAGCAGTTGCCATCCGTCCTCTGTCGCGCCGGGTGCGGGTGGCACAAGCACCTGCCAGCCACCGGGAACAAGGATGATCCCCTGCGGGGTGGCGCTCAGGATAGCCGCATCGCGCAGGCGGTCGTAGGCGGCGGCAAAGCGGATCACGTCGCCTTCGCCCCGGCTGCGGTCTGTGATGGAAAAGGTCGCCGTGACCGAGAGCACGGCAATCACGGCCACGACCACGACCATTTCCAGAAGGGTAAAGCCAGCCTCGGGATCGGTGGTTATTCGCCCCATGACCCTATATCCGCGTCGGGGCCGGTGCCCCCTGCGACCCCATCCGCCCCGAGCGTGAAGATGTCAAATTCGTCATGCACGCCCGGTTGCAGGTATTGGTATTCATTGCCCCAAGGGTCCTGTGGCAGGCGGTCGATATAGCCGTTGGCGGCATAGTTGGAGGGAACGGGCGCTGCGGTCGGGGCCTCGACCAGCGCGCGCAGCCCCTGTTCTGTGGTCGGATAGCGGAAATTGTCGAGCTTGTAGAGCTTGACCGCCCCCGCCAGAACCGCAAGGTCCGATTGCACCCGCGCAGCGCGGGCCTGATCGGGTCGGTCGATAATGCGCGGCATCACGACAAGCGCCAGAATGGACATGATGACCACCACGACCATCAGTTCGAGCAGTGAAAAGCCAGCATCGGCAGACGCGCGGGGCGAGCGGCGTGACACATTGATTTGCATGGTAAAATCTGTCCGTAAATGCGTATAGACTACGTGATGAATCATAGAGTAAGCGCAACGCCCTGACAATCGCCGCTGTGGCCCCTGCCCCGTTTTTCCCGCATTGGAGGTCCTATGCCTGCAACCGCCCCTCTCGCCTTTTTCCTGATCTTGACTGGGGCGGCGATGGGATCGTTTCTGGCAGCCTGGGCAGACCGGTTGCCACGGGACGAGAGCATTGTCGGACCGCGCTCGCGGTGCCGGTCTTGTGGCGTGCGGATCGGGGCAGGCGATATGGTGCCGGTTCTGTCCTGGCTGTGGCTGGGAGGGAAGTGCCGGTCCTGTGGCGTGCACATCCCCAAGCGGGTGTTTTACACCGAAGTGGCCGGCATGGCGCTGGCGGTGCTGGCGGTCTGGGTCGCGCAATCGCCGCTGCACATGGTTTTGGGGGCGCTCTGGCTCTGGCTGTTGATGGGGTTGGTTCTGTGCGATCTGGCTGCGTTTCGATTGCCGGACGGGTTGACCGGACCGCTCTTTCTGACCGGATTGCTGATGGCGTGGGAAGATCCGGGCCGCGATCTTTGGGGCGCGCTTGTGGGAGCAGCGACCGGAGCGGGGGCGTTTCTGGCGCTGCGGATCGGCTATAGGATGCTGCGCGGCCGCGAGGGGCTGGGGCTGGGCGATGTCAAGCTGATGGCGGGGATCGGGGCCGGTCTGGGGGCGATGGCGCTTCCGATTGTGACGTTAGTGGCCGCCGTTCTGGCGATGGGGATGGCCGGGGTCATGGCGCTCTGGCGTGGCGCGCGGCCTGAGGGCGATCTGGCGATTGCCTTTGGGGCCTATCTCGCGGCAGCAGCCGGATTGGTCTGGCTCTGGCCACTGATCTGAGAAAGCACGGCCCCGAAAAAGCGTGAGCGGCAGGTTTCCCCACCGCCCACTACGCACCCTTAGGCCCATTACTCAAAACCTAGGGTACGATCCAATCACTGACAACACGATACCCCACGCGCTCTTCTGGAACGAGTTGCGCAATGTATGCCCCTTTGGACGCAAAGCGCTGTCCCGGCCCCAGGCCGAGTTCCGGATGCGTGCCGGGGTTCAGTTCATTTTCGGCCTCATGCTCAATGATTTCAAGCACATAATCGCGGTAGAAATCATCAATTGCGTGCATGAGACCGAATTGGATCATGGTCAGCGCATAGTATGTTTGCAGCTGAATACGGGGATGTGTGACCGCAAGCCGTCGTGTGTGCATCCAACCGCGAATGCGGTATTTGCGCGGGTGGTAATGTTCTGGCTTGTCATAGGGCCAAACCAGCCGGACCTGTTCCACAAGAGCCGGTGAAAAGGCCGCCAGCGCCGGTTCCTTTGCCGCAGATGGCAGGAAAATCCGTGCATTGGGGGGCGGGTTTTCGGCCAGAACCGCGACCGCCTCTGCCACATTCTGAGGCCATATCACCAAGGTCGACTCTGGGTCTTGCGCGGCAATCGCTGCGCGCAGTCCCTCGGCCCCTTCGTAGCTGAGACTGTCGAGCGCGGTCCCGGGAAGGACCATTTCCATCGTCTTGGCAAAGCCCTCGGCCGGGCGGGTCCCTTGGGGGCCGGTGCCATGCAACTGCACGACGCGGGCCGGGGCCTTGTCCTGATCCCCAAGATAAAGCGCAAGGGCCTCGGCCTCGAGTGTCAGGCCACGATTGAAGAAGACGGAATAACCATAGCGCCCTTCGCCCGGGGTGGGCAGTTCAGCATTGGGAAAGATGCAGGGCAGGCGTTTTGCGTCGCAGAACGCACCGATTTCATCCCAGGGCCCCTCAACCAACCCGCTGACGGTCGCGAACACCGGCTGTTCGGCATATTTCGCCTCAAGCTGGGCGCGCCATGTCTCGGGCGGCCCTTCGAGTCGCCAGACATGCAGGTTCCAGTAGCGATAGGCGGAAATGAAATTCGAACGATAGTTGGGCGAGAAGGTCGGATTGCGGGTATCACCTTCGGTGTCCTTGTTCATCCACTCGAAAAACAGCTCGAGCGTGCGGATCATGGCATCCGCCGCCGCCGGATCGGCACCGGGGTCGATGATGGTGGCAAAATGGATGTCGTGGTCGGTCACGCCGGGGTCAATCTCGACTGACAGCGTCTTGAGGAAGGCAGAGAGGTTGGCCACATCCTGTGGGGTGAGGTCATAGCGCGGCATGATCGGATCGAACACATGCCCGCCCGCATCCACCCCGTCCTTGAGCGCACGGGCGAGCAGCTCGTCATCATAGGCCGGGCGCATACGCGGCGCGCGCACCCGCGCCCAGAAACCGGGGGGTTGCACCTCCTGATAGAGGTCCTTGAAAATGCGGTTGCGGTTCGGCGTCTTTTTCTCGAACAGAACAGAGCCAATGATGGGCGGCACGTAATTGCCGCCTTCGGAGGTGCCAAAACCGCTGGGACGGTGGCAGTTGACACAGGAAAATTGCGAGCCCGAAACCTTGACGTCGCCCTGTGTCACACCGTTGATCGGTTGGCCGTCGGCACCGATCCCCTCCCAATACAGTTTGCGGCCAAGTTCGGCATCGCCCGCCTGCCCTGCCCCGGCCCAAAGCGGGACGGCGGCGAAGGCGAGAGCCAATCCAAGACGCCGAACCGTGGCGCGAAAAGCTGGGAAGCGCATCAATTCACCTCAGGATGCAGCAATTTGCTGTATTCCTCTGCAAGTTCTTCGGACCCAAGCAGACCTTCGAGCCGGAGCCACGGGGCGTCCTTGTTCGCGCGCAGGAAGGTGAGCGGGCGGTGATACATCTTGTTGTCACCCTTATAAACCGCATCGAAGGCGCGCACGACGGTGAAGATGTCGTCGAACTGGCCTGTCAGCATGACCCAGTTCTCGCGGGCGGCGTGCAGGTCTGCATACTCGCGCAGGCGCGTGGGCGTGTCGTATTCCGGGTCGATCGAGATCGAGACCATGAGGTAGTTGTCGTCGATGGCGACGAGGTCCTCTTGGGTCTGGCCAAAGGTCGCGCTCATCACCGGGCAGATGGTGGCGCAACTGGTGAAGATGAAATTGAGCAGAACCGGACCGTCAAAATCCAGCAAGTCCACAAAGCTTACCTTCTTGGCGAATTGATTGCGAAGCGTGACATCGGGCATCTGATAGTCTTGCAGACTGCGCTTGTATTGAAAGCCATCGGGGCTCATCGCGATGCCAAGGGTGTTTTGATCGTCCATCCCGAGATGGTCGGGCATACGGTGTCCAGCGGCGGCGTGGGCGTCGTGGCCCTCGGCCTGCATGGCCTGATGCGCCGAATGATTGCTATGATCGTCGGTCATGGCACCGCTGTGATCATGGCCCTCGGTCTGGGCACCATGATCCATTGAATGGCCGGTGTGATCGGCACTCGTGGTCGCGCTGTGATCGTGACCTTGGCTATGGTCTTCGGTTTTGGTGTGGCCGGAATGATCGGCCGAGGCAGGGGCCGCGAATGCCAAAAGCGCCAGGCTGAGGGCACAGGCGGGCGCGATCCATGGGGCAGCTTTGGTCTCGTTCATTTCAAGTCTCCGTCGAGAAAGTAATGTCTCAAAATGAGAGAGGCACCGGCGGCTGGGATGCCGCCGGAACCTTTTTCAGATCAGTCGCTTAGTGGATCGACCACACGGCGACATCATGGTGCAGCGCGTCGAACTGGTACATCCGCAGACGTGCAGAGGGCTCGTAGCTGAAGGTCACTTCGAGGTGGTGTTCCCCGATGCCATCGACATTCACATACTCGTTCATTTCCTGCTGCATGCCGCCCCAAGCGAACTCGGAATTGCCGCGGCCTATGCCATTGCCATTGGAAACCTGCCAGACCGTATCGTTGACAGGGGTCTTGGGCGCATCAGCCGGAGGTGTTGCCGGCGGGACGGGGATCGGTCCGCCCCCTGCGACATGGATCCAGAAGTAGTTCCGGCCAAAGGTGAAGAGAGGTCCGGCACCGCCGCTGGGCAGGGTGTTGTGGAAGGTATTTTCCCAGCCACGCAGACCGCCGAAGTCCACCAGAACATAGGCGTGAACAAAGTAGTCGCCATTCAGAAGCTGAATATTGACCTTGTCGCCGCGCTTTTTCCAAGGGCCGTTGAACATCCGCACCTGAGATGTGCCGTCGTGATCCTTAATCTGACCGTAGATGGTGTTGTTGAGGAACAGAACGGTGACATCCGCATCCTCGGCCATTTCATAGCCGGTGGGCAGGTGGTTGCGGTTCCGCCAGTCATAGAAGGCCTGACGGATCAGGTGCATCTGCGCCTGAACGATCGAGCCATTGAGACCACCACCAAAGTGCTTGTTGCGGCGGTTGATGGTCATGCCGGCCATTTCACGGAACATCTGCCACATGCGCTTGGCCGGGGCGGTGTCGCCGATCATGGCGATTGCATCCAGCTTCGCCTGTTCGCTGGCGCGCGGGTTTTCACCGAATACGCCAATCTCTGCGGTGTTGCGCAATGCGCCGTTGCGCAGCGGAACGCGCATGTTCTCGACCACCTGAACCCGCGGCGGGTGCTGACGCCAGCCCCAGTGATAGCTGAGGTTCCAGAAGCGTGCCGGGGGCATCTTCATGTTGAGCGTATACTCAAGACCCTCTTGCATCGGGAAGAAGGTCTGGTCCATGCCGATGTTGGGAACGCGCGGGAATGCGGTGCCACCAGCGGTCATGTCCGGTCCACCTTCGGGGGTGAAGTCGAACTCTGTCCAGTCATCGAAGAACATCGCATAGGGGGCAAAGTCTTCGTGGCCGCGGTTGAGGATCTTGACGACGTAGTGGATCGTCCATTCCTCATCCGTCACAGCGATCGGGTCGATATAGTTTGCGTCGGCTTCGATATGGCTGTCATACCAGATCTGGTTGATAGTGACCGACTTGGTCTCAGGATCGACCGCTTTGGTCTTGATGCCACCGAGATAGTGCAGCAAGGGGAAACCTTCGTATTCCCGTTCGCTGAAACGACCCTTGAGCTCGTTGCCCTCGATGATGTCGACAGCGCGGCTCGCAAGGGTGCGCAGGGTCGCGGGATTGACCCGGCGCGGATAGTTGTAGCAGTGCCGATTGCCGCGGAAAGTCCGGCAAATCTCGTGCGGCTCCGACATCGCCTCGATCCGGTCCATGATCCAATCAAGGTCATCGGTGGGCGAGGTCTTGTCGATCTGCCGTGTCACCGGATCGTCGTGCAGGTTGTAGGGGTTGTCCGGTGTCGAAGGCAGGGTGTTGGGGATTTCATTGCCCCGACAGGTTTTGGCGTTCTCGTAGATGGTCGGCAGCAGGTTGGTCGGATTGGGACCAAAGCTGTCACCCTCGGGGAAAACCGAGTAGCCGTCCGCCGTCAAGAGCGTTGTCGTATTGCCAACAGTCGTGCGCGTCTCGAATGGCACGCGCGGCTGCTGACCACCGTTGGCATGTCCCGACACGTTGCAGAACATGTTCAGGTCGAAGGGTGTCTGGGCCCAAGCGGGCGCCCCCCCAACCATGGCCGAAGCGGGCAATGCCATCACCGCGGCCAGTCTTATGGATTTACGAAACATTTTCATTGTCTCCGATTCAAAATACTGTTCTGGCGCCCCGGTTTCCCGGGGCCCGGGATCAGACTTCGCGGTTGTGGTTGCGCGTATCTTTCAGATCGAACACGCGCGGACCGGCCCGGCGCAGCTTTTCACCGACTTTCGGCGCAGGCTGCGGCATGACCCAGGTGACACGGTTGGCGGCATCGTCGGCCCGGATATCCCAGGGGAACGATCCCCAGAGACCGGCGCTGCCGTTGCCGTAGAACACCACGTCCACCTTGCGCTTGCCGGGCAGAGTCGAATGACTCATGCGATACATCCGGAAGGCAAGGTCGGCGCAATGCTGCGGCGTCCCGGTCAGGAAATGCCAGCCCTTGGGCGCACCGAGTTCCGAGGCATAGGCCTGCATGCGTGCAGGGGTGTCATGCTCGGGATCGCGGCTGATCGAGTACACGAAAACATCGCGCCCGACCTTGTCGCCCAATTCTGCAACCACGTCAGCCATACGGCGGGTGATCGGGAAATGGCCTTCGTCCTTGAGGCTCATGAAGTGCATCATCACGACCTTGTTCTCGATGAAGCCCTCATAGAAGGACATCCCGAGACCGTCCTGATTGACCATCATCACATTGGGGAACGAATCGTTCACCGCCGAGTTGATGACCCCACCGCTGTTCACCGGATTGCAGAGCACCGGCATGTCGTTGGGGTGCAGGTTCGTCTTGGTATCGCGCAGTTTCGCGAGTGCGGCTTTGCGGGCCTCATCGGCGCGCTCTTTGGAGTTACCCGGCGTGGTGTAAAACCCGGCGGTCATCCCAGCAGCCGCCGCGACCGGAAGACCGGCCAAGAATTGACGTCTGTTTGTCATGTCTTTTCCTCTCATTTTCAGAGAATTCCTAGAAGGATTTCCGCTCAGTCACCCTGACCCGGCTCCACGATATCCCAGCGCATCATCATTGCGTGGTCTTCGTGCACGACGTTGTGGCAGTGCATCACGTGCTTGCCAAAGAAGTCGCGCCAGCGGCTGAAGAATGTCACCTCGTCACCCGGCCCGAGCGAGACCACGTCCTTGCGGGCACGCTCTACCGCACTTGGCGGACGACCGTTGACCTCGAGGATCTGGAACTCTTCGAAGTGGGTATGAACCGGGTGCGCCCAGGCTGTGCCCTCGTTGCGGAAGGTCCAGATTTCGGCAGAACCCTGCTCGATCTTGGCATCCACACGGTTGGGATCCATCAGGCGACCGTTCACCGTCCAAAGGCCGTTGTCGTAGTCGAATACGAACAGGCGCTTGCGGCGGACTTCGGACATGCGGATTTCCGGAAGCTTGCGCATGGTGGCAGGAACGCGCGACGGATCGGGCTTCTTGCGGCCTTTGCAACGGAATTCCATGACGGGCATCATGTTCTCGCCTTCCAGCGTAAAGCCGGTCGGACCTGCACCATCGCCGCGGATTTCCAGATCGTTCCAGACCTGGACCTTGTCGCCATTCTTGTACTTCGAGAAGTCGATGATGACGTCAAAGCGGTTGGCGATCCAGAGGTCGATCTTGGGTTCGACCAGCGGGGCCTCGAGCAGGTTGCCGTCATTCGACAGCACGATGAAGTCGTCAAAATAGGGCTCGCCACGACCGGGCTTCGGCACGACCTTAAGCACCAGACGATAGAGACGCGACGGGCCGCCGTTGAGGAAACGGAAGCGATACTTGCGACGGTCCACATCGAGATAGGGCTGGATGATCCGGTTGACCGTGATCTTGTCGCCCGTCATGCCCTGCGTGGTGTATTGCAGGCGGTTGGAGTCGAACGTATCGGGCGTGCCCTGAGAGTTGCCGACCTCGACAGGTGCCGGGCGCGCTTCGGGATGCGGCGACGCACCATCGGGCGAGAAGAAGTCCCAGATCACCTGACCGTTGGGCTGGAACATGACATCGTGCAGGATCAGCGGAATGTCATATTTGCCCGAGGGCAGACGGAAGGCGCGCGGATTGCGATCCCGCTCGTTGTTGGAATCGCGCTCGTCGAAGATCAGGTAGAAGCCCGAAAAGCCCGCATACACGTTGGTGGCGGTAAAATCGAGCCGGTGATCGTGATACCACAGGGTATTCATGATCTCGGGGTTGTCGTAATCCCAATTGAACGGCGTACCAGCCGGGATGTTGGCGTAATGGTGATCCCAGAATTCGCCGGGATTGAAGAAGTCCTGCGGAATACCGTCCGACTCGGACGCGGTATGGCCGTTGTGCAGGTGGATGGTCGGCGAGGGCAACGCAAAGGTCACATTGCCGGCACCCACAGTGGGCAGCAGGTTGTTGCGCCGCAGGAAAACCGGCTCGCCGTAATAGGCGTGATAGGTTTCACCCGGCGTGATGCCGTTAAAGCCCCAGTGCCAGGACCCGACGTCTGGATCGCCAGCACGCCCGACAACGCCCTCGGTGCCGTCGCCATACGGGGGCTGCCAGTGATACTTCCACCGGAATTCGGTCATCACTTCTTCGTAATGCTTTTGCGGCGGGAAATCGTCAAAGCGCTGGTGGCGCTCGGGCTCGATCGGCGGGTCGTAGGT
Organism: Roseovarius mucosus DSM 17069; assembly: GCF_000768555.3. Taxonomy (GTDB): domain Bacteria; phylum Pseudomonadota; class Alphaproteobacteria; order Rhodobacterales; family Rhodobacteraceae; genus Roseovarius; species Roseovarius mucosus. The sequence continues at coordinate 79,138 of NZ_KN293984.1, forward strand.
GTTGGGATTGACCGGCTGCGCGATCGGCATGATGTTCAGCGGGGCCGTGAATGGCTCGACCGCCGGGCTTGATTGCACGACAATGCTCGGCTCAAAAGTGTCGGGGAATACCAGGCCGGTTTGCGGCAACCCTTCCGCGGCACTGTCCGGCCACTGCTCGATCTCGACCGCTCCGGCCTGCGATGCCGCCACAGTGGCACCCGCAGCCCCAAGGCCGAGCTTTAATGCGTCTCTTCGTTTCATGCTTTGTCCTCCAGCAGAAAAAGCTTGCGAAAATTACCAGCGCCACGCTCCAGACATGACGCCATCAACCCCGCGCCAGACATGCCGCGAGAAAGGAGGGCCGGAGCCCCTGTAAGTCAGCGACCGTTCAGGCCGCCCTATGTCAGTTTCGAGCGAACTCGATATGCGAGAGATTACAGGCCGGTAGAGGTGAGTAATGTTTGGCCCGCGCGGATCAGTGATCCGCAGATTTTGGGTTAATAGATTTGAGCAATTGCTCCCCGTTCAGCGCACAAAACCGCGCCCTATTGACATTGGCAGTAACGTCAAGAGCGCCAAAATGACGCGCCTGACACTGCTAGCTCAACACAAAATCTTGCGTGGAACAACGATAACATTTTCGTGAGCGGGCCGTAATGTTACTTCATTTGCCGGATTTGCAAGAAGCAAGGTTTCAAACTGCTGATAATAAATGATTTTTTATTTCGCCGGGATGACCGGAAACTGAAACAAATACAGCCGTGGATAGTAAATAGTTTATGAATTTTCGATTTAAAGGGGGGGACGCAAAAAATCGTACCTAGCTGCGCCCGGTGATCCGCACGGAAATGGTGCGCCGTTGACCACCGCGCATGATTTCAACAGCGAATTCATCGGCTTCTGCCAAAAGCTGTCTGGCGTTCACCAGCGTTTCCGGATCGGAAACAGAATAACCGTTGACGCGCAGCACAAGATCGCCACGACGCAGGCCGATCAGGTCGTAAACCTGCCCTTCGCGCACCCATAAAATTTCGGGAAAGACCTCGTTTGCGTTGCTGCCAACCGTGACCATCCGCACGCTGCCCGCGCGCCCCAGAACACGGCGCAAATCGCTGCCGGAAAAGGCGCTGGCCGGAATTTCGGCCTCATCTTCCTGCACGGAGCCATTGACCATCATCCGGGCCATCATTTCGTCGGGCGTTTCCTCAAAGGCGATCAGAACCCGCTCTGTGGCACGCTCGATCCAAACCCCATCAGGAGCGATTTCAAGCACGGTTTCACCGCCGATCAGCCGGTCGCCTGCGCGCACCAGCCGGTCGCCATCCGACGCGGTGAGAATGGCCCAGCCACTCTCGCCCCCCGCGACCAACCCGACGAGGCGGTATTTCTCGACCTTCTTGGCAATGGTCGGGGCCTTGGGCGGATCTGGCACATAAGGGTCAAAGACAGGGGGCCAGCTCTCTGGCAAGGGCGCTTCTGCGGCATTCTCGACAGCGGCCAAGGCGGCGGTGATCTGCACGGGCTGGGGCGGCACGGCCCCACGCCCCAGCAGGGTCAACCCAATCTGGCCTGCGCCAAAGCCGCAAAAGATCGAGGCGGCAAGTGTGAGAAACCCCAGTCCGCGCACAACCTCAGCTCCTGCGCGATGGGTTGCGCGCATGGGGTCTGACAGGGGTGGGACAAGGGGGCATTCTGGGTCAATCCTGCAATAGGTCCGGGCAGATCAAGAAAAGGGCTGTGCGCAACAGCGCGATGATAGCCGCAGGCGCATGGCCCGACAACGGTTTATGCAGGATCGCTGTCCGCCATGGGCTGTGCGCCAAGGGGCAGCGGCCAGTCGGCGGGGTTGGTGCATTCCACCTCGGGACGGGCCAGGAGAATTTGCGCATGGAAATGACCGGTGGTTTCCACACCCTCGGTGTCATGCCCTGCGGCCTGCGCATTGGCGATAGCACGGGCCTGTTCCTCGGGGCTTTCGAACCGGCGGTGGATGAAGGGGGAGATCGGCAGACGCTCGACCACAAGGCCATGGGCGCGCAGCACCTCGGCCGCTTCGGGGCGTTCATTTCCCCGGATAGGCGAGGTCATCACCCAAGGCTTGATCGGGCCGCAGGCCGCCAACATCCGGTCGAGCGCGCGCGGCATGAGTTGGGCCACAGAGCCACATTCGACGATCATGTCACAGCGGGCGAGGTCGGAGGCAAGCGCCGGGGATGGAGACGCCTGCTCGAGGTTTTCGACATAGCCGGCCTGAAAGAGACCAACCGCGCGCCCGTAAGCCACCGCATTGGGCATCACGTCAAGGCCGGTTACATGCAGCACGGGCGCGGGGCGGCGCAGCCACGCCAGCCAGTCACGATCCCAGCCGATCACCTCGTCCGCGCTGGCGCTGTCGAATTCGGGTTGCCGGTAGCGGGCAAAAACCTGTGCCAGGCTCAGATCATGCGCCAAGAGCGCCGAAACGATGCCATAGCTGCTGGCGAAATCCACGATCCGCGCCTGATCAAGACCGCGCAGGCGCATCATCTCGGCCAGCCCTGCCCGAAAGGCCGCGACCGCGTGATGCTGATTGCGATAGCCCAGCCTGTCCATCATGCGGAAATAGGCCCGACAGTCGGGTTGATCATAGGTGTCATCAAAGATGGTGACAAAGCCGGAGCGGGGTGTTTCAGAGAGGGCGGTCATCTAAAGGTCCCTTGGGGATCAGGAGGCACGGGGCCCGGTGTTGGGCAAACTTGCCCCCCACGCCGCGATTTACAACCGAAATCACGTGGAATTTCACAGTTTCGCACGCAAGCGTGACGCGCGCGGCGCCTTTGAAACAATATTTCGCGGCCTTCAGTGGAACGTGACCGGCTGTGCGTGGGCGTTCATTGCCCTTTTCTCAGTTGCGGCGCAATGTAAAGGCAAGGTTCAGCATCGCGGTTCAGGAGCACGCCATGAGTCACGCCAGCACGCAGATCGTTCCAGATGCCTCAAAGGTCATGATGGGGGCCACGCTCGCTTGGGTGGCGGTGCTGATATATGCCTCGTCGAACTCGCTCGTCTCGCTGCTTGCCGATATCGGTTCGCAAAACCGCGTGATGGGGCGCAATGTCATCACCTATTGCAACCTGCTGTTTGTCGGCTCGCTCATGTCGATGGTGCCGATGATCATCATGTTCTGGCGGGATTGGACATGGGAGAACCTGCGCGCGCTGACCAAGAAACACTGGGTCATCCTCACGCTCTCGGCGTTCTTTTCCTCGGCGCTGACGCCGGGGCTGTTCTTTTACGCGCTGGAACATACGACCGTGACCAATGTCGTGCTGATGGGGCGGATCGAGCCGCCACTCTTTGTGCTGGCGGCTTGGTTGCTCTTGCGCGAAGAATTCGAGCCGTGGGCCTTTGTCGCCGGTCTGGTGGCGCTCTGCGGGGCGGCGGTGATGATCCTGATGAACAATGAGGGCACCACGCTCGACCTCGGCAAGGGCGAGATTGGCGCGCTCTTGGCCACGCTGTCTTATATCGCCTCGACGCTGATCGCGCGCATGGGCCTGCGCGGTATTCCGATGGGCATTTTCGCCATCTATCGCACCGCCGTGGGCACGACATTCTATTTCTTTGTTGCGCTCTATCTCTTTGGCCCGAACCATTTCCAAGATGTGCTTCACCCGGTCGTCTGGCAATGGGTCTGGATCTATGCGGTGATCGTGGTGATCGGCGGGCAGTTCGCCTGGGCGCTCGGGTTGAAATACGCGCGCTCGGGCGATGTATCGCTGGCCACGTCGTTTTCGCCACTTGCGGCGATCCTGATTGCGATGGTGATGCTGGGCGAAGACCCGGGGCCGGGCCTGATCCCCGGCGGGGCGATCATCCTCTTGGCGGTGGCCATCGGACAGTATGGCCGGCTGCGCCGCCGCCATCGCGAGAACTCCGCCCTGCGCAAGCAGGCGCAGGAGCGCGCGCTGGAACATGAAGGCGAAGTGAACTTCAAGGGCGCGTGAGAACGACGAAAACACCCCGCTGATGACGATGTGTCAGGGGTGTCGGGGCGCGATGCGCAATCGCCTGTTCTAGAAGTTGCCGACGGAGGGCTGTCGCTGGCTGGCGACCGGCCCATAGCCCGGACGCAGAGCATCGGGCAAAGACGCATAGCTCTGAAAGAGCTCCCGGCCAAGACCGGCAGGTGGCGGGACGGCAGCCCCCAACGCCTCGAATGCCGCTTGTTTGAGGGCCAGCCCATCCGCCACCTCGGGCAGCAAGTCGGGTGCGAAACCAGTGATCTCACGTCCGCTGTCATGCACCGGCATGAGCCAGAGCGCGCCCGGCAGATGGTGATGATTGGCCTCAAAGAGCGCAACCGCCTCAGACAGCGCCGCGCCCCCGCCCGCCCGTGGATAAGGGGCCAGCACGCAAAGACCGGTAGCATTGACATGGCTAGAAAAGGCCGAAGCGTCGTCGAGTGGTAGCACCCGGGCGGTGGGATAGGCAGCCAGCACATCGCACAGCTCGGGCGATCCAAGGCCTGTCATATCCTCAAGATAGACTGTCACGCGGACCCCTGCCGCAAGTCGATGACCGATCGCCCCCAGCGCATGATGGATCACCTGTGCGCCGTCCTGGGCCAGCACGGCCATTTCTCGGGTCAGCATCCGGGGTTGACGGCTGAGGAAGAACGCAAAGATCTGTTCAGCCATGCCATTATAATGCGTGACATCGCGGGTGTCGTGGACAATGCGGCCAATATCCACTTCGGCCACGGAATGCCCCGCCGCGTGCACGCGCAGCATGATATCAAGATCGACCGCGTAATCGGTCGCCAGACCGTTATAGGCGATGAGGGACCGGTCAAAGACATAAAGCCCCGAGTTGGGCGCGCGCAGGTGCGAAAGGCCCGGAAACATCTGACGCAGCGCAGGGCGCACCAAAAGGCGGGTCATCGGCATGTTGTCGGCGGGGTCGTGCCACGCCCCCTTGATCAGCCCCACACCGGCGGCGCGGGCGGCGGGCATACGGGCAAAGAGATCTGTATCGAACCGGTCGAGGTCGGCGTCGACCTTCATCACCCAATCATGGCGCGCGGCGGCGATGCCCGCGCGCACTGCATGGCCCATGCCGGTCTGAGCCTCTGAGATGACCACAGCACCTGCCCCGCGCGCCAAGTCCGCTGTCGCATCGGTCGAGCCGTTGTCGATCACCACAACCTCGCCCACATCCGGCATATCCGCCAGAACCGACACCACGCGGGCGATGGTCTGCGCCTCGTTTCGGGCCGGGACAATGACGCTGACCGGGGGGGTCATGGGAACTCCTCGAGGGATAGAGAAATACATTACTTTGTATACAACCTAATCTTTGACGGCCTTGATCACAACATAAGACGTGTCACGAGAGTAAAATCTCTCGTGAGCCAATGTAACCCTCGCCCTGCGTGCAAACAGCTAAAAGGCGAGTGTCGCCTCAACCGCGCGCGCCCAGCCTGCGACTTTGGTGCTGCGCAGATCCGCCGACATCTGGGGCAGAAACTGTCGCTCCAGCGCCCAGGTTTCGGCAAATCCGGCCTGATTTGGATAAAGTCCGATATGCATCCCCGCCAGCCACGCCGCCCCGAGCGCCGTGGTTTCCAGCACCTCCGGCCGGTCCACCGGTGCGTCGATAATGTCTGAGAGGAACTGCATCGCCCAGTCAGAGGCGCTCATTCCCCCGTCCACGCGCAAAACCGCGTCGGCCCCGTGTCCGGCCCAGTCATCACGCATCGCGCGCAAGAGATCGCGGGTCTGGAACCCCACACTCTCGAGCGCCGCGCGCGCAAGCTCGGCAGGGCCGGTGCTGCGGGTAAGGCCAAAGATCGCGCCCCGGCACTCGGGCCGCCAATAGGGCGCGCCCAGCCCGGTAAAGGCAGGCACCAGAACGACCGTTTGATTTGGGTCGGCCTGTTCGGCCAAGGGCTGCGTTTCGCTTGCGTGGCGGATCATCTTGAGCCCGTCGCGCAGCCACTGCACCACGGCGCCTGCGACAAAGATCGAGCCTTCGAGCGCGTAGGTGGGTTTGCCATCCAGTTGATAGGCGATGGTGGTCAGCAGCCGGTTTTGCGAGACAACCGGCGTGTCGCCAGTGTTCAGAAGGGCAAAACAGCCGGTGCCATAGGTGGATTTGAGCATCCCCGGCTTGAAACACGCCTGCCCGACGGTTGCGGCCTGTTGATCGCCCGCCACGCCGCGAATGGGGATTTCGCGACCAAAGAGATCGGCGCGCGTGTGACCATAGTCATCGGCGCTGTCGCGCACCTCAGGCAGCATCTGCATGGGTATGCCCAGGAGGTCGCAAATCGTGGCGCTCCAGCGTCCCTTGCGGATGTCATAGAGCAGGGTGCGCGCGGCATTGGTGGCGTCGGTGGCATGGACGCGACCGCCGGTAAGTTTCCAGATGAGATAACTGTCGACGGTGCCAAAGAGCAGATCACCCGCTTGGGCGCGGTCCCGAGCGCCCGGAACATGATCGAGTATCCAGCGCAGTTTCGTGCCGGAAAAATAGGGATCGAGCAAAAGGCCCGTGCGCTCTGCCACCATCGGCTCGTGCCCGGCTGCGCGCAGCTCGGCGCAATAGTCCGCCGTGCGCCGATCCTGCCAGACAATCGCGCGATGAATGGCTTGCCCGGTGTGACGGTCCCAGACCACGGTTGTCTCGCGCTGGTTGGTGATGCCGATGGCGGCAATATCCGCGCCGGTCAGACCGGCCTTTTCGATCACCGCGCGGCAGGTGCCTGCGGTGGTAGACCACAGGTCATTGGCATCATGCTCCACCCAGCCCGATTGCGGGAAATGCTGCGCGAATTCCTCTTGGGCCGTGGCCGTGATCCGCATGCCCTCGTCAAACAGGATCGCGCGGCTCGAGGTGGTGCCTTGGTCAATGGCGAGGATGTGGGACATGGCTGTGATCCTGAACGCGGCAAAGATAGAAAAAGCGGCCGCCACCGTTGGGCGGCGACCGCAGTATGGGTTCGCGCCGGGCCGCACGCAAGGCGGCCCGGATCGGTTGGCTTATTGCCAGGACTTGATCAGCTCGTCATAAGCGATGGTGACCGGCTCTTCGTCCTCGTTCTCAAGCTTGGCCTTGGGCGCGCCGGGCTGGCTCAGCCAATGCGCGGGGTCCATTTCCTCATTGAGTTTGGGGCCGATGTCGCCCTGGATACCAGCGCGCTCAAGCCGCTCGAGCACACGCTCCTGATCGGAGCAGAGCGCATCAAGCGCCTCTTGCGGGGTTTTGGCGCCCGACATGGCGTCGCCGATGTTCTGCCACCAGAGCTGTGCCAGTTTCGGATAGTCAGGCACGTTGGTGCCGGTGGGCGACCACTGCACGCGCGCGGGCGAGCGGTAGAATTCCACAAGACCGCCCAGTTTCGGCGCACGCTCGGTAAAGCTCTCGTGCTGAATGGTCGACTCGCGGATGAAGGTGAGGCCGGTATGCGCCTTCTTCACATCCACGGTTTTCGAGGTCACGAACTGCGCATAGAGCCAGGCGGCCTTGGCGCGGTCCACGGGGGTGGATTTCATCAGGGTCCAGGACCCGGCATCCTGGTAACCCACTTTCATGCCGTCTTCCCAATAGACGCCGTGCGGCGAGGGGGCCATGCGCCACTTGGGCGTGCCGTCCTCGTTCATCACCGGCAGGTCGGGTTTGACGGAAGCGGCGGTAAAGGCGGTGTACCAGAACATCTGCTGCGCGACATTGCCCTGCGCCGGGATCGGGCCTGCCTCGGAGAAGGTCATGCCAGCGGCAGCGGGGGGCGAATATTTCTGAAGCCACTCGATCGCCTTGGTCACGGCATAGACGGCGGCGGGGCTGTTGGTGGCCCCGCCACGCGCGACGCAGGAACCGACGGGCTGCGAATTCTCGTTCACCCGGATGCCCCATTCGTCGACCGGCAGGCCGTTCGGCTCGCCCTTGTCGCCCATCCCGGCCATGGACATCCAGGCATCGGTGTAGCGCCAGCCAAGGCTGGGGTCTTTCTTGCCGTAATCCATGTTGCCAAAGACTTCGCCCTCGACGCCCAGGTGGCTCAGATCGCGCCCGGTGAAGAATTCGGCGATGTCCTCATAGGCCGACCAGTTCACCGGAACGCCCAGATCATAGCCGTATTTCTCTTTGAAATCGGCCTTGTTCTTGTCGTCGTTGAACCAATCGTAGCGGAACCAGTAAAGGTTGGCGAATTGTTGGGTCGGGAGCTGATAGACCTTGCCATCAGGGCCGGTGGTGAACGAGAGGCCCACGAAATCGTCGATGTCGAGCGTCGGGCTGGTCACATCCGCGCCCTCGCCTGCCATCCAGTCGGTCAGGTTGCGCACCTGCTGATAGCGCCAATGGGTGCCGATGAGGTCACTGTCGTTGACATAGCCGTCATAGATGTTCTCGCCCGACTGCATCTGGGTTTGCAGTTTCTCGACCACATCGCCTTCGCCGATCAGGTCATGCGTGACCTTGATGCCGGTGATGGCGGTAAAGGCGGGTGCCAGCACCTTGGATTCGTAGCTGTGGGTGTCGATGGTTTCCGACACGACCTTGATTTCCATGCCGGCAAAAGGCTGGGCCGCGTCGATGAACCACTGCATTTCCGCCTCTTGCTCGGCGCGGCTGAGCGTGGACAGATCGCCGATTTCCGCATCGAGAAACGCCTTTGCCGCCTCCATATCGGCGAAGGCGGGCGTGGCCATCAGGCCCAGCGACACCAGCGCGGTGGTTGTTCTCATTCGCAAGTTCATGGTTTCCCTCCCTAGGTGAACTTTGTTGGTGATTGATCCCGGTCTAAACCCAGCGAAACACCGCCGCGGCATAGATCAGGCAGAGGATCAGCGCGTAAGGCTGGTTCGCGCCGACAATTCCGAGCCAGGCCAGATTGAGAAAGGCCGAGCCGAGAAGCGTGATGAAGAGACGATCGCCGCGCGTCGTCTCGATTCTGAGGATACCGACGCGCGGGGTTTCGGGGAATTTGATCGCCAGCACCGTGAAGGTGATGAGCAGCGTCGCAATGACCCCGAAAAAGATCGCGGTCGGAAGTGTCCAAGCCATCCAAGACAGATCCATCGTCAGTATTCCCCCATTCCTTCGATCCGCTCGATCGCCAGCAGCAGCGTCAGGGCGATCGCGAAAACCACGACCACCACGTAAAGCGTCTTTCCCACCATTCCTGCCGCCCATAGCGACCCGCGCGCGAAAACGAGGATGCCAAGCAAAACCAGTCCGAGCAGAACAGCCATCACACCCTCCCCAGGGCAAAGCCCTTGGCGATGTAATTGCGCACGAAATAGATCACCAAGGCCCCCGGCACGATGGTCAGCACCCCCGCCGCCGCGAGCACGCCCCAGTCCAGACCGCTTGCTGACACGGTGCGGGTCATGGTGGCCGCAATCGGTTTGGCATCCACACTTGTCAGCGTGCGCGACAAGAGCAGTTCCACCCATGAGAACATGAAGCAGAAGAACGCAGCCACGCCCACGCCCGATGCAATCAGCGGCATGAAGATCTTGACGAAAAACCGCCCGAAGGAATAGCCGTCGATATAGGCGGTCTCGTCAATCTCCTTGGGCACGCCGCGCATGAACCCTTCCAGAATCCACACAGCCAAGGGCACGTTGAAGAGGCAATGCGCCAGCGCCACGGCGATATGCGTGTCAAACAGGCCCACGCTTGAATAAAGCTGAAAGAACGGCAGGGCAAAGACCGCAGGCGGGGCCATGCGGTTGGTCAAGAGCCAGAAGAACAGATGCTTGTCACCAAGAAAGCTGTAGCGCGAGAACGCATAGGCGGCGGGCAGGGCCACGGCAATCGACAGGACCGTGTTCATCACCACATAGATCAGCGAATTGACATAGCCCATATACCAACTGGCATCGGTGAGGATGGTGGCATAATTCGCCAGCGTCGGGCTCTGCGGCCAGAGCGAGAATGCGCCAAGTATCTCGTCATTGGTCTTGAAGCTCATGTTTACCAGCCAATAGATCGGCAAGAGCAGGAACACGAGGTAAAGCACCATCACCACGTTGATACGCGGCAAGGCAAAGCTGCGGGTGGTGCCGCGTGCGGCGGTCAAATCGGCCATCACTTGCCCTCCCGTTTGTCGAGATTGACCATGACTGTGTAAAACACCCATGAAATCAGCAGGATTACGAGAAAATACATGATCGAGAAGGCGGCGGCAGGGCCGAGGTCGAACTGTCCCAGCGCCATTTTCACGAGGTCGATCGAAAGGAACGTCGTCGCATTGCCCGGACCGCCCCCCGTGACCACGAAAGGCTCGGTATAGATCATGAAACTGTCCATGAAGCGCAGGAGGATGGCGATCATCAAAACGCCCGTCATCTTGGGCAATTCGATATAGCGGAACACAGCCCAGCGGCTGGCCTGATCAATCTTGGCGGCCTGATAATAGGCATCGGGGATGGATTGCAGCCCGGCATAGGCCAGAAGGGCCACCAGCGAGGTCCAGTGCCAGACATCCATCACGATGAGCGTGACCCAGGCATCGCCCGCATTCTGCGTGTAGTTATAGTCGATGCCCAGCGCGGCCAGAGTATGACCCAGAAGGCCGATATCGACCCGGCCAAAGATTTGCCAGATGGTGCCGACCACGTTCCACGGGATCAAGAGCGGCAAGGACATCAGCACAAGGCAGACCGACACCCAGATGCCGCGCTTGGGCATGTTCAGTGCCACCAGAATGCCCAGCGGCACCTCGATGGCGAGGATGATCGCGGAAAAGATCGCCTGCCGTTGCAGCGCGTCCCACATCCGTTCCGAGGCGAGCATTTCCTCGAACCACTCCAGCCCCGCCCAGAAAAACTGGTTGTTGCCGAATGTGTCCTGCACCGAATAGTTGACCACGGTCATAAGCGGGATGACGGCAGAGAACGCCACGAGAAGAAGGACGGGCAGGACAAGGAACCATGCCTTTTGATTGACGGTCTTGTCCATCACGCGGCCTCCTGCGCCTGAGATTTCGGTGTCACGCGCCAGTCATCGGCATAGACATTGATCGCGGCCGGATCGAAGGTGACGCGCGTCATGTCGGGCGAAATCAGCGCGCCCTCAGCGGCGATGGCGTTGATCTGAACCCCGGCCAATTCGCAGCGGATGATCTTGTGACGGCCCACATCCTCGATCCGCCGCACGGTCACGGGCAGCCCCTCTGCCCCTGCCGTCAGGCGCACAAATTCGGGCCGCACACCGATCTGCACCCGGCCCGTGGGGCGGGCATAGTCGGCCCCAAGCGGGATTTCGACGCCTTGCACTACGGCCTTGGTGCCGGAAACCTCTGCATCGAGCAGGTTCATCCCCGGCGAGCCGATGAAATAGCCCACGAATGTGTGCTCTGGCCGCTCGAACAGCTCCTGCGGCGTGCCCATCTGTACGACGCGGCCATCGTGCATGACGACGACCTTGTCGGCAAAGGTCAGCGCCTCGGTCTGGTCATGGGTGACATAGATCATCGTATGGCCAAACTCGTGATGCAGCGCCTTGAGCTGCGTCCGCAACTCCCATTTCATATGGGGGTCGATCACTGTCAGCGGCTCATCGAAGAGCAGCGCGTTGACATCCTCACGCACCATGCCGCGGCCAAGGCTGATCTTCTGCTTGGCATCCGCCGTAAGGCCGCGCGCCTTGCGTCCCAGTTCCGCCTCCATCCCGATCATGCGGGCGATGGTCTGGACCCGCTCGGCGATATAGGCGGGCTGCGCGCCGCGATTGCGCAGCGGAAAGGCCAGATTGTCGCGCACCGTCATGGTGTCATAGACCACCGGAAACTGGAACACCTGCGCAATGTTGCGCGCGGCGGTGGCCTGATCGGTGACATCCTGATCGTTGAACAGGATACGGCCCTGACTTGGGCGCAAGAGGCCCGAAATGATGTTGAGCAGCGTGGACTTGCCACAGCCCGACGCGCCCAAGAGGGCATAAGCCTCGCCATCGCCCCAGACGTGGTTCAGCTCTTTGAGCGCGAAATCCGCCTCGGACGCGGGGCGGGCGAGGTAACTATGCGCGAGATTATCCAGCGTGATCTTGGCCATGATTCCCCCTCACGCCGCCTCTGCATAGGGTGCTGGTGCGACCAGCACGCCATCCGACCCGAACACATAGACATGCGCCGGATCGAGATAGACCCGGAGTGCGGCCCCCAGTTTCAGGTCGCGCACCCCATGGATAAGACCCACCCACCGCTCGCCATGGTGATCCAGATGCACAAAGGTTTCGGACCCGGTGATCTCGGTCACGTTGAGGCGTGTGTCAAAACTCAGCGCATCAGGCGTATGCCGGTCCAGTTCCAGGTGGTTGGGCCGGAAGCCCGCCGTATAGGTGCCATCGGCAAGTCCCGCCATGCTGCCCAGCGCCGCCGCCGATTGCCCATCACCAAAGAGGATGCGCGTGCCGGATTTCTGCACGGTCAGAAAATTCATCGGCGGATCGCTGAAGACGCGCGCGGTCGTGGCGTCGCGCGGCTGGCGGTAGACCTGCGGCGTTGGGCCGAATTGCGTGACACGCCCCTCCCAGAGGGTCGCGGTATTGCCGCCAAGAAGCAGCGCCTCCTCGGGTTCGGTCGTGGCATAGACAAAGATGCTGCCCGCCGCCTCGAAAATCCGCGGGATTTCCGCGCGCAGTTCCTCGCGCAGCTTGTAATCGAGGTTGGCCAGCGGCTCATCGAGCAGAACCAGACCGGCCTCCTTGACCAGCGCGCGGGCCAGCGCGCAGCGCTGTTGCTGACCACCCGAAAGCTCCAGCGGCTTGCGCGACAGCATCGGCGAGAGCTGCATCAGATCGGCGGTTTTACGCACCGCCGCGTCAATCTCGGCGCTGGATTTGCCCATCAGCCGCAGGGGCGAGGCGATGTTGTCATAGACGGTCATCGAAGGGTAGTTGATGAATTGCTGATAGACCATCGCCACGCGGCGATCCTGCACGCGCATTCCGGTGACATCCGCGCCGTTCCACAGGATACGGCCCGTCGCGGGCACATCGAGCCCCGCCATCAGCCGCATGAGCGAGGTTTTCCCCGAGAGGGTTGGCCCCAGAAGCACGTTCATCGTGCCGGCCTCGAGCGTGAGGTCGGTCGGGTGAATATGCACCTGCCCGTTCACACGTTTCGATACCCCCTTGAGTGTCAGCGCCATGCGGTCGTATCCTCCCTTATCCCTTGGCAGCCACGGGGGCGGCCCGATCAAGCCCGCGCTCCTGCTGCATCCAGTCGTCGAGCGCCGCAATCTGCGCCTCGGTCATCTTGAGGCCCAGACGGGTACGCCGCCAGACCACATCCGCCGCAGCGCGGGCGTATTCGTGGTCCATCTGCCAGCGCACCTCGGCCCCCGTCAGGGTTGCCCCGAAATCGGGGCCAAGATCGGCGGCCTCGCGCGCCTCGCCCAGAATATCCACCGCCTCGGTGCCGTATGCGCGCACCAGGCGCCGCGCCCATGGCTCCGTGAGAAACGGATAGGCCCTATGCAGACTCTCGGTCAGCCGGTCGAACCCGTCAACGGGGAAATCACCCCCCGGCAGGGCGACGCCCGCGGTCCAATCTGCACCAGCATCCGGAAAGAACGGGCGCAACTTGGCCAGCGCCGCCTCGGCCAGTTTGCGATAGGTGGTGATCTTGCCGCCAAAGATGTTCAAGAGCGGCGCGCCCGACCCCTCGGCCAATGTAAGCACATAGTCACGGGTGGCAGCGGTGGCGGATTTCGCGCCATCGTCATAGAGCGGGCGCACGCCCGAATAGGTCCAGACGATATCGGCGCGTGTCACGGGCGTCTTGAAATATTCCGACGCAAAGCGGCAGAGATACTCGGCCTCTTCCGGCGTGCATTCGGGGCGCGTATCCGCCTGCCCATGTTCGGCATCGGTGGTGCCGATCAGGGTGAATTCGCCCTCATAGGGGATGGCAAAGATGATCCGCCCATCGGTACCTTGGAAGAAATAGCATTTGTCGTGATCGAACAGGCGCCGCGTCACGATATGGCTACCGCGCACCAGCCGCACCCCTTCGGCAGAGTCGAGGCGCAGCGTGCCCGAGATCACATCCTTGACCCAAGGTCCGGCGGCATTGACGAGGGCGCGCGCCTGCACCACCTCTGTCGCGCCGGTTTCCTGATCCTTGAGCGTCACCTGCCACAGATCGCCCACACGCTCGGCCGATTGCACGCGGGTGCGGGTGCGGATGCGCGCACCGCGCGCCTCGGCATCGCGGGCGTTGAGCACGACAAGGCGGCTGTCCTCGATCCAGCAGTCGGAATATTCATAGGCGCGGGTGAACTTGTCCTTGAGCGGCGCGCCTTCAGGCCCCGCACGCAGATCGAGCGTCGCAGTCGCAGGCAGGATTTTACGGCCCCCGAGATGGTCATACAGGAACAGTCCCAGACGGATCAGCCAGGCAGGCCGCCGCCCCTTCATCCAGGGCATCACCAGATTGAGGATGCGCGAGGTGGGCGTTTCGCCCTCGAACCGCATATCGCGGTGATAGGGTAGCACAAAGCGCATGGGCCAGCTGATATGCGGCATGGCGCGCAGCAGGGTTTCCCGCTCGATCAGCGCCTCGCGCACCAGCCGGATTTCGAAATATTCGAGATAGCGCAGACCACCGTGGAAAAGCTTGGTCGAAGCGCTCGATGTAGCCCAGGCGAGATCGTTCATCTCGGCCAGTTCAACCCGCAGTCCCCGGCCCGCCGCATCGCGCGCGATGCCACAGCCGTTGATGCCGCCGCCGATGACGAACAGGTCGATCACTGTGCCCTCGCGGTCCTGCGACACGCGCCCCTCCCACCGTAAGATGAGCGCAAACGAACCACTTTTTGACCGCATAGGTCAAGAATGAATGTTCGTTTTGTTTCTTTTACTCATGCGCTCTTTGATTTCATTCATCATTTCTCAGGTCCAAGCGCGGGCGCGGGCGCGAACGAACGCATTTTTCAGCCTGACGTGACGTCACCCCACCCGTGACCGCCGCGATTCGCCCGCTTCGCCGCAGCGCAGCGGAGGCTTTGCTTGCAGCGCGCGGCAAAACGAACATAATCGAACCCGCAACCAATCAAGGCCGCCCATGTCCCAGAGCTTTCGCCAACCCGACATTCTCGAAATCGCCCGCGCCGAAGGCAAGGTCACGGTCGAGGATCTGGCCGAACGCTTTGACGTGACTGTCCAGACCATCCGCCGCGACCTCACCGAACTGGCCAACGCAGGCAAGCTGGAGCGCGTCCATGGCGGCGCGATCCTGCCGTCGGGTGTCTCGAACATTCTCTACGAGGAACGCCGCCGCCTGAACGAGCCTGCCAAGGCCGCGATTGGCCGCGCCTGTGCGGCGGCCATTCCGCATGATGCCTCGGTCTTTCTCGACATTGGCACCACGACCGAGGCAGTGGCCCGCGAATTGATGGATCACCGCAACCTGATGGTCGTCACCAACAACATGAACGTGGCGCAAATCCTGCTCGCCAACAAGGATTGCGAGATTGTCGTGGCGGGCGGGGCGCTCCGGCGCTCTGACAATGGCCTTGTCGGCAATCTGACTGCGCGCACCATAGAGAATTTCAAATTCGATTATGCCATCCTGGGCTGTTCCGCGCTGGACGAGGATGGCGACATGCTGGATTTCGACATTCAGGAGGTGGTTGTGGGCCAGACCCTGCTCAACCGCTCGCGCGAGGTGTTTCTGGTGGCGGATCATTCCAAGTTCCAGCGCAGCGCGCCGGTGCGGCTTGGGTCTATCCGCGATGTCGATCAGGTCTTTACCGACCGCCCCCTGCCCGCCCCCTTGACCGAAAGCTGCGTGGGCTGGGGCACGCGGGTGCAGGTGGCGGGCATGCCGGGCAAGCGTCAATCGACCTGAAACACCTTGTCCCGGCTGGTGTGACCGCGCAGCAGGGTCAGGCGCGATTTCGGCACGCCGAGCGCCTTGGCCAGCAATTTGACAACGGCGGCATTGGCCTTGCCATCCTCGGGCACGGTGGTGACATAGACGCGCAGCCCGCCCTCTTCCGCGACGATCCGGTTGCGCGCGGCCTTTGGGGTGACGCGCAGGGCGATGGTGGTGCCGGGCTGGGCCAGCGCGCTGAGATCGGGGATGTCCATGCCATTGCAATACCTGCCGACGCGCGCCCATCCAACAGGAATCGCCGCTTCGGGGCTTGACCACGGGCGCAGGCTTGCCGACATGTGGGGGGCCTTGCAAGAGAAAGACACCGATGCCAACGCCCAATCCCGCCGCTCTCGATTTCCTGCTCTCACGCCGTTCGCGCCCGGCCAAGACGCTTGCCTTGCCGGTCCCGGACCGTGACGCGCTGCGCCCGCTTCTGACCGCCGCCACCCGCGTGCCCGATCATGGCAAGCTGGAACCCTGGCGCCTGATCGTGCTGGAACGCGCGGCACTTGTGCGGTTGGCGGGGCTCGTGCCGCAGGCCGGCGCGCGGCTGGGCAAGTCGCCCGAGGACATCGCCAAGGCCGAAACGCAATTCGCAGACGCGCATCTGGCGGTCGCGGTGATTGAGAGCCCGAAACCCTCGGAAAAAATCCCGGCCATCGAACAAACCTATTCGGCGGCCTGTGTCTGTCTCGGCCTCCTGAACGCCGCGCTCGCTGCGGGATGGGGGGCCAACTGGCTGAGCGGCTGGCCCAGCCATGACCGGGGGTTCGCCGCCGCAGCCCTCGGGCTGGCGGATCACGAGCGTATCGCCGGATTCATCCACATCGGCACCGAAGGCGCCGCCCCGCCCGAGCGTCCGCGCCCCGAGATTGACAGCATCACGACTTGGGTTTCGGAATGATCTTCGCCAGTTTCTTCAAGGCCCTGGGCCAGATCGGCGATCCGCGATTCCGCAAGGTGCTGTTTCTCGGCGTCGGTTTGACGCTTGCGCTTTTGATTGCGGCCTATGCCGGTGTGCTCTGGCTCATTCAGGCGACGGTGGGCGACACCACCACTCTGCCGCTCTTGGGCGAGGTGACATGGGTGGGCGATCTCTTGAGCGGGGCGTCGTTCCTTCTCATGATCGTGCTGTCCGTGTTTCTGATGGTGCCGGTCGCCTCTGCCATCACCTCGATGTTTCTCGACACGGTGGCCGATGCGGTGGAGGATCGCCACTATCCCGGATTACCCCCCGCGCAATCCGTTCCCTTTGGCGAGGCGCTGCGCGATACGGTCAACTTCTTGGGCGTGATCATCGGCGCCAATGTCGTGGCGCTCTTTCTCTATGCGCTTTTCACGCCCTTCGCGCTCTTCATCTTCTGGGGATTGAACGGCTATCTTCTGGGGATGGAATATTTCCAACTGGTCGCCATGCGCCGGGTCGGGCGGGCGGGGGCCAGGAGCCTGCGCAAGAAACACCGCCTGACCATATGGGCGGCAGGCGTGCTCATGGCGATGCCGCTCTCAGTGCCGCTGGTGAACCTCTTGATCCCGATCCTGGGGGCCGCCACCTTTACCCATATTTTCCACGCTACTCAGACGCGGCGGGCGGGCCCATCCGGTTGAACATGTCGAGATCGCGCACGGTGATGACGCCCGAAATGATCGTGCCGCCGATGATGATCCAGAGCACGATGGCAATCCCGGTGGTGATCCACGCCTTTTTCTTGAGATGGTGATGTTCGGGCGAACCGGCATGGGTGCCGGGCACGATATTTCCCAGATCCCCTTGGGTCTGGATGCGGATCGGCAACACGATAAAGAACGTCATGAACCAGATCACCGCAAAGAGCACGATGGCCGAGGTAATGCCCATCAGACCTGCTCCAGTTCCACGAGGCAGCCGTTGAAATCCTTGGGGTGCAAGAAGAGCACCGGCTTGCCATGCGCGCCGATCTTGGGCTCTCCGTTGCCCAGCACCCGCGCACCGGTGGATTTCAGATGGTCACGCGCCGCGATGATGTCCTCGACCTCATAGCAGACATGGTGAATCCCGCCTGAGGGGTTTTTATCCAGAAAGCCCTGGATCGGGCTGTTCTCGCCCAAGGGATAGAGCAACTCGATCTTGGTATTGGGCAATTCGATGAAAACCACGGTCACGCCGTGATCCGGCTCGTCCTGCGGCGCGCCGACCTTGGCGCCGAGCGCATGGCGATATTGGTCAGCAGCGGCGGAGAGGTCCGGCACCGCGATGGCGACATGATTGAGGCGTCCGATCATGGGGCAATCCTTTCGCATGAATTTCCCCCGTTATGGGGATGAACGCAGCAACTGACAAGCGACAGGGGGACGCAACCCACGCATTAACCTTGCGTTCACCATAACCGGGCCATGCTGCGGGGATATCGTGACAGAAGGATGCGCCCGATGACCGATCTTGACAGCCTTGCGCGCCCGCGCGTGCCAAACGCCCAACGCCCCCTGATGGGCATGACCGTTCTGGCGGTCGAGGATAGCCGCTATGCGTCAGAGGCGCTGCGCCTGATGTGCCTGCGCAGCGGCGCGCGCATCCGGCGCGCGGATTGCCTGAGTTCGGCGCGCCGCCATTTGCAGGTCTATCGCCCGTCAGTGGTGATCGTCGATCTGGGTCTGCCCGACGGTCCGGGCGAGGATCTGATTGCCGACCTCGCCCGCGCCGTGCCGCGCGTGGGCGTGATCCTCGCCACAAGCGGGGATGCCGTGGCAGAGGCGCGCGCGCGTCGCGGCCGGGGCCGATGGGTTCTTGCTCAAACCGGTGGCAAGCCTTGGCATCTTTCAGCAAGAGGTGTTGCGCCATGTACCCACCGACCGGCGGCCTCTTGGCCCCTACGCGGTGCAGGCCGAGATGATCCATCCCGATCCGCTGGCATATCGCGACGATCTCGACCATGTTCAAAGCCTGCTCAGCCATGATCACACCCCCGATATTCTGAGCTACGCCGCGCAGTTTCTGGCCAGTGTGGCCCGCGCCGCCGAAGATGCGGTGTTGTCCGAGGCCGCGGCGGGGCTGACAGGGCACTGTTCCGAGGCGGGCGTTGCGCGGATCATGGGGTTGATCGACATGCGCCTGGCGGCCCGGACGGCGCTCTAGCGGGCGCTTTGCTTTGCCACGACCCACCGCTAGATAGGGGGCATGTGCGCCCTGCCCGCCCCTCTTGCCACGTGGTTTTCTGCCCGCAACTGGCAGCTTCACCCGCATCAGGCGGAGATGCTGGCGCGGGCGGCTGATCCTGCCACGCTGCTCATTGCCCCCACTGGCGGGGGCAAGACGCTGGCGGGGTTTCTGCCGACGCTGGCGGATCTCGCCACGGGCGATCACGCCGGGCTGCACACGCTCTATATCTCACCGCTCAAGGCGCTCGCGGCTGACATCCGGCGCAACCTGACCACGCCGGTCACGGAAATGGGCCTGCCCATCCGGATCGAGGATCGCACCGGCGATACCTCCTCTCACACCAAGCGCCGCCAACGCGCCGATCCCCCCCATATCCTGTTGACCACGCCCGAGAGCTTGGCACTCCTGACATCTTACGAGGATGCGCCGCGCATTTTCGCGGGGCTGAAACGGGTCGTGATCGACGAGGTGCATTCCTTGGCCGAGAGCAAGCGCGGCGATCAGCTCATGCTGGCGCTCAGCCGACTTCAGGTGCTCTGCCCCGGTATGCGGCGCGTGGGCCTGTCGGCCACGGTCGAGGATCCGCCCGCCCTTGCGCTCTATATGGCCCATGCAAACAGCCCTTGTGCGATCCTCTCGGCCGATCCGGGGCCGGAGCCAGACATCGCCATGCTCACAACCACAGAGCCACCCCCCTGGGCCGGAGGCGGGGCCGCCTATGCCATCCCTGCCGTGCTGGATCAGGTCCGCCGCCACAAGACGACGCTGATTTTCCACAACACCCGCGCGCAGGCCGAGATTTTCTTTCACAACCTCTGGCTTGCCAATGACGACGCGCTGCCCATCGGCATTCATCACGGCAGCCTTGACCGGGTGCAGCGCGAGCGAGTCGAGGCGGCGATGGTGCGCGGCGAATTGCGCGCCGTGGTCTGCACCGGCAGCCTCGATCTGGGGTTGGATTGGGGCGATGTCGATCTGGTCATTCAGGTGGGCGCACCCAAGAACGTCAAACGCCTTGTGCAGCGGATCGGACGGGCCAATCACCGCTACAACGCGCCCTCCAAGGCGCTGTTGGTGCCCGCCAACCGCTTCGAAGTGGTGGAATGTCGCGCCGCACTGGACGCCGTGCGCGCCCGCGATCTGGATGGCGAGGCGCGCGGGCCGGGGCCCGCGCGACGTGCTCTGCCAGCATATCCTGATCCGCGCCTGTGCGGGGCCGTTCAACGCCGATACCCTCTTTGCCGAGGTGACGGGCGCCGGAGCCTATGCCGCCCTCAGCCGCGCCGAATTCGACGCCTGCCTCGATTTCTGCGCCACGGGTGGCTATGCGCTGCGGGCCTATGACCAGTGGCAGCGCCTGCAACAGCGCGCCGATGGGGACTGGCAATTGCGCGATCCGCGCTCTGCCCGCCTCATCCGCATGAACATCGGCACCATTCAGGACACCGACACGCTCAAGGTCCGGATGCGGCGGGCACGCGGCGGCAAGCCCTTGGGCGAGATCGAAGAAGGCTTTGCCGCCACCCTCACCCCCGGCGATACCTTCCTTATCGGCGGGCAGATCGTGCGCTTTGAATCCCTGCGCGAGATGGTGGTGGAGGTCAGCCGCGATCCCGGGCGCAAGCCCAAGATTGCCACCTATATGGGCACCAAATTCGCGACCTCAACGCAACTCTCGGCGCGTATCCTGCAAATGCTGGCAGCCCCCGACTGGCCTGATCTGCCCGAGCCTGTGCGCGACTGGCTGCACCTGCAACGGCAAGTGTCACAGATGCCGGAACCCGACAGCCTGCTGATCGAGAGCTTTGGCCATGAGGCCCGCGAGCATCTGTGCATCTATGGCTTTGCGGGGCGCAACGCGATGCAGACGCTGGGCCTCTTGGTGACGAAACGGATGGAAGAAACGGGCCTCGCCCCGCTGGGGTTTGTCGCCACCGATTACGCCACGCTGATCTGGGGGCTGGAGCCGGTGACGGATGCGGCCCCCCTCTTTGCCCCCGATGCGCTGCGCGCGGGGCTGGATAGTTGGCTCATGTCCAACGCGGTGATGAAACGCACCTTTCGCGCCTCGGCCACGATTGCCGGGCTGATTCAGCGCAACACCCCCGGCGCGCGCAAGAACGGGCGACAAGCGACCATGTCGTCTGACATTCTCTATGACACGCTGGTAAAATATGACCCAGAGCACCTTCTCCTAGACATCACCCGACAAGAGGCAATGCGTGGGCTGGTGGATTTTGGCCGGATCGAGGAAATGCTGGCGCGCGTCGCGGGGCGCGTGACCCTGCGGCGGCTGGCGCGCGTCAGCCCCCTTGCCGCACCCCTCTTCCTCGAGGCGGGGCGGATGCCGGTCGAAGGGGCAGCGCAAGAGCGGCTTTTGGCCGAAGAAAGCGCGCGGCTCTTGGCGGCGGCGGGTCTTGCCCCCTGAGCGCGGCCTTGCCATTTCACCGGCAAAGCGCCACCAATGCCACATGGACGGATACCAATTCACCCTCGCTGGAACGCAGCTGACGGCACTTCCCTCGGGCGCGCTCTATTGGGAGGCGCGCAATCTCCTGTGCGTGTCTGACCTGCATCTTGGCAAGGCGCTGCGCCGTGCCCGGATGGGAGAGCCGCCCCTGCCCCCCTACGAGACGCGCGACACGCTCACCCGGTTGGAGAGCGACCTGCGCCGCACCGGGGCAGCGACGGTCATCTGCCTTGGCGACAGTTTCGACGACAGCGCCGCCGCAAGCCACCTGCCCGACGCGGAAAAGCTGTGGATCGCCAAATTGCAGGCCGGGCGTCGCTGGGTCTGGATCGAGGGCAATCACGATCCGGGTCCCGTCGACCTTGGCGGCGCGCATATGGCGGAACTACCGGTGCCGCCGCTCACGTTTCGCCATATCGCACGGGCCGGGCAGAGCGGCGAAATCTCGGGGCATTATCACCCCAAGGTGCGGCTGGCCGTCAAAGGGCGCAGCCTCAGCCGCCCCGCCTTTCTGATCGACAGTGATCGGGTGATCCTACCCGCCTTTGGCACCTATACCGGCGGGCTCTGGTCCGAAGATGCGGTGCTCACAGGGCTGATGCGGCGCGATGCGCTGGCGGTTCTGACCGGGGCCATGACCCATGCGGTGCCGATGCCGCGCGGCGCTCAGCGCCCCTGAAACACAGCGTCCAGACTGTCGATCAGGCCCGCATCTTCCAGATTGGGGCGATATTTCCGGCTCACCGGCACGCGATCGCCATTCTTGAGCATAACGAATAACTTGCCGCCACTCTCACGTTCGATACCGCTGATTGCCGCGAAAGACACCCAGTGCGAGCGATGCGTGCAGGTTCCCGCCACGGGTTCCATTTCTTCAATCGCATCCACAAGACGCAGACGCAGCGTTTCAATCCCTGCGCTGGTCGCCACCTCGACGTAATGATTATTGGCCGTCAGGCGATGAATCTCTGCGTCGGGGGGGCAAGACAGCCGCCGGTGCAGCCGCGTTTGCGCCGGGGTCTCCGGCTCGGGCTCTGCCCAATAGCTGGCGGGGGCCTCGGCACCGATTTGCCGCCGTACCACGAAAACACCGCAGGCAATGAGAAAGCTGTTGAGGGTGATCGAGATCACGCTCAAATCCTCGTGGCCCAGAACCGGATCCATCCCGCCGCGCAAGAGCCAGATCACCGGCCCAAGAGCGATCCCGACAAGAAAGCTGGCCCCCAGGTCAAAGAGGGCCGGATGCCGCCCTGCCAAAAGCGCCCGCATGGTCGCCCGCGCAGCAAAGCCGATCACAAACGCCGCCGTGATCACCGCCGCCCAATAGGCGGTGCGGACCGGCCAGCTCATTGTATCGTAGCTGCCGAACGGTCCGGCCACGACCGCGAAAACCAAAGCGGACGTCCAGACATAGAAGGTGACAGACGTGAAGAGCAATGAAAACGTGTCCACGAAATGTAGGCGCAGGTTTGACCAGTTCAACGTACCACTCTTGTCCATTCCCATTTCATATGCGTTTATCAGCATGAATGCTCTAGTCCAACCTAACGTCGCCAGAGCGGTTCACTTTACTGTCAACGTGACGTGACATCACAAACAGTGGGAAAGCCTCGGAAAATGTCCCCTGACATTGAACAGAAAATACGCCGCAGTTTTGCTGCGCAGGCGATGATGACCACCTTGGGCGCCCGTCTTGTGGCGCTGTCTAAAGGTACAACGGTGATCGAGGCCCCCATTTTACCCGGCAGCCGTCAACAACATGGATTTGGCCATGCGGGTCTGACCTTTGCCATTGGCGACAGTGCCGCTGGCTACGCCGCGCTAAGCCTGATGCCCGAGGAGGCCGAGGTGCTGACCACCGAGATGAAAATCAATCTCTTGGCCCCGGCGCAGGGCGAGCGTCTGATTGCCCGTGGCAGAGTCATCAAGCCTGGCCGCCGACTGGTAATCGTGCAGGCGGATGTGCATGCGCTGAAAGACGGGGTCGAGACGCATATCGCGTTGCTCACCGGCACGATGATCCCCGTCTGAACGCGGATCATAACCCGACGTACTCACTCATGCTATGTGTTCCGGGGTGAGGGTGAAACTCGCGCGCATTCCGGGGCCTGCGACATAGTAATCCGCCAACCCCTGCCTCACCTCTGGATCCAACTGGGACCAATCGATCCAATCGAGGTCAAAGCCGGTGTCATAGGCCACCATCGCCACCGCCCCACGCCCCGGCACGAGCGCCGGGCGCGCGCGACCAGCCATTGCCTCGCGCGTGCGGTCGATCCACAAAATCGGCTCCTCAGTATCGACAAAGCGGCCATCCACCACCACGAGGCGCGGGTCCAGTTCCCGGACCAGACCAAACAGATCGTGCAGGTCGGCCACAATTTCGAGCAAATCAAAGAGGATGATCACATCATACTGCCGCCCGGCCCGCACCTCGGATCGGATTTCCTCGACCGGATCGGCGCAGCGCAGATCAATCCGCTCGCGCAACCCCACATCGGGCAATCGACCGAACCTCTCGACCAGAGCGGCATCCGATTCGATCCCCACGACCTGCAAGGCGCCTGCCGCCGCCAGCGCATAGCACCATGTGCCATCCCCGGCCCCAACCAGCATCACCGTCGAATCAGCAATGGCATGACGGTAAGCATCCACCAATAACGCATGCCGTGCCTGAGCCCGGTTAAGGCCGCCAGTTTTGTCATCGTCCGCCTGACGTTTGAACCCATACCCCATGATCGTCATCACACACCCATCAGCCTCTATCGCCTTTGGTCTTGTAACATGACAAAAGATAGCAAACCCTTAAGCGCTATTGGTTCAGCACGCAGACCCATGACGACACCCCTGACTCCCGCCCTTCTGCTACAGGCCTATGCCTCTGGCGTGTTTCCCATGTCGGAGCGCCGCGACGACCCCGAGGTGTTCTGGGTAGATCCGCACCGGAGAGGCATTCTGCCGCTCGATGGGTTCCATATCTCGCGCTCGCTGGCGCGCCGGATGCGGCAAGGCCGCTACACGGCGACGCTCGACGGCGATTTCGAGGCAGTGCTGCGCGGTTGCGCCGACCGCGATGATACCTGGATCAGCCCTCCGATTCATCGCGCCTATATGGCGCTGCACCGGCAGGGCCATGGGCATTCGCTGGAAATCTGGCAAGAGGGGCAATTGGTGGGCGGCGTTTATGGCGTGGCGCTTGGAGCGGCCTTTTTTGGCGAGAGCATGTTTTCGCGGCGCACGGATGCATCGAAACTGGCCCTCGCACATTTGACCGACCATCTCGCCCGCTGCGGATTTCGCCTGTTCGATACACAGTTCATCACGCCGCATCTGGGGCGGCTTGGCGCGCTGGAAATCCCGCGCAGGCAGTATCGCGCGCTGTTGGAGGATGCGATGGAGGATGAGGCGGACATCACCCGGATACCGTTTGATCCCGACCCGCGTCAGGTCTTGCAGCGCAGAACCCAGATGTCGTAGCGCGGATGCTCCAACGCATTCAGCGCCGGGGACGAGGCGAGCATCCAGCCGGAAAAGATCACCGCGCCGCTGCCTTGTTCAGAAATCGTGAGATAGGCAAAGGCGTCTCCCGCCGGATCGCCCACCGGATAGCGGCATTCGCCCAAAACCACGTCGAGCGAGCCAAAGACGCCCGATTGCCCATTGGCTAGATCCAGATCCTGCGCGCTTCCATTGATCTTGTCGAGACCGCGCAAAAGCGCACCCTGCGCAACTGCCGCCACCTCTTGCGCCGCTCCCACGCCCGCGCCAAGGCAGAGCACAAGACCGAGCCAGAGCGCCTTCATTGCGCTGTCTCTCCGTCGCTGCCCGAAACGAATTTCATCAGCAGCGACACAAGGCTGACCGATCCTTGGGTGAATTCGATCTCCGAGCCCGGTTCGACCGGGAATGGCGATCCGCCCGGCAGGATCTCGACGTAATTGCCACCCAACAACCCCTCGGAAGAGATCGCAACGGCGCTGTCATCGGGCACATTTATGCCTTCTTGAACGGTAAAGATCGTCTTGGCGCGATAGGTCTCGGGATCGAGCGCGATCTGCGTGACCCGGCCAACCTTGACCCCGGCCAGACGCACATCGGTGCCCACGCTGACGCCATCGGCGCTGCGGAAGCTGGCGCTGAGTTGGTATTCACGCGCGCCGCCAGTGGTCATGCCGGTGGTCTTGCCCGCATAGACCAGAAAGCCGATCGCAACGGCCAAAACCACACCGCCGACCAGAACCTCGGTTTTACTCTCAGACATATTTCCGTCCCTATTCCGGCGACCACGCCTCGTAATCGCGCCGCTCTGCGGGGGCTGCGCGGCGGATGGACCCGGCTGGCGCATAGGCCAGTGGTGTGCCAGTCAGGTTTTCGCTATGCGGCTTTTCCCAAGGCTTATGCGCAAGCGGCTTGTCGGTCGGCGGCTCTTTGTAGGTGTGATGCAACCAGCCGTGCCAATCGGGATCAACTCGGCTTGCCTCGGCCTCGCCGTTAAAGATCACCCAACGGCGCTTGTCGTCGCGGGTGCGATAGAACGCATTGCCCTGCGCATCCTCCCCTACCTTGACGCCATTGCGCCAAGTGTAGATCTGGGTGTTGAGCGTCTGACCGTTCCACCAGGTAACGGCGCGCAGCAAGGTGTTGAGAATGCCCATTCGACCCTCCGACATCATTCGTTTCCGATATGGCGGATTTGACAGCGAAGGTCCAGTGCCCGCAACACCGCAGCGCAGGACGCGGTCCAAATCAAAAAGCCCGCAACGCGAAGGTTGCGGGCTTTTTGATGTATCTTTGGTCAGGGAACAGGCTGGGATCAGCCTGCGCTGGCCCCTTCCTTTTTGCCCTTGCTCTCTGCATAGATGATCAGAGGCGCGGCATCGGAATTGACCGCCTCTTCGTTGACCACCACTTCCTCGACATGGGACATGCTGGGCAATTCGAACATCGTATCGAGCAGAATGTCCTCGAGAATCGAGCGCAGGCCGCGCGCACCGGTCTTGCGGGCGATGGCGCGCTTGGCCACGGCCTTGAGCGCATCCTCGGTAAAGCTCAGTTGCGCGCCTTCGAGTTCGAATAGGCGCTGGTACTGTTTGACCAGCGCGTTCTTGGGCTGGGTCAGGATCGTCACAAGCGCATCTTCATCGAGGTCCTCGAGTGTGGCGATGACCGGCAGACGACCCACGAATTCCGGGATCAGACCAAACTTGAGCAGGTCCTCCGGCTCCAGATCCGTAAAGATTTCGCCCACGCCACGCGCATCATTGTCACGCACATCGGCACCAAAGCCCATGGCGCTGCCCTTGCCGCGCTGCGCGATGATCTTGTCGAGACCGGCAAAGGCCCCACCGCAGATGAAGAGAATATTGGTCGTGTCCACTTGCAGGAATTCCTGCTGCGGATGTTTGCGCCCACCCTGCGGCGGCACGGCGGCGACCGTGCCTTCCATCAGCTTCAAGAGCGCCTGTTGCACGCCCTCGCCCGATACGTCACGGGTGATCGAGGGATTCTCGGACTTGCGGGTAATCTTGTCGACCTCGTCGATATAGACAATGCCACGCTGCGCGCGCTCGACGTTGTATTCGCTCGACTGCAGCAATTTGAGGATGATGTTTTCCACATCCTCGCCGACATAGCCCGCCTCGGTCAGTGTTGTCGCATCCGCCATGGTAAAGGGCACATCGAGAATCCGCGCCAGCGTCTGCGCGAGCAGGGTCTTGCCGCAGCCCGTGGGCCCGATCAGCAGGATATTGGATTTGCTGAGTTCGATATCGCTCTTGCCGGAATTGTTCAGCCGCTTGTAGTGGTTATGAACCGCCACCGAGAGAACTTTCTTGGCGCGGGCCTGGCCGATCACGTAATCATCCAGCACCTTGCAGATATCGCGCGGTGCGGGAATCCCCTCGCTCGACTTGATACCAGCGCTTTTTGTCTCTTCGCGGATGATGTCCATGCAAAGTTCGACGCATTCATCGCAGATGAACACGGTCGGTCCGGCGATCAGTTTGCGCACCTCATGCTGGCTTTTGCCGCAAAAGCTGCAATAGAGCGTGTTCTTGCTGTCGCCGCCTGAGTTATTCGCCATTCCGTACCTTTCGGGCCCTGCGCCGTCTGCCGTCCGCGCGCCCCGCGCGGGGCCTCGTCTGTGATCTGTGCTACCCTTCAGCTTAAGTCAGGCCGTATGGCACCACAATCCGAAAATATCCGGCCCGCCTTTGGGCCGGATCACGTTTACTTCTACTTCGCCGCCTCGTCGCCTTTGTCGCGATTGGCCACGATCTCATCGATCAAACCCCAGGCCTTGGCCTCTTCCGGCGACATGAAATTGTCCCGCTCCAGCGCCTCTTCGACCTTTTTCAGGGTCTGGCCGGTGTGCTTGACATAAATCTCGTTCAACCGATCCTTGAGCTTTTGCGTCTCGCGCGCATGAATCATGATATCGGTCGCCTGCCCCTGATACCCGCCCGAGGGCTGGTGAACCATGACGCGGCTGTTGGGCAGGGAAAACCGCATCCCCGGCTCGCCGGCTGTCAACAACAGACTGCCCATGCTGGCCGCCTGACCCACGACCAGCGTGCTGACCTTGGGCTTGATGTATTGCATCGTGTCATAGATCGACAGTCCCGAGGTCACGACCCCGCCGGGGCTGTTGATGTACATGCTGATTTCCTTGGACGGATTCTCAGCCTCGAGATGCAAGAGCTGTGCCACAATCAGGCTCGACATGCCGTCATGCACCGGGCCGCTCAGGAAAATGATCCGCTCCTTGAGCAGGCGCGAGAAAATATCATAGGCCCGCTCGCCCCGGCTGGTCTGTTCGACCACCATCGGAACAAGGGTGTTCATGTAGATGTCCATAGGGTCTTTCATTACAGCCCGCCTGTCCTGCGCCCGACCGTTGCCGTCAGGCTTTGTCAATCACTCCGACCATAGCCGGTCAGTTCCTAAAGGAGTCTTAGTGTTGCGCCCAAGGGGCTGCAAGGGCATCGCTCGATTTTGTGGCAGGGGGGCATGGACGATGGCGATTTCTGCGCCACATAGCCTCACTTTTTCGCGCGCAGGCACGGCCAGCTTTTGCACATTCGGCAAAAACGCCCTAAGTACACAGAAATCATTATCAGGATTCACGGAAAATGCCGCTTCCCGTTCTCGATGACACGCTCGACGCCGCCGAAATGGACCGCATGGTCGATAATGCGACGACGGCTGCCAATTTCCTCAAGGCGATCAGCCATGAGGGGCGGTTGATGATTCTCTGTCATCTGGTGTCAGGCGAACGGTCGGTGACCGAACTGGAAACGCTGCTTTCGGCACGTCAGGCCGCGGTGTCCCAGCAATTGTCCCGCCTGCGCCTCGAAGGGCTGGTAACGGCGCGACGCGATGGCAAGACCATCTATTACAGCCTTGCGGATGACCGACCGCGCAAGGTGCTCGAAGTGGTTTACGAATTGTTCTGCGCCCCCAAGCCTTGAGGGCGCAGACATCGAGACCTCAGGCCGGTTCCACCGTCTTATCCACGGTGAAGGGCGCGAAGACCTCATCCACATCGGTGTGATTGACGTGATTGGCATAGTTGCTGATCGTCTTGACGGCCAGCGCCAGAATGATCTCCAACACATGCACATCACCATAGCCTGCGGCCTTGAACGCCTCGGCCTCGGCCTTGGTCGGCAGACCGCGTGTCTCCCACATGTGATGGGTGAACTTGCGCAGCGCTTCCAGCTTGGCATCGTTCAGCGGCTTGCCATCGCGCAGCGCCTGCGTATGCGCCTCGCCCAGCTTGGACATCTTGATCGCCAGCATCGAATGCGCGGCGGTGCAATAGTCACAGCCATTGGCCAGTGAAACGGTCAGAAACACCACCTCTTGCTCGGGCGGGGTGAAATTGCCCGACTCGCGATAGAGCGCGTAACCATGCAGATAGGTGGACAAGAGGCCGGGATTGACGGCCATGCCACGATACATATTCGGCACGAACCCAAGTTTGGCGCGTGCCCCCTCCAGCAATTCCTTGGCCTTACCAGTGGCCTGATCGTCACTCACAGGCGATGTCTCTACTCGAAATTCAGCAGTCATGGACCTCTCCTTTGCGTGTGATGTGGTCAAGACGCAGCTAATCAGAGCCAAGCGGATATGGAACCGCCGGACCAATCACCAAAGCGTGAGATGGGTTTTTAACCGCAGAACGGCTTGTGCGAAAACGCTTAGACCTTTTCCTGCGTGTATTTCCGCAACTCTGCCCGCGCCACCTGCCGGCGATGCACCGCGTCCGGTCCATCGGCCAGCCGCAGCGTGCGCACATGGGTCCACATCGCCGCCAGCGGCACATCCTGCGAAATCCCTTGCGCCCCGAACATCTGCACCGCCTCGTCGATCACCTTGAGGGCGACACGCGGGGCCACAACCTTGATCTGGCTGATCCAGGGGGCAGCGGCACGCGCATCGCCCTGATCCATCATCCACGCCGCCTTGAGGCACAGCAAACGCGCCTGTTCGATCTCCATCCGGCATTCGGCGATGATGTCGTAATTCGCCCCAAGCTGTGCCAGTGGCTTGCCGAATGCCTCGCGCGCGAGGCTGCGCTTGCACATCATCTCCAGCGCGGATTCGGCCTGACCGATGGCGCGCATGCAATGATGAATACGCCCCGGCCCAAGGCGGCCTTGTGCAATCTCGAACCCGCGCCCTTCGCCCAAGAGCAGGTTCTCGGCGGGCACGCGGACATTCTCGAACTTGAAATGCATATGCCCATGCGGTGCGTCGTCATGGCCATAAACCTGCATCGGGCGCAGTTTCTCGATACCGGGCGTGTCGGCAGGGACAACAATCATCGAATGGCGCTGATGCTTGGGCATCTCATCGCCCCCGGTGCGCACCATCACGATATAGACCTTGCAGCGCGGATCACCGGCCCCCGTGGCCCACCATTTCTGACCGTTCAGCACATAGTGATCCCCGTCGCGCGCACAGGACATGGCGATGTTTGTGGCATCCGAACTGGCAACATCCGGCTCTGTCATCAGATACGCGCTGCGAATCTGACCCTCCAATAGCGGCACCAGCCACTCTGCCTTCATCGCCTCGGTGCCATAACGCTCGAACACCTCCATATTGCCGGTGTCGGGCGCGTTGCAATTGAACACCTCGGCCCCCATCGGGGTCTTGCCCATCTCTTCGGCGAAATAGGCATATTCCACCGTTGTCAGGCCAAAGCCCCGTGCGCTGTCGGTCAGCCAGAAATTCCACAGACCCGCCGCCTTGGCCCGCGCCTTGAGCCCCTCCAGAATCTCGGCCTGCCGTTGGGTATAGCCCCAGCGATCCCCTTTGCCGATTTCTGCGTGATACTCGGCCTCGAGCGGCATGATCTCGTCCCGCACCATCGCCGCCACCCGCGCCAGTAGCGCGCGCATCTCGGGGCGCATTCCCAAATTCATGTCCATATCACCGGCCCTCTGTTGTCAGTTGCCCCAATTGACAACATCACCCGCGCGGCGACAAGCGCTGTCGCACTCAGCCCGCGCGCCGATACTGCCCCGGCGAATGGCCAAAGCGGCTGCGGAATGTCTTGATGAACACCATGGGCGAGGCAAAGCCAGAGGCCATGGCAATCTCGGTCACGCTCAGATCGGTTTCGCGCAAGAGGCTGCGCCCATGATCCAGCCGCAGATCGCGGAAAAAGCGATAGGGCGTCTTGCGCAGGTATTTGACAAAAAGCCGCTCCATCTGGCGGCGTGAACAGCCTGCGGCTTCGGCCAACTCGTCCATGCTGATCGGCGTCTCGATATTGGTCTGCATCACCTTGATCGCCCGCACCAACAGCGGATTGCGGCTATCCAGCGCATTGCTGATCGAGGCGCGCTGCGGCCCGCGTTCTGCGCGCCGCTGGCTATAGAGGCACATATCGGCCACCACATCGGCAAAAGGTCGGCCATAATCCGCCTCGATCATTTCCAGCATCATGTCCGTGGCCCCGACCCCGCCGCCACAGGTGAAAATCCCGCCATCCACCTCGAACGTATTGCCCGTCACCTCGACCTCGGGGAATTTCTCGCGAAAGGCGGGCTGGTTTTCCCAATGCAGCGTCGCCCGCCGCCCCTCAAGCAGCCCCGCCTGCGCCAGAGAAATCGCCCCGGTGCAGATGCCCCCCACCCGCCCGCCAAAGCGCGCGTGCTGGCGCAGGAGCGACAGCAAGTCCTTGCTGCCCGTGCCCGTGCGCACCGTGCCGCCACAGACCACCAGATCGGTCTCGCGCGGGAACCCCCCGAGCGATTGATCGACATTGACGGACATGGCGCAAGAACTGACCACCGGCCCCCCATCCTGAGAGGTGACGGTCCAGCGATAGAGCGGGCGCTGAGCCAGCTGATTGGCGATGCGCAGCGGATCAAGCGCCGCGCTGAACGCCAGCAAGGTAAAATCCGGCAGCAGGTGAAAGGCAAAATGCCGGGCGGGTCTGGTCGTCTCGATCGCAAAGAACGCCGCCCCTTGCGGCACGATCGCCTTGCGCGTCACATGAGTGTCATTCTCCGGGCAGGACATGACAGGCTTCGGGCTCCCAATGCAGGGTCAGGGTGCTTCCTGAATGCAGATCTATAGAGGCCAGTTCACCATGACTTTTCTGCACCTTCAACTCTTCACCTGACTCTGTCTCGAGAAATAGGATGGCGGAGGCACCTACAAACTCCTCGCCGACCACCCGCGCCCGAATACCGGCCACGCCTGCGCCCAGGGCACCGATCTGCATCTTTTCGGCGCTGACGACAAAGGACAGCGTATCGCCCACGGACTTTGCAACGGCTTGAGAGGCCTTGACCGCAAATCGCCCATGCGCAGTCTCGACCTGCCAGACATCCCCCGCCTTCTCGACCAGCTTGCCGGTGAATATATTGGCCGAGCCCAGGAATTCCGCCACGAACCGGTTGCGCGGCGCATGATAGATTTCCTGCGGCGTGCCGATCTGTTCGATTTTGCCCCGGCTCATGATCACCACGCGGTCGGCCATGGAAAACGCCTCGGACATCGAATGGGTCACATAGACAAAGGTGATGCCCAGATCCTTTTGCAGGTTGGACAGAACCGCCTGCATCCGCACCTTGAGATGCGCATCGAGCGCCGAAAGCGGCTCGTCCAGCAACAGGATCTTCGGCTCTGTCACCAGCGCACGGGCCAGAGCCACGCGCTGCCGCTGTCCCCCCGACAATTGCGAGATATTGCGACCCGCGAATTCGAGGATCTGCATTTTTTCCAGCCATATGCGCGCCCTTTGCGCGCGCTCCACCTTGCCCACGCCGCGCATCTTGAGGCTGAATTCGACATTCTCCTGCACGGTGAGAAACGGGAAAAGCGCAAGGCTCTGCCAGACCATTGGCGTGTCGCGGTCCCAGGTCGCCTTGCCGTTCACCCGCTGGCCATCAAGATAGATGTCCCCCTCGCTCGGGTCCTCGAGCCCCGCCAGCATGCGCAGCGTCGTCGTCTTGCCACAGCCGGACGACCCCATGATCGCCAGAAACTCGCCGCGCCCGATTTCGAAATCCGCGCGTTCCACGGCGGTGAACTCGCCAAACTTCTTGACCACACCCTCCAGCCGGACAATGGCGTCGGATATTACCTGGGTTTGCATATTCATGACCTGTCCTTTGTCGAATTGCGCAACAGCATCTGCGCCAGAATGATCAGCGTGATGGAACTCAGAAAGGCGAGCGAACCGATGGCATTGATCCGCGGGCTGACCTGCCCCTGCAGAAACCCGAGGATCTTGACCGGCAGCGTTTCATTGAGGCCCGAGACGAACCACGCCACCGCGAATTCGTCGAATGACACCGCCATGGTGATGAACAGCGCGGCCAGGATCGCAGGCTTGGTAAAGGGCAGGATGACATGGCGCAGCGTTGCCCATTCATTGCCGCCCAGGTTCCACGATGCCGCCTCGAGATCCGGGTCCATCTGTGACAGGCGCAGGCGGATGATTGCCATGGCAAAGGGGCTGCACATCACCCCATGCGCGATGATGATCGAAATCGCGCTACCCGAGAGGTTCACCCGCGACAGGAACGCCAGCATCGCAAGCCCCATGATCACCACCGGAATGGTGGGGGGCAACAGCGCCAGCGCGAGATACACGTTCTTGCCGAAGAAGTTGTAGCGAAAATCCGTATAGGCCCCGCCAAATCCCAGTACCGTGGCAATCACCGCCACGATCAGCCCAACGATCACGGTGTTGAAAAATCCGGCCCAGACAAACGGGTCCTCCCAGATCAGCCGATACCACTCGGTCGAGAACTGGCCCAGCGGCAGCGACGGGAACCGGTCCGAATTCAGCGAAAAGACGAAACTCCCGAGGATCGGCGCAAAGATAAACAGCACGCAGGCCGCGATATGCAGTTTCAGCGCGCCATTGATCAGACGATTGTCATTGCCGGTCATTTGCCGCGCTCCTTGTAGGCATAGGTGATGGCCGCAAAGGCCACGCTCAGCAGCGTGCCGATCATCATCAATGCCACCACGGCGGCACGCGGCCATTGCTGCCCGGATTTGGTGATGTCGGTGATCAGGATCGAGAGCGTCGGTGGATTGCCCCCGCCAAGGTAAAGCGGGCTCACGAAATCGCCGAACGAGAGAATAAAGGCAAAGAGCGCGGCAATCACCAGCCCCACCCGCGCCGAGGGTACGATCACCGCAAGAACCGTGCGCAACCGCCCGCAGCGCAGGTTATGTGCCGCCTCGACCAGATCGCGATTGACGAAATTCAGGCTGAACACCTGCAACAGGATCACCAGCGGCAGGCAGAGCGTGACCATCCCCACCAGCGTGCCGAATGTGGTGTTGAGCATGCCAAATGGCCCGATGCCCAGCATGCCCAGCACGGCATTGATGATGCCCTCATCAGACAGGAACACTTGCAGCGCATAGATGCGCACGAGGTAGCTGGTGAAGAACGGGATGATCAGCACGAAAATCAGCCATTGCTTGACCCGCTCCGACAGCTTGAACGAAATCGCATAGGCCGCCGGAAAGGCGATCGCGCTGGTCAGAACCGCACTTGTCGTGGCCAGAATGGCAGTGCGCAGATAGGCGTCCCAAAACACGCTCCGCGTCAGGATACGTTCCCAATTGCCGAAATTCAGGTCCGGCATCATCTGGAAATTGCGCACGGTCCAGAAACTGATGGCGATCAGAAAGATCAGCGGCACCGCAAAGAAGGCCAACTGCCAGATCAAGAGCGGCAGCGCCAATGTGAGCGAATAAAGGCTGGGTCGGGTCATGGAATACGGCTCTCTCAGAGGCTGGGGGCGATGCCGGGGTCTGGAGAAAAGAGACCCCGGCCAGACCTTGCGTCAGGCGCCCTTGTAGTCGGACCAGAAGTCGTTCCAGTCCTCCAGGCTTTGCTGCACGGGCAACTGACGATACCGGATGCGCCCCTCGCGGATCATGTCCATCGCGTTATACTGGCCCAGCACCATGTTCTGCCGCTTGGCCTCGGCGGGGTTGGTGGCGTTCAGCACCTCCCAGCCTTTCTTGTTGGGGATCAGCGCCGGATAGGCCGCCATATCGGCCGATTTCGCCTGTCCTTCGGCCGAGGTGATCCATTGAATCCACTTGCGCGCCATGTCGTAATTCTGCGTGCCCTTGCCGATCGAAAAGGACTCTGTCCACTGCAACCCACCCTCTTCGGGGATCGTGGTGCGGACCTTGGTGCCATTCTTTTCCAAGACCCCGGTGATCCAGTCTCCGATCCCGGCAAAGGCCAGCATCTGCCCGTCATTGAGCGACGAGAACGTGCCGCCATAGTCAAAGAACCCGCCGACCTGACCGCGCAGCGCCATCGTGGCCTCCTGCACCTTGTCCCAGCCCGCCTCGTCAATGTCATAGGCCGACGCATTGCCCGCCGCGAGGCTCATTTGCCCGAGGTTCGGCAGATGCCAATCGAAATGCCCCAACTTGCCGGTCACGCGGGAATCCGAAAACACCGCATAGCTGGCCGCGTCCTTTTCGCTCAGCACATCGGTGTTATGCGCCACCCCCAGAAAACCAAACCGCGTGATGACGGAATAGAGGGTGTCGCCCTGCCAATGGCCGGGGAATTTCTGGAACTCGGGGTAGAAATCGTCAAAGGCATAGTCGGCGGCATCCAGCGGCTCGATATAGCCTGCCGCGTTCAACTGCTGCACATACTCCGCGTCCGACAGGATCACATCATAGGTGCCCGCGGGCGATTGCGCGATCAGACCCAGCATATTGTCGCCGCCGGTATAGTATTTCGGCGTAAACTTGACGTTGTTCTCTTCCTCGAAGGCGCCCACGATGTCGGGCTCTGCATGGCCATACCAAGCCAGCATCGACAGGTTGACGGTCTGCGCCGCCGCCCGGATAGACAGGAAGGGCGTGGCCAGCGCGGCCCCGGCGGTCATTTTCAAAAGGTGGCGGCGGGTTGGGGATTTCAGGGTCATGTGGGTCTCCATGTTGGCAGGTATTTTTATTTGATTAAAAGGGTTTATTCGGCGGCCACACGGTTCCGCGTGGCGAACTCGGTGCGCAGCGCCGTGACAATGCCGCGCGTGCAGACGTCCAGCAGGATGTCCCCCTTCTCCGCCGTGGCATTCTTGGGCGAGGACAGCGTGCCGCTTGCCGGTGTCCAGTCGGGATGCGGCGGGTAGACGTCATAGGGCGGGAAACTCGCGGGTGCATGATCCACGGCCCGTTCCAGCGATACGAGGTCCGGATAGAGCCGCAGCATCAGCGAGGTTTCCAACACCCCGCCGTGCTCGATATCCCAACCCAGAAACCCCTCGGGATAGAGCTTGGCAATCGCGGCCTGATCGACGAAATCCCAATAGGACAGCAGCACGACCTTGGTGTCATGGATGCCCGACCAGCCCAATTCGCGCAGCGCAAGGTCAATACCCTCGGCGATGAACCAGGAATTCTCGAAATGGCCATTCACGATGCAGATCTGGCGATTGCCATGGCGCGCGAACTCGCGGATCACATCCTTGAGCGCATTCACAAGGCTCGCACCATCAAGGCTGGTCGTGCCCGGAAAGAAATTACCGCCGCCGGATTTCTGCTGCGACTTGTAGCCATAGGTAAAGGGCGGCGCCAC
The DNA here is from genome assembly GCF_000768555.3 of Roseovarius mucosus DSM 17069. GTDB lineage: Bacteria > Pseudomonadota > Alphaproteobacteria > Rhodobacterales > Rhodobacteraceae > Roseovarius > Roseovarius mucosus. The sequence goes on from NZ_KN293984.1 coordinate 115,697, forward strand.
CAGCCCGCCCACCTCTGCCGCCGCACGCCGCGCGAATTCCGTGGGCAAGAGCACATCGACATGCATCGGCATATGATGACCGTGCTGCTCCATCGACCCAAGCGGGATGAGAATCGGAACAGACCCCCGCGCCACCCGGCGCTGATACTCGGGCCAGGGTAATTCTGCTGCAAAAACGGTATCTTGGGCCATGTCATCGCCTTTCTTGTCGGATTGACAGACCCTAGAACAGCTTGTGTCATGCGCATAATTCATAGTAGCAATGATTGAATAAGGATTCTTAATCGTGCGCCAATTCGTGAACCTGCAAACCGACCTGATCCGCACCTTTGTCACGGTGGTGGACCTTGGCAATTATACCGAAACCGGTCAGGTTCTGGGCCGCACCCAGCCTGCTATTTCATTGCAAATCAAACGGTTAGAGGATCTCGTCGGCGCCAAGCTCTTGTATCACAAGGGCAAGAACCTGGAACTGACAGCGCAGGGTCACGCCCTCATCGGCTATGCCCGCGAGATGCTGCGCCTGAATGATCGCGCCGTCGCCAACCTGCACGAGGCCCAATTCATGGGCACGTTGCGGGTGGGTTTGCCCACCGATTACGCAATTGGGTATTTCCAGCGCATCATCGCGGATTTCGCCCACGCCAATCCCGACGTCACCTTCGACATTCGCTGCGACTGGAGCCGAAATATTCTGGGTCAGCTGCATGTGGACGAGTTGGACCTGGCCATCGCCATCACCGATACGATGCCCGCGCCCTATGTCTCGCTCTACTGGTCCGAACGCCCCTTCTGGGTCTGCGGGCGCGACTATCAGTTCTCGCTCGACAAGCCGGTCCAGATCATCGCCCACCCCAAGGGTTGTTTCTACCGCAAGCGGATGATCGACGCGCTGAATACCGAAGGGCGCGAGTGGCGCATCTGCTTCGAGAGCCCCGGCATCACGGCGGTGCAGAACGCGGTCCTCGACGGAATGGGCGTGACCGCGCTCACCAAAAAGACGCTGCTGCCCGGCATGCGCGTCCTCTCACCCAAAGAGGGATTTCCGCCGCTCGCCAATCTGCACGTCGGCCTCTTCTACAAACATATCAAGGCCTCTGACGCCGCGCTGAAACTGATCGAACAGATCACCGAAGGCGTCAGCGCCTTTCGCAAACCGACCCATGCGCGCAGCTAATAGTTATTTCTATTTCTTATTCTCAAATCAAAGCTATTAATTTTGTTCGAGAACTCTTTGCTGGTAGCGGATAGCAATCCAAGCCAGTGAGGAGAGACCCAAATGCTTGACGACATGCTGCACGTGACCCAATGGCACAACGGGGAAAAGGATTTTTCGCCCTTTTCCGACAATGAAATGGCGCGCCGCCAGAACGAATTGCGCGTCTGGATGGCCGATAACAACGTCGATGCGGCGCTCTTCACCTCCTATCACTGCATCAATTATTATTCAGGCTGGCTCTATTGCTATTTCGGCCGCAAATACGGCATGGTCATTGACCAAAAGAACGCGACGACCATTTCCGCAGGTATCGACGGTGGCCAGCCCTGGCGCCGGACCTTCGGCAGCAATGTCACCTATACCGACTGGCGGCGCGACAATTTCTATCGCGCGGTGCAGGGCCTGACCAAGGGCGCGCGCCGCATCGCCATCGAGTTTGACCATGTCTCGCTCGACTATCGCCAGCTTTTGCAGGATGCGCTGCCCGGCGTCGAACTGGTGGACGTGAGCCAGCCTTCGATGTGGATGCGCACCACCAAATCCGCCGAAGAGATCAAGCTCATCAAGGAAGGCGCGCGGATTTGCGACGTCGGCGGCTATGCCGTGGCCGGGGCGGTTCAGGCGGGCGTGCCCGAACATGAGGTGGCCATCGCGGGCACCAATGCGATGATCCGCGAGATTGCCAAATCCTTCCCCTTCGTCGAACTCATGGACACCTGGACATGGTTCCAATCGGGCATCAACACCGACGGTGCGCATAACCCCGTGACCAACCGCGTCGTACAATCCGGCGATATCCTCAGCCTCAACACCTTCCCGATGATCTTTGGCTATTACACCGCGCTTGAGCGCACACTCTTTTGCGATCATGTGGACGATGCAAGCCTCGACATTTGGGAAAAGAACGTGGCCGTGCACCGTCGCGGGCTGGAACTGATGAAGCCAGGCGCGCGCTGCATGGATATCGCCATCGAACTCAACGAAATGTATCGCGAGTGGGACCTGCTGAAATACCGCTCCTTCGGCTATGGCCACAGCTTCGGCGTGCTGAGCCACTATTATGGCCGCGAGGCGGGCGTGGAACTGCGCGAGGATATCGACACCGTGCTGAAACCCGGCATGGTCGTGTCGATGGAGCCGATGGTGATGATCCCCGAGGGTCAGCCCGGCGCCGGCGGCTACCGCGAGCATGACATTCTGGTCATCGGCGCGGATGGGGCCGAAAATATCACCGGCTTCCCCTTCGGCCCCGAGCATAACATCGTCGGCAAAGGCTAAGCGCCCTTGCGCGGCACGCTTGAAATCGTGATTGCGGCGGCCAGTGTCCTGATGACGCTGGCCGCCGTGGCGCTTGCGGACCGGCCCGCCAAGGCGCTCTTGTCCGGCGCGCGCGTGGTGCTCGTGCCCTATGCCAGCGGATCAGGCGCGATATTGCCACCGCAGATCAGAACCGCCACCCGTTCCCCCGGCGCAGGTCGATAAGCGCCCGACAAGAGCGCCGCTAGCGCCGTGGCCCCCGCCGGTTCCACCAACTGCCGCAATTCCCGCCACAAAAGCGCCTGCGCCTCGAGAATGGCGGCATCCCGCACCAGCACGCTTTGCACCCCCTGCGCCTGCGCGAGACCAAGGCAGATCTCCCCGATCCGCCGCGCGCCCAGCGCATTGGCCGCCACCCCCGACACCTCGACATCCACCGGCGCACCCGCCCCCAGCGCCGCATGCAGCGCGCAGGAGGTTTCCGGCTCGACCGCCACCACCCGGCGACGCGCCCCAAGCCAGCCCAAGGCCCCGGCAATCAGCCCGCCACCGCCCACGGCAATCAGCACCGTGTCCGCGTCCAGCCCCTGATCCTCCCATTCCGCCATCACCGTGCCCTGCCCCGCCACGGTCGCCTCAGCGTCATAGGGATGCACCTCCATCGCACCGGTTGCCACGCGCCATTCGGCGGCACGCGCTGCTGCCTCGGCATAGGCCCCCGGCACCACCTGCAAATCGGCCCCTTGGGCACGGATGAGCGCGATCTTGGACGGGCCCGCAATCTCGGGTACGTAAATCCGCGCGCGGTGTCCCAATCTCGCCGCCGCATAGGCCACCGCCGCGCCGTGATTGCCGCCCGAGGCGGCGACGATCCCCGCCTCTGGCACGGCCGTCTGCAAGAGCGTGTTGAACGCGCCGCGCGCCTTGAAGCTACCGGTATGCTGCATCTGCTCGAGCTTGAGCGCGACGGGCACACCCGCCAGTTCGACCTGCATCACCGGCGTGCGCCGCACATGCGCGGCAATGCGCGCCCCCGCCTCGGAAATCCGCTCCTGCCATGCCATCGCTCACACCTCTTTGCCTTTTCTTGATGGGTCAAACCCTATACTCCTGATCCCAAAGACCGAAAGCAAGGATCGCCCGCAATGAAAGACGACCGCCTCAGCCAGTTCCGCGACGCAGGCTCCGACCGCTCTACCGCCGAAATGGTGCCGGACACGCCCCAGACGCGGGCCCCCGCTTACCGTCTGGCCTTTGCCGATCCCGATTTCATGTGCCGCGACGAATTGCGCCCCGTGCGCCTGCAACTCGAACTCTTAAAGCCTGAAATGGCCCTCAACGAACACGGCATCCAGAGCACCGTCGTGCTCTTTGGCGGCGCGCGTATTCCCGAACCCTCGCAAAAGGACACGGCGCGCACCAAAACCCTTGCCGATCTCTCACGCTATTATGACGAGGCGCGCAAATTCGCGCGGCTGATGACCGAAAAATCCCTCACCCGCGACGGGCGCGACTATGTCATCGCCACCGGCGGCGGTCCGGGGGTGATGGAGGCGGGCAATCGTGGTGCTGCGGATGCGGGCGGGGCCTCGATCGGTCTCAACATCGTGTTGCCGCATGAACAGGCGCCCAATGAATACGTCACACCGGGCCTTTGCTTCAACTTCCACTACTTCGCCATCCGCAAGATGCATTTCCTGATGCGCGCCCGCGCCATCTGCGTCTTTCCCGGCGGCTTCGGCACACTCGACGAGATGTTCGAGGCGCTGACCCTCATTCAGACCGACCGGATGAAGCGCGTGCCCTTCCTGCTCTTTGGCGCGGCCTTCTGGCAGGGTATCATCAATTGGCAGGCCCTCTCCGAGGCCGGCACGATCAGCGCCGAGGATCTCGACCTCTTCCAATTCGTCGAAACCGCGGATGAGGCGATGCAGATCATCAACGACTGGCCCCAAAGCTGAGAGACCAGGACCGCGCCTGCGCTTCTTCTTGGTTCAAATACTCAAATCAACCACCGCCTCGCAACGCGGCGGTGCCGCTCAGATGATCTCGTCTTCGTCAAAGAGGGCCGCCGCCTCGAGATGGGCGCTGATGCCCCCCGCCGCCGCCTCGGCGCGCGGCGTCTCCGCCACATGGCAGAGCGCGTCACCCTCATAGACCACCGGCAGATTGGTGCGCCCGATGATGATGCCCGTCACATCGGCCACCACCTCGGTCTCGATATCGCCAAAGGCATTCGCCACCGCGCCCAGCACCGTGCCCGGCTGTACCGCCGCACCCACAGGCAGATAGCCCCGAAACAGCCCGCCGCGCGGCGCGCGATACCAGCGCGAGCGTGCGGCGCGGATCGGCACTCCGCGCGCACGCGGCACGCCCTTGGCCCCGATCATGCCCAGATGCTGCATCACCCGCAGGATACCGCTGACCCCCGCCCGCGCCGCGAATTCGTCAAACCGGAGCCCCTCGCCCCCCTCGTAGAGCAGCACGTCCACACCTGCCTGTTCAGCGGCCATGCGGAGTGAACCATCGCGCAGCTTCGACTCCATCATCACCGGCGCGCCAAAGGCGCGGCCCAGCTCTTCCAGCCGCGTATTGCCCGGCGTCAGGCGGATCTGCGGCAGGTTGGTGCGGTGGATGGCCGCCGAATGCAGGTCGATGCCCACATCCGCCCGCCGCACCACCTGATCCATAAAGATATGCGCCAGCTGCGACGCCATTGATCCTTCGCTCACCCCCGGAAACACCCGGTTCAGATCGCGCCGGTCGGGCAGATAGCGCTTGTGATTGAGAAACCCGAAGGTGTTGACGATCGGCACTGCCATCAGCGTCCCCGCCATCGACATCAGCGGCGTCGCCTTGAGCAACCGGCGCATGATCTCGACCCCGATCACCTCATCGCCATGAATCGCCGCCGACACGAACAGGACCGGCCCCGCCCGCCGCCCGTGGATCACTTCGACCGAGAGATTGACCGGCGTGTGGTTGGACAGCGTGCTGACGGGAATATCCACTCGCGCCCGCGTGCCTGCCTCGACAGAAACGCCACCGATCTCAAAGGGTTTGCGCCGGCTCATGGCATCCTCGCTCTCTTCGTTGCCGAACGCTATGGCAATTCGACCGGAACTGTCCATGGGGCTTGCAGACCCGCGCGGCTCTGGCCTTTGCCTGTCGCGCATGGCACATCGTTCTGCGACGCCGCCAACCCGAGAGGGCCGCACCATGACCACCGCCTTGCATGACGCCCGCCTCAGGGCCGTCTGCGCCGCTGTGCAGGACACGGGCGCGCGCACACTCCTTGATCTGGGCTGCGGCGCGGGCGATCTTCTCTTGCGTCTGGCGCGCGTGCCCCAATTTACCCGCCTGACCGGGATCGACATTGATCTGGCCTCGCTGCGGCAGGCCCAGGCGCGACTAGCGGACCTGCCCGCCGAGGCGCGGGCCAAGGTGCAGCTGGCGCAGGCATCCATGACCGCCGCACATGCCAAACTGCGCGGCTACGATTGCGCCTGCCTTGTGGAGACCATCGAACATCTGCCCTTGGCCGATCTCAACCGGCTGGAACGCGCGCTCTTTGCCGATATGCGCCCCGGCCATGTGATCGTGACCACCCCAAACGCCGAATTCAACCCGGTGCTGGGCGTGCCCGCCCACCGCTTTCGCCATCCAGGGCATCATTTCGAATGGGACCGCACCCGTTTCCAAGGCTGGGCTGAGGGCGTGGCGGCGCGGCATGGCTACAGCATCCGACGCCACGACATAGGCGAGACCCACCCAGCCTTGGGCGGGGCGAGCCAGATGGCGGTGTTTGCGCGGCTGGGGTGAGGCCGAATCATGAGCTAAATCCGAGCGAGAAGCCGCGCGGTGCCCGTCCGCCGGGTGGGCGCTGAAACGGCCCCGGCACGCACTTAATTCCTGCCAAACACGTCCGCGTTTTCAGGAGACTGAAACGTCGCAAAAGCGCCCGCCCGGTGGGGCGGACGGGCGCTGCGCGGCGGCGCTACCGCGCCTTGATTCCGCGCGGGGAGTTTGGGGTTAACCTTGAGTCAAGACCAACCTACCCCTTCAAACTGGTCTTGCGCAGATACGGCAACACCTTGTCGAAACTGCCAAACTTGGCCTCGGCATCGGCATCGCTCAGGCTGGCGGGGATGATCACATCCTGCCCCACGGTCCAATCCGCCGGTGTCGCCACGCCATTGCGCGACGAGGTCTGAAGCGCGTCGAGCGCGCGCAGAACTTCCGCGAAATTGCGCCCCACCGTCATCGGATAGGTCATGCTCAGCTTCAACTGCTTGTCCGGCCCGATGATAAAGACCGAGCGCACCGTGGCGCTGTCGTTGGGTGTGCGCCCGTCGGGGAGATAGGCCTCGGCGGGCAGCATGTCGAACGCCTTGGACACAACCAGCCCCGCATCGGCGATGATCGGGAATCCCGCCGCACTGCCAGCAACCTTTTCAATATCGCCCTTCCACTTGCGATGGTCCTCGACCCCGTCAACCGAAACGCCGATCACCTTGCATCCGCGCTTCTCCCATTCCTCGGCCAACCGCGCGACGGCGCCGAATTCCGTGGTGCAAACCGGGGTGAAATCCTTGGGGTGGGAAAACAGAATTGCCCAACTGTCGCCGATCCACTCATGCAGCGAAATCGTGCCCAGATCGGTTTCCACCGTCAGATCGGGGATCACATCATTGATTCGAAGGCCCATAGCCTATCCTTTCCTGATTTCCGCCTGGGGGCCCAGAAATTTGATCAAATCGCCCCAAAACGCCCTATTTCAAACCTTGCAGCCCGGCATTACCCCTGACAGAGTGCCGCCAAATCACTGGAGGTCAATACCATGATCGAGAAACGTCAGTTCTACATCAATGGCGCTTGGGTCAACCCCCTCGCGGCAAAAGATCACAAGGTCATCAATCCCTCGACCGAAGAGCCCTGCGCGGTGATCTCTCTGGGCGGTCAGGCCGATACCGATGCCGCCGTCGCCGCCGCCAAGGCGGCCTTCCCCGCGTGGATGGCGACGCCCCCCGCGGACCGCATTGCCTATGCTGAGAAAATTCTAGAGGCCTACAAGGCCCGCGCCGAGGATCTCGCACAGGCCATCAGCCTCGAGATGGGCGCCCCCATCGACATGGCCCGCGAACAACAAGTGGGCGCCGGAAGCTGGCATATCGCCAATTTCATCGCCGCCGCGCGCGATTTCGCCTTTGACGAACCGCTTGGCGATCACGCGCCGAACGACCGCATCATCCACGAGGCGGTGGGCGTCGTGGGCATGATCACGCCGTGGAACTGGCCGATGAACCAGGTCACGCTCAAGGTCATCGCCGGTCTTGTCGCAGGCTGCACCATGATCCTGAAACCCTCCGAGGAATCGCCGCTCAACGCCATTATCTTTGCCGAAATCGTCGATGCGGCGGGCCTGCCCAAGGGCGTCTTCAACCTCGTCAACGGTGATGGTGTCGGCGTGGGCAGCCAACTGACCGCGCATCCCGATGTGGACATGATCAGCTTTACCGGCTCGTCGCGCGCCGGGCGCATCATCTCCAAATCCGCCGCCTACACGCTCAAGCGCGTGAGCCTCGAATTGGGCGGCAAAGGGGCCAACCTGATCTTTGCCGATGCCGATGACAAGGCGGTCAAGCGCGGCGTGATCCGCTGCATGAACAACACCGGCCAATCCTGCAACGCGCCCACCCGGATGCTGGTGCAGCGCGAGATTTACGACCAGGCCGTTGAAATCGCAGCAGAAACCGCAAATGCGATCACCGTCGGCCCGGCCAACGAGGCCGGTCGTCATATCGGCCCCGTGGTCAACGAGGTCCAGTTCAACAAGATTCAGGACCTCATCCAAAAGGGCATCGACGAAGGCGCGCGGCTTGTCGCAGGCGGCACCGGGCGGCCTGACGGGCTCAACCGGGGCTTTTACGTCAAACCCACGGTCTTTGCCGATGTCACCAACGACATGACCATCGCGCGCGAGGAAATCTTTGGCCCGGTCCTGTCGATCATCCCCTTCGACACCGAAGAGGACGGCCTGCGCATCGCCAATGACACGCCCTATGGCCTCACCAACTATGTCCAGACTGGCGATCCGGCGCGAGCCAACCGTCTGGCGCGCGCCCTGCGCTCGGGCATGGTGGAAATGAACGGCCAATCGCGCGGCGCAGGCTCGCCCTTTGGCGGCATGAAACAATCGGGCCACGGGCGCGAAGGCGGCAAATGGGGCATCGAGGACTTCCTCGAGGTCAAATCCGTCTCGGGCTGGACCCCAGGCGCCTGACCGCGTGATCGGGCGCGCCTTTGCCCTGCACGGCGCGCGTGACGCCACGCAGCGCGAGCGGGCGCGCCATATCCTTGACACTTGCGGGCTGGAGGGCGACCTCTGGCCCGAGGTCGAGGGCTCGGCTCTCTCCTCCGCCACGCTCTCGGCCACGGTCGGCACGCGGATTTTCGCCCCCGCCTACCCCTTTCCCCTCACCACGCCCGAGATTGCCCGCTTTCTCAGCCATCGCCAGATCTGGGCCGAGATCCTGCGCCGCGACCTCGATTACGGCCTGATCGTCGAGCAAGACGCAGCGCTTGATCCGGCCGTGTTCCCAAGCGCCCTCGCGCTCGCGCGCGACCACATCGACGATCTGGGCTATATCCGGTTTCAAACTCAGGCGATCCGTGGCCCCGCCCGGTTGATCGACACCAACGGCGGCGCTGTGCTCAGCCTGCCCTTGGTCAGCGCGCCGCTCTGCCCGGTGCAGATGATCGCGCGCGACGCGGCCATCCACCTCCTCAACCTGACCGAGACGTTTGACCGCCCGGTCGAGTGCCTGATCCAGAGCCATTGGCACACCGGCCTACGCGCAGGTGCGATCTATCCCTCGGGCGTGTCCTGTATCAGCCGACCAGCTACCGCTTCAGAGCGCGCGCCCCTCACGCAGCTTTGGGCACGCCATCTCTACCATCGCGCCCTCAGCCGCGCCGCGCGGGATAGCGCGGCACCGATCACCGGCGGATTGGGCTGATCCGCCTATTCCGCGGCACAGCGCCCCGGATTGTTGGGATGCGTGGTCCAATTGGCATACTCTTCGCGCACCACCTCGCCGGTGCGCGGATCGACCGCGCCGGCCGCCATCCGCTCCATCGTGATGCAGCCTTCGATCGGGCAGACATTGACGCAGAGGTTGCAGGCGACGCATTCGTCATCCTTGACGGTAAAGACCCGATCCTCTGACATCGCAATCGCCTGATGGCTGGTATCTTCGCAGGCGGCATAGCAGCGCCCGCATTTGATACAGTCATCCTGATTGATCTTGGCCTTGGTCACGTAATTGAGGTTGAGATCCTTCCAATTGACCACATTGGGCACCGCCCGCCCGACCAGTTGGTCCACCGACGTGAACCCCTTGTCATCCATGTATTGCGAGAGGCCCGAAATCATTTCCTGCACGATCTTGAACCCATAGGTCATCGCCGCCGTGCAGACCTGAACATTGCCCGCGCCCAGCGCCATGAATTCCGCCGCATCGCGCCAAGTGGTGACACCGCCAATGCCGCTGATCGGCAGGCCCGCCGTGGCGGGATCGCGCGCGATCTCGGCCACCATATTCAGCGCAATGGGCTTCACCGCAGGCCCGCAATAGCCGCCATGCGCGCCTTGCCCGTCAATCGTGGGCTCAGGTGCAAAGAGATCAAGATCAACAGAGGTGATCGAATTGATCGTGTTGATCAGGCTCACGGCATCCGCCCCGCCGTCCTTGGCGGCCTGCGCAGGTTTGCGGATATCGGTGATATTGGGCGTCAGCTTCACGATCACCGGCAGGTTCGAGTGTTTCTTGCACCAATGCGCCACTTGCCCCACATATTCCGGCACCTGCCCCACCGCGCTGCCCATGCCGCGCTCGCTCATGCCATGCGGACAGCCGAAGTTCAGCTCGACCCCATCACAGCCGGTATCCTCGACCCGGTGCAATATCTCGCGCCAGGCGTCCTCGTTGACCGGCACCATCAGGCTCGCGATCAGCGCGCGGTCGGGCCAGTCCCGCTTGACCCGGCGCATCTCCTCAAGGTTCACCTCCAGCGGGCGGTCGGTGATCAACTCGATATTGTTGAGGCCCAGAACGCGGCGGTCGGCACCATAGACAACGCCATAACGCGGCCCGTTCACATTGACCACCGGCGGCCCCGCCTCGCCCAATGTCTTCCACACGACCCCGCCCCAACCGGCCTCGAACGCGCGGCGGACGTTGTATTCCTTGTCCGTCGGCGGGGCCGAAGCCAGCCAGAACGGGTTGGGCGATGTGATGCCGATGAAATTGGTTGTCAGATCCGCCATGGCTCAGCCCTCCGCCATCAGGGTTGCGTGGATGTCTTCGGCGGCGTCGCGCCCCTCTGCCACCGCCGTCACAGTCAGGTCATCGCCCCCCGCCGCGCAATCGCCCCCGGCCCAGACACCGGGCAACGAGGTGCGGCCGGGGCCCGAAACGGCGATCTTGCGCCCATCACGCGCAGGCAAATCGGCCCCCTCCAGCGCCTGACCAATCGCCTTGAACACCTGATCGGCGGGCAGGCGAAACCGCTCGCCCGTGGGTCTGAGATCGTCGTCGGAATACTCAAACTCGACCTCGCGCACCGCGCCATTGCCATGCACCGCGATGGGCGTTGCATTGGTCACGATCCGCACCCCCTTGGAGGCCGCGAGATCCTGTTCATAGCGGCTGGCATTCATCCGCTCGCGCCCACGCCGATACACCAGCGTGACGTTGAGCGCGCCCAAGAGTTTGGCCTGCACCGCCGCATCGACCGCCGTCATGCCGCCCCCGATCACCACCACATCGCGCCCCACCGGCAGGCTTGCCAGATCGTCTGCCTGCCGCAGGTCCGCGATGAAATCCACCGCATCGCGCATCCCCTCGCGGTCCTCGCCGCTCAGTCCCAGCGCGTTGACCCCGCCCAGACCTATCCCAAGGAACACCGCATCGTGATCTTCCTGCAATTCCGTCAGCGTGATTTCCCGTCCCAGACGCTTGCCGGTCTCCAAAGTGATTCCGCCGCCCTGCATCAACCAGGCCACTTCGCGCGCCGCGAAACTGTCGGTGCTCTTGTAGGCGGCAATGCCGAATTCATTGAGACCGCCGGGCTTGGCCCGCCCATCGTAGAGCGTGACGTCATGCCCCTTCATCGCCAGCCTGTGCGCGCAGGCCAGCCCCGCAGGCCCCGCGCCCACCACCGCCACGCGCCGGCCCGTGGGCGCCGCGCGGGTGAAGGGATGCACGCCCTGTTCCATCAGGGTATCCGTCGCATAGCGCTGCAACCGCCCGATCAGCACCGGCTGCCCCTCGGCCGCCTCGCGCACGCAAGCCTCTTCACACAACGTTTCCGTGGGGCAAACGCGGGCGCACATGCCGCCAAGGATATTCTGGCTCAGGATCGTCTTGGCCGCCGCCTCGGGCGTGCCGGTGGCGATCTGCCGGATAAAGAGCGGGATGTCGATCGACGTGGGGCAGGCGGTGATGCAGGGCGCGTCATGGCAGAAATAACAGCGATCCGCTGCCACCAGGGCCTCATGGTCGTCCAGCGGAGGATGCAGATCGGTGAAATTGCTCTGCAAGGCGGCAGGATCAAGCCGGCCTGCGACGATGCCGGGGGCGAGTTGACGATCTCTCATGGCTGTCTCCGGTCAAGGATGGCTGAGGATCAGTATTCCACGATTCGAAATTTTATCAATTGGTAAAATTTATCGAGCAGCGAAAAAGAAACCTCCTGAGAAGCTCAGAGGGCAAAGCCGATGAAAATTTTGGCAGGGCTTGGCCGCGCCTCAGCCCACCTTGCGCTGACGCCACAGCGTAAAGAGGCCAGCCCCCACCACCAGCGCGCCGCCCAGAGCCACGTTCATCTCGATCGTTTCGCCAAAGATGAAAATCCCGATGCCCGTGACAAAGAAGAGTTGCAGATAGGCAAAGGGCTGCACCGCGCTCGCCTCTGCGACCTCATAGCATTTGATCAACGTATAATGCCCCGCCGCCCCGGTGATGCAGAGCGTGATCATCCACGCCCAGGCATCCGGCGTCATAGGCTCCCAGAACCATATCCCGGCGAGGGTCATGGCAATCGACCCGACCGTTCCGGTCCAGAAAAAACTCGTCGCCGCCGAATCCCTGCGCGCCACATAGCGCGTCAAGAGCCCGTAGAGCGCAAACATCAACGCCGCGATAAAGGGCACGACCGCCTTGGGGTCGATCACGCCCACCCCCGGCTCCAGAATGATCAGCACGCCGATGAACCCGACCGCAATCGCCAGCCACCGACGCCAGCCCACCCGCTCGCCCAGAACCGGCCCGGATAGGGCGGCAATCAACAGCGGATAGCAGGCAAAGACCGCATGCACCTCGATCAGGCCCAAAAGGGTAAAGCCATAGATCATCACGCAGATTTCCGCGACCAGCAGCACGGCGCGAAACCCCTGCATCAAGGGTTGCGATGTGCTGGCCGCTGCCCGCAGCCCCCCGGCCTTGCGCGCGGCAATCACCATCACGAAGGCGGCAAAGAACCAGAACCGGATCATCACCACCATCAGCACGTTGTAATTCTCGGCCAGATGGCGCGATATGCCATCCTGCGCGGCAAAGATGACCGTGGTCAGCACCATCAGCCAGATGCCCATGCGGGTGTTTTGAACTGTCACGAGCGGTCTCTCACGGGCGGTCTTTCCTGGCCATGGTCATATGGCGCTTGCGGCCATATCCCTGACCCCGCGTAACACAAAACCCGGCGGCCTCAAGCCCCCTGCGCACGAACCCCGCCGCCGTGTAACTGGCCGCCGTGCCTCCGGGCACGGTGTGCCGCGCCACCTCCGCCATCAACGCAGGCTCCCACAACTCGGGGTTCTTGGCCGGGGAAAACCCGTCCAGAAACCACGCATCCGCCCTGCCCGGCCAAGCCTTTAGCGTCTCGCGCGCATCCCCCACAATGAGGGTGAATTCCAGATCCGGCAAGCTGATCCGTTCTGCGCCCCCTTGCCAATGCGGGGCGAGGTCCGCCGCGACCCCCTCCAGTTCCGCAAAGCGGGCTTGCGCGCGACGCATGTCTTGCGGGGCCATGGGATAAGCCTCGAAACTGGTGAAGTGAAGCCGCCCCACAACGCCCGCCGCCCGCCATGCTGCAAGCGCGGTCAAAAGGTTCAGCCCCGTGCCAAACCCCAGTTCCGCAATATGAAACCCATCTCGAAACCGCCCCGGCAGGTCATTGCCCCCCAGAAACACATGCCGCGTTTCCGCCAGACCGTTGTCGAGACTGAAATAGGGATCATCGAACCGCACCGAGACCGGCACCTCGCCCTCGCGCCAGATCAGGTCTGCGGTCTGGTCCTGCATGGCATGATCCTCTAAAGCATGGCCGAAACGCGCGCGACCATCGCGCGACGACAAAGGATTGGCAATGGTCGATATCACGGTGATGGGCGCAGGCATCTTTGGCCTCTCGGTGGCGTGGACCTGTGCCAAACGCGGCGCGCGCGTGCGCGTCATTGATCCGAATGGTCCCGGTGCCGGGGCTTCGGGCGGCATTGTTGGCGCCATGGCCCCGCATGTGCCCGAGCTTTGGAACAGCAAAAAGGCGTTTCAACTCGACAGCCTGCTCATGGCTGGTGATTTCTGGGCAGAGGTGGCCGAGGTCTCGGGCTGCGCGCCGGGCTATGCCCGCCTTGGCCGCCTGCAACCCATCGCCGATGCCGCAGCCCTTGCACTGGCCCACGAGCGTACTCAGAACGCCGCAACCCTCTGGCAAGGGCAGGCTGACTGGCGCGTCCTCTCCGCGTCGGGCGCATGGTGCCCGCCCAGCGCGACCGGCCAGATCATCCACGACACGCCTCACCGCCGCGCCTGCATCCGCGTCAGGCATGCACAGCCCTCGTTGCGGCCCTGCGCGCACGCGGTGCCGAGGTTGTGACCGATGGCCCCACAACGGGCCGCATCCTCTGGGCCACCGGCATCGCCGGGCTGGAAGAAATGACCGCCGCGCATACCCGGTCCGTCGGCAACGGGGTCAAGGGCCAGGGCGCGCTGCTGGCCTTTGATGCCCGCGACCAGCCGCAGATCTTCGCCAATGAGGTGCATATCGTGCCGCATGAGGATGGCACCACCGCCGTGGGCTCCACCTCCGAGCGCTATTATGACGATCCCTCCAGCACCGATGCCCAGCTTGACGATGTGATCGCCCGCGCCGTGGCGGCGGTGCCCGCGCTTGCCGGTGCCCCGGTGATCGCACGTTGGGCCGGGGTGCGTCCCCGCTCGCGCTCGCGCGCGCCGATGCTGGGCGCGCACCCGTTCCGACCGGGGGAATTTGTTGCGAATGGTGGCTTTAAGATTGGCTTTGGCATGGCCCCCAAGGTGGCGCAGGTCATGGCCGATCTGATGCTCGACGGCATCGACAAGATTCCCGAGGATTTCAAACCCGAGACATGCCTATGACCCAACCGACCCTCGCCGCACTCGACCATCTCGTGCTGACCGTGGCCGACATCCCCGCCACCTGCGCCTTTTACCGGGATGTGCTGGGGATGACGCCCGAGGCGTTTCACCCCGCCGATGGCAGCACCCGCTGGGCGCTGAAATTCGGCGCGCAGAAAATCAACCTGCATCAATCCGGGGCGGAATTCGAGCCGAAGGCGGCACAGGTCCAACCCGGCAGCGCCGATCTGTGCTTCCTCAGCGAGACACCGCTCGAGGCGTGGCAACGCCATTTCGCGGCACTTGATGTCACGGTAGAGCTTGGCCCTCTACCCCGCTCCGGGGCCACAGGCCCGATCCGCTCGCTTTACCTGCGTGATCCCGACGGCAACCTGATCGAGATCTCGAACAAAACGTAGGGTGGGTGAAACCCACCAAACCGCTCGGTTCAGGCCGTCTTGACCGCCTTGGGCAGTGCCACGATCCGCAGCGCAACCTTGCGCTGACCGCGCTGATAGGGCAGTGCCGGGGCCGCCTCTCTGCTGTGTTTGACGACCGATTTCAACCAACGCGCTTTCATGGCTCTCACCTCTTGCCTCAGGCCCCAATTTGCGGGGCTCATTGTTTCGTTACCCGCAACTATGCCCCCGGTTTGGGGCCAAGGTTTGACGGAAATCGTGAAAATTCAGACAAGATCAGGGCATACAAGCCATCCAAGCAAAATCTCAATTCATTGAATTTAAATAAAATTTCAAAAGGGCATCACGGGGCATCCCCGATACCGCCCGAATAGCCCCACAATTTCGGCCCAAATCCCGCCCCAATCAGAGACAGATCACCGAGATCAGCCGGCCATAGTCGGCCTCACCGGCATGGGTGGTGCGACGATAGGAATAGAATCGCTCGGGATCGCCATAGGTGCAATGCCGCGTCCATTCCGCCTGCCCGATGCCAGATTGCCGCAACCGATGCAGCCCGAACCCCGGCAGGTCGAACTGATACCGCCCGTCTACACCATTTGCGAAAAACCGGGCATTATCACGGTCCTCCGCCAGGAATTCCTCGATGAACTCTGGTCCCACCTCGTAGGCCGCCTGCGAAATCGACGGGCCAATCACCGCCTTGATCCGGCGACGATCCGCGCCCAGACCCTCCATAGCCGCAACCGTGGCCTCCAGAACGCCATCCAGCGCGCCACGCCATCCGGCATGGGCCGCCCCGATCACCCCATTGCCCACATCGGCAAACAGCACCGGCTGACAATCCGCCGTCAGCACCGCCAGCGCCACGCCCGGCACATCCGTCACCATCGCATCAGCGCGCGGGCGCTCGCTCAGGGGTCCTGTGACCGTCACCACATCCGCCGAATGGACCTGATGCACGGTAATCAGATGATCCGGCTCCACCCCCATCGCCTCGGCCACCCGCGACCGGTTGATCTGCACGATCTCGGATTGATCCGACGAACCAGGGCCGCAATTCAGCCCCGCGAACACACCCGAAGAGGCCCCGCCCCGCCGGGTAAAGAACCCATGGCGCAGTGGGGACAAACTGTCAGCGGTGAGTATTTCTAGCGTCATGGCTCCAATCCGGGTGGTGGTGCGGCCCCCTCGGGATAGAGACCCAGCACTTTGAAGAGCGTCCCCATTTCCTCGGCCCCGGTCAAGCGCTGATATGCGGCAAGATGGCTTTCCAACGCCTGCCCGCTCAGATTGCGCGCCAGCGCCTCGGCCCGCGCGGCAATCCCCAACCGCTCCAGAAATATCCCCTGCGGCGTCAGGCGCGTATGCCGCGCAGGAGAGGCCGCCCGCGCCAGCGCCGCGAAATCGACATGCGCGGTCAAATCCGCCGCCCCCGGTTCGGCCAGCGGATCCACCGGCGCATGGCCCTTGACCGCCTGAAACGTATCGCCCAGCGACTGCCAATCGCCATAATCCACGATCAGTGCGGCACCGCCCTGTCCTGCTATCCGCGCGCCGATCTCGGCCGCCACCGCTTCGCCCGCGCCGCAGGTCTCGACAATATCGCCCTCGCGCGTGTCCACCAGACGCGCCGCCAATGCGGGCGGGGCCACCGGCCCACCTAGGCCCAGAGTCAATTGCCCGGCGCTTTGCCCCACAACCCGCTCGCGCCAGCCGTCCCCGGACCGCTGAAACTGCCGGATCGGCAACGCATCGAAAAACTCGTTCGCCAACAGGTAAAGCGGCCCCTCCGGCAGGCTCTCAACCCGGTCATGCCAGATGACATCGCCCGCAATCGCCCGCCGCTGCGCCGCGCACAAGACGGGCGATCCTTCGACCAGATGCACCTCTGCAGCCTCGCGAAACCCCGGCACGCCCCGCGTTGCGCGCAGCACATCCGCCATCAGCGTCCCGCGCCCCGGCCCCATTTCCGCCAGCACAAACCGCGCAGGCCGCCCCTGATCCAGCCAGACCTGCGCAAGGCACAGCCCCAGCAACTCGCCAAACATCTGGCTGATCTCCGGCGCGGTGACGAAATCGCCCCCTGCCCCAAACGGATCGCGCGTCGCGTAATAGCCAAACTCGGGATGCATGAGACAGGCCGCCATGTAATCCGCCACGCTCATTGGCCCCGCCTCGGCGATCCGCGCCAGCAAATGCGCCCGCAGCCCGCTCATGTCGCCCGCGCACGCCGCGCCCAGAGCACCATGCCAATCCCAAAGGCAATCATCGGCAGCGACAAAAGCTGCCCCATGGTCAGGCCAAACTCGCCCATCTGAAGCGCCCAGCCCAGCGGATTGCCTTCGCTCACGAATTGCGCATCGGGTTGGCGCACGAATTCCACCATGAACCGCGCCACGCCATAGCCTGCGAAAAAGAGGCCCGTCAGCGTGCCGGGCCGCCTGAGCGCTCCGCGCCGCCAGCCCAACCACAAGAGCACGGCCCCAAGGATCAACCCCTCCAGCGCCGCCTCATAGAGCTGCGAGGGATGCCGCGCGCAGAGCTCCACAACGCCCGCGCAATTCTGCGCCGCGGCCCCCGGAAAAACCACGCCCCACGGCAGGTCCGTCGCCCGCCCCCATAGCTCGCCATTGATGAAATTCGCGATCCGCCCCAGCAGCAACCCCACCGGCGTCACCATGCAGAGCGCATCAGCCACCGACAGCCACGCAATGCCCTGCTTGCGCGAAAACAGCACCACCGCCAGCACCACGCCCATCAGGCCGCCGTGAAACGCCATCCCGCCCTGCCAGACCGCCAGAATTTCACTGGGATTGGCAAGGTAATAGCCCGGCTGGTAAAACAACACATAGCCCAGCCGCCCGCCCAGAATGACCCCCAGAATGACCCAGGTCAGCAGGTCCTCGACCTGTTCGGGCCGCATCGGGGCCACGCCACCCGGCCAGAGATGCGGCCGCTTGACGCTCGCCACCACCAGCCGCCAGCCGATCACGATGCCAACGATATAGGCCAGCGCATACCAGCGCAGCGCAAACTCCATACCAAAAAGAGAGATCGAAAAGATCTCGGGTGAAATATCGGGAAAGGGGATCATGGCCTGCATGGCCGCTTCTGTGCCCGCGCGCCCCGGCCAAGTCAACCTTGTGATCCGGTCCCACAGACACATATAAGAGAGCAAGTGTAACGCCGGAGAAACCGATGCAGACCCGTAACAAAGTGCTCGACGATCTCAGCCAGTTGATGACCAATGCCATGGGTGTGGCCCAGGGCGCGCGGACCGAGGCTGAGACCGCGATGAAATCCCTGATCGACCGCTGGCTCGCGGACCGCGATTTCGTCACCCGCGAAGAATTCGACGCCGTGCGCGCCATGGCGCAAAAGGCCCGCGAGGAAAACGAAGCGCTCAAGGCGCGCCTCGATGCGCTCGACCTGCGCGGCGGTCACAACGAAGGCTGATCCGCCAAGGCCCGGCGCGCGCCTGCGATCAGCGTTTCGGCCCCTTGCAACGAGCGGAAATCGCGCACCACCCGCGCGCGCCCGGCTTTTGACAGGCGCGCGCAGAGGTCCGGATCAGCGGCCAGCGCCGAAATCGCATCGGCCAGGGCCTCCGGCGATTTGGACGGCACCAGAATGCCGCTTTCGCCATGGTCGATCAATTCACGCACCCCGCCTGCATCCGTGCCAATCGTCGGCACACCACAGGCCATCGCCTCCATATAGGCCACGCCCAGGGGCTCGTGCCAACTGGCCAGCGCGAACACATCCGCCGCCAAGAGGTGCCGCCGCACCTCCGATCCGCTTATGGCCCCCAAGAGCCGCGCATGCGCTCCCAGACCCAGCGCCTCCAGATGCGCCTGCAACTCGGCACGATAGCCAGCACCGCCCGCGTCATCCTCGCCCGCGATGTCCAACTCCACCGCGATTCCGCGATCCAAGAGCAGCCGCACGGCGCTCAGCAATTCCTGATGTCCCTTGACCCGGTGCAGACGACCGCAGGAAAATAGCCGCAGGGCCGCGCCGGGCGTGGGCGGCTGATAGGGCGTATCGCGTTTGAAATCCTCGGTATCCACGCCCATCGGCTGCACCATGACATCCGCAGGCAGATCAGGGCCGATCACCTCGCGCATTTCAGCCATGAGTTTATGCGTGATGATCGTGGCAAAGCTGGCATGCCGCCACTTGAACCCCTGACCGGGGCCATAATCCGACAGCGCCCCATGCAGCGTCAGGCTATAGCTTGGCCCCCCCATCAGCCGCGCCAGCGCACAGATGAGTGCCGCCCGCCCGCAGGAATGGGCATGCACATGGCCAATCCCTCGCGCGCGGCACGCGGCCATCAGCGCCCGCGCCGCCGGCAGGCAGATCAGCACATCCTTTAAAAATTCACCCCCCTGCCGCTCACGCAGGATTGCAGACCACGGCGCGTTGAACAGGCCGGATAGCGCATGACCGGGCGTGGGCCGCCCCAGATAGGTCGTGCGCGCCACGGCCGCCTCGGACCAGTCATGCGAGACCAGACCGGGCGGCGGCGGCCGCGTGCTGAAGAGATGCGGCACAGCCTCCAACCGTTCCAGATCCGCAATCTCGCGCCAAAAGAAAATATGCGTCTGCCCCGGAAACTGAGGCACGAGATAGCCGAGGTTGAGGGGATCAGGCATTTTCGGTTCCGCTTGCCGCCAGTTTGTCGGATAAGGTCTAGCATGCCGCGCAGGCTCAGGACAGGCTGGCGGGCGATGGATTTGGAAACCCTGTGTTGACGGACAAAACCGCACCCCGGCTCAGCGTCATCATTCCCGCCCATAACGAGGCGGGGATGATCGGGGAATGCCTGCACGCCCTCTTTGCCTCGGACCCGGTGGCGGGCGGCGCCGAGGTGATCGTCGTGGCCAATGGCTGTCAGGATACCACCGTGGCCGAGGCCGAGGCCTGCCGCGCAGAGGCGCGCGATTGGACCCTCACCGTGCTCGACCTGCCGCAGGGCGGCAAACCCGGCGCGCTCAACGCAGGCGAGGCGGCGGCGCAGGGCGCAGTGCTGGCCTATCTCGACGCCGATGTCCTCGTCTCGCCCCCGCTGCTGCGCCAGATCAACGAGGTGCTTGATCGCGCGAAACCGGGCTATGCCAGCGGTCAGGTGGTGATCCCCGCGCCACGCAGCGCCTTCAGCCGCCTCTATGCCGGATTTTACCGACAGGTGCCCTTCTTTCACCATGGCGTGCCCGGCTGTGGCCTCTTCGCGATGAACCGCGAGGGGCGCGCAAGGTGGGGCCATTGGCCGGGCATCATCTCGGACGATACCTTTGCCCGCCTGAACTTTGCCCCCCAAGAGCGCCACGCGGTGCCCGCGCGCTATGACTGGCCCATCGTCGAAGGGTTCGGCGCACTCGTCCGGGTGCGCCGCAGGCAGGATGCGGGCGTGGCCGAGATTGCGCGCCACTACCCGGCGCTCCTCACCAATGACGACGCGCGGCCCAGTGGTGCGGGATGGGTGCTGCGCGCCGCCCTGCGCGCGCCCCTCGGGTTTCTCGCCTATATAGCCGTCGCCCTCGCCGTGCGCGCGCGGCGGGGCGGCGCGGATTGGACGCGCGGGCGATAATCCCCCGAGTTTTCAATCAAAGGCCGTCAAATGGCCGCAAATCTCGGGCAAGAGACAACAAAGCAGAGAGGGCAGAGTGCAGCAGGTCAGGGCAATATTCACGGGTGACGGGCTCTTGGCACGCGCGCTGCGCTCTTTGGCGCTGACCGTCGCGGGCTTTGGCGGGGCGCAGATCCTGCGCCTTGCGTCGAACCTAATCTTGGCCCGCCTCCTCTTCCCCGAAGCCTTCGGCCTGATGGCGATTGTCTCGGTCGTCATTCAGGGCCTCATGCAATTCTCCGACGTGGGCGTCAGCCCCGCCATCATGCAGAGCAAACGAGGCGACGACCCCGCCTTCCTCAATACCGCTTGGACCATTCAGGCCCTGCGCGGCGTGGGCCTCTGGCTTGTGGCCTGTGCGCTGGCCTGGCCCGTGGCGGTGATCTACGACGAACCGCTCCTGTTGCAGCTTTTGCCGGTGGCGGGGCTGTCGCTCCTGATCACCGGGTTCAACCCCACGGCCCTCGATACCGCCAAGCGGCATCTGCGCTGGGGGCGGGTCACGGTGATCGAATTCGCCGTTCAGATCACGGGTATCGTGGCGGCGGTGGCGCTGGCATGGTGGTGGCATTCAGTCTGGGCGCTGGTCGTGTCGGGCGTGCTCAGCGCGGGCGTGGCGCTGGTGCTCTTCTGGCTCTTCCTGCCGGGGGCGTCGAACCGGATGGGCTGGGAACGGCTGGCGGCCTCAGAACTCATCAGCTTTGGCAAATGGATTTTCCTCAGCACCATCTGCGGCTTTCTCTTCAATCAAGCGGACAAGCTGATCTTGGGCAAATACCTCAGCTTCGATGTCTTCGGCGTCTATAACATCGGCTTCTTCCTTGCCTCCTTTCCCATGCTCTTGGGCCATATGCTGACATGGCGGCTGCTCATCCCGATTTACCGCGAACTGCCCCCGCATGAGAGCGCCGCCAATTTCGCCAAGCTGCGGCGCATGCGCTTTGCGGTCACGGGCGGGCTGATGGCGCTGTCGGCCGGATTTGCCCTCCTTGGCGTCTGGCTGGTGGGGATCATGTATGACGACCGCTATGCCATGGCGGGGGCCGTGGTGGTGCTGATGGCGCTGATGCAACTCCCGCAAATCATCGTGATGACCTATGATCAAGCCTCGCTCGCGGCAGGGGATTCGCGGCGGTTCTTCATCCTGACGTTGGCCAAGGCGGCGGCGATGATCGTGGCTCTCCTCCTCGGTCTCGAATGGGGTGGCCTCATGGGCGCGCTCTTGGGCTATGGTGCGGCGATGGTTCTGGCCTATCCGGTGGTGATCTGGCTCGCGCGGCATATGCGGGCCTGGGACCCGGTGCATGACGCAGGCATGGCCGCATTTGGCCTTGGCTTGGCGGCGCTGGCGCTCTGGCTCAACGGCGCGGCGCTGACCGATCTGGCACGGCTCTCGGGCTGGTGAGGGGCGAAAACACCATTATCGCCAAGGGCCTGCCGCAAAACAGTCGCATTGTCGGGCGATACCGACACCGGTATGATTTGAGCAGTGGATTTGATGGCGGATGACATGACCCAACCGTCGCCCGACGGCACCGAGATTGCCATTGTCGGCATGGCCGCGCACCTGCCGGGCGCGCGGAGCGTGGCGGAGTATTGGCAAAACCTCTGCGCCGGGCACCGCGCCATCCGCCGCATGTCCGAAGCCGAATTGCTGGCCGCGGGCGAGCCTGCGCAGATGATCCGCCGCCCCGATTACGTGCCCTATGCCGCCCCTCTCGACGGGTTTGAGATGTTCGATGCCGAGTTCTTCGGCTTTGGCCCCAAAGAGGCCGCGATCCTCGACCCGCAGCACCGCCGCTTTCTGGAGGTGGCGTGGGAGGCGCTCGAGGATGCAGGCCACCCGCCCGAGCATTTCCCCGGCTCCATCGGCGTTTTCGCCGGTTGCGGCATGGGCAGCTATTTCTATTTCAACCTCTGCTCCAACCGCGACCTCGTGGACGATGTGGGCATGTTCCTCTTGCGCCACACCGGCAATGACAAGGATTTCCTGACCACCCGGCTCAGCCATATCCTCGATCTCAAGGGGCCATCACTGGGCCTGCAAACCGCCTGTTCCACCTCGCTTGTCGCGGTGCATGTGGCGGCGCAATCGCTGCTCAATGGCGAATGTGACATGGCGCTTGCGGGCGGTGTCACCATCGAATTGCCGCAAGGGCGCGGCTATCTCTACAAAGAGGGCGAGATCCTGTCGCCCGATGGCGAATGTCACGCGTTTGACCACCGCGCCCAAGGCACGGTCTTTGGCTCAGGCGCGGGCGTCGTGGTGCTGCGGCGGCTCTCGGATGCGGTTGCCGATGGCGATCACATCTGGGGCGTGATCAAGGGCTCTGCCGTCAACAATGACGGCGCGGCCAAGGCGGGGTATCTCGCGCCCTCCGTGGACGGTCAGGCGGCGGCAGTGGCCGAGGCGCAGGCGGTGGCAGGCATCTCTGCCGAGACCGTCGATTACGTCGAATGTCACGGCACCGGCACATACCTTGGCGATCCGATCGAGGTGGCCGCTCTCACGCAGGCCTTTCGCGAGACCACCCAAGCCGTCGATTTCTGCCGCATCGGCAGCGTCAAGACCAACATCGGCCATCTCGACACGGCGGCGGGCGTGGCAAGTCTGATCAAGGCGACGCTCGCGGTCTATCACGGGCAAATGCCGCCCTCCCTGGGCTATGAGGCGCCGAACCCGGCGATTGCCTTCGATGGCAGCCCCTTTGCGGTCAATGACCGGCTCAGCGCTTGGCCATGCCGCGACCACCCCCGCCGCGCAGGCGTGAACTCGTTGGGCGTGGGCGGCACAAACGCCCATGTGGTTCTCGAAGAACCCCCCGCGCGCGCCGCGCCCGAGGCCAGCGATTGGCCCTTTCAGCCGCTCGTGATCTCCGCCCGCTCCAAGGCGGCACTGGACGCAAATTCCGCCCGCCTTGCCGCCCATCTGCGCGCCCACCCCGAGCAGAAGCTGGCCGATGTGGCCTGGACGCTCAAGCAAGGTCGCCGCGCCTTCGAACGCCGCCGCGTCGTGGTGGCCGCCAGCCATGAAGAGGCGGCAACACTGCTGGAAAAGGGCGATCCACGCCGCGTCTTCACCCATGAGGCGCTCGACGCCCCCGAGGTCGTCTTCATGTTCCCCGGCGGCGGCGCGCAATATGCGGGCATGGCGCGCGATCTCTACGAGACGGAGCCGGTCTTTGCCGAATGGATGGATCGTGGCCTTGCGGTGCTGCAACCCAAACTCGATTACGACATCCGCGCCCTCTGGCTGCCCGCCCCCGCCGATACGGCCACCGCCGCCGAGCGGCTGAAACAGCCCTCGGTGCAATTGCCGCTGATCATGATCACCGAATACGCGCTGGCGCAGTTGTGGCAAAGCTGGGGTGTGACCCCCGCCGCCCTCATCGGTCATTCCATGGGCGAGAATACCGCCGCCTGTCTCGCGGGCGTGCTCAGCTTCGAGGATTGCATCGGGCTTGTGCATCTGCGCGGGCAACTCTTTGACAGCGTGCCCAAGGGCGGCATGCTCAGCGTGCCCCTCTCCGCCGAGGCGCTGCGCCCTTGGCTGGGCGAGACCCTCGACATCGCGGCGGTCAATGCGCCGGGGCTCAGCGTGGCCTCTGGCCCGCAGGCCGCGCTCGATGATCTGGCGGCGCGTCTGGCCGAGGCGGGGATCGAGACCACACGCATCCCCATCGACATCGCCGCCCACTCGCGCATGCTGGAGCCGATCCTGACCCGCTTTGGCGACTACCTGCGCTCCATTCCCCTCAACGCCCCGCACATCCCCATCCTGTCCAACCGCACCGGCGACTACCTCACGGCGGCCGAGGCGACCGACCCCGACTATTGGGTCGGCCATCTGCGCAACACCGTCCATTTCGCCGATGGGCTGGGCCGTCTGGCCGATGGCCCGCGCCGCGTGTTCCTCGAGGTGGGTCCGGGCAAGGCGCTGGCCTCCCTCGCGCAGGCCCATGGCGCCATCAGCGCCAATCAGGTCATCGGCACCCTGCGCCACCCCGAGGATAGCATCGCCGACGATGCCTATTTCATGGCGATGCTGGCGCGGATGTGGGCGGTGGGCGTCGAGATCGACTGGGATCAGATCTGGGGCGAGGCGCGCCGCACCCGCGTGCCCCTGCCCTCTTACGCCTTTCAGCACAAACCCTATTTCATCGCCCCCGGCACGACGCGCGACACGCGTTCAGACGACTGGCCAACGCGCCGCGACGATCTGACCGACTGGGGCTACCTGCCCCAATGGCGGCCCCATCTGGCCGAGGTCGAGATTGCCAGCGATGCCGATCTGGCCGCGCTGCCGCCCGAGACATGGCTGATCTTCGAAGACGACACCGGGCTTGCGGCGGCCGTGGGCAAGCGGCTGGAATCCGCAAAACATACGGTTACGTATGTAATGGCAGGCGATGCCTTTGCCCAGCTCGCGCCGGGGCGTTACGCCCTGTCGCCCGAACGCGGGCGCGAAGGCTATGATGCCCTCATCCGCGCGCTCAGCACCGAAGGTCGCCTGCCCAGCCGCATCGCGCATTTCTGGCTGGTCACACAAGACGCCCGCCATCGCCCCGGATCGAGCTTCTTCCACCGTGTGCAAGAACAGGGCTTTTACAGCCTGCTCTTTCTCGCGCAGGCCATGGCGGATGAAGGGCTCTCCGCCCCGCTGCACATCACCGCCCTCACAAATGGCGCAACACAGCTTCGCGACGAGGGCTTGCGCGATCCCGCCAAGGCCACGCTCATGGGCCCGCTCAGGGTGATCCCCCATGAACTGCCGGGGGTAACGGCGGCCAGCCTTGATCTGGTCCTGCCCGCGCGCGGCCCCGATGCCGCCCTTGTGACGCAGGTGCTCGAGGATCTGATGCAGCCCCCGCGCAACCATGTCGCGGCGCTGCGCGGCGCGCGGCGCTACGAGGCGGGCTGGCGCACCGCCCCGCTCCTGCCCCCTGACACGCCGCTGGCAGAGGGCCAGACCGTGCTCATCACCGGCGGCTTTGGCGGCATCGGCCTGACCTTGGCCGAGGATCTGATCACGCGCTCTAAGGCCAAGATCGTCCTCATGGCACGCCGCCCGCTGCCGCCCCGCGCCGACTGGCCGCGTGTCATGGCCACACGCGGCGCAGGCGATCCGCTGGCCCGCCGCATCGCGGCGGTCGAACGGCTCGAAGGTCTGGGCGGTCAGGTGATGATCGTGGCGGGCGATGTCAGCAACATCGAGGATATGCAATCCGCCCGCGCCGAAATCGAGGCCCGCTTTGGCGCGCTCCACGGTGTCATCCATGCCGCAGGCGTGATCAAGGACGCGCCGCTCCTCGGCAAAGGCCCCGACACGATCGAGGATGTATTCACGCCGAAAATCCACGGCACGCAGGTGCTGGACGAGGTGTTTCCCGATGGCACGCTCGACTGGCTCGTGCTCTTTTCCTCTTCCTCCACCGCCACCGCCCCGGCGGGACAGGTGGATTACGTCGCCGCCAATGAATATCTCAACGCCTATGCGCGCAGCCGCATGGGCGACAGGACCCGCGTGGTTGCCCTCAACTGGGGCATCTGGTCCGAGGTCGGCATGGCCGCCGAGGCTGTGGCACAGCAACGCGGCGACGCGCTGGCCGCCCCGCGCCTGCCGGTCACGGCACCGCTGGTGCAAGAGGCCAGCCATGATGCGCAGGGCAACCGGGTGTTTCATGCCCATTATGACGCCGGTTTCTGGGTCTTCGATCAGCATCGCACCAAATCCGGTCAGGCGCTCTTGCCCGGCACCGGCTATCTGGAACTTCTGGCCGAGGCCCTGCGCGCGCAGGGCGAGGATGGCCCGTTTGAAATCCGCGATCTGTGGTTCCTGCGCGCCTTTGACATGCCCGAGGGCGGCAGCCGCGACATGCGCCTCACCCTGACCCGAAACGACACCGGCTATGCCGCACGGATCGAGGGTGATCATGCGCAGGCCGGACGGCAAGGCTGGGTCACACTGGCCGAGGCGGGGCTGCGCCTTCTGCCGCTCCCCGCGCCTGTCCCGCTTGATCTGATATCCATACGCAACCGTATGCAAGGCTGGCAAGAGGCGGGCGACACCGCGCTTGCCGCGCCGCAAGAGGCGCATCTTGCATTTGGCCCACGCTGGCGCGTGCTGCGCGCCATGGGGCTTGGACAGGGCGAGGGGCTCGCGCATCTGGCCCTGCCAGAGAGCGCGCAACGCGATCTGGCGGCGGGCTATCTCCTGCACCCCGCGTTGATGGACATCGCGACCGGCTGGGCCATGGGGCTGATTGCGGGCTATGACGGCTCCGATCTCTGGGTGCCCATGTCCTACGGGTCGCTCCGCGTCCACGCGCGCCTGGGGGCAGAGGTCTGGTCTCATGTCCGCAACGCCGCCCAGAACCGCGCCAGCGATGAAACCGCGCGCTTTGACATCACGCTTTGCGATCCCACAGGCCGGGTGCTGATCGAGATCACCGATTTCGCCATCCGCAAACAGGTGGGCGGCCTCACCCTGACCCCGCCGCGCGCCGGCGAAATCCGCTTCGAGGGCCAGACCGTGAGCGCCCCGGCAAGCCCCGCCGAAGAGCGCCTGCGCCACGCCCTGCGCGAAGGCATCCGCCCCACCGAGGGGGCCGAGGCCTTTCGCCGCGCGCTGGCACAACATGCCCCACAGATCCTTGTCTCCTCGCTCGACCTGCCCGCGCTCATCGCGCAGGCAGGGGCGGGCGCGCACAGCACAGACACGACCGGACACCGCTTTGAACGCCCCGATCTCGACAGCGATTTCACCGCCCCCGAGGGCGAGATCGAAACCCGCCTTGCGGGCTTCTGGTCCGAACTTCTGGGGCTCGAGCAGGTCGGGGTCGAGGATTCCTTCTTCGACCTTGGCGGTCATTCCCTGATCGCCGTCCGCCTCTTTGGCATGATCCGCAAGGCCTATCGCGTCGATCTGCCCATCTCGGTCCTGTTCGAGGCCCCCACCATCCGCGCCTGCGCCGCGCTGATCGAGGCCCAGATTGGCCCGCAAGAGGCAGGACAGGACGCGCCCACACCACAGGAACCACAGCGCCGCTTTACCCATCTCGTGCCGATGCACCGGGGCGAAGGCGGGCCAAAGACGCCCTTCTTCCTCGTGGCGGGCATGTTCGGCAACGTGCTCAACCTGCGCCATCTGGCGCATCTCCTGGGCGAGGATCGTCCCTTTTACGGACTTCAGGCGCGTGGCCTCTATGGCGGGGCCGCCCCCCATGACGATCTGACAGAGGCAGCAGCCGACATGATCGCCGAACTGCGGCAGGTGCAGCCGCACGGCCCCTATCTTTTGGGTGGGTTTTCGGGTGGCGGCATCACCGCCTATGAAATGGCGCAGCAATTGCGCGCGGCGGGCGAAAAAGTGGCGCTGATCGTGATGCTCGACACGCCACTGCCACAGCGCCGCCCCCTTTCGCGCCGCGACCGGCTGACGATTCAATGGCAGGAACTCAAATCCGGCGGCCCGCTCTATCCCGTGCACTGGGCGGCGCGGCGGATCGCATGGGAAATCACCAAACGCCGCCCCAAAGCTCAGGCAGAGACCGACACGCATCACTTCCACGACAGCGCCATCGAGGCCGCCTTTTACCGTGCCATCGCCAAATATCAGGTCCGCCCATGGGCGGGCGCGCTGCATCTCTTCCGACCGCCACTGGTGGGCAAATGGCAGGTGTCCGAGGGGCGTTGGGTCAGCAGCGAGCGTGCCTATGTCCTGCCCGACAATGACTGGGCGGGCTTTGCCCCGCAGGTGCAGGTGACAGAGGTGCCCGGCACCCACGACTCGATGGTGCTTGAGCCGAATGTGCGGGTCTTGGCCGCGCGCCTGCGCCGGGTGATCGAGGCGGCCGAGGCCACGCACGCCCCCCCGGACCACCGCGAGGCGGCGGAATGACCGCTCCCCGCGTCCTCACCATCGTCCTCAACTGGCGCACGCCGGACATGAGCGTCAAGGCCGCCCGCGCCGCCCACCGCGCCATGCAGGGCATCGCGGGCGAGATCGTGCTGGTGGACAACGACTCCGGCGACGGCTCGTTCGAGGCCATGCAAAAGGCCACCGCCGATTGGGACCGCCTGCGCGTGGTGCAGGCGGGGCATAACGGCGGCTTTGGCGCAGGCAACAACGCAGGGATGCGCGCCGGGCTCAGCGACGGCGCGCGCCCCGATTACGTCTATATCCTCAATTCCGATGCCTTTCCCGCCCCGGATGCCATTGCAGCCCTTGTGGATCATCTCGAAACCCATCCCAGAACCGGCCTTGCAGGCAGCCATATCCACGGCCCCGATGGCGCGGCCCATGTCACCTGCTTCCGCTTTCCCTCCGCCTTGGGCGAATTCGAGGGGGCCGCGCGGATCGGCCCCATCAGCCGCCTCTTGCACGCCCATACCGTGCCGCTGCCCGTGCCCCAGACCACGCAAACCGTCGATTGGCTTGCGGGGGCCAGCCTGATGATCCGCCAGGACGTGCTCGACGCCATCGGCGGCTTTGACGAACGGTTCTTTCTCTATTTCGAGGAAACTGATCTCTGCCTGCGCGCAGCGCGCGCGGGCTGGCGCACCGATTTCGTGGCGGATAGCCGGGTCGAACATATCGGCTCGGTCAGCACGGGCATGAAGCGCTGGGGCCGCGTGCCCGCCTATTGGTTCGCCTCGCGCCGCTATTATTTCACCAAGAACCACGGGGCGGCCTATCTCGCCCTTGTCACGCTGGCGCATCTGCTGGGCGCGGGGCTTGGCACGCTCTGGCGGCTCCTGCGGCGCAAGGGCGCAAGCCGCCCCCCCTATTTCCTGCGCGATCTGGTGCTGGGCGATCTTGGCGCAGCGCTGAACCGGCAAAAAAGGATCAAGCCATGATGCAGGCCCTCTTGATCGGCAACGAATCCCTCGCCCTTCAGTGTGGCGAGACCTGGCTCGCGCGCGGACACGGCATCACGGCGGTGATCACCCGCCACGCGGATGTGGCCGCTTGGGCCGAGGGCAAGGGCCTGCGCGTCGTGCCCCCCGGTCCCGGTCTGGCCGAGCGTTTGGGCGATCTCAGCAGCGATTGGCTTCTCTCCATCGCCAATCTCGATCTCTTGCCGCAGTCCGTGCTGGCGCGCGCCACACGCGGAGCGATCAATTTCCACGACGGCCCGCTGCCCCGCTACGCCGGTCTCAATGCGCCGGTCTGGGCCATTCTGAACGGCGAGGAACGGCACGGCATCACCTGGCACCTGATCGAAGGTGGCGTGGACGAGGGGCGCATCATCGCTCAGCGCATGGTAGAGATTTCGCAGGACGAAACCGCCTTTACCCTCAATGCCAAATGCTACGCCGCGGCACTCGACAGCTTTCCTGATGTGATCACCGCCCTCGAACAGGGCGCCGTGACGGCCCGGATTCAGGACCTTGGCGCGCGCAGCTATTTCGCCCGCGACCAGCGTCCCGAGGGGCTCTGCCTCGATTTCACCCAAGCCGCCGAGGCGCTGGCACGACTGGTGCGCGCTCTTGATCACGGCGGCTATGCCAACCCGCTCAACAGGGCGCGGATCATCGCGGGCGAGCGCGTGCTTCTTGTGGGCCGGGCCGAGGTGGTGCCGGGCAGCGGCGCGCCGGGCGCGGTGCTCTCGGTCGAAGGTGCACGCCTCACCGTGACCACGGGCGCGGGCGCGCTGCGCCTCAGCGCGCTGACCGGGCCCGATGGCGGCGCGGCCCCCCTTGCAAGCATCTCCGTGGGATCGGTCCTGACCGCCTACCCCGTCACCGACCTTCTGACACAACTCGCGCCGCAAGACGGCTATTGGCGGCGCTGCCTGCGCGACATGCGCCCCATCACCTTGCCACTGGGCAGTGGCGCCGGTGTTGAGGAACGCCGCCCGCTTGATCTGCCCGCCGATGCACTGGGTGCCATCGGCCTCTGGGCCGCGCGTCTGGGCGGCGAAGAGGGCACGCACATCGCCTATGCCGGGGCGGCGGTCGAGGCGGCGCTCGCCCCCGGCCATGTCTGCCCGTGGGTGCCGGTCGCCACCCCAGACCTGCCCCACGCCCTCCCCGAGGCCGAGGCGCGCGGCGCCTTCGCGCTCGATCTCTTCGCCCGTGACCCGGCGCTTGAGGCCGCGCAGACCCCGCATATCGGGCTGCGTGTCGCGGGGCGCGGCCTCATCCCCGGCACGGTGCTGACCATCGACCTCGCCGACAGCCCAACGCTGGTCTATGACGCCGCCCGCCTTTCGCCCGCCATGGCCGATCTTCTCGCGCGGCGGCTCGAAGCCTTGGCAAAAGGCGACACCGCCCCCATGCCCGAGGCCGAGCGCCGCATGGTCGTCGAGGCATGGAACCGCACCGATGCCCCCTATGACGCCCGCCCCCTGCACCGCCTGATCGCCACCCAGATCGCCAAGACCCCCCATGTCCGCGCCGTGGTGTTCGAGGCCGAGACCCTCACATATGCCGCCCTCGACGCCCGCGCCAACCGCATCGCCCATTTGCTGCGGCAAATGGGTGTCGGCCCCGGCGTGCTGGTGGGCCTCTGCCTGCCGCGCTCTGCCGATATGATCGCCGCCGCCTTGGCAATATGGAAGGCAGGCGGGGCCTATGTGCCGATGGACCCGGCCTATCCCGCCGAACGCCTGGCGCTCTATCTCGACGACAGCGCCGCGCGCGTGGTCGTGACCCGCTCTGACCTGGCCCATACCCTGCCGCAGACCGCGCAGACCCTCACGCTCGATACTGACCCGCGCATCGGCGATGCCCCCGAAACGGACCTCGACGGCGGCGCAGGCCCCGACGATCTGGCCTATGTGATCTATACCTCCGGCTCGACCGGCCGCCCCAAGGGCGTGATGGTCACGCATCGCAACGTCGCCAATTTCTTTGCCGGGATGGATGACCGCATCCCGGCGGAACCCGGTGCCGTCTGGCTCGCCGTGACCAGCCTCAATTTCGACATTTCCGTGCTCGAACTCTTCTACACGCTCGCGCGCGGTTACACGCTCGTCCTCAGCGGCGACGAAAGCCGCGCGCTGGTCTCCTCGGGGCAACTGGCCACCTCCGACCGGGGCATGCAGTTCAGCCTTTACTATTGGGGCAATGACGATGGCGCGGGGCGCGACAAATACAAATCCCTGCTCGAGGGCGCGCAATTCGCCGACACCCACGGCTTTTGCGCGGTCTGGACACCCGAGCGGCATTTTCACGCCTTTGGCGGCCCCTATCCCAACCCTTCGGTGACGGGGGCCGCCGTCGCGGCGGTCACGCAAAACATCGCCGTGCGCGCCGGAAGCTGCGTGGCCCCCCTCCACCACCCCGCGCGCATTGCCGAGGAATGGGCGGTCATCGACAACCTCACCAACGGGCGCGCAGGTCTGGCGATTGCCTCCGGCTGGCACCCCGACGATTTCATCCTGCGCCCGGAAAACACGCCGCCGCGCAACAAGCCTGCCATGTTCGAGGCGATCCGCGATCTGCGCCGCCTCTGGCGCGGCGAGACGGTGGAATTTCCCCGCGCCGATGGCACGCTGCATGGCGTCGTCACGCAACCACGCCCGGTGTCGCAGGTGTTGCCCGTCTGGGTGACAACCGCCGGCAACCCCGAAACATGGCGCGAGGCGGGCGCACATGGCGCCAATGTGCTCACGCATCTTTTGGGGCAATCCATTGACGAGGTGGCAGGCAAGATCACCCTCTACCGCAATGCCCTGCGCGAGGCCGGGCATGATCCGGATGCCTTCACCGTCACCCTCATGCTGCATACCTATGTGGCCGAAACCCGCGACGAGGCGCGGCGCGTGGCCCGCGAGCCGATGAAGGATTACCTGCGCTCCGCCGCTGGCCTCATCAAGCAATATGCCTGGGCCTTTCCGGCCTTCAAGCGCCCGCAGGGTGTCAGCAACCCGTTCGAGCTTGACCTCGGATCGCTCAGCGCAGAGGAACTCGACGGTATCCTCGATTTCGCCTTCGAGCGCTATTTCGAGGACTCGGGCCTCTTCGGCACCGTCGAGGATTGCGTCGCCCGCGTCGAGGGGCTCAAACGCATCGGCGTGGATGAGGTGGCCTGCCTCATCGACTACGGCATCCCCGCCCGGCAGGTGCTTGACGGTCTGCGTCCGCTGGCGCGCGTGCTGGACCGCTCGAACCGCGTGGGAGCGATCCCCGAGGATGATTTTTCCATCGCCGCGCAAATCCTGCGGCACAGCGTGACCCATCTGCAATGCACCCCATCCATGGCGCGCATGATCGCCATGAACGATGAATCCCGCCACGCTCTCGGGCGGCTGCGGCATCTGATGCTGGGCGGCGAGGCGCTGCCGGGCGCTCTGGTGCAGGAGTTGCGGCAAGTCACGCGCGCGCGCATGACCAATATGTATGGCCCCACCGAAACGACCATCTGGTCCACCACCGGCCCCGCCGAGGACACCCCCGGCCCCGCCGCCATTGGCACACCCATCGCCAATACGCAGGCGTATGTTCTGGACCCCGACATGCGACCGGTGCCGGTGGGCATCGCGGGCGAACTCTGGATTGGCGGCGACGGTGTGACGCCCGGCTATCTCGGGCGCGACGACCTGACAGCCGACCGCTTCCGCCCCGATCCTTTCCGTGCGGGCGGGCGCATCTATGGCACCGGCGATCTGGTGCGCTGGCGCGCCGATGGGCGGCTCGATTTCGTCGGCCGCGCCGATGCGCAGGTGAAGCTGCGCGGCTACCGCATCGAACTGGGCGAGATCGAGGCCGCGCTCGAGGGCTGCACCGGCGTTGCGCAAGCGGTGGCGCTGGCGCGCGAGGATACCCCCGGCGACATGCGCCTTGTGGCCTATCTGCGCGGCACGGCCACACCAGAGGCGGCGCGCGCCCATCTGGCCGCGCATCTGCCCGCCCACATGATCCCCGCGCATGTCGTCGTGCTGGATCACTTCCCCCTCACCCCCAACCGCAAGGTGGACCGCAAGGCGCTGCCCGCACCAGAGACCCAAGTCAAGGCGCCGCGCCCCGCCGCCGCCCCCAAACCGGTCACGCCCGCCAATACGATCGAGCGCGACATCGCCGCGATCTGGGCGCGAATCCTCGGCGTGGCCGAGATTGGCGCGCAGGACAGCTTCTTCGATCTGGGCGGTCACTCCCTTCTGGCGGTGCAGGCGCATCGCGAGATTCGCAGCACGCTGGCGGTCGACCGGCTCAGCATCACCGACATCTTCCGCTGCCCGAAACTCGCCACCCTGGCGGCGCGCGTGGCGGAATTGCGCGGTGA
>NZ_KN293985.1 GCF_000768555.3 Roseovarius mucosus DSM 17069
GCTCGGCGAGGCGGCGGCAAGCGACGCCGACTGCCTCGCCGCTTGGGCTGAATCCCGCGACCGCTTCCTCGGCCGCACGCCAGCGCCCGCCGCGCCGCAATCCAGCGAAGGGCGCTGACCATGGGCAACACAGGCGTCATCGACAATTTCCTCGGAGTCTTCACGTCCTACATCGATAGCGGGTTCGGCCTGCTCGGCGGCGAGGTCGTCTTCATCGCCACTACGCTGATCGTCATCGACGTGACGCTCGCCGCGCTGTTTTGGGCATGGGGCGCGGATGACGACATTATCGCCCGGCTGGTCAAGAAGACCCTGTTCGTCGGCGTCTTCGCCTACATCATTTCCAACTGGAACAACCTCGCCCGGATCGTCTTCGAGAGCTTCGCCGGCCTCGGTCTCATGGCGTCGGGCACCGGCTTTTCCGTCACCGACCTGATGCGGCCGGGCCGCGTGGCGCAGACCGGCCTCGATGCCGGCCGCCCTCTGCTCGAATCCATTTCCGACCTGATGGGCTGGATCAGCTTTTTCGAGAACTTCATCCAGATCGCGTGCCTGCTGTTCGCATGGGCGCTGGTGGTGCTCGCGTTCTTCATCCTCGCCGTCCAATTGTTTGTCACGTTGCTGGAATTCAAGCTGACCACGCTCGCGGGCTTTGTGCTGATCCCGTTCGGCCTGTTCGGCAAGACCGCCTTCATGGCTGAAAAGGTGCTCGGCAACGTAGTATCGTCGGGCATCAAGGTCTTGGTTCTGGCCGTCATCATCGGCATCGGCTCGACGCTGTTCTCGCAATTCACGGCCGGTTTCGGCGGGGCGACCCCGACCATCGACGACGCAATGGCGATTGTGCTCGCCGCGCTATCGCTGCTCGGCCTGGGCATCTTCGGCCCCGGTATCGCCACCGGCCTCGTCTCGGGCGGCCCGCAGCTCGGCGCGGGTGCGGCCGTCGGCACCGGCCTTGCCGCAGGCGGCATGGTGCTTGCGGGCGGTGCGGCGACAGGTGGCGCGGCCATGC
>NZ_KN293986.1 GCF_000768555.3 Roseovarius mucosus DSM 17069
ACCCATCTGCCTCCGTCCCGTCCAAAAAGAGGAACCGTGCGGTTTCTTCCTCGCTCGGGCAAAGCCCGCTCACGGCAACCCAGTCACCGCAGGTCGGGGCCTTCACGGCGTCCAGAACAACGCGCCATTTCTTCATCTTGGCCACCTCTCTGCAAACGTCTTTCACCGTTCTCTGTCTCTGTCGCGATCGCGGCCCTGCCCGCGCTCGGACGCATTATCACGCCCGCGCCCGAGAATGTCATCCCGCCGCCCCTGGTCACGACCCTCGCCGTCGCGAGCGGCAATATCCCGTTCTACCGCCGCTGCATCCCGCTCCTGTCCGATATCGCGCACACGCCCAAGGATGGCGTCCCGACGATCTCGGTCTGGATCGTCAGGAGCAACCCTCTCCCGCCCGACATCCGGTGCTTGAACCTCGGGTCGATCAACATCGCGCCCCAATACCGCCGCCCGACGCGCATCCATGTCGCCCCGATCGGCACCAGCCTGCGGCCTCTCAACCTCGCCCATAACCCTCTCCTTGATCCGTGACATCGCCGCCTCGGCGCGGCCCCAAAGCTGATCCAGCCGCTCGCGCGCGGTGGCAATGAAGGCGCGCCCCCGCTCCATCAGCTCAAGCCGCAATTCCAACTGCCGCCAGCCCAGCTCCTGGCGCTGTGCATTGCGCGCCTGAGCCGCGCGGAAAGCCTCGCCGCGCTCTGTGACGATCCCGCGCTTTTCCTGAGCATTGGCCGATGGGCCGATTTTTGGCTCGGGCTCGCGACTGAGCTCAACCACTTTTTTCTCGTGTTCCAGTGCAAGCTCTTCCTGCCCGCCCCCGCGCGCCCGCTCGACCTGTTGCTCGGCCTCGACGCGCTGAACATCAAGGGACCGGTGGTCGATCCGCTCCGACCGCCCTGCCTGCTCAAGAGCTGTGTTCGCATCCCGCGCCCAGGCTTCGCGCCAGCCCATCAGCAGGTCCGGCGCATTCCAGCTGCGATCCTTCTTCCCGAACCCCTCGCCGGTCAGCTCGCGCATGGTCAGCATGACGTGTGCATGGGGCTGACCTTGGCCATCACGGGCCTTGCCCTCGTGAACGGCTACATCCGCGATCATACCGCGATCGACAAACTCGCGCTGGACGAACCCGCGCAACAACTCCAACCTCTCGCCCCGATCGAGCTCACGCGGCAGCGCCACTTCGATCTCACGGGCAAGTTGGGCATCGCGCCGTTTTTCAACCGCCTCTACCGCATTCCAAAGCTGGTCGCGATCGCGCATCCAGTCGGGCGCATTCTCGGGGGCCATGATCTCGGAATGCACGACCCCGCCTTTGCGAGAATAGTCATGCTCCAACCCTTGCCGGTCATCCCGCAGCCGCCCAGCCGTCCGGTAGGCGGCGGCTGCGACCGATGACCGGCCCCCTGCCCGGCTGATCACTTTCGCACTGAGGTGATAGATAGCCACGGATCGAGCGCCTCTCTTCAAAACAGGGTCCAGCGCCTGGTTGCGCTGGTCGGGAGCGCGAGGGTGAAACCCTCGTTCAGGTGGCATCGCCGCCTTGGGGGGAAGCCGTCCGGCGCGGGGGTTTACCCCCATGAGGACGCGCACGTTGTCGAAGACAATGTATAAGCGCGCATTTAAATCTTTTCAACCTATCAATCCGCCACTACATTCGCCCCAATTATGCCCGAGGTTGCCCCATGTCCCAAAGCCGCCATCCTGACGCCCGGATCAAAGAACTGGCCGCCAAGAAAGCCCAGCTCGACGCCCAGATTGCAGCGCTCGATTCCCGGCGGCGTCTCTCTCAGAAAAAAGACGAAGACCGCATCAAATGGCTTCTGGGCACTTTGGTCTTCGACCGTTTGAGCGCCGAACCTGCTCTTCAGAGCATCGTGCGGCGCGACCTGCCAGACCGCCTCACCCAGCGGGATCGCGACCGGGGGCTCTGGCAGATTCTGTTTCCTGACGCGCAAGAGGACCGGTCATGAGTTTTGTTCTGGAAGCCCGCCACTGGGTGATCATGATCGGTGCTGTGATCCTGGCCGCCGTCGCCCTGATCCTCGCTCCGCAAGCGGTCGCGATCTACCCGGTGACCACCTATGCCTTCCCAATCATCGCCGTGGCCACCATCCTCGATACCCTCGGGACCACCGCTGAGCGCCACAGGACACCCCTGAAGCTCCTCGCATGGGTCTGCCTGTGCGTGGCCGCCCTCACTGCCCTGACACCCCTCAGAGGGCCGCTCAGCGACATACTGGCGACTGTCCAGGCATGGACGGGCGCTGGCTGGCCCCTCCCCCGTGCCATTTGGGAAGGACTCAAGGGGCTGGCGCGGTATTCTGATCCGCAGAAACAGGCCATGGCGATCTCCTTCGCGCTCGGGGCCTTCGGCGTGGCTGTCGCTGTCAGCACCCCGCTGGTGGCGATCTTCAATCCGCGCATTGGCCGCAACCGCAAATCCCGCACTGGCCCGTGGCAAGCGGGATGGATGGACCCGCGCGACATTGCCCAGCTTGTGCGCAACAAGACCGGCCTGCCCCTCGCCCTGCACAAGGGCAAGCTCCTGCGCTACGTCAAAAACGATGCGAAGGGCTGGCGCGGCGGGCATCACCTCGTCGTCTCCGGCACACGGGGCGGCAAGGGCGTCAGCGCCGTGATCCCGGCGATCCTCGATCACCAGGGGCCGGTCGTCGTCCTCGACATCAAGGGCGAGAATTTCGCCGTCACGCGGCGACACCGCGAAGAGCTCGGGCGCAAGGTGGCCGTCCTCAACCCCTTCGGCCTCGTCGAGGATGGAAAGGATCAGTTCAACCCGCTTGACTACATCCGGCCCCACGAGCTGGCGCGAGACGTGGCCCTGGTTGCGGACGGCCTGGTCAAACCCGAACAAGGCGACGGGGCGCATTTCTCGGAAATGGCCCGCCAGCTCGTCGCGGCGGCGATCGAAGTGGTCGTGACGCAGGAAGAACCAAACCGTCGCAACCTGATCGCCGTCGCCGACCTGCTTCTGTCCGCAAGCCTCGACGGGACGCTTGAAGCCTGGTCAGAAAACAAGGACCTCGTTGGCCACCGCCCTGCCCAAACCGCCGCCACGATCCTGCGCGCGGGTGACCGTGAACGTGGGTCGATCCAGACGGCAGTCTCAAAGGCTTTCGAATGGATGCAATCCGACAACATGCGGCACTTCCTGGCCGGGTCCAGCTTCCGCATGGATGATCTTCTCGACGATCAAGTCGATCTCTTCATCGCGGTGCCGCTCGACCAGGTGGACAAGCAAGCGATCTTCATGCGCCTGTTTATCAATCTCGTCCTGGGCACGGTCGTGCGCCAAGATGGACGGCGTAAGGTCAAGGCCCCGATCCTGCTGGTTCTTGATGAATTCGTGCGGATGGGCCGCATGGAGCAGATCATGAACATCGCCAACGTCGCCGCAGGGGCCGGTGTCGAAGCGCTGTTTGTCACCCAGGACACGGGCCAGGTCGAAAAAGCCTATGGACCAAACGATGCCCGGTCGATCTTCGGTTCCTGCATCACCAAGCGCGTCTTCAACCTCAACGATATCGAAACCGCTGAATGGGCTGCGCGCCACCTCGGGGAAAGCACTGTCTATTCTCAGCAAATTCGAGAGGGCAAAGCCCCGAACGAGGGCCGGGATTTTTCCTATTCAGAGCAACGTCAAAAGCTCATGACGGCTGAACAGATCACTGGCATGAAGGCAGACGATCTGCTGCTGTTGGTAGGCAACCGGAACCCGCTCAAGGCGAAGCAAAATGTGTATTTCAAGAGCAAGGCCTACCGTGGAAGATTCGATCAAAACCCCTTGAACTGAGGCACGTTTCGCTGCTTTTCGGGCGCATTCTTAGTTGCGAGCACTTCTCCATGTGTTCAGGTTCGGAAAGCTACTGCTGAAATGAGGGGAAATTTTGTAGTGTTAAATATGTGTTATATAATGTGTTACGCTGTGGATAAGTGTTCTTAGGACTATGAATTCATTAGGCTTTTAGAAGTGGCCTGTGTGTAGAGTCACGATAAAGCGTGTGTAAAGACACGAAGGAACGTGTGTAAAGACACGAAAGGGCTGTGCCTGTGTGTGAAATCACGAAAGGGCTTGACCGTGTGTGTGAAATCACGAAACATAGGTCATGGTGTGTGAAATCACGAAAGACGGCGACCGCTCTCCCTTGCTGCCTGATCGGCAGGAACAAGGCGACTTTTTTGTATGCGATATCTTTGATGCCGCACCCAAGGGCGACATGGCTTCGATGGCGCATCCGATTTTCTCGCTTTCTACAAAACCAGATCACCGAGTGCGGCGATACGAAGATGGGACGGGGCGAAACTATCTCGAAGTGAAACCTTCGTCCGATGGTCTGGCAACGATCCACGATCGCGATGTGCTGATCTACTGCATCAGTCAAATTATGGCAGCTATCAACAAAGGTCAGAAGGTTTCAAAAATCGTTCGCCTGAAGGCGTTCGACCTTCTGAAA
The DNA here is from genome assembly GCF_000768555.3 of Roseovarius mucosus DSM 17069. Lineage (GTDB taxonomy): Bacteria > Pseudomonadota > Alphaproteobacteria > Rhodobacterales > Rhodobacteraceae > Roseovarius > Roseovarius mucosus. The sequence continues at coordinate 4,473 of NZ_KN293986.1, forward strand.
GCAACGAACCGGCCATCGGATGGGCGTGGATATAGCGGCCTTCGAAGCGCCCTCGCCCGGCTGCAAGGGACACAGATTGAGACGAACATCGTGACCGGCGATGTCGAGCAATTGGATATTTTTAGCATCATCGACCGCGCTCGTATCGTACGTGAAACCCGTGATGGTCGGATGCAGGAAATCGAAGTGCAACTCTCTGATTGGGTGTTCAACGCGATCCAAGCGCATGAAGTTTTGACCCTTCACCGGAACTATTTCCGGCTGCGTAAGCCATTAGAGCGGCGCATCTATGAGATCGCCCGCAAGCACTGTGGCTCGAAGAAAGAGTGGAAAATCAGTCTTTCTGCTTTGCAAGACAAGTGCGGATCGGCTTCGACCTCTCGCGAGTTTAAGCGGCTGGTCGGCAACATTGTCGCTCAAGATGAGGCGTACAATCACATGCCGGACTATTCAGTCCGGTTAGACGAAAACATGGTCGTATTTGTAAACCGTCACGCGGAAAAGCCGCAAGCTCTGGCGGCTCCATCCGTGGCGATCCGTTTGAGCCCTGACGTTTATCAGGAAGCCCGTAAGGTTGCGCCGGGATGGGATATCTACACGCTAGAGCAAGAATGGCGCGAATGGATGGCCGACGGTGGTCTCGATGCACCGGCCAACCCGGACAGGGCATTCTTAGGGTTCTGCCGGAAAATCTTTGAGAAACGCGGCAACCCTTAGCCGCTTCTACCCTTCTGTTCTTCAAGCAAAAACTCCAGGCCCTGCCAAAGGGTAAGATCGCGCGTTGAACAAAAAGCCCGGAAATCATCCACCACGCGCTTCGGGCCAGGTATCGAAACTTTGTCCTGCGGCTCTTTGCGTTTGGGGCCAGGTTTAAGGCGCGTCGTTGGCTCCCTGTTGACAAAGCCAAGATCGGCACCGGCCCTGACGGCCTCGCTTAATGAGCCGCCATCGACCTTTGGCCGAGGCTTGGGCGCTGGTGTTGTCTTGGGCAGGTCGATCCCACCTGAGAAGCCGTATTTCCCGCTCATGTCACTTGCTCCTTGGTAAGGGTTGCAATGACGGTTTGTGCGTAGTCGCGGGCATTCTCGATGGCTCCGGTCACCTGCTTCATGGCCTTGTCGGATACAGACGCGGTTTTGCCCTGCATTTCTTGCGTCACGATGTCAGGCAGCTCTGACAAGAGCACACCGTCCCGGAATATGCGGGTGTAAGGCGCGCGCTTGGCGATCCGAACGGGTAGCGTCGGGATGTTGTTGAGCTCCATTTCTTGCCGCACGTCGCGCTCATCCGTGGTCTGGAACGCGGCGTTGGTGCGAGTGAACAAGAGGGCGTAGTTGATTTGCGCGCGGATCATGTTTGCTGTGGTTTGCACCAAGCGAACCGCTTGCGCGGCTTGCCGGGCTTCCATGGGCGAGCCATCGAGCGGGATGATGCACAAATCTGTTCGCGATAGCGCGAAAGTGACGATCTGATCCTTCGACCCTTCAAGGTCGATAATGAGATAGTCAGCCTCGTCGGATAGGCTGTCGATGAGCTCGACCGTCTCTTCGGCCTGCGGTCGCGCATGAACTGTGAAAGGAACGTCTCTGCCTTCGGCTTCGCGCGTCTGGGCCCATGCAAGGATGTTGGCGTTTGGGTCCAGATCGAGAATCGCAACGCGACCGCCAGAAATAGCGATCTGTTCAGCCAAGAGCATGGCGGACGTAGTTTTCCCCGAGCCGCCTTTCGGGTTTGCGAAGGTGATTACATACATGGCGGTAGATTGCCTGCGTTTAACTCTAACGTCAACTATGTCGTTAACAATAATTATAAAGTTAACTTTAACGACATAGTTAGAGTTAACTTCGAGAATGCTTTGAGACGTTCGACCTCGTCACATCTAGGTCGTTCAACCCTACGGGTTTTCAGTAATGGAACCGCAGTTGCGCAATCTCTAGGCTTTGGCCATCGCCAGCTCCACTGACCCGGTAGACCATTCGATCTTCCTGAGAAATCCGCCGGGACCACCAGCCAGTCAAATCGCCCTTCAAAGGTTCCGGCTTGCCGGTTCCCTTGAAGGGGGTCCGCTTGCACTGCTTGATCAGCTCGTTGATCCGGTCGCGTACCTTGTCGTTGGTGTTGACCCAGTATTGATAGTCTTCCCAGGCCTGATCGGAAAAAACCAGCTTCACTCGGCCAGCTCACGCTCTTCGCCAGTTCCAGCATCGAGTTGCGCGATCGACGCGCGCAAGCGGGATGCGTTTTTCGGTGTGGACAAGAGGTGCAACGTCTCGTTGACGGCGTTCCAAGTGTCCAAGGACACAACCACAACGGACTCGCCCTTCTTGCGCGTCACGACAACTTCCTGCTTGTCGTGGATCGCTCGATCCATGACGCCCTTCAGTTGAGCTCGTGCGTCTGAGTAGGTCATAACATCCATGTCGACTCTCCCTTGCTTCCCTCTATATGTACAACATTAAGTACAAGTAAAGGGGTGGTACGAAGGCGGCAGTCAATTTCATGGAGAAATTACGAGAGAGAAAGGGCTCACATGAATGACATCGTTACCCGCCCCGCAGAGGAAATGTCTCGCGAGGAACTTTACGAACTGGTCTGGCAGACCCCCATGAGCAAGCTTGGTGCCCAACTCGCGACGAACGGGCCAGGCTTGGCCGCTCTTTGTCGAAAGCGCCAAATCCCTACGCCACCCTTGGGCTACTGGCAGAAAAAGGCCGTTGGCCGTGCTCCTGAAATGCCTCCTTTGCCGTCATTCGAACCGCCCCAAAAGACCTCCCCTTCAATCAAGCCAGCGCGGGGCAGTGGTAGACCGCCAGTACCTGTGTCCGTCCCATCTCGCGACGCTGAGTCCGTTGCGGAACTACCACCCTTCGATGAAGACGACGAAAGCCTTGACCATATGCGAGCGCTGCACCCGAAGGTGAAGGCATGGGTCGCAGAGCACCGTCAGCTACAGGAGAGCCGTCGAGCGGAAAACCGGCAACGGTCGCGCGACTTTTGGGGAGGATCACTTCCTCATATCAGCGACCTCACTGCGCGTGACCGATATCGCTTCAGGGTGACAAGCACCCTGTTTCGCGCGATCGAGAAGCAAGGGGGACAGATCGGCGAAGCCAAGCTTACAGGCAAGGTGACGTTTCTTGTCAGCGAGCAAGAGCTCAAGTGCGTAATCGCTGAGAAAATGTCGAGGGCGACAAAGATCATGGAAGGGGCAGGGAAGTGGACGGCCCTTCCTCATCACCACCAAACAGGCCTTGTTTCCTCTGGTTTTCTGCGCGTGAGGTTCGACACATACGTCAATGGCCGCAGTCGCGACTGGATTGAAACGCCCAAGAAGAAGATGGCGATTATCCTGCCTGATATTGTAAGCGCCATTATCGCGGCAGGGCCGCTTTTGGCAGAGGAGGCGCGGGAGCGCGCAGAATGGCACCGCCGCTACGAACAAGAGCAGGCAGAACGCCGTGAGCGCCAAAGACAGCTGGAGATAGACCACAAGCGCTGGTGTCGGTTTCAGGAGCACGCAAACAACTGGCGGGAGCGAGATCGGCTTATGGCGTTCATCGACGAACTACGCCACCGCCTGCAAATTGAGGGTGATACCACCATTGAAGATAGACCTCTCAGCGAGTGGATTGTCTGGGCAGAAGAACGAGCCCTGTCGCTCGATCCGTTCCAGAACGGTCTGAAAGGGCTTTTTGAAACCATCAGCTCCGCCTGATTTTTACTTTTTCAAAAATAGTGTAAGCTTCTGTTAAAGCTGTCAAAATCCCAGTGCCCTGCCGTCCAACCGATAGGGCAAACTAAACTGCTATCCGCCTGCCTGGATGGCCTTGGCAAGCTCTATGAATTTGGCGGCTCGCTCATGCAGATAATCAGCTTCGCTTTGATCCAGCCGCGTTGCGGTTATCAGAGTACCCGCTTGGATATTGAGAATGCCGACTCCCGCCGAATCCGGCTTCGCCAATCGTAGTACGGTTAGAAAGCCTCGCTCCTTCTTCCTCGGCAATTGTTCTTTTCCAAAGTGTAAGAAGATAATTCTTCTCTGGTTGTTTTCTTCTGTACGCAAGTACCAAGCTGTTGTGATGTTTAGTCCAGAAATATTAGCCTCAATAGGGCTACGACCCTGCCAAATGAGCGCATGATCTTCCTTTAGATCAAGGTAGTTTTGGCACAGCACTTTGTATCCAGCTGACTTATTTGCGGAAACGCTAGAATGTAGATCTAGAAACTGTTTGGCCGTGATCTTCTGCTCTTCAAGGGCAGTCATTGCTTCGCGAAATTGCTTGTAGCGATCCTTGATGGGGTCATAAGGCAGGTTGAAATCGTCAATTATGCTTCGGGCTTTAGCCTTATCCTTACGCTTGTCTCCATACGCAAAATCAATAAACTGACTGATCCTAATTTTCATTTTGCTATCCTACTTGGCTTCATAGGCAACCTTACGACCACACGACTCCAAATAAAGAGAATTTTGTTGGTCACAGTTGGCGACGTCACAACAGAACCCTTCAAGCCTTCATGCAAGCTTTATTGTAAAAGCTCGCATGATTGGCCACGCCAAAAAGCCAACAAAACAAGGGAAAAATGCCCAGTCGCGCAACCTGTGTCTTTCAACATGCAAGGTTTACAGGTATTATGCAGCTATAACCTCGCAAGGATTTGCCCGTGAAAGCTGCCGTTGAGACCACCTGGAACAAGGGCCGCGTCGTGGGCAAAAAACCTCCGCTGACGCCTGACCAAGTATCACTGATCCGGATGATCTTGCGCCAGGAGAAAGCCTTGCGTGATCTGGCGTTGTTCAACGTGGCCCTCGACACCAGCTTCCGGGGATCGGATCTCGTGCGGCTGCGGGTGGCCGATGTCGCCACGCCTGCCGGGGTGCGCGAGATCGTGGAAATCCGGCAAAAGAAAACCGAGACGCGGAACGCGCGCCCGGTCCAGGCGCGGCTTTCCTCGGGCACGCGCGACAGTCTGCGGGCCTATCTCGCAGCTTCAGAAAAGCCGTTGCACGGCTGGCTGTTCACAGGGCAGGGGGCACGGTGGTCCAATACCCATCTCAGTGAAAGTCAGCTCTGGCGGCTGTTCCGCTCCTGGCTGGAGAAGGCCCGCCTCGATCCCAGTCTCTACGGCCTGCATTCGCTGCGCCGGACCTTCCCGACCCATATCTACCAGCAGACTGGCAACCTGCGCGCGGCCCAACTGCTGCTCGGCCATGCCAGTATTGAAAGCACCAAGGAATACATCGGTACCGAACAGGCCGAAGCCCTCGAAATTGCGCGCAAGTATCACCTGTGACGGCTATGCAGACCTATCTTGAGAAACGCCAGCCTGCGCAGAAAATGGCCCGGTTCTACCGGATGGCGGTCATGCCGAACCTGTTCGGCGAATGGACGCTGTACCGCGAATGGGGCCGCATAGGGCAGGGCGGTCAGGTTCGGATGGATTGGTTCGAGGACGAGAACCAGGCCGTCGCGGCTCTGATTACACTGGAAGCCTCCAAGCGTCAGCGCGGCTACTGGGTGGAGCCTCAGCAGCTCGCGATGTTTGGATAACTTTATTGGCCCAGTTTACATCTGAGCGGGGTGTCTATATGTCCTTAGGACATATAGACACCCCGCTCGAACCTAATCATGCTTTTGTTTGTTTTAAGAACATCTCTTGACATGACGCCATCCTTACCCCTATGTCCTAAGGACATAGGGGTAAGGATGGCAGATGAATTTTACCGAAGGTCTCGAAAAGGCTATAAATGACAAGGACTTACCAGTCATAACCTTCTACGACTTCTTCGTTCTGGGCTACCACCTGTTTCACAAAAAGGCGCTGAACGGCGAGCCGTTGAAGCGCCTCCCGCACGACTGGGATCAGACACGCGCCAAAAATGCGCTACGGCGCCTTGAGGCACGGAAGGCGCTTGTCATGGACTCTGACTTCCGCTCGGGCGTGTGGCGTGTGACGCAATCAACGAGAGCTGGGTCGGCGGAAGAGGTCGCCTGCATCGCTGATCCTTTCGCCTACGTCTCGCATCTATCTGCCATGCAGCGCTATGGGCTTACTGACCGCAGCCCACAGGCGCTACACCTGACAACCCCCAAAAGACCCCTGTGGAATGCGCTCCGGGATAAACGTCTTCATGTAGACCTGCCCGATCTCGACCAAATTGAAGCGCCCGTTCTGAATAGGCCTGGCTTCAAGGATACGATCCGTCGCCGCCCGATCGTGGTGCATGTATCAAGCCACCCCTGGACACCGGCCCCCGTGAGTGGTGAGGAAACGCGGATCACTTCAATTGGCCAAACCTTTGCTGACATGCTTGCCGAACCACAGCTTTGTGGGGGCATGCGCCATGTTCTCGATGTCTGGGAAAATGAGGCGGATCAGTGGGTGCCCGAAATTATTGCCGCAATTGATCTCCTCGACAGTAAGATCGCAAAAGTTCGCGCAGGCTATATTCTGTCTGAAGTCATGGACATAGATGATCCGGCGCTGCACAACTGGGAGCAGTTTGCTCAACGGGGCGGATCGCGCAAACTCGACCCTGACGCCGAGTACGCCCCTGAATTCTCAGAACGCTGGATGATTTCAATAAATGTCTGACACTGACCCGCACGCGCAAGATACAAAATTCGACATCGTCGATGTTGATGTTCGTGCATGGGTCGAAACCGCGCGTGCAAACCCAACGCTCTATCGAGATCGCCAGGTAACGGAAATTGTCTTGGGGGCAATTGGCCTAGCCCCTTCATTATCGAAGACACTCGTTTTGAAGGGCGGGGCGGTCATGGCCCTGGCTTTCAAAAGCAATCGGGTCACCGGGGATGTTGATTTCACCTCGATGGCAGAGCCCGCCGACCTGACGGAAAAGATCATCACCGAACTGAATGAGGTTCTGCCTCGCACCGCGATCAAGCTCGGCTACCCCGATCTCCTCTGTCGAGTGCAATCGGTGAAGAAGATGCCGCGCGCAGAGAACTTCGAAGATCACGAATTCCCCGCGCTCCGGGTCCGCATTGGCTCCGCCAAGCGGGGCACAGGTGAAGAAACCCGGCTGGCGGACGGCAAGGCAAGCCGGGTTCTTGATGTCGAGATCAGCTTCCGTGATCAGGTCTATGCTTTCCAGGAGCTGAACCTGCACGGGGCCGGTGTGGCGGTGCGCGCGTTCACCATTCATGAGCTTGTCGCCGAAAAATTCCGCGCTCTGCTTCAACAAACCATACGCAAGCGCAACCGGCGACAAGATGTCTACGACATTGCATTTTTGATTGGCGAGCATGATTTTAGCGGTGCTGACAAAACAGCCATCCTGACCACATTGATCGAGAAATGCCGCAGCCGTGGGATCGAGGCCAAGCCAGAGTCCATGGATGACCCGGAAATCAAGCAACGCGCCCAGGCCGATTGGGAAACGCTCGCCCTCGAAATTGGTGACCTTCCGCCCTTTGAAGAGCGCTTTGCTCTCATGCGCGATCTCTATGTTTCGCTGCCATGGGGCAGTATCAAGAAAGCCCTTTAATTCATGAATTTGTTCAACCGTAAGACCCTGAAGCGCCACATCAAAGCCGATCCGATCCCGTCCGACCATTTGGCTGCGCTGGAAGCCTGGGCGGAGCTGATCAGCTCGGGGCGGATTGAACGCCTGAAGGAAACCGCCCTGCATGGGCAGTTCGCTTCCAAGATCGTTGAAGGTGTTCTCGGCTACCACGGCCCGGCTGGCGGAGCAGATTACAACGTCTCAACCGAACAAAATATTCTGCGCGGCAGTGTCGATCTGGCGCTAGGCCGCTTTGGCGGCAAGACGCCTGACATCGTGGCACCATTCGAGCTGAAGGGCGCGGATACCCGCGACCTCGATGCTATCATGCCGGGCCGGAACAAGAGCCCCGTTCAACAGGCGTGGGAATACGCCATGAACGCGCGCGGCGTGAAATGGGTGCTGGTCTCGAACATGATCGAGCTACGTTTCTACGGCTTCGGGGAAGGCACCTCGGCCTATGAGGAATTCCGCCTCGACCGGCTGACAGACCCCTCAGAATACGCACGCTTCATGCTGCTTTTGTCGGCGGAAAATCTGCTGTCTGGCCGCACGGCTGATCTGCTGAAAGAAAGCCGCCGCGAAGACAAGGACATCACCGACAGCCTGTATCAGGACTACAAGGACCTGCGCCTCAAGCTCCTGAGTGCGGTCCAGAAGGCCGATGCCGCGATTGCGCCTCTCGATGCGATCGCCCTCGCGCAGAAGATCCTCGATCGGGTGCTGTTCATCGCCTTTGCCGAAGACACCGGCCTGCTGCCAGACAACACGCTGGAAAACGCCTTCATCGCACGTGACCCTTACAACCCTCGCCCCGTCTGGGACAATTTCAAGGGTCTGTTCCGCGCCATCGACGAGGGTAACAACGAGCTGAAAATCCCGCGCTACAACGGGGGTCTGTTCCGCGAAGATGCGGTGATCAACGGGCTGAACATCCCCGATGACATCTGCGAAGGGTTCAAAACCCTGGGCGAGTATGACTTCGCCTCCGAAGTCTCGGTCACGGTCCTCGGCCATATCTTCGAACAGTCCATCGCGGATGTGGAACGCCTGCAAGCGATCGCGCGCGGTGAAAAGGAAGAGCCCGAGAAAACCACTGGCACAAGCGGACGGCGCAAGCGTGACGGGGTGGTCTACACCCCTGATTACATTGCGCGGTTCATCGTGGCCGAAACCCTCGGCACGCATCTGCGGGAAATCTTCGACGACACCTTGCGCGCTCACGCCAAGAAGGGCGCGGATGTCACCGACTATGAAAACATCCCCTGGCGAAAAAAGTCGGCCGAGCTGGAAGCCTGGCAAGCCTATCGCGATCGCCTGAAATCCTTGCGCATTGTCGATCCCGCCTGTGGCTCCGGTGTGTTCCTGATCATGGCCTTCGACTTCATGAAGGCCGAACTGACCCGCGTGAACGACAAGATCAAAGACCTGCTGCCCAAGGCCGAACATTTTGGCGATCTGCTCGACTATGTCCCGGACAGCGAAATTCTGACCGACAACCTCTTCGGCGTGGACGTGAACGAGGAAAGCATCGAGATCACCAAGCTGTCGCTCTGGATCAAGACCGCCCGGCGCGGCAAGGTTCTGGACAGCCTGTCGGGCAGCATCCGCGTCGGTGACAGCCTGATCGAGGACAGCAACTTCGCCTATCTCGATCACGCCTTCACCTGGGAAACGGCCTTCCCCGGCGTCTTTGCCGAAGGCGGTTTCGACGTGGTGCTGGGCAACCCGCCCTATGTGCGGATGGAATTCCTGAAGCTCCTGAAACCCTATCTGGAAAAGCGGTATGAGGTCGTGTCCGACCGGGCCGATCTCTACTGCTATTTCTACGAACGCGGCCTGCGCTTGCTGAAACCGGGCGGGCGCTTGGGCTACATTTCCTCGAACACCTTCTTCAAGACCGGCTCAGGCAAGCCCCTGCGCGAATATCTACTGAAGGAAGCCACCATAGAAAGCGTGGTCGATTTTGGCGACCTGCAAATTTTTGAGGGGGTGACCACCTATCCGGCTATCCTGACCATGAAACGCGGGGCCGCGCACAAAGGACACGAGCTGCGCTTCTGGAAGGTCGATGCACTGCCGGAAAACAACTTCCTCGCCACTTGGGAAGCCGCTGCCGGCCCATATCCACAAATGGCCTTGGGGGCCGGATCATGGGAACTGGAAAACCCCGCCCTGCGCGCGCTTCGTGACAAATTGATCAAAGGTCAGACCACTCTCAAGGAAGTCTTTGGTCCGCCATTGATGGGGGTAAAGACAGGGCTCAAGCCTGCGTTCGTTATTGATACGCCAACAAAAGAACGCATCTGCGCGAGCGATCCACGATCTGGTGAACTGATCAGGCCACTTATCGAAGGAAAGAACCTTCAACGTTGGAGGGCAGATCAACATGGTCACTGGTTGATCTACATCCCCAAAAACCGGATCGAAATAGATCAGTACCCTGCAATCCGTGATTGGCTCCTGCCTTTGAAAGACCGGCTTGAGAAGAGGGCGACCCAACAGGCCTGGTTTGAACTTCAGCAAGCACAAGAAGCCTACGTTCCCCACTTCGAGGGACCCAAGATCATGTGGAGCGACGTCGCCTCAGAGGCCCGATGTCACCTCGATACGTCGGGCGCTTATGGCGAAAACACCTGTTACTTTCTCCCCTGCGACAAGCCCGGCGTAGTTGGCTTCCTAAATTCAAAGCTGGCTTGGTTTATAGTCAAAGCCCTGACCCCAAAGGCACAGGGTGGCTATGCTCGTTTTCAAACTCAGTTCGTCGAACAGCTACCTTTGCTTAATGCTGTCGTAGAAAATGCTGATCTCGAAAAGGAGGCTCAGCTTTGTCATGAGTTAGCGGAGCAACGACAGAAGCTTCAACAGGCACTTGTTCGCCGCATCCCCGACCTCTGCCCGCCTGACCGTGAGCCCAAGCTGACAACCCGGCTTCAGGAATGGTGGACCATGCCCGACTTTGCCACCTTCCGCGCCGAGGTGAAGAAGGTGTTCAAGGCCGACATCCCGCTGGCCGATCGCTCCGACTGGGAAGACTGGATCAACCGCGACCGCGCCGAAATCGCCCGCCTGACCGCCGAAATCGCCCAGGCTGAAGCCCAGATAGACAGCATCGTCTATGATCTGTTCGACCTGACCGAAGACGAAATCGCGCTTCTGGAAAGCGTAGGTTAGCCATGTGTTTGCAAACCAATATTCATTATGGAAGGCGCACTCTTGGACACATCAAACATTCCTCCCTCGATCCGCCGCCAGTGGACGCAGCCTGATATACCAATAATCGTTCGCTCTGGCCTGAAAGGCGACAAGCTGACGGCCCGTCTGCCGTATCGCGCTGACAATCGCCAATGGCTCACGGGCTTGGCGACGGGCAACCGCAGGCCAACAATTCGCTTTGCACATATGGAAAAATCCTGGAAACTTCCCCTGAGCTGGCTCAACCGCTTCGTAGATGGTGCGTTGGATCGCTATGGTCGGGTCTATGTCGTTCAGCCATTTCGAGAAATGGAGAAGTGCGCACCGGCCTGTCGCAATGCAGTTGGGCATGACTGTCAGTGTTCGTGCATGGGCGCAAATCACGGGGCAGGTGACGGCAACGGCTGGTTTGATGTGTCAGACACGTTCTCGTTTCGATGGGGACCGCAGGAAGCCGCGATCCGCCTTATGACTCGCCGCACCTGATCCGCGTCAATCCTCGAAGAACCGTCCGTCGATAGCTTTGGAAAAGCGCAGGAACGCGGTCACGCTATCAAACACGAAACGGGCTTCTTCCATCTGCACTAGGTCGCGATTGTCGTGCGCGAACGACTGGTCGTTGCGGACCGGATTCATCGCTTCAAAAACACTGATGGAGCTTTTCACAATACGTTCTGAAATTGGATTCAGGTTCTGCTGCTCGCGCAGAATCTTTACGTATTTAGCCACCCGTGCGTGAAGCGCATCGTCCTTGCCGCACTCTCCGCCACCATGTTTGCGGACAAGAGACGCAAAGCGCTTCATGCAATATGTGTGAAGGCGGTCCAGAGCTGCCTGTGGCTTGTTCGCGTCCAGATCGCGGCGTATTGAAGCAACAAGCTCTTCCAGCGTTTCATTCGGCTCAAACGTCTCGATTGCAGATGTGTCAATGGCGTCCGCACGCCCCTCGATACGGGCAACAATGGAAAAATAAGACTCCTTCAGCTTGCCCTCGTTTGGCACAGATGGCGCAAACCCTATTGCCTCCCGATATTCCCACATTTCGCGCAATATCTTCGCCACAAGCGCCGGTTGGGCACGTTCAATAAACGAACGCAGTCTCTTTGCCTTTGACGTTCCACGACCGTTAAAGAGCTGCGACTGGTCTTCTGGGTCAATAGCAATCGTTTCATAAAAGAAGTCATTGAAGGTGCGGTCGCTGAAATCCAGGACATATCCCGAATCCATTCCAAGCGCCTGCTCCAGTGCCTCGCGTTCGTGGCGAGGAATCAGCTTCTCATATGTTTTGCTGGCTATCATGCCGTGCAAATACTGCACCAAACGACAACAATCGAGACTGTCTTCCGTCATCAACCAGATTCAGCACGTAGAATCTGCCTGCGTCGTCCCGGCGACAGACCTCTGTTGATATGGCAACTGAGATATCCAGATGCGTCGCCTCCGGGCATCCCATGCACGTCCACGCGAAGCGCCGGGCCTGTCGGAGGGTGGCCTTCAGGCTGCCCTCCGACAGGTCACCCTGAAACCATCCACGGCCAGGATCAAACCATAACGCAAAAGGCCCCCGCCTGCTGACGGGGGCCTCGATCATTCGGCTTGATTGAATGCTATTCAGCGGCCATCCTGTCGGCCCGCGCGGTGCGGGCCATGATGTAGTCCACGGCCTTCTGCGCCTCGGACGCGGCCCGGAAAATCGCGCGGCTGTCTTCTTTCATCGCCTCAAGCCACCCTTCAACATAGGCGGCGCTCTGGTCGAACTCAGGTTCCACCCCGATCTGTGCGCAGAGCATGCAGTTGCCAATCTCCGCGACCAGCTCCTCGAAGGCGTAGGCCTTGCGATCATTGAACCGACCCAAACGGTCCAGCCGCTTTGTCGCCCCTGTCCAGTGGGTCAACTCATGCGCCAAGGTGCCGTAATATCCTGCGGCCTTGTGAAACGTGCCAATCGGCGGCATGTGAATCCGGTCTGTCTTGATGTTGTAATAGGCGCGCGGCTCCTCGGTCACGTCGATCTGCGCACCGGTCGCGGCAAAGAACGCCTCCAGCTCGGGGTCGACCACGGTGCCAAGATCACGGGGCGGATCAGGCAGGATGTAGAATTCGGCGGGCAAGCCCTCGATTTGGTCGGCATTAAACACGCGGTAGGCCTTGGCATAGGGAATCTGGCGTTCCTCGCCGTTCTCGTCCTCGCGCTCGACGGTGCCGTATTTCACGACGGTAGCGGATTTCTCGCCCTTGCGGACATGGCCCCCCAGTTGCTTGGCCTGATTGAACGTCATCCAGCGGGCTGAACTGTAGTCCTTGGCCATCGCCGTGGCCCAAAGCATCAGGATGTTAATGCCCCGATAGGCTTCGCCGTTGAACCGTTCCGGCAAGCTAACCGATGCCCCGCTGCCGGTCCAAGGCTTGCGCCAGGGCGGCGTTCCCGTCTCGATCTGCGCGATGATCTGATTGGTGACATGGGTGTAAACGTCAAACTTTTCTGCGGTCATTTGTGACCCTCCTTTGAGTGACGCGGTCCGGGCCTCTTCCCCTTTCCGCCAATGGGCGGGCCTTCCTGTTCTGTTGTTTGGAATGCCCATGCATTCCGAACGGCAGAGCAGGTAAGGGCAAAGCCCGTCCTGCGGCCTGGCGGGGCCGTGACAACCGGGTGGAGGGCGTGAATTTGGGAGGGAACCGCGCGCCTGCGCGTGGGAGGAACCGGAATTCTCGACCGGAACCGACGCCCTCGGGCGGCGCTTGCCGGTTTTCTCGGACCTGCCAGGATGGCAGGCGGATCAATAAGATTTGGAAACTGTCAGGGATGGGGTGAGCGGGCGTCAGCCCGTCGATCCCCTGCCCTGTCTATCGCTCAAAGCGAGACCGGCACACTGCCGGGATCACACAATTTCTAGGGCTGTTTATCATTGGGGTTCATCAACTTATCCAACAAACTCAATGCATGTGTACTGATACCCCCGCCCGGAATAATCGAAGTACTGGCTCTCCTTCGCGCTTCGAAACTCATTCCAAGCAAAGCCGGAATCCTGCGGCAATGTGCAGGATTCACCATTGAGGTGGGCTGTAAGAGCGTGGGAGGCTTTGGGTAGTTCATCTCCAAAGCAAAACGCTGATATGTACGGAGCTGATTTGCTTTTGCTGCCCCAAACAACCATTCCATCGCGCGACACGATAAATGCAACGGGCTTGCTGGACAGCCCGACAAACCGCAAAGCACTCGCCTGGAGTGAGCACTCGAAACGGTTTCCTATCTCGCATAGAGAATCCGTATTCCAGCCAATCCCGCTAAACTCATCTCTGAGAAGGTTGGCAGGCATAAGTAGCCACGACGCAAACACGTTGGCCTCGGTTTCTATCTTATCCCTGAAATCGTTCAGGGTATCATCGCTGTCTTCGAAACGATCCCGCAAGCCCCGATGGCACATGAAGTGTCCCAACTCATGGGCATATGTGAACCGTTGACGCCGCTTGTTCTCGATTTCCGAGTTCAGCAAAATCGTCCACTTGTCGGTGTTCTTTGTTTTAACAAGACACCCTTCGAAGGAGTCATAGCTGCCTATCTTGGTTTTCAGTTCGCCACCAAAATCGCTGTTCTGAAGTGCGCCATCAATGAGCTTTGAAATATCCAGTGGGTAAGTGTTTGGGCCGTGGCCCTGCCAGAGCCTTGTAAGACGGTTGGCCTCTTTCATCGGAGGGCTGCTAATCTTCGTCGTCAAAACCTGAAACTATCCTCTCAATCGTGCGCTTGTCATTCTCAGACAGCTTATGGAATTTTCTAAAAAAGGCATCCTCGATTTGTCGGTCAGAAGGCTCGTCTTGCGTATCGTCCAGGAAGAACTCTGGCGAGGCCCCAAAATGATTTGCGATCTTTAGCAGCAACTCAGCGGACGGCTTGGCATTCTTCTTGTTTTCGAGCTGCCAGACATACGCCTTTGATGACCCTAGGACCGTCGCCAGCTCCTCCTGCGTCATGTTCTTGGATGTTCGGATTTTTCTGAGCTTTTCGCCAAATTTTTCTGACATGCAAGATTCTCTCTGTTCGCGGGTTGACAGAAGTATAGCGATCACTATATCTGACCTCAAGTGTAGCACTAGCTATACTTATGTAAACCAAAATGGAGAACGAAAAGATGGCTGACAGAAAAGTTACCGCGTCGGGAAAAGACAAGGACGGCGACATCACCAAGCTTTGCAAATCAGGCGAGGCATGGTCCCCACGGATGAAGGCTGACGCGATCCGCGATATCGAAAACGGCACGCATACCTACTACGTCCAGCAGGCTGGCACGTCTCGTGTCGACATCACCGTGGTGAACGGAACGACCGGCAAATACCTTCGTTCGACCGCCGATAAGTCGTCGAGCAACAACTTGGACAATCTCCCTGATTGCTAAGCCTATGACCCTACAACATCAGGGCTCGCAGATAGCATCTACCTCTGCGGGTCCGTTTCAACCTGGCATCCTTGAATGTCATAAAAAGAAGGATATTACCTCATGCCACAGGATCATCAGATCACCTGCATTATCCCAGACGGCGCGGACTCTGACCGGCGTATTGACAGCATCGGCGGAGCCACTGGTTCAAAGAGTGGTGGTCCTTGGTGCATTAAGCTCGATGTTGCCATCAAAGGTATCGAAGACGGCACTTGGCGCTTCTGGACCAGCGTAAATGGCAACTCGGTCTGGGTCATCATCGCTACGCGGAATGGAAAGAAATACCTGAAAACCGAAGCGGATGGTGCCGAACCGAATAACCTCCTTAGTCTGCCGCGCTGCAAATAGGCCTTGGGGTGCGCAACACCCAAGTGCCTAGCCTATCTCAACCCTAACCGGCTCAGGACACCACGCCTGCTTTCCTGGCCCTCCAAAAGCCGTTTCTCGAATTCGACATTCGACGGCAGGCTTACCAGGGTCAGACGCCACAACGTCTTGTCGTGCGGCCAGCTCGGCGGACGCCAGTCCTGACGTTCCACCCCGACTATCTCCATGCAGTCTGGAAAGTGCAGCCACGGAACCTGCTCGCCACTGGGAGAGTTGCCAACCTGCTCCTGTGGGGCATCGAGGAACGTGAACCCATCTGCCTCCGTCCCGTCCAAAAAGAGGAACCGTGCGGTTTCTTCCTCGCTCGGGCAAAGCCCGCTCACGGCAACCCAGTCACCGCAGGTCGGGGCCTTCACGGCGTCCAGAACAACGCGCCATTTCTTCATCTTGGCCACCTCTCTGCAAACGTCTTTCACCGTTCTCTGTCTCTGTCGCGATCGCGGCCCTGCCCGCGCTCGGACGCATTATCACGCCCGCGCCCGAGAATGTCATCCCGCCGCCCCTGGTCACGACCCTCGCCGTCGCGAGCGGCAATATCCCGTTCTACCGCCGCTGCATCCCGCTCCTGTCCGATATCGCGCACACGCCCAAGGATGGCGTCCCGACGATCTCGGTCTGGATCGTCAGGAGCAACCCTCTCCCGCCCGACATCCGGTGCTTGAACCTCGGGTCGATCAACATCGCGCCCCAATACCGCCGCCCG
>NZ_KN293987.1 GCF_000768555.3 Roseovarius mucosus DSM 17069
CCGCCGCCTCGCCGAGCCGCTGGCAACGGCGCAGGGTTTCGCGCAGCGGATCGGCCGGGGGCTGGAGCGCCGATGCGGGCCTTGGCGCGGAAGGCTCGTCCTTCCGCGCCATGTCGATTGCGGTCGCCGTGACGGCGATGGCGACGAACACCAAGGCCCCGAGCCGGGCCAGCATCTTGCCGTCCATGGCGAGCCTCCCGGTCAGTTGTTGCCGTTGTTGAACATCTGCGCGTTGCCCGGCTGATAGCCGCTGCCCGGCGTCAGGAAGCGGCGGCGCTGCTCGCGGCCCTGTTCGGCAGCGGCGGCGCGTTCCGCTTCGGTCAGAGCGTCGGCCCGACCGTTCGCCGAGATGACGGCGATCAGGTCGGAAAGCTGCTGCGACTGGAGGGCGAGAAGCTGGTTGCCGGCCTGCGTGGCTTGCAGCGCGCCGGTCGCGCCCTGACTCTGGCCGACAAGCGCGGCCATCTCGGCGCGGTTGGTGTCGATATTGCCGACCGCGCCCGCCTGCACGCGCATAGCGTCCTGCAAACCGCCAACCGTGTTCTCCCATCGGCCGCGCGCATCGGCGACCAGCTGGGCGTCGGTCGCCGATAGCGAGACATTGCCGTATTGGCTCTGGAACGCTTGGTCGATCTGCCCGACCTCGAACGCGATGTTCTGCGCCTGCCCCAAAAGCTGCTGCGTGCGCTGGACGTTCTGCTGGAGCTGTTGAAGCGAGGAATATGGCAGGCTCGCCAGATTGCGGGCTTGATTGATGAGCATCTGCGCCTCGTTCTGGAGGCTGGTGATCTGGTTATTGATCTGCTCCAGAGTCCGGGCCGCCGTGAGGACGTTCTGCGCATAGTTGCTCGGGTCATAGACGATCCGGCCGAAGCCGAATTGCGCATGGGCCGGGCCTGCCAGCATGGGCGAAAGCGCGACGGGCACGGCGAGCGCCAGCGCGAGGGCCGAGGCCCCTACGATCTTGGGATAGGTCATGGAAGAATCTCCTGTGGGGTATCGAGCCGGGCCGGCGCGGCGGATTCCGGCCGGTCGGCAAGATTGGTGAGGTTGGGGATCAGGTCGGCCGCCCAATCGACGCCGCGCTCGCGCAGCCATGCGGCAAGGAAGCCGTCGCGGCCGGCCTCAGTGACGATCTGCGTAATGAGGGTCTGGTCGGATTTGGCGGATGCGGCGCAGAGCGCGAGGCCGACCTCGGACAGGCCAAGCTCGAACAGGCGATTACCGCGCCGTGACTGGCAGTAATAATCCCGCTTGGGCGTGGCCCGTGCGAGGATTTCGATCTGCCTGTCATTGAGGCCGAAGCGGCGATAGATGGCCGTGATCTGCGGTTCGATGGCCCGCTCGTTCGGCAGCAGGAGTCGCGTCGGGCAGCTCTCGATAATCGCGGGCGCGATGTTGCTGCCGTCGATGTCGGACAGGCTTTGCGTGGCGAAGATGACGCTGGCGTTTTTCTTGCGCAGCGTTTTCAGCCATTCGCGGAGCTGGCCGGCGAAACCTTCATCGTCCAGCGCGAGCCAGCCTTCATCTATGATGAGCAGCGTGGGGCGTCCGTCGAGCCGGTCGCCGATGCGGTGGAACAGGTAGGACAGGACGGCCGGGGCCGCGCCGGTCCCGACCAGCCCCTCGATCTCGAACGCCTGCACGTCCGCCGAGCCGAGATGTTCGGCTTCGGCGTCCAGCAGCCGGCCATAGGCACCACCGACGCAGAACGGCCGGAGTGCCTGTTTCAGATCGTTGGATTGCAACAGCACCGCAAGGCCGGTGATGGTGCGTTCCTCGACCGGGGCCGAGGCCAACGAAGTCAGCGCCGTCCAAAGATATTCCTTCACCTCGGGCGTGATGGCGACGCCTTCGCGCATGAGGATGGCCGCGATCCAGTCCGCCGCCCATGCGCGTTCATAGGTGTCGTGGATGCGGGCGAGCGGCTGGAGCGAGACGGACGCCTCGGCCCCCTCTGTCAGCCCGCCGCCAAGGTCGTGCCAGTCGCCGCCCATGGCGAGCGACGCGGCGCGGATGCTGCCGCCGAAGTCGAAGGCAAACACCTGTGATCCTGCATAGCGCCGGAACTGCAAGGCCATAAGGGCGAGCAGCACGCTCTTGCCCGCTCCCGTGGGGCCGACGACAAGGGTGTGGCCTACGTCGCCGACATGGAGACTTAGCCGGAACGGCGTTGAGCCTTCGGTCTTTCCAAAGAGCAAAGGGGGCGCACCGAAATGCTCGTCCCGTTCCGGCCCCGCCCACACCGCCGAAAGCGGGATCATGTGGGCGAGATTTAAAGTGCTGATAGGCGGCTGCCGGACATTCGCGTAGGCGTGTCCGGGCAGGCTGCCGAGCCATGCGTCAACCGCGTTGACGCTTTCGGGCATGGCGGTGAAGTCGCGGCCCTGAACGATCTTCTCGACCAGGCGCAGCTTCTCGTCGGCTATGCGCGGATCGGCATCCCATACGGTGACGGTGGCCGTGACATAGGCCATGCCCGCCACGTCCGCCCCAAGCTCCTGTAAGGCCATGTCGGCGTCGAGCGCCTTGTTGGCCGCGTCGGTGTCCACGAGGGCGGACGCCTCGTTGGTCATTACCTCTTTCAGAATCGCGGCGATGGACTTGCGCTTGGCGAACCATTGGCGGCGGATGCGGGTCAGCAGCCGCGTCGCGTCGGTCTTGTCGAGCAAAATCGCGCGGGTGCTCCACCTGTAGGGGAACGGCAGGCGGTTCATTTCGTCGAGCAGGCCCGGCGTCGTCGCGGTCGGGAATCCCACGATGGTCAGCACGCGCAGATGCGCGTCGCCAAGGCGCGGCTCCAGCCCCCCGGTCAAGGGCTGGTCGGCGAGCAGCGCGTCGAGGTGCATCGGCACTTCCGGCACGCGCACGCGATGCCGGTTGGTCGAGATGGTGGAATGGAGATAGGTCAGCGTCGCGCCGTCATCCATCCAACCGCACTCCGGCATGAAGCCGTCGAGCAAGGCCAGCACGCGGTCGGTGCGGTCGATGAAGGCGCGGAGCAGCTCCCACGGGTCCACGCCGGTTTTCTCGCGGCCCTCGTAGAGCCATGTTTCGGCGCGGGCGGCTTCTTCGGCCGGGGGCAGCCAGAGGAAGGTCAGGAAGTAACCCGACACGAAATGCGTGCCTGCTTCCTCGAAACCGGCCTTGCGCTCGGCATCGACCAGCGCCGATGCGGGATCGGGAAAGGTGCTGTCGGGATAGGTCGCGGCTTCGCTGCGCTGCGCCTCGACGAAGATGCTCCAGCCGGAGCCGAGGCGGCGCACGGCATTGTTGATGCGGCCGGCGACGGCGACCAGCTCGGCGGCGACGGCGCTGTCCAGATCGGGACCGCGGAACTTCGCGGTGCGCTGAAACGAGCCGTCTTTGTTCAAGACGACGCCGGAGCCGACCAGCGCCGCCCATGGCAGATAGTCGGCGAGCCGGGTGGCGGTGCGGCGGTATTCGGCAAGGTTCATCATCGACGCGCCTCCCTCAAACCGCCAAATGGCCGGGGACGCGGAGATGCCGCCGCCCGACCTCGACAAAGAGAGGGTCGCGCTTGGCCGCCCATACGGCCGCGAAATGGCCGATGGCCCATATGGCGATGCCGACCAGCCAGAGGCGCAGGCCGAGGCCCACGGCCCCGGCGAGCGTCCCGTTCAGAATCGCGATGGAGCGCGGTGCGCCGCCGAGCAGGATATGCTCGGTCAGCGCCCTATGGACCGGGATCGAGAATCCCGGCACCGCATCGAGCTGTTCTAGGCCGCCCGCCATCAAACGAGTGCCCCGCCGCCGAACGAGAAGAAAGACAGGAAGAAGCTCGATGCGGCGAACGCGATGGACAGGCCGAACACGATCTGGATCAGCTTACGGAAACCGCCGCCCGTATCGCCGAACGCCAAAGTCAGGCCGGTCACGATGATGATGATTACGGCGATGATCTTGGCGACCGGCCCCTCGATGGACTGGAGGATTTGCTGCAAGGGCTGCTCCCACGGCATCGACGAACCGGCGGCATGGGCCGCCGGGGCCATGAGCAGGCTGCCCCAGGTGAAGGCGACGGCCGTGGCGATATGGCCGCGGACCCGGATTGCATGACGGATCATTCGGAATCTCCTTTCGGACTGGTTGCGGGGGTGATGCGGTAGTCGCCGTCCGGCCCCAGCCCCTCGACACGGGCAAGCTCGGACAACCGGCGGGCGGAACCGCGCCCGGAAAGGACGGCAACAAGGTCGATAGTCTCGGCGATCAGCGCGCGCGGGACGGTGACGACTGCCTCTTGAATGAGCTGTTCAAGGCGGCGTAGCGCGCCGATGCCGGTGCCGGCATGGATGGTGCCGATCCCGCCCGGATGGCCGGTGCCCCAGGCTTTGAGCAGGTCGAGCGCCTCGGCGCCCCGCACCTCACCGATGGGAATGCGATCGGGGCGCAAGCGCAGGGAAGACCGGACCAGATCGGAAAGCGTCGCCACGCCGTCTTTCGTCCGCATGGCGATCAAATTGGGCGCGGCGCATTGCAACTCGCGGGTGTCTTCAATGATGACGACGCGATCCTGCGTCTTCGCCACCTCGGCGAGCAGCGCGTTGGTCAGCGTGGTCTTGCCGGTGCTGGTGCCGCCCGCGACAAGGATGTTGGCTCGCGTGGCGACGTTCAGACGCAGCACTTCGGCCTGAAGGCTGGTCATAATCCCTGCTGCCACATAGTCGTCTAGCGTGAACACCGCCACGGCGGGCTTGCGGATGGCGAAGGCCGGCGCGGCGACCACGGGTGGCAGCAGGCCCTCGAACCGTTCCCCGCTCTCCGGCAGTTCGGCCGAGACGCGCGGGCTGCGGGCATGAACTTCCGCGCCAACATGATGCGCGACCAGCCGAACGATGCGTTCGCCATCGGCCGGCGACATGGTTTCGCCCGTATCGGCCAGTCCTTCGGAAAGGCGGTCGATCCAGATGCGGCCATCCGGGTTCAGCATGACCTCGAGCACGGCCGGGTCTTCGAGAAACTGCGCGATGGAAGGCCCGAGCGCGGTGCGCAACATCCGTGCCCCGCGCCCGATGATTTCCTGTCGGTGGTCGGTGAAGGTCATCTCGCCCCGCTTTCTACGGGGCGCGCAACAGTCGGTCCCCGCATCGGGGTCGATTAAAAGAACCCGGTTTTTGGCCGATTCAACAATTATTTACGCGCGTGCGGCCATCGGCGGTGATCGGCGGTAAATAGGACGGTTTGAAAATTCAGGATCGGTCGCCCTCAGCATCGGACAGCCCCTGCGTCGGACTGTCCCGTAGCGAATCGACATCGCGCGACAGCTCCTTGAGGAACCTGTCCCCGGTGGCGAGGCGCTTGCCGAGGGTCTGAATGAAGCCCTCGAACCGTTCCACACCTTTCGCACGGGCGGACGATTGCCCGGTATCGGAGATCGGTGGGGTGATGGTCAGCCAGAACTGGACGAATAGCGAAAGCGTCTCGCCGAGCACAGCGAGATCTTCGTCGAGCCCGTCCATCTGGCGGCCGAGCCGGTCCAGACGGCGCGACATGGCCGCCTCCAGCCGATCCGCCGCGTCGCCGGACAGGAAGGAAGCGACGGCGGCCTCGACGATGGCGGATTTCGAGACGTTGCGGCGTAGCGCCAGCATGTCGACCTGTTTGAGCAGGTCCGGGTCGAAATAGACGTTCATGCGGGTGCGCGTGGTCATGGGCGTGTCCTCAAAGCTCGATTCCATCATCGGGGTTCATCGCCACCTGCCGCGCGACCGTCCTCATGCGCTGGCGCATGGCGCGGGCCTTGGCCGCGTCAACGTCCGGCTCGTCGTCCAGAAACTCGAACTCCTGTTCGGGCAACGGAGGCGGGGCGACGATTTCCTCATGCTCGGGCAATTCCGGCTCGCGGCGGATGCCGGCATTGGCCGGATCGCCCTCGGCCCCGTCTGCGGTGGCCGGCGCGGAATGGCTTTCCGCCGCGACCACGCGGCCGGACCAGTCATCGGCGGATGGGCTGGGCGCCAGCGGAGCGGCGACCAGATCGGGCGGGGTCAGGATGCGTTCCTGAAACCGCGCGTCCTCGTAGTAACGGGCCTTGGTGGCGCGGATCGGCGGCGTGCCCGCGACCATCACGATTTCATCGGTGGGCGGTAGCTGCATGATCTCGCCGGGCGTGAGCAGCGGCCGGGCCGTCTCCTGCCGCGACACCATGAGATGCCCGAGCCACGGGGCCAGTCTGTGCCCGGCATAGTTGGTGGAATCGCGCAGCTCGGTCGCGGTGCCGAGCGCGTCGCTCACCCGCTTGGCCGTGCGTTCGTCGTTGGTCGCAAAACTGACCCGCACATGGCAGTTGTCGAGGATCGAATTGTTCTGGCCGTAAGCGCGCTCGATCTGGTTGAGACTTTGCGCGATCAGGAAGGATTTGAGGCCGTAGCCCGCCATGAACGCTAAGGCGGACTCGAAGAAATCGAGCCGGCCGAGGGCCGGAAACTCGTCCAGCATCAACAGCAGCCGATGGCGCTTGCCGGATGTAGTCAGTTCCTCCGTCAACCGCCTGCCGATCTGGTTGAGGATCAGGCGGATGAGCGGCTTGGTGCGGTTTATGTCGGATGGCGGCACGACCAGATAGAGCGTGACGGGCTGGCGGCTGCCGACCAGATCGGCAATGCGCCAGTCGCATCGTGCGGTGACGCGCGCCACCACCGGATCGCGGTAGAGGCCGAGAAAGGACATGGCTGTAGAGAGGACGCCGCTGCGCTCGTTCTCGGATTTGTTCAACAGCTCGCGCGCCGACGATGCAATGACGGGATGAACGCCTGCCTCGCCGAGATGCGGCGTATTCATCATCGCGCGCAAGGTCGCCTCGACCGGGCGGCGGGGATCGGACAAGAAGTTGGCGACGCCCGCCAGCGTCTTGTCCTCCTCCGCATAGAGAACATGCAGGATCGCGCCGACCAGAAGCGAATGGGAAGTCTTTTCCCAATGGTTGCGCTTGTCGAGACTGCCCTCGGGATCGACCAGAATATCCGCGATGTTCTGCACGTCGCGGACTTCCCATTCGCCTTGCCGGACCTCCAGCAGCGGGTTGTAGGCGGACGATCTGGCATTGGTCGGATCGAACAGCAGCACCCGGCCATGTTTCGCGCGGAAGCCAGCTGTCAGCGTCCAGTTCTCCCCTTTGATGTCATGGACGATGCAGCTTCCCGGCCAGGTCAGTAGCGTCGGCACGACAAGGCCGACGCCTTTGCCGCTGCGGGTTGGGGCGAAACAAAGAACATGCTCCGGTCCATCATGGCGCAGATAGTCGCGCTCGTATCGGCCGAGCACCACGCCATCGGGGCCGAGCAACCCGGCGGAACGAATTTCCCTGTCCTCGGCCCATCGCGCCGATCCGTAGGTGGCGACGTTGCGCGCCTCCCGCGCCCGGATGATCGACATGAAGATGGCGGCGGCGATGGCGAGGAAGCCGCCCGATACCGCGATGATGCCGCCCTCGACGAAGATCGCGGGCGCATAGGCGTCGAAGGAAAACCACCACCAGAAGAAGGCGGGCGGATAATAGACCGGCAGGCCCGCCAGCTCGAACCATGGTGCTCCAAGCTGCGGCTGGAAGCCGAGGCGGAACGCCGTCCATTGCGTCGCCGCCCACACCATCACCAGAACGATGGTGAAGACGACGGCGATCTGCCCCCAAAGGATTCTGCCTCCGCGCATAAAGGCTCCTGTCTGCAAAAAGGACGGAGCCGATCAGAGAATAGGCAACTCCGGGATACGCAACAGGAAAACGGACGGAGGAGGGTTGCCGGATACTATCGGCGGCAAATAGGATGGTTGTGGCGTGTCCTAACGGACTGCGCCGTTGCCTACGCCGATTGCTCGAAACGAATCGAGATTCAGTCGGCGCGGAACGGCCGCCCCATTTCATCTGCAAGCGAAAGTAGATTGTGGAGTGTCGTGCTACGATTGAACGGCGACCAGACGGCCGAGAACGGAACCGGCTCCGGCTCGTCTGTGAACGGCAGGAAGACCACGCCAGATGTCGGTAGCAGGGATGTGGCAGCGCTGGCGATGGTGATGCCAAAGCCTTGTCCGACCATGGAAAGCAATGCGCCGCGCCCTACGTCAATGCGCAGGATCGAAGGTGCAGACCAACTCCCCGCCAAGCGCAGCACGATATGGTCATGAACCTGCGGGCCGGTGCCGCCATAGCGGACAAGGAATGTCTCGCTCGCCAAATCCGCCCATGTCACGACAGACTGTTCGGCGAGCCGATGCAGTGCTGGTAATGCCGCGACAAGCGGCTCCGTCCAAATCCTTCGTGAATGGCAGTCGGGGAGGTCGGGTGCGCCCGCCACGAAAACAACGTCGAGCTGATTGGTGCGAAGCTGCATGAGGGCATCGCGGGATGTGCATTCCGTCATTTCAATGTCGATGCGCGGATAATCCTCGTGATACTGGCCGATCAATTCGGCAAGAAAACTTTGAGGAATGAGGGCATGGACGCCGACGCGAAGACGCCCGCAATCCCCAGATGCTACCATGCCTGCTGTCTTCACCGCATAGTCCAACTGATCGACGCCGGCCGTGACAAGTTCGACGAACTGGCGTCCGGCCTCTGTCAGCCGAACACCCCGCGCGTGACGTTCGAACAGGAGGATGCCAAGGTCTTGCTCCAAAGTCTTCACGCGGGCGCTAACAGTTGACAGGCTAACGCCAAGTGAGTTGGCAGCATGTCGAAAATTGAGATGTTCCGCTACGGCGATGGCTTGAATGAGAGACGCAAGAGGAATACGTCCCCTGAGCAATAGAGACTTTTGTTCTATTTCTGTGTTCTTGGAAAACCGCCGCCGCATTGATCGCGAATACCTTTTAGGCTGCGATCAGCCGTTTAGCGCGGCTTGACCCCCATGAGGAAAAGATCGACCGCCGAACGCACCGCGTGACGGGTTTCAGCTTCATTAGGCGGTGGACGAAGACCAAGGACGACTTGCAGGTGCAGATTGTCCCGAATTAGACCAACAAAATGATCGGCAATGCGGAAGTAATCATCTGCTTGAATCTCAGCTCGTATCTTAGCGGCTTCTAATACCTCAGCGAGCCGACTTGTTGCACGGGCAGGTCCACATTCGTAAAATGTTCGTCCTAGGTCTGGGTGTCGGCTAGCCTCTGCCACCACGGCCCGATAAACACCGATCAAGGCTGGTGACATATAGATGTCCATAAGCTGATGGCCGAACACGATCAGCGTTTCGCGAAGATCTCGGCCTTCTATCTCTTCGATAACGAGAGGCGACAGAGCTTTCTCAGCGAACGTGCTGACAAGAGCTGCAAACAAGCCTTCCTTGTTTCCGAACTCATTGTAAATGTTGCGCTTTGATCCGCCTGCTCGCTCGATGATCGCGTCGATGCTCGTCGCAGCATAGCCATGCTCGAAAAAAATCTCAGCAGCAGCCGCGAGCAGAGCCTCGCGACGGCCTAATGCCCGTTCCTGCTTCGCTGCGACCGTCATCCCTAGACCCTCATCTTACCGAAATCCCTTGACTGGTAACGTGCGTTACCATAGTGAGTCAACGGTAACAATGATTACCGGAGGGCGGCGTGGCGCAGCTCAATAGAAAAAAGCTGATTGGCGTGCTGCTCTGCCTTGTCGCTGTCGCTCTCGGCGCGGCTGCTTGGATGTGGGGTAGGTCGAGCGCGGAAATTTCGACAGATAATGCCTATGTTCGCGGCGATGTGACCTCTCTTGCACCAAAGGTCGGAGGCTATGTCACGGCAGTTGAAATCCAGGATAATCAATCTGTTGAAGCCGGAGATATACTCTTTCGTATCGACGATAGAGATTATCGCGCGCGTTTGGCGCAGGCCGAAGCTAATGTCCGAGCCGCTCGGGCACGGCTCACTAACATCGACGCGGAAAGTTCGCTCCAACAGGCCATGATCCGGCAGGCGACGGCTCAGCGGCAGTCCGCAATAGCTGAGCTTGGCCTTGCCACAAAAGCTAGTGATCGTCGCCGGCAACTGATCCGGTCGAGCGCGGTAAGTCAGGCCCAGGTCGACGAAAGTGATGCCGCCCGCACACGCGCTGAAGCCGCCGTGGACGCTGCATCCGCTGCCCTAGACGCTCAGCAGGAACGCATCAACGTCCTCGCAACTCAGCGAGAAGCCGCACTTGCGGCTGTCGCGCAGGCTGAAGCAGCACGAGATTTGGCGAGAATTGACCTCGAAAGCACGGTCGTTCGTGCTCCCGTTGGAGGTGTTGTTGGCAATCGACAAGTGCGGGTCGGTCGTCTTGTATCGCCGGGCGCACCCCTGCTCGACATCGTTCCTGTCGATAACATTTGGCTGGTAGCAAATTTCAAGGAAACGCAAGTCGCAGAAATTCGGCCAGGACAACAGGTGCGCATCTATATTGATGGCTATCCCGACAATACTTTTGATGGAGTCGTAGATAGCTTTGCTCCAGGCAGCGGCTCGGCGTTCAGCTTGCTTCCTTCTGACAATGCAACTGGCAATTTCGTCCGTGTAGTGCAGCGTGTTCCGGTCAAGATACGCCTTGTTAACAACCCCCTTCCCGGCCGCATTGTCCCAGGACTATCGGCACGGATCATCATTGATCGGAACAGCGGCAAATGAGATCGCTGACCGCGCCCCAACCGATAGCTGAACCGGCGCGCGCTGGCGGACTCCTAGTAGTGGCGATCATGCTCGCGGCCGTTACCGAGGCTGTGGCGAGCACCGTTCTGTCACTCGGTCGTGGTGACATTATTGGCGATACTTACGCCACGCCGGATGAATTTGCGTGGTTGGATATGGGCTACACGGCCTTCAAGCTAATGGGTTTCATCACCGCGCCGTGGCTCATCACGCGCATCAATCCACGCAGGCTGGTGCTGTTAGCGACGATCACGATGGGCATGGCTTGCGCGCTCGCAGCATTTACTGCCAACCTGGAAACACTAGTAGCACTGCGCGTCCTACAAGGTTTCGTTGGAGGAGTTTTACTTATCTCCGGCCAAACCTTGCTGTTCCTAGCCTATACTCGATCACATCAGCCGATCATACAGGCGCTCTTTGCGATGGGTTCTGTTGTAGCACCAGCCACGATTGCACCCGCGCTGCAAGGCTGGCTGCTCGACAATGAATCTTGGACATGGATTTTCTTCGGTAATGCTCTTATCGCCGCGATGGCGGTGGGCTTTCTCCTAATGGTAGAGGACCATGCCATTGAGCCGTCTCCGAGACGTCCGTTCGACTGGCTAGGGTTCGCGCTGCTCTCTGTGACCCTTGCCTGTCTCACCTACATTTGCAGTCAGGGCAGCCGCTGGAATTGGTTCGACGAACCCAGGATCATATGGCTGGCGAGTGCAGCAACCATCGCCTTTCTGGCTTTCATCGCCCGCCAATTTGCCGTCCAAGAACGAGGGTTGCTCGATCTCGGCGTATTTCGAACGGATGATTTCGCCTTCGCGTTCGTGGTCAGCTTTGTGGCAGGCGCTGCATTATTTGGAAGCGCCTACCTCATTCCATCGTTCGCTGTGTCTGTCCTCGCGTTTACGCCGACTGACGCGGGGCAACTCCTACTTCCAAGTGGTGCGCTGTTCGTCACGGCCCTTCTTCTTGCGGCATTTCTGATGCAAATGAGGAAGGTTCCTCCGATTGCGACTGTGCCGTTTGGTATCCTGCTGATTATGGTCGGCATGTGGATGCTCTCCGGTTCAACCAGCCAGAGCGGTTCGGATGACATGATGCCCGCTATTCTTCTGCGCGGACTCGGCCTTGGTTTCCTCTTCCTTTCGATCCAGCTCATCGCTTTCTGTGCGCTACCGAGTCAAATGTTGGCGTCCGGCATTGGCTTATTCAATGTTGGGCGCCAGTTAGGTGGGCTTATGGGCGTCGCCGCGCTCCAGACGCTCATCGACCACCAAATCGCCGGCAATCAGGCCGTTCTCAGTGCTCATGTCACCGCTGGCTCTCCCGCTGTAAGCGAGCGGATCACGACCATGACATCAGTAATGGTCGGTAAAGGAATGGATGCCGCAGAGGCTGGCCGGTCTGCGTTGATGCTCTTAGGTCGTGCCGTTGCAGGACAATCGACTGTCATCGCGTTCAACTCCGCCTTCGCTGCAATAGCTTTGCTATTCGTGGTCGCTGCACCATTGCTCATCGCGATCAAGGTCATTCTCTCGCGCGCGGGTAAGGCTCGCCGCGCGCCAATCACCAGAGAAGGGAGCCCAGCATGAATTGCGAAGGGCTTGAGAGGTTCAGGAATGGAAGACGGCAGCGAAGCCCTGTCATGCTAGAGACAACAACGAGCGCAACGCGCTTCCGCCAAAATGCCTCTCTTCGCCTTCCAGTCAGTGTGATTATGCCGTGCCTAGTGTTGAGCGCGTGTGTTGTCGGACCTGACTATGTAGCGCCCGCTGGAACGATCCGTGATACATGGGTGGCACCAGTGGACATCGCGCAAGTCGATGGTGAATGGTGGCACAAACTCAACGACCCGATGCTGACTGCGCTCGTCGATGCGGCGATTGCCAACAACAAAGACCTGGATGAAGCGACTGCCCGACTGCGCGAGGCCCGAGCAAACCGCGATGCCGTTCTCGGTCGGCAATTCCCGCAAGTCGGTGCGTCCGTAACGGTGGCCGAGAATCGGCTAAGTTCCAACGGGCAGTTGCCGGTAAGCAAGATTCCGGCGCTCGACCCCGAGTTTCCAATCTACGATGTCGGCTTCGATGCATCTTGGGAGATCGACTTGTGGGGCGGAACGCACCGCGCCGTGGAAAGTGCGAACGCGCGCATTCAAGCCGCTGAAGAAGCCCGACGCGCTGTTGTCCTCCAAGTCATAGCCGAGGTTGTTCGTTCCTATATCGACCTGCGAACCGCTCAAAGCCTCCGCGCCAGCACGATGGAGGACGCGCAAGCGCAATTCCGCATCGCCGAGATCGTGGCGGAACGCTTCCGGGTAGGAACGGCGTCTCGTTTCGATCTTACGCGCGCACGCGCGCAGGCGAGGACGACGGCGGGAGCGATACCGGGGTTTGAGGCAGATGCAGCAGCGGCAGCGTTCCGCCTGGGAGTCCTCACCGGGGAGCCGCCGGAAACGCGCTATGCCCAACTCATAGCGCCGGCACCGCTGCCAGTGGCGAATCTCGATGTTTCCGTAGGGTTGCGCGCCGATCTGTTGCGCCGGCGACCCGACGTGCGCCAGGCAGAACGAGACATCGCAGCCGCGACCGCTGACGTGGGGGTGGCAACTGCCGAACTTTTCCCTCGCTTTTCGCTCATTGGCACGCTCGGTCAGCAGGCTCGATCGCCGGGGGACTTGTTCTCGGGTGACAGCCTCCGCTTTCAGGTCGGGCCGTCGTTCCGTTGGCCGATCTTTTCTGCGGGCCGGATTCGCGCGCAAATTCGTGCGGCGGATGCGCGCGCCGATGCGGCGACAATCCGGTATGAGCGTGCCGTGCTCAATGCACTTGCTGATAGTGAGATCGCGATCAACCGTTTCGCATCGGCGGAGCGAACGACGGAGGAGCGGGACCAGGCTCGCGAAGAAGCGCATGAAGCCGTCCAAATCGCCCACACGCGCTATGTAGCGGGCGAGGACGACCTGACCGTGCTGTTACAGGCACAGTCGGCATTCAGCAGCGCGGACCGCCTCGCCCTTCAAGCGAAGGCTGCACAATTGCAGCAGCTCGCCGCTCTCTACAAGGCTCTAGGTGGTGGGTGGGAGGGCGTTGAAGGCGCACTTGTGTCCTGAGCGCAGGGAGGAACGGAGGGGTAAGACACACTAGATAGGGCATGAACCACATCTAAAGCCCCAATCCCCGTGATCGCCCCAACTGCCATGACACGGAGCCCCCCTGCACGACGCCCATAACCTCCCGGCCGAGCTGACGGTCGATGACCGGCCGCCACGGGACTAAGGTAAACTCGTGGGATTTCTCGACCACGGCAAACTTGCCGCTGGATAGCTGCACGGTGCCGGTGAACTTGCCGCTGACGTTCTCGCCGTCCGTGGCTGCACGAAACGGCAGCCCCTTGTTTTCGCCGATCTCAGCGCCGACGCGGGCAACCTCGCGCTCGCGCAGCGTGGCGAGAAGCCTGCGCCGGTAGAAGATTCGACCGTCCTGCCGGCGTGTGGCATCGCCCTGTTCGATATGATGCTCTCGGCGCTGGTCCATCGCCTCGCGCACCTGCTGGCCGAAGCCGGCCGGAGCGAGATCCGATGCGTCGGCGGAGAGCAGCCGCCGGTCGAGCCAGGTCGCGCCGTCCGCGCCGATCTGCTTTTCCAGATCGAAGGCCGACAGGACGCGAACGCTGGCCTGCCGGGTGCGGCTGGCGTCATAGCTGGCGGCACGGCTCTCGAAGTCCTCGGGGATGCGCCATTGGTCGGCGTCGATCCGCTCCGCGATCCCGGCGCGGCGCAATGCCTCCAGCCGGCGGACATGGGCATCGACATAGCCCTCATAGTCGCCGCCCGGAACGCGGCCCTCGAACTTCGCTTGTTCCAGATGGCGGCTCGGCCGATAGATGCCGTCCTCGGCGATTGTCGCAATGGTGCGGTCGGACGGCCGGGCCGTCGCCTCGGCCCGGCCGATCTCGATGACGCCGCCGATCCGGGCATCCTCCAACTGCATGGGATCGATATTGGCGATGTGGTGTGTCCGTCCGTCGATCCCGTCCACGACGACGGTGAGATTGTCGCCCAACTCGTTGGCGAGATATTTGTCGAGGACGCGGCCGGTGACGGGCGCAGCGGGTGCGCCCTCATGGATGCGGAAGGTCATGGGGTCGCGTTCATGCCCATCGGCGGCGAGCGACTTTTGCATGGTGCGGATAATGTCGCCGCGCTCGCCAAGCTCGCGCAGGGTCGGCTCCAACCGCTCGTTCAATTCCCAGACACCGGGCGCGTGTTCGGTGGCGAGGCCCATGCGTCCCAACTTGGACAGCCGGCGCAGGCGAAGCGTGCGCTCGAACTGCCGCTTTGGCTCTCCGGGTTCATGGCGCAGGTCGACGAACCGCCCATCGGCTTCCTCGGCCATGGCCCGGTCGATGCGGGTGAAACGATCCTGATCTATTTCGGCGGTGAGCTTGCGGCTCTGCTCGATCTCGCTGACATGGCCGAGTTCCAGCGTCGCCAACTCGCTGGCGCGCTCGCGGATACCGTGAACGATGTAATCGCCGTTGATGACCAGATCCTGCCCCAGCTCGTCCTTGCCGCGGACGATGACATGCACATGGGGGTGGCCGGTGTTGTAGTGATTGACTCCGACCCAATCGAGCTTGGTGCCGAGGTCGCCTTCCACGCGGCTCATGAGGTCGCGGGTATAGGCCGTGAGGTCGGACAGCTCGGCGCCGTCCTCGGGCGAGACGATGAACCGGAACTGGTGGCGGTCGTCCTGGCCCCGTTCGAGGAAGGAGTCACCATCGACGCGATCCTCATTCGACGAATAGAGCTGGCCCCGCTCACCGTCGCGCGAGGTGCCGTCGCGCTGGATATAGCGCAGATGGGCTTGCGCCTTGCGGGTCTTTCCGGGGTGGAGAATGTAGCGCTGCTGGACCATGACGCGCCGCGCGCCGGGTTGCCGGTGATGCCAGCCACCGCCGAGATTGCGGGTGCGGACGAAGACCGCGCCACGCCCGCGCTTCACGCCCTTGCCGCTCGACAGGACCACATGCGAACCGGCCGGTCTCGCGGGCGTGAACGCCGCCGTTCCGAACCCGACACGGGGCGAGGTGCGGCGCTGCTGGCGCGCGATCTTCTTCGCCTGGGTGAGAAAGCTCTTTGTCTTGCCCGCGCGCGGCGTGTCCGAGCGAATGCGGCCGGGCTTCGGACGGAAGCGGTTTTCGTCGTCGGCGCTCATGGATGCGCCTCCCGTCGAAATCGCGGAAAATCGGGCAATCGGCGGGTATGGTGCCGGTCGAAACCCCGCAACGCCAAGGCGTTGCACGAAATCGCGGCACTCCACGCCTCAAAGCAACAGTGCCGGAAACGGCCGCCTAACCAGTGTGCAGACAACAACAATTTCCAGAACTGGCCCCCTGTGGTGCCGGTTCCTTCAATCTTGCCCTCCCTTCTTACCGCCCTTTCCGTCCTTCCCGCCGGGAATCCAGCCAGGCGCAAACCTGCCTGACTGGACACCGGAACGGATCGCGCCGAGCGCGGGAACATGACTCTCATGGCGCGCTCCCATCGTCAGCGCGGGCCACGAAGATGCTACCGGCTTCCGGCTCCGCATCGGAAGGATCGCGCACCGGAACGGTTGCGCGGCCGTCGTCGGATTGCGCCCCGGATGGCGGCGCGGCGGCAATCCGCGCGTCCGTTGGGCGCGTGACGAAGAGCGGGGCTTCGCGCCAGTCAGGCGGTGGCGGCGCTGCATCGGGAGAAGCCCCGCCGCCGAGGATCGGCGCGAGCGCAGCGACATAGGCGCGGGTCTCAGATGGCAACGCGCGGCCGGTCGCAAGGTATTCATCGTAGCGACCGGGACCGGCGTTATAGGCCGCCAGCATCGCCGCGACGTTGCCGTAGCGGTCGAACATCTCGCGCAGATAGGCCGCGCCTGCGAGGATGTTGTCGCGCGGGTCGTAGGGATCGCGGCCGAGCCGATGACGGATGCGCAGGCCCGCCCAGGTGTCGGGCACGACCTGCATCAATCCCATCGCCCCGGCTGTTGAGACCGCGCGCACGTCGCCCGCGCTCTCAGTGCGCAACACGGCGCGAATCCAGTGCTCGGGGATGCCGAAGCGCTGCGACGCCTCGGCAATGTAAGCGGCGTGGGGATCGACGGCGGCGGTTCGGACCATCGGCGTCGATTGCGCAACGGCCATTGCCGATCCCGCGCCGAGCGACAGCATGGCGGCCGCTAGCAGAACGACATAACGCCATGCCGCCCTGTCTCCGCCACGACGCCAGCCTGCCAGCGTGCTCGCTGCGGTTAAGGGCAAGGCGCAAGCGCCGGCCGATGGCCGCCCCTGACCTTCGCTGCGCGCGCCGGCCGTCTTGCGCCTGAGCGGGACGACGGGATGAAACGGCTTTTCCGCGAACAACGGGATGAGGGTTTTGAGCGTGGGGATGACGCGGGATCGCATGGCCTTAGTCCCGCTCGTCGCGGGGCTTCGGGCGGCTCCAGTGCAGCGACCATGACGTGCCCGCATCGTCGTCCCGGAACAGGTTGGCGCGGATGGGATGCGGGAATGTGGGATCGTCCAGTAGCACGGAAAGATATTCGCCGGCCTTCTCGCCGGTGCGCTTCCAGGCCGCGCCGATCTCCGGGCCGGTTTCGTTGCTCATGCCATCGAAGAGGTGAACGCGATAATCCGGTGCGTTCTCCGCGTCGGACGGCTCTGCCGCGACGATGATGATGTCCTGATGCAGTAAGAGCGTCCCGAGGTGTCCAATGAAGCCGGCCTCGTCGCGCGCAAATTCGCCAATCTGGGGCATGACAGTCTCCTTGGCGGTGAGGTTGGAAAAACCATCGGCGGGCACCGCTCCCGCCGATGGGGAAGCGGTCAGTGCGTCGGCGCGCGCCATTCGTAGCGGCCGTCGCCTTCCTCATCCGTCCAGAGCGGCCGCGCGCGGCCGATGACGGAGCTTGCGGGGATGGGTCCGAAGTAGCGGCCGTCCAGGCTGTCACGGACCTCCCAATTCATGAGGAAGATTTCGCCGTCGCCGATGGTGCGGCAGCCCTGCCAGACGGGCAGAGCGCGGCCGATCCGGTCGCGGTCGAGCGCCTCACCCATCTCCACACCATCGACGATGATGGTGGATCGCAAACGGCAAACCCGCTGCCCCGGCAGTCCGAGGACGCGCTTCAGGAGCGGCACGTCGCGCCCGACATAGCCACGTTCGACCATGAATCGTTCCAGTGGTTCGGGCGGTATGACGGCGACCAACTCCGGCACACCGAGCGCGTCGGCCGGTCCGACCGTGTAGAAGCCGATGGGCGCGCTGGCGGAGGCGTTCCAGATCAGTTTCGTGGGAAGATCGGCGACGCTGGCAGCTGTAATGCCGGTGACGGCCAGTGCCGTTACCATGAGGATACGGCGGCGCGTCATGGGTCGATCCTCTGGCGGCCGAGCCAGGCGGCGTGCCGCTCCGGCGTGTAGGCGTGAGGCTCCAGACCGGCGGTCAGACGGTTGTGGACATGCCGCCAGTGCTCCGGGGATATGTCGGCCGGATCGAGGCCAAGGGCTTCCACAGCGTCGATGGCGGCAAGCGCACGCTGCACCTTCGCCCAGCTATCGAGACGCAACAGGATGTCGCCGCCGGGGCGGACGAAGGGCAGCGTCTGGAACGGCTCGCCGCGGCCGATGGCACGCAGGATGTCGATGCGCGAAATGATCGTGCCATGCTCGCCGGACGCCCATCGCACAAAGGCGAAGATGCTGCCCGGCGCGAAGCCGACGATGCTGCGGCGGCGGTCGAGGATCTGTTCGTAGCTTTTGCGGCCGAAGCGTATCCAGTGCTCGATCTTGCGCTTCTGGAAGGTCAGTTCGACCAATGTGGTGAAGGGCGCGGGTCCATCCGGCAGCGGACGGCCGTGCAAGCGGTGCGCTACATGTCGGGTCATGGTTGATCTCCCTCGCAGGATGGAAATTCGCGCGCCAGCAGGTCGCGCAGCATGTCGGTGACGGTGATGCCGCGCCGGAAGGCCGCGACCTTGATGCGGCCACGCAGCTCGGGCGTGATGTCGATGGTCAGGCGGGCGGTGAACGCTTCCCCGGCGGCTTTGCCGTTCGGCGGCGTCTCGGCCGCCCTGATCCAGCTTTCGGGATTGCCCGGCCGGGATGCGAAGCCGGGCTTGCGGGTGTGCCCGGTCATGGCGCGGCCCTCCCGATGCGCAGCCGGTCGATCTCGGCGGCGAGCGCCGTGATCTCGCGCGCGGCAGGGCTGTCGCCATCGACCTCGGATGCAAGCCGGCCGGACTGCGCGGCGTCGGCGAAGACGACGCGCTGGCCCACGGTCGCGCCGAGCAAGGGCGGATCGTGGTCGGCCAGCGTCTCGGCCGTCTCGCGGGCGATGACGGTGCGCGCGCCGCAACGGTTGAGGACGAAGCGGGCGGCCAGTTCGGACCGGTAGATACGGGCTTCATTCAGAAGCGCCAGCATCTCGGCCGACGCCCACCCGTCGAAGGGGGATGGCTGCACCGGGATCAGCACCAGGTCGGCAGCGAGCAGCGCCGAGCGCATGAGACCGGCGACGCGAGGCGGCCCGTCTATGACGACATGATCGGCATCGCGGGCCAGCTCGGGGGCTTCACGGTGCAGCGTGTCGCGGGCCAGGCCAATAGTGCTGAACAGTCTCGGCAAGCCTTCATGGCCGCGCCGTTGCGACCAGTCGAGAGCCGAGCCTTGCGGGTCCGCGTCGATCACGGTGACGCGCTGGCCCCGCTGCGCCCAGGCCCCGGCGAGATGAAGCGCCAACGTGGTTTTGCCGACGCCGCCCTTCTGGTTCAAAAGCGCGACGATCATGGCGCACCTCTGCGGGTGGCACCGGCACCATGGGTCGCGTGCGCGCGCGTCAAAGAAGAAGAGTTAGATTCTTTGTTAGATTCTTCTATAGAGTCCGGCGCGCGATTTGCGCCTAATGTCCCGATACTGCGTGCGCCTAATGTCCCGATGGGATTCACATGGTTATCAACAGGCACTGTGTATAAGTTTTCGGGGAGAAAGCGCAGCAATTCCCGCCCGTCCTCCCTCTCGATCTGGAGCCGATAGCCGGGCAGCGACTGGCGGGCCGTGATCCGGCGCAGGTCGAGCGCGAAGTCGGACGGCCGGGCGGAACTGCCGGATTTTTGGTGAAGGTGGGAAACCTCGAACGCCCAGCCCTCGGGCTGGTGTCCGGCGTGCTTGCGGGCGACGCGATACAACCAGCGCTCGATGCCGCCGGTCAGGCGGAAATAGGCCGGGTCGATGGCCAGCACCAGCGAACGGTCGATGACGCTGGCGTAGAACCATTCGGGCAGGACGAACTCCATGCCCTCCACGCGCCCGGCGCGCGTCGTCATTTCCTCCCACTCGTTGATCCATGAAAATTGCCGCCGCCGCCAATGCTTCCCGTTGCGGATCGTCGTAGCGATGACGGTGGATTGCAGGCGGGCGAGCGCGGCCTTGAGCAACAGGTAATCCCGGTTGCCGGTGGCTCGCCCCACGGCGCGTAGGAGCTGGTAGGGCATGAAGCGGAAGAAGCGCGACGTGGTGAAGCCGTCGTTCTCGGCCGCGACGATCTGGCTTGCGGCCCAGATCAGCACATCGGCGTCCCAGATCGTCGCCATGCCGTGTTCGGGCATGGCGAACACCTGCACCTCCACATCGGCGGCCCGGTAAAGAATCGGCTTGGTGCGCGGGCGCTTCGCCAGCGAGAAGAATGGCCGTTCCATCAGGTCGCGCTGGTCGCGCGGGGCGGCGTCGCCGGTCGCAACCACGAAGGGGTCGAGGCGGCTGCGCTCGCTGTCCTCGGCCGGCTGCGCGGGGGTATGGTCGTAGTCGCGCAGCATTCAACACTCATCCCGCTCTTCGGGGGTGAGCGGGCGTGCGGCGAAGACGGTGCCGGCACTTGTGTCACTGGTGGATTTGCGCGTGCCGATGGCGCTCCAGACTTCCAGATCGCGCAGGGTATAGAGGACACGGCCGCCGATCTTTCGATAGAGCGGGCCGGTTCCGTAGGTGCGGTGCTTTTCAAGGGTGCGGATCGAAATGCCGAGGAAGCGTGCGGCTTCCTTTGTGCGCAGCAGGCGCGGCGGCAGGTCCGCATTGCGGCGGTTTGCCATGGATTACCTCCGGTTCGTCAATGGATGGCGCTGCCGATGACGGCGGCGCGCTATGGCGAACCATGGCGAGGGACCGGCGGCCTGTAGCGTGCCGCATTTGCGTTACCGCGCTGGCGGCACCCCCCTCCGGGGCGGGATCAGGCTGAAAAGATGGAGAGATTCAGGGTGCCGGGGAGTGTCGTGCCAATTCGACGAAGACAATCCCGTGCGGGTCGGGTAAGACTGAACGCGGAGCAGACGCGCTGCTTTGGGGCTTAGTAACCCCTGACTAGCGGTTGGTGCCGACCGTGACGGCACCACCATCCTCGAACCTTATGGTCGGGGAGCCTATGGCGTATGTCCAGGGCTGCCCGCCTAAAGGTCATAGGGCCGTCTAGTCACGGTTACTAACTCCCCGATCACCAGGTCAGAGGGGCCAATTGCGGGGGCGCACCGCAAGCCACGGCTCTTCCGGGTAGAAGGGGAACGACGATGCGAACGCCCGTCGAGCTCGATCCCGATGTGGACGATGAAGCGCCAACGGGAAACGACATCACGCCTTATGACGAAGCGCATTTCGTGACTTATCTGCGGCTGCTCGATGCGAAGGCGGAAGGCGCGGACTGGAAGGAAGTGGCCGGGATCGTGCTACACCGCGATCCGGTCGGCGACGAGTTCAGGACACGCCGATGCTGGCAAAGCCATCTCGAACGCGCGCAATGGCTTTCGCGTGAGGGTTACAAGCGGATACTGGAACAGGCCGCCGCCAACAAGGCGTGAGACCATAGATGACGGTAGGTCTTCGGCGCGACTACGAATCGACCTTGATGGGATAGTGCAGCAGGAGCCGATAGCCGCCGCGCATCATCCTGATACCATGGGCAACGAGGCGACGTGCCTTGTTCTTGCTCGGGTCGCTCTCGAAGTCTTCCTTTGCGCCCCGAAAGCCAAGCAGGACTTCGGCAATGGTGCGGTAGCTCTCGCCGCGCAGCCGGGCGTCAAGGGCGCGCAGGGACAGGATATGCCATTGCCGGAGCTGGGCGGGCATGTTGCGGAAGTCGGGGCCAGGCGTTCGGCCCTTGAGGGATCGCCAGAAGCGCCGCGCCGCATGGGCGCGAAGTTCCATGAAGTCATCCAGAGGCAGTTTGACGGCGTAGAACGCCGCCGCATCCGGCACGGATTCGGATAACCAGAATTGGTGTTCGATGCCGTCCGCCTGCCAGATGCCGTGCCAGCCATCGGCGGCGCGGCGCAGGTCGAGGCCGTCGAGATGGGCAAGAACGACGGTCGGCTGGCTTGCCATCTCATCCGGTTCGGCCGGCACCAGTTTGACGGCGTGCGGCTGGAACCGGGGCGACCAGAACAGGGGATCGCGGTCAGGCGCGGCGTCGGGATCGTGCGGGAAATCGCAAACCCCAGCGCCGGACGAAGGCTTCCAGCTCGGTCGCATCCGGGCGTTTCGCGCGGACAAGAAGCCGGAAATCCTCTCGGTAATCGTCGTTGCGACGAAGATACTCCCAGGCGAATCCGGCGGCGGGAATCTTTCGCGTGTGCCTGTAGGCCGCCGGCGCCCGCCAATTGATCTTCAGCATGGCGCACCCTCTCTTTACTCGCGGGTGCTTGGGGGGACACCCGGACTAAGGAGTTTCGGACACTACCTATGCGGGAAATAGTCGGAATGATCTGAAATGTTGTTCGTATATCCAGAACACTTATAGTTATTTTCTTCTTAACAGTGTTTGCGTGATTTTGCGAGCCGGGCGCAGCCCGGCGAGCGCGGCCATTTTTCCGGGCATGGCCGCAACGCCGATCCGTGTCGCCGGATCGGCGGAAAATTTTGGAACCCTGAAAGCCGGAAAAGCGGGAAGCCGCGCAACCGGGTTTTCGGCTGCGCGGCTCTGATGGTTATACGGCCTTTTCCAACAAGGTCTTGGCCTTCGCCTCCAGTTCAAGCCGGCTGTCCTGATGGGCCTTGCTGCGGGCATGGGCCGTCATGCCCTGCACAAAGTCAAAGATGCTTTCGGGCGGGCGGCCTTCCTCGGAAAGCACGGTCTCGATGATCTTGCCGGTCTCGGCCTTGCTGAACCCGCGCTTGCGCAGGAAGGTTTCGCGGTCCTCATCGGTGCGGGCGACGATCCGCTCCCGCGCCGCCTTGATCCCGGCCACGAACGGCGCGGGCGAGGAATTGGCGAAACTGGACAAAGCCGGGGCCGCTTCATGGGCGAAACGCTGCGCGGCAAACTTGCTGTGCCGGATGCTGATTTCCTCGAACCCTTCTACGCCCCAAAGGTTGCGGTTCATGCAAACCGCCCGGAGATAGAAAGAGGCGATGCCGAGGGTCTTCGATCCGACTTCGCTGTTCCAGCAATAAAAGCCCCGGAAATAAAGGTCGGGCTCGCCGTTCGGCAGGCGTCCGGCCTCGATGGGGTGCGTATCGTCGACCAGAAACAGGAATACGTCGCGGTCGCTGGCGTAAAGCGTGGTCGTGTCCTTGGTCACGTCCACAAAGGGATTGTGCGTCATGGTCGCCCAATCCAGAACGCCCGGCACCTTCCACATGGTATCGCCGACGCCATTGCCGGCGATCTTCATGACGGCGGCGACAAGCTCGTGGTCCCAGATACGGCCATAATCCGGGCCGGTCACGGCGCGAAGCTCAACGCGCCCGTCCTCGGTTTCCAGTGTCTTCACCAATTCGCCGCGATGGCTGACAAGGCCATGTTGCAGATTGATGCCCGCCAGCGGTGCGGGAAGGTCGCGCAGGTAGCGGGCCGGTGCGCCGACAAGGCTGCAAAGCTGCCCGAAACTCCAATGCGTCGGAGCGACGGGCTGCTCCTGTCCGGGAACGATTAGCGAAAGCCGTTCCGCGTCGTCGCGGCTGGCTTCCACGCGCACGGCGCGGCTCTCCACGGTGCGGGCCTTGGCGCGATCCGCTCGCCCCTTCACGGCGTCGTAAAGCTCGGTCAGCGAAAGATACCGCTCATCATCCGGGCGCGAAAACCATTCCGACGACACGCGGCCGATATTCTCGCCGCGCGAAATATCCACGCGGAAGCCCTTGGAAACGGGCTGCTGCTGATGGTTCAGGGTCATGGTGTTCATGGTCTTTCCTTTCATGGGCTTGGGTTGGAGCGCAGCGCTGCGCTGCAACCCTGCCCGTCGGCGAGACCGGGGGGTGCAAGGTGCAAGGGCGGACGGGCGGAGGGGGATCACCCGGCCTGCACAAGCGGATCGAAGTCATGACGAAGGTGCGAAGCACGCATCCGCGCGGAAGGCTGGGGATACCGCCCGGCCGCCCTTGTGCCGCGCCAGGGGGCAGCGCCCCCAAGCAACCGGCCCGGCCAAAGCGAAGCGGCGGCCGGGGAGACGATCTGATCGGGATACGGAAAACCTGAAAACCGGAAAGTCTCCTATCCCGATCTCCTTATTCCTTGAGAGGCGGCGGCCATGAGCAAAAAGAAGCCCCGCTCGGATGAGCGGGGCAGTCGGGGTTTCGGTCTCAGTCGCCGTTGCGGCGAGACCAGATGAGGTTGTGGGACTTTCCGTCCTCGGCTTCGACCAGGCTGGCGTAGATCGGTGCCGGGAAGCTCGGATCGTCCAGCTTGACGGAGAGATATTCGCGCTGCGTCTCGCGGGCGATCTTCTTCCAGGCCGCGCCGAACTCGGTGGCTCCGGCGAAGATGCGGAAGTCGGGGCCGCGCTCGCTGTCGCTCTCGGTGACGGTGAACTTGGCCTTGACGTTGAGGGTCAGGGTCTTGACCGCGCCGGTGAAGCCCGCGCCGTTCTCGTTCTTGGTGAAGGTGCCGATGGTTGCCATTGTCGTATTCCTTTTCCTGTCGGGCCGCACCATTGCGACCTCGATGGCGGTCGTGAGACCGGGGACGATCGGCCCCGCACCCCTTGGGGCTGGAACGAAGTGGAAGGCGGCCGGCGGCAGCTTTTTTGTTTCGCGCTGCAAAGCCGAAGGTGGCGGAAAAAAGCTGGCGACGGACGTTGCGGGAAGACGAGCGAGGCGAAGCCGGTCTTCGGTCAGACCTTGCCAGATCGAGGACGCGGATGGAGCGCCCGTTTCAGGAAATCGCGTGGAATACGGCAATGGCGGCCGTCCTGCGCCTCGACGGGACCGGGGACGGTGCTGCATGGACTGCGCCGGTGCGGTCTTCTCTGATCCGACCGGCAAGGTGAGTTCGCCCTGTCGCCAGCGAGGGCGATAGCGGGTGTGGTCTCGTCTGACCTTCGCCGGTGCTGCCGGGTCCGGTGTGGCTGGAAGACCGCCTGCGGGGCGCTGCGCAATGCCTCGGCCAAGCGGATAGTCCGGGCGCTTTCCCGGCGCTGATCCGCCGGCCGGTCGAAGCCGAGGGCGGAAAGTCCCACAACCTCGTCGTGGTCCTGCCGTGACGACTAGGACCGGCTCCCCGAACTGCCTTGCTCAACTGTGTGGGGCTTGCCGCGAAATGGCCGCCGTCGCCCCTTGCGTTATGGGATTGAAGCCGAATGGCGGAAACGCGCCGAAGGCGTGGTTCCGGCGCAGCCGAAAGCCCGGCCCGAAGGGCAACGCCATAATGCTGTGACGTCCACCACCATGTTCGTCATGGATTCGGGGGCGAGGCTTTTTCCAGCCGGTCAACTGCGGCTTGATCGGACGCGGCCTTACGAAGCGCGGCCCAATCGTCAGGGGGATTGCCATCCTCCAGCATCCCTCTGAACACCTTGTAGGCGTCGGTCTTTGCGCCATAGGTGCGCAATGTCTTTTCATCATTCACCCAGGAGAAGATGATGATTTTCGCGGTCGAGTCATAGCGGAAGAACAGGCGGAAGCGACCATTGCCGAACTTGGCCCGGAACCAGTGCTTATGCGCCTCGCCGAGCGTCGAGCCTTGCCGATAGGTGGTCGCGGTCGGATCGGCAGGGATTGTCTGGAACACGAGCTTGTTCAAAGCCGCCAAGAGCTTCGTGCTCGCGTTCCTCTGGTATTCGTCGGGCTTCTTGGCCTTCAACGCCTCAACGGCGTCGGTCAGCTTTTCCAACTGATCGAGAAAGAGGGGATGCGCGAGAATGGTCCAGCCGTTGATTGTCAGCATGGCTAGAGCGCGACAACCCCATCGATTTCGGCATCGAGGTCAACGTCCATGTCTCCGACAAGCGCGGCCACGCGATCACGCAGGCTGGCGGGCAGCGTGACGACGGATGTGCCGGGGTGCTTGCTCATGTCCCGCGCCAGAAATTCAAGGAAACGATCCACGACCGGATCGCTGGCATCTTCCGTCGCCTTCTCGACATAGACTCGGTGCTGATCGTCAACAAAGAAGGCGATGCGTCCGCCGTAGTCCACGCCCAAAGCCTGCCGGACGACCTTGGGAACGGTCGTCTGGCCTTTGGCGGTGATAGTGCTTTCTTCTTTCAGCAGCGCGCCCATGGCTGGCTCCAAATTTGATCTCTGGCGTATGTAAGGAAATTTCCTTACCTTGTCAAGATCGGCTATCGAGCCGGTTGCCCGACGCCCGCCGCCAAGCGCATCCATGCCGCTATGCCGACGCATCCGCCGCCGACGATGCAGAAGATTTGTCGCCAAATTTCAGACGGCACGGCTTCCTTGGTGAAGCCATGGACCAGCGCATAGCCCGCGACGGCGGCGGGAAAGGTGAACACAAGCGCCACGATCAAGCGGATGGCGGGCGAGCGGATCGTCTCGAACAGCACCGCCAGGACACCGAAAGCAACGCCAGCGGAGAACAGCCCGACCAGCCCCGCGCCGATCAAGCCCGAGCCGGTCTGATAGGCGAATTGCGCGGCTGTCAGCCCGAGCA
Source organism: Roseovarius mucosus DSM 17069 (assembly GCF_000768555.3). GTDB lineage: Bacteria > Pseudomonadota > Alphaproteobacteria > Rhodobacterales > Rhodobacteraceae > Roseovarius > Roseovarius mucosus. Next base: position 26,516 of record NZ_KN293987.1, read on the forward strand.
TGAAGGGCAGCGCATAAATAGCGAGCGTGTAGGCGAGGACGCAAAGAAGCGCGACCAGCGCAACACTCATGAACATCACTGCGACCATGATCTTTCACCTTTACCTTACTGCACCGCCTTTCGTGCAATCGTGACGATGACTGCCCACCATGGCGATGGTGCCTCTATGTCCTTGTCCTGTCGAGCCTGTTGGGTTGACGGTCCTTGATTTGTCGAGGTCATCCGGCCGCGCGGGGAAGCCGCGCGGCCGGATTTTTCCCGATGGAAGGCCGGGGCCGCT
>NZ_KN293988.1 GCF_000768555.3 Roseovarius mucosus DSM 17069
TTCAAACCGTGGGGGAAGAATAACGTCCTTCAAGGCTGACTTCTTCAGCAGCCTGTTAAGGGTTTGCCGCAAAACGGCTGTTCAAGCCCGGCGGGTTGCATTGCAGATCATCCAAACCACAATCATCTGCGCACCTGACCGTCTACGTGATCTTTTGCGCAATATGACCCGCATGCAATTGATCAGGACACTGGCAGCTTGGCGTCCGGATTTGACAGGGTTTCGGGATGTCGAAGAATCTTACAAGATTGCGCTCAAATCGCTAGCACGTCGATACCTTGAGCTGCACGATGAGGTCGCCGATCTGGACGACATGATCGAAGCAATCGTCACTGACCTTGCCCGATATCTGATTGCATGCAGCGGGATCGGCTTTACCAGCGCGGCTCAATTGTTGCTGACCGCAGGCGACAATCCTGAACGGCTCAGATCCGAAGCCAGCTTCGCTGCTTTGTGCGGCGTCAGCTCAGTTCCTGCATCCTCGGGGAAAACAACACGACACCGATTGAACCGGAGTGGCGACCGAGCCGCGAACAGCGCACTCCACATCATCGCAATTGGGCGGTTACGGCTGGATTCGAAGACAAAGGAATACGTTGCGCGACGAATAGCTCAAGGCCATTCAAAGCTGGAAGCTATTCGGTGCCTGAAACGATACATCGCACGTGAAGTCTTCAACATCATCGCGCGACGTCACAAACAGATCAATCAGGCTCAAATCGCGGCTTGACACTTAGAAGGGCGTCCAGGGATCGCAGTTCACATCCACCGACTTCATCAAGGTGCTGGCCGCCCGTGAGATCAAGATCAGCATGGATGGCAAGGGCGCCTGGCGCGACAACGTCTTCGTCGAGCGGCTCTGGCGGACCATCAAATACGAGGAGGTCCACCTGCGGGCCTATGCCAGCGTGTCCGAGGCCCGGGCCGGAATCGGACGGTATCTCGCCTTCTACAACAGCCGACGCCCGAATTCATCGCTTGACGGGAAAACCCCCGATCAGGCCTACTTCAACCAGCCAATGCCCGAGGCGGTAGCGGCATAAAAAAGGCGGAAAACCACTTAGAAAACGCCCGGAACCTGTTCAGATCAACCGAACCACCTCTCTGTCGGGCTTGGCTGGGCCTGACCACCCGGCGATACCAATCCGGGGAAGTCGACTACGACGGTCACACATCCCGGCGCGGCGACCGCCATGTGAGAAGCCTTCTCTATGAGGCGGCAACGGTCATTCTGACCCGCAGTCTTGCCGACAGCGATCTGCGGACATGGGGGCTGAAACTCAAGGGACGCATCGGCTTCAAACGCGCTGCCGTCGTGGTGGCTCGAAAACTCGCAGTCATAATGCATGCAATGCTCCGGGATGACACCCCGTTCGTGCGGGTCGCAAAGGCCGCAACCTGACACGTCACCAATAGCGCTCAAGTCGCGAGCGCGCGAAGGCGTCCCTGCCGGGACGTAGGTCGAGCCATTCCGCTGATCGAGTTGCACCAGCTAAAACAGCTGAGTGCGTTTCGCACATTGGAAGGCTCCTCCGCGAAGACCCATCATGCGGCGACCGACGTGTCGACCGCGAAGACGACCCTGACCCGGCAAACGTTTCGACGACGCGCACTCGGAGCCTCAGGCGCATTGGTCTCACGCATGACCTGAAGACCGACCTCCCGCCGTCCAACGCCCGGTGGTGCAAAGAAAATGCTTGCAATTCTGGCTGCGATTAGACGACTCGATCACACGCCCCTGGGGTCAGAAACTTCTTGCCTGACGGGCGGCAACCACAGAATTTGCGTTTTGAACGACCTCAGATTAAACTCTCTCTGATCGGATGGTTGTGCCATTTCCGTTTCGGATTGGGCGGGTTCGAAGCTACGCGCCTAAAGGCGCTCGGTGATCTCGATGGGGTTTTGGTCATCGATGATACCAGGTTTCTGAAGAAGGAGGCTCACTCCGTCGGTGTTGGTCGACAGTATTCCGGTACGGCAGACCGGATTGAGAATGCCAGATCGGTGTATTCGCCGCCTATGCCAGCCGCGGGAATCACGCACTGCTTGATCGGCGGCTTTACCTGCCGAAGGACTGGGCCAACGAGTTGTAGCGGTGCATAAAGGCGCGTGTGCCGGAAAACGTTATATTTGCCACAAAGTCGGCCATGGCCTGCGAAATGACAGAAAAGCTGCTGGGTGAGGGGGCGCCAAGCGCCTTTGTCCTCACCCATGTGGTCTATAGCTCGGACTATGGGTTCCCGCACATGCTGGAGGATCGTGGTCAGCCCTATGCGCTGGCGGTGCGTTCGACCCACAACTTGCACTTTCTGGAAGAGCGGCGCTGGTACAGACAAACCTGAGGACGATGATTTCCGAACCGCCCACAGAGGCCTGACAGTTCCTGTCCGCCGGTAAAGGTGCCAAGTGCATACGCCGATGGAGAACCGTTCGGCTGGACTCAGGTAAATGCCATTTTTTGCTCGATATCCACGGAGAGTACAAGACTGGATGGCGGGGAATTCCGCCACTTACGATTAGCGGGTCCAAGTGATTTTAGGCACGATCAAGATCTTGATGATTGGGTGCTTTACCTACCCTTTTGGTTGCTTGGATATGAAGCTATGGCTTCTATCTTCGTGGAGCGTTCAGCCCGATGTTTAATACAAAAGCCCGACTCGCCTGCACCGAAGCCGCTTGAAAACGTCAAGCGAGCCGAGTGACGCTCACCGGCTTAACGAACCGTGAGTAGTTACCGTGTCTTTCTGCAATCCTAAAATAGTTCTTCTTCTCAATTCCTCGCCTTGTATCCTGCCCGTGTCCGGATAGTATGCTGACACATACTGGCGGAGGAAACCATGATCATTCGCGCCATTGACGGGCTTAACGAAACCGTCGGCAGAATCGTCTCTGTGGTGGCGATCGTGTTCGCGGCATTCATCATCTATGACGTATTCATGCGTTACGTGCTCAACGATCCGACCCGCTGGGCGTTTGACGTCACAAAGCAGATGTTCGGCTTCTACTTTGTGCTGCTCGGCGGCTATGCGCTGCGGCATCAGGCGCATGTGCGGGTGGATCTGCTGACCGCCAATCTGTCCGAGACCCCGGCCCGTATTGTCGATGCTCTGGGCTATCTGATCTTCTTCTTTCCCTTCGCCTGGGTGTTCACAACCCGCTCCTATGAATTTGCGATGCGGTCCTATGCGCAGGGTGAAACCACCTATGGCTCGGTGCAATTGCCCGTCTATCCGCTCAAGATGGCGATGGCTGCGGCGGCGGCCCTGCTCTTGTTGCAGGGGATCGCAGAGGTTCTGAAACTCGTATTCAATCGTCAGGAGGTGCGCAGTGACGCCTGAAGTCATCGCCCTGTGCATGTTCGGCCTGCTGCTGCTTGGCCTCTTCATGGGCCATCCGCTGGCCTTTGTGCTGGGCGGCACCGCCGTTCTGGGTGCGCTGATCGCGGGCAAGCCGATGGTGCTGGGCATCGTCATCAATCGCATCTTCGGCGATGTGCTGGATAATTTCACGCTGATTGCCATTCCACTGTTCGTGCTGATGGCCCGGTTTCTCTCGGACAGCGGCGTCACCGACCGAATGTTCGAATCCCTCCGGCTGATGATGTCCAATGTGCGCGGCGGTCTGGCACTGGCGGTCGTGTTCATCTCGATCCTCTTGGCGGCGACCACCGGCATCATCGGCGCCTCGATCACCGTGATGGGCGTCATGGCCCTGCGCCCGATGCTGCAATATGGCTATAGCCCGACGCTCACCACCGGCGTCATCGCGGCCTCGGGCTGCCTCGGCATTCTCATTCCGCCCTCGATCATGCTCATCCTGATGGCCAGCTACTCACCGCTCTCGGTGGGCGAACTGTTTGCCGGTGCAATGATCCCCGGCATATTGCTCGGACTGCTCTACGCCGTCTGGGTTGTGATCGTGGCCTTCGTGCGCCCCGATATGGCCCCCGCCGTTGAGTCGGACGAAAAGGTCAGCCGCAGCGCCCTGCTCAAGATGCTGGCGATTGAGGCCGTACCGCCCTTGGTGCTGATCCTCGGCATCCTCGGCTCGCTCCTAGCGGGCATAGCCACGGCAACAGAGGCCTCTGCCATCGGGGCCATGCTGGCGCTGCTGATCGTGATCTTTCGCGGCAAGTTCAGATGGATCAGCTTCTACGGCGCAATGCTGGAGACCGGGCGCACCTCGGCGATGATCCTCTTCATCGTGATCGGAGCAACCGCCTTTACCGGCGTGTTCAACATCACCGGCGGGTTGCGCGCCACTCAGGAAATCATCCGGGGCATGGATATGGAGCCGTGGATGCTCATTACGATGATGCTGTTCATCGTGTTCATTTTGGGCGCTTTCCTCGACTGGACGGGGATTGTCTTGCTTTCGTTCCCGATCTTTCTGCCCATCGTGCAAGAGATGGATGTCAGCCTCTTGTGGTTTGTTGTTCTCATGTCGGTGGTGTTGCAGACCTCGTTTCTGACGCCGCCTTTTGGCTATGCCTTGTTCTATTTGCGCGCTATCGCGCCCAAGTCGGTCAAAACCTCACAGATCATCATCGGGGTGTTGCCATTCATTGGCTTGATCCTGATCATGTGCCTCGGTGTAGCCATCTTTCCGCAACTGGTCACATGGCTACCAGAGACGCTCTACACCAAGTAAACAAGGAGACTACCCATGCTGACGAAGATTACTCTCGTAACCGGCCTCGCTCTGGCCGCAGGGATTGCGACGCAATCTGCCGCGCAGGAAAGCTGGACCATGACAACCACATGGCCCAGCTCTCTGGAGCTGATCGAGATCGACAAGCATTTCGTCGACCTCGCCAACAAGCTGACCGGCGACGCGTTGACCATCGAGTTCTTCGAGGGAGGCGCGCTTGTGCCCGCAGGCGAAGTCTTTGGCGCAGTGGAATCTGGCACCATTCAGGCTGGCGGGGATTGGCCGGGCTATTGGGCAGGCCGCGATTCGGCGTTCTCCCCCTTGGCAACCACCGCCAGCCTCTTCAACGCCATCGACTACGTCAACTGGATCGAACAATGGGGTGGTGCCGATCTCTATAACGAGATCTACGGCAAATTCGGCATGGTCTACCTGCCCTACGGCGTGACCAACAACGAATCCGGTTTCCGTACCAATGAGCCCATCGTGACCCTTGAGGATCTGCAAGGCAAACGCCTGCGCCTGTCCGGTCTGGAACAGGGTCGCCTGCTCGAAAAACTCGGCGGCAATCAGGTCTCCATGGCCGGTGGCGAAATCTATCAGTCGCTAGAACGCGGCGTGATCGACGGCGCAGAATTCTCGACCCCCAATGTTGATTATTCAGGCGGCTTCCATCAGGTGACCAAGTTCTGGGCCACTCCGGGCTGGCACCAATCGGCTTCGGTCTTTGGCGTGATGATCAACAAGGCCTCGTGGGATGCGCTCTCTCCTGAAACGCAGGAGGATCTGAAAATCGCGGCTCAGGCCAATCTGATCTGGTCGCTTTCCTTCACCGAAAAGCGCGCCACCGAGGCCTATCAGCAGTTCAAGGACGCTGGCATCGAGATCACCCGCTACGACGACGAGACCTTGGCGCGCGTGCAGGAACTCGCCAATGAGGTGATCATCGAGACCGCCTGCGAAAACCCCGCCTCGGCCAAGGTCTATCTCAGCCAGCTCGAATATCTGGCCGATTACGCCAAATGGCGCGATGCGTCCGCCCCCTTCAATCTGGGTCGGTCACCCAATGGGCCGGACATCGAAGCCATCCGCGCCTGCGCGAACTGATACAGAGAATTCAACCGGAAGGCCCACCATCACTGGTGGGCCTTTTGCGTTTAACGAACGGACCGCTTTGCGGCAACATTCTCTTTTCCGGGCGTAGCTGACCCTTGCGCAAGCAAGAAATGTTGATGGTCTAAAGAAAATATCGCCTGCCTTCGCCACGATTTAGAAGCTGGCGCTACTCTACAAAGGCATTTTGTTCCAAGGGTGATCCCTACCTACTTGAAGCATGAACCACTTCAACCAGAGGCTGTTCCGGTTTTCGAGTCGGTGCTTTCTTCTTTTGGTGGACGGATACGGAAAAGAAGTGCGTAAAGTACCGGCACGGCGACAAGGGTCAGCACCGAGGCAAACGCGAGGCCACCCATTATCGTCACCGCCATAGACGCGAAAAACGCATCCGGCAGCAGGGGTATCATGCCGAAGATCGTCGTGCCTGCGGCGAGCACCACAGGGCGTAGACGACTGACCGAACCGTCAATCACTGCCTTGTAATCCGCCACACCCTCTGCGCGCTGAACGTCGATCTCTTCGACCAGAACGATCGCGTTCTTCATCAGCATTCCCGACAGCGAAAGGAAGCCGAGCAGAGCAGTGAAGGTGAAAGGCAGGCCGGTGAAAAGCAGCCCGAGCACCATGCCCGTCACGGACATTGGCACGACAAGCCAAAGGATGAGGGGTTGGCGCACCTTGTTGAACATGAGAATGGAGATTGTCAGCATGACAAGGAAGCCTAGGGGAAGCTGTTTGCCAAGGCTGGTCTGGGCGTCGGTTGAACTTTCATACTGGCCACCCCACTCCATGCTGTAGCCGTCGGGACGCGGGAGTGCCTCGATCTCGGCCCGCACGCTTTTGAAGGCCTCATCGGCGGTGAGATCCGCCCGTGCACCGCCAAGGGCAGTAATGGTGCGTTCGCGGTTGCGCCGGTGAATCAGCGCCTCGACGAGGCGCGGCTCGAACCGTTCCACAAGGTTGGCCATGGGAACGTAGGTGCCAGCACCATCGGACCAGGCCGACAGATCCCGAACGCGGTCAACCCCGTCCCGTTCGGTCGCGGGCAGCCGCAGGTGGATCGGGATGACCTCGTCGCCTTCGCGCAATTCACCGACTCGCAAGCCCGACGTTCCGTAGCGGACGGTATCGGCAATCGCGCTGCGCGTGGCCCCGGCCAGCCGCATGCGCGACTCATCGACGATCGGCTCAACAAGGATTTCGCGCTGGCGCCAATTGGTGCGCGGGTTGGTAATTGTGCCGGCGGCCTCGTATATCCGTAATGCATCGTCGGCGAGTTGGCGCAGAACGACCGGATCGGGACCAGAGAACCGGACCGCCACATCGGCACCGGAGGGCGGGCCGAAGACAAGCTCTTCGACCCGGACGAGCGCGTTGGGAAATTCGGCCGGCAGATCACGATTCAATCGATTGGCCATAGCCGGGATCGCCTCGGCGTCGGCCACACGAACGATAAGCTGGCCATAGCTGGCATCTGCCTGCTCCGGGTTGTATGTCAACATGAATCGGCTCGCGCCGCGCCCCACCAAGGTCGTCACGTCGGTCACCTTGTCTTCAGACAGGATCAACTGTTCGAGCCGTTTCATTTCACGGTCGGTGACGTTGATGTCGGTCCCTTGCGGCATCTGGAATTCGACATAGAAAAGCGGGGTATTTGACGCCGGGAAAAAGGCCTGCTTGACCTGCCCGAAGGCCATCACCGACACAATCGTGATTCCCACGATTACAAGCACAACCAGCACACGCGCGCGCAGCACGAGCCAGAGCAACCCGCGATAGATCGCGTAGAACGCGCCCTTGTAGGGATCATCCGAGGTATTTTTTTTTGGCGCCTTGAGCAGCAGCATGCCGAGATATGGCGTGACCGTAACAGCCAGAATCCAGCTCATCAGCAGCGAGATGGTGATCACCGCGAAGAGCGAGAACAGAAACTCGCCGGTGGAGTCCGGCGAAAGTCCGATCCCGGAAAAGGCCATGATCCCGATCACGGTGGCTCCAAGCAGCGGAATGGACGTGGAACTTTCGGTCTCGGCCGCAGCTTTTATCGCGCTCTTTCCGCGCGCCATGCCAATCACCATTCCTTCGGTGATCACGATGGCGTTGTCGACCAGCATCCCCATCGCGATGATCAGGGCACCAAGGCTGATCCGTTCCATCGCGATCCCGAAGACCGACATGAAGAACAGCGTGACGAACACAGTGAGCCCGAGCGTCGTGCCGACCACCAGGCCGGCGCGCCAGCCCATTGTGATCATCAGCGCCCCGACAACGATGGCGACCGACATCGCAAGGCTCAGGAGAAAGCTGGAGACGGCCTCGTCAACGACGACGTGCTGTTCGTAGATCGGCGTGATCTCGACGCTGTCCGGCAAGTCGGCCTTCAACGTCTCAAGCCGGGCCGCGACCGCCGAACCAACTTCGACCACGTTGCGGTTCGTCAACGCCGAAACCCCGAGGGTGAAGGCTGCCGTGCCATTGTGGCGGATCACCTGGCTCGGCTGTTCCGCCTCGTCGCGGGAGACGCGGGCGATGTCACGGATCGCAACCTGTCCGACCTCTCCGGCCGCGCCAAGCCGTAATTGTTCGATCCCCTCGGGGGTCACGTAACCCGGCGGAACGGACAGGCCGATGCGGGCGGGGCCCTCGGTGATCTCGCCATTGTTGAAAACGAGGTTTTCATCGTTCAGCACGCCCAGAACCTGGTTTGGCGGCAGGCCCAATTCCGTCAGGCGCGCGGACGGGATCGAGAGGGTGATCGTCTCTTCCGTAAGGCCCTGAACCTCAACCTTCGCAACGCCGTCGACGGTCACCAGCCCAAGCCGTAATCGCGTGGCCAGATCCCGCTCCTCGCGCGGGCTGAGACCTTCGGTTTTTACCGCGTAGAACATGCCGTAGACATCGCCGAAATCGTCGTTGACAATGGGTGCGCGCGCGCCCTGGGGTAGGTCGTCCTGCACGTCGCTGATGCGCAGCCGCATCTCGTCCCAGACTTGCGGAATCTCATCCGGGCCATAGGTGCCCTCGATCTCGACCGTGATCTGCGCCATGCCCGGCATCGACTTCGATTCGACCCGGTCAAGCTGCTTCATCTGCTGCAGCGCGTTTTCGATGACGTCCGAGACCTCTTCCTCGACCTCGACTGCTGTCGCGCCGGGATACGGCACGAACACGAGCGCGGTCTTGAGCGTGAAACTCGGGTCTTCAAGGCGGCCCACGGTGTTCAGCCCCCAATACCCGCCCAAAAGACAAAAAAGGATGAGGAGCCAGACCGCCACGGGCCTCTGGATGCTTGCGCCGGAAATGCTGAATGCCATGGATTTGTTCGTGTCCTGTCAAGGGGGCGGGATCAGAGCCCCGCAACCGTCACGGTCTGATTGTCGCGAAGCCGCCACCACCCGCCGGAGACGACCAGTTCATCGCCTTGGAGACCTTCCAGAACCACGATCTCGTTATCGACGGGAAGGCCCAGACGCACGGTCCGGCGCCTGACCTGCCCCGACTCTTCGTCGTAAATCCAGACCGAAGGCTCGGTTCGGCTAGAGGTATCGATCGCTGACACGGGGACCATGGCAGATTGTGCACTGGATTCGGCCGCCGCATTTGAAAGGCGCACCCTGGCCGTCATCCCGGGCAGAAGCCGCGAGTCGACATCGCCCGTGATGGCGAATTCCACATCGTAGGTCTGCGCCGTGCGGTCAGCATCGGTTGCAAAGGACCGAAGCATGAGCGGAGCCGTGTAGCCGGGCACGGCTGGAAAACTTGCCACGAGATCAAAGGCGTCGGGTGCGCTGCGTGCGACCGCCGCCAGTTCTTCCGGCAGAGAGATCATGATCCGCATCTCGCTGACATCCTGAAGACGCGCAACCGGCGCCGCGGAGGTGACGTTGACATATTCCTCGATGAAGGTGCGCGCCACGATTGCATCGAAAGGCGCGATGATCTGCGTCTGTGAGAGGCGCCGCTCGGCCTCGCGCAGCGCAACTTCGGCCTGCGCGTATTCGGCACGGGCGGTTTCGAAGCGCGCTTCGGCCGCAACCCCTCGTTCGGCAAGGCTCTTCGCGCGCTCGAGCTCGGATTTCGCCAGGTCAAAGGCGGCCCGCGCCCGATCCACCGCAAGTTCGAAATCGACCGGATCGAGTTCCGCGATCAGATCGCCTTCGCTGATCTTGTCGCCCGGATCCACCTCGAGGCGCAGGACCTGTCCAGAAACCTGGAAAGCGATGTCTACGGTGCGGGCTGGCGCGACCCGCCCGGCAACGGTGCGGCCACGCGTGACGGTGCGACTTGTTGCTCGGGTCACTTCTACTGTGACCTTCCGGTCGTGTTCAGCCCCCTCGCTGGTTTCGGCCGCAGGCTTTGTCGCGTCAGTCGTTGTCTGGGCCCGGACATCGGTCCGGAGCGCCGGAAACACCGACAAAACCAGCAGCGCCGCAGCCGCGATCACGGTAACCGATGCGATCCGTTTCCAGCTCTGCTTCATTCTATTCGAGTTCATCGATCAGGGTCCTTAATCTTTCGATGACGCGACCACGGAGATCCGCCCCGCCGTCTGGCAGCTTGAGAAGTTTCTGGAAGCGCACCCCCTGAATCGCCCAAAAAACCACCATGGCACCCTGCGGGTCTTGTGTGTCGGACAGGATACGCCCGATGTCGTCGCTCAATTCTCCCCGCAGCGGATCGAGCAGTTGCGGATCTGACGCCGCTGTCGCGAGGATCGCCATCGACAGGTCATCATCCACCTCTTGCGATTGCAGAACCGTTTCGAGATGCCCACGCAGGGTTCGCGCGGGGTGCCGCTCCGGCACGCTGTCCAGCAGCTCCCGATGTTCGGCCAACATCGCATCGAGCAGCCCCGAGAGCAGGGCCTTCTTTGTCGGGTAATTGTAAAGCACGCCCCCCTTGCTGAGGCCCGCCTCCTTTGCAACCGCGTCGATCGTTATCTTTCCCGCACCTGCGCGCGCGGCGATAGCGCGCGCAGCAGACAGTATCCTGCGAGACGCGCTTCTGGTTTCTGCTGGGGTCATGTGCTCACTCAAAACTGTACCGTCCGGTCGGTGCATATGCTAGGGTAGCTAGTGTCCGGCACCATCTGGGTCAAGTGTTCAACCGGATCAGTCACCTTGAGGCGCGGCATGGCACCTGTCGAAGCACCAGAAGGCAAGTTTGGGCCTCCCACGCTATAAGTCATTGCGTCGGCCATATACCGCCAGAAAAGCGTCAACCGCCCTCTTTGAATGCTCAGATGCATCGACAGGCTGGTCGACGGCCAGCAATCGCGGCATGATGACGTCGGAGATGGACAGGTGAATGAACTGACTGGCGGCGTTTTGAACGTTTTCAACGTTCAGTGATTTCGTTTCGTGCAAGTCTTTGAGTATTTGCGCGACGTGTGTGATAGCGCGCGTTGGGCCTGCATCCATGTATATTTCGCCTGCCTCCGGCAGAACCGGAACCGCGCCGATGCAAACACGAAGGAGACGAATGTAACCCTCATCCATGACCAGCCCGATCATGCGCCGCGAGAGCTCTTCAAGGGCATCTTGTGCATTGCCCAGGTTTGAAAGCGGACGGCAGATTTCTTCAGAAAGTCTGTCGCATTCAGCTCGTAAAACGCTTAAGAAGAGCCTGTCTTTGCTTGAGAAATGCGCATAAAGGGTCGCCTTCGAAACCTTGGCTTGTTCGGCAATGGCATCGACACTGGCGCCTTCGAAGCCGCACTTCAAAAAGACCTCCCTGGCCCCTCTGAGCACATCGGCACCTTTACTTTCTCTCATGGTGATCACCTGCTTCCAAAACGTGATAACGATCGCACAGCGCAACATGACTGGCCGCGCTCAAAGGCGTCCAACAGGTCCATCAACTGTCATTCGCAAAAGCCGAGCGGCGCTGCGTAGCTCACAAACACAACCGTCATGAATCGGCACCGCCCAAAGCTGGTAAACGCACGCGTTTTTCGGGCTGGCGCAGTCAAACAGCGCCCAAGTCATCGTCCTGAAACACCCCCTCAGCTTTCCAGCGTTCCGCGATAGTTCCCAGTGCGTCCAGAACGCTTCGCAGGTCGTTCCCGCGTGGCGTCAAGCCATAGGTGACCGCAGGCGGGATCGTCTCGGCCTGTTCGCGCCAGATGACCCCGGCACCTTGCAGCATCCGCAGACGCTCGGTCAGCATTCGGGTCGATATCCCCGGCACAGAGCGCTTCAGCACCCCGAACCTTTGCGGCCCCTGATCGTTCAGGACCCAGATGATGTAGGTGGTCCACGGCCCCATGAGCAGCCGCAGGATCGCATCCATCGGGCACTGTGGCGGCGTTTTGGACATCGCTGTGCGCTTCCTTCCCAGATGGTTACTTTATCGTCCCTACTTTAATTTTTTCCATAACTCAACTATTACACCTCCTGATACAGGCACTCGAGGGTTACCTTGGCAACCGGGAGGGACAATCGGACATGGCCCGCCAGCCCACGCTCTTCATTCCCCACGGGGGCGGCCCCTGCTTCTTCATGGACTGGACTCCGCCCGATGAATGGGACCGACACCGGCAGTTTCTGGAGAATCTTCCGGGCACACTGCCTGAGCGCCCCAGGGCGCTTCTGGTGATCTCGGGTCACTGGGAGGAACCCGCGTTTACCGTGCAGACAAGTCCCACCCCGCCGCTTCTGTTCGACTATGGCGGTTTTCCGCCGCATACCTACGAGTTGACCTGGCCCGCCCCCGGCGATCCGGCGCTGGCCGATCGCGTGCATGACCTGATCCGCGCCGCCGGTCTTGCCGCCGCGAAGGATGCCGCACGGGGTTTTGACCACGGCGTCTTTGTGCCACTCAAGGTCGCCTTTCCAGAGGCTGACATTCCCTGCGTCCAGCTGTCGGTTGCCAGCGATCTGGACCCCGCGCGCCACATTGCGCTCGGTCAGGCCCTGGCCCCCCTGCGCGATGATGGCGTGCTGATCCTCGGCAGCGGCAACACCTATCACAACATGGGCGTGCTGATGCAAAGCCTGCGTGGCGGGCCGCGCGGCCCCGTCGTTGGCGGCGCGTTCGACGCCTGGCTGACCGAGGTGATGACCTGTCCCGATCCCGAGGAACGCAACCGCAGGCTCGTGCACTGGTCAGACGCACCGGGCGGTCGCGATGCCCATCCGCGCGAAGAGCATCTGATCCCACTGCATATCGTGGTGGGCGCGGCGGGCAACGATATCGGTCGCAAGACGCTGGAGGATCACGTTCTTGGCGCTGTCGAAAGCGCCTTCCGCTTCGGTTGAACAGAAAACGCAAAAGGAGAACCACAAGATGTCCGATAGCATCCAAGGCCCCTTCATCGTCACCGGCGCCTCCGGTCAGCTTGGCCGTCAGGTCGTCGAGAACCTGCTTGCGAAGGGCGCGAATCCCGTTGTCGCCATCACCCGCACGCCCGACAAGCTCGCCGATTTGCGCGCGCGCGGGGTTGAGGTCAGGGCGGGCGATTTCAATGATCCGGCCACGCTTGGCGCGGCCTTTGCCGGTGGCGGGCGGCTGCTGATCATCTCGACGGACGACCTTGAGCCGGGCAAGCGGCTTGCCGCGCATCGCAATGCAATCGCCGCCGCGCAGGAGGCCGGTGTAACGCATATCGTCTATACGTCGCTCACCAATCCAGATGAAAGCAGCCCGATCACCTTTGCCGCCGATCACCGCGAGAGCGAGGCGCTGATCAAGCAGACCGGCCTCCCGCACACGATCCTGCGCAACTGTCTTTACGCCGATCTCTTGCTGATGAGCGGGGCGCAGGCGATTGGCGCGGGGGCGCTTTACGCGGCGGCGGGTGACGGCAAGGCGGGCTATGTCACGCGCGCCGATTGCGCCCGCGCCGCCGCAGCGGCCCTGTTGTCCGAGATCGGATCGACCCTGCGCGACATCACCGGACCCGAGGCCGTCGGCCATGCCGAGATCGCCGCGATACTGTCCCAAGTTGCCGGCAAGGAGATCCCCTACGTCCCGATCACGCGCGACGCCTTGGTTGAGGCGATGGTCACGAATGGCCTGCCGGAGTTCATGGCGAATGTCTTCTCGTCCTTCGATGTCGCCATTGCCAAGGGGAATCTCGACATGGCCTCGGATGACGTGGAAAAGCTGACCGGACTAAGGCCACAATCGGTCCGCGATTTCCTGCTGGCCAACACGCCCGCACTGACCGGGCAGGCGTAAACAACACCCACGGAGGCCCCGTTATGCTGAATATCCCGCCGCGCGAGGGGCCAAGGCCCGTCACCACGCCTTGTGCCCCGCATACGCAGATCAGTCAGAACCCTGATGCCGCGTCATATCGCGCTTTCAAGGACAGGGCCTTCGATTTTCCCTTTGTCATCCGCCAGCCCTCGATGATCTCGGTGCCGGGGGCCGAGGCACTTTGCCTCGAACACGGGCGCGGCTGCGGCTGCCGTGAGGCGTTCATGATCGGTACCGAGTTCGCCCATGTCCATCCGCCGCAGGACGGCAGCCTGCACATGATGCTGCCAGAGGATGCGGTGCCGAAGATCGTCGATCTTGGCTGGGCAGAGCCACATCCGATGGCTGCGGCGGGCATGATCCCGCCCACGGCTGTCATGGTCTATGCGCCCAGAAATGAGCCCGAAATCGATTCAGTTCTGGGCCTGCTGGGCCTTTCCTATGACTTTGCCCGGGGTCGGCTCGGACGGGTGGACAACATCGTTCTGTAACGGATGCGCCGTTCAATCCGGTTGTGAAACCGCATGCGGATGATTTAGGGTTCAGGCGCGTCGCAAGAATAAAAAACACGCCCGAATCATCACAACAAGCGAGTATCCAGTGGCAAAAAACAGACCCGTTATCATGGCCGCGATCGTCATCGCTGTCGCCGTATCCGGCTTTTTGATCTGGCAAAGCACCCTATCCGATACGGACGCGGAAGGATTCGCGCGCGGCAACGGGCGGATCGAAGCGGTCGAAATCGACGTTGCGGCCAAGCTGCCCGGGCGAATTGACACGGTGCTTGTGAACGAAGGAGGGCTCGTGACGGCAGGTGCGCCTCTGGCCACGCTCGACACGCGGCAATTGCAGGCCAATCGCAACCAGATGGTGGCGGAACTGCGCCGCGCTGAAATCGCCGTGGAAAACGCCACGCTGCTTGTCGAACAGCGCGCGGCCGAAGTACGCGCGGCCGAGGCCCTTCTGGAACAGCGCCGCGCGGAGGAGGATGTCGCGCGGCGCCAGTATGAGCGCTCCGAGTCTCTGACGCAGAACAGCATCACATCCGAACGGCAATTCGAGATCGACCGGGCCAACGCCTTTGGCGCCGCGGCGGCGGTTGCCTCTGCACAGGCGTCGCTTGCGGCGGCGCGGGCGGGGGTCGCATCGGCGAAAGCCTCGGTGATTGGGGCCGAGGCGGCGGTGACCGCGGCCCAGGCGACGATCGAGGCGATCGACGTGCAGATCGAGGATAGCACATTGAAAGCGCCGCGTGCCGGGCGGGTGCAATATATCGTCGCGCGCGCGGGCGAAATCGTGGGGGCCGGCGGTCGCGTTGTCAACATGCTGGACCTCAACGACGTTTACATGACGTTTTTCCTTTCGACGGCGGATGCGGGGCGTATCGGGCTGGGAACCGAGGTGCGCTTGCTGCTGGATGCGGCACCCGGCATCGTCATCCCCGCCAGCGTTTCCTTCGTGTCGGACGTGGCGCAGTTCAC
Source organism: Roseovarius mucosus DSM 17069 (assembly GCF_000768555.3). Taxonomy (GTDB): domain Bacteria; phylum Pseudomonadota; class Alphaproteobacteria; order Rhodobacterales; family Rhodobacteraceae; genus Roseovarius; species Roseovarius mucosus. The sequence continues at coordinate 15,450 of NZ_KN293988.1, forward strand.
GCCCAAGACGGTCGAGACAGAGGTTGAGCGCGAGAAGCTGATGTTCAGGGTTCGGGCCAGGATCGCGCCGGAGCTCCTTCAAAAGCACCTCGATCAGGTCAAGACCGGGCTTCCCGGCGTCGCCTGGGTGCGGCTTGATCCGACCGCGCCCTGGCCGGCCGAGGCACAGGGCAAGGTGCTGGAATGACCGATTCCATGCCTGCGGTGCGTGCCGAGGGGCTCTCGCTCCGCTATGGCAATACCCTGGCCGTGGACGATGTTTCGATCGACCTGCCGTCAGGCCGTTCCGTCGGCGTCATTGGGCCGGACGGCGTGGGAAAGTCGAGCCTTCTGGCGCTGATCGTCGGGGCGCGTCGGATGCAGACAGGGCGGCTCGAGGTGCTGGGGGGCGACATGGCCCGCGCCGGGCATCGCGCGCGCATCGCCCCGCGCATTGCCTATATGCCGCAGGGGCTGGGGCGGAACCTTTACCCGACGCTTTCGGTCCGCGAAAATGTCGATTTTTTCGGGCGCCTTTTTGGCGAGGGCGCGCAGGAACGCGCGCAGCGGATCGACGAACTGCTCAAGGCGACCGGTCTCGCCCCGTTTGCCGACCGCGCGGCGGCCAAGCTTTCGGGCGGGATGAAGCAGAAGCTGGGCCTGTGCTGCGCGCTGGTCCACGACCCCGACCTTCTGGTTCTCGATGAGCCGACCACGGGCGTCGATCCGCTGTCGCGGCGCGAATTCTGGGCCCTGATCGACCGAATCCGCGCTGATCGCCCACATATGAGCCTGCTGGTGTCGAGCGCCTATATGGAAGAGGCCGCGCGCTTCGATCACCTGGTGGCGATGGACGCGGGCAAGGTTCTGGCGACCGGCAGCACGGCCGAAATCCTGGAACGCACCGGTGCCGCTGATCTGGATGCGGCCTTCATCGCACTTCTGCCCGAGGAAAACCGCAGCCGCCACAAAGACCTGAGCATCCCGCCGCGCGATCCGGCGTCCGACGGGGAAAACGTCATCGAGGCCGAGAACCTTACCGTGCGGTTTGGCGATTTCACAGCTGTGGACCAGGTGAGCTTTCGCATCAAGCGGGGCGAGATCTTCGGCTTTCTGGGCTCCAACGGGTGCGGCAAGACCACCACCATGAAGGCGCTGACCGGGCTGCTGGATCCGAGTGACGGCACCACGAAGATTTACGGTCGCAAGGTCGATGCCCATGACATGGCCACCCGCAAGCGCATCGGCTACATGACGCAATCCTTCTCGCTTTATTCCGAGCTGACGGTGCGGCAGAACCTTGATCTGCACGGGCAGCTTTTCGACATGACATCCGCAGAGATCGTGCCGCGGATCGCGGAACTCGCTGAGCGGTTCGATCTTGAAGACGTGCTCGACAGCCTGCCGATGCGCCTGCCGCTGGGTATTCGTCAGCGCCTGTCGCTGGCGGTCGCGCTGATCCATCGCCCCGAAATCCTGATCCTAGACGAGCCGACATCGGGGGTGGACCCTGTGGCGCGCGATATCTTCTGGCAATCGCTGATAGATCTGTCCCGAAACGATGGCGTGACGATCTTCATCTCCACCCATTACATGGCCGAGGCCACGCGCTGCGACAGGATTTCGCTGATGCACCAGGGCCGCGTGCTTGTAAGCGACACGCCCGAAGCGATCCGCGAGGAGGTCGGCGCAGAGACGCTGGACGATGCCTTTGTCCACCATCTGCAACGCGCGCAGGATCAGGATACCCCGCCTGCGCCCGAGATGAAAGAAGAGCTTTCCGCCGGGCCCGCCACCTCCGCCCGGCGGCGGCGCGGGGGGTTCAGCCTGGCGCGGCTGCTGAGCTTTTCATGGCGCGAGTCGCTGGAGTTGCGCCGCGATCCGATCCGCCTGACGCTTGCCAGCCTCGGCAGCGTGATCCTGATGATCGTGCTGGGCTATGGCGTGTCCATGGATGTCGAAAACCTCAAATTCGCGGCACTCGATTTCGATCGGAGCATCCTTAGCCAATCCTATGTCAACGACCTGGCCGGGTCGCGTTACTTTGACGAGGAACCGCCGCTTGTCGATCATGCCGATCTTGACTACCGGATGCGGGCGGGTGAAATCAGTCTGGCTCTGGAAATTCCGCCGGGGTTCGCCGCGGATCTTGAACGCGGCCGCCCCGTCGCCATTGGCGCGTGGTTCGACGGGGCCATGCCGATGCGCGCCGATACGGTGCGCGGGTATATCCAGGGGATGCACGCCCACTGGCTGACCGAGCAGATGCGTCAGGTCTTTGGCGATCAAGCGGTGGCGGGTAACTTCACGCTTGAGGTGCGCTACCGCTACAACCCCGATGTCGAGAGCCTGGCGGCCATGGTGCCCGCGATGATCCCGCTGTTGCTGATGCTGATTCCGGCCACGCTGGCCGTCCTGTCCGTGGCCCGCGAAAAGGAAACGGGTTCGATCGTCAATCTTTATGTCACCCCGGCGCGACGGCTGGAATTCCTGCTGGGCAAACAGGTGCCCTATGTCGTTCTGGGTTTCATGAATTACCTTTTGCTGTTGGCGCTGGCGGTGGTGGTCTTCGGGGTGCCGGTCAAGGGCAGCCTGCTCGCGCTTTCGCTCGGGGCGCTGATCTATGTCGTGCTGGCCACCGGGCTGGGCCTGCTGATTTCCGCCTTCACCCAAAGCCAGGTCACGGCGCTGTTCTTCACCTTCATGGCGACGCTTATCCCGGCGATGCAATATGGTGGCATCATCGATCCGGTTGCGTCAATGGACGGCATGGGTCGGGTGATCGGTGAAATCTATCCCACCAGCCATTTCGTCACCATCTCGCGCGGGACCTTTTCCAAGGCACTGGGGTTCGATGATCTGGGCGGGTCTTTCCTGCCGATGCTGGCGCTTGTGCCCGTGGTGGTGCTGCTGGGTGCCATCTTCGTGCGCAAACAGGAGAAATAACCGATGCGGCTCAGGCATGTTCTGCAACTGTCGTTGAAGGAAATTCGCGGGCTGTTGCGCGATCCGCTTCTGATGGTGCTGGTCGCCTATGCCTTCACGCTCGACGTCTATGTCAGCGCGACCGCCATCCCCGAATCGCTCAACAGCGCCACGATCGGGATCGTGGACGAAGACGCCTCGCCGCTGTCGCGGCGGGTGGCCGATGCGTTCCTGCCGCCGTATTTCATGCCGCCCGCCCAGATCGACATCGCGCAAATGGATGCGCGGATGGATGCCGGGATCGACACCTTTTCGCTGGTGATCCCGCCCGAGTTCCAGCGCGACCTGCTGGCCGGGAACCGGCCCGAATTACAGCTCAATGTCGATGCGACACGGGTCAGCCAGGCCTTTACCGGGGCGGGTAGTATCAGCGCCATTGTCAATCAGGAGATTGCCGGATGGCTGGCACGCGATGCCGCCCCGGTCGGGATGCCGGTTGATCTGGCCGTTCGGGCCCGTTTCAACCCCTCGCTCGACCCGGCCTGGTTCGGGGCGGTGACCTCGGTCATCAGTACGGTGACCATGCTGTCCATCATCCTTTCGGGTGCCGCCCTGATCCGTGAGCGCGACCACGGCACGTTGGAACATCTGCTGGTCATGCCCGTGACCGCCGCCGAGATCATGACGAGCAAGGTGCTCAGCATGGGCAGCGTGGTGCTGGTGGCGACGGCGCTTTCGCTCACTCTGGTGGTTCAGGCGGGGATGGGTATCCCGATCGGGGGATCGGTTGCGCTCTATCTTGTGGGCGCGGCGTTGCACCTTTTTGCAACGACCTCGATGGGCATCCTGCTGGCCACCATCGCAGGCTCTATGCCGCAGTTTGCCATGCTGCTTTTGCTGGTGCTGTTGCCGCTCGATATCCTGTCGGGCGGCGTCACCCCGCGCGAGTCGATGCCCCAAGCCGTGCAATACATCATGCTCGCGGCCCCCAACACGCATTTCATCGCGCTGGCACAAGGGGTCTTGTTCCGCGGGGCCGGGCTGTCCGTGGTCTGGCCGCAACTTGTGGCGCTGATGCTGATCGGGTCGGTGATGTTCGCCTTCGCCCTGCACCGGTTCCGCGCCTTTCTGCGCTGACTGCGGGGGCGGCGTAACCGCTTTTCGGCTATACTTGTTCAGCCTTGGTGGAAAGCTCAGACTCCTTGACGACCTTTTGCGACTCTGTTGCACAAATCGGCTGATGGCCGAGGGGCCCCTTTCCCTGGGCAGATGTCGCGTAGCCCTTAATTGGGCTCTGCCTCACTTTGTGTGGCGCAACTATCCTGAAACTGGAAAATTCAGGAGGGATAGTTGTGAGTTCGAAGAAGCACTGGTCGCCCGGGAGCGATGTTGCCGTTCATAGCGTTGAGCGAAGTGAATCCGGCGGGTGGATTGTATCTGGTGTCTTGGCGCCCATCGGCGTTTGCCCAGACTGTGGATTGCATTCACGCCGACGTCACGGTTGGCGGCGTCGGCGGTTGCAGGATTATCCCGCCCATGGAGACGAGGTAACGGTTGATCTCGCGATTTGCCGTTGGCGATGTCAGGCACCCACTTGCCCACGCCGAACTTTCTCCGATCAGATCGCCGCGATTGCGTGTCCATTTGCACGTCGTACTTCGCGTGTCGGGGAAATAGTCAGCCTTCTTGGGCATGCGACAGGCGGACGGCCTGCCGAGCGGCTCTTGCATCGTTTGGGCCTTGGGGTCAGCGATGACACGGTGCTCAGGCAGCTGAAGAAGTGTGTTCAAGGCACCGCCGAGGCGTCAACGGTCATCGGGATCGACGATTGGAGCTGGCGGAAGTCGCAAACCTACGGCACGATCATTGTGGATCTGGAGCGTCGCGTGGTGATCGACATTCTTGAGGATCGTGATGTCGCCACCTGCGCCAACTGGCTGAAGCGACACCCCGAGGTTGAAGTGATCAGCAGAGATCGGTGTGGTCTCTACGCCCAGGCTGCACGGCTAGGGGCACCGCAGGCGAAGCAGGTCGCTGACCGGTTCCATATCGTGCAAAACCTGCGGCAGGCCATCGAGGAACAAATGAACCTTCACGGCCGTGCGACCGGCCGGGCGCTGCTGTCCGACGCCGACAACATCACCGCAGCCGGCAGCCTTCTGAAGTCACGCCTTGCGCACAGAACATCTCGGGAGGAGGTTTTCGCCACCATCCATGCTCTCCGAAATCAAGGGCTTTCCTGCAGTGAGATCGGGCGGCGAACAGGGTTCCCGCGTCGCAGCATCGCGAAATGGCTGCAGTTCGAGACACCACCAGACCGCAGGCGGGCAGCCTTGAAGCGGACTTCGCCGTGGTACTTTGAAGAGTTCCTGGGCCAAAGCTGGAAGGATGGCATTCGAACTGGAAGCGCCCTGTTCCGTCTGATCCGAGAGCGCGGTTACGAGGGGAGTCAAACGCATCTGCAGCGGTTGCTGGCGGGTTGGCGCAGAGCCGAACAGCAAGCGAGCGGCCCCAAGGTAAAGCACAAAATCCTTAAGCCAGTCCGGGACCCGGAAACGGGGCACGCGATCTCCCCGGTCATCGCGGCCGCGCTGTGCATCAAACCGCGCGGAAAGCTCACTTCGGATCAGGCGCGGAAAGTCGACGCGCTCAAGGCCGGCTCTCCCGACTTCGCAACGATGCGCCGCCTCGCCATGCGGTTCAACGGTATCCTGCGCGGCCGCGAAGCAGACCCGCTCCCGGCATGGATCGACGAGGCGATCGAAACTGACCTGGCGCCACTCGTGCGCTTTGCCCGCACATTGAATCGGGACTTCGATGCGGTCAAAAACGCCATCGAGATGCCATGGAGCAACGGCCAGGCGGAAGGTCAGATCAATCGCCTGAAGACGCTCAAACGCGCCATGTACGGTCGGGCCGGTCCAGAATTGTTGCGGGCGAGAATGCTACCGTTCCGCCACACAGATTGAGGCAGAGCCCAATTAAGGGCTACGCGACACCTCCGGTAGATCGAACAATCGAAATGTCGCGGATTTCATCGGCGGTTCGGTGACGATAAACCGCAACCATGTCGCCCGAGCCGGTCCGTGCCGCGGACGTCTGACAACAAGTACAAGCGCGCGCGTCCAACAGGCTTTCTGGCTTCATCGTTCCGTCAGAGTTGATCTGCCGCGAACGCAACTGCATTGCATTCTCGAAACTGTCGCCTTCTGTCTGACTTTCATACTTCCGGCCATCCAGCCACAGCGCCGTCAATCCGCCAAACTGATGGGGAACCAACGAAACGAACCCATGCTGGCGTTGAGATCTGTCATCATGGGGGATAAGGGGGACCGACCAACTTTTGCCCTCATCGAGGGAAAAAGCAATATTCACGTCGTATTGGTAATCGCTCGTACCATTGAGTTCGAGCCATTGTACTGCCAGCGTACCATTGGAAAGTGCCATCACCGACGGGAAATCGGCCCAGTTGATGTAAATCTTTGAGGATTTATGAATTGTACGAGCGTCAGACCACTCACTGCCATCGAGGATGGCCATGCGAACTTTCGCTTCGGCTCCTTTTTCTTCTGTCCAGCTCAATATGATCCGGCCATCCGGCAAGGTTGCAAGTGATGGTTCACGGGCACCGATGCCGACCGGTGCTGCACGGTCGGTCAATCTGAAGAGGCCGGTTTCCCCGGCATGAGTTGCGGTGAAAGAACTGAAAAATGCAGCAAGGATCAGGATCGATGCAGCGAGACACTTACTCATCTAGAGAATTTTCCCCAACAGTTGTGGCCATGTCGCGGCGAGCCGAATGGTCGTTGACCGCGAACCAAATCCCACCCTTCTGTCCGTCGAAACGGCTCAATTGATCCCATTGGCACGCTGCAATGCTCGAATGTACGTCACGATAGCAAGGATCTCTGATCGCGTCACGCCTTCAACCGCTGGCATGTTTCCAAATTTCCAATGATGCGCCCGCACTCCATTTTGCGCCGCGAGGACAAACGCCATGTCGCTGTGATGGCTCGGCTCATAGATCTTGTGAACAAGCGGTGGAGCAACGCCATCCCGGCCTTGCCCGTTCAGGCCGTGGCACACGGCACAGACTGCATCATAAGCGCCTGCGCCGATTTGCTCTTGCTCTGTAAAACTTGCTGGTAGCGTGACAGTTACAAGCGCGCCTGCGGGAAGCGCGACGCCCTCATCCGTCTGCGTACCTGTTTGAGAGTAATCCGGCTGCATGATGTACCAGCCTGCAGAAGCAACGGCGATCAAAGCAAAGAATATTGCTGCCCATTTCATCCCATCAAACTCCTTCATGATGTTGCTATGGCCCCCTGCCCTACCAAAGACAAAGCTGGGTATCTCTGCTTGGATCGCTCGAATTGGCCAGCCTCTTGTGGCACAGTGTTGTCTGGCTGAGCATGCCCCAATGGCTGAATCGATTTGCTTAAAAAAGCCATGATTTCCTGATACCGGATCCGCGTGTCTTCCAGCGTCTGATAGTAATTGAAGAGCTCTTTCAGCGGTGCCGAGAAGTCCTTGTGTGCTGCCAGGACGGCCACCAGCGCGCCGAGTGTAATGCGACCTTCAATGACAAAATATCCACCCAAAGAGTAGAACAGGAATGGCGTCAGCGCGGTCAGAAAATTGTTGAGGGCCTTGATGAAGAACTTAAGACGGAAAATCTTCCTGCGCACGCGCTCAAGCTCTCTAAAACTTGTACTCACTGGCAGCAGCCCGGCCGGATTGACCTGTCGTTCGCGCAACTGATCGCTGAGCTGCCTGCCAAGTTGTCGGACTTCCCTGATCCTTGTGCGTGAAAGGGCGTTGACCCGGCGTTGTAGCTTGGGCAGCAGCACGAGCTGAATTGGCAGCACCGTCAGTGCGGCGGCACCCAACACAGGGTCCTGAACGAACATGAAAGACAGGATCGTCAGAAGCGTACCGCCTTGCAGGATTGGTAGCGCAAGGACATCTGCAGCAAAGCCACCTATGGGCTCAACTTCCTGTGCGAGAATAGGGATGATTTCGCTCTGGTTTCGGGAGTCTGCATCGCTGCGCCATTGCCGATAGACCAGCAGGCGGAAGCGCCGCAGAAACCGCTCCGCGACATACCCTTTGAAGACGTTAAGACCATATTTGTTTAGCCCGTTCAGGATGATCGCCAGAAGATAGAGACCACAAAGCAGCATGAGAAAAACGACCTGGTCGAGGTCGCGTCCCAAAACGGCAATGGGGAAGCGATCAGAGTCCAAAGCGTTGTTTACGATCTGCTTTGGCAATTCGAGCGTCAGATAGAGAATAGGCATCGCGATGAGGCTAACCATGATCATCAACGCTTGCTGCCTTCTTGAATAGCGCAAGACGGTGCTGAAAAGACTTCCTTCGAGCCCTCGTATGGGCTCTGCGTGGAACGCAGGCATGCTGCGGTCCTTCCAAAGCTTCAGAACGCCGCGAATTGCAAGATATAAGCCAACACTGATCAGCAGCGCAGGCGCCAAGACCAGTATGAGATGAATGAACGGGTGAACCCAGTCTGGCGTGGCATCGTTGTAGTCGTATCCGAACGCGGCAGATACGTTATGTACAAACACGTGATATCTATCCAAGAGTGACATGGAAAAGTCTAGCCCTTGGATTTCGGCGCAAGGTGATCGTGCACGATGATGACGCCCCACATGCCCGCTTCCCGGTGGCCGGGGATCAAGCATACGAACTCCAGGTTGGTCATATCGGAGAACTCCCAGATCAACTCGGCATTTTGTCCACTAGGGATAGAAACTGAATTGGCGTTGTCATGTTGCATATCGGGATGTTCGCGCATCCACTGCTGGTGTTCTGCAACCTCGTTAAAGGAGCCGAGAAAAAACTCGTGATCCAGTCCGCCCAGATTGCTGATCAAAAAGCGGATAACTGAACCGCTCTCGATGTGGAGTGCGTCCGGCTCGAAAAGCATGTAGCCGCTTTCTGTCTCCCTGATGGACAATTCAATCGTCGTGTCGATTGAGGAGCCATCACCGGGTTTCCCGATCGGATCATGGCCAGGCACTTCGAAGGCTCGGGCGTGAGGCTGCTGGCCCTTGCCACTGGAAGCGCCCACTGAAAAAGCCGGAAGGACGAGCGCAAGGGCGATGGTGCAGGTTCTCAGGAAATTCGTCATGCTCGGCTACCTCCGTAGCGCTTGATTTTTTGGGATCTTCTTGCTTGCTCGGGCCAAGCCTCAAAGCGATGGGGCCAAGGCGTTTGCCCTGGCCCCATGGATTTTCATCACTTGATCTGTGTGACAGTGAGTTTGCCCTTGACCCGGTCAGCGACGAATTCGATGTCCTGACCTTCCGACATGTTCGCGATCATCGTCTCGTCCGCGCGAAACACCATGGTCATGGCGGGCATGTCGAGCGTGACCAACGGCCCGTGGATGATTGTAACCTTGCCGGCCTTGGCGTCGATTTTCTTGATGGTGCCGCTCGTGTATTCCACGTCAGCCTGAGCCATCTGCTCACCTACTGCGACCTCACGGTGCATGCCGGATTCGTAGTGGCCGGCGATCAAGCATGCCGCTTCGAATGTGCCAGAATTTGCGAAAGTCCAGACAACCTCGCCCGAAGCGCCCGCATCGAGACGGATACGGTTCGGATCGTCATGTTCCATGTCCATCTTGGCCATTTCGATCTTATGCTCGGCATTACGCTCTACCGTGTCGAGGACGAATTCATGCTCCAGCTCACCCTTGTTGGTGATGTTGAAGCGGATGGTTTCGCCCTCCTTGATATCCATCGGCTCACTCTCGATCAGCATCTGGCCCTCATCGTTTTCGAGCAAAGTGACGTCGATTGTGCGGTCAACCTTGGCGGCGTCACCCGGCATGCCGACCATCATTGCGGCTGGCTTGGTCTCCCCATGTCCGCCGTCGTGTGTACCTGCAGCAAAGGCCGGTGCTGATAGCGCGATCGCGAAGCTTGTCGTCAAAAGAAGATTTTTCATTTTATTGTCCTGTAGGTTGGTTCGGTTGGAGATGACGAAGGGCCGCTCAGCCCTTCGAGGTTGGTTTCGGTGTGAGAATGGTCTTGGGGCTGTTGTTGGAGGCAAAGTCGGGTAATTCGCCAGTCCATTCGTAGGCCATCTCGCCCGGAGGGTTCTCGTACCAGCCGGGATCGGAGTAATCGTCCGCGTCGATGCCGTCCCGCACCTTCACGACCGAAAACATGCCGCCCATCTCGATGGGTCCGTACGGGCCCCAACCCGTCATCATCGGGATGGTATTGTCGGGTAGCGGCATTTCCATTTTTGCCATGTCCCCCATGCCGGACATGCCCATCGGCATGTATTCAGGCTGGAATTGACGGATCTTCTGGGTCAGCGGCTTCTTGTTCACCCCGATGAACGTCGGCACGTCATGGCCCATGGCGTTCATCGTATGGTGCGATTTGTGGCAATGGATCGCCCAATCTCCCAGATGATCGGCGACGAATTCGTAGGCGCGCATCGCACCTACGGGAATGTCGATGCTGACCTCCGGCCACTGTGCTTCAGGCGGCACCCAGCCGCCATCCGTGCAGGTGACCTTGAAGTCATAGCCGTGCATATGGATCGGGTGGTTCGTCATCGTAAGGTTCCCAACCCGTACTCGCACCCGGTCGCCCTTGTTCACGACCAGCGGATCGATGTCGGGGAAGATCCGGCTGTTCCAGGTCCAAAGGTTGAAATCCGTCATCGTCATGATGCGGGGTACATATGTCCCCGGATCGATGTCGAAAGCATTCAGCATAATCAGGAAATCGCGATCCACCGGCATGAAGGCCGGATCCCTGGGATGGACCACGAACATGCCCATCATCCCCATCGCCATCTGCGCCATTTCGTCGCCGTGGGGGTGGTACATGAACGTTCCGGACTTCACCAAGTCGAATTCGTAGACGAAGGTTTTGCCCGGCGGGATGCTTGGATGGCTCAACCCGGAGACCCCATCCATGCCTGAGGGAAGAATGAGTCCGTGCCAGTGCACCGTTGTGCCTTCCGGCAGCTTATTGGTGACGTAGATGCGCACCCGGTCGCCTTCGACAGCTTCGATCGTCGGGCCGGTGGATTGGCCGTTGTAGCCCCACAAATGCGCAATCATGCCGTCGGCAAGCTCGCGTTCTACCGGTTCGGCCACGAGGTGGAACTCTTTCACCCCGTTGTTCATCCGGTGCGGCAGGGTCCACCCGTTCAATGTGACCACAGGTGTGTAGTCCGGCCCGGAATTGGGACGCGCCGTGATCGCCGTTGCTGCGCTATCCATTTGGGCAGCTTCGGGCAGGCCCATGTTCAGGGTTTGACCCCAGGCTTTCGAAGAGACCAGCGTTGCACCTGCCGCGCCGGCTCCGAGTAATTGACGTCTATTTAGCATGTCAGTTCCTTTCAGTGTCCTGCGCCGCCACCGGCGGCAAGTGTCGCGCCTTCTCCACCAGCACCGCCACCGCCTTCGCCGCCGCCATAGATCGCAGCGGTCAGATCAGCCTGTGCCATGTAGAATTCGCGTTTTGCGTTTGCCGCTTCCAGTGATGCGCCCAGTTTCTCGCGCACGTCTGTCAGCAGCTCGAAAGTGTTGGTGATCATGCCGTTATAGGACAGCAGACCCTCTTCTTCGACGGTCGTGCGTAGCGGCACCAGAACGTCGCGATAGTGGCGGGCGATCTTATACGCGGCGTGATAGGAGGCTTCAGCACCACGCGCTTCGGACCGGACGTTGACGGCTCTTTCTGCCAGCACGTTGGCTGCTTGCAGGTACGACAATTCCGCCTTGCGCATCCGTGCCTTCCCGGTGTCGTAGATCGGGATTGCGAACTCCACCTCCACCTGAGGGGTGGTCACGGTCTCCGTTTCTCCGTCCTCAATTTCCCGCTCCGCTTCGAACCCGGCAATGAATTCGAGATCGCTGATAATGCGAGTCTGATCAGTCAGACCAAACGCTTTGGCCTGTGCTTCCAGGCCAAGTTTGGCAACGCGCAGATCAACCCGATTTCGCAATGCTTTCGCTTCGATGTCAGTCACACGGCCGACGGAACGCGGCAGCGCAGGAAGGGCATCGGGCACATAATAGTCGACTTCGGTGCCCCACAGCCCCATGAGCCTGGTCAGCTGCTCTTTGGACCGGGTAGCATTCAAGCGTGCCTGGGCAAGTTGTCCGGCGAGTTCGGCATTGAATGCCTGTTCACGGGCCTGCCCGGCTGTGTTAAGCGCGCCGGTCTCGCCCAGTCTCATCGCTAATTCCGATCCGGCGTCAGACGTCGCTTTCGCACGGCGCAGATAGCTCACGGCCTCGAAGGCGGCTACGGCATCGACCCATGCCTTCCGCGTCTGATTGGCCAGTGCGAGTGTGTCGTTCACGGCGCTCAGTTGAGCCTTCCGGAAGTTTGCGTCTGCAATGGCCGTACGCTGCTTGCGAGTGGTGGCATCGAGCACGTTCGACCGGATCAGTCCTTCGATCGCCCTGTAGGCACCCAGTTCGGGCGCACCGATGCCCAGTATACCGATTGCGACGATCGGGTTTTCCGGCGTCGATTGCTGCCAGGCCTCTGCGGCCGATAGGCCAACGTTCGCATAGGACGCCTGCAACCCCTTGTTGTTCAGAAGCGCGACCTGAACGGCGGTGTCCGCCGAAATGGTCTTGCGATGCACCATTGCGTGCACCTGCTTTTTCAGTGCCTCGTTTTCGGCCTGGGTTTCGGCGAAGGCTGTCCGTTTGCCAATGGCTGGTGTGACCTGGCTGGAAATATTGGCGAAGCCAGCTTTTGGTTCCGTGTAGATGCCTGGTACAGCTGTAGCACAGGCACCCAAGATTAGCGGAAAGCCGAAAACCAGCGGAAACTTCGATACCCGCATCAGTTGCCCTCCGTCTGTTCTTGATTGACGGAACGCCAGTCGCGGGGACCTGTAGGGCCGCGATAGGTGTAGCCCGCCAACGGGTCCTGATAGCTGATCGGCGATGAAACTGCCGTGTTGATGACGGCCTGTTGGGTCGCGACGGACGGCAACGGGGTGGGCTCATAGGCGCATGCGCCAAGCCCGAGGGCCGAAGCCCCCATAAGTAGATGAATTTTCATGAACGTGACCTGATTGATGAACATTGTCTCACGCAGAATTTGCGCAAGGCTCACACCCGACTTGGGTGCCGGTTCAGATCAGGAATCGAGGGGGCCGCAGAAACCCTGCTGTTTCTACCGAATACGTTTGACCGTCCAGAATGACATATTCACTTGTACCAACCGGCTCTGCTCTGATCTTGGTGTCTTCGATGAAGACGACAGAAATACAGATACCGTTGCAACACTCTTGGGATTGCTTCTCTTTGCCATCCTTGTCGGACGCTGCGATGTCGATGTCGCTTGTGACCTTAAGCTTCGTATGCGCGTGATGCGCATCGCTTCCAGTGTCATGGGTCTCGGCAGCACCAACGATACTAACAGACTTGGCTTGATGTCCGTCATGCATGCCGGACGCCGCGTGAGCGGCAGAAGGTGGTGAAAACACCAAGGCCAACGCAAACGCAATGCACGTAAACGCCTTGATCCAGCTTGATATGACAACTCGAAAGCTCATGTCCAAGACATCGGATACCGAAGCAATTCTGTCAATCCGTCCTGCGCGGGAAGGTTTGTCGCTTTTTTGTGAAACAGGCGGGATACGGCCACTGCAGCCAGAAAATGTTGCATATCAGAAACATATGAACAGCCAATACCTCGCTCCCGCTCGCCGGAGCGTTGCTGACGCGTCTTGTGCTACCGAACTTCAGCCAGTTTCTCGGCGCCATAGCCCGCGCCGCTGATCGCTGCGGCCAATGCAGTTTCATCCAGAGTGCTGTCGACGCCGACGATAGGTGCAGTCAGATCGCACGAAACTTTTGCATCTGGGTCGGCAGCCATGATGGGCTTTTGCATGGAAGCGGCACGATGGCCGCGATCTCCGCGCAGATTGCAATAGACCCTGAAAGGAGTCCGCCCACTCGGATAGGAATATTCCGTTCTGAAAATCACCGCCAGCGTAAGACATGCAGAAAAGCTACTTTCCAATGCTATCAACATTTCCGCAACTAGGTCCGGCAGTAACCTACCATTTGTTATGTCGCTCGGCCTGCAGTTGAGACATGGAACGCGGTTCAGGAGATTTCGAAACTTAAATTTCATTCGTCCCAAAGACCTGGAGCGAATGCTTGGTTCCCAAACGCAGGTTCAACATCCTCGATCTCAAGCCGTATATGTGCCAACGTTCTTACATGCAGAGGTTTTTCTCCGTCGACATGCCCGGTATTCAGTTTGTGAGCATTGTCTTGGCATTCAGCCTCGCAGCGTTACTGCCGGTCCTCTGCCTTTATATCTTGCTTTCGCCGGGCTTTGCAGCGGCTCTTGCCGCCGGCGGGCCATCGCTGGCCCGCTTTCTGAGGCAAGTTACGACCAACGGTCTGCCCGTAGTTTTTGCCGTAAACTATGTCAGTTTTTTTCTTTTCGCGGTGATACAGAAACCAAAGGTCGCCCGCCGAGATACGGCGTTTTTCGTGCTGGTGGATATCTTGCTCAGAGCCATTCTCTTTCCAAGCCTCCACGCATTGATCTACGTTTTGTCTGCCGACTGGTTCGAGTCATTCGGGGGCAGTCGTGCAACCGCGTTGTCGGTCGTTGCCCCAACCCTTGCGCGTTCGGCGTTTTTTGAGAACATCTCCGGAGTTTATCTTTATGCGACAATGATCAGCGCGCTGCCGCTATATGTTTCAGCTTTCGGGCAGTCGGAATTTCTTGGACCGACTGTTCGTCGCTTGCCAATAAAAGCGGGCTTGATGCTGCTCGCCTTGTTTGCGTTTGCCCTGTCGGTCGGATTGATCGCAATCGGTGCACAAGGCATCGCATACCTTCAGGGCTAGATGATGGCTGGCTATTCACCGTGGGAATGCGCGGCCTGAGGTGCCAACCATCGCGACAAGTAAACGCGCTCGAAAGCGAAGACAGCGATCATTCCGACAGCCGCATACAGAACGATCATTGGATCACTTTGAAGCTTCATTACGGTGAAAGCTGCCAATACAATTGCATCGAGAGAAAGCGCAGACAAAAGCACGATACTGGAGGCGCCAACTTCGGTTCGACGATAGCGGAACACGCCCCAATGTATGATCATGTCCATGACGAGGTAAAAGAAGGCACCAAGGGATGCGATCCGTCCCAAATCAAAGAGCACGGCCAGCGTCGAGGCGATAACGACTGTATAGACCAGCATATGCCGCTGGACAGCCCCGGACATGCCAAAATGGCTGTGCGGGATCATTTTCATCTCCGTCAGCATGGTCAGCATCCGCGACACTGCGAAAACGCTGGCCAGCACGCCGGATGCCGTGGCCACGGCCGCCAACACGACCGTCAAGTAAAAGCCGACCTGCCCGAGTGCGGGCTCAGCCGCCTGGGCCAGCGAATAGTCGCGCGCGGCGATGATTTCGTCGATTGTCAGGCTCGCGCCCACGCCAAAGGCCACAAGCAGGTAGACCACCACGCAGATCGCGATGGACAGCATGATAGTGCGGCCCACATTGCGGTGGGGATCGGTGATTTCGCCGCCGCTGTTGGTGATCGTGGTAAAGCCCTTGAAGGCAAGGATCGCCAGCGCAACAGACGCGATGAAGCCTGTCACTCCAAAGGTCTCGGCCGTTTCTGACGCGGCTGCGAACTGAAACCCGCTTGACCAGAGTGCTGCGATACCGAACAGCGCGATGCCCCCGATCTTGATCGCCGCCATGATTAGAGAGAATAGCCCGACGGAGCGGTTTCCTGCGATGTTGACCAAGAATGCGAACACGATCACGGCAACCGCCAGAACGGGCACAAGTGGCCCGCCCGTGATGTCGAAAGGCCGCAAGACATAAGTGGCGAATGTCCGTGCGACGAGGCTTTCCGCGATCACCATGCTGAGCGCCATCAAAAGCGCCGCTCCCGCCGCGACCGCCCCCGATCCATAGCATTTCTGAAGGATCATCGCGATGCCCCCTGCCGAGGGCCAGGCGTTCGACATCTTGATGTAGCTGTAAGCGCTGAAGCTGGTCACGATGGCACCAGCGATGAACGCGAGTGGAAATAGTGGTCCAGCCAGCTGGGCGATTTGTCCGGTCAGGGCAAAGATGCCCGCACCGATCATCACGCCCGTGCCCATGGCAACAGCTCCGCCAAGGCTGATCGAGCCTTCACGGTAGCCGTCGTTCCCATCGTGGTTTTTATTGTGTTTCTGCATTTCGATCTGCCTTGGTTGCTTTTTAGGTCGTTACGCCTCTGCGCATGCCCACCCGATAGGTTTCAGGCCGCCAGAAGTCCCGACCCTGGGCGTCTGATGAAATCGCGACTACTCCCGTTGCGAGGGTGCGCCGTAGATCCGCCGGGAAGTTTGCGAACGCCATGTGACTACAACGGCGGCCCCTTGCAGAGCGATAACTGACGCCACAAGGGCAACGAACGGCCATCGCGCCCAGTTCGGCTCAGGCATTTGGCGGTGAAAATCAAGAAAATGAAAGAACAAGAAATAGGCCGTGTGCAGCACTGCCAGCCACCACAGAACATAAGCGCCCTGCTGGATGTATTTCCACACGGACGTGCCAAGTACCCTTTGGCTGAAATTATTCGACGTACCGGCAAGCACAAAGCCGTAGAGCAGTGCCGCGATCCCAACCACATTGGCCAGCGCAAACCCGTGCTGAAGCATCACGTAGCGTTGCAGCTGGGGGTGATACTCAAAACCGAACAGCCGTGCAAAATCAAGCTCGACCCAGCCGATCAGTATGATGATGGTATGCACCGTCGCCGCCAGAACCGCATAAATACCGAGCTCGCGTCGGTACGGCATGAGCTTCCGTAAAAAGGGCGCAGACGACAAGCGTGCGAGCGGCCCAATCGCCATTGCAGCAACGATGAGCAGCAGTGAAAGATCCCCCAGCGCTCGGTTGTAGCGGTGCATCTCCGACCACTCGGCACGCGAAGCAAGCAGCAGGTATCCCGTCAGCACGGACGTTCCTATGATTAGTACGTGCCGCAGAAGGGCGGGTTTTTTCATCATGGTTTCAGATACCGTATGTTTGCAGTCTTCCAAAGATGTTTTAGGCAGGCAAATAACACATCAGATCGGCTTTCGCTTCCAATCAGCGTTCAACATTCTGCAGAGTGTTAACGTTTGGTATGAAAGCGGGAACCCGGCTGGCATACCTGTCCCAGCCAGCGCCGAACCGTTCTCGGCTGTCCTTTTCCTCGCCGCGGGCCAGCCGTGCGTACATCCAGACCAGTACCGGAAACATGGCCAGCGTCAGGAGGGTCGGCCATTGCACGAGAAAACCAAGCATGATCAGAACGAACCCCACATATTGAGGATGGCGAATGCGGGCATAGGGGCCTGTCGTCGCAAGCAACCCCTGACGCTGCGCATTCCACAGATGGTGCCATGCCACGGATATGAGCCAGAAGCCGCCGCCGATAAAGACGAAGCTCAGGAGGTGGAACGGCCCGAAATGCGGGTTCGATTGCCAGCCGAACATCATTTCGGGGAGATGTCCGCTGTCGTGGGCAAACCAGTCTACCTCCGGCCAGGTCGATTGCAGCCAGCCGGAAAGAAAGAAGATGGTCAACGGGAACCCGTACATCTCGGTGAAGAGAGCTACGACAAAAGCGCTGAACGCTCCAAAACTGCGCCAGTCGCGTTTTGTCTGCGGCTTGAAGAAACTGAAGGCGAAAATGATGAACACCGCCGAATTGATAAATACCAGCAGCCAGAGTCCATAGGAAGTACCTGCATCGGTCATTACTGGTCGTCTCCCTTACCGTGCCCGCCGTGGCCTCCATGACCGCCGTGCATGAAGAAGTGCATTCCAACGCAAAGCAGCAATGGCAGCCAGATCAGCAATCCGCTGCTCAGGATGTGCACCCGGTGCTCGTAACCCAGAAGAAGGCCGCCAACTGCCAGCGCAACGATCAGATAGATGCCGGCGCGTGATCGCCAGAATGAGGGCGGGTGGTGGGCATGCTCTGATTGACTTTGATTAACATGTGATGGATCAGGTTGATGGGTCACGTTGTGGCTTCCTTTCTAGATCTTTGCGCCGCGAAGGCGCAGCGAATTGAGCACCACCGATATCGACGAGGCGCTCATGGCGAAGGCGGCAAACATCGGGCTGATGAGGATGCCGAAGAACGGAAACAGCACCCCCGCCGCGACAGGCACGCCAGAGGCGTTGTAGATCAGTGCGAAGAACAGGTTCTGCCGGATATTACGCATGGTGGCCCGTGCGAGCCGCCGTGCGCGCACGATACCGTCGAGGTTGCCCTTGACCAGCGTGATGCCCGCGCTTTCGATGGCCACATCGGCCCCGGTGCCCATGGCGATGCCGACATCGGCCTGGGCCAGGGCCGGCGCGTCGTTGACGCCATCGCCGGCCATCGCCACCTTGCGGCCCTGCTGCTGCAATTCCTTGATGATCCGCGCCTTGTCCTCGGGCAGCACGTCGGCCCGGATCTCGTCAATGCCGAGACGTGCGCCGATCGCCTTGGCCGTGCGCTCGTTGTCACCGGTGGCCATGATGACGCGGAATCCCAGTGCATGCAGGTCCTTGATGGCGGCGGGCGTGGTCTCCTTCACCGGATCGGCGACAGCGACGAGACCCGCGATCTCGCCATCCAGCACCACGAACATCACCGTCTCGCCCTCGTCGCGACGGGCATTTGCCTTGGCGGTCAGGTCGCCGGCCTCAAGGCCAAGGTCCCGGATCATCGCCAGGTTGCCTAATGCGACCGCCTTGCCGCCCACGACGCCCTTCACGCCCTTTCCTGTGACCGCCTCGAAGTCGTCCGCGTCCGCCATATTCACATCGCGCTCTTCCGCGCCTCGCACGATGGCCTCGGCGAGGGGGTGTTCCGATCCGCGCTCCAGCGATGCGGCGAGACGCAGGACCTCGGCCTCGTCGTGACCGGGTTGCGGCAGGACGGCGACAAGCTGCGGCTTGCCCATCGTCAACGTGCCGGTCTTGTCGACGATCAGGGTATCGACCTTCTCGAACCGCTCCAGCGCCTCGGCGTTCTTGATCAGCACCCCGGCCTGGGCCCCCCGCCCCGTTGCCGTCATGATCGACATCGGCGTGGCGAGGCCGAGCGCACAGGGACAGGCGATGATCAACACGGCGACAGCCGAGATCAATGCGTAGGACAGCGCCGGGGATGGCCCCCAGACCGCCCACGCGATGAAGGACAGGACCGCGATACCGATCACGGCCGGAACGAAATATCCCGCCACCTTGTCGGCATACTTCTGGATCGGTGCGCGCGAGCGTTGCGCGTTCGACACCATCTCGACGATCTGCGCGAGCATCGTGTCGGACCCGACACGCGTCGCCTCCATCACCAGAGAACCGGTGCCATTGATCGTCGCGCCGGTCAGCGGGTCGCCCTCGGTCTTCTCCACCGGCACAGGTTCACCTGAGATCATGCTTTCATCGACCGAGGACCGGCCGTCCAGCACAACGCCATCGACCGGCACCTTGTCACCGGGACGCACGCGCAGCCGGTCCCCGACCTGTACGTCCTCCAGCGGTATCTCCTCTTCGGACCCGTCGTCTCGGATGACCCTCGCGGTCTTGGCCGCCATGTCGAGAAGCGCGCGGATCGCCTTGCCGGTGCCTTCACGGGCGCGCAATTCCATCACCTGGCCAAGCAGCACGAGCGTCACGATCACCGCCGCCGCCTCGAAATAGACGCCGACATGACCTTCGGCGTCGCGAAATCCGTCCGGGAATATGCCGGGTGCCAGAACGGCGACGACGCTGAAGAGCCAGGCCGCGATTACCCCCATACCGATGAGGGAGAACATGTTGAGATTCATCGTCCGGAACGAATTCCAGCCCCGAACCAGAAACGGCCAGCCGCACCAAAGAACCACCGGGGTCCCGAAAACCAACTCGATCCAGAGGGTTGCGCGCTCGCCGAAAATCTCGCGCACTCCCGGAAAGCCGAGATAGGGACCCATGGTGAGGATCAGAAGCGGAATGGTCAGTACCGTGCCAACCCAGAAACGCCGGGTGAAATCCACCAGTTCGGGGTTCGGGCCGTCGTCCATCGGGACCCCGGACTCAAGCTCCAACCCCATTCCGCAGATCGGGCAGGAGCCGTGCTCGACCTGGCGAACCTGCGGGTGCATCGGACAGGTGTAGACAGCGCCGTCATAGCCCTCCGGGACGGTATCATATCTGCCGTCCGCCGGGGCGGCACCAGCGTGATGGTCATGACCGTGGTGATCATGCCCGGCATGGTTGTCGAGCTCCGCCTCGGGCACAAGATGCATCCCGCATTTCGGGCAATCGCCCGGACCGTTCTGCCGTACCTCAGGGTGCATCGGGCAGACGTAAATGTTGGATTCGGTTTCATGTGCAGCATGGCTTACTTGGTCGTTCATTCGGTTGTCCTCTCGGCGGGATTCGGGTCCAGCCTAATTGTTCCAGCAACTGGAAGGTCAAGGGCTGTCACGACCGAAAGGATCGCTTCGGCCAATAGACCGGCAATTCCGATCGCATTCGTTGGATGGGGTATGGTGTCGGTGGTGATGATTCTTGCCGCACCAGCCGACAGAATGGCGTCCTGAGCGCCGTGCGCAAAGACCGCATGGATAGCCAGGCAGACAGGCGCGGCGGTTCCAGCCGCAAGCAATCTTTCGACGGCGCGTGCCATCGTGACGCCGGAAGATGCGATGTCGTCGAGGATCACTGGCGTACCTTCGTGCAGCGCCGCGCTTTCGGGCACACTGACATCGACACTGCGGTCACCGGATCTCACCTTGCGCAAGACCTCATAGGGCCGTCCGGCCAGCCGGGCCACCTCGGCGACCCATTGCTGGCTTTCGCTGTCAGGGCCCAGAAGAACGGCGTCTGGCAGGTTCGTGCTGATCCAGGTCGCAAGCAGCGGGGCGGATACGGCGCGTATGGCAGGCATCGGGAAGACATCCTGCAGCCGCGCGATGCGGTGCAGATGCGGATCGACACTCGCCAGCCAATCGAAGCTTTCCCCCAGGAATTGCGCAAAGAGCGGCGCGCTGACCGCCTGCCCGCGCTCGAAGCGGCGGTCCTGCCGCATGTAGCCAAGATAAGGCGCGATCAATCCGACGCGACGCGCGCCCATCTCGCGCGCCGTCGCCGCGGCGAAGCGCAAGGGCAGGGCAAGCCGGTCGGGATCGCGCAAAGTCGCCAGAAATGCCACATCGGCCCCGTCCAGATCGCCGGGCAGCGAAATCAGGCTTTCGCCATCTGGGAAGTGGTGCCAGTCGAGAGCGAGCAGGTCCGCCCCAAGCGCGGGTGCCAGGTCTTCGGCAAGCGGCCTCATCTCGGGAAACGCGACAAGGATCATGACACTGCCTCGGACAGCGTCAGCACCCCGGTCTGGGACTCCGCGTAAGCCAGGGCATAGGCCAGTTCGCCTGGTGTCTCGGCATGAAGCTCATAAAGCGGCTGGCCCTTGTCCACCCAATCCCCGATCCGCACCAGAAGGCGGATGCCGGCGCTCTTCTGACGCGGGGCCCCGGCCAGCTTGGCGATGCGTGCGATGCGTCGGTTGTCGATGGCGGTCAACTGGCCCGCATGAGGGGCGCGTATTTCGATCTGCTGCGCTGCGGTTCCGGGTTTGCGGAAACCGCCCTGTGCCGCGCAAATTGCCATGAACTTTGCCTCCGCTGCACCACTATCGAGAAGCGCCTGCGCGCGGTCCCGCCCCCGCCCAGCAACGGCGTGCGGTGCGAGGTCCAGAAGATGTCCGGCCAGATCCAGCGCCCGCGCACGCAGGTCGCCAGGTGCATCCGGCGCGCGCCGCAAAACCGCGAGCACGTCGTGCGCCTCCAGCGCCGGGCCCATGCCACGTCCCACCGGGGCCACGCCATCGCTGATATGTAGCGCCAGGTTCAGACCCAACGCCTTGCCCACCGAAGACAGCCGTATCCCGAGTGCCTCCGCCGCTCCGGCAGACCGCACCTTGGCCGTTGGTCCGACCGGCATGTCGATCAGAACATGGGTGGCACCGGCGGCCGCCTTTTTCGACAGTACGCTCGCTACGAGTTGACCGGTGGAGTCGAAATCGAGGGGGCGTTCGACACGGATAAAATGATCGTCGGCAGGACTGAGGGCGAGCCCGCCACCCCAGACGAGGCAACCGCCCTCGGCTTCGACCACCCGGCGCAGCGCGGCGGCGTCAAGCGCGACGGGCGCCATCACCTCCATGGTGTCGGCGGTTCCGGCAGGCGATGTGATCGCACGGCTCGACGTCTTGGGGATCAGATGCCCCGCCGCCGCGACGATCGCGACGACGATGGGTGTCGTCCGGTTGCCCGGCAATCCGCCGACGCAATGCTTATCGAGGACAGTGTGCTGCCCCCAGTCGAGCGTCTGCCCTGCTTCCTTCATGGCGCGGGTCAGCGCCACGGTTTCGGCCTCGTTCAGCCTGTCGCCGGCGCAGGCGGTCACGAAGGCGGCAAGGTCGAGATCCGATAACCGGCTGTCGAGCGTGTCGCGCACGATCGTCGCGAACCCGGCCCGGTCCAGCCGCTCGCCATAGGCTTTCGCCCGGATCATAGACGCCGAAGCGGGCGGTTCAGGGTGCGAGAAAGCGGCTTCGTCTCCAATCTCAGCGCCAAGCGCGGCCCAGGCGGAAACGGACAATGCCGCCTGGTCCACGGCAAGCCATGCTCCGCGGCGGACGACATTCAGGGTCGCGATGATCCAGCGGTCCTTCAGGTCGATTCGTATGCGTGTCTGGGCAGCAAACCCCTCGGAACGGCAGACGTGACAGTCTTCATGCATGTAGACGACCGGCTGCCGGTAGGTGTCGATGCGGGAAGAGACCAGGGCAAGCGTTTCGGTCATCGCGGCCTGTCCAGGTAGACGGATTCGAGATGTTCGGGCACGCGCACGGATCGCCCTAGCTCGTGTTCGACGCGGAATCGCAGGGTGTCGGCGGTGACAGGTTCCCCATGGGTGAGATAGGTCATCTCGGGGGCGGGACCGGCGGACATCCAGCGCAGGATCTCATCGGCATCGGCATGTCCGGAAAAGGACTGGAGCTGAACCACTTCGGCCTCGATCGGGAACTCCCGTCCGAACATGCGCAATGTCCGCGCGCCCCCCGGCCAGCGCCGCGCCACGCGTGCCGCCGGCCTGGAAACCGGAGAGCAAGATCGCGTTCCGCCGATCGCCGCCGAAGCTGGCCAGATGGTGCAGGATACGCCCGCCGGTCAGCATTCCGCTGGCGGAGACGATGATCATCGGGCCCTGGCGCGTGTTCAGCTCCTTGGATTGCTCGACCGTGTTTACCCTCTTGGCGATCTCGAACATCGCAATGCAGTCTTCGCGGCTGACGTGGTGCTCGGCGTGATGACGGTGATAGATCTCGGTCGCATTCACCGCCATCGGGCTGTTGAGGAACACCGGGACATAGGGAATATCGCCGCGCTCCATCAATCGCGCAATGTGCAGCATCAGCCCCTGCGCCCGTCCGACGGCAAAGGACGGGATCAGCACCGTGCCGCCGCGGGCAAAGGTGCGTTTGAGGATCGGGGCCAGTTCGGCTTCTGGGTCCACGTCGGGATGGGACCGGTTGCCATAGGTGGACTCGCAGACCAGAACATCTGCTCCGCCGAATGGCTGGGGCGGTCGCATCAGCGGATCGGGATCATGGCCCAGATCGCCGCTGAAATGGACAACCCTGCCGCCGACCTCAAGCCGGATCTGCGCCGCCCCGAGCAGATGCCCCGCCGGAATGAAACGGGCCGCGATGCCGTCGCCTAAATCTATTCGCCGGTCGAACGGTTGAAGATCAAAGCGGTCCAGCGCGGCCTTTGCATCCTTGAGCGTATAGAGCGGTTTTGGCTTCTTGTGTTTGGAATATCCCCTCCGCGCGGCAAAGCGCGCCTCTTCTTCCTGGATATGGCCGCTGTCGGGCAGAATAAGCCCGCACAGATCTGCCGTTGCTTCTGTGCAAAGAACCCGCCCGCGAAACCCCGCCCGGATCAGTGTCGGCAGATATCCCGAATGGTCCAGATGAGCATGGGTGAGCAGCACAGTGTCGATGGTGTTGACACGCACAGGGAAAGGTTTGCGATTGCGCGCCCGCAACTGCTTGAAGCCCTGGAACAGCCCGCAATCGACCAGAATGCGCCGCCCCAGGGCCTCGACCAGATAGCGCGATCCCGTCACCGTCCCGGCGGCGCCAAGAAAGCGCAGTTTCGGACGTGCGGTCGGGATCATGTCGCTGTTCCCCTTGCCGCGATGGCGTTGTAAAGGCCGCCGAAGATCAGCGCGGCGTACCAACCGTAGAGAAAGCTCTCGACCAGCCCGATGATGAAGCCCACCGGGGTCAGCCAGACGAAACCGGGCAGCAGACCGGACCAGGTTTCATACATTGCATAGGCGGGAAAGATCAGATCGAATGCGATGCACACAAGGTAGGTCAGCGCCAGGAACAGGCTCAGCGCCCAACCAAGCGGCACAACCGGCAGACGCACGCGCCCTGCCCCGGCAGGCCCGCCCATGACGCAGGCCCCGCACGTCATGCGCAGGGCCAGGAAAAGGATCACCGCGACTGCGGTGAAATAGAAAATGGGCATCATGGCTTTCTCCCTTCTTGTCGTGGATTCGGACGGAGCGCGAACACATCCGCTGGACGGCGCCGGTTCAGGATGGGCGCACCAAGCGCCAGACGCCCATCCTGCGGTGGCTTTGCCTCGGCCCTAGCCGCAGCAGCAGCCGGATTTGGCCGGTTTTGCCTTTGCGGGTTCCGCGACCTGCGGTTCGACATTTGCTTTCGGCTGCGCATCGGTCTTGCCACCGCAACATCCGCCCTGTTTTTGCTGTGCTGTGTCTTGCGTCTGAGAAGTTGATCGGTCGTCCATCTGGACCTCCTTTTGTTTGGTTTCGTTCTATAGACGCGCCCCGACCGGAAGCATTACAGAAGTTGGCAACCTGTCGGTCTTCGTTAGTACAGGAGCAAGTGTATCGCTCTGCCGTAGGAAGGCGTCGATATTGCAGACAGAGTTACTGCATCCCGGCAGGCTGTCGGCTGACCGGTGCTATAGGTTACAGCAGCCGCCGCGCGGCCCATCCGATCACCTCGAAACCTCGCGCGCGCCAGCTGCGGGAATGCCAAGCCCGAAGAGGGACTTCGCGGGCATCCGAAAGATCTTGCAGATATTGCGCCTGCAACTGCCCTGCCAGGACGCGGTCATGTGCGACCAGAACCAGCTCCTGATTGACGAACAGGCTTCGGTAGTCGAGGTTAGCTGACCCGATGATCGACCAGCCTGTATCGACGACCGACGTCTTGGCATGCAATGGACGGGGCAGATACTCGTAGACCCTCACGCCCGCCGAGAGAAGCTGCGCATATGCCGCCCGCGTCGCCCAGCCAGCGACCATAGGATCGCTCGTGCGAGGCACCAGCAGACGGACGTCCACGCGGCGACGCGCGGCATCCTGAAGCGCCCGGTCGACCACGGTGCCCGGACCGAAATAGGGCGACGTCAGATAAACGCAGGTCTGTGCCATCCCGATCAGTCCCGCGTGCAGACAGGCAAGCCTCTTTTGACACTTGCGCGAATAGCTCGGTACCAGCAGTCCTTCGATTGCGTCGGCCTCTTCGGGAATGGCGTTTGATGGAAGCGGGCGGGCGTCCTGCCAGGCCGGGTTTATCTGCGCAATGTGAGTCAGATCCCGTAAGCCCAGGCCGGCAGTCGTCCCATATGGACCTCAACCATCCTGACACCGGGCACGTTTTCGACGGCAACCCGGATCGCATTCTCCTCGAAATCGCTGTCGGCGACACCCCAGACGGCGACATTCCCCTTGTCCACCGTGTAGTTGATGAGGTTGACCGCTGCACCGGGCACTTCTTTCAGAGCCTCTTCAATCTTCGCACGCAGCACGCGGTCGTCCTCCGACGGCTCCGGCAGCGCCCCATCCTGAAGCGCCGACAAGGCGTGGAGCAGGTTCGCACGGCTGACGATGCCGACCACTTTGTCGGATCTCACCACCGGCACGCGCTTGATCCGGTGCTTTTCCAGAAGACGCGCGATTTCCGCGACATTCGTATCCTCTTCTACCGAAACCACATCCCTTGTCATCACGTCTTCGACCCGGTGGCTTTTGAGCTTCACGAAATCCTGTGCGGATTCGCTTGCCCCGCCAAGCACCTCGAGCCACCATGACCGGCGTGGTCCGTCTGTTTCGCGGACACGCCGCATGAGGTCGCCTTCGCTGACAAGTCCCTTGAGGTCGCCCTCGGCGTCAACGACGGGCAGCGCGCTGATATTGTGGTCGAGCATCAAGCGTACCGCGTCCTCGATTTGTCCCTCCAGCGGGACCGAGATCACCGATGTTGTCATGATATCCTTGGCGAGCATGTCATAGTCTCCTTCTTGAGTTTTGGCTTGTTCAGCACGTCAGGTGCCGATAACGAGTTGCAGGTCGTCGCCCAAATCGTAAGGTGGGATGTCGAGGTTGCGTGGGGCCGGCCCCTTCCGGATCCGGCCCGAGGTGTCGTAATGCGATCCGTGGCACGGGCAGAACCAACCGCCGAATTCGCCGACCGCCGACCCATCCTGGCCCAAGGGGATACAGCCGAGATGGGTACAGACACCGATAACGACCAGCCATTCGCCATCCTCGCCCGCCGCGCGGTTCTCATCCAGCGCTGGCTCCTCGCCACTTGTGTTCGGATTCTCGCCCGCTTCGTCAACAGGATCGGGAAGCTGGTCGAGATCGACGGCCCGTGCAGCCTGGATCGCTGCCTCAGACCTGCGCCAGACAAAGACCGGGTGGCCCTGCCACTTCACGGTAATACGTTGGCCCGGTTCGACGCCGGAAAGATCAACCTTGACCGTGCCGGACGCGGTCACGTCGGCCGAGGGGTTCATCGAATTGATCAACGGCCAGACCGCCGCGCCTGCGGCAATCGCGCCGGTTGAGGCCGTTGCATAATAAAGGAAATCGCGGCGCTCTGTTGCGGGCAATTGATTGGTTTCGTCAATGGTCTGGCGCATCATGATTCCTCCGATTTGACGTTCATTTTGGCTGCGGCGACAGGGCTTTCGACGTGAACACCCGCATCGACATGCAGCACCTCGCCCGTGATGCCGCCGGTATAGTCGCTGGCGAACAGCAGGGCGGCGCGGCCCACCTCGTCGGCCGTGACGTTGCGCCGCAATGGGGCAACTCGCGCGGTCGCGTCCAGAAGACCCGCAAAGCCGGTCAACCCGGACGCCGCGCGGGTCATCACGGGTCCCGCCGAAATGGCGTTGACGCGGATGTTCGACGGCCCGAGTTCGTGAGCCAGATAGCGCACGGTGGCCTCAAGCGCCGCCTTGACCGGCCCCATCACGTTGTAATTCTCCACCACACGTTCGCCACCCAGATAGCTCAGAGTGATCAGGCTGCCGCCGCTTTTCATCAGGGGCTCGGCAAGATGCGCCATGCGGATCAGCGAATGGACGGACACATGCATCGCTTGGGAAAACCCTGCAGCCGAACAGTCAGTCAGGCGGCCATGAAGGTCGCCGGGCGGCACGCTGCCCACGGCATGAAGGATGAAATCCAATTTTCCCCAGCGGTCCGTGATGGCGTCGAAGACAGCGTCGAGTTCGTGCGGCGCATTCACGTCACAGGGCAGCAGGATCGGCGCTTCGAGACGTGCAGCTAATGGCACCACATGAGGTTTGGTGCGCTCATCGACATAGGTGATGGCGAGCTCGGCACCCGCTTGACGGAAATGCAGGGCAGCAGGCCACGCCAGACTGCGATCATTGGCGATGCCGACAACCAGACCCTTCCGGCCGGACAGATCAAGCAGTTCCGCAGGATCGCAGCATGCGTCGAATTCAGGCATCCTCCGACACTGCCTCGGTATCGGCGGAAGCTTCGGACTTCTTGTCGTGCGCACCATGACGCTTGGCCGACTTGCCATGTTTGTGTCCGCCATGTCCGTGCCCGAAAAGGTGCATTGCGGCCATTCCGCCGAAGACGAGAACCAAAACCCAGTTTTCAAAAAGCCATTCCATAATTGTTCATTCCTTTTTTTGATGAGGCCGACGGTTTTTCCGCCTGTGTGGTTGCTGCGGCGAACGGGAAATTGCCGAACATCGCGCCAAAGACATGGGTGATCCAGGCATCGCGTCCCTTGCGCCATGCGCCTATACCCTCGCCGGTGCGCGCCGACAGCGCACGCTCGGCCACGATCGCGGGGTGGTCGTCCGGCAATGGTGAGCGCGTCTCGCGCAGCGTTTCGGCGGTGGACTTGATCAGGGCCATCCACGGGTTCACCTGTTCGGAGAACATCGTTCTGGTCCAGCGCATGGGGTGCAGCGCACGGAGCGCCTCAGCGCTGGCCGGGGTCGTCGCGGCGCGGATCCAAGGACTGACGAAAATCGAATAGACCGCCTCGTTGATCCGCGATATCTGCGCCACTTGTTTCAAGGCCGCATCGTCCGATGCAATGCCCAGATCATCGACCTCGCGCGGTTCGAATCGCACCTCAAAATCGCCGGTCTCGCAGTCCGGGTCACCCGACGGGTTGTCGATCACCATCTCGTAGAGACCCGGGGAAAGGGCCTCGACATCGTCCAGGCTTTCCAGAATCGCACGATGCTGGAGCCGCGCGACGGAGCCGGAGACGAAGATGCCCAGATGCCCGACACGCGGATGCGTCATATAGACGATGCGCTGCCCGGCTGCCTTGAGCGCATCGGTATCGGGATAAAGCTTGCCAATCCACCCCATTGCCTGTTCGGGCGGCGTGATGTTGTCACCGTCCGAGGCGAAGATGATCAGCGGATTGCTGATGCGCTTAAGATCGACGGTGCAATGCGCATCCAGCTGCATCTCGCCCTGTTCCAGCCGGTTGCCGATGAACAGGTTCTGCGTGATGCCGAGGATTTCCTCGCGGCTGAGCGTGTAGTAGCCATTCCACCAGCGTTCGAATTCGACGAACCGCTCACGCTCTGTGTCGGCATGGGCAAAGAGGGTCGCGTACTTATCCCAGATCGCCTTTTCCGGTTGCAGGGTCTCAAAATTCTGCGCCAGCCAGGCGCCATCGAACCGGCCATCGCCCAGATCGGATATCATATGCGCGGCCCAGGCCCCTCCCGAGAGCGCGCCCATCATCCGCATCGGGCTGCTTGCCGCCTCGCCCGACCAATAGCTGAGCGGTGAGCCATTCAGCACAATCGGACCGGTCAGGCCGTCGCAATCCGCCGCCAGCAGCGTGGCCGCCCAACCGGCCTGGCAATTGCCGTAGAGCACGGGGGCTGTGTCCGGGTGACGGCGCGCGACCTCCAATACAAAATCGCGCAGTGCATAATGCACGTCCGACAGCGTCTGACCCGGCATGGGCTCGGGATAGAAGATCACGAAATAGACCGGGTGGCCTTCGTGCATCGCCATGCCGACCTCGCTGTCGCGCTTGAAGCCGCCGATACCGGGCCCGTGCCCGGCGCGCGGATCGATCACGATCACCGGCGGCTTGGCCTCGTCCACGCAATCGTCCCAGCAATCGTCGCCGACCCGCGTGATCCTGAGCAGCGCGTAGTTGGCCGACCGCTCAAAGGTGCGTGCGTCCAGCAGCAGTTCGTAATCGAAATCCAGAAGCGGCGGCATGCCCTGCCGCTCATGCGCGATCATATTGTCGGCGCGTTCACGCAGCGTGTCGAGAAGCAGCACCCAGCGTTCAAAGGCGTCTTGGACGTAAGGCACGTTACTAGCGGTCGTTGCGTTACCGGAAACGGGTGCAAGAAATTGTTCCGGGGTCACTGTCGCAAGGCGCAGGCTCTTATTCATCATCAGCTTCCTCTTGATTGGTAGTGTCTATGGAGGGTCGTCCAGCGAGCATCACACGCACGAAATCCTTCGCCACATCCTCGCGCAGACCGGTCAGCAGATAGGACGCATCGCCGGGCTCGATGCCCAACGCGCGCGCCGCGAGTGACGGGGGCTGGTTCATCATTTCGACCCGGTTGAACAACGCCCGCGCCATCGGGGCGTCGGCATGCCCGCAGGTCTCGGCACAGGCACAGGTCATTTGCGAGAACAAGATCCGAAGATCATCGTCGTCGGATGATGAGTGACGGGTTCCCCCTGATTTCCGATCCATCGTCTTGCGTGGCATGGCTAGGCGACTCCTGTGGTTGAGCCTTCGGGCTTGGTCACAGAAGAAGACGCCGGAAGAAGGAAATCGTTACAGACCCGCCGACAGGGCGATCAGTGTTCCTGTCCCTCTTCTTCGCAATCAGTCTCGTGTTTGTCGTTCTCGCAGCCCTCGGGCGGACAGTAACAATCGTCCCGGTCCTCTTGGCAGCACTTGCCGCAATGCGTTGTAAGCGCCTCGCGCAAAGCAGTGCGTGCCCGGTGTAGCCGGACACCAAGTGCGTTGCGGTTAAGCCGCAGATCGGCTGCCACGCTTTCGCGATCTTCTTCGCCGAAATCGATGCGCCGGATCAGTTCGGCATCCGCCGGGCGCAGTTCGGAAATCAACCCGCCATGGCAGGTGCACAGCCGCGCCATCTGTGAGGGCGCATCGGCAATCCATTCCTCTGGTTCGCGCGCCGCCGCCGCCGCCAGCCGGCTACGCCGGGTCCCTTTGCGGTAGTGATCGTTCAAAGTGGACCGCAGGATTGTGTAGAGCCACGCATCCATTCGTTCGACCTCTCGGAGCTGATCCTTGCGTGACAGCACGCGGATGCAGAAGTCTTGCAGGACATCCTCTGCATCTGCGCGGTTGCCAAGCCGTTTGACCAGAAATCCCATAAACGCTCCGCGCCCGTCCAACAGGGCGCGTTCCGGCGAAGCGTCGGGCACATCGGGCTTGCCACTGTCTTGCGATGCCATGATGTCTCTGCCCTTTCCAAGAGGTTTGCGAAGGTGCGATCAGCGCTGATTCGAGCATTGTCTCTCTAACGTACAATGCGCGCAGTCATTCTAAGAACAATTTGCCCCTCCGCGCGTCACTCTGAATAAGCAACACACATTCGTATCGAAGCAAACAGGCTTTCGACGAAGACAATAGCCAAAACGACCGTTTGAAAACAGGTTAACAGGTTGTTCTGTATTATCGACCTTGAGACCGCCGTGCTCCCTTAAGATTGACGAACACGATCCCCAAAATGACCAGCGCAATACCGGAAAATTGAATCCCGGACAGGCGTTCCCCGAAAAACAAGGCACCAATTGAAAGACCGAAGATTGGAACAAGAAAGCTGAACACAATCGCCCGGTTCAGCTCAACTGCCTCCAGCACGGAAAACCAGAGCCAATACACCAGCGCTGAGCCGAACAGGGCCAGCCCCAAAAGCGATGCCGTGAAGACCGCGTTCCATTGAATGGCGTTTTGATCTTCCAGCGCGAGGGCTGCGAACGCGAGCGGCGCGCTGCCGATGAGCAACTGTAACCCCATTGCAAAAAGCCCGTCCACTTTGCCGGCGATGGACTTGATGGCCACGTTGCTGATGGTCACCCCAACCGCGGCCAAAACGATATAGGCGAAACCGATGGCCGACCCCTCTTGCCCTCCATCAAGCAATTGCGGCAGCGCGATCACGAGGATTCCCATGAATCCGATCGAAAGGCCGACCCAACCGACCTTCGGCAGCCTTTCGCCAAGCCATACAACACCCAGTATTGCGGCCAGCAGCGGCTGCGCGTTTGCGATGACCGTGGCGAGGCCCGGAGACACGAATTCTGCTGCATGAAACATGCCCAGAAATCCCAAACTTGTCGCACCAATCCCGACGATCCCCAAGGTCAACCACGTGCGCCAACCGCGCGGGAATGGTCTGCGCAAAATCATGGCCAACCCCACCAGAGCCGCGCCTGCCAGACCTGCCCGCATCGTCGCAAAGGTCAGGTGCGGCGCGTATTGCAGCCCCGCCGTGATCAGCGGAAAGCACGCCGCCCACAGGAACATGGCCAAAACGATTTTGGTTATGACAGTCGGCGACATCGAGATTTCCTTTCCAAGTCAGAAGTGGCAGGAATTGCAGAAATTTTCCGATGTGCCAACTCAGGGGCGAAGTAAGAAGACGCTGCGGCAGCCGAAACCTTACGCATTCCTGGGCATACGCCCGTTGGCCCGGGTTCCAAAAGACCGCGCCTGTGCATACCCAACAGCAAAACCACCAACAATCAGGTCACCCGAAGCACCCGAAAAAGTGTAACGTTCTCGATGGTTCGGCGTCTTACTTTTCAGAGGTGTATCATGAATCACGACCCGAATGATCGGTTATCCACAGCAGATCAGCCCAACACAGCCGCCAAGGATGCGGACATCGCTGTCCGTCGCTCGCTGGTGGAAGGTCGGCAGCATATCCTGAATTTCCTGCGTCGGCGACTGGGAGATCCGGAGGCAGCCGAGGATGTCCTGCAAACGTTCATGCTGCGCGCCATTGACCGCTCCGAGCAACTTCGCGATGTGCGCGCCGTTCGTGGCTGGCTCGGCCAGATTCTGGCGTCGTCCATCGCCGACTACGGTCGCAAGGTTTCGCGAAGGCGCCAGAGGGAGGTAGTCATGGCCCCAACCGACCTGGACAGCGTCCAAAACGGGTTCGACGAAGAACTCGACGAGGCGATATGCAATTGTCTGTACAAGCTGTTGCCGACGCTCAGACCGGAATATGCCGAAGTAATCTGGCGCGTCGATCTTCAGGAGCAGCCGCGCGATGCTGTCGCCAAAGACCTTGGCATCACCTTGAACAACATCACGGTCCGCCTTCACCGGGGTCGGCAGGCGTTGAAGACAAGGTTGGAACAGATGTGCCTGACCTGCCCGGTTCATGGCTTTCTCGATTGCGATTGCGACGCAGCGGAAAAGGCCCGCGCTCGTTTTCAAGCGATGAAGGACGACGCCGGAGCGAAAACGACGGACTGAGCCCCGATGTGCTGGCCCTCTCTCACCGGCGTGTCTGCAATTCACGGATCGCGTTCTATTGTCCGCCAGCGAGGACACGCCGATCCGTTTTCCAAGGGTTCCGCCTACGCACGCCTGTGCACCGCGGGCACCGTGTCGGCAGGCCGCTGCGCTGTAATGAACCTTGTCATCTTTCGTCTGTTTTATCAGAAAGCGGCGGTTGACGCCGCCTGCCGACAAAAAACAAGACGGAGCAAGCGATCATGTCCAATAGCGAAACCTCTCCCGACGAACGCTTTGAACAAGAAGGTAGCCGGATTGAAACCGGACGTCTCGCACCGGGACGGGCGGCCATGTGGTTGCTCGCCAAATCGCTGCGACGCCTCGTTCAAAACGGACGCCTCACCATCTACGATCCCTGCGGCCAGACGTGGCATTTCGGCCCCGGCGGCGAACCCGCCGTTTCCGTCCGTTTGACCGAAAAGGTGCTGCCTGTGCAACTTCTGGTGAACCCCAGCATTGCACTTGGCGAGGCTTATATGGACGGGACGCTGCGCATTGAAACTGGCAGCCTGCGCGACCTCCTCTCGATCTGCATGACCGACATAGATACTATCGACGCATTGCCTGGCAGACGATTGACCCGCTGGCTGGACGCATTCCTGAGCCGCAGGCTGCATCATAATCCGATCAGCCGGTCTCACGCGAACGTGGCGCATCACTACGACATCTCGACCGAACTCTACGACCTTTTTCTGGATGCGGATCGACAATACTCCTGCGCCTACTTCCCGATCGGGACCGAAACGTTGGACGAGGCCCAGGCCTTCAAGAAAAAGCACATCGCAGCAAAGCTCTTGATGCGACCCGGTCTGGAGGTTCTCGACATCGGCTCGGGCTGGGGCGGGCTGGCGATGGAGCTTGCCCAGCAACACGAGGCGCGCGTGACCGGGCTCAGCCTCTCGACCGAACAGATTGCCGCTGCCCGCGAACGTGCCCAGCAAACCGGCCTGTTTGATCAGGTGGCCTTTGAACGGCGCGATTACCGCGAAGAGCATGGGCTATACGATCGCGTCGTGTCCGTAGGTATGTTCGAGCATGTGGGCCGCAGCGGATTCGATGCGTTTTTTACCACCCTTCAGCGCGTTCTCAGGCCCGATGGCGTCGCACTTTTGCATGCGATCGGCAGGATGGCGCCCAAAGGCGGCAGCGATCCGTGGATCCGCAAATACGTCTTCCCCGGGGGCTATCTGCCCACGCTGTCCGAAACCATCGCGGCAGCAGAGCGTGCGGGAATGTGGGTCACGGATGTCGAGGTCCTGCGGTTGCATTATGCCGAGACTCTGCGCCACTGGTCCGAACGATTTGCCCAGGAACGCGAAACAGCGCGCATGCTTTACGACGAGCGGTTCTGCCGTATGTGGGAATTCTATCTGGCTGTCTGCGAAATGGCGTTCCGGAATGGGCGGTTGATGGTCTTCCAGATCCAGCTTGCCAAGCGCCGTGATGCGGTTCCGCTGACCCGTGACTATATCGCCAAGGTCAAGGCAGGCGAATCCGCCTGGGATATTTCG
Organism: Roseovarius mucosus DSM 17069; assembly: GCF_000768555.3. Classification (GTDB taxonomy): domain Bacteria; phylum Pseudomonadota; class Alphaproteobacteria; order Rhodobacterales; family Rhodobacteraceae; genus Roseovarius; species Roseovarius mucosus. Next base: position 49,828 of record NZ_KN293988.1, read on the forward strand.
ACCGGCACAGAATTCACGAGAGCGGGATGACTGACATGAGACCTATCAGAGTTGCCGTAAACGGATACGGCGTGATCGGCAAACGTGTGGCAGACGCAGTGGTCGCACAAGAGGACATGGACCTCGTTGGCGTGGCGGATGTCACCTCCGACTGGCGCGCCCGCATGGCGCGCGCGAAGGGTTTCGCGCTTTATGCCGCCGACCCGGATCGCACCCCGGCCATGCGAGAGGCCGGCCTTGACGTGGCCGGAGGGCTCGACGACCTGCTTGCTACCGCAGACATCGTGGTGGACAGCACGCCCAAGAAAGTGGCTGTGCGCAATGTGGAAACCTATCGCGAAAGAGGCATCCGGTTCATCGTTCATGGCGGCGAAAAACACGAGGTGACCGGCCATTCCTTTGTTGCCGAAGCAAACTATGCAAGCGCGATTGGGCGCGATCGCACCCGCGTGGTGTCCTGCAACACGACGTCGATCGTCCGCACCCTCACAGCGCTGAAAGTTGCAGGGCTTCTTGGCTCAGCGCGCGGAACGCTCCTGCGGCGCGCCACCGACCCGTGGGAAAGCCATCTGGGTGGAATCATGAACACGCTTGTGCCCGAACCCGATATTCCCAGCCATCAGGGCCCGGATGCACAAAGCGTCGATCCCGATCTCGACGTGATCACGATGGCCGTGAAGGTGCCGCAGACCCTTGCCCATCTGCATTATTGGTCGGTCAGGATGCCGCGCAAGGCGTCCAAAGACGAGGTACTCGAAGCGTTCCGCGCCTCCTCCCGCATCGCGTTGATCCGGATGGCGGACGGGCTGGGCGCACTTAACGCGGTCAAGGAGATGATGGCCGATTTCGGGCGTCCCAACGACAGCCTCTATGAGGTGGCTCTGTGGGAGGACATGCTCAAGGTCGAGGGCGACGAATTGTACTATGCCTACATGGTCGACAACCAAGCCATCGTGATCCCCGAAACCATCGACGCGATCCGCGCCCTGACGGAAGCCGAGCGAGACGGATCGGCGTCGATTGCGCGTACGAACGCGGCGCTTGGGGTCGGGACATTTACGGCGACCTGACAGCCCCCTAGCAACAGGTTCCAAACCCATAGGGCAGAGACCCGATCAGCCCGCCGACATGCCCCCGTCGATGGGATACTGCGCTCCCGTGATGAAGGCGGACTCGTCGGAGGCGAGGAACAGGACCAGATTGGCGATTTCTATGCTTTCACCATAGCGACCCAGCGGAATCGTGCCGGCAAGCTGTTGCTTCACTTCGTCGCCGTGGCCGGGATTGAACCCTTCCTCCAGCGACCGCATCATCCGCGTGTTGACCGGCGAGGGATGCACCGAGTTGACACGCACGTTGTGGCCTGCGACCTCTATCGCGGCGGCGCGCGTCAAACCGACAACGGCATGTTTCGACGTGATATAGGGCGCGACGTTCGGGCTGCCCTTGAGGCCCGCGATCGACGACATGTTGATCACGCTGCCCGATTGCTGCCCAGTCATCACGGGCAAGACATGCTGCAACCCAAGGAAAGCGCCGCGCACATTAACCGCCATCACGCGGTCAAAATCCTCGATCTTCTGATCGACCAGCGGCGCGACCATGCCTTCGACTCCGGCGTTGTTGAAGAACACGTCGATGCGCCCGAACTTCTCGACGGTCTGCGCGACGTATCTTTTGCAATCTTCGACCGATGAGACGTCGGCGGCGATTGTCAGCAGGTCGTCCGGATTGCCCAGATCCCCCGCAGCATCCGACAGGTCGTCAACGTGGAGGTCCACAAGCGCAACCTTGGCCCCCTCACTCAAGAAAAGCCGGGCGGTTTCCAGACCGATGCCTGCCGCTCCTCCAGTGATCAGGGTGACTTTTTCTGCCAGACGTTTCATCGAATATGCTCCTTGGGTTCAGTTGTTTACGATCATCGTGCCCGCCTTGCCATCTAGCAGGGCAAGCGCATCCTCCAGGCGACCCACGGAGGCGAAACGCGCACGATCGGATACGAAAGTCGCGGCGGCGGCCACCTTCGGCGCCATCGAGCCGTCGGGCAAGTCCAGACGCACTGCGTCCTCCGGCGACACCTGCCAAATAGCCGATTGCGTTTCGGTGCCGAAGTCGCGGAACACGGCCTCGACGTCAGTCAGCAGCAACAGCGCGTCGGCGTTCAGCTTGTGTGCCAGAAGCGCCGTCGCGTGATCCTTGTCGATCACCGCCTCGACCCCGATCAGCGAACCGTCGGCACGCCGGACGACCGGAATGCCACCGCCGCCTGCGCAGATCAGCGTCACGTCCTGCTCGAGCAGCAGTTCCAGCACTTTCAGGTCGGGAATGCCACTCGGCATCGGCGACGGCACCACGCGGCGCCAATGCGCGCCATCCGCAGCAATGCTCCACCCCCGCGCCTGCGCGAGCCGTTCGGCTTCCGCCTTGTCATAGACCGGGCCGATGAACTTGGTGGGTTTGGCGAAGGCCGGGTCTTTGGGATCGACCTCGATCTGGGTCAGCAGGGTCGCGACCGGGCGGTCATGGCCCAGGGCGTTTTCAAGCGCCTGCTCGATCATGTAACCGATCATGCCATCGGTTTCCGCCCCCAGCACATCCAGCGGGAACACTGCATCGGGTTTGTAGGCCGCACCCTGCAATGCAAGCAGGCCGATTTGCGGCCCGTTGCCGTGGGTGACGACCAGCCGGTGTCCGGCCTTGATGATCTGCGCCAGCGCGGTAGCCGCGGTGGCGACGTTCTCGCGCTGCGCCTTGGCGGTCAGCGGCTCGCCACGGCGCAACAATGCATTGCCCCCCAATGCGGCGACAACCAGCACCGCTAGTTGCCCAGCGTGGCGACGAGCACCGCCTTAATCGTGTGCAGCCGGTTCTCGGCCTGATCGAACACGATGGAGGCCGGGCTTTCGAACACCTCTTCGGTGACTTCCATCGCCGTGATGCCGAATTCCTCTTCGATATCGGCGCCGACTTCGGTCTCGGCATTGTGGAAGGCGGGCAGGCAATGCATGAACTTGGCCCTCGGATTGCCGGTTTTGGCCATCACATCGGAATTCACCTGATAGGGCGTCAGCAGCTCGATCCGTTCCGCCCATTTTTCCTTGGGCTCACCCATCGACACCCAGACATCGGTATAGACGAAATCGACGTCTTTCACCGCGGCGTCCACATCCTCGGTGATCGTGATCCGCGCGCCGGTCTGCACGGCGACGTCATCGGCCTCGTCGCGGATCGCCTGGCCCGGCCACAGGCTTTCGGGCGCGCACAGGCGCACATCCATGCCCATCTTCGCCCCGCCGATCAGCAGGCTGTCACCCATGTTGTTGCCCGCATCGCCCATGAAGCAATAGGCGATCTCGCGCAGCGGCTTGTCGGAATGTTCCTGCATGGTCAGGAAATCGGCAAGGATCTGCGTCGGGTGGAATTCGTCCGTCAGCCCGTTATAGACGGGCACGCCAGCGTATTGCGCCAGCGTCTCGACGATAGGGTGACCAAATCCGCGATATTCGATCGCGTCATAGACCCGGCCTAGCACGCGCGCGGTGTCCTTGACGGTTTCCTTCTTGCCCAGATGCGACCCCGAGGGGCCAAGATAGGTCACATGCGCGCCCTGATCGTGGGCCGCCACCTCAAAGCCGACGCGGGTGCGGGTGCTGTCCTTCTCGAAGATCAGGGCGATTTCCTTGCCGGTCAGGCGCGGAACTTCAGTGCCGGCGTATTTCGCCGCCTTCAGGTCGGCGGAGAGTTTCAGCAAGAAGCTGATTTCCTGCGGCGTGAAGTCGCGCAGGGCCAGGAAATGGCGGTTTCTCAGATTGTAGGACATGGGATTTCCTTATCGTCGGTGGTTCAGATTGCGTCGCGGATCGTCGGGCAACTCATGCAGTGGCTGCCGCCCCTGCCCCGGCCGAGTTCGGCACCGGGGATGGCCAGCACCTCGATCCCGGCCTCCTTCAGTGCGGCGTTGGTGTCGTCGTTGCGGTCATAGCCGATGACGACGCCGGGGCGCAGCGCCAGCACGTTGTTGCCATCATTCCACTGTTCGCGCGATTGCTCCGCGGCGTCGGCCCCGCCGGTGGGCACTAGATGCAGTTTCTTGTGGCCCAGAATTTCAGCGGTGATCTCGAATATGTGGCGCGCATCCCGGCGGATATCGAGCGCGGCCTTGCCCTGACCGGGGCGCAGGTCATAGCAGGTGATCGCATCCGCCACCTCCTTGAAAGTGGTCACCACATCGCCCCCGCAATGGGTGAAAACGGTGTCCAGATGCATCGCCGCGCGCGAACTGGGCATCTGGCAGGCGATCACCCGCGTCACGTCGCCACCCTCGAACAGCGCCTCGGCCAGTTGGCCCACCGCCTGCGGGGTCGATCGTTCGCCCATGCCGACCATGACGACACCGTGCCCGATTGGCATGATGTCGCCGCCTTCCAGCGTGGCCGTCCCGAATTCCCGCGTCGGATCGCCGAACCAGACCCGCACTCGATCCGCGAATGTCGGATAAAACCGGTAGACTGCTGCCATCAGCAGCGTTTCGGGCCGCCGTGCCGCGAAATGCATCGGGTTCAGGCTCACGCCGCCATAAACCCAGGCTGAATTGTCGCGGGTAAAGATGAAATTTGGCAGCGGCGGCAGCACGAAACCGTGGGGGCCAAGGTAGCTGCCGAACATGCCGGAGGGCGTGAAAGGCAGATCGTCCACCCGGATGCCGCCGACCAGCAAACGGGCCAGTTCCGTGCCGGGCAGACCCTCCATCCAGGCACGCAAGTCGTCCCGCATCCCCACGCCGACGTCATTGCGGGTGATGCGGTGGTCGAGAACCCAGGCGCGCGCGTCGGAAATGTCCAGCGTCTCGCCCAGCAGCGCCATCGCATCCAACACCTCGACCCCTTCGCCGCGCATGACATCGGCAAAGACGGCGTGATCCTTGATCGCCTGTTTGACCCAGAACACATCGTCGAACAGCAGGTTTTCGCGGTTGTCCGGTGTCAGACGGCGATGCGCCAGGCCGGGTGGCGATACGATCACCTGCCGCAATGTACCGGCTTCGGAATGAACGCCCAATTTTGGTTCAGACATCTGGAATGCCTCCTTCTTTCTAATCAGAGAATGGCGGCCAGGCTGATCCCGGCCGAGATGAAGACGACGAGGATCAGCAGCAGGGGCCAGACGAAGACGACCCAGCGGTCGAACGACACGCGCCCGATGGCCAGACCGCCGATCACAACCGCAGAGGTGGGCGTGATCAGATTCACGAGCCCGCTCGCCGATTGATAGGCCGTCACCACGAGGTCACGGCCGACCCCCGCGAAATCCCCCAACGGGGCAAGGATCGGCATCGACAGGACGGCCAGGCCGGACGACGACGGCACGAGAAAGCTCATCCCGATCTCGATCCAAAGCATCAGGTTGATGAACGCGACTTCCGGCAGGCCGCCGAGGGTATCGGCGGCACTATTCAGGATCGTGTCGGCAATCAGGCCCTGCTCCATGATCACCACGATGCCGCGCGCCAGACCGATCACCAGCGCAACTCCCAGAAGATCCTTCGCTCCGTCGACAAAGGACGACGTTAGCTTCTTCTCCCCCATGCGGGCGACCAGCCCGACGACGATGGCCATGCCGAAGAACAGCGCGCCCATCCGAGCCATCCACCATCCCTGGCTCGAGACACCCCAAATCATTACCGCAAAGGTCGTAAAAAACAGGATCAGGACCAGCTTCTGAGTTCCGCTCAGCTTCGGCTCCTCGAACGTTGCATCCGTCTCGTTCAGAAAAAACTGCCGGTCGCTGTCGCGTTGCGCAGCGACGACGGACCGGGCCGGGTCGGCCTTAACCTTCGAGGCATAGCGCATGACGTAGGCCACGCAGATCGCGAGGCCGCCCAACAGAAGGACCAGCCGCAGCGCAATACCATCCGTGAACGGGATGCCTGCCGCGTTAGACGCGATCACCGTGGCGAAGGGGTTGATTGTCGATCCCAGCGTGCCGATCCCGGCACCGATCAGGATGATCGCCACGCCGGTCACGGAATCGTAGCCCGCCGCGATCACCACCGGGATCAGAAGCGCGTAAAAGGCCAGCGTTTCCTCGGCCATGCCATAGGTCGTGCCGCCCAGGGCAAAGAGCGACATCAGGATCGGGATCATCCAGATCTCGCGCCCCTTCAGCCGCACCATCGCCGTCTGGATGCCGGTGTCGATGGCATTCGTGGCATTCACCACGCCCAGAAAGCCGCCCAAAAGCAGTACGAACAGCGCCACGTCGATGGCATTTGCGGCATAGCTGTCGGGATCATAAAACCCCGCCACCGGTGCCAGCATGACGTCGATGACCCCCTGTGGATTGGGCTCGACCGTTTGATACGTACCCGGCACGGCGATCTCGCGCCCGACCTCTTCGTTCATGGCGCGGTCATATTGGCCCGCAGGGATAATCCAGGTCAGCGCCGCGACAACGATGATCAGGCCGAACAGGATGGAATACGCGGTGGGAAACCGCGCCGCCATGCCCTTCCCGTCCGGTGTCTTGGTCGATGATGTGTCAGACATCTCAAGTCCCCCTTATTCAATGTGATTTCTGCGAGTGTCCGGCGTGAAGCGGCACCTGGCCTGCCTGCGCATCGCCCTGACCGCCGCCGCTGGCGGACCCACTCTTGCCCGCACCAATACCTTCCAGCCGCGTTCGTTTCAGCAGCAGCGCGTTGACCGCCACCAGCGCGGAGCTGCCCGACATGGCAAGTGCTGCCACGGCGGGGCTGATGATCAACGGATAAAACACCCCTGCCGCCATCGGAAAGGCGACCACGTTGTAAGCCACGGCCCAGAACAGGTTCTGGTGCATCTTGCGCAAGGTGGCGCGCGACAACTCGATGGCCCCCACGACATCGTAGGGATCGCTTTTCATCAGCACGACATCGGCGCTTTCCATCGCCACGTCGGTGCCCGCACCGATGGCAAATCCGACATCGGCCTGGGTCAACGCGGGTGCGTCGTTGACACCGTCACCGACCATGCCGACCTTCTTACCCTGGGCCTGAAGCTCTTTGACCTTCTCGGCCTTTTGGCCCGGAAGAACATCTGCCAGCACAATGTCGATGCCCAGCTCGCCCGCGATCCGCCTTGCGGTACCTTCGTTGTCGCCGGTCAGCATCGCCACCTCGACGCCGCGTGCGCGCAGCTTGGCCACGGTGGCCTTGGCGCTCGGACGCGGCGCATCAGCGATGGCGATCAGGCCCAGCATCCGTCCGCCCTGCGCCACATGCACAACCGTGCGGCCCTCGCCCTTCAGGCGCTCGGCCTCCGCCGTCAGGGTGCCGACGTCGATACCCTCCTCGTCCATCAGGCGCCGATTGCCGACCAGCACGGTCTTGCCTGCGACTTCGGCGCGCGCGCCGCGGCCTTCGAGGTTGAGAAACTCGGCCATCTGCGGGACGTCGAGGTCCGCCGCGCGTTCGACAATGGCGAGCGCCAGCGGGTGGTCCGAGCCGCGATCGACGGCCGCCGCAGCCCGCAGCGCGTCATCCTCCGCGCCGCCTTCGGCGGCAACGACCTCGACCACGCGCGGTTCGCCCATGGTCAACGTGCCGGTCTTGTCGAAGACGATCACGTCAAGCTTGGTCGCGTCTTCCAGCGCACCGGCATTCTTGAACAGGATACCGTGCTGCGCCCCTAACCCTGTGCCCACCATCACCGCCATCGGCGTAGCAAGCCCAAGCGCGTCCGGGCAGGCGATGACGAAGACGGTGATCGTCAGCGTCAGCGCGAACAAAAGCGGAGAGCCGATCCACCAGAACCAGACCGCGAAGGTTGCAAGTCCGATCACGACGGCGATCAGCACCAGCCATTGTGAGGCTTTGTCGGCCAGAAGCTGGGCGGGTGCCTTGGAGTTCTGCGCCTCCTGCACCAGCTTGACGATCTGCGCCAGCGCGGTGTCGGCCCCGACCTTGGTGGCGCGGTACCGGAAACTGCCGCTCTTGTTGATGGTGGCGCCGATCACGGTGTCGCCGACGGCCTTGTTGACCGGCATGGATTCGCCTGTCAGCATGGATTCGTCGACCAGCGACGCGCCTTCGACAACCTCGCCATCCACCGGGATCTTGTTGCCGGGCCGGATCAGCACGATCTCGCCCTCAAGTACTTCGGAGGTAGGCACCTCAACGTCTTGCCCATCGCGGATAACGGTCGCCATCGGCGGTGCAAGATCGAGCAGTGCGCGGATTGCAGCGGACGCCCCGGCCCGCGCGCGCATCTCCAGCCAGTGACCCAACAGGATGAACACCAGCAGCACCGCCACCGCCTCGTAGAATTGCACGCCCGGAAAGAAGAAGGTAGACCCGACGCTGAACACATAACCGGTGCCAACCGACAGCACGACCAGGACCGCCATGTTCAGGATGCCGTTGCGCAGGGCGCGCCAGGCGGCGACGAAGAACGGCCAGCTTGGCCAGATAATCGCGGCACTACCCAGGAAGAACAGCCACAGATCCAGTTCCAGCCCGAAGGGCGGCGCGGGTGGCGTGAACAGGCCACCCATCGGCGAATAAGTGAAGATCGGGATGGTGAACAGCAGCGCCACCCAGAAGCGGTTGCGCATGTCGCGGACCATGCTGGCCATGTCCATACCACCGCCGTGGCCCATCTCGTGCGCCATCGCGTCGTGGCCAGCCGGGGCCTCCGCGCCAGACATTTGATGGTCGGCGTGGCAGACATGGTTCGGAACCCGCTCCCCGGCGCAGTGGAATCCGCAGGCCTCAACCGTGTTGCGCAGCTCTTCCTCGCCCACTGCCGTCTCATCGTAGTGGACTGTCACGCTTGCCGATGCCGGGTTCGCTTCGGCGCTGTGCACGCCGCCGAGAGCTGACAAATGGCGTTCGACCGCGAGATGATCGAGTTCCTCGAACAGCCCGCGGACCTCAAGGGTCAATTTTTTCAATGTTGGCTCCTGTCGATTTTCCTTGCGATCGAGAACGACCGTTTAGGTAAATAGACGTTGCCGGTCTCCAAACCTTACAGTTCCATCCGAAAGGCATTGATTTGCATGAAAGCCACTGGCGATTCCTCAACTCGGCAATTCGAATACTTTGCCGACGGGGCGCGCCAAGTCTCCGCAGAGGCCTCGTGCTCAGGGAGGTAATCGCGACTGAGCTGCGCCCGCGACCGTCCCATCGCAATGGGTGGTCAGCGGCGCCGAGAGGACTCCCGTAATGAGCCGGTTGCTTTTCAACGCCCAGTTTGTGCCTTAGGTTTGCACTTTGGGCCGTCCCAAAAAAATATGTCGGAGAAAGAATTCCATGTGCTTGTCCGCGCAAGTCAGCTTTGCCGCCAGCGTTTTTCTTGTTGGCGGCGGCACGGCCATTTCAATTGTGGCGTGGCGGCGAAACAAACGGTATCTTCCGCTTGCCCTGATGCCGCTTTTTGCCGGACTGCAACAGTTTACCGAGGGTTTTGTCTGGGTCGGCATGAACGGAAACGATCCCCTGACGGTCTTATGGGGAGCTATGGGGTTCATTTTTTTCACCTGGTTCATGTGGCCGATCTGGGTGCCATACTCGGTCTACGTTCTGGAACCGGACGACAGCCCTCGGAAGCGGTTGTTCCGCCTCATGGCGTTGATCGGACTGGCCTTCGGTCTATTGCTTTACATCCCGCACGGGCTGAACAGCAGCATGGTCGTGGTCGAGATCAACAACCAGTCGCTGGCCTATGAAAAATCAATGTGGCTTGATTACATGATGCCACGCTGGCTGACCAATACGATCTATGTGACCCTTATCACCCTGCCGCCAGCGCTGTCGCATTACAAACATATGCGCCATTTCGCCCTGACGCTGGTGGCGGTGATCGTGATCGATATCGCCTTTCTCCAGTTTGCCTACATTTCGTTTTTCTGCCTGCTGGCGGGGCTCGCAACGCTGCATCTGGTGTACATCATTTTGACCAACAAATGCGCCCGTGAATGCCCTGAATTGTTCGCCTGATTCCGTCGCCTAGCTTTGCTTGTCGCAGTAGGGGATCGCTTCGGCGCTAGACTGGGCAGTAGCAATCATCGGGATCCTCCAGGCAGCAGGCTCCACAATGGTATTGGATCGCCTCGCGCAGAGCAGCGCGCGCCCTGTGCAGCCGAACGCCAAGGGCATTGCGGTTCAACCCCATATCGGCGGCCACGATTTTCCGATCCTCTTCACCGAAATCGATCCGCCGGATCAATTTGGCATCAACGGTACGAAGCTCGGTAAGCAGCCTGCTCGGACAAGTGCACAGCCGCGCCATCTGCACCGGCGCATCGGCAACCAACTGATGTGGGTCTCGTGCGACAGCTACGGCCAAGCGGCTGCGCCGAGTGGCTTTGCGAAAATGATCGTTCATGGTGGACCGGAGGATCGCGTATAGCCATGCATCCATGCGTTCCACGTCGCGAAGCTGATCCTTGCGAGTCAGCACCCGAATGCAGAACTCTTGGAAAACATCCTCGGCATCCGCGCGGTTGCCGACCCGTTTCGCGAGGAAGCCGAGAAACGCTTTTCGCCCTTCGACCAGTGCGTTCTCGGTCGCTGTTCCACTATATTGTTCTTCCACATTGCTGTTCATTCGAGTTCCTCCTTTTATTGGCTCCACTTAATCACACGACGGTATTTGGCCTCTGGTCGGCCGCGCTTCCGAAGTGACTGAAGGAGTAAAAAATCAGAGCCAGTCCTGTCACGATCATCGGCGCGGAAAGCACTTGACCCATCGTCAGCCCCCATTCGCCGAAATGAAGCGCGTGACCGATCGGATTCTCGGCGGTCACGAACTGCATGTCCGGCTGCCGGAACAGTTCCACGAAGCTTCTGGCAAGGCCGTACCCAGTAAGGAAAACCCCGGTCAGAGCACCGGGGGCCTTCAGCCAGCCGCGCCGCCAGGCGAGATAGAGCAGGAGTGTTCCGAGCAGCAGCCCTTCCAGAAGCGCCTCGTATAGCTGCGAAGGGTGTCGGGCGCAGAGCCCGGTGATGCCGTCACAGACTTGCGCCGCCTCGCCCGGAAAGATTATCGCCCAAGGAACGTCCGTAGGCCGCCCCCAAAGCTCGTTGTTGGTGAAATTCGCCAGCCGTCCCAGAAACAGCCCCGGCGGAGTTGCCAGCGCAAGCAGGTCTGCGGTGCTGAGCAGGGATCTTTTCTGACGAAGACAGAATATCAGCGCCGCAATCCCTACACCCGCAAAACCGCCGTGGAACGACATGCCGCCCTGCCACACCTTGAGGATTTCCAGCGGGTTGGCCAGGTAATAGCCGGGCTGATAAAACAGCACGAAACCCAGGCGCCCACCCACGATCACGCCCAGTATGATCCATGTCAGAAGGTTCTCGATCTGCTCGCGATCAAGTGGCGGACCGGCCGGGGGCCAGAGTGCCGGGCGATTGACTGCGGCCAGACAGATGCGCCATCCGATGAGGATGCCGACGATATAGGCCAGCGCGTACCAACGCAGCGCGAATGTGAAACTGCCGATTTCGATCGAGAACAGATCGGTTCCGATGTCCGGAAATGGTATCGCTGCGGTCAACATTGAGGGAGTCCCTGTTCTTTGCTTTGGAACCGAAAACCGAAATGCCCCTGGCGCTCAATCCATGGTGCTCGTTTCAGAAGATGGTGTGCGTCACGATCAGTCATGGCGTAATCTACATCTTTGCCAGTCCCTGACGCCGATGAAGACGAGCGGGGTCAGGGTCAGAGCGCCCAGTCCGATTGCAGCCCAGGCAGCACGGGAGGTGTCTCCGCTGACGGCTTCGTTGCCGAAATGCGCGAGTACGAAACTGGCAGGAATAATTCCGGCTAACGTGGCCAGTCCGAAGCGCCAGAAATGCAGTCGGCTGAGCCCCGCTGCATAGCTGACAATATCGAACGAAACGAATGGTAACAGCCGACTGATAAAAACCGTGAATGTTAGCGCGTTCTGAGAGCCAAGCCAGCCAACATCGATCTTGTCGCCAAACCATTGCCGCAATACGTCCCGACCCAAAAACCGGGCGAGAACGAAGGCTGCAAGAGCGCCGAATTCGGCACCGAGAACGATGTAAACTGTTCCGACGGTGTGGCCGTAGGCCGCGCCTGCAGCCAGTGCGATGGGTGCACTTGGGATCGGCGTGGCCACGATCGCTATCGTCATCAGTCCGACGACTAAAATTGGCCCCCAGATACCTGCAGCCATGACCCAAGCAGAGATCCTGTCGCCGTTCAGGCGGGTCAGGGTGTCGGGCAGCGGTCCGAACGCAAGGACCAGCAAGGCCGCCGCGAATGCCAGCGCGATGGCGGTCTTGACGGTTGGTGTGAGCGTATTGTTACGGTTCATCTGCGCCTCATGTCAGGTCAAGGGCATCGAGAGAGACTTCAGGCCGCGTCCAAAGCGGCCCGGAGCAAATCGCGGACTTGATCGGCGACTTCGTGCAACTCGGCGTTCTCTACCGCTTGCATAGAGGCCACAGGGTCAATGGCGCTGATTTCGGTGCCTCCGTCCATCTGGCGCAGAATCACATTGCAGGGCAGCATCGCGCCGATGCGCGGCTCGATTTCGATGGCCTTGTGGGCCATGCCCGGATTGCAGGCACCAAGGATGCGATAGGGCGCCATCTCCACACCCAGCTTCTTTTTCATCGTCGCCTTCACGTCGATCTCGGTCAGTACGCCAAAGCCCTTTTCTGTCAATGCATCGCGGACGCGCATTTCAGCGTCGCCCAAGGCGACATCTTTCAAGACACGATCATAGGTATAGGCCAATTCGATTTTCTCCCTTTCGGATTTTCTGTGGTTGCTGCTCATTGCCTGGACTTGGCAAGTCCGGACGCGGTCTGGTGTTGCGTCCGGATGTTTTCGGATCAGACGTTTGGGGAAGCGGCGCCAGTCAGAGCTGGCGCCGAACCTCTCAATTGTCGTTCATCATGGTGCCGTCGCCCATGCCCTGGCCATTGCCGGGCTGACCCTGCGACTGCGCCATGTTCGACCGCATCATCTGCATCCGTTCCATCATTTCGGCAGGCGCCACCATCTCTTCCGCCGTCACCGCGCCGTCACCGTCGGCATCGAGGTGCTGGAATCGGTCCACCATCATCTCGCGGATCATCGCGCTGTGAAGCGTTTCGAACTCTGCAATCGAGAGGGAGCCGTCGCCATCGCCGTCATATTCGGCAAGCTTGGCCTGCAGCTGCGTGCGCATCTCTTCAGGAGTGACCTTGCCGTCGCCATCAGCGTCCAGCATCTTCGTCATGCCTCCGCCCATCGGGCCCATAACGCCCATCATGCCGCCGCCCATCATGTTGCCATGCATGCGCTGCATCATATCCATCATTCCATCCATGCCCTCCATCATGCCCATCATGCCGGGGGCACCTCCTTGCGCGGCACCGGGTCCGGATTTTCCGCCGTGTCCGTGGTGGGACTCCGCGAACGCGGCACCGCCAAGGACGGTTGCAGTGAGGGTCATTGCAGCGAGTAGAGTATTGCGTTTCATTTAGGTTACCTCGTGTCAGTGTTGCGATACAGAACATATGGCAGATGCCTGTCGCGAAGGAATGCAGGGAGCGCAGGCGTTTTGTATCGGCAGGTCGCAAACGCGGGGCCTGTTACACTTCGTGACAAATCTCTTCGGGAAAGCACCCGGCATTCATCTAAAGGAAGGCTTATGAGCGAACCGCCGCACATTCTTGTCGTCGATGACCACCGCGAAATCCGCGATGCCGTGACGCGCTACCTGGAAAAGAACGGGATGCGCGCAACGTCCGCGCGCGACGCGGTCGACATGGATGCGAAGCTTGCGAACGGCAAGTACGACCTCATCGTCCTCGATGTCATGATGCCGGGGGAAGATGGTCTTTCCGTGTGCCGCCGACTTTCGGCAAGTGGATCCGTTCCGATCCTGATGTTGACCGCGCTCGGGGAGGAAACCGACCGGATTGTTGGCCTTGAAATCGGCGCGGATGACTACCTAGCGAAACCCTTCAACCCGCGTGAACTGGTCGCCCGGATCAAGGCCATCCTGCGCCGTTCGACGAAAGCCGAACCCTATGCAGGTACACTTTCGGGCCGACGTATCGCATTTGCCCATTGGATTCTGGACACGGACAGTCGGGTACTTTCGAACGAGGACGGTGAGCAAATCGATCTGACCAGCGCGGAATTCAAGCTTTTGACCGTCCTGCTGGAACGTCCTCGTTTTGTCCTCAGCCGCGATCAGTTGCTCGATCTGACGGCAGGCCGCGCAGCGTCAGTATTTGACCGGACCATAGACAATCAGATCAGCCGACTGCGCCGGAAGATCGAGCTTGATCCGTCGCGGCCGCGCATCGTCACGACTGTGCGCGGCGGCGGCTATTGCCTGGCTGCCGATGTCCACGAGTTGAGCTGATGCCGCGCCCCTTCGATAATCTTCGTGGGCAGTTGGTCCTGCTGATCGTCGCGGCGCTTGCTGTCGCACAGACGATCAGCCTGTGGCTGTTCGTCGACGAGCGTGGTCTCGCCGTGCGCGCCGCCTTGGGTTTCGAAGCGGCAGGCCGGGCCGCGAACGTCGCGCTCTTGCTCGAAGAGGCGCCGGAGTCCTTGCAGCAGGCGATCCTGAGAGCGGCGAATTCCCCTTTGGTACGTTTCGATCTTTCGGACATTCCCGCTGTCGATCATGAAAGCCATGCAGACGGTGGAGCCGTAGAGGCGCGCGTTCGCGGACTACTAGGTGGCGCGAACGATCGAGAAATCCGCGTGGAATTGCACGAGGTCGAGCAAGGCATTCCGCCGATGCCACATCTCGCGCCGGAGATGGCCGAAATGCATCTCGCGATGATGCGGGGCGAGCTTTCCGCGATCGAAATGCAACTGTCGATCGCCCTGGCGGACGGGCAGTGGCTGAATGTCGGAACAAGGTTCGAGCGGCCGCCGTTGCAGTGGCCATGGGCTTCAATCGTCAGTTTCGGAATCACGGCGGCGATCATTCTAGTCTCGGCCTGCTGGTTTCTTCTGACCCGGCTAACCGGACCGCTTCTGCGCGTTTCGCGCGCAGCCGACAGGCTTGGAAAGGGGGAAGCCGTCGATCCGTTGCCACTGATCGGTCCGAGCGAGGTGCGCGGCCTCACGCAGGCCTTCAATCGGATGCAGGCGAGACTGACGCGTTTCGTCGCGGACAGGACAAGACTTCTTGCGGCATTGGGCCATGATCTGCGCTCTCCGCTGACCGCCATGCGGGTGCGGGCGGAGATGGTGGACGAGGACGAAACGCGTGAAAGTCTTGTCGCCTCAATCGAGGAAATGCAGGAGATGGTCGATGCAACGCTTGCCTTTGCACGGGGCATGGCCAGCTCCGAAGTCTACGAGACGGTGGATCTGAAAACCTACCTGAAGCAGTTGCAGGCCGACATGATCGACGGCTTCACCCTTGATACAGCCAACAGCATAAGCGTTCGCTTGCGTCCCCAATCGGTGCGCCGCGCCCTGCGCAACATCATCGAGAACGCGCAGCGCTATGGCGGGGGGGCGGAGGTCACCTTCGTACATGACGCCGAATACGTCCAGATACGGGTCTCCGACAACGGACCTGGGGTTCCCGAAGCCGAACTCGAGCAAGTGTTCGAGCCGTTTTTCCGGCTCGAAAAATCCCGCTCGCGCGAAACCGGTGGGACCGGTCTTGGCCTGTCGATCGCGCGAACGATTGTGCGGGCCCATGGCGGCGACGTAGCGCTGACGAACCGCACCGAAGGCGGTCTTCTCGTGACCGTCACTTTACCACTCGAAACAGAACCTGATCAGCAAGAAAGGAACACCTCATGATAAAAATGGTATCCGCTGTAACCCCGTCAGCCCTAGTATTGTCCGCCGGAGCCGCGCTCGCCGATCCTGCGGACAGTTGGGGCAACGGTTTCGGTCACATGATGTGGGGAGGTGGATTCGGCATGGCTGGCGGTTTGATGATGCTGTTGTTCTGGGGGGCGATCATCGCATTGATCGTGTTGGCCGTCCGCGGGTTCTCGGCCGGGTCCCGCTCAGGCGGCAAATCCGACGCGGCCGAGATTCTTCGCGAACGCTATGCCAAAGGTGAGATTGACGAAGAGGAGTACGAGCGCCGCAAGGCGAAACTCGAATTGTGACGCCAAGGCTGATGCTTTTGATGCCCACCGAACTATGAATCATTAACTATCGACCTTCCCGCCATGGAACGCTGTGTCCACTAAGGGAACGGCCGAATGATTGGGAAATCGGACAGGTTGTTTTCGCCTTCGGCTTCGACACCGCAGTGTTCCAAACCGTGCTGCCCATGAGGGTTGCAATGTTCCATGGATGCATATTGCGCGCCGTTCGTGTTTACAGGCCTCGCATTCAGGTCATTTTGGCACGGCAACAAATCGCGTGATGTCAGTAAGCCGAAGGTAGATATTTGAGGATCACGATCTGGTGACAGCCGGGTTCGCGCGCACTTTTTTGCGATGCTACGAACTGATACAAAATTCACTGTTATGTCAGACGAGCTCGCTTGACCCTCCAGTGCTGGAAGGTGGTTTATGCACACCTGATAGGCAAGAAATCAGTAGCAGGAATGCCATGGTAGAGCAGGCACCCTTTGTAATCCATAGACGTCGTTTCGTACTGGCTGCGGCGAGCGGCGTAATCGCGTTGGCTGCGCCGTCGTTACTCCGGGCGCAGGGAGTGGAAACGACGCGTCGGAACTTATCGTCTTTCCGCACGCACGAGTGGCGGGACCATTTCGAGTCCCTGGACAAAGGTATCATCATTTCGGATACGATCACGAAAGTGTTGCAGCATTGGACCACCGATGGCGAAATGCGAATCTATCC
Organism: Roseovarius mucosus DSM 17069; assembly: GCF_000768555.3. Classification (GTDB taxonomy): domain Bacteria; phylum Pseudomonadota; class Alphaproteobacteria; order Rhodobacterales; family Rhodobacteraceae; genus Roseovarius; species Roseovarius mucosus. Next base: position 66,629 of record NZ_KN293988.1, read on the forward strand.
GACATCGGTTCCCCTGACCGATGAGTTGACAAAGCGGGGCTATACCGAGGTTGTCGAAAAAAGGGAGAACCCGAGCTGGGCGCCAACGCCGTCGATGCGTGAGCGCAACCCCGAATGGCCAGCACTTATTCCAGGCGGAGACCCCGCCAATCCGCTGGGCACCCGTGCGCTCTATCTGTCTTGGCAGTATTACCGGATCCACGGAACGCAGGATACTCGGAAGATCGGGCGCAAGTCGTCGAACGGATGTATTGGCCTCTACAACGAACATATCGAGGAAGTCTTTGAACGAACGGCTCTGGGAACGCAGGTGAAGCTGATTTGAGCAGAGTGGTTCTCGCGAGGGACAGTAAAGAATGAACAAGATGCTTCTGGCCATTCTGGCCCTTTTTTTGATCGGGGGCCTCGCCGTTTATTGGAACGCGGCCCCATCCAGGCAACAGTCGGCCGGTCACTCGATGGTGCCACCGGACACAAGCGGCGTGGCCCGAGGGGCACCCATCGTGGAGGTTTCGGTGCCGACGGACCTGTCAGCGAATGCACAGATCGGAAAAGGCGCATTCGAGGCGAAATGTGCCGAATGCCATGGCGCCAACGCAGCAGGTCAGAATGGTGTTGCGCCGCCACTTGTGCACAAGATCTATGAGCCTTCACATCATTCGGACATGGCTTTCGTCTTGGCGGCGAAAAACGGTGTCCGGTCGCATCACTGGAATTTCGGGAATATGCCTCCGGTCAAGGGACTGACAGACGCTGATGTCAAGATGGTCACGCAATTCGTCCGGGAACTCCAAGAAGCGAATGGCATTTTCTAACAGATTAAAGGGTAAAATTTTTTTTTACCGGGAAGTTGGCCAATCGCCACCGACCGCGACTCTTCCAGAGCTTCTTGCCGTGCGCGGCTGGACCGTCGCGGACCTGAACTATGATTTGCTCGGCAGTTTGACTCGGCAGGGCAACGTGTTCGGTGGAATTCGGCGCGGTCGTGTAAACCGAAACTCGGTTCCTCCCTATTTTCGACTTGCCTGCGATGTCGGTCAATCTTCTGGCTATCAGGTTGCTGAAAGCAGAAGAGAAAATCACCTTACGGGTGTCGCAGCCGAACTACGATCAAAGCGACGGGGCGCGCCAGAGCTCCATACTATTTAAGGCTAGGAGAGAACATGATACGTCGGGATTTCCTTTTGCGTAGCGCTTCGGCGGCCGCTGTCCTTCCATTGCCCAGAGCGGGGCGCGCATTGACGCCTCAATTTGACGAATTCAAAGCTCAAGTGAGCGCGGTCCAGCTCGCGCCGCCGCCTTATCCAAAGACGGAAATATGGGGCTATGACGGCATGATGCCCGGCCCGGAGTTGCGGATCGCGCAGGGTGCCCGCGTTCAGCGAAAGTTACTGAACGCGCTGCCACAGGCAAGCTCGGTCCACTGGCACGGAATCCGGATCGACAACGCGATGGACGGCGTCGCCGGGCTGACCCAAGCCGCCGTCGAACCGGGCGAGAGTTTCGATTACGACTTCGTTGTACCTGATGCCGGAACCTATTGGTATCACGCCCATGCGAGGTCCTTCGAACAGGTCGCCCGAGGGCTTTACGGCGCGCTGATTGTTGAGGAAGCGGAAGCTCCGGAAGTGGATCGCGAGGAGGTTCTGATCCTGGACGATTGGCTTCTCGATCCCGAAACCGCACAGATCAATCCCGACTTCACCTCTGCGCATTCCCGCAGCCACGCAGGCCGCATGGGAAATTTCGTTGCGACGAACGGACAGTACGGTCTTGCGATCGATGTGCGTCAGAATGAACGGCTTCGACTGCGTCTGATCAATGCGGCCAACGCGCGGATCTTCGTCGTTGATATCGCCGGAATGGAAGGCTGGACCATCGCGTTGGACGGGATGCCACTGGCGCAACCCCAGAGGCTCGGCGAACCCCTCATTCTCGGCCCCGGCCAGCGCGCCGATCTGATCGTCGACGTGACTGCCGACTCCGGTGAAACGGCCCATCTGGTGCGCCTCGACAATGGGGAAGGTATGTCACAAGTTGCCCTTACCGTGACCGGTCGGGCGTCCGCCGTACGCCGGGATGACCCCCCTGCCCTGCCGAGCAATGCGAATATGGATGTTCCGGGCCTAGACAATGCGGTTCCCGTTCGCCTTAACATCGAGGGCGGTGCGATGGGCCGGATGCAATCGGCGGTCTTGAACGGTGAACGGAAATCCTTCCGCGATCTGGTCGACGAAAACGAATACTGGGCCTTAAACGGCACCGTCGGAATGCCCGATGCACCGCTTGCCGGTCTCGCTCTCGGGCAGACCGTCAAGCTTGAGATTAGCAACGACACGTCCTTCCCGCACGCGATGCACTTGCACGGGATGCATTTCCGCGAAATCGGCGAGGATGCCACATTGGGGCCGCTCCGGGATACGATAACGATGTTCCGGGGCGAAACGCGGACCGTTGTCTTTGTCGCCGATAATCCAGGCGACTGGCTGTTTCACTGCCACATGCTCAGCCACGCGGCCGCCGGCATGATGACATGGATGCGAGTGACGTGATGCGAAGATACCTGATGCTGTCGGTGATTTTTCTGGGCGGTGGCGGAGCCGCAGCCTGGCTCATGAGCACGGCCGGTGTGCTGACCGAATCCACGCCGGAAGCCGCCGACATTGCACAGGGTGAAGATCTTTACAGAGAATATTGCGCGGCCTGCCATGGTGCCGATTTGGAAGGACAGCCGGATTGGCGGTCGGCCGGACCAGATGGCGTCCTGCCTGCACCGCCGCATGACGAAACCGGTCATACCTGGCATCATCCCGATGGCGTGCTGTTTGACTACACCAAGCTGGGCGGCAAGGCCGCTCTTGCCCTCCAAGGGGTCGAGCTCGAAAGCGGCATGCCCGGGTTCGGCGACCAGCTGTCGGACGCCGAAATCTGGAACATCATCGCTTACATCCAATCAACGTGGCCGGAGCGTCAGCGCGCTATTCAAGCCGAACGAAGTGCTGACCAGCGACAGCAGGAAGGCAACTGAACCGCGTCCGAGAAAGGCGCTGAATATCTTGAGGTCGAGGAAAAGTTGGACTGGTTGTCGAGCGAAGGTATGACGCAATCGAGTTACCGCCCATCCAAGGACAATCATTTGGTCGAGTGCGCTTAATCGACTTGGCACGACAGGACGCTGGGTACGTGATCCGGCAAGTTTTGCACCAGTAATTGCAGTCCCAAGGGTTATTCAGGTCGCGGCTGGCGCCGACACATCGTATCCTGCGTTTTTGATCGCTTCCGACACCGCCCTGACGCTGAGAAAACTCTCGACCGAAACGGTATGCGTGCTCAAGTCGCACGAAACGGTCGCAGTTGGGTCAATAGACCTAATCGCCTTGTCAATTGTTGCGGTGCAATGCCCGCAACTCATTCCCGGAACTGTGAAGCTGCTCATATACGTCTCCTTCTCTCTTATCTTCAGGTGGGCGCTTCCAGCGGAGGAAGGTCAAGGGCAAAAAAATATTCTGAAAAGCTTGACCTTCCAGTTGGTGGAAGCCCTAGATATCTTACCCAGAGACGAAGGAGACGCTCATGCCAGTCACACAAGACCTGCGGGTCTCTGTCCAGAACATGTCCTGCGCATCATGTGTCGGTCGGGTCGAGCGCGCGCTCTCGGCGCTGCCCGGGGTCGAAGAAGTCAATGTGAACCTTGCGGCCGAAACTGCGCAGGTCCGAATCGACTCGGAAACCCGGATACCGGAGCTGATCGACGCGCTGGATCGGGCCGGCTATCCCGTCCGGACGCAGACTATTCGCCTGAACGTCTCGTCCATGTCCTGCGCGTCCTGCGTCGGCCGTGTCGATAAGGCGCTGGCGGCAGTGCCTGGCGTTCTGGAGGTCAACGTCAATCTCGCCTCCGAGACCGCAACCGTGACTTATGTCGAGGGCGCGATGAAGATCTCCGATCTAATGAAAGCTGCCACAGACGCCGGCTACCCTGCTGAACCGGCGGACAGTGTCTTGCCCGAGGAGCACAGCGCCCGCAAGGCAGGCGAAGCGCGCGATCTGGCCCGTAAGACCGCCTTCGCTGCGACATTGGCGCTGCCGGTTTTCCTGCTCGAGATGGGTGCACACCTAGTGCCGGGGATGCACGAGATGATCGGCCGCACCATCGGTCACCAGACAAGTTGGATGATCCAGTTCGCACTGACGACAGTTGTGCTGTTCTGGCCCGGACGCCACTTTTACGCCAAGGGCTTCCCCGCGCTTCTGAAGGGCGCGCCCGACATGAACAGCCTCGTCGCCGTTGGCACCGGCGCAGCCTATCTCTATTCTCTTACCGCGCTCTTTGCGCCTGCGCTGCTGCCCGTGGCGTCCCGTGCCGTTTACTTCGAGGCAGCGGCAGTCATCGTCGTGCTGATCCTTCTGGGCCGCTGGATGGAGGCGCGCGCCAAGGGCCGCACCGGTGCCGCGATCCAGAAGCTTCTTGGCCTTCAGGCCCGCACTGCGCGAGTTCTAGTGGACGGGGAGCCGCAGGACGTCGCCATCGAACGGATCGGCACCGGCGACATCCTCGTTGTGCGTCCCGGCGAACGCATTGCGGTGGATGGGGACGTCACGCAAGGCAGCGCCCATGTCGACGAGAGCATGATCACCGGAGAGCCGGTTCCCGTCTCCAAGTCCGAGGGCGATCCGGTCACCGGCGGCACCGTCAACGGCACCGGCAGCTTCCAGTTCCGCGCCACACGTGTCGGCGCCGACACGACGCTCGCGCAAATCATTCGCATGGTGGAGCAGGCGCAAGGCGCCAAGTTGCCGATCCAGGGCCTGGTGGACCGGATCACGCTGTGGTTCGTGCCGGCGGTCATGGCACTGGCCGCGTTGACCGTTCTGGTCTGGCTGCTGGTCGGCCCCTCGCCCTCCCTGTCCTACGCGCTTGTGGCCGGGGTCTCGGTTCTCATCATAGCCTGCCCCTGCGCCATGGGACTGGCCACGCCGACCTCGATCATGGTCGGTACTGGGCGCGCAGCCGAGATGGGTGTGCTTTTCCGCAAGGGCGACGCGCTGCAACGACTGACGTCGGTGAATGTTATCGCGCTCGACAAAACCGGCACCGTCACCCAAGGGCGCCCCGAACTGACCGATATGGTCCTGGCCGACGGGGTCGACCGGGCCGACATCCTGGCACTGGTGGCGGCGGTCGAGACGCAGTCCGAGCATCCCATCGCCGAAGCCATCGTGCGCGCGGCCCAGGCCGAGAACGCGGCACGTCACGACGTCGAGAGCTTCGAATCCATCACGGGCTACGGCGTTCGGGCCAAGGTTGCCGGCCACGAGGTGCTTGTCGGTGCAGATCGCCTGATGGTCCGCGAAGGACTGAGCATCGGGTCGCTGGTCGAGGCGGAGGGCCGCTTGGCCGTGCTGGGCCGCACGGCATTGTTTGCCGCGGTGGATGGCAGGGTTGCAGCGGTCCTCGGCGTGTCCGATCCGGTCAAACCCGCCAGCGCGGCCGCCATTGGCGCGCTGCACCGCCTTGGGCTGGAGGTCGCTATGATCACCGGCGACAAGCGCGAGACAGCCGATGCCATCGCACGCGAAACCGGCATCGACCACGTGATCGCCGGCGTTCTGCCCGATGGCAAGGTGGCCGCACTAAACGAGCTTCGCCAAGGGGGCCGACGGATCGCCTTCGTCGGCGACGGCATTAACGACGCCCCCGCGCTGGCACATGCGGATGTCGGTATCGCCATCGGCACGGGAACCGATGTGGCCATCGAATCCGCCGATGTGGTGCTGATGTCGGGCGATCTACGCGGCGTGGTCAACGCCTTTGAAGTATCAGGCCGCACGATGCGCAACATCCGTCAGAACCTGTTCTGGGCGTTCGGCTACAACGTCGCGCTGATCCCGGTGGCTGCGGGTGTGCTCTACCCCACGTTCGGCTTGTTGCTCTCGCCAGTCCTGGCTGCCGGAGCCATGGCACTGAGTTCGGTCTTCGTGCTGACCAACGCCCTTCGGCTACGCAGGGTCCGTCCCATCATGGAAGAAGCCAGAGCGCGCGGTGGTGAAGAGGCCACTTTACTATCCCCTAACCCTGTCGCCGCTGAATAAGGAGAACCTGATCATGAATATTGGAGATGTCGCCGCCCTTTCTGGCCTCCCAGCCAAGACGATCCGATACTACGAGGATGTCGGGCTTGTGAAGCCTCTTCGCAGCACGAACGGCTATCGCACATTCCGTGAAAGCGATGCGCACAAGCTCGCGTTTCTCGGCCGTTCCCGGGCGCTCGGCTTCAGCATTGAAGACTGCCGCAACCTTATTGCTCTGTACGAGGACGAAAAACGCGCCAGCGCCGAAGTCAAGGATATCGCCGAGCAGCATCTTGAACGGATCGACGACAAGATTGCGGAGCTGAAGGAAATGCGCGCGACGCTAGCACATCTAGTGGACGCCTGTGCCGGGGATCACCGCCCGGATTGCCCAATCCTCGCCGATTTGGCAACGAAACACCGCGGCGAAGAGCAACTCAAGAATACTGCGTTGTAGGGTGCGAGCGTTTGGCTTGGGCGATCCTCTTTGCGATTGTGCTCTTCGGTTTGAGCGGACTTGTGCATGTCCGTGCGATGAGTTTCGTCATGACGGCCACCAAACGCACTCCATTCACACAATTAAGCCGCCTCTTATTTGCCCTCTATACACTCGCGACCGCCCACATAGGTGAAGCCGGGCTTTACGCACTGGGTTTCAGTTTCGGCGAGTTCTTAGGTATTGGCGGTTTCGCTCAAGACAACGTCGATTCATTCATGGATGTTTTCTACTTTTCCATCGTCAATTACTCCTCTCTGGGGCTTGGCGATATTTATCCCACGGGTCATTTGCGCTTTCTTGCCGGCATCGAGGCCCTGAATGGCTTTCTCCTCATCAGCTGCTCGGCCTCTACAATCTTCCTCGTGGTCACGAGAAAGATGGATTAGGAGCGCCACAAAACCTCATCCCAAAAGAGTTGGAACCCTCCATCGCTGGAAGGTTGTTGATGTTCTGAACGGGGATGGAACAAGCGAAAGGAGCACGTCATGTCATATTGGAGATTTACCGCCATGATCGCGACCTCGACGGTCGTGATGTTCGGGCTGATGTATCTCAACACCTATCTTCTGACCCATGTTTTCTGGTCCGAAACCCGAGCCTATATGGCGCTGTTGATGGGTGCGACGATGGCGATCATCATGTTGGCGTTCATGCTTTCAATGTATTCGAGCAAGACCGTAAATGCCGCTATTTTCAGCGGTGCCGTCGTCGTGTTCGCCGCCTCGCTCTGGCTCGTACGAAGCCAGGTCACGGTGGGCGATACCAGCTACATGCGCGCGATGATCCCACACCATTCGATCGCGATCATGACATCGAGCCGCGCCGATATCTCGGATCCGCGCGTGCGCAAGCTCGCGGACGAGATCATCTATGCGCAAGATAAGGAAATCGCGGAGATGCGCTATCTGATCAACGATATCGATGCATCCGGCGACACATCCGAGACTGCAAGTGTCGAGAGCCCCCGTATTGTGAGCTTGGATCAAGCCCTGTCAACAGCAAACGTCGCAGTGCTCGACCCCGGCTTCCTGACGAAGGAGGATATCGCGCAGCTTCTGCCGAATGGCGCGGCGTGCACATTCAACTATACAACCGGCAGTCCGGCCTCACTGGCATTGGGTGAGATCGATGGCGCAGCCGTCGGGCTCGTCAAGCTGAGCGGCGATCTCGTCCGGGTCGAACAGAATGCAGCCGGCGAATTGGGCACAGAAGGCCTGTCGATCCGCCTTGGCGTTCCCCAAGACGGTGCTGCGCTCGAAACCGCAGGTACCGAACCGGTCGATGCGACTCTGACGATCGAGCTCGATGCCGGTCTGACCGCCGGATTCCGGGGATTCTACAGTTGCGGGGCATGACATGAAGCACCATTCAAGCACACAAGCGCAGTCGGCGACGCTGTACCGCATGGTCATGCCGGGCCACCTCTGCCCCTACGGTCTGAAGTCCAAAGACTTGCTGGAGAGGCAAGGGTATGAGGTTGAGGACCACCATCTGACCACGCGTGAGGAAACCGACGCGTTCATGGAAGAGCACGGCGTCGAAACCACCCCGCAAACTTGGATCGGGGAAGAGCGGATCGGCGGATATGACGACCTTCGGGTCCATTTCGGCATCGATGCGCCGGAAGACGAACGCTCGGACACGTCCTACCAGCCCGTGATCACGATCTTTGCCGTCGCGTTCCTGATGGCGCTCGGTTTGTCGTGGTACAGCTTCGAGAACATTTTCACCCTGCGCGCCCTGGAATGGTTCATCTCGATCTCGATGTGCTTTCTGGCCGTACAAAAACTTCAGGATGTCGAAAGCTTTTCGACCATGTTCCTGAACTACGACCTGCTGGCGCGTCGGTGGGTACGATATGGCAAAATCTATCCGTTCGGAGAGGCTTTCGCAGGTATCCTCATGGTCGCTGGGGCGCTGACCTGGCTTTCGGCACCGGTGGCCTTGTTCATCGGCACTGTTGGCGCAGTATCGGTTTTCAAGGCGGTCTATATCGACAAGCGTGAATTGAAGTGCGCCTGCGTCGGCGGCGACAGCAACGTACCGCTCGGCTTTGTCTCGCTCACAGAGAACCTGATGATGATGGTCATGGGGATCTGGATGCCGATTAGGGTCTATCTGATCGGCTGAAAGGCGGGTGCCGTTTTCATATCCCTCGGACTCGTTCTCCCGATAGATGCGCAAGTCGGACAGCACTGCGAAAAAGGGTCAAGCTGAATGGACCAGATAATCGAAGCATTCACGACCGGGGCGGGCATGCTCTGGAAGGCGCTCTGGGCGCTCATCTTCGGGTATATCATCTCCGCAGGCATCCAGATTTTCGTGACACGGGATCAGATGGCGCGTGTTCTTGGCGACCGTGGTGCCAGGAAGGCAGGCATTGCCGGCTTCTTTGGGTTTGTGTCATCGTCCTGTTCCTTCGCGGCTCTTGCCGCGTCGCGTTCGATCCTCGTGAAGGGTGCGCATCCGGTCAATTCGATCGCCTTCCTGATTTCATCGACAAATCTGGTGATCGAGCTTGGAATCGTCCTTCTGGTCCTGCTGGGCTGGAAATTCATGGTGGCAAATTTCATGCTTGGCATCCTGATGACGATCTACGCCTATGCCCTCACCCTGATATGGCTTCCAAGGTCGTTTGTCGAAAGCGCAAAAGAGCATGCGGAGAAGGCCCAGTCCGACGAAGGTATGGAGAGGGACCAGACCATGAAGGGTTCGTTCCGCGACAAACTGCTGTCCCGCGAAGGATGGGACCGGATCGCCCGCGCTTTCTTCATGGAATGGAAGATGGTCTGGAAGGAGATCCTCTTCGGCTTCACGGTCGCGGGTTTCATTTCCGTCTTTGTGCCGCAGAGCTTCTGGAACGCGATCTTTCTGGTCGGAGATGGCGGTGCGCAGGACGCGCCGGGCTTCCTGATCGTTCTTGAAAACGCGCTGGTGGCACCGGTCGTGGCCTTCTTCACCTTCATCGGGTCGATGGGCAATGTCCCCCTGGCCGCGATGCTCTGGTCGCGCGACGCGTCGTTCGGAGGCGTGATCGCCTTTCTCGGAGCCGATCTTGTTGCTGCCACGGTGATCTGGGTGCGCGCAAAGTATTACGGCTGGCAGTATGCGCTCTATCTTTCAGGCTTGCTGTACCTGTGCATGGTCGCTGCGGGAATTACGGTGCATTACCTGTTCGCTCTCGTAGGGATGATCCCGACCGAGCGGCCGTCGCTTCAGGAAATGGTCCGGTTCAGCATCGATTACACGTTCTTCCTCAACCTGATCTTTCTCGTCATCGGGTCAGCACTGATCTGGCTTCACATCAGGAATGCCGAGGAAGACTAACCGATTGAGGCCAAGAATGGGAAGGTTCCCAGAAGCCAGTAGGCAAACCGGGACAATTGGCCGGTCATGATGGCAACGCCCATGATGATCATGGCGACGCCTGCGCCCTTATAGAGCCAGCGACCGGCCTTGCCGATCTGTCTGACCCGCGCGGCGATGGCGTCGGTGAACAGCGCGGCCAACAGGAACGGCACGCCCAGCCCCGCGGAATAGATCGACAGCAGCCAGATTCCGTCCGACATACCGCCGGAAGTCGAACTGAGTGTCAGGATCGCGCCAAGGATCGGTCCGATGCAGGGGGTCCAACCAAAGGCGAAGGCCAAGCCCAGGACGTAGGCTCCAAGCGGGCGACCCCCCGGAATGTCGAGTGTGAAGCGGGTGTCGCGCGAGAAGGCATCCAGACGAAAGACGCCCAACATGACCAGTCCGAACAGGATGATGATCGCGCCGCCCAGATAGTTCAGCTCGATGCGCCATGTCAGCAGCAATGATCCGATCGCGCTGGCCCCGGCCCCGAGGGCGACGAAAACCGTCGAAAACCCCAGAACGAAGCAGGTGCTTAGGCCCAGTGCCCCGGCGCGCGCCCGCAGACCGACCGACCGTGTCGTGCGCAAATCCGGCTGGCCAGCGATGTAGGAAACATAGCCCGGAACCAGTGGCAGGACGCAGGGCGACAGGAACGAAATGGCCCCCGCCAGAAAGGCCGCGAAGATGCCGATGCCGGAAATATCCATCATGCGTTTCCATGTCCGCTAAAGGGCCGTGATGCCCACCAGAAGGCAATCAGCGGGATTACGATCCATTGCAGCACGGGCGACAGCCCTGCATCGAGGACCGGAATGATCGGCATCAGGTCCGAATAGGCCCAAGCCGCGCGGATCACGATGTTGAGCCATTCGCTGAACAGCGTATATCCCAACCCGAACACCACCGTCAGGACGGTTACCGAGCGTCGCGTCGAAGCGACAATGGGCCAGCCTCGGCCCGACATCATCAAGGCGAGCACCAGCGCGCTCATGGCAATCAGGATGTCGCCACCCGTGCAATGAACCGCAGCGAAGACGATCTCACCCCAGGTGCCCTCGTTCCAGATCGTGTAGAGCGGCATGTGCGCGAACTCCCAGACCAGATTGGCCGGGATGATTACCGAAAAATACCGACGCAGGGCTGTCAGTGAAATTCCGTCTGTCGAGGACAGCCTGACGCCAGTCGCGGTGACACTCATTGAAACACCCCTGTCACCCGGTCCCACCAACTGCGTTCCCGGCGTCGATGCTGGGCATTGTTGATCAACTCGCTGACATAGAGGATCAGGTTCACATTCTTGAAATCCATGCCATGGAACTTTGCGGCAAACCGCCCGCCGATATCCACGACATGGGTGACCGCACCGTGCATCATCATGTCGCTGTCGGCGGTCGTGGTGAACTCGAGCCCATAGTCCCGCGCCACAAGGCGCGTCGCGTCGTCGCTCTGATCGGGCCGTTTGGTCAGAATGACCCAGTTGCTCGGATCGAGCCCATGCCGGTCCGCGTAGTCGCGCAGAACGTCCGGCGTGTCATTCACGGGATCGGTCGTGATCGAGATGAATTGCACCAGATCGCTCATCGGCCCGTCGTTGATCGAAGCCTGGACCGCCGCGATCTTTTCCGCATGGAGCGGGCAGAGATCCGGGCAGTTGGCGTAGATGAAATGCAGGATGACGACCCTTTCGCTGAAATCCGCCAAGCGCACAGGATTGCCCTCCGCATTCCGCAACTCGAAATCCGGGGCCTGTGCTGCGTCGATGGCCTGGAAGTATGGCTCCATCTCGAACATCCGCGCATCCAGATTTTCACCCGGATGATTGGCGGAGGCCGGAAAGGAGATCGTGGCCGCAAGTGTGACCAAGGCGGCGCGCCGGGTCAGATAGATAATCAACTGCATCACCTTTCGGATTGATCGGGCGTGCCACTACCCGCATCGTTGCATTTCCCGCCGGACCCGCCCTTCATGCACAGACCAAGCCCGCACATCGCGGCACAGGGTGCCAGTGAGACCAGGACAGGCGCGAGCCCGATCGCGGTGAGCCATCCCCAGTTCAGAGCCATGCCGCCGCCCATCACGGTTGCCGCACCGACGAACAGCAATCGTCTGCGTGTCAACCACCGGGGCCAGTTGCCTGCGCTTTCGATGTCGGCGGCACCCGCATCGTTGGAAGATGATATGTCGGTCATCCGGAAAATCCTTCTGAAGTTTGAGTACTGGTCATTCTGATAACTGGGCGGTCAAGGGCGGGCGGCGCTCTTTCAGGGGCGCTTATTCGATAAAGCCTCGCAAGAAGGAGACCATCTCGGGATCATCCCATTCGGCCGGGCCGACCAGTCTCCCAAGCTCCCGCCCCTGCGCGTCGATCAGGATCGTTGTCGGCAGACCGACGGTGCGCAGCGCGGTCATCGACAGCATGGTCTTGTCGACATATATCTTGAGATTGGTGACACCGATCTCGTCGTAGAAACGCCGCACGACGGGCGATCCGGCCCGGTCGATGGACAGGGCGACCACTTCGAACCGGTCGCCGCCAAGTTCCGCCTGAAGCGCATCCAGCGTCGGCATCTCTTCCCGGCATGGCACGCACCAGGTTGCCCAAACATTCACGAGGATCACCTTGCCGCGAAAATCCTCCATGTCCCCACGGCTGCCGTCCTCGGTCTCGTAGCGCACATTGATCACCGGCTGCGGCGTGTCGTGCAGTGCGAAGCCTTGCGGCCCGGCAAACGCAGCGCCGACGGACAATGCCCAGACGAGCAGCGCCGTTTTTAGATATTTCATGGCGTTGGCTCCTTGCCGGCTTGGGTTTTCAGATCACGGACGATCGGCAAAAGGGTTTCCTCCAGAATCGCTCGCGTGATGGGGCCGACATGGCGGTAGGCAATGGTGCCGTCGGACGTGATGACATAGGTTTCAGGCACGCCGTAAACACCCCACTCGATGCCCGCACGTCCGTTTATGTCGGCCCCGATGCGGGTGTAGGGATCACCCAGTTCGTCTAGCCAGGCGCGCGCCTGTTCGGGCGGATCCTTGTAGTTGATCCCGTAGAGCGGCACTTCGCCCGTGGCGCTCAATTCCATGAATAGCGGATGTTCGGCGCGGCAGGGCACGCACCACGAGGCGAAGACGTTCACCAGCGAAACATGGCCGATCAGGTCCTGCGTCGAAAGACCTTCCTCGCGGCCGAGCACCGGAGCGAGTGCAAACTCCGGTACGGGCTTGTCGATAAGCGCGGACGGCAGATCATCGCCCTCGCTGAAAAGCCCCCAGCCAAACAGGACCATAAGGGCCAAAGCCACGACGGGCACCAGCACAAAGCCGAGATTTCTCCGGCGGGGCGTGGGAACAGTCATATTGTCACGATAGCTGGTCATGGCTTTGCTTGCTGGTCCTCGCGGGTCCGCTCACTCTGAAAGGCACGTTCTTTGTCGGGCCAGGTGCTCTTGATGTAGTCGACGATCGACGTGATTTCGTCATCTGTCAGTACGCCCTCATATCCGGGCATGTCGCTTTCATAACCGGCCCCGACAATCGCCGCCGGTCCGCGTTTCACGATGTCGAACAATACGCGGTCCGTATGATGCCAGGTATGACCCGACGCATCATGCGGCGGGGCAGGCAATCTGCCGTTCGGCAATCGGGTGCGCCAATCAGGCTGCCCCTCCAGGTTTGCGCCATGGCAACTGGCACAATTCTCCTGATAGAGACGCTCGCCCATGCGCAAGTCGCTCTCCGCCGAAACGGGAGAGACCGTTGTGGCGAGCAAGACCGCGGCGAGCCTAATGGTGTTTTTCATGTCGCTTGTGCCTTCTTCTGGCTATCCAAATACAACGAGAGTGCTACTATCGATGCCACGACAAGCAGGACGCACGCCCCCAGACCAATCCCCATCGACAACAGGCCGTCGCCGTTGCTGTCGCCCTCATTCCGCATCTTGGCGCATTTCTATTTTCCGCTGTCCGAGCGGATGTATTTGACCAAGGCGATTGCCGCGAGCACCAGCACCGCCACGATGAGTAACCAAACCAGTCCCATCGCGATCATCATGCCGCCACCCATCATTCCACCATCCATCATCATGCACTTCATCCTTTGTTTTCCCTTGAAACCGGTCAGGCACGGGATCGCACCAGTCCGCGCAATTAATCATTCGACCGCATAGACGGTCGGGTTCACACCTTCTTCGACGGTGTAAATCTTGAACGGTTCCTGCTTCGCGCCCCCCATACCCGGCGATCCCAACGGCATGCCGGGAAGTGTCAGACCGGCAATGTCCGGGCGCTCATCAAGCAACTTGTTGACGACATCAATTGGCACATGACCGCTGACGACGTAGTCACCCAGAAAGGTCGTATGGCAGCCCTGGAAATCGTCCGGGATACCTGCATCACGGCTGATCTGAGCCAGATCATGGGTCGGCTTTACCTCGACCGTGAAGCCATTCTCGCGCAGGTAGTCCGCATAGCTCTCGCAGCATCCGCATTGCGGGTTCTTGTAGAGCGTGGCCTCTTGCGCTGCTGCAGGCGCGGCATTCAGGCTCATTGCAAGGACAGCGGCAGCACCTGCGGTGCCAAGACTGGCAAGTCCAATTAGTTTCTTCATCGGTTCTTTCCTTTCGTGGTGATCGTTACGTGAGATTGTTTCAGGTTTTGGTCGTGCCAGGATCGACACGTATGATGCCCATCATGCCGGCCGCCTGGTGTTCCAAGATGTGACAATGGAACATCCAGTCTCCCGGATTGTCCGCCACGAAGGCGATCTCGACCCGTTCCTCCGGTGCCATCAGGACGGTGTCCTGCCATTCGCGATGCCGTGTCGGTTGCCCGTTCCGTGTGATCACACGGAACGAATGTCCATGAAGATGCATCGGGTGATGCCACGCGGTGCGATTGTCCATCTGCAGCACATGCGACGTGCCCTGCGGCAGGACCAGCAATGGATCCATCATGTGCCCCGTTGCTGCTTTGCCGTTGATGAACCACATGTTGCCTTCGCGCATCTGCTCCATCATGGACCCCATGCCGCCGCCCATCATCATCTGCCCCATCATGCCGCCATTAAAGATGATCTGATGCCGCGTGGCAGCTTGCATATCGGGTTCGGCCAGCGGGTTGGGTGGCAGTTCCATCGACCAGTCCGGGACCGCGTCCCGTAACCGATCCGGCCCGTAGGCGAGATCGACCAGACGGTATTCCAGATCCCTGTAGAAGACATCGGTGATGGTCAGGCTCTCTCCGGGCTTGCCGGTCATATCAATCACCAGATCGACACGCATGGCCGGACCGACCACCACGATGTCATCGTCTGGTACATGAGGTGACACGGGTTGACCGTCCAGAGCGACCACGACCGGCGCAAGCCCCCCGAAATCCAGCCCGAATATCCGCGCGTTCGCTGCATTGACCAGCCGAAGGCGGATGCGTTCCCCGGATCGCACCGCGATACGGTCAGGGATCTGGCCGTTGATCGTCACGGAATTGCCGATACGACCGCCGTGCATCGCGTCGTGCCGGCTTCCGAAATCTGTCGCAATCTGTCCGTCGCCGGTCATCCGCCAGTCATCGAGCATCCAGGTCAAATCGCGATCCACGCGGATCGGGTTTGCTTCCTCGACGATCAGCGGCCCGTAAAGCCCGCGCCCGACCTGTTCCGAACTGCGCTGGTGCGGGTGATACCAGAATGTACCTGCGTCCAGCGCATCGAATTCGTAGAGAAACTCGCCACCGACCGGGATCGGGTCCTGTGTCAGGAACGGCACACCGTCCATCGCATTGGGTGTGCGAATGCCATGCCAGTGGACCGTCGTCCCTTCATTTAGCCCGTTCCGGGCCAGAACCCGAATTCGGTCTCCCTGCCGCACCCGGATCTCGGGGCCGGGGAGGGATCCGTTGTAGCTCCAGACGTCGGTAGGGCCGTAGGGTGCCGGTCGCAGGGCGGCTTGTCCGGCCGCAGCGCGTAGCAAGAATGGGTCCTCTGTCGGACCTGCCATCGCTACTCGTGCCGGTGACAGAGTGGATATGGCCGTGAAAGCGGCACCGGTGCGCAGCACGTGCCGTCGTGAAATCAGTCTGTTGAGGGTCATTACTTCTGCCTTGATCTGAAAGGGTCGCACTCAGCCAGCTTCGGCCAAGGCAACGGTCAGGCCCCGCAACAAGCGAGGCCGCTATCAGGTTCAGACAGGCAGCTTGGGAGGAAATGGATCAAGGGAGGGAACCGCGCCAATCGGGATCACAGGTCCCGCGACCGGGATGACAACACCGAAGGCCATCTCAAGCGTCATCGCTGACGTACGAGCTACGATACCGGCCGTAGTTCCCGCGCCACAAGGGACTGTACACCCACCCTCGCAGGTTATCCCGTCAGCAAATCCGATCGGATCGCATCCGCCGCAATGGTCGTCCCCGCTTTCAGCGCCCACCATCTGAGCCATTGCTGCCTCAGCCGCATTCGCTGCCGATACATCCGGCGCAACCACGGCACCGAAGCTCAATGCAAGAATCAAAATGAGGCGGAAAACGCAGATCATGCGATCCTTATGCAAGCTTCCAGTAGGGGGAGGTCAAGAAGTATCCCGTAACATAGGCGTGACATTGCCACGCGGGTACTCACTGATTGGCCAAAAGATGCCCGAGGTTGGTTTCGGGGGAAAATCTGAGGCGAGACTGCGGACTCATCCAAGGTCTGTTTCGGAGCCAGGCAACCACCCGCATCTTTTCATGCGGGTGGCTGCCCTTGTGTCAACTTGCGTCTTTGAATTCGGTGTATTCGCCGCGCACCTGGACAGTCACGGTTGCGGGCTGGCTGTCCCGATTCCGCCAGAACCATCCGTGTTCGCCGTCGAATGCCGCGATGATCTCGCCCTCGTCGCCCGTCGAACCGCGGCCCTTTTCATAGGTCACCGAATTGCCGCCGCCGTGGCCGTGCATGTCAAAATTCACCCGACCGCCATCGACCAGCATTCGGTATTCCACCGTCTGGCCCTCTTCCATGACCAGCTTCCACTCGGCACTGTCGCCGGGTGCAAGCGTAAAGGTGGTTTCGTCACGCCAGATTTCGGCGTCCTGTGCATATGCCGTGCCGACAAAAAGTCCAAAGATATCGTTCATAAGGCTCGACTGCTCTTCGGCTTCGATCTCCAACAGCCTGTCGGCTTCGGCCTCCTCCGCAAGCTGGGCTTTGATCTCACCCATCTCGCTCAGCCCGAGAACCCCGCCGATCCCGGTCGGGTCGATGTTGTATTCGGCAGGCAGCACGACGGTCACAAGGATCGCAACGGCGCTGGCCGCCGCAATGGCAGTGGAACGGATAAGCTGCGCGGAGCTGGGAAGCTCATCAAGGCTCGGTTTTTTTGCGTTAAACATTTTGGTCTCCTAAATTCTCAGGTGGCTACGAAGTAGCCGGTGATTTGCAGGCCCATGAGGATGAATCCCATGGACATCATGACGACGTTGGCGGTGTAGGCTTGGCGGAAGAAGCTTGGGGATTTCCGCCAGAAGCCCATGACGATGAGGATCACGGCAAGCGCCATGATCTGGCCAAGCTCGACGCCCACGTTGAACGCCAGAAGATTGGCCAGTAGGCCCTCTGACGCGATCTCGTAGTCTAGGATCTTCGTGGCCAGGCCCGTGCCGTGGAAGAAGCCGAAGATCAGCGTTGCGGCCTTGGTGTTCGGCTGGAACCCAAACCAGCGCTGATAAGCCCCGAGATTGTCGAGCGCCTTGTAGACGACCGAAAGGCCGATGATCGCGTCGATGATGTAGGCGTTGATGCCCCAGCCGAACCAGACACCGGCCAGCATCGTGGTCGAGTGCCCGAGGGCGAAGAGGCTGACATAGATGCCTACATCCTTCATCTTGTAGAGGAAGAAGACGACGCCGAGCAGGAACAGGATGTGATCGTATCCCGTGACCATGTGTTTGGCGCCGAGATACATGAAGGGGATGATGTTCACCCCCCAGATTTCCTGGATATAGCCTGCGTCACCTTCTGTGACGGCATGGGCAAGAGCGTTTTCCGCACCCAGGACGAGCGCCGAAAGGGCAATGAAGGACAGGATCACGATCCGGCGTATGCCGGGATCGGTCCAGCCCTGGTGGACTGTATTCATGGATTGAACTCCGCATATGTGTTGATGATCGAATGCAGCGCGCTGTTGGCACGCAGTCGATCAGACGCGCGGAGGTCTTTCGATTTGGTATGTCTGCAAGGTGTTCGACGTGGCCGAACTCAACGGCCATGCGGCTCTATAAATATCGAGCGGGTGCGGCGATCGGTCGGGGCCAGGCACGACCGCCTGACTGTGATCGTGATCGATGCTGTCATGGCTATGTCCATGCATGGCCCAGGCGAGGTCTTCTTCCAGTCCATGCGAATGACCGTGCTCAGCAACCATTTCTGCGTGCTCTTGAAGGACGCCGATGACTGAGGGTGCGTGCGAGGTTGCGGGCACCACAGACCAGAGGAGTACGGCCAAACATAAGAGTGTCGCAAACGCGGCGTTTACAACTGTCCTCAAGGTATCCATAGGATCTGCCCGTCTGCCCGTCTCTAGCGTGGTGCGTCGTGGCACCATCTTGTTCTATCCTCCCGGGGGGGATAGAACTACTTTATGACAAAACATCCAGTCCATGCAACCCATCCCGCCCTTGTCGCCCGGCTGAAACGCGCTGACGGCCATTTGCGCGCCGTGATCGAAATGATCGAGGCGGGCAAACCCTGTCTGGAGATTGCTCAGCAGATGCAAGCGGTCGAAAAGGCCGTGACGAACGCCAAGCGTGCGCTGATCCATGATCACATGGACCATTGTATCGACGTTGAAAGTTCTGAAACTGATCGCGCCGAGTTGCGGGCGATCGCCCGATATCTCTGAGGCTGACCATGCTCGATATTCTCTCCGACCGCACTTATCGGCACCTGTTTCTGGCACAGGTCGTAGCCCTTCTGGGTACCGGACTCGCCACAGTCGCACTCGGCCTGCTCGCCTTTGATCTTTCGGGCGACGGGGCGGCGCTGGTCCTCGGCACAGTCTTCACCATCAAGATGGTTGCTTATGTGGGCATCGCGCCCATTGCAGGGGCTTTCGCAGACCGCGTGCCGCGCCGCGCGCTTCTGGTGACGCTCGATCTGGTGCGTGCCGGTGTCGCGCTCGCACTGCCCTTCGTGACCGAGGTCTGGCAGATCTACGTCCTGATCTTCCTTCTTCAATCGGCTTCCGCCGCCTTCACGCCGACCTTTCAGGCGACGATCCCGGACGTTCTGCCCGAAGAGGCGCGCTATACCCGCGCGCTGTCGCTGTCGCGGCTGGCCTACGATCTGGAAAACATCGTCAGCCCGACGCTGGCGGCCCTTCTGCTCGCGGTGATGTCCTACAATTCGCTTTTCCTCGGCACGGTCCTCGGTTTCGCCGCATCGGCCCTTCTGGTTGTTTCGGTCGTGCTGCCCAGTCCCCGCCCATCCGAGCCGCGCGGTGTCTATGACCGCACTACGCGCGGCATCCGCATCTATCTGGCCACGCCCCGCTTGCGCGGGCTCTTGGCATTGAACCTCGCGGCGGCGGCGGCAGGTGCGATGGTGCTGGTCAATACCGTCGTTCTTGTGCGCGGCTCGCTCGGCCTTTCGGAAAGTGCTCTGGCCTGGACGATGTTCGCCTTCGGCGCAGGGTCGATGATCGCCGCGCTGGTCCTGCCGCGTGTTCTCGATGTGTTGCCGGACCGGCCCGTGATGTTCGGCGGAGCCACGCTGATGGTGGCTACTCTGGTCGGTCTGGCGTTGACGGTCCTTGGAGCGGGCCTTGGCTGGTCCATCCTTCTGACAGCCTGGTTGCTGGTGGGGCTCGGATATTCCGCTGTCCTCACCCCTTCCGGCCGACTGCTGCGCCGTTCCGCCCACGCCGGGTGTCACTGTACCCTAATTAATCAGATTCTGTGGATTCAGGGCGATTTGGGGCGAGATTGTACCCCTAATTACAATATTTCCACAGCCCGTACTGCAGGCCGACACTAAACGTTTTACGCTCCCTAGAAGGGCAATATCTGTTGGCGCGCTACACGAAGCGGTTAGGTTATCCACAGTTTCAACCGTCTGGCAATTAAGGGTACAGTATGGTAATTAACGGTACAATATTAAAATTAAGGGTACAAATCACTATTGATTCCATGGGACAATTTCAGGCCGGATTCTGATTAATTAGGGAACAATGACAGCTGAAGCGCAACGCGCGCTCTACACGCAAGTCCTGAGCACGCTGGAGTTCACCGCGAACAAGCGGCTCGGCCTGCCATTGGGGACATTCGCGCGCCCGCGCCCGGCGTTGGCCGAGGCACGCCGCTCGGGCCGCAGCCTGAGGCAAGTGTGGCTCGCCGCGCAGGCCGCGCATAGTCTGGCGACCGCGCTTGCCGATTGGGATCTGCCCAAGAGCGACGCCGCGCTGGTGCAATTGGAGAAGACCGCCGAAGCGATCAAGGACCCTTCCTTTCAGGATGTCACCTACCCGCAAGCGCGGCTGCGCGTCGAGGTGCTGCAACAGGCGGTCAAGGCCCTACATGAGGCCATCGCCGAAGAGATCGGCACACGACTCGGGATCGCACCGGGCTTCAACGCACAGGACGGAGACTAAAGCCATGACCACGCGCCGCGCCTTTATCGCCTCGCTTCTCGCGACGGGGGCCACGCCGCATCTCGGCTGGGCAGCAGCAGGCAATCCAGCCTATCTGGCGGCAGCCCGCGACGCTTCGGGAAGCTTTGCGTTGCACGGGCTGGATGGGAATGGGCTAAGCCTATTTATAATTGCCCTGCCCGCGCGCGGCCACGCAGGGGCAGGCCACCCCATCCACGCCGAAGCGGTTGCCTTTGCCCGACGTCCGGGTACCTATGCGCTCGTGATCGACTGCGTGACAGGCAGAGTGCGCCAATACCTACGCCCACCCGAGGGTCGTCAGTTCAACGGTCATGGCTGCTATGACCGCGACGGCACGCGGCTCTTCACCGCGGAGCAGGAAAGCGCCACTAGCGCGGGGCGCGTTGGCGTCTGGGACGTGGCGGTAGGTTATCGACGGATCGGAGAGTTTTCTTCGGGCGGCATTGGACCACATGAGATATGCCTCCTGCCCGATGGGGCCACGTTGGCGGTTGCCAATGGCGGCATTGCCACCGACAGCACGGACCGCACCAAGCTCAATATCGACACGATGCGCCCGAACCTGAGCTATCTCGACTTCGCGGGTGACCTGCTAGAGCGGGTGGAACTGCCCAATAACCTGCATCACAATTCCATCCGGCATCTTGCTCTGCGCGACGACGGGCTGTTGGCCTTTGCCATGCAGTGGGAAGGCGCAGACGGTGCCGCACCGCCACTCCTCGGCCTGCACCGGCGCGGCGGTGAGCCTCTATTGGCCGAGGCACCGTTGGGTGCAGAAATCGCCATGCAGGGCTATGCCGGCAGCGTCGCCTTCAGCGGGGATGGCGCGCAGGTGGCCATCACCTCTCCACGCGGCGGACGGCTGCACCGCTTCTCGCCCGAGGGTCGCTTCCTCGGCGCGCTCGCACGCGCCGATGTCTGCGGCCTCGCGCCGCGTGCGAATGGTTTCCTCCTCGGTGACGGTCTGGGAGGCATGCTTGCGCTGGACGGCTCACATTCTGAACCACTGGCACAAAGTTCAGTGGCTTGGGACAATCACATCGTAGCATTGTGAAAAGGCGCCTCCGTCAGACGTCATTTCAATCCTCAAAAATTAAGTGCCGGCCAAAATTGCAATGTTCCGAGCGCGATTGTGACCGCAGGACTCCAGGACCGGTACGCATCTCTAACGTTCACTAACAAAGTAGTATTTCCGTCAAAGGCATTGCCAAGTTGCGTGATCGTGGGCGCAAGGGTGCGGGGCGTGACCGCTCATGCGGTCATCTCTAGCGCATATTCGTCCCACAGGCTGAAGGCGTCGGCCCGTGCGTGGCGGTTTGAAAAGACGGTGAGACGATAGCGGCGTGGGCAGAAGAGGGTGTTGATCTGGTCATGGGCGGCGAGGAATCTCTGTGCCTGTCGTTGGGACTTAAAGCGCCCCATGATCTTCTCTCGCCTTCGCGTTGGTCGGTGTGAGCCCTCGATCCGGTTGTTCAAGCCCTTGTGTGTCC
>NZ_KN293989.1 GCF_000768555.3 Roseovarius mucosus DSM 17069
CCGGAAGTGAATCATGTTCTCATAACCGCGTCGAGGGCCGACTTTTTCAGCAGCCTGTTAATCATCCCAATAATCTGCGCCTCGGTAAAACGGCTCTTTCGCATATGTTTGCTCCTTCATGGTTGAGCAAACTCTACATTAAAGTGAGGGATCTCGCGGGGGGCAGGTCAGTCGCTTGGCGGCCATGGTTGTTCTTCGGTTAAGGTTTGGTTTGCGGACCCAACTTTGACCGAGGAGAACGACCATGACCAAGAACAGTCTGTCAGATACTGCCGCACTGCGTGCGCTTTTGTCGGAGTCATCTGACAGCAACCTGCTTGCCGAGATGCTCGGGTTCGTCGCCGACCGCCTCATGGCGCTGGATGTCGATCAGCTCTGCGGTGCCAGCGCGCACGAGCGAAGCAGCGACCGCATGAACCATCGCAACGGATACCGGTCCCGAGCTTGGGAGACGCGTGCAGGAAGGGTCGACGTAAAGATCCCAAAGCTGCGTAAAGGCAGCTACCTGCCCGAGTTCCTTGAGCCCCGCCGGGCGGCGGAGAAAGCCATGACGGCCGTCATTCAAGAGGCCTATGTTCAGGGCCTATCGACGCGCTCCGTGGATGATCTGGTCAAGGCGATGGGAATGACTGGCGTATCGAAGAGCCAGGTCTCGCGGCTCTGCGGCGAAATTGATGAACGCGTCGATGCATTCCTGAACCGCCCGCTGGAAGGCGAATGGCCCTATCTCTGGCTTGACGCGACTTACATCAAGGTCCGCCGCGGCGGTCGGATCGTCAGCGTCGCTGCCATAGTGGCCGTGGCGGTTAATCTGGATGGACGCCGCGAGGTTCTGGGCATCGCTGTCCAGCCCAGTGAGGCCGAGGTCTTCTGGGACGAGTTCTTGCGTTCTCTGGCCGATCGCGGACTGCGCGGCACCCGTCTAATCATCGCCGACGACCACAAGGGACTGAAAGCCGCCGCCGCAAAGGTGCTCGGTGCGACAGTCCAGCGCTGCCGCGTCCACTTTATGCGCAACGCACTTGCCTGCGTCGGCAAGAAGGACAAGCCCATCGTCACTGCGGCGCTCCGGACGGCCTTCGACCAAGACACGCTCACAGCTTCGAAAGAGCACTGGGCCAAGTTGCTCGACGCCTTCGAACCGCGGCATGCCAAGCTTGCAGAGCTGATGCGCCGTGCGGAGGATGACGTGCTGGCCTACAAGAGTTTCCCCCGCGAGCACTGGGTCAAGATTCACAGCACCAACCCGCTTGAACGCCTCAACAAAGAGATCAAGCGGCGGACCAACGTCGTCGGGATCTTTCCCAATGAAGCCGCAGTCACACGATTGGTCGGAGCACTGATGCTGGAGCAAAATGATGAATGGGCGATCACGCGGCGCTACATGACACTGGAAACCGTCGCCGCCATTTGCGACACTACCCCAATGGACCCGGCGACAATCGCCGCCCTGTAACTGCGGCCAAGCCAAGGCCGAAGAACAAAGTTACACCATTCCTTGGGACACTATCGCGTTCTTGAATTCAAGGGCTTTCGGCATGAGGATCTTATGAAGATGGCGGCCGAGGCAGGTGTCCCAGAAGCCGACCAAGAAGGCGTCGTCGCATACGTGGCTGAGCAACTCGCGGGCCTACATGAGGGCAACGTTATCCGCTATCGCCTCAAACCGAGCGATCTCGACGGCGTCACACTCCCTTGATCTGCTTCGGCAAGGGGTAGAAGATAAACCTTCGCCCCTGGTGTGCAAAGAACTTTGGCAGTTCGATAGAGCAAACGCTCAGAAACTGCAGCGTCCATGCCAGGGACCTTATTTGCGCTGGACAGCGTCTTTGCATGTTCTGCGAGGGCTGTCCTTGCACCAATCGATCCGCCCTTGCCGGATCCAGAAGTGACACCGACACTCGTTTGTCTGCCGGACCGAAGGCGAGATCGCCGGGCGTTTCAGCCAGTCTGATATGGCCGTCCACCTGGGTCTCCGGTTTTTGCTGAGGGACAGCTTAATGGTCTCGCCGCACCCGCAGGGGCAGCGGAAGCAGGCCCATTTGTCGACGCCATCGCGCAGGCTTTGTCAGGTTGCTGACGCCGCATCGGCGGGGTAGTTTTTGTCATGCTGAACACCAAAGATTTGTCCCGGATCAAAGGCTTCCGGTTTCCACGGAGCGTCATCGGGTACGCCGTTTGGGCCTACCACCGTTTCGCTCTGAGCCTGCGCGACGTCGAAGACCTGTTGGCTGAACGTGGGGTTACAGTGTCGTACGAAACGATCCGGGATTGGGTGAGCCGGTTCGGGCACCAGTTTGCCGCAAAGATCCGCCGTGACCGTTCAGCGCCGGCAGATAAATGGCATCTCGATGAAGTCGTTATCCAAATCAAGGGACGAAGCCACTGGCTTTGGCGGGCCGTCGACGCCAAGGGCGACGTGCTCGAAATCCTGATCCAGTCCCGACGCAACAAGGCCGCGGCCCGCCGATTTCTCCGCAAACTGATGAAACGTTGGGGCCAACCCCGTGTGCTGGTGACGGACAAGCTTCGCTCATATGGAACGGCTAAGCGAGAGCTCGTGCCCGGGCTGGGTCACTGGTCGCACAAGGGCTTCTGTGGTTGCCGTCCGTGATGCAAGAAGTTTTTCAAACCGTGTAAACTGAACTGGTGATCGAGTGCGAGCTTCTGTCAGGCCTTTGAACGCGGCGCTTTCAGAAGCCGCGGGCCGGGATGGTGATCTGCGGATCAGGTCCAGACCTAAACATCGAGCTTTGGTGCTCTTTCCCTTATCCTGGTTCTACCGATCCAGATCTGTTCGATCATTCTGCCCATTCAGGTCATTGACTTCTCACACCTCCTTCACCGACGTTGATCCATCCTGTGCTGCACCGTGTTCATGCAGCGACGGTCTGCGTCGGATCCCTATAATTTTCCTTCTTTGTTTGCATGGCCCATAGGGCGCGGGCCATCTTGTTGGCCAGCGCAACTGCGACCAGCATCTTGGGTTTGCGCGCGAGCATGCGTTCCAGCCAGGACCCTTTGGGAATGGATTTTCGGCCTAACCAACTCAAACGCGACATCGCACCGATGATCAGAAGCCTTCTGATGTCAGGCTGGCCCGCCTTCGACATGCGCCCCAGACGAGGCTTTCCTCCTGATGAATGTTGCCGCGGCACGAGACCGAGCCAGGCAGCAAAGTCGCGGCCTGAGTTGAATGTCTCCAGTGGTGGAGCAAAGGCCTCAATGGCGAGGGCGCTTAACGGACCAACGCCGGGCATCGTCTGAAGACGTTTGGCCGTATCTGTCTCGGTGGACAAAGCTTTGATCCGTTTCAACTTGGCGTCGATCCGTACAGTGATCTCTTCAATCAGCTCGAAAAGGTCTCGACACTCCTGGCGGACCAGGTCTGGAAGATCGCAATTCGGATCCTCCAGAATCTCATTCCCGCGGCTTAAGTTTCCGATGCCCTGCGGGATTGTATGCCCGAACTCGTAAAGGACTGATCGCAGACCATTTACCAGCTCGGTGCGTTGATTCACCAAACGCTCCCGGCTCCGGAACAGGATCGCGCGGGCCTGTTGGTTCTCGGACTTGGGCGGAACAAACCTCATCTCCGGCCGTTGCGCCGCGATGACGATAGCTTCCGCGTCGGTAGCATCGTTTTTCTGGCGCTTCACAAACGGTTTCACGTATTGCGGCGCGATCAGCTTCACCTCGTGGCCCAAGCGGGTCAACTCGCGAGCCCAGTAATTGGCACTGCCAGATGCCTCCATGACGAGGACGGCCGGCGGTTGCGCAGAAATAAACTCCCTAAACTGTGGACGGGACAGCTTCTTACGAAATTTCAGGTGTCCGGTCATGCTGGCTGCGTGAAGCTGAAAAACGTTCTTTGCCAGGTCCACGCCGATCATTGTATCTTTCATTTGCCGTCCTTTCCTTTTCGTGACGTTGAACACCACGATCCTGGCACAATTCGATGCCGTTTGGGGAGGACGGCAACCACCCCATCTGAACAACCGAAGCGAGGCCTCCCACCGGCATACACGAAGACGCGAGAAGATCATGGGTCGGTTTAAATCCCCGCGCCAAGCACAGCAGTTTCTATCTGTGCATGATCAGGCCACCAGTCTGTTTCGCCCGAAGCGCCACCGCCTGTCCGCAGAATCTTACCGCCACGCTAGGAACGACGCACTCTCGCTGTGGACCGGTTATTCCAACGAATTGACTGCGTGACCTTCGCCGTCACCAATAAACTCAGCCTGACATCAGCAACCTGACAAAGCCCTGCAACGCGAACGAGATGCGCCGGTGCTTCATCAAGCGCCGCGCGCGGCCTCTTACACCATCCGATGGGACACTGCCCTCGCAGTCATCAACACCATGTTTTATATAAGTAATACAAAGTTCAGGACAGCGAAATCAGCGCGCTACTTGGGGAATGCGGGACCAAGAGACTATCAGCGTAGGTAACATAAAGTTGCTCAAGGGTTAATATTTACTCGTTTGTCAGCTGCGAGAAGTAGTGAGAGCTTGCAAACTTAGTCAGCTTTTCGCTGTGATATGAAGTCATCAGTGAGTGGTCAAGATCGGACGAGGGCCATTTGAGACTGATGCTGTAATCGCCGAGCTGATTGGAAGTTGTATGGGAGCACACCTTTTAGACCAGTCCTATAGACCTACCATTCGATCAGATGGTCTAAGTTGGAGTGCAAAATATGCGTGAGAAAAATAAACTGTTGTTGAAGCGACCTCAATTGGGAATTTGTAAAATATGAGCTATTCAGAGGTTCAGCATTTTATTGGCGGCAAGTGGTGTCCGGGCGGCGAAGGTTTGGCCCTGGATGTTTTGAATCCCGCTACCGAACAAATGATAGGTAAAGTAGCTGTCGCAACTAAAAGTGATTTGGATGCCGCTCTGGAATCCGCGCAGCTTGGGTTTGAGGAGTGGGGGGCTATGTCAGCTTATACCCGCTCGAATATATTGCGAAATGCCGCGATTATTCTGCGTGAGCGCGCTGACATGATCGCCGGGATATTAACGCTAGAGCAAGGGAAGCCATTGGCGCAGGCCAAGGCCGAAGTTCTAGCCGGTGCCGAATTCATAGAATGGAGCGCTGAAGAGGCGCGCCGGACATACGGGTTGGTTATTCCTGCGCGCAATGCCGAAGTGCTTCAGCTCACGTTACGCGAGCCAGTCGGGCCAGTAGCGGCATTTGCGCCGTGGAATTTTCCCATCAATCAATGTGTGCGCAAGCTGGCAGCGGGTTTGGCGGCGGGTTGTTCCTTTGTGCTGAAGGGGCCGGAAGATACGCCCGGCTCACCTGCTGAACTTGTGCGTGCCTTTGTTGACGCAGGCGTGCCGGGGAATACAATCAATTTGGTTTATGGCGATCCACCAATGATTTCTGGCCATCTGATACCGCATCGTGTGATCCGTAAAATCAGCTTTACAGGATCGACACAGGTCGGGCGGCAAATTGGGGCTATGGCTGCAAGCCATATGAAACGCATGACGCTGGAGCTCGGAGGCCACGCACCCGTTATTGTTGCTGAAGATGCCGATATCGAGGCTGCTGTGAAATTCATGGTGCTTCAAAAGTTCCGGAACGGCGGACAGGTCTGCACGTCGCCTACGCGCTTCCTGGTTCAACAGAAGGTCTTCGATCGTTTTGTTGAAAAGTTTGTCAAACAATGCGCAGAGTTGGTCGTTGGCGATGGGCTTGATCCCGCAACAGAAATGGGGCCGCTTATCAATCGCAAGCGGGTCGATTCAGTTTCCGAGTTGGTGGATGAGGCAGTGTCACTAGGCGCCAAGCTTTGCACAGGTGGAAATCGTATCGCCAACAAAGGGTTCTTCTATGCACCAACAGTTCTCACAAATGTCCCGATTGCTGCGCGTATTATGAATGAAGAACCGTTTGGTCCAGTTGCTTTGATCAATCCATTCAACACTCTGGATGAAGCGCTGGAGGAAGCAAACCGTCTTGAATTCGGGCTAGCATCGTATGCTTTCGCCGGAAGTGCCGCGACAGTTGCAAAGCTGGGCAAGGGGATTGCGGCCGGTATGGTGAGCATCAATCATCTAGGATTGGCTTTGCCCGAGGTTCCCTTTGGTGGGATCGGAGATTCCGGAGTGGGTACAGAAGGCGGAGCGGAGGCCGTCGCCCAGTTTTTGGCAACAAAATTTGTCACTCAACAAACGATCGGAGGATAGGATCTGACGCGTTGTGCGTCATATCAAAATAAGACTAAAATCAAACAGGGAGAGAAAAATGAAAACCAAGTTGAAATCAATAGCGCTGTCAGCCTTTGCAGCTGCGTTGACTTTTGGCCCCTTACAGGCGTCAGCAGCCGATGTTGAATGGCGCATGCAGACTTACGCGAGCACGGGGATGTCAGAATACAACTCGCTCGTCGTAAACTTCGCCAATCGGGTCGAGAAAGCCTCTGCTGGGCGTATGAAAATCCAGGTCTTTCCAGCAGGGCAAGTGGTTGCTTCGCCAGAAGTAACAGAGGCTGTGCGCGCTGGTGCGCTAGATCTCGGCAACACTTTCTTACTCTATTACGCTGGTAAGGAACCTGCCTTGCAGGGGATTAACGAATGGCCCGCAGGTCTCTATGATCAGCAAGCCTTAGAATGGTTCTATTCCGGCGGCGGTAAAGAATTGCTTCGGCCAGTTGGTGAGCGGAACAACTTTTACTACCTAGGCGTTTCGACACTGCTTGGCGAAAACATCTGGTCCAACAAGAAGATTGAGTCTCTTGAAGATTTTAAAGGTCTCAAAATTCGCACTGCAGGTTTGACCGCTGAATCCCTTTCCAAATTTGGCGCTTCTCCGGTTAGCATGGCATCTGAAGACATCTATACCGGCATGCAACGCGGAACGATTGATGCGTTCGAATTTGTATCCACACCAGTTCATTACGGCTTTGGTTGGCATGAAGTTACCAAATATGTCATTAACCCAAAATTCACGATGGGCGGGTCTTCGGATTGGATTGTGAACCTGGATTCATGGAACGCATTGCCTGACGACCTGAAAGAGATTGTGGACAACTCTTTGCGGGCCGCAAGCGATGATTTCTTTGTGCAGTCACGTCTTGAAGAGGGCGAGATTGTGAAGAAGCTGGAGGAAGCGGGAGTTGAGTTTCTTACGTGGCCAGAGGGCGAGATCGAAAAATTCGAGAAAGCCCGTTATGAAGTCGTTCGCGAAAAGTATTCGCCCAACTCAGAAGACTTTCGTGTGATCCAGCAGTCGCGCATGGATTTTTTGACCAAGCTTGGCTACGCTGTCGAAGCGCCCTGAAACCTGAATATTATTGTCTGAACTAAGAAAAAGGGCCCGGGCAGTAATGCCCGTTCCCAACAATTAAAAAAGGGAGGCGGGAGCGTGCAGAAATTACTTTCATTAGTGGATGGAACATCAAAATACCTGTCGTATTTGGCGACACTTGCGCTGATCGCGGGGATGATAGCCGCATGTTACGAAGTTTTTGCGCGTTATGTACTGTCCCAACCTACGATATGGACGGGAGAACTTGTGCAGATCTTGTTCGGCTCCATTTTTCTACTATGTGCGGCTGACAACCTGCGCACGGGTGGACATGTTGCCATCGACTTTATCAATAGCCTTTTGTCGCGCCGGATGAATTTGATCCTTGCCGGAACTGTTAGTCTGGTTATCTGCATATACTCGGCTATCTTTCTTAAAGTTATTTGGAAGCGTGCCACTGACTCCATTTTGATGTTGGAGACTTCGAACACGCCCTGGGATCCACCTGTATGGCCTTTGTCGTTTCTCTTGATCGTGGCGGTCGGAACGATGTTCTTGCAGGCGTTAGCGTCGTTTATCCGAACCACACAGGGTAACGATCCCTCTCTACCACAAAAATAACTCTTATTGACTAAAAAGAGAAACCAATTATGGACCCTGCGCTCCTTACCGTTCTGCTTTTCCTATCGGTGATCATCGTGTTGTTTTTCAGCGTGCCAATTGCCTTTGGAGTTGGCATTGTCTCACTGGCTTTCGGCTATTTTGTCTGGGGTCCTGCTTCGATCTTTATTCTGGGCAGTCAAGTTTACTCGGGGATGCAGAATACCTCTTTGGTTTCATTGCCGTTCTTTATGTTCATGGCATCGATACTTGTTCGAAGTGGTATTGCCGACGACCTTTATAGCGCAATGTATTTGATAATCGGCAAAGTTCGAGGCGGGTTGGCTATCGGGACAATTTTCGTCTGCGCTGGAATCGGCTGCATGTCAGGCGTCAGCGCGGTTGGTGTGATTACTTCAACCAAGATAGCTTTGCCTGCGATGTTAAGCCGGAACTATGATGAGAAAATCGCGTTGGGTGTCATTATGGTTGGTGGGGCACTTGGCCAGCTTTTTCCTCCAAGCATTCTTGCAATCGTCTTTAGCGGGTTATCAGGCGTTTCAGTGGGTAAAATGTTTGCGGTAGGCTTATCGACCGGTGCCGTGATGGTATTCTTTCTCGTTGCCTATATAGTTGTTCGCTGCTGGTTGGATAAAAATCTGTGCCCTGCGGCTGATGACAGTATGATGGGACATATCGAACCAAAAGAACGTGTGCGTATCTATTTGCGGACTGTGCCATCCGTTTTGGTCGTTTTTGCAGTTTTGGGATCCTTGTTCGCAGGCATTGCCACACCGACAGAAGCGGCTGCGATCGGGGCCGCAGCAAGTATGATCATCGCATTGATTTTGGGCACCATCGATCTGAAGCGTATTTTTGAAGCGGCGGTCGAGGCCGCCAAGCAAACGACAATGGTGTTGTGGATTGCCCTCAATTCATTGCTTCTGGTCTCTGTTTATTCAGGTATTGGTGGTGATGAGGTTGTGCGTGCCTTGATAGATAGCTTGGGAGTTTCACCGGGGGTCGTGATTGGGGTTATGCTTGCCACAATCTTTGTATTGGGATTTTTCATCGACCCTATCGGTATTCTGTTTTTGGTCATGCCGGTGTTTTTGCCCGTACTGACTGCGCTTGATGTTAATCTAGTTTGGATCGGTGCCCTCGTCATTCTGGTTTTGGAAACTGCGTATCTGACGCCACCATTCGGATATAACATATTTTTCCTGAAGTCAGTAGCACCGCCGTCCATTAGTTTGCGAACAATTTACGCCGCAGCACCGGCTTTCGTTTTGATTCAACTGGTGACCGTCGCGGCGTGTTTTACGATGCCTGGAATTGTTCTTTGGATCATTTACTAGGAGACAACGAATGAAAGAAAGTGCAATTTACGATTATATAATCGTCGGCGCGGGCTCTTCCGGATGCGCTTTGGCGGAACGCCTAAGTCGAGATGCGACAGCACGTGTGGCACTGATCGAAGCGGGAAAGAGTGATAAATCCTTGCTCATCAGGATGCCTGCCGGGGTACGACTGCTCTATAATGGCGCGGCCTATAACTGGAAATTCTCGACCACGGCCCAGCCTGAGCTTGAGGCACGCAAAATTTATATACCGCGTGGCAAGGTGATCGGAGGATCGTCTTCCATCAATTCTATGATTGCTATCAAGGGTGCCCGTAGCGATTACGAAAAATGGGCGGCTGTTTCCTCTCCTGAGTGGGGGCCCGAAAACATGTATCGGGTTTTGCGTGAAATCGAAGATTGTAGCGCTCTACCCCTAGTGAGCCGTAACGGGCGCGGACAGGATGGGCCAATAAAGCTATCGCGGCGATTGACCGGCCATACCTTGTCCGAGGCCTATATTGAGGCTTGTGAGCAAGCGGGCATTGGGCAAAACGATGAAGGGTTCAACGGCGAAAATCAGGCGGGTGCTGGTTACTTTGATGTGAACATCGCGTATGGCAAACGCCATGGCGCGTCAATGTTCCTTAAGAAAGCGAGTGGTCGGAGCAACTTGACCGTTCTGTCCGGATTGCCAGTACGGCGGGTCCACCTAGAGAATGGTGCAGCTTGTGGTGTTGTAGTTAAAAAAGGCTCTGATGAAGTACTGCTCCGTGCCGATAGCGAAGTAATCTTAAGCGCGGGGTCAATTGGCACACCGCAGCTTTTGATGTTGTCCGGAATTGGGCCTTCGACGCATTTGCGCGAAACGGGGATAACCCCCATCATTGATGCTCCTGAGGTTGGTCAGAACCTGCGTGACCATCTGGATTGTTCAATACGTTGGGCGACGCAGGGCGTTGACACTTATACCAAATATTTTCGACCCTACGAGGGCCTTTGCCACAGCGCCCTAGCCGGCGCGCAATATCTTCTCAAAGGTACGGGAAGTGCTGCGACACAAGGGATTGAGGCGGGTGCCTTTTGGGGGACCGATCGTCCTGACCAAGCTGAATTTCAAACTCATCTTGTCTTGGCGTTAAAGTGGCCGCCGAAAGGAGAACAACATCCAAAGAACGGTTTTGCTTTGCGTGTTTGCCAGCTCAACCCACAAAGTGTTGGCGAAATCAGGCTAGCCTCCGCCGATCCGAATGATGCTCCGTTTATCGATCCGCGGTTTTTGTCCCATTCGAAGGATCTTGATATGCTGGCTGATGGCGTTACCCGTATGGTGGATGTCGTCGAAAGTGGAGCCATGCGGACATATCTAGATAAGGCGATTGATAAAGATGCATTAAGCACCGATCCCGAGGTGGTGCGTCGCTGGATCAGAAAAAACGCGGAAACCGTCTATCACCCCGTTGGCACATGTCGCATGGGTAACGATGATAGCTCTGTGGTTGATAGCGCCCTGCGGGTACGCGGCGTAGAAAACCTGCGTGTCGCGGATGCGTCGATCATGCCAACAATCCTGAGCGGAAATACCAATCTGAGCTGCATGGCTATTGGTTTGATTGCTGGCGAGACAATTCAGGCCAGTAGTTAACAGGAAGCTCCCCGGATTTTGACCGCTTACAACAGGTAGGGCACTCTAAATCTCCTGTTGTAGCCAAGACATGAAGGTAGGGAATAACGGATGGGTTTCAGTCGCTTTCGGTCGGATTACCGAAAAGGGGCAAACGATTGCTTTGTTATCACTGAATGCATGGGCAAGGCGGTTTGACGAGAATTCACGGTCCAGAAGGGCTTCGATTCCGATAGCTATTCCAAGCCCGCTCATGGCTGCTTCGTACATCATCGACGCGTTTTCAAACCATTGACCACGCTTTGTATCAACATGAATGCCATTTGCATTTGACCATCTTTCCCAATCTTTGGGCCGGGTTTCGCAATGTAAAAGTGCATTTTGCCAATCGGCAACATCGCTGATCAACGTATTAGGCGGGAGATAATCCGGCCGACATACCGGAACCAAATTCGTCTCAAACAACCGCGACGAAATATATCTTTGATCCTCTAAACTATCTGAAAGTATTGCAAGGTCGATGCCCTTCTGTTCGAAATGAATCTCATGACTAAGAGTGGTGACAATCCGAAGTTGCGCGTCTGGATGAGATTGCAAATACCGTGACCAGCGGGGGACTAGCCAGCTAACGATGAAGCTGGGGTAGGCGCATATAACAAGGGGTCGATCGGCATTTTTTCCGACCAGATTATGTGTGGCCAAACTAATTTCATCAAAGACGTCGGCTAGACTATCAGCGTAATTCCGTCCTTCGTGGGTTAAGGATATCTGTCGGTGCATCCGGTGAAAAAGGCTGCACCCCAAATAATCCTCAAGCGATTTAATCGAACGACTCACCGCTGCGGGCGTCACACTCAGCTCATTAGCAGCACTGACAAAACTTCCTGTTTGCGCTGCCATGACGAAAGTACGCAGTGCATTTAGTGGTGGTAATTTAGGATCCATCGACGCAACCTAAGGTAAGAAAAACTCAACCAAAGACTAAGAATAACTTAGTTGTAAGTCAATAAATTAAGTGAAATAGTAAATTCAGTGCAGCATTAATTGACAAATTGTATGTCAAAAAAATCCTTAAGGGGACAGCTATGACCGAGAGACGTAGAAAATTCTATGCTTGGGGCTTTGAGGATCAAAGCGCCACACCCGAAGAGATGAAGCCGGTACTGGATACTTGGCACCGTACCTTCGAGGTTGATGCATTCGACGTAAAGCCCGCACCAACGCTTGATACCATCGATATGCCAGAGAGCAGAATTACCCATTTTCCAGAGACAATCAAAGATATTTGCCGCACAGATCGGTATGAGCGTGCGTTGCATAGCTACGGTCGGTCATTTCTTGACAGCGCCAAGATGTTTCGCGGTGATTTCCGCAATGCCCCAGATGTGGTTGCTTATCCGCGTAATGAAGAGGATGTACGCGCGCTTATCGATTGGGCGGGTGACATTGGTGCGGCGGTTATTCCTTTTGGCGGCGGATCGAGTGTCGTCGGCGGTGTGAATCCTGAAATCAACGGAACCTATGCCGGTGTGGTGACCATCGACATGTGGTACTTGAACAAGATTTTGGAATTCGACCCAGTGTCGCGTTCTGCGCGTGTGCAGGCGGGGGTGTATGGACCCGACCTAGAAACACAGCTAAAAACCCATAACGCCACTTTGCGTCACTATCCCCAAAGCTTTGAGCTTTCGACTCTGGGCGGCTGGATCGCAACCAGGGCTGCCGGTCACTATGCGACACACGGCACCTACATCGACGATTATGTCGAAAATATCCGCATGGTTTCGCCAAGCGGCATCAGCGAAAGCCGCCGTTTGCCCGCCTCTGGCGCTGGTCCGTCACCCGACCGTTATGTGATGGGCACAGAAGGATCCGTTGGAATCATCACCGAAGCTTGGATCAGAGTCTTGTCCCGTATCAAGCACAAGGCAAGCAAGACAGTTACCTTCGCTGAATACGATCAGGGCGTCGAAGCTGTCCGTGCGATCTCACAATCTGGACTTTACCCAGCGAACTGCCGCCTCATCGATGCGCTTGAAGCTAAATTGACCGGAGCTTTCGATGGTAGCCGTCCCATCCTAGTCTTGGGATATGAAAGCTCACATTACCCGGTGGATCAGCTGATGGACTTAACTGTTGATCTGTGCCGAGAATTTGGGGGAACTCCAGTGGATGAGACAGAACAGGGACGCAACAGCGTGGCTGGTCAATGGCGCAATGCCTTCATTCGCGGCCCATATTATCGTGAGCATATGACTTCGCGCGGAATATGTCGTGAGACCTTTGAAACGGCTGTGTGCTGGAACAATTTCAAAGAACTGCACAGCTCGGTCATCGAGACAGTGAATGCAGCGATCAAGCGGGTGACCGGTCGGGCGGGCACCGTCACTTGTCGCTTTACCCACGTCTATCCCAATGGCCCCGCGCCGTACTTCACGTTCCATTGCCTTCCAGACCGTGAGCGAATGGGCGAGCAGTGTATGGAAATTAAAATCGCCGCCTATGATGCTGTGATGAAGGCAGGGGGCACGATCACCCACCACCATGCCGTTGGCAGACTGCACATGCCTTGGTATGAAAAACAGCGCCCGGCGCCAATCGGCGCTGCATTCACTGCGGCAAAGAAATCACTTGATCCCAAGTCAATTATGAACCCCGGGGTGATCATCTCTGAACAGAGGGGAAACCCATGACTTTGCCGCTTGACGGCCTGCGGGTTCTTGATCTCTCGCGCATTCTTGCAGGGCCAAGTTGCACGCAGACCTTGGGCGATTTGGGGGCGGATGTCGTCAAAATTGAAAGGCCAGGCATCGGTGATGACATTCGCGGATGGGGCCCACCCTTCCTGAAGGATCGGGATGGAAACGACACCCGCGAAAGTGCTTATTTCATGTCCACAAACCGTAACAAGCGGTCTTTGACAGTTGATATAGGATCAGACGATGGCCTTGAAATCATCCATGATCTTATCGATAAAAGCGATGTTCTGGTCGAGAATTTCAAGGTTGGTGATCTCAAGCGTCGTGGACTGGATTGGGGGTCGGTCCACGCACGCAACCCACGTCTTGTTTATTGCTCGATCACGGGTTTTGGACAGACTGGTCCCTATGCCGAGCGGCCCGGCTACGATTTCGTCGTTCAGGGCATGGGTGGCCTGATGAGCATTACCGGAGAGGCCGCGGGACAGCCTATGAAGGTAGGGGTGCCGATCTCGGACATCATGTCAGGGATGTATGCGGCAGTATCTATCTTGGCCGCGCTCCGTGAACGCGACCAAACCGGTGTCGGGCGGCACATTGACATTTCGTTGCTCGATTGTCAGGCTGCGTGGTTATACAATCAGGCGTCCAACTACCTTGTCGGTGGTGTTCATCCGGGGCGTTTGGGCAATGCCCATCCAAACATCGTTCCGTATGAGACCTTCGCCACCGCTGACGGCCACATAAATCTAGCCGTGGGTAACGATGGTCAGTACCGACGCCTTTGTCAGGCCATCGGACGGCCCAATCTGGCCGATGATCCGCGCTTTGTCACCAACACCCTTCGGCTAACCAATCGTGACGCCGCTTTGATCGAGATTCGTGCAGAATTGGCCAAAAAACCTTCAGCCCAATGGCTTACAGATTTGCAGGCGGCCGGGATACCTTGCGGACCGATCAACACCATCCCCGAAGTGTTCGACGACCCCCACATCCAGGCGCGGGGTATAGTTCAAGAGATTAACCACAGCGCTGCGCCAAATGTGAAAGCAAAGGTAATGCGCACACCGATCCGCATGGAAGGCCATGAGTTTGGTGTTCGCCTGCCGCCGCCAATGCTGGGCGAGCATACGGACGAAATCCTGTCCAAAATGCTTAACTATGACCCCAAAAAAATTACAGATCTGCGTGAGAAAGGCACTATATGAGTGGCGCTGCTGTACCTCTTCCCGGACTCCGGTACAGCGTAGGAGATGCAACAATGACCACACATTTATTCACTTTGGACAACATCGGCCCGCGTGGCCCCACCACGGGCGAAGCCTTCGTCGCGCCCACGGCTGTGCTAATCGGCGATGTGCAGATCGAGGCCGACGTTAGCATCTGGTTTGGTGCCATCCTGCGCGCCGACGATGCCACTATCTATTTGGGCACAGGGTCGAATGTTCAGGACAACTGCGTGCTGCATGTCGATCCCGGCTTCCCCATCCATATTGGTGTCAACTGCACCATCGGGCATCGCGCGATGATCCACGGCTGCACCATCGGTGACGGCACGTTGATAGGCATGGGCGCGACCATCCTCAATGGTGCCAAGATTGGCAAAAACTGCCTAATTGGCGCAGGCGCGCTGGTCACCGAAGGCAAAGAGATCCCCGACAACACTCTGGTCGTTGGAAGCCCTGGCCGCGCGGTTCGTAAGATCGATGCAGATGGTGTGGCTGATTTGGAAAAAGCTGCGGAACTTTATCGTCTCCGCTGGCGCCGCTTTGTTGGGGGGCTCCAATCCGCCACCCTGCCCGTCGGCATCACCACCTTGAAAGGTCTTTGATCTGGTTGCGAGGCTTGATCGGTCGCGCTGGCAGCAATCTTTTCCTCGACGGCAGCAATCTGCGCCTGGGTCTCGGCGATGGCGATGCTGCGGTATTCATAGAGAGTACAGCAAAGTGCGGGGCCGGTGCCGCGTGCGGCTATTGATGGCACGTTCAGGATATGGACACTGTCTGTAATATTGTTCAGCTGAAGGTTCGGCTTTTGGGGATCAGTCCGATGATCTGGCGTCGTGTGATGGTCCCGACAACAATTACCTTACGCGAGTTGCAGGGGTAGTGTGTGGATGCCCCCGGTTTTGCAAGGATTTTCTGATCTGTCTGGACAAGATTGATTGCGGTCGTGTGTCAGGCCTCAAGTTGCAGCTTTTCGCACGCCGCGGGCCAAGATGGTTCGTTCGCTGATCGGGTCCAATTCGATTCCGCGGGCTTTATGCGCCCTACCCCTATCAAGCAAAAGACTGCAGGTCTACCTAGGGTCAGGATTCATAACCAATAGATGACGAGAGCCGCGAGGGCGATGGCTGAGAGGAACACCTTGGGGCATCGGTCATAGCGGGTCGCGACGCGCCTCCAGTCCTTGAGCCTGCCGAACATGATCTCGATGCGGTTACGCCGCTTGTATCTCCGCTTATCGTATTTGATCGCCGTCTTGCGTTTCTTCCGGCCTGGGATGCAGGCACGTATCCCCTTGTCCTGGGAGAGTACCGTAAAGTGTGGGGCAATCATGCAGCCATTTCGGTTTCGGACGAAGGCTTCAACGCCGGATGCCATTGCTCGAACTTGGCGCGCAGGGTGCCATCGAGGGCTCTGGTTCGGGTTTGCAGCATGAGGTGCGCGCCTCGTTTTGACCAGCGCATTTGCTGCCGCTTGCCGAAGCGCTTTCCAACAACGGTGTTGACGGTGCTTTCGACAAAGCCGGTTGAAACGCGTTCACCGTACCGTCGTCTTTCCGCATAGTTCGGGATCATCAAGGCGTTGTTGGCGATGTAGGTCTCGAACTCGGACGCCGCCTTCCGAAGTGCCTTGATGCTGGCATAGTCCGTCTCGACAACTTCCAGATCGATGACAAGGTCTTCGATCGCTGCCTGACCATTGTGAAGGTTGCCATTCCAAAGGAACCCTTTGATCTGGCGCAGCAGGCGGGCAATGGCTTCGGCCTCTGCGGGATTGTGATGCGCAAGCCCTTTGACGTATTGCTGCATGACGGTGATGCGCATGGTGATGTGGAACCAATCCAGGATATGCTCAGAGGAAGGTGCCATGTGTCGCGCCATGTGGATGACGGTGTCTCCACCGTCAGTCATGAATGTCACTGGATGGTTTTCCTGCCAACCCTGATCCTTCAAAACTTCATGCAGTCGCCGCTTGGGCTTGTCATCATGACTTTGGACAAGCCCAAGATAGCGGCTCGGGCGATCTGTGGGGATGGATTTGCCGACGGTGACCTCGAAATGCGACTGACCCGCGTCGCGAGACCGAACATAGCCACCGTCGATACCGACGGTGATTTGGCCCTCAGGGTTGGGAAGCTGGGCGCGCTGGTGGGGACTGGTTTCAATGAAACTGTAACGCTCATCAGAAAGTTCGGCCTCCATCCGCGTGGCCACACGCCCCAGATGTCTGCGGATGGTGTCTGGATTTAGCCTCATATCAATCGGCAGGACATCTTTCAGCAGGTTAGTCGTGACCCCGAAAGATACAAGCGAAGCCCATTTCGTCTCAAGCCAGAGCAACTCCGGGGCGATATGGTCGGGCAAAAGTTCGTTCAGAGGACTGAAAGTTTTGGCTGGACCATTGTGGCACTGGCAGGAATAGAAGCGCGGACTTTCAACGGCGATGTCACCGAAGACCGTCCGGTATCGAATTTGCCGGCGCCCTTTGCCACGAAGCTTTCGATCACAGCACGTACAGCGGGCACGTTGGATACAAAACGCTTCGCATTGCGCGGCAACAACTTTCCGCTGGATGCCCAAAAGAACGGCTTTGCCTTCCTCTATGGACAGGCCGATGTCACCAGCAGCCTCAATGCCCTTGGAGAATGCGGCGATCCTATCCGTGTGAGCGGTGCCATCTGGCGCAGTTATTGTGACGCTGATTTCGATATCCATCTTCGGGGTCTGCCTGCTTGATTATATTGGTTCTGAATCTCTCGCCCGCATGATTGTCTGCCGACTGGTGCCCATTTCGCGTGCGATGGAGGAAACTGTCGCGCCATTGGCAATCTTTTCGCGGACCAGCGCCTGCTGATCAGCCGAAAGGGTTGATGGGCGCCCCAGTGTTTTGCCTTGCGCTTTCGCACGCGCCAGCCCCGATTGCGTGCGTTCGATCAGAAGGTCTCGCTCGAACTGGGCAACTGCGTTGATCACACCCATCGTCAGCTTGCCCGCAGAACTGGTCAGATCCACGCCGCCCAAGGCGAGGCAATGCACACGGATGCCCAAGACTTCCAGCTTGGCCACGGTCGTACTGACATCGATCGCATCGCGCCCCAGCCGGTCCAGCTTAGTCACGACAAGAACATCGCCACGCTCCATCTTGTCCAGAAGACGCGCAAATCCCTTCCGCTGTGCGATGGCCTGTGAGCCGGAAACCGTTTCGGTAATGATCCGGTGTGGCTCCACCGCAAATCCTGCGGCAGCGATCTCCCGGATCTGGTTTTCGGGGTCCTGTTCGACGGTCGATACTCTGGCGTAGGCGAATGTTCTGGTCACAGCATTGCAATTCTGTCCGGAAATGTTGTCCAAAATAATACGCCTGTTCGATACAGGTTCAAGATAATTTATGGACAGATCATTACGCCCTGTCCGGAACCGAACCATTTCGGACGGCCCTTACCACATCTGCTGGCGCATCAGGTCGCGATGATCTCCGGATCGAAACCGCTTGTTCACAGCACCCCGTGAGAATTTCCCGTCGACGAACGGCTTGCGAGCAACCATCCGTTCCATCGCAGCTTCCACCTCGTCAGACATGAAATCAGATACCGGCCGATTGGGGGCGTTCGCTGCTACAACATCTTCAAGGAAACCAACCATGACGCCCATGTCATTCCAGGCATCATAGCCGTCAGCCTCATCCCGCCGTTCAAGATACCCATATACACCACCGCAATCTTCAGGCGGGCAGGCTCCGGAACCGCCTATGCAGGCCGGATAGGTTTTCTTTGGTGGCGGATTAATCGCTTCAACACGAATTTCGTGTTCCCAGTTATTCCCCATATCGTAAACGTAGGAAAATCGTTCGTTCTCGCGGAACCCAAACTGCTGCAAGGATACATCCGGGTTTCCAGCATGCAACTCCAACGAGCCGTATTGTACCGCGTGAACCTCGAAGAGGAACAGATGAATGCCCTCCCAGCCCATCGCAACCTGAAGAATGCCGTGCAGTTCACGCAGTGTCGTCGAATCCGATACCAAAACACGCCGCCAGATCATCGGGCTCAACCCAAGAAGGCGTACCTTTAGCTGATAGATTGGAGAAGCGGATGACATCCAAAATCCTTGCCAGCATCAATCCCAAAATTCAACTGCCCCACACTTTACGGTACTCTCCACATTGGCCGCATTGCAGAAAACTTACAAGATGGGCTCGAAGCGGCCTTGCGGCATCGCAGCATCGCTCACCGTCGCTGATGGAACACCGGTGGCTGATCCCGCACATCATCAAACAGGATCACGCGCCCATCGCCACTACTTGGACTGTTGACCAGCACAAACGGCACATCCGCCCCATCCTTCTCATAGATGCAGCGGTACTTCATCTGACCGTCGAGCGGATCGCGCACCTGATCGTAGCGATAGCTGTACTTGATCCCTTGATCGATCCAGCCCTCGACGCCTGCGGGCGTAACCAAGGACATGGGCTGCCCATCCAGCAGCAACGTTTTTCCCACGTTGAACACTTCATCCATTTTTCAGTCTCCTCTGTTTGCCCTGTCAGACCGCGTCACAGACTGTGGCCTTCGCCACGGTCCCTGTCCCGCGTGTTTTCCTGTTCATCATCATCGCGTTCATGATCACGGTCGTTATCCGGTTCCAGCCGCTCGCGCGGCTTGTTCAGCACGTCCTTCAGGCGCTCATTGACGGACGGCTTGCGCGCCTCGCGCCCGGTGTCTTCGCCAAGCTCCGGGTCACTGTGCCCGTCCAACTTGTGAACCGCCGCCTGACCGTCCCGGCCTGCGTCTTTCTCCATGATCTCTTTCAGCAGCTCCCGCGCATAATTGCGGCCGTCTGGTTTCGGCGTGTCGTCCTGGTCCCGTGACCGGTCCACGACGCGCGCCAGACGCTCCTGGAAGTCCTCCGGGGTGCGCTCGCTGCTGCGATCCTTCGCTGTCGCGGCCCTGAGTGCCGCCAGACCGGCAGAGACACGGCCCTGCCCTTCCTCACGGGCCATCCCGTAAGTCTCCCGCGCAATGTCCAGGCGTTCGCGCATTTCGCGGAAGGCGGCGCGTGCCTGGCGAGCGGCATGGACGACAGCGCCACGCTCGGTGACGGGTTTGTATTCCCGGCCCTGGCGCTCGGCCATCCACTTCGCGCGTCGCTCCATGGAATTGGCCGCTGGCCCCAGCTTCAGCTCCGGGTCGCGGTCCAGTTCCTCAGCGCTCAACTTGTCGCCACGATCCAACGCCGTCTCGCGCTGCTTCTCAAGCGACCGGTGATCGACGCGCTTGACCTCCCCGACACGCTCCAGCGCGCGGTTCTGCAACTCGGCCCAGAGGCCACGCATCTGCTCGATCTCGACGCCGCCCGTCTTCGCGGAATCAAGAATGCGCGTCTTGGCTGTGAAGCCCCCGGCTTCCAGCTTGCGGGTGGAGGTCAGCACATGGGCATGATGGTTGCGCTGATCACCCTCGCGGTGCGGCGCGTGGATCGCAACATCGACAGCTACGCCGTAGCGGCTGACCAGCTCCTCGGCGAACTGACGGGTGATCAGCGACCGGTCCTCGTCGCTGATCTCGGACGGCAGGGCCAGCTCCCATTCGCGGGCGGTGACGGAGTTGCGACGGGTCTCGCTGGCCTCGGCCTCGTTCCAGAGGCGGGACCGATCCTGCGCCCAATCCGGGGCATCCTTCGGGGTCAGGATGAAGGTCTCCTCGATGCCCTGCTTGCGGGTGTAATCGTGGACACGGCCTTCGCGCAGGCACTCGATACGCTCCCCGACACGGTAGGCCGCTGCCGCCGTGGCGGAGCGCCCGGCGCTGCGTTTGATCGTCTTCACGGAGAGGTGGTAGCTGGCCATGCGTCCTCCCCTCGCCTGTGAAGCAAACGCGCCCACGCGCCGCAGCTGATCCGTGCCGATGCCCTGACATTGGCAATCAGATCAGCCGTCTTTTCTCCGCAAGAGTGCGCCCGGAACCGGCGCGGTCCGAGGGGAAAAGACAGCCCGCTTGAGGCGAGCCAACAGCTCTCCGACGCGCGGGCTTGCCAGTGATCTGCCCCCAGATCCCCAGCCTCATGGGGGGCGGGATATGGGGACAGATCACTGGCGGTTTGCCGGGGGCAAACCCGGTTCGTGTCGGCACCGTCAGGTCTGCCGGGGTGCGCGCTCGCACCGACACGAACCTCCCGCAAGGGAGACGCCAGCGGCAGACCGGCCCCCACCGTGGGGCATCGGGCGAGACGCTGGCGCGACCTTGCGGGACGCGATCCAACCGCTGAGGTTGGGCTGGGATGGTTTGGAAGGGGCGGCGCGCCCTTCCATGTCGCGGCGGCACGCAGCGAAGGGGATGGCCATCGGCCGGGGCTTTGCCCCAGAGAGATCGCACGCAAATCTCGGAACCGCAGGTGGAGAGTTTGCATAAGTGCGCCCTTGTCCTTTACAGGCCTACGGGTAAGCGCTATCGGTTGATCTGGCAAGAACAACTTCAACCTCAAGAATATTTGGTGGCGAGGGTAGAGATTTGGCAGAAACAGAACTTGAGCGCGCCGAGAAACGATATGCCCAGGCCAAGGCCCGGCTCCAAGCGCTGAAGAACCGGGAAAGCACCAGACAGCGCAAACTCGACACGCGGCGCAAGGTGATCCTGGGCGGTGCGCTCATGGACCTGGCGGAACGGGATTCCGGGGCTGCCGCGATGCTCGACCGGCTGATCCGCAACCTGCCCCGCGAACAGGATCGCAAGGCCTTTGCGGACTGGGGAACTCCCTCCCCTGCCTCGTCCGGCTCTGATCCGGAAACGCCGTCCTGATGCGGGGCGTGATGCGCGTCTTCGGAGGGCTGTTCCGGTTCTTCGGTCGTTTGATCTTCGCGCCTATCCTGTTGGGCTGGATGATCGGCGCTGTCCTGTTCGGCGCGATGATCGGGGCACTTGTCGCCACGCCGTTCGTCTTCGCCTTCTTCGACCAACCGCCCGGCGAAAGCGCATGGCAGTGGCTGGTCTTCGGGCCGTTCATTTTTGTTGGTGGCGTCTTCGGATTCCAGTATTGGCGCATGGCCTCTGGCGCGGACGCCTTCTTCGGGCTGACCGGCGACAGCCACGGCTCCGCCCGCTTCGCCAACCGCAAGGAGCTGAAGAAACTCCAGCGGGAAGACGGCCTTCTGATCGGGCGCAACCCGCACACCGGACGGCTGCTGCACTATGGCGGTCCGGCCCATCTGATCACCCTCGCCCCGACACGGGCC
Organism: Roseovarius mucosus DSM 17069; assembly: GCF_000768555.3. Lineage (GTDB taxonomy): Bacteria > Pseudomonadota > Alphaproteobacteria > Rhodobacterales > Rhodobacteraceae > Roseovarius > Roseovarius mucosus. Next base: position 21,973 of record NZ_KN293989.1, read on the forward strand.
GGGAAAGGCGTTGGTACTGTGATCCCGAACCTGCTGGCGGCGGAGCGCTCGGTTTTGGTCATCGACCCCAAAGGCGAGAATGCCCGGATCGCCGGGGAAGCCCGGCGGCGGTTCGGCACCGTCCATGTCCTCGATCCGTTTGAGGTCTCGGGGATGCCCTCTGCCGCCTACAATCCGCTTGACCGGCTGGCACCGGACAGCCTCGATCTGGGCGAGGATGCGGCCTCCCTGACAGAGGCGCTGGTCATGGACCCGCCGGGACAGGTCACGGAAGCGCACTGGAACGAGGAGGCCAAGGCCATCCTCGGCGGGCTGATCATGTTCTGCGTCTGCCACGAGGACCGCAACCGCCGGACGCTTGCCACCGTCCGGGAATATCTCACCCTGCCCCCGGAAAAGCTGCGCTCGCTACTGGAGCTGATGCAGGACAGCGATGCGGCGGGCGGGCTGATTGCCCGCGCCGCCAACCGCTTCCTCGGCAAGGCGGATCGCGAAGCCGCCTCGGTGCTGTCGAACGCACAGCGCCACACGCATTTCCTGGACAGCCCACGCATCGCGAAAGTTCTTTCGCGGTCGGATTTCCACTTCTCCGATCTGCGCCACCGGATCACTTCGGTGTTTCTGGTGCTGCCACCGAACCGGATGGACGCCTACAGCCGCTGGCTGCGCCTTCTGGTCTCTCAGGCCCTTCAGGACATTGCACGGGACGCTGAGGCGTCCGTGAGGCCCCTGAGCGGCCCTGCAGACGCTCAGGGGGGCACACAGCGCCTCAAGACGCCCACGCTGTTCCTCCTGGACGAGTTTGCCGCCTTGGGTCGCTTGGAGGCCGTGGAGCGCGCCATGGGGCTGATGGCAGGCTATGGCCTCCAGCTCTGGCCAATCCTGCAGGACATGAGCCAGCTCAGGGACCTCTACGGCGAACGCGCGGGCACGTTCATTGCCAATGCCGGGGTGCAGCAGGTCTTCGGGGTGAATGATTTCGAGACGGCCAAGTGGCTAAGCCAGATGATGGGTCAGGAAACTGCCGGATTCCAGACCGACAGCTTCAAGCCCGGTGACGGTCCCAGCTTCAGCAACAACCTCACGGGCCGCGACCTGCTCACCCCCGATGAAATCATGCAGCTCCGCCCGGAAAACCAGCTCCTGCGCGTGCAGGGGCAAGCCACCGCCGTCGCCCAAAAGCTGCGCTATTACGCCGATCCCGAGTTCAAGGGACTGTTTGTCCCGCAGGACCAGTAATCTGAAGGACGCCTCCCGATGCCAGACCAACCCGACCTCCCCGACGATGATCTGCGCGAAACGCTCGATCTCATGGCAACTGCTGTCGCCAGCATGTCCGACAGGATCGACGATCTGACCGCCGTGGCGGACAAGCAGATCAAGGTCGCGACAGAAGCGCGGATCGCGGCCTTCGCCGCACGGGACCAAACCAATCCGAAAAAATACGGGGATCTTCTGGGCCAGACCCTCGACAGCCACCTGGGCGCAACGGCAGACGCGATGACCGAGATTGTCAGACGCCTTGGCGTCCAGACGGACAAGACCATCGGGGCCTTGGCCAAATCGGAAGATGACAGGTCCACAGCCTATCGAGCGGTGTTCGAACGGGAACAGAAAGCGGCTCGCCTTAAAAGCCGCCTGCCCTGGTTTGGTCTGGGTGCATTGGTTGTGGCCCTGGTGCTGACGGTGACGCTTCCTCGTTTCTTGGCCAGCAACGCGTCCACATGTGCTGTCCTTGGGGCGTCCTGGACCACGACAACCACGGGTGTCGATGCCTGCGTGTTCTATCGACGGTGAGTGGTCATGTGATGGGGATGATCAGCTCTGCCTGAGAACTTGTGTGTTATATATGTGTTATAGAAGGTGTTACGAGAATCGCCATCTCCGCAACACACTGATTTCGTTGTTCTATTTCACTATATTTCAGCCTGCCGGTGTGTAGAGTATCGAAGAAAGGTGGGTAGACTATCGAAGAAAGGTGTGTAGAGTATCGAATAATGCACGCCTCTGGTGGGCAGACTGTCGAATAATGGTGGGTAGATTATCGAATAATGGCACGACCCCGGAAAAGAACAGCTTTGCTACCGCAGCGGCACACTGAGCCGGACCTGTTTGTCTGTGACATCTTGGATGCCACGCCCAAGAGTGACCGCGCCTCTATGGAACACCCCCTGTTTTCGCTTTCGGTCAAAAAGGACCTGGCCGCGTTCGAGTACGAACAAGGCAACGTGAAGGTGAAGATCACGCCAGCGGCTGAGGAAGGCCGTGCAAATGTCTTCGATAGGGATATTCTGATTTATGTTTTGAGCCAACTCATGGCCGCGAAGAACGAAGGTCAGGAGATCGGTCGTCGTGTCCGGATTTCAGCCCATGATCTGCTGAAGGCCACAAACCGCCATACTACCGGACAGGCCTACGCAACGCTTCGACGTGCCCTCACCCGTCTTCAGTTTACGCAGATCGAGACGAACATTCATGATCATGGCTTAGGCGAATGGCGTTCGATTTCATTCATCACCGACGCGCGGATCGTCAAGGAGGACTCCACAGGACGCCTTCTCAGCGTGGAACTGGAAATGGGTGACTGGCTCGTCAAGGCAATCGAGAACAAGAATGTGCTAACACTTAACAAAGCATATTTTCAGCTTCGCAAACCTTTGGAGCGGCGCTTGTATGAGTTGGCACGAAAGCACTGCGGAAAGCAGGATGTCTGGCGGATCGGGCTAGATAAGCTGCAACACAAGACAGGCTCTACATCTACAGCAAAAGAGTTCAAACGCCTTGTAAAGGCGATCTGCAGGGCAGATGAGGCTCAGTCCCACATGCCCGATTATCGCTTCAGGCTTTTGCATGATGTACTGGAAATTACTCCAAAGCCCGAGTTCCTAGAGATTTACGGCGATAGCCCATCGTTCGCCTCAGATGTATCGGTGCGTTTGTCTTCTGATGCCTACGATCAGGCTCGAAAGGCTGCTCCCACATGGGATGTCTATGCGCTTGAGCAGGAATGGCGGATGTGGATGAACGACCCACCACGTCACCCGGATGCCGCTTTTATAGGGTTTTGTCGGAAATGGTATGAGCGCAAGGGCAAGGCTCCATAACACTTAACAGATACCTGATATCTGTTAAGTGTTGACAGTTATTGGTTAAGGGTTAAGGGTTAAGGGAAAATGGAGGCAGGCCATGACGCAGGTTATCAGCGTAGTGCAAGAAAAGGGCGGCGCGGGAAAAACGACACTTCTGACGGCCATCGCAAGCCTGATGGTTCAGGATGGTGCAAGGGTCGCCGTGATTGACACAGACCCTCAGCGGCACTTGGAATCGTGGGCAAAAAAAGAACAGACCGATCTCGACTGGCTATACGAAGAAGATGACGAAAAGCTTCTGCCAACCGTCAAGGCATTGAAGAAGGCTGATCCGCCGTATGACGCAATCTTTGTGGATACAGCAGGCTTCAAGTCAGCAATGGCAATGCACGCCATCGCGGCCGCCAATCTCATCCTGATACCATCGAAGGCCAACGAAGCTGACGCCAAGGGAGCCAAGCGAACCTATTCACATGTTCAAAGTGTTGCTGAGACAATGGAAAAGGAGATTCCGGCCCTGGTCGTGATGATGGACGTGGATACACAAACAAACATCACGCAGGCCATTGTCGATGCCCTCGATGCCCAGAATGTGCCTCGGCTCAACGCTATGTGCGCGCACCGGACAGGGTTCAAGGAAATGACGTCTACAGGGCAAGCCCCACAAGGATCGGCGCGTCGGTCGGCTCAGTCGGTGCTGGCGGACTTGCAGGGCAGGGGCCTCATCAGTTTCTACAGGAGCGGGTCATGGCCAAAGTCAGCGTAAACCTCGATGATGATCTGGATGCTGACAACAGCTCGAAGAAGTTGAAGGCAATGGCGGCACCTTTGCCAAGTGTCAGCAAAGCAAAATCATCTGCGATGAAGGACGCCCCGCGTGTCCAGTTCTCTTTCACGAATGTGCCAGAACCCATCAAGGAAGCTTTTGCGGCAGAGGCAACGAGGCGCGGGCTTACTAAGAAAGAACTTTTGTATGAATGTCTTAGGGCCGGAGGTATCAACATCCCTGCAACTTCAGAGATAGATGGCCGCAGGCGATAACAGATAACAGTTATCAACGAGTGTTCTTTGATCTGATAGCTTAAGCTTAACAGGCTGCTGAAGAAGTCAGCCTTGAAGGACGTTATTCTTCCCCCACGGTTTGAAGGTGGCTCTTTGCGACTGCGGACGCCGGGTCGGGTTTGCCCCCTTCGTCAGGGGGCAAGGAGTTTCGGTAGTCTGGCCAGATTGCAGGCTGCCATGGTCATTGTGAATTGGGCGCGGACCCTGTCGAGGCCGCGATGAACAGTCTGGGCCATGCCGCCCACGGTCTTGGCCCAGCCAAAGGGTTCCTCGATCTTCTTCCGGCGCCGCTGTGACAAGGCATAACCGGGATGCTGGGTGGTTCGCCCGTCGATTGCGGAACTCCGGGCCTTCTGCGCGACATGTGGCGTCACAACCATGCGCCTGAGTGCGGCAACAAAGTTGGCGCTGTCATATCCCTTGTCTGCTCCAAGCGTCAGGCGCCGGGTCGAGCCAGGGGAGTGTCGGTTGATCATCTCGAGGGCCGCCTTGCGCTCGCCGTAACCATCGGCATGGGTCAAATCGGCCTGCACGATCAGCCCGTTGCGGTTCTCCATCAGCGTATGTCCCATGAAGCACAATGTCGCCGCGGCACCCGGTGCCTTCTTGTAGAGACGGGCATCGGGGTCCGTCACAGAGATGTGGGTTGCGTTCGAGCGCTTCTGGCCCCGGAAGTTCACTGCGGCGTTGCGGATATGGCGGGGCGTGTCGGGCATCGGCTGCGTTTCTGTCTGCTGGGGCTGCGGTTCGGTGTTTGCGAAGGTCGCGTCGGCCGGTGGTGGCGGTCCGCCAGGATCATCGTCATGCGGTGGCGGCGCGCTGTTCCTGGGCTGAAAGCTCTTCATGGACGCCCACGCCTTGACCAAAGTGCCGTCTACCGAGAAGTGTTCATCCGAGAGGAGCGGACGGACCTCCGGGTGCGCCAGGATCGCCGCCATCAGCTTGCGCGACATGTCGGTCGTCAGCAGCCGATCGCGGTTCTTGGTAAACACCGTAGGAACCCAGACCGGATCGTCGATGCCAAGGCCGACGAACCACCGAAACAGCAGGTTATAGTTCATCTGTTCCATCAGCTGCCGTTCCGAGCGGATCGAGAACAGGAGCTGAAGAAGGCTCGCACGGATCAGTCGCTCCGGCGCGATGGAGGGGCGGCCAAAATCGGTGTAGAGCGCGGCGAACTCGGCATCCAGGCTGGCCAGCGCGTCATTGACGACCCGACGGATCAACCGCAGCGGATGACGATCCGGAACCCGCTGCTCAAGATCAACATAGCTGAACAGCGACCCGCTTGCCTCGTCCGTCCCACGCATCGCCACCTCCTGCTGCCGCTGCCATGCCGGAAGTGAATCATGTTCTCATAACCGCGTCGAGGGCCGACTTTTTCAGCAGCCTGTTAGGTGCCGCCATCTTGGCAAAGAATAGGGCATAGCCGAAGGGAGGCGTCAGAAAAGACGTCTGCAAGGCCAGTGCTATCAGGCCAGCGATCCAGATTTGCGCAAAGTAGGCAGAGCCGACGTGATCTGCGAAGTCGAGTTCCGAAAAGATCGGCATCAACACTGGTACAAAGACCAGCAGCACCTCGATCCAGTCAAAAACAAACCCAAGTATGATGATCACGCCAAGGAGGATCGCCAACAGTTCCCACCGGGTGAGATCGAATGCGGATATCCACTCGAAGATGACGTCCGGTCCACCGACCAGGTGGAAACTAAGCGAGAATACCGATGCGCCCAATACGATGAAGTAGACCATCGACGTCATCGTGCTTGTCTGCACCGTGACAGAGTTCAACGATGAGAAAGACAAGCGCTTTCGCGCCAGCGCGACCAATAGCGCGCCAAAAACCCCTACTCCAGCCGCCTCTGTTAGTGTCGCAAAGCCCAGAATGATGCTGAGCGGAATGGATGCGATGACCGCGACAGACGCGAGTACAAACAAGAGGTCTGACACAAGATTGGTCTTGGGTGTGTCCAGCGGGATTTCGACCGTTTTTCTCAAGGTGACCGCAAAGTAGACCGCGAAGGCCATGACCATCAGAAGCACAGGTACGATGAGGGCCACATACATCAATCCGATGCGCAGATAGAACACGTTCGAGATGAAGAACAGCATCACGGCTGGCGGGAACACGACACCCAATGCTCCAGAAGCTGCGACAGCGCCTCCTGCGGTTCGCGGTGCGTAGCCCGACGCCATCATCGGGGCATAGGCCACCAACGCCACAGTTATGACGGAAGCACCGATCACCCCGGCGGCGGGCGCAAGAACGAGGCCGATCAGCAAAGTCGCAATGGCGTAGCGACCGGGAACGCCTGTCAGAAGACGCCCCAGCAAGCGAAACATGGTTTCGGCAATCCCGCTGGCATTCAGGATCAGACCAAGAAAAATCAACATTGGAACGCTGGTGAATTGGACTGATTCATTGGTCAGTACACCACGGGCCCTCAGGTAGATCAGCCCCAGATGCTGAAAATCAGTGATCCCCACCCAAACCGCAGCGACAAACCCCAAGAAGCCTGTCCCCGCGAGCACCAGCGCCACCGGAAAGCCACTGAAAACCCCAATCGCCATCACGACAAGCATGGCAACCGTGAGGACCTCATTCACCATTGTGCAGGCCGCTTGCTTGTTCCGGTGCACCTTGCGCACGTCTCCCTGTCAGAAAGGCGATGTTGCGAAGGGCTACGATCATCCCGGCAAGAGCCAGCAGGATGGGGCCGATGACCCCGGCAATGCGTTGTGCCCACAACTGGGTTTCCGCGTATTTCGTGGTGCGCATCAAACCGTCCCATCCGTAGTAGGTCAGGATGGCGGCGAGCGGCAGAAGGACAAAAAGGCCGCCAATCAGTTCGATCCAAGCAATGCGGCGGGCGGACCAATGTCTGCGAAGAACATCAACGCGCACGTGACCGTCGCGCAGATAGGTATACCCAAAGGTCAAGAAAATTAGGATGAACAGCAGTGACGTGGACAGGTCCGGCAAATAGCTCGACACGCCAAGTTGTAGCTTGCGATCCAGCATCTGAAGCGCGCCATAAGCAGCAATCGAAACAACTGTCAGCCACGCAGTCACGACGCCGATGCCGCGAATGCCACGGTCAATCCAATCCAAAAATCTCAAGCCGAATTCCCTCCCAAAGTTCTTTGCCTGTTAGCTGTTATCCCCCCGTGACATCTCCCTTGCGATTGTCTTGTTCCCGATTTTCCGGCCTGACTTTCGAGGTGCGAAAGCTGTCCCAGAACAGCAATGCTGCCCCACAAAAGATCGCCACGTCAGCCAAGTTGAAGGACGGCCAGTGGTATGACCCGTAATGGAAGTCGAGAAAGTCAGGGACGGCCTGATAGCGCAGACGGTCAAGGATATTGCCAAGCGCGCCTCCGATGATCAGACCGAGCGCCGCACCTGTCAGCCCGTCCGGAGCCTTCCATAGCCAGATCAGCAGCCATGCCACGACCACGGCAGCAAGTGCGACCAGACCCCACCAGGGTACGACCCCGCCGAGCATACCGAAGCTGACCCCATCGTTCAAAACCCGCACGAGGTTGAGAAAGGGCAGAACCTCGACCCCGTTCTCAAGCGCCGGGGAGTTCAGGGCAAGAGCCTTGGTGCCCTGATCAACACCAAACGCGGCGATGGCGCAAAGCCCACCGAGAACGCGGCTGTTCATGCCACCGCCTTCAGATCGGCCCGCGCGTCGCGGATGATCGCCCATGACGAGTGCAGGAACAGTCCGGCGATCCCGAACGCGACGATAAGATCGGGCCAAGCGCTGCCCAGCCAAACCACTAGCCCAGCGGCGATAACGACTGCGGCGTTGCCGATGGCGTCGTTACGCGAGAAAAGCCAGACAGCGCGCATGTTCGCATCGCCCTTGCGGTACCGCAACAACGGCAGCACGGAGATGACATTTATCACAAGAGCAATCAGGCCCAGAATCCCCATCAATGTGGCGTCTGGGGTTGTCGGCTCGAATGCCCTTATGATGGTCGTGCTAAAGACCCCAAGGCCAAGCAGGCCGAGAAAGATGCCCTGGATCAGGGCAGAGCGTGCCCGCCAGAGAAGGCTCCATCCGATGGCAAGAAGCCCCAAGAAAGTGATCGCGCCATCGCCGATGAAATCCAGCGCGTCGGCCTTCACCGCCTGTGACCCGGCAATAAACCCACCAATCATTTCCAGAACGCCGTAACCGACATTTAGAATCACGACGATCCAGAGCGCGCGGCGGTAGCCCGGGTCCTGATGGGCCGCACTTTGCTGAAGGTCCTCGTCGCTCTCGATGCGGTCGAACCCATATCCCGTTGTCTCAACGGCTTTTTCAATCTCCGGCAGGCTTGCTTCAGGGACTTTCAGAGTCATGATATGGGTCGCCGCTGATACTTTCACTGCGTCGGGCGCGACACCCGCAGACTGCGCCGCCCGCTCGATCTGGGCGGCATCCTTGGCGCAATCCATTCCGGAAACCCGGTAACGGACGGGCGACGTATCTGCTGTCGATCCGGTGCTTTCGGTGTTGGCCATCGGTGCAATACTCCTGCTAAAGTGGATCAAGTTCAAACATATCAGCAAGGAGTGATATGATGCAAGTCTTCGCCGATCGCAATGCTGCGGCCGCTGGCATCGAGCGTAGGGCAAAGCTCTTTCGCGGTCTTGCCGACCCGAGCCGACTGGCGATACTGGGCGTGCTGTGTGAAGGACCGTTGGTTGTTCACGAGATCGTCAAACGCACAGGGCTATCGCAGCCCAACGTGTCAAATCATTTGCGATGCCTTCTGGATTGCGGACTTGTCGCCAGCGACCGCGATGGGCGCTTCATTCGCTACCGGATCAGCAGTCCGCGCATAGCAGCTCTTTTAAATGATGTAGACGCCCTGCTTGATGTGGTCGCAGAAGGTGTTGGGGCTTGTGACAATTATCGCGAAGCGTGAACGATAATATCCCAATGCACGTCATCACGACCACTTCCGCGTGAGGCAAAATTTTATATGGGGCTTGCTGCCAAACGTGTTGAAAAGACCCATTATTGAAAGCGCTCAATTTAACTGCTCGGCATAGCGAGTTAAGGATCACAATTGAAGCGAAGATCAAGACGAGGCCCGGCATCGTGGCAGTAGCCTGGTTTCACCCCACAGATCGTGACAGCGCTTAGACTGATAAAGAAACGAACGGGCCCGAAGTATTACCGAGATCGTCTGGCATCAAAATTTCTCTTGAACCTCTAGTAGCTTTAGGAGTTAAGCCACCGACATAGAACGGCACCATGGAGCAAGTTGCCAATAACGCCTCACTCTTTCCCGGGCGAACAACACTGCGTTCGGGGTAAGGTTCGGTTTGCCGTCCAATGCGTGAACGGAGCAATCTATATGCTGACAAGACGACACTTCATCCAGACGACTGCCGCATTGTTCTCGGCGTCTATCTCGAGTCCGCTCCTCGCTGACACCTGGCCCACTGAAGCGGAAAAGGCGGCTTGGGATGCACAGATTACACCGCCGGGCTATAACCCAGCCACATCAAACCCGTGGGGCCTGCACCCGCGCTTTCTGCCGCAGCGGGTTATAACTAAAGATGGTCTTGTGGCCGGTGACATCCATGTCGATGCTGTCGCGCGCTATCTTTACCATATCGAGGAAGGCGGCACGGCGATGCGCTATGGCGTAGCGATTGCTCGTGGCAAACTTTATGAGCCAGGCGTCTACACGATCAAGCGCAAGGTCAGGTGGCCGCATTGGCAGCCAACACAGAACATGATTGACCGCGACCCGGAGCTCTATGCCGACATCGCTGACGGTATGGAACCCGGACCTGAGAACGCGCTCGGGTCACGGGCGCTTTATCTCTATGTCGGGGACCGAGACACCTATCTGCGCATCCACGGTACACCACAGCCGCGAAGCATCGGCGGCCGAGCCAGTTCCGGTTGCGTCCGGATGGTCATGGCGCACATAAACGATCTGTATCCGAATGTGGAGATTGGCTCGACGGCGTTCCTATATTCGGCCGAGGACAGCGTGACTCCGCAGAGTTGACCCAAGCCGCGCCGTCAATCCGACGCTTGGACGCGTCAATCAGGATTGGCGTGCGACGCAGATGGGATTGCCGCCTGCCGATCGCAACGGGACCAAGGTCGTTTCCACCGGCCCACTATGGGCATACCAATAGCAATTATCTTCGGGACGTAGCCGTGCCGTGATGAGATCCTGGTCGGGTGCAGCGAGGGCTGCGACAGATTCTGGAACATTGCCGATCCTGAATGGATCGTTGTCTTCCTTAGAAGGCACCGCGCAGCCAGCCAGGGCCAATGTTGCAACCATGATCACCGCATATTTTTGAAGCATATCTATCTCACTCTTTGGCAGGTCAGCCGCGTCCTCAGACTTAGCGGCGCGTTTCAAGGTTCCGCAGGTCTGTGTCCTTATTTGACCAAGTTTCTGTTTTTGCTCTTGAAGCTCTAGTTACTGTAGGGGCTATCTCAATGTGGAATGAACGAATCCCGAGGTCAATCCCATGTCTTCCAATGGCCACCGCCACGACCACAAGCACAGCTCTGACTGCAGTCACGATCATGGTGATGATCACAAACATGCGAGCGTAGTTCCCCACTCTCATGGAAAAGGTGCTGCGTGCTGCGGTGCTGGAGCCAACACGGGACCGGCACAATCCATCCCCTCGAATGGGCGAAGTTTTCAAGTTTCCGGTCTAGATTGTGCCGAAGAGGTGGCAATCCTGAATAGGGTGGTCGGTCCAAAAGTCGGCGGGACTGAGCATCTGGCGTTCGATGTCATCAATGGTCGGATGACGATTCTGGATACCGCAGTCGGAATTTCGGACAACGAGGTTTCGCAACTGGTCGCGAGTACCGGCATGAGCACAAAACCGTGGGACGCCGACAACGCAGCAGAGGATCAGGCCGCGCATCTGGCACGTCAGAAGCGCTTTACCTCGTTGAGCGGCGGCTTCTGGGCGGCGGGATTCCTTTTTCACATTGTCGAGACCGGCATGGGCGGCGCGCTCGGGCTCTTTGCGGGGCATGGCGAGGTGCCTATGCCTATGGCGGAAGCAGGGATCTTCGCCGTCGCGATCCTCTTTGGGGTCTGGCTGGTTGCGCCCAAGGCATGGTCTTCGGCGCGGCGACTTTCGCCAGACATGAACCTACTGATGGTGGTGGCCGTTGCAGGAGCCATCGGGCTCGGCGAATTCTTCGAGGCCGCGACGGTCGCGTTTTTCTTCTCTTTGTCGCTCTATCTTGAGAGCTGGAGTGTCGGTCGCGCACGCAACGCGGTTTCATCTCTCCTCGACCTCGCGCCGCCTACGGCTCGGGTTCTTTACGACGACGGATCGGAAGCCGACGTTCCGGCCGCTGCCGTGGCAGTCAATGCAAGGTTTATCGTGCGCGGCGGCGACCGGATCCCTCTCGACGGTGAAGTCGTGGACGGGGCAGGGGCCGTCGATCAGGCTCCTATTACCGGCGAAAGCGCACTGGTGCCCAAGGAGCCCGGCGACGAGGTCTATGCCGGCACTATCAACGGCGAGGGCACACTGACGGTGCGGGCGACCAAAGCCGCCTCGGACACGGTGCTGGCGAAAATCATTCGCATGGTGGGCGATGCCCATGCCCGTCGTGCGCCGGTCGAGCAGTGGGTCGCGAAGTTCGCGCGCATCTACACACCCATTGTGATGGCTCTGGCGATCGCCATCGCGCTGGTGCCGCCACTGCTGCTCGGCGGCGCCTGGGACTACTGGTTCTACAATGCTCTGGTCCTTCTGGTCATCGCATGTCCTTGCGCGCTGGTCATTTCTACGCCGGTTTCTATCGTGGCGGCGCTGACCGCGTCGGCACGGGCGGGGGTGCTCATCAAGGGCGGCGCCTATGTCGAGGCGCCGGGGCGGACCACGGCACTGGCGATGGACAAGACCGGGACGATCACCATGGGCGAGCCTGAGGTGGCGGCGGTTCACCCCCTGGTCGGCGTTTCCGCACGCGATCTCATGGCGCTGGCAGCAAGTCTGGAGGCGCGGTCTTCACACCCGCTGGCACGCGCCATCCTCTCGCGCGCCGAAGCCGATGGTGTTTCCGTGTCTGCCGCAGAGGACACCCGCACCGTGCCCGGGCGCGGTCTGGAAGGACGCGCCGACGGGCGCGCTATCTGGCTCGGCTCGGATCGCTTCGCCGAAGAGAAGGGGTTCGGCAATGCCATTCCGGCGGATCTGCGGGACCGGATCGAAGGGGCAGGGAGCACCCTCGTTGCCGTGGGTGACGAGACCGGCGTGACCGGCGTACTGGAGCTTCGCGACCGCATCCGCCCAGATGCAAAGGGGATCGTTGCGCGCCTACACGCGCAGGGCGTGAAGACAATCGTCATGCTGACCGGCGATAACGAGCGCACCGCGCGTGCAGTGGCGGCCGAGGTCGGCATTGACGAGGTGCGTGCCGATCTCTTGCCAGAAGACAAGGTGACGGCCATCGAGGAACTGGTGGCAACCCACGACATGGTGGCGATGATCGGTGACGGCGTGAACGACGCACCGGCGATGGCGCGGGCGCATTATGCCATCGCCATGGGGGCTGTCGGTTCGGACGCGGCCATCGAGACGGCCGATATCGCGCTGATGACCGACGATCTGGCTCGAGTGCCGTGGCTGATTGCTCACTCTCGCCGGACAATGACGATTATCCACCAGAATATCGGTATATCGCTGGCAACCAAGGCGCTGTTCGTCGGGCTGACCGCGTTCGGGATGGCCTCGATGTGGGGCGCCATCGCTGCGGATGTAGGCGTATCCCTGTTGGTGGTCGCCAATGCGCTGCGGCTTTTGAACGGGCATCGGATCAAGGACGGGCCTTCGGGCGGTGAACCGGTGGGCGAGCAGATGGCGAAGGGAGCACTGGCGCACGGTCATTGATCCGACGTCTTCGTTAGAGTAACCTCTGGCACCAACAGACCTCGCAAAAAGGGGCGTCGAGCAGTGACAAACACCAGATTTCCACGGCGCGCCTTTTTGATGGGCGGATTTGCCGCCTTCCTGTCAGGCTGTGCCAGCAAGTTCCGGTCGTACAACGGACCCGAAGTGACTCGGCTGCGCATGTACAAGGGACAACGACTGCTGGTTCTTGATGGGGCGGATGACGTCTTGCGGACCTATCCCATCGGATTGGGCTTCGCGCCCGAGGGCCACAAGCAGTTCGAGGGGGACGGACGGACGCCGGAAGGCTCCTACGAGATTGACCGGCGCAACCCGGACAGCCTCTTCCATCTCTCCATCGGCATTTCCTATCCCAACGAGGCTGACATCGCGTTCGCGGAGGCGCAAGGAAAGTCGCCGGGTGGTGACATTTTCGTCCACGGCGGACCGCGCAAGGGGATCGACCCAATGAATGTCCGCGACTGGACGGCAGGCTGCATCGCTGTCACGGACCGCCAGATCGAGGAAATCTATGCCATGGTCAGGGACGGGACCCCGATCGACATCTATGCCTGAGGATCAGGTGAAACGGCGCCGCAGCGTGACGTTGATCGCCTCGATGGCGATGACCATGACGACGACCGCAATCGTGACGCTGGCGGCCTTGTCGTACTGGAAGGAACGCACGTAGGTCTGGATGTAGAAGCCGATCCCGCCCGCGCCGACTATGCCGAGGATCAGGGACTCTCGCAGGTTTAGTTCGAACCGGAAGATCGTGTCGCGGGCGACGACCGGCGCCATCTGCGGCCAGATCGCATGTCTGAGCCGCACGACGCGGCCCGGCGCCCGCGCTTTCCAGCGCGGCGATCGGCGCGCGGGGCACGCCGTCGATCGCCTCGGCATAGAACTTGGCGAGCATCCCCGTTGCATGAAAGGCGACCGCGATGATGCCGGGCAGCGGCCCGAGCCCGACAGCGCCCACCATGAGCATGGCCACGAGGATCAGCGGAATTGCCCGGATGAAGGCAAGCAGCGTTCGGATCGGTCGGAACACCGCACGCGATACCATCGTTTCGGAGGCGAGGATGCCGAGGGGAACGGACAGGATCACAGCACCGAGGGTGCCGAGGATCGCGATCCTCAGCGTTTCCGCGCTGCCCTTCCTGATCTCGGCCATCACCGTCGGGTCAGGCGGAACCATCCGGCCGAGGAAATCGGCAATGCGCGGGCCGGCCGACATGAGACGCGACAACTCGACATCGGTCGTCGCGAAGGACCACACGATCGCGGCGGCGATCAGACCGCTCGTCGCAAAGCCGCCAAACCCGCGGAACGCCATCAGGACACCGCCCTGAGGCCGATACCGGGGATTGGCTCAACCTCCCGATAGAGCTCCGCTGTCGCATCATCGTTCAACTCGGAGGTCGGTACATCGAAGGCGATCCGCCCATCCCGCATGCCGATGATGCGCTGCGCGAAACGCCGCGCCAGGTCGGGCTGGTGCGAGGAAAACAGCGCCGTTGCGCCGCGCGCTTGCGCCGCCCCGGTCAGCAGCGCCAAGACCTCCCCAGCGCGGGTGGGGTCGAGGTTGCTCACCGGCTCGTCGGCGAGGATCAGCCGTGGCTCCTGCGCGAGACACCGCGCAATGGCCACGCGCTGCCGCTGGCCGCCGCTGAGACTGTCGACCCGGCGTTCGGCGAGATCGGCAATGCCGCAATCGGTGAGGGCTGTGCGCGCAATGTCGAGATCATGTGGCGTTGGCGACCCCAGCAGGGCGCGCAGGGGCGCCATCCGGCCTAGGCGGCCGTTCAGCACGTTGCGCAGAACCGTGGAGCGTTCGACCAAGGCGAATTCCTGAAACACGAAACCGGTATCAGGTCGGCTTGCGCGCGGCGGCGGTTGGTCGGGATCGAGCGGCGCACCCAAGACTGAAACGCGCCCGCGCCAGCCCTGAAGCCTGCCGTCGAGCAATGCCAGCAGCGTTGTTTTTCCTGCCCCGGACGGGCCGAGCAAAGCGACGCTTTCGCCGGTCGAAATTGTAAGCGAGACCCGCTCCAGCGCCGGAACACTCCCGCCCGGATGGGCAAAGTTCAGGTCGTCGATCCGGATCGCAATGTTCATTCCAGGAGCCCATATCGCCGTGCCATGTCGCGCACGCCGCCATAGGCGGCGGAGTCGGCCCTGACATAGCCGTCCGGCCCGTAGAGATAGCGCAGCTTGTCGCGGTTCTCAGGTTCGTTGAGCTGCAGCATCGCGTTGGTGAAGCGGTCTTGCACCTCGGCATCCAACCCGGGTCGCGCGATCACGACATGGCTCGGGATTGGCGGGCTTTCCGCGATCCATGTCACCTGTGCCTGCTGCTGCGGCGTCAGGAGCAGGTCCGCATACTGGCTGGCACCCGCGGCGTCGACCAGACCTTCGGCCATCGCCTGCATGGCCTGCTGATAGCCGCCTGCGAAGAAGACGCGGCCGAAGAATGCCTCCGCCGCGCCCGGACCGTCGATCAGCCCAGCCTCGACGAATTCGGCGAGCGGATAGAGATAACCAGATTCCGAGATCGGATCGGCAAAGGCGATGTCGCGCCCGCGCAGGTCGGCAAGCCCTGCGATGCCACTATCGCGCCGGACGAAGATGCGACCCGTGTAGCTCGGCGCGTCGCGGTAGACCTCGGACAGGAGTGGCACGGCACCGATCTCGGCCTCGGCCAGGACGAAAGGCAGGGCGCCCATGAAGGAGATATCCGCGTCGCCATTGCGCAGCGCCTCGACCGCTGCCGCATGGTCGATGGTAACAAACCCTTCGACGGGGACGTCGATCTCACTAGCCAGCCAGCCGGTGATGGCTTCAATGTCGCCCAGGAGCTTCTCGGGGTTCTCCTGCGGGATGAAAGCCAGCCGCAACGCAGTGTCCTGCGCGGCCAGCGGGGTTGCGAGCGATACTGCGCCCGCAGCGGCCAGCGCCAACATCGTTCTGCGGTTCATATGGATCGCCATCAGAATGCCCTCTCTTCGATTGCGTCGGCTTCGGACTTGAACGCGGTCCAGCTTGTTTCGGCAGCCACCCAGTCATCAGTACGAACGGCGTCACCAACCTCGGCCAGACGTTGGGCCAACGCGTAGACTTCAGGCCGCGCAGCCAGGTTCGACATTGTGCTGGCGTCCGCCGAAAGGTCCGCGGCCACGGTGTCGGTCAGCAGCAGGATATGTTTTGCATCCCGCTGCGGCAGCAGCGTATCAAGCGTCGAGGCGAAGGTCGTCAGTTCGGAGAATGCCAGCCGGAAGGCGGTGTTCTCGGCGTCGAATGCCTCATAGGGCTCGTCCGCTGCGCCCACGGTCTCCAGATAGGCCGTCAGGTCGGCCCGTTCCGCTCCGGTCAGGCCGAGCGCTTTCGATTCGTCGAACCAGTCCACGACAGCGGCCAGGGTCGGCAGCGACCCGTCGTGGAAATAGGGCGCGGTGTAGACGGTGCCGAGCAGCGTGGGTGTATCCATCGCACCGGTGCGGGCGCCATCGTAGGCCAACGCAACCGAGCCGATATCATGGGCCTGCCGGTCCAGGAAGTTCGTGTCCGGGACGTGGCAGCTGGAGCAGGAACGGTCGCCGAGCGCCGCGAAGGGTGTATTGAAGATCGCTTCGCCGCGCTGCGCTGCCTCGGGAGCGGCTTCGGTCAGCTGACCATCCGGTGTCAGCATGGAGTTGGGCAGGAAGTCGAATTCGAGCATGTAGGCGAGCAGAGCATCCAGCATGAAGGGCGTCGGTTCATCGCCGCCGAACTCGTTGACGATGACGTTGCGGGTGAAATCGCGCAAGGAGGCGAAGCGGCCATCGCGGCCGTAGGGCCCGGTGAAGCGCAGGCCACGGAGGCTGGGGATGTCAATCGGATCATCACGCCGGTCATTGAAGATCGGGTTGAAGAAGGCGCCATCGACATCGATCGCGCCTGGTTGATGGCTCGCACCCGGAATGAAAAGCCTCTGGTTAACGTCCGATCGGTTGTGACAGGTCGAACAAGCGACCCCGAGACCCTGCGCCGGATTGCCAAAGATTTGCGCGCTGTCGAATAGCATGTCGCCATAGGCCACCAATGGCAGGTCGGTCTCGTCGATGCCCTGCTCCTCGAAATTGAGGACGAGGCGCGGCAGCGGATCCTGATCGAAGATGTCAGACCCCGGCGGCAGGCTAGGCGGCACCTCGATGGTGCGGCCACTCAGGACAACAGTTTCCGGCAGCGCGCTCAGCGTCCGGCGCGGCGCGAAATCGTCAACGAGGTAATTCTCGGCGAGATAGAGGGAGATGACTTCGCGCGCGGCTTCCATGGTTTTGCGACTCGCGGGTGTGGCACCAGCACCAAGAACACCGGCGGAACCTGTGCTGCTGTTGAGTTCCAGCCAGGCGAGGCCGATGCGTCTCGAAGCGTCGGGATCAGCAGCCGCGATACCGTCCGCGAACGAGCGATAGAGTTCTCGGGCTGTCCGCACGGCCTGCTGCGCACGTGCAGGGTCGTCGGCCATGACTGCTCGGTCCAGTTCCTCGTCGATCCGGCGCGCGATCAGCCGCGTCGCCTCGGCAAAGACCGCCTGGCGGTCTTCGCGAGTGATGGCGTCCAGAAGGGGGGCGGGTCCGATGTCGCTGTTGCCGTCCAGCCATGCCAATGCACCAACAGAGAATTCCGAACCCCGGTAGGGTTCGGCCCAGGCGGTCCCGACGTCATCCCAAGGCAGCGGTTCGAGATTTCCGAGGAAGAGAGTCAGCCGGTAGGCCGCCGCCTCGGGAAGCCATGGAGCCTCCTTGGCAGGCGTCGCAGCGACAGGTCCGGACAGGACGAGCGCACTTGCGAGTGCGACAATGAACGCTCCAAGGAATTTCTGAATCACCGTGGTCTCCCAACTTCAAAGTTAGCCACGGCTAATTTATCTACCCTATGCAAACAAGTTGTCAATCCTGCAGTTTCCCTGCAAAGTCCCAAGTATGACAAAGCTGCAATCACAGGAACATGAACCGTTCGAAACTGTCGACAGGGCTCCCGAAGCACAGGCTGAGGGATTCGCGACCGTGCGTCAGGCACATGAGAGCGAAATGGCGGAAGATTACGTTGAACTGATCGCCGAACTGATCGAGTCGCGCGGAGAGGCAAGGCCGGTGGAAATCGCCGAACGGTTTGGAGTGAAGCCGCCGACCGTGACCAAGAACATCTCGCGACTCAAAGCTGCTGGCCTGGTGCGGCGGGAACCTTACCGCGCCATATTCCTCACGGATGCCGGTCGGGAGTTGGCCGAGGCCTGCCGCCGGCGGCACAGGATCGTCGTCGCGTTTCTCCTCAGCCTGGGAATCGACGAAGAGACTGCGGAACGCGATGCGGAGGGGATCGAGCATCACGTCAGCACGACCACGCTGGAGGCCTTCGAACACGCCCTCCTGCAATCTGAGAGCGGCAAGTAGCGCAGCATCAAGTTCTCGCGAAATTCAGCAAAGCAAGACTCAGGAGGCGGCGGCGTCAGCAGTCAAAGGCTGGTGGGTCTGTTCTGATGGTCAACTTTAGTGCAGAAAATCGTTCGTGTCCTCTGAGCTTGGCCAGCCCGAGATAGTGTGCCCAAAATCTCTGACTGCGACGACGGTGCAGCGAAAATGTCGATCGCGGGAAAAGACGTGGGTACAACCTTTGATTTGCTCCTCTGTTCAAAGCGCATAGACAATAGTCACCACCGTCGTCATGACGATGAAGAACATGACCAAGGCGCCTATGGCGAGCGTCCGGCCCATGTCGCGGTTTGGCTTTGCCACTTTCAGACGCAATTCTTCGGCCGTTTCCGGAAACTCGAGCGCCGCGGAGTTCGAGCCTCGCACCAACTCGTATCGTGAATTCCAGCGACGCACCTCGGCCGCGTTCCACCCGTTCATGACCAGAATGATCGCGGCGATCATCAGCATCGAGGACGGGACCCAGATCGTGTAGCCACCCATGGTTTCGTCGGACAGGGGATCGAGCAACCCGGTTCCCGCCGTTTGGTAGGAGGCATAGAGGCTCACCTCTTTGAGTGTCGTCAAGGAACCCAGAAAAATGTTTGAAACGATCACCGCAAAACCGGAGATCAGCCTTGCGCCGCGCCTCGCGCCCTCAGGGGGATCTCTCGGGTCGAAGAGCATGCCGAAATACCAGATCCCTGCCAGCACCATCGCAAAATGGGCGAACACCTCGATCGCCGCGATGCGCTGCGCAAGTCCGTAAAGCACTGGAATCTGCCAGATAAAGAGCGACGTGATGAGCGCGGCAGTGGCGGTTACCGGATGTGCCAAGAGCCCCAAAGTAATAGATTTTCCAAGAGCGCCGAGGTATCGACGCCACCGTCTGTTCAAACCGGCTTGCAATAGTCGCCACGGCTGAGAGACCGCGATGAGTAGTGGTCCTGCAAGGCGAAGGAGAAGATGCTCCACTTGGTGCACCGAAAAGAGGCTGTGCCCCAACGAAGCCAGAGGCGCATTCGTGGCCGCGAGAATACAGGTCAAGCCAGCGAAGAACAGAGCTTGCCGCCAAACAGAAACCGTCCCGCGAATGCGAGCGGATCGCGCGAGGCCGCGCACGTAGAACCATGCGGCCAAACTGACGGAAACAAGGGACACTGGCGAAATCGCATATCCAAACGGGTCGAAATTAAGGAAGTAGGTGATCATTGGCTCCTGTCATGTTGTATTGCTGGCCCATCGACGGACACTGGTGAAAGTCGAGATGTTCCCACTGCGCCACCTTGGGCCAAGGACAGATCAGTGGACATCGGAAGGTATTTGCCCTGCATCCACATGGGGAAAAGGTTTTCATAGAAACGTGAGAGCGGGTGGCCGGACTGACCGGCGGGCGCGATGAAATAGGATCCGGCTTCTTCCGAAAACGACATGACCGCCTGAAAATTGGTGCCCGCGCTGGTCGCGAACGGGCGGTCATTGTCAGAAGTGAACAGTGTTGCAATCAGTGTGTCGGGATCGCCGGAAGATGGGGCTTCGAGAGACAGCAGATCGCTGATGATCCCGCTCGATCGGATTGGTGCCCACCCCATATTCAAAGCGTGTGCTTCGCCCCAGGCCCAGGCGGACGGATCGGGTCCGTAGCGGTCGACAAGCCAGCCGATGGCATCATCCAGGGCCGCACGAACCTGATCCTGGCAGGTCTCGATGCGGGTAGACGGGCGGATGTCGCACCAGATTGCGCTCCCTCCGCGATCTGAAAGCACCGCAAATAGGACATCGGGATTTGGC
Source organism: Roseovarius mucosus DSM 17069 (assembly GCF_000768555.3). Taxonomy (GTDB): domain Bacteria; phylum Pseudomonadota; class Alphaproteobacteria; order Rhodobacterales; family Rhodobacteraceae; genus Roseovarius; species Roseovarius mucosus. The sequence continues at coordinate 42,273 of NZ_KN293989.1, forward strand.
CTGGCCCAGACCTTCGTCGCGGATGGAAATTCATCCTGAAGTATTCGCTTTTGCAACGCGCGCGCCCAGGCCCAGAACACGAGCGGCTCCGGTGAAAAGCGATCCATGTCGCCATTCCATTGGGCAAGTTGATCCAGAATATCGCCGCGAAGCTCATCTGCGCGGTTCTCTTCGAGAGCACCTGTGGAACCCACGAACCAAAGCTCTTTTGCCATTATAGGAAGAAGCGCCCGCGCGGCAGCGCTGACCGTGTCGCGCTGCACCGTAATCGCGCCCTCGACCGAGAATATCGGCTGCCGCTCATCAAGAGCAGCCAGACGGGCGTCTCGAAACGATAAAGGAGTTTCGACCTCCCTGTCAGGCCAGCGAGCAAGGGTTTCTCGGTCGATCGCAAGAATCTCCAATCCGGCTGGTGACAGGTTCATGCATGCGTCCATAGCATCGTTCACATCGGCGGACCGCGCCAGACGGTCAAGCATCATCAGAAAATTGCTGGCCTGCGCGGCCGTGGGATTCTCTGGCTCTTTAACGGCTTTCTGGGACACAGATCGGAACGCCCAAGCGACGCGTTCGCTGCGACCGACGACAATGAAGGGCACACCCGGCAATGTAGCCCCAATCGCGGCTCCGGTCGGGAGTTGAATATCCGCCAGGTACCATTCAGAAGGCAGCGATAAGGGGCCACGTATATCGGCGGCGAGAATTGGTGCTCCGGTAGCTGTTCTGTCTCCAGGCAACGCCCAAGCATCGAGGCTGACCTTGGGCGAGGTCACAAACAGCTCGGGCAAAAGAGGTCGATCCGACGGGATCGGTAGATCTGACAAGCCGGACAGGTCATTCTGCCGTCTCTCGGGTTGAAGATCGTTCAGAAACGCTTGGGCAAGTCTGAGACTATCGACGGGTCTCCAGGCTGCGATCATTCTCTCATCCGCGATCAACAGATCGGGTGAGCCTCTGCCGCGCCCGCCTTCGGACACCAGGCCAAGCCACGCGTTGACACCTGCGGCATATGCGTCGAGCGCTTGGGCTGTCGAAGGCTCAACTTCGATCGTCCGGTCAAGTGGCATCAAGGCTTGCGCTGCCCGCCTTGCCCTCAATAACTGGCCAAGCCTGTCCTGAGCGTGAACGAAACCAAGCGCGAAATAGGCGTCCGGAGCGGAGTCTGCAGAAATGTGCGGTATGGCCGCAGCATCTCGCAGAATATCGACTGGACCTTCGATACCCGCAACACTGAAATCCTCGTCATAGTCGGGGACGGAGGCGCGCAAAAGAAAGTAGACGACACCGGATACGGTCAGTCCTAATGCAAAAACCGCCAGGAGCAAGTACAGTAATATGTTGAATAGTCGTTTCAATTCGTTGCCGGTGCCAAAGTAATCTCAAGACGTGATGCGCAAGAGGATCACCGAGGCGAAAAAAGCGAGCAGGCCGAAAGCAATACCGAAGCTTGTCGCGTATTGAAGTATATCCAGGCGGTTCCCTTTCCGCCGTTGCGCCAGATAGCCACCCCAGAGCGCCCCTCCGACAAAGCCTGCGAGCACCAGCATCACGATTCCTCCGATTTTGATTTTTCTGAATTGAAACGTCGTCTGACCAATCCGACGGTAAAGGCTAGAGCCCAGACCGCACAGATGAGCGCCAGCGATGTCCAATCACCGAAACGTGCGTAAGGTGTGGGCGCAAGCGCTGTCGGCAGGCTGGCATCTATGACTCCAGTTTGTCCGGTCTCGAGGCGCGCGATGATCTCTCCCTTGGCGTCGATGATCGCGGAAATCCCGGTGTTGGCCGCCCGGACTACAGGAAGCCCTTCTTCGACCGCGCGCATGCGCGCGGAGGCGAGGTGCTGCTCGGGTCCGATGCTGGTCCCGAACCAGGCATCATTTGTGGCGTTGAAAATCCAGTCGGGGCGAAAAAGGTCATCGACTACCTGGCCCGGAAAAATGATTTCGTAACAGATCGCCACCGCGACCAGAGGCGCACCCGGGATCGCCAGCGTGCGTGGCCCTGGTCCTGGCGTGAAATCACCCAAACCTTCGGTCAGCCGCTCGATCGGCAGCCAGCCTCTCAGGGGCACATATTCCCCGAACGGAACAAGATGATGTTTTGCATATCCCGTCAGAATTTCGCCGCTGCCGTCATAGGCTTGAACCGTGTTGAAATATCGGGTTCCCCCATCGCCCTCTACGCGGTCAGGCACGCCTGTCAAAAGGATCCTGCCGTCTGGCAGAACCGTGGATAGCCGCCTACGCGCCAAGGCGTCCTCGTCCAGAAAACCGGGAAAGGCCGTTTCCGGCCACAGCAACAGGTCGAAGCGTCCAGGTTGCGCCGACAAGCCCAAATATTTCTCCAGCGTTCGCTCGCGGCTGCCCGGTGCCCACTTCTCGACTTGCGGCACATTGCCTTGGACGATGCGCAAAGCGCTGTCCGTCGGAGGCACATTCGTCCCTAAACGCAGCGCGCCGCCACCCCAGAGGCCCATCACCACAACGGCGAAGAGCACGAGAACAGGCACGCGTCTGTTTGGTGCCGCCACAATCAACACACCGGGCAACAGCCCTATAAAGACCGTGAGAAAGCTCAGCCCATAGCTTCCTACCCAGGCGGCGGGTTGGCGCAGAGCGGCGTGTTCGACAAGGGCATAAGCGGCAAGGTTCCAGGGAAACCCTGTCAGGACATGACCACGCAGCCATTCTGCGGCAACCCAGCAGGTTGCAAGCAGAAGACCTGCCGTAGTGTCGCCGACAGCACGGCGCTGCATGATGGTGGCAAATAACATCGCCGCAATCGCCGGGAAAATGGCCAGTCCGGCGGACAGTCCCGCGACTGCCGGGATCGCAAGGGCACCGAAACGTTCGGAATCGACGTAAAAGCTCTCGGCGATCCAGGAAACTCCAAACCCGAACTGGCCCATTCCGAAGACCCAGCCGATGAAGAAGGCAGGCGCTGTCGAAACCTGCCGGAGGACGAGAAAGAGTGCTGAGAAGGCGACTGGAACAACGATGAGCCATGAGAATGGTGGAAGGGTTAAAACCGTTAAACCGCCCGCTGCAAAGCTAATCCCTGATCGCAGGGGAATGTAACGGCCACGACCCGTCAGTGGTCGCAAGCCCGCCATCATGTGCCTGTTTTCAACTTGGCGCTCAACCAAGGGGCTATGAGCAGTAGGCCCACGCCACTGACCACGAAAACATCCGCCATGTTGAAGGCGGGCCAATGCGTGGATCCGACATAGAAATCGAGGAAGTCCGTCACACTCCGAAACCGGATGCGGTCGAGGACGTTGCCGAGCGCGCCACCGATAATCGCACCATAGGCGATAGCCTCAACCGGGTTGGCAGTGCGCACCAACATGACGGTCAACCAGCCGCAGACAGCGAGGGCCAACGCCGTAAGGCTCCACCATGGCGCGCCACCAAGTAATCCGAATGTCACGCCATCGTTGCGCAGGTAGATGAGATTGAAACCGGGAAAGACCGGAATTCCGGCGCTCAAATCTGCCGCATTGGCGACGACAATTGCTTTTGTCACCTGATCGACAAGAAAAGCAGTTCCAGCCGCAATGAAACCTTGGAAATGGGTCAGTTTCATCTCATCCTCCCAGCCATACATCGAGGAACAACATGATCACGAGGCCGGCTGCGAGACCGAGTGTCGCCCTGTTTTGATGGCCTGAACGGTGGGTTTCGGGAATGATTTCGTGGCTGATGACGTAGAGCATCGCCCCGGCGGCGAAGGCGAGCCCCCATGGCAACAGCGGCTGCGAGATGCTGATGATCCCAGCCCCAAGAAGCCCGCCTACCGGCTCGACAAGACCTGTCAGGGCGGCAATCCCCCACGCACGGCGCCTGGAATAACCCTCACCAAGCAATGAGACCGCTACGGCGAGACCCTCGGGAGCGTTTTGCAGCCCGATGCCAATCGCAAGCGGCAAGCCACCAGACAGACCGTCAGCCCCAAACCCGACACCAACGGCGAGTCCTTCGGGGAAATTGTGGATCGTGATCGCAATGATGAAGAGCCAGACGCGGCGCAGCGAAGCAGCGTCTGGGCCTTCCCGCCCCGTCTTGAAATGCTCATGCGGCAGCCATTCGTTCATCAGAGCGACCGCGCCCATGCCAAGCAGGATCGCAACACAAACGATGGCCGCCGGGAGAGCACCGTTGTCGAACTGTCCTTCGGCTGCATCGAGAGCCGGGATGATCAGCGAGAAAAACGAGGCCGCGAGCATGACACCCGCTGCGAAGCCAAGTAGCAGATCGCGTGTAGCCCGGGATGGGATGCGCCCGAAAAGAACGGGGATCGCCCCGACCGCGGTCAGCGATCCGGCGGCCAGGCTTCCAAGAAAGCCAAGGGTAATTGGGGAGAAGGGTTCCAAGCGCTGAGGTCTCGCCGATACGTCAGTCAGCGGCCGAATAACTGCTAAAGATCTCGGTCGATCCATCGCCGCGGATCAGGAAGACCTCATAAGCCTCACGATCGTCTTCCGGTCCCATGCCCGGCGATCCATAGGGCATTCCGGGCACCGCCAACCCCACTGCATCTGGACGCTCATCCAACAAACGCTGAATGTCTGATGCCGGTACATGTCCTTCGATCACGTAGCCGTCGACCAAAGCCGTATGGCAGGAGACCATGCGCTGAGGCACGCCATTGTCGAGTTTGAAGCGCACAAGAGATCCCCCGAACATGTCCTCGCCTGTCGGCGCGAATCCGCTTTCCTCGAGGTGCTTCATCCAGGACAGACAACAGCCGCAGCCGTTTGTCTTCCGGACATCAATCTGGATCGCATCGGCGACAGCTTGCGCCGCGGGGAACAAGGCCAGCGTGACTGCAAGGGCGAGAGCCAGTCGTTTCATGGATTAAAGCCTTTCGGTTGTTGTTTGCATAAATTCGCTGGTGAGCCTCTCGGCCAGTAGCGTGCGTGCCTCAGCCAATCGCTCAAGTGCAGCCGTGTCATCCGCATCCCGCTCGGCCGCCTCTGCCAGTCGGTCGTCTGAGAGAGGATCCGTCGGGCGACCATCGACAAGAACCTCATAATGCAGATTGGGGCCGGTCGCGGTGCCGGTCGCACCGACGCGACCGATCATGTCTCCGGCCATCACGCGCTGCCCTTGTTCGAGTGTGTCCGGCACCTCGCTGAGATGTGCGTATCGTGTCAGGGTGTCGGATCCATGCGCTATCTCCACCACCCGGCCATATCCACCGCGACGTCCGATGAAGCTCACGCGTCCGGGCGCCGTCGCTTTCACCGGCGTACCGCTTGCTGCAGCAAAGTCGACGCCGGTGTGCATGCGCACATTCCCATAGACTGGGTGTGTGCGACGGCCAAAGACGGAACTCAGCCGCGCTCCTTCCACCGGTTGGGCAAAGACACGCAGGACCTCTCCATCAACATAGATCGTCGCTTTGCCGCTGCCGTCATCCGGCCAGACGATCTCGTAGACCGTTTCACCAAGATTCAGTGCGGCAAAGGCAAGTTCGGGCTGACCGATCCTCTCGTTTCCGTCGCGCGCTTCGCGCCAAAGAAGACGCATCGTCTCGCCACCGGAAAGTTCGCGTCGAAAATCCACTGTGCCGCCCAGCATCTGCGCCATGTCGACCGCAAAGCGAGCAGGGATGCCCGCCTTGTCCAATGCCGCGAAGACAGAGCTTTCGATCACTGCCTCGCCCGCGAACGTCACCATTTCAGGGTCTGGCTCCAACACGCGTGTGACAAGTTCCTGACCAAAGACCGTTTCGATCCGCACCCCATCGTCAACTGCCAGTTCCACGCGGCTCGGATTTCCGTCCACCTTTGAGATCACAGTGATCTCATGGCCCGGGCGCAATCGGCGCAGGTCATATTCTGCACCAAGCGCGAGCGCGATTTCGGCACGCGCAGGCGCAGCGATACCCGCGTTCGCCAGGACCGCATCCAGCGTCTCGCCCGACGCGATCTCACGCGACCAGGTTATCAAAGGCGGTTCAATCTCGGGCAAGGCGGTTTCTGCGAAGACGGATTGCAAGAGCGGCAGAGGTCGCATTGGGCTAGCATTGTCGGCGTGAAATGCAGCGGGCGTTGTCACATCGTAGTCGGCGATCTGAGGCATCGAGAGCGGATCGGGAGTCCAGAGGGTGGCTTCAGCAATCGCAGGAGGCACTGGCTCTTTGGAAAGAACGCCAGATATGGCGATGGCGGTCACCGAAAAAGCGCCTGCGACCACAGCGCTCGCCAAAACAATTCTAATATTCATGTTGCCCCCTCTACGTCTTCTGTCAGTGCACGCCGGATCTTCGGCACTGCGAATTCTCTTGGCTCGTGATAGTCAATCATGGTGACGAGTTCACCCTTGGCATCGAACAGGAATACGCTTGCCGTATGGTTCATTGTATAGTCGCCGCCTTCGGTCGGAACGCGCTCATACGAGGCACGAAATGCTTCTACAGCGCGGGAAATCTGGTCTTCCGGTCCCGTCCAGCCGCGAATGGCCGGATGAAAATAGCCGACATATTCGGCCATGGCCTCGGCCGTGTCCCGCTCTGGATCGACTGTGATGAAGACCACGTTCATCCGCGCGGCGTCGTCCCCGAGATCTTCAAGCCAACCTGAGATATCCGATAACGTCGTGGGGCAGACATCCGGGCAGTAGGTGAACCCGAAAAACACCATGGTCGGGCGTCCAATCAGGGCTTCTGGGCCCACTTCATTGCCTTCGTGATCGGTCAGTCGGAAATCCATCGCCGACAGGGGGAGAGGCCTTTGGCCGGCCGGTTTTGGTGCGCCGGGACCGTCTACCCGCCACCAGCCGACCCCGAGCATCAGAGCGACAGCGCCTACACCGGCTGCACCGTATTGGACCACATGCCGACGCTGCATCAGCTCTCCGGCCCGCGCGCGGCGATCCCCAGAATTGGGACCTCAACAGTCACTTCACCACCGTCCGAGAACGTCAGTGTCAGTGGGAAGGTCTCGCCTTCGATCATCGGGTTTTGCAGCTTCATGAGCATGGCGTGCAGTCCGCCCGGTTCCAATGCTACGCTTTGGCCCGGTTCAATCGTGATTTCGTCAGCAGGCGCCATAGAACTGACGCCGTCGGCGTTGGTTTTCGTCTCATGGATCTGGGGCATCACGGCCAGTGGTGTTGTAAGCCCGGTCAGCGTGACCGTGTCTTCACCGGTGTTGCGCACAGTCATATAGGCGGCACCAGGGCGGTTGACCCCGATTGAAGCACGGGACCACGCGTTTTCGACGACCACATCCTCCGAACCGGCAAATGCCGGAGTCGACATGCCCGAGAGCAGTAAGACAAGGGTCAAACCGTTGATGTAAGATAGTTTTGTCATGAAGAATTCTCCTGTATCTGGCCGAGCATCAACTTTGGCTGGCCGCAACTTCCGCCGCCACCAGTCGCCGCAGTTCTGCCTCACCAAACGGGTCCAATGGCTTGGCGTTGACGAAGAACGTGGGCGTTTGTCGAACGCCAACCGCTTCGACATCAGCGCGGTCCTGATTGAGCACGGCCACGACACCGGGGGCCAGCATCTGTGTCCGAGCAGCTTCGACATCCAGACCACCGCTTGCGGCAATCTCAAGGATCAAACCCGGTGCCGGAGTGCCATGGGACGCCCATCGCGGCTGCTCGCGCAGGACCGCTTCCAGCACGGGTTCGAACACATGCTGCATCCGCGCAGCTTCGAGAACACGGATCGCTTCCACCGAAGCGTCCCCGTGAAAGGCAGTGTATCGAATGACGACACGGACCGCATCACCGTGCTCAGTCATGATATCCTTGACCACGGGATAGAAGGCGCGGCAGGCCTCGCAAGCTGGATCGAAAAACTCGACAATCGTGACAGGTGCCGTTTCGGGGCCGAGGATCGGGGAATAGGGCCGGATCAGCACATCGTTCACTTCAGGCGCGACAGGGACTGCCTCTGCAATGGGTTGGGGGCGGGTGGCATACCAGGCCGCGCCGCCAAAACCTGCGGCACCAACAGCCAGAACGGATAGAACGAGACCGCGTCGATTCATGTTTGTTTTTCCTTCAGTGAAATGGCCGACAGCACCCCGATCATCGTGAAGGCGACAAGCGCCATCAGCGGAATCGGAATGCCGAAGACCACCTGGTTGTCGTCGGTACAAGAGGGGCCGGTCGCCTTGCAGGGCTGGATCGCCTCGGGGATCAGCCCGACATAGAGGCCGATGTGATACAACGCCACCGCCGCCCCCCCAAGCGCCAGCGCAACGCCATAGCGCCCCACGCGAGGATCTTGCCACCACAGCCCGAGCCCAAGAACGACAGCCAGGGGGAACATGAAGGCGCGCTGGAACCAGCAAAGGACGCAAGGCGTTTGACCAAGAACCTCGCCAATAAAGAGCACGGCAAGCGATGAGATAAGCGCAATGATCCAAGCAAGAACAAGGGCCGTTTCTCCGGAAAGTCGGGTCATGGCGATCAGATCCTCTCTCTCAGATCCGCAAGGATCTCTTCGGCGGGTGTGCCGTAGGGCCAGGAATCGGCGAAGCCCGCCTGCGGATCAAAAAGGAACAGGTGCGATGTGTGCCCCATTGTATAGCCATCCGGCGCGCTGGCCTCTTCGATCCGTTCGAAGTAGATCGGAAAGGTTTCAGCGGTCTCAGCGATCTGATCGGATGTTCCGGTCAGACCGATGATGCCTGCATCAAAGCGCGGCACAAAGTCGGCAAGAGCCATTGGCGTATCGCGTTCGGGATCAATCGAGATGAAGATCGGCTGCACTTTTGCGGCATCCTCGCCAAGTCCATCCATGACCGCCGCCACCTCTGCAAGCGTCGTCGGGCAGACATCTGGGCAATTGGCGAACCCGAAGAACACAAGCATCCAGCGACCCGCAAAGTCCTCTTCGGTGCGGATCATGCCCATATGGTCCGTCAGTTCGAACTGCGCAAGGAAAGGTGGTTCGGTCTCGGCTTGGGAAATATCGGCGCGGTAGTCCGCCCACAGTAACAGCCAGATGAAAACGAGCGCCGCGACGCCCGCCAATACCCATAGCACTTTTTGAAGACCTGAAAGCTTCACGCCGCTCCGCCCGAATTTGATTCTATATTTTAAGCGCGTTTACACCCTCTAGCTACTGTAGGTTCAAGCGTGATTCTTGCCCTGCGGCAGCACGTCACGCACCTGTGAAGCTAATGCTCTCTATTCAGCGCTTCAAAACCTGCCGTCACTCAATGTTTCGCTGCTTCGTCTGACCCTGCAGGTGGCCATCAAGGGAAGGCAACGGCAATTTCCGCTAAATCCGACGCCTGCGGAAACCGGGCCTGCAGATACAAAGCTGCTACGCAGATGCACTGCAAGCATGGGTCATTTTTTAAGGTATCAGTCTAAAATAACGCTTGAACCTACAGCGACTACAGGAACTACAAAGGACGCGAATCAACTGTCGGATCCTGCTCACGGCATGCACGCGCAAAGAACTTCATCCCATTCGGTTTTCCGCCCAACCCCAACTCGGTTGCGATTCACAGAAGCGAACACAGGCGGAAAGTGGAGAATGTCGCGATATGATCTCACTAGAATGGACGATGAACATGCTGAACTATCCCGATGCGGAAACCTTGTCCGGCTCGGATGCAGAAGCGCTACTCAGGAGGACGCAAAATGACACCTGAGATCGGACAATTCGCCCTTACCCTCGCGCTTGCCGTCGCGATTGTTCAAAGCATCTTGCCAATTGTCGGAGCAAGCACGGGACGCGTGCTTTGGATGGAAAGTGCAAAGACAACAGCGGTGCTTCAGGTGACGTTAGTTGCAATTGCGTTTGGCGCGCTCATGCGCTCCTTTGTTGTCAGTGATTTCACGGTTCGAAACGTGGTTGAAAATTCCCACTCTCTGAAGCCGATGATCTTCAAGGTTGCCGGCACTTGGGGCAGCCACGAAGGGTCTCTAGTTCTCTGGACCTTTATTCTCGTACTTTTCGGGGCTGGGGTCGCGCTGCTGGGCAGAAACATTCCGGTTGGTCTCAAAGCGCGAACTCTATCCGTTCAAGCCTGGATCAGCGTCGGTTTCCTGAGCTTCATGCTCTTTACATCCAATCCGTTCGAGCGGGTGTTTCCGCCGCCTCTGGATGGCACAGACCTTAATCCTCTGCTGCAGGACATCGGGTTGGCGATGCATCCCCCGCTCTTGTATTTTGGGTATGTCGGCTTCTCGATCGTCTTCTCCTTCGCGGTCGCGGCTCTGATAGAGGGTCGGGTGGATCCCGCATGGGCGCGTTGGGTGCGGCCTTGGACTCTGACGGCCTGGATCAGCCTCACTGCGGGGATCGCACTCGGCTCTTGGTGGGCCTATTACGAACTTGGCTGGGGCGGCTGGTGGTTTTGGGACCCGGTGGAAAACGCATCCTTCATGCCATGGCTGCTGGGTACGGCACTCCTGCACTCCGCTATCGTCACGGAAAAGCGGGACACGTTCAAAAGCTGGACCATTCTTTTGGCCATCCTGACCTTTTCACTGTCACTTCTGGGGACATTTATCGTCCGATCCGGCATTTTGACATCCGTTCACGCGTTCGCGGTCGACCCGGCGCGCGGCGTGTACATTCTCGGCCTTCTTGGCGTAACCATTGTCGGCTCACTGACACTTTACGCATGGCGCGCGCCTCAGCTTGGATCGGGTGGCGTATTTCGGCCGATTAGCCGCGAGGCGGGGCTTTTGCTCAACAACCTTCTGCTCGCGACCGCAACGGCGACCGTCCTTTTTGGAACACTCTATCCGTTGTTTGTGGAAGCGGTGACTGATGAAAAGATCTCTGTAGGACCACCGTATTTCAACGCGACGTTTATCCCTTTCATGCTGCCGCTAGTCATCATCATGGGAATTGGCCCATTCCTGTCTTGGAAACGGGCCGATCTTCCCGGTATCTGGCAGCGGCTGCGTTTGGTTTTTGGTATCGCGATTGGTGTTGCGGGGATCGTTTGGTACCTTCAGACAGACGGGCCCCTGCTTGCAGTGGTCTCAATAGGGATTGCAGCCTGGGTTTTTGTTGCAACGTTGCGCGAATGGGCGTTGCGCATCAAGCTCTTTGATTTACCCCTTTCACAGTCGCTGCGTCGCGCGCGGAACTTGCCGCGCGCTGCGCACGGTATGACGCTCGCGCATCTTGGCGTTGCAATGCTTGTGCTTGGGTTTGTAGGTTCCACAGCCTGGAAGGAAGAACGTGTTCTTTTCGCAGAACCGGGGACGACCGTGGAAATCGCCGGTTTTGAGGTAATATTCGACGGTGTCGAACGGTTGCGTGGTCCAAACTACATCGCACAACAAGGCCAGCTTCGCGTCTTGAAAGATGGACGGGAGATTACGCTTCTTCGTCCGGAGCGCAGAAACTATCCAGTTGCGGGGACGTCCACAACCGAATCTGCAATCCGATCAACGCTCAGAGGTGATCTCTACGTCACCATCAGTGAGCCTGCGACCGAAAAGGCGTCGGGCCAGTGGAATTTGCGCATTCTCTACGAACCACTGGTTAATTGGATATGGATCGGAGCGACGATGCTGGTGCTTGGCGGGTCCCTTTCGCTATCGGACCGCAGATTGCGGGTGGGTGCGCCGTCGCCAAAAAGCCGGTCGTCAGCGCTTCAACCGGCGGAATGATATGATGAAGAAAATCCTTCTCGCGATGCCAGCGCTGGTCGCAGTGGTCTTGGGTGGATTTTTGTTCTGGGGGCTCAACCCAGACCGAGATCCTAACGCAATTCCTTCCGCTTTGGTCTCCGAACCAGTTCCGGATTTTGAGCTTCCACCGGTAGAGAGCACGCAGACCCCCGGACTGTCGGCCGCAGCCCTTCGTAGCATTGGCGAGCCGGTTTTGGTCAATGTATTCGCTTCATGGTGCGTGCCCTGTCGTGCTGAGCATGCGGTGCTAACCAGGCTTGTTGAACAGGACGGTGTTCGGCTGATGGGGATTAACTACATGGACAAACCAGCAGATGCCGCAAACTGGCTGGAGGAGCTTGGCAACCCCTATGAGAGGATCGGATCAGACAGCGAGGGCCGGGTCGGTATCGAATGGGGTATTTCGGGGGTGCCTGAGACGTTTGTGATCGATGCGAACGGTATCGTAGTCTATCGCTACGTTGGTCCCATTGTGACGCCAGAGGCACAGGATGAAATTCGTGCTGCGTTGGCCGCAGCAGGTGGTCAATCATGAAGAGTTGGCTCTATTCACTGGTGCTGATGCTTTCCGCAACAACCGCGGCATGGGCTGTGGAGCCAGATGAGTTGCTGGATGATCCGGTGCTTGAGTCGCGCGCCCGGGAGCTCTCAAAGCAGCTACGCTGCGTTGTCTGCCAGAATCAGGATATCGATAGCTCAAATGCGGGTGTTGCCCGAACGATGCGCACCTTGCTGCGCGAACGTCTGATTGCAGGTGAAACAAATGACGAGATCATTGCGTTTTTCGTAGATCGATATGGTGACTTCGTCCTGTTCAGGCCGCGACTGAAACCCGCCACGTATCTGTTGTGGTTCGGACCAGCGGTTCTTTTTGCCGTTGGGATTGGCGTTGTCTTTGTCACAATCAGGTACCGAAGCAGGGCCGTTCTTGATGGCACTGCTGATCCACTGAGCCCCGATGAAGAGCGTGAGTTCGAAGCCATTTTTCATGAAAATGAAGGACGGAGAGACCCATGATTTGGTTGGTGTTAGGCGCGATGGCATCCATCACTGTCCTTCTGTTCTTGTCCGGTCTCTATCGAACGGGTGAAGTCCTGAACAGAAAGGATGGAGCGTTGGTTATCCTCAAGGATCAGCTTTCCGAAATTGATACTGATCAAGAGCGGAATCTGATATCCGTTACCGAGGCCGACGCGGCCAGGGTTGAAATCAAACGCCGCATTCTGGCTGCCGGTCGGCTTGCGACACGTGAATCGTCGCGCGCAAGTGGGCGAAGCACCATCTTCGCGTCCGCCATTGCCACGCCATTGGTAGCCTTCGCTCTGTATTCTCAAATCGGCTCGCCACAGATCGAAAGCCAGCCTCTGGCGTCTCGCGCATCTGAAACCCAGGAAGCCGCAAACCTCTCAGAGTTGACCCAGAGACTAAAAACCCGGCTTGAAGCAGACGAGTCTGGTGGACCAAGTGATGGTTGGGTTCTGCTCGGTCAGACCTATATGCGTATGGCTCGTTACGATGATGCCGCCGATGCATTCGAACGCGTCACTGTCCGCGACAATGCAGATATCTCAACCCTATTGCTATATGCCGAGGCCTTGATCGCAGCCGAGAACGGGATCGTGACGCCGCAAGCGGAAAGCGTGATCGAACGCGCATCGGAGATGGCCCCCGATGATCCAGGCCCAATTTTCTATAGAGCCCGGATCCTCGAACAGGACGGGGTTCCAGATGAAGCGAGGACGCTTTTGATCGAGCGCCTCAAGAGAGCGGATCGCGCCTATCCGTGGATGGAACTTTTCCTGTCTGTCGCCAACCGATTGGGGGAACAGGTTGGAGAGAGCCCTGTCACCCTAGCTGATTTCTTTCCGGACTCTCGGGACGCGCGTAGCCCCGGTGCGGCCGATATCGAGGCCGCTCAGGACATGTCGGTCGAGGAACGCAGCGCTTTCGTCCGCTCCATGGTTGACCGCTTGGCGGCGCGATTGTTGGATGACCAAGACAATCTTGAAGGATGGCTTCGGCTTGCGGAGGCGTACAGTGTATTGGGTGACTTTGATGCTGCCCAGAACGCCGCCGACAATGCGCGCACCTTGGCCGAAAGCCTTCCGGAAACCGACCCTATGCGTGCCGCCGCCACGGCCCGATTGGATCGGATCAACAAATAAATTGGGGCCGCGTGGTCTCAGATACATAACAGCTTTCCTTTCACCTGAAACTAAACCACTGTAGGTTCTGCCTCCCTTGAGCAATGCAACGGCACTATGTCATCGTTTTCGGACAGCGCTGAGATTGGCAGCCGACAGTGCTTCGAGAACGGCATCCGCAGATAGTAGTTCAGATAAAATGATACCTTCAGGAGCATCTGGACCGTAGACGATGTTGAGCGGAATTGCGTATCTGCCGTGCGCCTCGAGATAGGATTGGATTTTCGCGTCCGGTCGCGTCCAATCCGCGCGCATCGCAATCACGCCTTCCTCGCCAAGTGCTCCCAAAACTGGTTCACGATCCAGGACCAGGGTTTTGTTTGCTTTACAAGTGATGCACCAATCCGCAGTAACGTCCACGAAGACAGTTTTGCCCTGCGACACTTCACGCGCGATCCGGGACCGGTCGAACTCGACCCAGTAAGAAGTGATCGAGGCTGTTACATCATCGGAGCTTTTTGGCAGCAGTGCAGGGGCCGCCAACGTCATGCCCAAAACCGCAGTCATTCCCCACAGCAAACCGTTACGAGGCTGAACCTGATAGGCTCTCGCCGCCAGTACGATGAGCCCAAGACCCAGCAGCACCAGGCCTGTGAGAGTTGGCGACGTCACACCAATCAAGACCCAGCATAGCCATGCAACGGTTCCGGCAAGCAGCAATCCGAGAACGATCTTCACGCTTATCATCCAGGGTCCCGGTTTGGGCAGTCGAGACAGGAAACCAGGCCAAGCGGCAACCAGAATATATGGCAGTGCAAGCCCAATCCCCATCGCTGTGAAAACCGCAAGTATATCGCCTGTCGTGCCAGAAAGGGCGAAGGCAATGGCTGTCCCCAGCAACGGGGCTGAACAAGGCGTTGCAAGTATCGCAGCCAGAGCGCCGGTGGAGAAGTCTTCGGCATACCCCCGCCCAAAGCGGCCAGATAGCCTAACCATCCAGCTGCTGGGCAAAGAAATTTCAAAAACTCCAAACAAATTTGCCGCAAAGAGTCCGACAACGAGAATGAGTGCAATTAGGAAATATGCATTCTGAAACTGCACACCCCATCCAACGGCATATCCGAGCGTCTGCAGCGCTATGACCGCCAAGGCCAGCACCCACATAAAAGCAACAGTTCCCACAGCCGTAGCGAGAAATCCCGCGCGCAATTGTGAAAGGGAGCGATTCTTCATTCGGAGCGCCGACCCGAACTTAATCGATAGAACTGGCAAGACGCATGGCATTGCGTTCAGTATCAACCCTCCCAGGAAGGACAGCAAGAGAATCGGGAAAAACTGACCCCTATCTTGGCTGGTCTCGGATGCGTAAGGTGGCGCAGGTACAACGTCGGTAGTGTTCACATCATCGAATGTAACCGCGACACCCTCGTCTACGACCGTAATTCGAAGGGAGGTTTGTTCCTCGCTTAACGCGAGAATCGGGATACTTGCCCAGAGACCGGTGCGATCACTTGTAAGGCGGATGTCGGGTGCGCCGAATGCAGAGCCTGCACCAAACTCTGGAAAAAGATCGGGATTGTTCCAGCCAGAAGGCCGCGTCATTTGAACAACCAATGCCTGATCCTGCTTCAGCGATGCGCCCGAGACCGCTATTGCACTTTCTGGCCCTGCAACAGGTACGCGAGCGGCCCATGTCGCGATATCGGTCGCGGCTTTCGCATCGACGCCCGTTCCCAATGGCACAGGGAGTGTCAATTCAAACCTTTCCGGAATGCACACATTGGAGCAGATCAGCAGATCGACGAGTCCCTTCAGCTCGGCCGCTCTATCAGAGTTCGCAAGCCGCAACTGCAATGGAAATATTACTTGTTTGGCATAGCCGAAATTTTCAATTCCGAAGGCGCGGAAACGCGTGGGTGCGGGCCAAAGCATGTCGACGGATTCAAGGTTTGTGGACCCCTCCCAATCGATCTCTGGCGGCAGGCCAACCTCGCCTGGCGACCGCCAGTACGCTTTCCATCCTTCCTCCAGTTCAATCTTCAAACCCGCCGAAAGGAACTGCGATCCTGGGGCGATTCCTGCTTCCGCGACGATCAAACGTGCCGTCAGAACTTCGGAACGATACGCATTGGATTCCAAGGCGCGAACAGGGCTTGCCACAAAAACAAGAAAGAGTGCGAGACTGATAAGCAATCCCTGATACCCTGCCAAGGTTGTACGCATATTCTGACCTCTTTTTCTTCGCGCTCAGTCTCGGGAAGTTACAGCAACGTGCTAGTCCCGAACGCCTTTGTGACGGCGTCGACCCCTCAAACAGTGGGCAGAGCCAAGACTCCGACCAACTAGGCGACAGCGATGCTCGTCTGGGCTTCCTACAAAACAGTCGTTTTTCCGCGTCGAACGCAAGCTGGACCCGCTCTCCATGGTGTCGCGCTCTCAGGCTAGCGCCGTTTCAAGGTTAGTCCTTTTTTGTCTGTTCACGATACTTACGATAGTGCGCCCGTCGAGACCCGATGCTGGGCGACAAAATAGTCGCACCACAACAACGACCAGATGAAAACGAGCGCCGCCACACCCGCCAAAACCCGTAGTACTTTCTGAAGACCTGATAGCCGCACGCCGCTCCGCCCGAATTTGATTCTATATTTTAGGCGCGTTTACACCCTCTAGCTACTGTAGGTTCAAGACCTATTCTGGATGAAAGAGCGATGTTCACTGACCTGTGAGATGCCGAGCGGAACTTGTGCAAAAAAACGCTTAAAGCTACACGGGCTGTAGATAGTTTGGAGAGGTGATATGCTCACAATCGGCACTTTGGCAAAAAGGACCGGGACGAAGGTGCAGACGATCCGCTATTACGAGCAGATCGGACTCCTGCCCGAGCCCGGGCGATCGGCTGGCGGTCAGCGGCGCTATGGAGATAGTGAGCTTGACCGCTTGTCTTTCGTCCGGCATGCGCGGCAACTCGGGTTCTCGCTGGACGCAATCCGTGAGCTTCTTGATCTGAGCGATCATCCAGACAAGTCGTGCGCGGAGGCCGATGCCATCGCTCGCCGACAACTCAAGCAGGTTGAGCAACGTATGGCCCGACTTGAAGCCCTTCGGACAGAATTGCAGAGGATGGTGCACGAATGCAGCGGCGGGCACACGGCCGATTGCCGTGTGCTGGAGGTGTTGCGCGACCATTCCGAGTGCCTGACGGACCACGACGAGATCGGCGCCTGAGATGACCGCAGTGCTCGTCTATCCGCTCGCGGCCTTGGCTGAGATCGCCGGATGCTTTGCCATCTGGGCATGGTGGCGTCTTGGCGCGTCCCCACTTTGGCTTGTCCCCGGTGTGGCGGCGCTGGTGGCGTTCGGCTGGCTTCTGGCTCAGGTCGACACTGTGGCTGCGGGACGCGCCTTTGCCGCCTATGGTGGGATCTATATTGCCGCGTCCATTCTCTGGATGTGGCTCGCCGAAGGGCACCGGCCGGACAGGTGGGATCTGCTCGGCACCACTGTATGCTTGTTGGGTGCTGCCATCATCCTCGCGGCACCCCGCGGAGCGTAATAAAACGGCATTGCTCCTACAGTAGCTTTAGCTTTTACAACGGTGCGCGTTTCACAGGCTAAAGCAAGGCAGGAATTGAATGTTCGAAATCTCAGGTGTTGGAATCGTCGCGGCTTTTCTGGGTGGCGCTATATCCTTTCTGTCGCCTTGCGTCTTGCCTCTTGCACCTGGCTACGTCTCTTACATCGCGGGACAGCCCGCCGCGAAATCCGGGGCGGCGCGCAGCATTGCCGAACGGGCGCGCAGCGTGGTCCTGAGTTTGTGGTTCGTGCTCGGGTTTTCGACAGTCTTCGTGGCGCTCGGGGCCGGGGCAAGTCTTTTGGGCGGGATGCTCTTGCGCTGGAAATACGAACTCGGGCTTGCGGGTGGCTTCTTGATCGTCTTGTTCGGACTTGTCATGATGGGCGCGATCAAGATCCCCGCAATGATGCGTGACACGAGGCCCGACGTAAAAGTTGACGGCGGCAGCGCCGTTGGAGCCTACCTTTTGGGTCTTGCCTTTGCCTTTGGCTGGACGCCCTGCATAGGCCCTGTGCTTGGGTCGATCCTGGCAGTAAGCGCGACATCTGGAGCGGACGGGATGGCCTTGCTGGCAATCTACTCCGCAGGGCTTGGACTGCCGTTTCTAATCATAGCGCTCTTCACCAACGAGATTGCAGGCAGGCTAAAGCGGATCGGTGCGGCTGGTCGATGGCTCTATCGTATATCGGGCGGACTGATGGTGCTGATGGGTATCGGCGTGATGACAGGTCAGATCAGCCGCCTTGCCTTCTGGCTGCTCGAAACCTTCCCGGCCCTTGGCACTATCGGATAGAGCTGTGATCGAAAGTAACATTTGAGAAAAGGCTTGTCTCTCTAGTCACTGTAGAGATTAAGACTCCTCGTGAACGATTCGAGGAGAGACCCTGTGGCACCCACCGATTCCTATTTAACCGCAACAAGACTGCTGGATTTTGACTCGCCCTCAATCTCGAACCTGGTACGAGATCGTGGCTGGCATGACCTTGCCCGTGTCGACCGGATTGGCGCGGTTTATGACTTTGTCCGGAACGTGATTGCGTTCGGCTACAACCGCGTCGACGACATTCCCGCCTCTGCGGTGCTGACCGACGGCTACGGGCAGTGCAACACGAAAGGGACGCTTCTCATGGCACTGCTGCGCAGCGTAGGCATCCGCTGCCGACTGCACGGCTTCACCATCCACAAGGCCCTGCAGCGTGGCGTGGTGCCCGAATTGGTCTACCCCCTCGCACCGTCCGAAATTCTGCACTCGTGGGTCGAAGTCGAAACAGAAGAGGGCTGGATCAATCTCGAAGGCTTCATTCTGGACGCCCCCTTCCTGCAGTCGCTTCAGAAGGAATTCAGCGAAACAGAAAGCCTTTGCGGCTACGGCGCTGGAACGGATTGCCTGAGTGCGCCACCAGTCAGTTGGAACGGCGGCAGCACTTATATTCAGAAAACCGGTATCGTTCGTGATTTTGGAACCTTTGATGCGCCCGATGACTTTTATTTGAAATATAGTCAGAACTTCGGATTTGCGCGTGACTTTCTCTATCGCCACGTCATCCGTCACTGGATGAATGCCCGGGTTCGCCGCATCCGTCGTGGAATGTTGCCAAAGGTCCCTGGTCTCAGTCGACCGAACCACAGCCATGAGGAGAACAACCGTGCCGCATGATCATGGCCATACCCACATTGATCCTGAATCAGGTGATCGTAGGGTCTCCATCGCAATCTGGGCCAACGGGCTTCTGACCGTCGCGCAGATCGTTGGCGGCATCCTTTCCGGCAGCCTGGCGCTGATCGCAGATGCCCTACACAATTTTTCGGACATGGCGTCACTGGTGATCGCGTTCGTTGCGCGCAAAATCGCCAGACGACCCGCCGATGAACGCATGACATTCGGCTATGGTCGGATTGAAATCGTCGCGGCACTCATCAACTACACGACCCTGATCCTGATCGGTTTCTACCTGATCTATGAGGGTGGCATGCGGATGATCGACCCGCCCGAGGTCGCTGGTTGGACGGTGGTGATCCTGGGCGGTGTGGCACTCGTCGTCGACACGTTGACGGCGCTGCTCACCTATTCGATGCAGAAAGGCAGTGTGAACATCCGTGCGCTTTTCCTGCACAACCTGTCGGACGCTTTGGCCTCTGTGGCAGTCATCATTGGAGGGTCCCTGATCATCCTCTACGACATGCGATGGGTCGATCCCGCAATCACCATCGGCATTGCCCTTTACATCCTCTATCTGGCTTTCACTGAGATTGGCGGTCCGATCAGAACCCTGATGCTCGGCAGCCCACCCGACATCGACAATGCAGCCGTCGTTGAGGCGCTGCGGAGCGTCGATGGTGTAGCGGACGTTCACCACGTGCATCTGTGGCAGATGGAGGAGCACAAGGCGGCGCTGGACTGCCACGTGGTGCTGACAGCGGGCGGCTGGGGTAAAATCGAAAAGATCAAGGCAGCGATCAAGGACCGGCTGAAGGAGGACTTCAACATCGCCCATTCCAGCCTGGAGTTCGAACACGAAGACCGCGCACACGAAAACGCCGACCTCTACGGTCACGGCAAGCCTGAAGAGGAGGAGAACCGTTTTCACTGAGCTTGTGAGAGGTCATGAAGGTGTGATCGACGTCGATTGCGAGTGCAAGCTAAGCGACAGCGACCTGAAACGGGTGCACGGCCTGCTTCAAGCCAGCCTGGCCTGGTCCTCGAACTCACGAGGTTCGAAGCCTTCAAGGTTCCGTCTGCTTCTGAGCCGTTGCAGAACTGCTGAGAGCCCGAATGCGTCCTATTCGCCAAACAGATTTAGGTAGAACCGATTTAAGGGCAATTCGAGACTCATTTGACGATCGAGATGGCTCGGACGCTTTGACATGCCGTGGGATTGGCGCAGCGCGGAACGTGGCGGATGACGACGGGCGGCTCGGTCACCTCGCGATCTTGCTGACCGCCGCAACCGCAACACGCATCATCATTGTTGCAATAGTATATTTTCGTAGGTATGCTGGGTGAAGATTGTCAAGGGTCCTTGCCATGCGTTTCGAATTCAAAAACCTCCCTCTGGCGGCCTTTTTAGCTCTCGCCTTGACCGGCCCAACAGTTCCGACACAAGCACGCGCCCAAACCTATCAGATCGATTGTGCCATCCTGCTGTGTTTGTCCGGTGGATGGCCAGCTTCCGTGCCCTGCGCCCGCGCACGGGCCGAGTTCATCCGGCGCATAACTCCATGGCCGGTGGAGCCGCCGCTTCAGATTTGGCGCTGCCCGATGGGTGCGTCTTACGATGGACCTGCTAGATCGCGGCCCGCGGACCGGATCTTCGATGCCCTATATGGTGATTCAGGAACCCCTCCAAACTCTTCAACCCCGCTCTTCGATCAGGCAGCCAGGGCAGGCGGGATGCTTGGGCGCAAAGGCTCCAACGCGGCTTGGGACAACCTCGTAAGGGCTGATTACGCCCTCCAGCTCGTAAAAGACCGCGCCGACATCGATATCAGCGGGCCGGAATTCAACTTCGTGCGTTCCATCCGCGTCTTTGACGTTCGTTATGCCCGCCAGCACGAATCCGGGCGAGATGGCGACTGCAACCGCAGCGCCGCCGTTGTCCTCGGCACCTACGGGATCCAGGGCGATTTTTCTTGGAGGGTGTCGTCACCCGCAGCGCTTCCTGATGCGCATGCCGGTCTCGAGCGATGGGGCGAGCACTGCCCGAGCATTTATCACAGATCCGTCTTCGTTGAGTGGCGTGACTATAGCGGGAATTACGGTTTTGAGCAGGTCAATTACTGACTATTGAGCCGCAGCGAAGTCGCGCAGGGCCTTGTACGAAATCAAACCTGCAACGCAGGCACACTCACACAATCGAGGGCCATAAAGGCCATATTCTACCATGTCAGTCGTTGCGACAGGGCAGCTGCATGAGAGACGCGAAGTCAATTTCGGCTTTATCCGCATCGCAGAGCTCCGGGTAAATCTTTGAGACACGCTGCGGGCCATGGATGTCCCACCGGATTGCCAGAGCACCTGTGTTCCAGCGATATACCCAGCCGACAATGGTTTCTTCATCGGTTGCAATCAAATTGGCGATCGCGACGCCTTCGACCTCATTTTCGTTCACTGTTTACTGACTTCCTGCAATTTGGCGTTGCGGATAGCAGCTCAGATCCAAAGCGTTTGCTGCAACCGTGTGCCGGGCCTCGTTAAAATCGGTTACTGTTCGTCCTCGCGGTAACGAATTCACACCGGGAGAAGTCAGCTCCCGTGTTCTCGAAAGATGAAATGGATCAAATCCGGTGGTCGGGCTCCGTGGCGGCTTCAACGATCGCCAGAACCTTGAAGGGGTCAAAGCCAATGGCGCGCGCAAGGACGACCAGCTCGACGACGTCGACCCGGCGCTGGCCGCTTTCAATGCGCGCCACAAGTGATTGATGGCACTTGAGCTTGACCGCCAAGTCCTCCTGACCGAGGCCCGCCTTGATGCGGGCGTCGACCAATGCTTGGCAGAGTGCCACCTGTCCTGTGCTTCTGATTGTCTTTGCCACGCGTCACATACCTTTTGTGACGTCGCTAGCGGATGAAATCTGTTATCTAAAAAGTAGATATATGAGGGTGTTATCGGCGTCTGGTTTCCATGGGCTGCAAGTCTGATGCTCCCGAGGTTGCCCATCAATCCCCTGCCAATTGCAGAAATCGGCCATAGTCCTCGCTGACTTCGCGCGCTTCCTCGAAGGCGCGGGCGCGTTCGCTGTCGAGGCAACGGAAGTAGCTCTGGATATCCTGAATGTAATCTTCGAAATCGCCACGGATGATGTCTGCATAGTCCCGCGCTGCCTGCGAATCGCTTGGCAGGAAGGGACGGGCCGGGGCGAAGCAGGATTCCGCCAAAACTGGTCCGGGAACGCAGATCAGAAGGACCATAGCTTGCAATGGGAGCAGGCCTGTCAACCTTGGGTTTCTCAAACCTGTTATCTCCTTGATCGCAGACACTGGCCGTGACTAGTGTTTGCGTGACCAAACTACAGCTAAAGCACGATATTACATCTTGCGGTTGATAGTATACTATCGTAACTCTGGGCTTCAAGTGGGAATGCCTGGGGTCGCGCCATTGGAGAAAGCGTGAGCCGGGCCATGAACTGGGACATCGAAGCACCAAATGTGGTTACGGAAGCCAGGTTCCGCGAACTCGTGGAAAGCGGCTATAGCGCAGAAATCCTGTGCCAGGAGTCGGCACATAAGAAAGGCCCCAGCTATTACGGGGTCTGGATTATGCGCGTTGTCTCTGATGATGGCGTGGAAAAGCTCCTCGTCACCGCCCGCACGCGGACGACCTACAACGATATCAAGATCCGCGAGTTCAAGACGATCTCCGGCGTGGTGTCTTTCTTTATTGGCCTTGGCTTTGCACATGTCGACCTGCCGCTTGAGGCGGGGACAAGCCGTACGCATAAACTCGCCCCGCCAGACAAAGCGCCATCAGACAAGGGCGCTGGCAGCTAACCTCGTCTGTCTCTGGCTGGTCGCAGCACCTGCCTCAGCGCAAATGGTCCTGGTCATGGAGAGCGACGGCTCTCTGACCCCATCCCGGTCTCAGAGCAGTTTTGCCCGGAACTACAATGACGGCGTTGGTCAGGGATCGGCGTCCGATGGTTTGGCCATTCTTGGTGAGACTGAAGCAGCTTCCGAGCCTGAAGCGCTGAGGTTTGCAGCACTCTCTCGTCCCGCACCCTTGCCCCGCGCAGACGTTCTCTCGGGCATCGAGGCAACGGCCCTGCGTTATGCCGGCCATCCCGGTTTGCGCCGCGCAGGATTGTCCGTCACGGATTGGCTGGCTCTCTACCGGGCCCATATCGAAGTGGAGAGCGCCTACCGGCAGGATGCAATCTCGAGCGCGGGCGCCATCGGCCTCGGTCAATTGATGCCCGCAACCGCGCGCGACCTCGGCGTTGACCCGCGTGACCCGCTGCAAAACCTCGACGGTTCCGCCCGGTACCTCGCGATGATGCTGGAGCGCTTCGGCGATCCGCATCTGGCGCTGGCTGCCTACAACGCCGGTCCCGGCGCCGTGCGCCAACACGGTGGCATTCCCCCTTACCGAGAAACCCAGAACCACGTGGCCCGCGTCATGGCCGTCGTGAACCGATTGGAAGGATCAAATTCATGAGACAGATTTCAAACCTCTTTGTCGCCTCGCTGGCGCTATTCCTGCTGATTGCCGAACCCGCCCTTGCACAGAGCATTGATCTCTCCCCGATCCAGAGCCTGTTACAGGGCATCGTCGATGCGCTGACCGGCCCACTTGGCGTTGTCATCGCGACGCTAGCCGTTCTCGGCGTTTTCTTGAGCTGGTTCTTCAACATCATCGATCTGCGCCAGGCGCTATGGGTACTGGTCGGCATCGCTGGCGTCGCCGCCGCCCCCACCATCGTTGCCGCGGTCTTTGCCGGTGGCTGAGCGCTCGCCCCTCTTTCTCGGCCTCGTGCGCCCGCCCAAGCTTCTGGGCCTGCCCATCATGTATGCGATGGTCTGGCTCTTCGGTTCGGTGCTCTTGTTCGTCTGGGTCCAGCACATCGCGGTGCTGGGTTTCGCCGCCCTGCTCTATCCGGTGCTGTGGAAGGCCGCGGATTGGGACCCGCGCTTCATCGACGTGATGATGACAGCGCTGCAAGAAACGCCACCTACGCGGAACCGCAACATTCATGGCGGGGACAGCTATGCGCCCTAATGCAGCCATGGACGATACGCTGGATCCCCGCACCATGACGCCGGACTGGTATGCGCGCGAAACCCGGCTCGCGCATATGCTGCCCTATGTGAGCCTCGTTGACGACCAGACCGTGCGGACTCGGGTGAACGAACTCTTCCGCTGCATCCGGCTCGAGGGGATCAACAGCTACACGACCGACGATGCCTATCTCGACAAGGTGACGGCGCTTTGTGCCCGCATCGTCGCGCAGCTCGGGCCGGAATTCAGCTATTACGTCCACAAGGTCTCTAAGGCGATCAAACCGGATCTCGACCCGATCCGTGAGGACAGCTTCGCAGGAGAGGTCGATCGGCGCTGGCGCGCGAAACTCGAGACCAGCGGGCTGCGCGACAAAACACTTACGCTCACCGTCATTCACCGCCCGCCCCCGAAAAGCCTTGTGCCTTTCCTCAGCCGCAGCGCGCCGGACCGCCTGAGAGAGGAGACTCGCAAACGTCTACAGCGCCTTGGCGAGGCCGTGAATGTCTTCCTGTCCGGCCTCGCAGAGCTCAAACCGCGCCTCCTTTCTGCCGCATCGGGGGAGTTGGTGGGGTTTCTGGGCGCACTCAACACAGGAACCGAGCTGCCGCTCTACCCGGCCAACACCTACGGCTTTTTGTCCTTCAACGTCGCCAATACCCGCGTGACGTTTCACGGCGACCATTTCGAGCTTTCCGAAGGCGTCGTGGGCCATCGCTACGGCAAGAGTTTCACCATCGGGGAGTATTCCGAAGGCACCTCCTGCACCATGTTCGACATGCTGAACTTGCCGGTCGACATGATCGTGACGCAGTCCTTCACGCCGATCAATTCGAACCTCATGGCGGGCCGCATCAAGCGGCAAAAGCGCCAGATGCAGGCCAGCCAGGACGCAGCCCTCTCGCTCTTGGAAGCCCTCGACATCGCCGCCGATGATCTCGAGGCCAAGCGCCAAAGCTTCGGTGAGCATCATATGGTCGTGACGCTCTTCTGCGAAACGCTGGATGAGCTGCAGACGCTCAGCGCGGAGATCGTGAACGCCGCCGCGACCGAAGGCGTGAAGATGATCGGTGAACGGGTCGCCGCAAAGGCCCATTACCTCAGCCAGCACCCCGGCAACCAGCCCAAGCGCGTCCGCGCCAGTGCCGTCACCAATCGCAACTTTGCGGATTTCACGGCCTTCCACCGGACGCAACTTGGCAAACCCGCAGCACTTACCCCTTGGGGCCGGGTCATCACCTATCTGCCCACCCCGGAGCAGAGCACCTATCGGTTTTCCTATCACGAGCAAGGCTCGCCCGACAAAGAACCCACCAGCGGCCATACCCTGATCATGGGACGACCCGGGTCGGGCAAATCGGTGCTGTCCGCCTTCCTGATGACCCAAGCCCGTCGAGCAGGGGCGCGGATCTTCGTCTTCGATTACCGTCTTGGTATGGAGATGGCGGTCCGCGCCAATGACGGGCGCTACGTGTCCCTGAACGCCGGCCAGCCCACGGGTCTCAATCCGCTCTGGACCGAGACCGATGCGCGCGGCACCGCCTGGCTCTCGGACTGGCTCACAACGCTGCTCCACCGCGCCGACAAACCCCTGACCCCGGCGCAGACCAATCGCATCCAGGAAGTGGTGCGCCAGAACGCACAGGCCTCCAATCCGGCCCTGCGGAACTGGCGGGATTTCGCATCGCTCTTCGTGTCCACCGATGATGGCGGCGATCTGCACCAGCGCCTGCTCGAGTGGTCTGAGGACGGCCGCTATGGCTGGATCTTCGGGCAGAGCCTCGAGGACACGTTCTCGCTCAAAGGCGATGTGGTGGGCTTCGATCTGACCGGCATTCTCGACAGTGAGGCCGACAAGGAACGGATGGCGGTCCTGTCCTATCTTTTCCGTCGGGTCGAGCGCGAGATCGAGGATCGCCGCCCCACCATCATCGTGATCGACGAGGCCTGGAAGGCCCTCGACAACGCGTATTTCGCCGAGCGGCTGTCGAACTGGCTGGTGACCGCGCGCAAGCAGAACACGGTCGCGGTGATGATGACGCAATACGCAAGCCAGCTCGAGCGCACCCGGACCGGCAAGACCATCGTCGAGGCCGTGCCGACGCAGATCCTGCTGCCCAATATCCGCGCCAATGCATCGGATTACGCCATGCTGAACCTAACGGAGAAGGAACTCGACGTCCTTCTCAACACCGGCAGCAACAGCCGCTTGGCGCTGATCCGCGACGATCAGGGCTCGATCGTCGTCGATGCCGATCTGAGCGCCCTTGGGCCCAATCTCACGATCCTCGGCGGCATGGAGAAAGGCGAAACGCTCGTTGGCGCCGATTACCGCGGCCGCCCAGACTTCTGGAGGCTTTCATGATCCGTATTCTCTTGACCCTGACAGCGCTCAGCCTGCTGGCTTCCTGTGCGCAGTATCGCGAACCGCAGGCCAACTGCTTTTCCTTTCTCACCTCGATGGGCGCGACAGCCCAGGATTGCAACTTCGCGCCGGTCGGCACATCGGAGGGTGGCATTGAAGTCTAGGCTTTCCCAACTCCTCGCATTTTGCCTACTGCCGGGTCTCGTCGCCGCACAGGGCGTGCCCATTAATGACAGCGGGCTGACCGCGCGCGACATCGTCGAGACTGGCGACCGCGAGGCAGACCTGGCCCTGCAAGCGGACAAGCTTGCCGTTCATGAACTCATCTCCGAGATCGAGCAAGAGCAGCTCGAAACCCTGCAACGCATCCTCGATGCGCAGACAAGCTTCGGCGGTCAGGGCTTGCCGGCCATGGTCTCGGGTCTGGAAAGCGGCAGCGACCATACAGCCCGATCCGTCGAAGCGGTCTATGGCTCGGGTGAGATCGATCCCAACCCCGGTGGTGTGCAGATGTTCGGGGATGCGGCAGAAAACATCGAGCAGCTCATCATCCGCGTGGCCCAGGAGACCAGCGGCTTTGCGGGTGTCGGCCGCGCAGGGCTCTCCCCCGTCCAATGGCGCGCGCTGCTTCAAGCCCTGATCTGGCAGGAAAGCCGGTTTACGATTGGGGCACGGTCTCCCGTCGGCGCCTATGGTCTCACTCAGATCATGCCGGGCACCGCCAGCGATCTGGGCATCAACCCTGAATACTATGACAGCCCCTACCTGCAGGTGCATGGCGGCGCGCGCTATCTGGCCGCCCAGTTGGGCACCTTTGACGGCAATATCATCAACGCGCTCGCCGCCTACAACGCCGGACCCGGCCGGGTTTTCGAGTATGGCGGCGTGCCACCCTTCCGCGAGACCCAGCACTACGTTTCGGTCATCCCTGAACGCTACAATCTCTATCTGAGCCGTATCGGCGGAATCGATGCGCTTGGCACGATCGATCCGGCGCTTCTCGCCAATGCCAACCTCTCGCTCACGGGTCATAGGGCGGCCTTTTATGGCAGCAACTCACCAGCCGCGATCCGCCAAGCCGCCCTGCGCATCCGCGATATCGTCGAACGGATTTCCGAAACCGTGGATGTACAGGAGAGCGTCGCGCTCAACACCTATGCCCGCGCCGAGCTCGTGCGCCTCGTCGCCGCCCGCATCCGGCTTCAGGCCGCCCGCACCCAGTTGCTCTCCGCCGAAGAGCTGGCCCAGGCCAGCGCCCGCATGGCCGAAGGCGCGTTCATGGATTTTACGATCAGGGAGATTGAATGATGGGACATCTGCTCTTGAGAACAGCTTTGGCCACGACACTTAGCGTTGGCTTGCAGTTCAGCGCCCTACCCCCAGCCGCAGCACAGGCCGTGCCCGTCGTCGATACCCAGAACATCGCGCAAAACATCCAGCAGCTCCAGCAGATGATCGAGGACGAGATCCTGCAAAACGAGCAGCTGACGCAGCTTCGCGAACAGCTTGTTACACTCACGGACCAACTGGCGGAGTTGCAGCGCACCTATGAGGCGATCACTCGCATCGCCGACCTGCCAGAGATCATCCGCACGGAAATGGAAGACGAGTTGAACGGCCTTCTAGATCAGGAATTCGGCGACATCCTCGCCACTATTGAAGCAATAAAAACCGGGGACTTCTCCGGCCTGTCCGGCTCAGGTGCCAGCGAGATCGAAACCCAGATGGACCGGGTGCTAGCCGACCTCGGCTTTGACGAGGACACCCTCTCGGAAATGGCAACCAGCGGCAATCCCGGGGCCAACCGCGTCGCGACGCAAGCAACAACCGGCGCGCTCGTTTCAGCCGCTGCCCAGAACAGCTATGAAGATGCCGGCCAATCGCTCGAGCGGGTAGACCGCCTTGTCGGGCTCATCGACGACATGGAAGAGCTCAAGCAAAGCGTCGATCTCAACACGCGCGTGACAGCTGAATTGGCCATCGCCCTCGTGGCAATGTGGCAGCTGGAAGCGATTCAAACGGTGGGCGATGGCACGGGCGGCGTGATCGATGCCGCCACCATCGCTGAAGAGCAGCGCTTCATGGATTTCACCTTGCCGGACCTGCGGGCCGAGTGATCGCGGGGGCATGACAGGTGGCGACTGAACAAGAAATCATCGAGGAAGAACTGGTCTACGGTGCCCTGCGCCGCGAACGGCTCTGGCAACGCCTTGGCCTGATGGGCCTTGTCTTCGGTATCATCGGCTGTCTGAGTGCCGCGGCTGTCTCGATCCTCGATGTCGACCCGCCCCCCGTCGTTGTCCCCTATGATCCCGCCACCGGCTTTGCACTCCCCGAAGCCTCGGTGGGCGCCTCCTCGGTGACCGCCAACCAGGCGATCATCGAGGCGGAGGTGTTCCGCTATGTGACCGACCGGGAGGTCTATAACCAGCTGGACAACGATCTGCGCATCCGCAGCGTCCTGCGCCGCTCGGACGGAGCTGCCGAGAGCGGGCTGCGCCAGATCTGGAACAGCGCCAACGAGAATTACCCGCCGACGGTCTATGGCCCCAATGCTCGGCTCGACGTGGAAATCCTCAGCATCAACCGGATCGGCACCAACCGCGCGACGGTCCGCCTGCGCAAGCGCCTGACGTCCATTAACGGCACCCAGACCGGCCTCTTCACTGCGACGCTTCTCTTCGAGTTCCGCCCGGAGACCCGCCGCTCCATCGATGAGGTCTGGACCAATCCATTCGGCTTCACCGTCCTCGAATATTCCATCCGCTCCGACAGATTGGAGAACTGACGTTGTTGTTTATAAGATCGCTTATTTTTGTCATTGCCCTGTTGCCCGGCCTCGCCTCTGCCGAAGCCATCCCGCGTGGCGGTCCCAACGACAGCCGAGTGCGCTTGGCTACCTACCAGGAGGGTCAGGTCTACCGTCTCAACGTGTCGCTCACCCATGTCACCACAGTCGAATTCGGGGAGGGCGAAAGCATCCGTTCGATCATCGCGGGCGACACGGAAGGCTTCGAGATCGATGGCGTGCCCGGAGGCCAGGCCTTTGCAATCAAGCCCGTCGCGCGCGGCGTCCATACCAATGTGACCGTCTACACGAACAGGCGCAGCTACTATTTCAACGTCGAAGAGGTCCGAAGCCCGACCTTCTACGTCGTGCAGTTCCGCTATCCAGACGACGCTGCGCGCCCGACCCGGGCCATCGCGGCCCAAGCGCCGAACTACAATTACGGTGCCAGCGCGCGGACCGAGTTCACGCCAACCCGCATCTGGGATGACGGGACGTTCACGTATTTCGCCTTTCCAAGAAACGCGCCTGTGCCCGCGGTCTTCCGCTACGCGGGCGGCCGCGAGCGCACGGTCAACACGCAAACTCCTGAAGACGGCGTGATCCGCGTCAGCGGCGTGAACCGCCAATGGGTCCTGCGACTTGGCGGAGAGGTGGTCTGCATCGAGGCGATCCCGCCCGCGGAGGCCACCTCATGAGCGATACCGGGAACACCGAGCTGGAAAAACGCCTCGCCGCCCTTGAGAAAGGCAGTGCCCGCGCGCCCATAGCGGCGCAGCGCCGGTCGCCCCTTCTCGCACTGATCGTGGTGCTCGTGATCGGCGCGGGTGGTGCCCTGCTTTTTCTCCTCTCACAGCCCGACGAAGAGGAATCCTTGCCGACGGCCACCCCAGACGTCTTCCAAAACGAGGGGGACGGCTTTGGCGCTATCGAGACCTTGCCCCCGCCCGAGCCCGAGGTTGTGTTTGTCGGACCGGATCCAGTCGAGCCCAACGCGGAGCTTCTGGCGCAGATCACCGCGCTGCAGGCTCAGATCGAGGAATTACGCAACGCCCCCGAACCGGTCGTCGAGGAAGACACCGCCGCCGCAGAGGCGATCGACGCGCTGACCGCTCAGATCGCGGCACTACAAGCCGCCTCGGAAGCCGCACAGCAACGATTCCAGGACGAACTGACGGCGCGGGATCGCAGCCTTGAGCAATTACGCATGGATCTGGAACTGGCCCAACTCGAGGCCAGCCGACCCCAGCCCGCCCCAACGGGCCCCACGGAGGATGAGCTGCGCGCACGCGAACAAGAGCGACTGCGCCGCGAGGAAGAAGCCCGGCGCATGGCCGAGCTGGAGCGCCGCGCCGCGGAGGAACGCGCCTTCCAGGAGCGGCGTATCTCCTCGCCCACCATCGCGTTTGGCGGCACGTCCGGAGCGAATGAAACGGCTCTGACCGAACGCACCTTCGGCGAGGTGACGGATTTCGTGCTGAACGGTGCATTGCCCTCCACCGTGACGCAGACCGAGGTGATCGCCAATCCCTCCAACACGATTCTACAGGGCACCATGATCCAGGCCGTCATGGAGACCGCCCTCGACAGCTCGCTTCCCGGCCAGACCCGTGCCGTGGTGTCCGAAGATGTTTACAGCGTCGATGGCGCAAGGCTTTTGATCCCCCGCGGATCCCGTCTCATCGGGCGCTACCGCGCTGGCGTCGATATCGCACAGCGCCGCGTCACGATCGCGTGGGACCGGATCATCCTGCCCGACAACCAGACCGTCCAGATCAGCTCCTTCGGGGGCGATGAACTGGGCCGTTCTGGCGTCACCGGCCTCATAGACACGCGCTTCGTCGAGCGTTTCGGGTCGGCCGCCCTGATCTCGCTGATCTCCGCAGCACCCAGTGCCGCCGCCTCCGAGGTCCAGGATGAGACTGCCGCCGACGCTCTCGAAGACGTTGGCGATGATCTGGCAGATGCCACGGACAGCGTCATAGGCGATTACCTCTCCATCGGCCCCGTCATCTATGTCGACCAGGGCGCCCGCGTCACGGTCATGGTCGACCGCGATCTGGAGATATTCTGAGCCCATGTCGCTGAGCTATCTCGAAACCTCACTTGACCGGATCGAAGCCGCCGCCCGCGACGATGTCATCGAGATCTGCATCAACCCCGACGGGACCTGCTGGGGCGAATTCCAGGGCGATCACTTCATGCGCGCGCTGGACCAGAGGCTGACCGGCGTTCAGGTCAGGGACCTCGGCAACCAGATCGCCTCATCGGCCAATACCACGATGAGCAAGGACCGCCCCATCGTCTCGGTTTCGATCACCTACAAGGGTCGCCCGATCCGCGCACAGGTCATCACCCCGCCCGCCGTGCTCTCGGCCATGTCGATCAGCTTGCGGTTCTTCTCGAGCCTGCCACTCGAGGGCATTGCGCTCGATTTCCTCTACGGAAAAGAGCGCAAGCTCGAAGACCTGCGCGTGGAAAAGAAGCGTGCCTTGCGCGCCGTGGTGGCCGCGGGCTTGATCGATGATGCGCTTGCCTTCTGCGTCGAGAACAAACTCAACATGATCGTCTCGGGTGGCACCTCCACCGGCAAGACCGTGGCCGCGCGCAAGATCCTCTCTCACGTACCATCTGAAGAACGCATCGTCACCATCGAAGAAGCCGCCGAGCTTCTGCCGACCCAGCCAAATGCCGTGACCCTCATCGCCAATCGCGACGCAGAATTCCAAACCGCCGATGTGCTTCTCACCGCCACGCTGCGCATGCGCCCCGACCGGATCATCCTGGGCGAGGTGCGCGGCAAGGAGGCCATGACCTTTCTGGAAGCCATCAACACCGGTCATGGCGGCTCGATGACCACGCTCCATGCCGAAACCCCGCAATTGGCGGTGCAGCGCCTCGCGATCGCAGCACTCAAGACCGAAATCCCGATGACCTATACTGACATGATCCAGTACATCGAAAATTCCATCGATGTGATCATCCAGGCCGGTCGCCATGACGGCAAACGCGGCATCACGGAATTCTACCTCCCCGGCGCAACCGAGATTGGAACTTCCCCATGAAGACCTTTGAATATGATATCTTGTCCTTTCCGGTGAAGAAGCAAAAGGACTACGACGAGATGCGACGTGTCTTGAATCAGCGCGGCGCGGAAGGATGGGAGGTCATCACCGCCGAAGCCGGCGATTACGGCTACACCACTTTCTTGAAGCGTGAGACTGGTACAATGAAGGCGGCATCGGAATGACACAGATTATTGCAGTCGCTGGCCTGCTCTTGATCTTTGGCACAACTGCTGGCGTAGCAGAGCGGAACCTGATCCCGACGCTCGACAACCACCCAAATGTTTGTCCAGACCAACCACCCGAGCCGGAATGGATGCAGAACATCAATGTGCGCGAATCCTATAAGCGCCTTTTGATCCAACAGATATATCGGGCTCAAAGCATGGAGCGCGTCGTAGACTCGCAAAACTGCAACTGTCCCACACGGTATCCAACTTGGGAGAACGCCGTACGCTTCTACACCGAGCGCTATGCTTCATCTGAATACTGGGACGTTGTCGAAGCGACGTCCGAATACCGACGGCAGGCAAATGAACTGCGCCGCGCCGCCATGCCAATCTGCGAAGCAGCTGGCAACTGGTAGCAATCCATGAGTGTCGTCACCTACTTCGTGGAAACGGCCGAAGGGTATCTAGATACCGCTGCCGAAAGTCAGTTTGGTGCGGTCGCAGCAACGGTCGGCACGTTGCTGGTTCTGGGCACAACACTGGTTGTCATTCTGGTCTTCATCAACATGATCTACCAGTATCGCGCCATGGACGGCCGAACTGCCTTTTGGCTGGCCGTGAAGGTCGGACTGATAGGGGTCTTCGCGGCCAACTGGGTCCAGTTCAATGCGCTTGCCTCAGCAATACTGAACGGAATCGACAGCATTGCCGGGGCCCTTGTGGCTTCTGTCGGCGGCGGATCACCTGGCCCGTCCGGTACCTTTGCAGAGGAATTTGACGAATTGATTGCAGCGCTCGGGGACTATCTGAATGCTGCGGGGTCCGAGCTGAACTGGATGGCCGGTGCCTTGTTGGACACACTCGGGGTTCTGCTGCTCTCGATTCTTGGCGGGTTGGCGGCGTTCATTGTTGTGGCGTCCCGGCTCATGATCGCTCTGCTAATTGGCATTGCGCCAGTGATGATCTTCTTGACACTGTTCGAGGTGACCAAGGATTATTTCGCGCGCTGGTTATCCGCGCTCATTTCATTCGCGATGTATCCGATCGTAGTCGCCGGCGTGTTCGCGACGATCACGGGGATTTCTCGGGCGCTTCTTGCCGAGCTTGGCGACCCAGAGGGGGCCTCGAACATAGGGGCCCTTATCCCATTTTTCATGATGGTGTTGATGGCAAAGGGTTTCATCATAGCAACGCCTTTCTTGGTCCGGGCGATTTCTGGAAACATCATGATGCCGGCACTCTCGGCCGGGTTCGGGGGAAGCTATGCCTTCGCCAGAGGGGTTGCAGGTAGCCAACAAGTTTACAATCGCTATGCCATCGGTGGCGCAACTGGGGCTGAATACGCAGCCCTTCGAGCGCGACAATTCTTCGGCGTGCAAGCCTTGCCGAGCCGGCCAAATACTGCTGGAGGGCCAACTGCGGCTCGTCCGGGTGACGCAACCGGAACAGGCGCCCGAATGCTGGCACAGCTTTCAAGACTTGGTAGGTTGGGCAGGCGGTGACAGCCAGGTGCCAAAAACTTGCCAAAACTGCAAAGGTTTCGCCGCGGGTTTTTGTCATTGCTAAACGGTTGATCCCTCGCGACACAAGGCACGTGGCCAAACACGACCGTTTCTGCCACAGGCGGCATCGACAATTTTAGCACCGTGCCACGGCCCTGCGCATCGCCCGATTGCCAACTGGCTCAGGCTCTTCGCCGGGGTGTTGCCCTTCACCTTTCCAGTCGTCTGACCAAAGCCAATCTTCGAAATAATAGAGCCAAAGGTAAGTCCACGGAATGATGGTTTGGTCGATCCGCTTCCGCGCGTCCCATTCCCTGGCACCTGGAAGATAAAGACAAAGGCGCAGCGGATCTCTGTAGACGTGAGGCAAAGGACGCCCTGCCGCCAGCAACTCCAGATCCGGGTCGTCTATCTGAACACCGGGCGTTTGACCCGGCTGAAACGTGATAGTGGCAAGGTAGGAGCGCGCCAAGGCGGTCGGTTGTATAGGCTCTTGCCATGTCAATTTGTTTGCGCGGACCTGCCCCACACCACTGATAGCCGGGCTTGCCTTCAGGAACAGCAGCTGCTGCGACAAGGTCAGGTCGTATTGCCCGCTTCGTCCTATCATCAATCACCGAAGAACGTATTTGTGGGCACGGTCGTTGATGCTGCGACCTTCGATGTCGTCAGCCCGACCACAGGTGCGACAGAAAGCAGACCCGATTTGCGACCATCCGACACCGCATTGACGCGGTTGCCGAGAACCCGTCCGGTGACACCGGAACCAAACGAACGCTCCATGTTCAATGACACACGGTCCTGACCAACAGCATCGCGAAGGACTTCAAAGTCGGACAGAGCTTGTGCGTGCCACGCATAGAACGCTGGTGCCCGGCGTTCATCCTTGTTCCAATTGTCGGCGAAGTTTTCCCCGTTGGTTGTCTCGTTCAGGATGGCATAGCCCCGCCGTCCGTCCAGAATCGGGCGGTCGATGAAGTGCGGCATCATCCGGATCGTTTCGACCAACAGATCCATTTCGTCATGGAAGACGTGGTTGCGCACGCAATAGGCATAAGACTGCATCGCAAGGGTGGTAATGATAACGGAAATCGGGGCCACGTCTTGCGTGTTGTTCTGATAAAAAACGTCGCGGTGCCGTTTGAGCAATTGCACGATGCGGCGCAGGATGCCTTTCACTGCTTCTCGGACGGGGAACGGCTCCACCGTCGCCTCGTCCCGTTGCATGGCGATAAACTTGCCCACAAAGGTAGGCCGGAGTGCGGCGCGCTCATCGAACAGGGTCTTGTAGGCCCGCGGGTTTGTCGGATGCCATTCCTTCAGAGCCCGGTCGGGCACCAATTCGCCCCGGTTGCCGCAGACCGGGTTTGCTATCGTCGGGGATAGGTCGAGGTGGAAGTCCCCCGCATAGTTGAGACGCCAACAACGCTTTTTTTCTTCGAGAAGGCGCACATAGGTGGCGTGTTCCTTGAGCCGGTTTCCAACCGCCGCCTTCAGGGTCGCTGGTGAGATGCCGGACGCGATACCTGCACAAAAGCAGATCAGATCGACATCGAATTCCCGCCGCCCGATTGGCTTCACGGCCGTTCCAAGCGCATTGGACCCTTGGAGATAGACCAGAACACTGACGAGTAGGGGATCAGTTGAACCGGACAGCCAGTCTCCAACGGCACCATAGCTCTGGCGCGCACGATCAAACTGGGTTTCGGTGAGGTCCAGATCCTCGCCTATCTCGTCCAGGATGGTGAATATCTGCGTGCGCCGCCGAATATCACTGTCGGTCAGCAGCTGTCGCAACATCTGATTCATGCCGCTTTCTCCTTGAGTTGATAGACCGGCACGAAGGTATCGGCAGGCTGGGTGAAAAAGATCGGGGTCAGGTGGGGCTTTGCTTTTCGGGCTTCTGACATACCGAGGCCCTTGAGGCGGCCGATCTTCGTGGTGTCATCCAAGGTAAAAAACCCGCTCGGGACAGACGGCGAAATGCGGTAGATGCGATCCCCATCGTAAGGGTGTCCCGTCAGAAGTTTTGCCATGCCGAGGGCGCCATGTGATTGCCCATCCGCGTAAAGGTTGAGGACTTTGAGGCCGAGTCCGGCAAACCCTGGACTTTCGGGCAGCATGTAGACTTCGTCCAGACACCCCAGGCTCAGAATGCGCAGGTCTGACGGATGCCACCCCAGAAGAGTGATGGCTTCGACGACAGCAATGGCTGTGGGATTGTTGGCCCATGTCCCGCCATCGGTTAGGCCAATATCATCAGCAGTGCGATGTCGCTTGAAATACGTAGGTGCCGCTGCCGTAGCCAGGGCGGTATCCAGCGCAGTCTTGCGATAATCGGTTTGCAGGCGTGTGTGATGCGCGGTCTTGTAGATATAAGGGCTGCGGAGATCGGCATCCCACGCCGGGATCACCAACCGGGTCTGTGATTGCCCG
This sequence comes from Roseovarius mucosus DSM 17069, assembly GCF_000768555.3. Classification (GTDB taxonomy): domain Bacteria; phylum Pseudomonadota; class Alphaproteobacteria; order Rhodobacterales; family Rhodobacteraceae; genus Roseovarius; species Roseovarius mucosus. The sequence continues at coordinate 78,663 of NZ_KN293989.1, forward strand.
ATCAGATCGTTGTTGAGAACGGCCTTGAGTTCACGGGCAAGAATTGCCGCATCGTGCTTTGGACCGACTGCGTGTCGACCTGTGGCGGTGAGGTTGCGCCATGCCTGCCGTATCCTCCCCAGCGGTTCATCATCCGCATTGTCCTGACCGAAGATGACAGGCCCGCGACGCTCGTAAAGCTCGAGCAGTTCCTTTGCCGTGCGGCCGAGGCCAAGGCCGAGTGCGATGATGCCACCCGTCGATGTGCCCGCGATGAGATCGAAATAGCGCCCAATGGGCTGGCCCAGATCTTCCTCGAGCCCCGCGAGGAATGCAGCGGGCATCGTGCCCTTAATCCCGCCCCCGTCGATGGAGAGGATGCGACGTATCTGCCTGTTGTTCCCACCGTTGCTCATCCTGACATCCATTCCGCTTATGCCCTTCAGCCTTTCGGCGGATACGGGTCCTTGCCATAGGTGTTGCGCTCGCGGATGCGACCGTTCTCGCCGTGGATCAGCATCTCGCTGCCCTGACGAATGGCGGATTCCCGCGCGGCCGTGATGGCCTCGCGCTGCGTGCCGTGGACGGAAGACGCGCGGGAGTTACCCGCCCCCTTCACTGCCCAACCGCTTTCATGCGGCACAACATGCTGATTTTTCTTAGACATTTCAAGCCTCACATGTCGATTTCGGTTGACGATGCGACAACCTTGTGTTTAAATATACAGTAAGAAATGGCGTTTATCAACCACAACAATAACCGCCGGGAGAGGATCATGTTCGGACAAAGACTCAGACTTGCCCGCAAGCGGGCGGGTCTATCCATGCAAGCGCTCGCGGAGCGCGTAACCCCAAGCGTGTCAGCGCAGGCCATCAGCAAATACGAGGCGGACAAGATGATGCCGTCTTCGTCGGTGCTGGTCGGCCTCGGCAAGGCGCTCGGCGTGTCACTGGACTTCCTGCTCGGCGGTCAGGTCGAAGCTCTGGAAAGCGTCGAGTGGCGAAAGAACTCGACCGCCTCGGCGCAGGATCGCGCGATGGCGGAATCCATTGTGATCGAGAAGCTCGAAGACTATCTTGCCATCGAGGACATCCTCGACATGCACCCCGCTGAAGACCCCTTCGCCGTGCTGCGCGTGGACATGGTGGCCGATGAAGAGGCCATCGACGCCAAGGCGCGGGACGTGCGGCGCGAGTGGCAGCTTGGGATCGACCCGATCCCGAGTATGACCGCGCTGCTCGAAGACAAGGGACTCAAGGTCATCGAGGCCGATCTCCCGGAACGCATCAACGGGCTGGCCTGTCATGTCGAACGGGCGGAGGGCGCACCGACTGAGGTGATCGTCGTCTCGCGGCACACCAATGTCGAACGCAAGCGCTTTAACCTCGCCCACGAACTCGCGCACCGGATCATCACCGAAACCGGCAATGCCGCACTGAAAAAGGAACCCTCGATGCACCGCTTCGCGGGGGCGTTCCTCATTCCGCGTGAGCATCTGGAAGAGGAAGCTGGCCGAAACCGTCACGGCATGACCTGGATAGAGATCATGCGGCTCAAGCGCACCTATGGCGTCTCTGCCGCCGCGATGCTCGTGCGGCTCGGCCAGGTGGACATCCTATCGAAGAGTGCTGTGGAATATGCGTTCAAGACCTATGCGCGAAGCTGGCGGCGCGAGGAGCCGGAGCCTATCGGTCCAGGCGAGGGCTTCGCGGCTTTCGAGAAGCCGCAGCGCTTCGAGCGCCTCGTCTGGCGCGCGCTCGGCGAGGAGATGATTTCCCCCGTGCGGGCGGCGCAAATGCTCGGACTCCCCTTGAGCGTTGTCGAACGCGACATCAGGGGGCCTCGTGACCAGTGACCTGTGTTGTCGTCAATGATGCGTCCTGTCTTATCGACTTGAAGAAGGGAGAGTTGCTGCACGTCCTGCTGCGGCTGCCCTATCGCTTCATCGTGCCCCTGCCCATTCGTGAAGAGGAGCTTCTCGACTTCACGGCTCAGGAATGGCGGATGCTCGAAGATGGTGGCCTTGCCACCTATGACCTGCCAGCCGAGGAAGTCGCGCAGGTGGTTGCGCTCAAGCGTGAGCACAGCCGTCTGTCAGCCTATGACTGCTTCGCTCTGGTCACGACAACCTGCCAGGAAAACGGCATCCTCCTGACCGGCGACAATCTTCTGCGCAAAGTCGCCACCGCCCGCGCTGTGCGCGTTCATGGCGTCCTGTGGATCATAGACGAGTTGCACGCCGCCGAAGTCTGCGAGGTCGAGCTTCTTGTTTCCGCACTGCAAATCTGGCGGGCGGATGAGGCGGTCTTCCTGCCTCCTGCCGAGATCGACAAGCGGCTGCGCCGTCTGGGGGCATAATCTGAACAAGGTGGAGATGGCTGGACCCTGCCCACGACGTTCCCAGCGAGAGATCGAACGGTCGTGCAAGCCAAACCCTCTTTTTGGCAAAAAAACACCGTTTGTTACATTCAGCGTTACGGAAGCTACGGGCAGGTCGCCATGCCCGCCACCCTATCGAGCAACCAGCTTTTCACTACCCTCCTCCCGCAGCATCGTTTCCATTTCATCCAAGCCATCGACAGCAGAGCGCATTTGCGCCTCATCAACGACGCTCGCAGCTTCGGCATCCACGACCTGGCTGCCAAAATCCATCTCCATCTGACGCTGTTCCTCGGCGATGACGGCTTGAACGACGGGCGCCGTCTTCTTTGGAACAACATCAGATTGCCCTGAATGTTCAGCATCAGTAGGCTGGCCTGCTACGTCTACATCGGCCTCGGGTCCACTTGGCCCGTCCGGCGGCGGCGCCATCGGCATGGCGCGCACACTCAGCGGCAGCGTGCCTTGCGGTCCCCCTCCCCCCGGCTTCGGAAACGGCAACTCGCCTGATTGCGCCGCGTGGATCGCCTTGAACAGCCGATCGTCAAAATACTGGATCCGCTTTGCCCGGACCGGCATCTGGGCATCGATGACCATGACGATCTCGTCGAGCGGTAGGCGGCGCGCCTCATCTTCGGGCAGCAAAGAGCTTTCTTCGGTCCGGGTCGACTGGCTGCGCCCTTCAAAGGGGTTCTTGCCGATGGACTGGGATCGCGTGATGACGGTCTTCGTGGTCTTGCCAACCGCCTTGCTCAGCTCTTCGACGGTTTTTTCATCCGAAGGCGTGAGATAGAGTTTCACGCCCGCGTTGCCTTGCAGGGCGCGACGAGTGTTCTCGCCGTAGATTTCATCGAGGGCGGGGATGGTTTGCGTGACCACGGCCAAATGCCCGCGATAGGTGCGCAGGGTCTCGATGCTCTCGACCACGATGGGCATCTTGCCGAGGCGATTGAACTCGTCGAGCATGATCATCACGGGCCACGGCTCGTCTGGCCCGGGATCCTTTTCCTGCATGGCGGAGAGCAGATCGGAGAAGAAGAGTCGGATCAGCGGCGCGAGGGGTTTGACCATTAGCGGCTGGACCACGAGATAGACCGAAAAGGGCTTCTTGCGGATCGTCCGGAAATCAAAATCCGAGACTGCCGTCGCTTCATCGATGGCCGGGTTCTGCCATTGATCGAGCCCCGATGTCATCAGGAGCGAGACATAGGAGGTCAGCGTATCGTTGTTGGTTGAGGCCAGCCGCGTGAAGATCAACTTGGCGGCCCTGTTGTCGACCTCGTGGCCCCGCGCGAAATACTCCTTCTGCTTGTTCCCGCCCGAGGCGGCGATGCGGTAGATCTCGCCCAAGGTGGGGCGCTTGCGCTGGAAGGCCAAGAGCCCTGCCGCCACGAAGAGATCGATCCCGCCCTTGAGGAGGCCCTGCACCCGGTCATTGTCGCTTTGCAGGAAGAGCGTCGCGAGGAGCTGCAATTCCATCTGCTGGCGCGCGGGATCTTTCAGTTGATAGATGCGCAAGAGCGGGTTGTAGCGATGCGTGCGCTTGCCCTCCCACTCGGTGGGTGCAAAGCGATAGACCTTGTCGCCTTGGGCGGCGCGGTGCCGGGCCGTGGCCTCGAAACACTCGCCCTTCACATCGAGCGTCACAGCGGAGCCTTGCCAGGTCAGCAGGTTCGGAATGACAAAGCCCGTGGTCTTGCCACGGCCCGTGGGCGCCACGATCAGCGCATGGGGGAAGACCTTGGAGCAAATGTAATTGGCGCGGGAGCCGGGCGGCCCCAGCTTGCCGAGGATGAACCCCGTACCGGGCGCCCCGAAGAACCCGTTGGCCTTCATCTCGCGCGCGGTCTGCCAATGGGTCTGGCCAAAGCGTGTCAGAGCGGACCCTGAGAGGGCGAGGCTCAGCATCAGCCCGGCGGCGGCGAAGCTGCCGACGATCAGGTGAATAAGTTGGGCATCCTCTGGGCGGCGATCGAGGATCGCCAGATAGTTCTGCGCGATATAGGCAAAGTCGATCTCGGCGCCGAAGCCGAGATCCTGGTAGGTCAGCACCGCCGAGGCGATCGTATAGCCCATGGCGGCGGTCACCAGCGTCACCAGCAGGACGCCCGTGGCGATCCGCGCTTTTCCCATTGAGGCGCTCAATGGACCTGACCCCGCTCGGTCTCGCCATCCACCTCTGTGGCGCGGTGTTTTTCGTATTCGGTGTCGGCAAGATCATCGACCACCTGGCGCAAGGCCTCCGTGTTGGCCGTCGCTGCATCCGATTGCAGGTAGACCTTGGCGACATAGAGCCGGTCGAGGCGGTCCTCGAGAACCTTGTCCAGCGCATCGGCATCGCCAGATGTGAGCCGGTCGAGTTGGCGAACGTCCAGCACCCGCGCGATCTCGTCGCGGAAGGCGTCCCGCTCCGCCTCCGTCTCGAAGGGCGCGGACAATTCCCCGGCCCGCTCATGGTCCAGAACACGCGCAATCTCGTCTGCGAGGCGGTCGGCACGGTCAGACTGCGACGCAGTTTCATCGCGGGTTGCGAGGATGTCGTCGCGCGTGCCAGACCCGAGCCCGTCGCGCATCTCGTTTTCGCGGCGGACCTGATTGATGGCCTCCGTGTCGCGTATCTCGACGACGGCCGCATAGGTCGCACCGAGCCCGCGGGCAAGGTGGGACGGCATGTCCGGATAGCGCGCGCGCAAGTCATCCGTGACAGCATCTGCAACGGGCGTGCGGAGGTCGCGTCCCTCCATGATCCGATCGACCTCGCGGGTGATCTCGCTGGCGCGGGCCGCATCGGTGATGGTCTCCCTGTAGGGCTCAGACCGGTCGATCACATCGCCGGGACGTGCGAGCAGGTCCGGGTGTGCCTCGAGATATGCGCGCTGCTCCGTCTCGATCCGGCGCTCCGCCCGTGAGACAACCTCCCAGTCCCGGTCCTCGATCTGCTGCGCTGTCAGACCCTCGGCGCGCATCTCCTGACGGATTGTCCCTTCCATCGCCCGGACTGAATCCCGATGATAATGGAACCGCTCGCTGTCCGCTTCCGCTTCCATGACACCATCCCGGCGCAGTACGTTCTCCCGTTCCAAAAGCGTGCCAAGTTCGACATGTACATCGTTGAGAATGTCGCGCGCCTGTTCCAGATCGGCGCGGCGTTCAAGGTTCAGATCGCGCGCCTCAGCTACTTTGGAGAGATCATTGGCGATCCATTGATGCTCGAGCGCTGCATTTGAGGCGCCCGTCTCGATCCGGGTCACCACTTCCGATGTGCTGATCCCGGTGCCGTGTAGTGCCGCGTCAATGCGCGATCTCAGGTCGGGCTCGGCCAGTCGCTCGCGCTGGCTGGTGTCGATATTGGCTTCGGAATAGATCCCGCCCTCCGAGGGGGTCTCTGACAGCGTGCTCGAACGCAAGCCGAGAGGCTGCATGTGCTGGACCTGCGTCTGGATCTCGATGAGGCGTTTTTCCAGCACGGGACGTTCCGCGTCAGACTTCTCGGCGATCATGCCCTGCACCCGCGCGAGCTTCTCCGCATAGAGGCTTCTGAGATCCTCGAAACTTTGATCCTCGGCCATATACACATCTCCTGTTCGGTCCACCTGCCCGCCATGCGCCAGGACCTCGCCCGCGCGAAAGAGGGCTGCGGCAATATCCTCGTGGGCCCCGCGGACCTCGGAGGTCTCCCGGGAGGCCTCCACGGCAAGCGAGTGGTAGACAGTTCTGGTATTGGCGATCTCCGCCAGCGTCCGCGTCAGCTCCTGCCCCACGCGTTCCCGCTCGCGGGGTGCGCGACCCTCTTCCTTCGCGGCATAAACCTCGCTGGTGCGGGCGGGGTAATGCACGACGCCGCGATCGATCCGGCGCGTGGCTTCCAGCCGCACGCCGTACTTCTCCGCCTCCTCGACCATGGCGAGGCGGAAGTCGTCGTAGTTGAAGCGATGGTTGCGCCCGAGGAAGAAGAACTCGCCTTCCTGCGAGCGGCGGTTCAGCACCAGATGCGCATGGGGGTGATCGCGGTCCTCATGCACCGCGATGATGTAGTCGAAATGCCCCGCGTCGGTCTGGAAGAACCGCTCGGCCACATCCGTCGCGATGTCGCGCACATCCTCCCCGCGCGTGCCGATGGGGAACGACATGAGCATATGGGTCGTCTGGCCCAGCTTGGGCTTGAAGCCCGCATCCCACCGCTTGGCAAAGCGCTCGGTCAGGTCCTTGATGTCACCGGCCTCGAGCTTCGCCTTGCCGTCCAGAAACCCGCTCGAGTCGACGATATGGGTGGACTTGGTGGTGAGGTAATCGAGCTGGTTTGCGAGCTGCGATTTGGTATGCGTGCCCCCGCCCCGGATCGCCTTGAAGACCGCTGGCCGATGCCCTGCTGCCGCGCGCACAAGCTGGCTCTGCTTGGCGACATGCAGCCCCTGCATCGAGCCCCGGATCCGGCTCCAGCCGTCCCGGAAGACCTCGCCCGTGACAGCGTCGACGGCATCATTCAGCCGCATGGGCAAACTCCCTCAGCGCGTCCGTGGCCTCGAGCTGCATCGCATCGCGACGGCGGCGCAGGAGCAGGTCGATCTCGTCGGCGGAATCCAGAATGAACCGCGCCAGCCCACGCATCTGCGCAAGGCGCAATTCGGTGAACTCGGCATTCGTGCCCCCCACGGCCCCCTGCCCCCGCCGGTTGGCCCGCGTCATATGCTTGGCGATCTGCGCGACCCCATTGCCGACCTCATGCAGAGAGGCGCGGTAGCGCGCCATCTCTGCTGCCATCTGCGCGTCCGGAACGAACACCCCGCCTGCCGCCTGAATGAGCCGCCGCAGCCCTTCGGCCCGGCTCTCGATTCTGGCCTCGGCCAGCACCTCGTCGAGCGCCGCAAGCTCCGCAGCCGTGACCTTCACACTGACCGCTGAGACCGGGATCGCGGCATCCGTCTGTCGCTCGGCATCGGCTTTGAGCGTGTACTGGATCGCCCGGGCCGACACTCCAAACCGCTCGGCCAACACGGACGTCGACACACCTTCCGCAGCCTCGCGAACGATCTCCATGCGGTCTGCATCGGTGAGACGTTTTGAACGAGACATGCGAAGAAAGACCCCCTATTTCCTGCCACCTTCCACCAAGGCTGCCCCTACCTTACGATAATATACCTAGCTGTCAATTATATACTTACGTCGCATTCAGTCTCAGGCAGCCTTGGTGTCCGCTTCCCCCGCGGCCCGCAGGGACGCGGCTCTGCCGCCCTCACCACCGGGCGACCCACCTGTCCTAGGGGTCCCGTCCGCCAGCCCCGCCCGAGGGTCTGGCCGAACACGCATGTGTTCGGACGGAAACGCGGGCGGGCGCAAACCCCACCGACAGGGCGGACAGGCAGGGTCAAGGAGGGCCAGATTTGGGTCCCCAAATCTCTGCCGCAAAAACCGGGAGGCCCTGGCCGATAGGTTTTTGTGGATGGCCCCCTTGAGGCTGACTGGCCGGTCTGTCGCGGCCAGACTATTCCGAGCGGCGATCGTCCTTTGAGCGCGCAGGGACCGGCACCAAGGGGAGGTCGCTGTCGGCGATCACCCGCGCCGGAACCGGCATCCCTGGAACAGGGATCGGGCCGCCCCAAGATCGTCCTGGGGCGGCCCATCCTCGTCAGAGGATTTAGTCCTGGGGATCTTTCGCGCTCGGTGGGAACATCACCAGCTCCGAGACCGCGACCGGGAAGTCGAGCTTGAGGCTGAAGAACTCCGATCCGTCCCCGTTGCGGGTGTTGCGGAACATCGCGCCCACGCGCTGGAAGCGGGTGCGCTCCTGGCCATCGGTATCGGTGAACTTGACGGGGACGGTGGCGACGTAGTGGTTGGTCATTTGGGTTACTCCTTGTTGCGATGGGGATCATCCAGCACGGGGGCAAGAGGCCCGGTCGCAAGCGCAAATGCGGAGGGTCCGCGGCCAGCCGTGGAAGCCGTATTTGTGCTTGCCGAAGCGGGAGCGGAGGGCACGGACGGGCCGACCCCGTGCGATCCACATCTATGAGCAAAAAGGAGTGATCCGGATGACCCTTGCCATCACGCAGCCGCCACCATCCGCGTCCGCGTCCCGCCGAGCCTGGCCGGGGTGCTGACGGAGCCCGCCCGCGTGGATGCGATGTTCCGAAACACGCCCCGAGGGACGTGCAGGTCTTCAGCCTCATGTGCGACGTCCCGACCCCTCGCGTCTTGCGCTGCTGACGATGTGCGTGAGGTGCGCACCATCCCCATCCCGTACCGATGCGGATGGGCCGCACTCTGACGGACTGGGTAGAGGGATGGCAGTGCCGGCCGCTGCAGACTGCCGATCACGCATGACCGATCGCACGCGCCATGAGACATGACGAAAGGGCCGCGCCAAGCGCGGCCCCCTCTCTTCAATCCTGCGACGCCTTCTTCGCCGGGTCCGCAACCCGCATGACCGTCAGGCCTTTCGCTTCCGCCTTCTGCCCGAGGTTCAGTGCGACCCCGTTGCCGCCGAAGAGTACAACCCCCGTCGCCGCGAACTTGTCGTCCAGCATCTCATCGTTGCACTTGAACGGTGCCGCCCGCCCGTGCGCGGACCAGCGCGGATCGAAGCGCGCCTGCGCGACCCCGCGTGCCCGGGCCCACCGAGCCGCAATCATCTCCGCCCCGTGCTTGCCACCCTTGTGGCAGAGGAAGATCTCCTGGTTGCGGTTCTGCTTGATGCGTTCGCGAACCTTGTCGAGCGTGTTGAAGATCACATCGACATCGGTCCAGTCGGTGGCGCCTGAGACGATCAGGGGAACCCCCTCGACTTTCGATTTCTCGGCAGTCTCGCGGTCGTGCTGCTCCAGGAGCTGCCGTGCCTCGAAGACCGCCCCGGTCTCTTGCGCCCGGACGCTTGCGCGGGAGCCTGCCGCCGGGATGAAGGCGTGGCCCGTTTCAATCTCGTAGCATTCCGCCGCCGCCTCGCTCATCACCTCAATGGCGCTGACGATCTCGCGCAGCTGCACGAAGCGGGCCTGCGCCTCTTCGAGCGCGGTCTCGGCGATCTCCGATCCGTCGTGGGATTTTGCCAGCGCGCCGATCTTGTCGGCGGTGCGGTCGACCTCCTTGCCGAGCGCCACCTTGCGGCGCTGCAGGATCGTCGCGAGCCCATGGGCCAGCGGTTCGATTTCGGCTTCAAGCCCGGTCCCGCGCAGCTGCCCGAGCAATGACTCGAAGCTTTCGCGGATGATGTGGTCGCTCAGGACGTGATCTTCCGGGATCGGCAGCTGCGCGTCCTTCTCGGTCAGTCCGAAAAGTTCGATGGTCTCGTAGGTGTTTGCGGTGTCGTAAGCCATGTTTGGTCTCCAGTGTTCGGTTCCAAGGCCACCACGTGAGTGTGGGGGCATGGCCGAATGCCTGGTTTCCGAATCTGCCCGGGTCAGGGACGGCGCAGCCGCCGGCTTGCCGGGCGCAAAAGTTTTCCACGCGCAGCACCCGACACACGCGAACCCTCACGCACGGGACCGCCCCGCCCCACAGGCCCCGCCCTCGCCGAAAAGTTTTGCGATCCTTGACGCGGGCTGATTTGGGGGCCATCCGGAGGATATGCTTCCACGCTCATGTGTGTGTGTTTTGACGGTAGGTTTGCCCGACCCGAGCAGGCAAACGGCCCGACCGGACGCGGGAGACGGATGAAGCGGCGGGATCGTTTTGCTCTCAAGCAAAACAGACCAGAGCGCAATCCGGCGGAGCGGCCGGGGAGGGACGTGCTCGCGAGGCGGGCAAACCGGGGGCCTGGGTGCGACGCCGCGGTGAGGCCGCATGGCCGAATGCGCGACGGACCGAAGGGCCGTTCTCCCCTGCGACACGCGAAGCCGAGCAGGGGAGGCCGCAAGGCATAAGCGAAGAAGAGCTTCGCAACAATTTCCCTCCAGCAAGCCGAATAAACAATCTAGTATCTCGCAAGGCGCCTATTGATTTCCCTAATGGGAAGTCTGCATCTCGGGTGATCACGAACCGCCTCGAGGCCCGACTTGAGGAGGACGGTCGAACAAACCTCGTGATGTTCCATCTCATCGAACACCCACAAAACACCATGCATCGCGAGTTCTTGGCGCTCCGCCTCAGCCCTGAGCGCACCGTCTCCGGTTAGTAGAACCCAATCCCTTCCCGCCGCCAGACAAAACGCAAAGACATCAGGCGTCGACAACATAGCTTTTGCCCGCTTCAGCTCTGTTGCACGTGCGGTTTCTTCTGGCGTGAGCTCTTCTACTCTCAGCCCCAGGTCAATCAGATCTGGCCCCATCCAGTCGAGGAGTTCTGCTTGATAGAGAACATCCGGAACAACAAAATCATAGGGCAGGTCAAAGAGCCTCGCGGTCAGCGAGGCTCTTTCAATGTCAATCAGGACAGAGGTATCAGAAACAAGAATTTGCACATAGGCACTATGCCATGTGGTCCAACCGCTCTTCCAGTTCTTTAACCCGTATTTCGAGAAGTTCTGCCGCGCGAGACAACCCTATCAACCCCTCGGAGAGGGCACGAAAACACAAACGTTGAAAGCGGTCCGGTTCTTCTCGTTCCCAAGGAATGGAATTTGGCTCCTCGAACGGCTCATCGCGCCAACCTCGTTGCTTATAGACCTTGAACAGACGCGCAAATGTTGCCTGGTTGATGATGTCCAAATCCTTGCATCGATAGGTCAGCGCTTGAATGCTGACGCCAAACCGATCCTTCAGACTAATGAGCTCACCAATGCTTATGTCCGTTCTGCGGGCACCAATCTCCTGCCGTAGCACTTCTGCCGGAACGAGGAATGCACCAGCAAATCGATTTGCGGCGCGTTCTGAATCACACCCTTCGGCGACTTTAAGAACCATGTGGCCCAATTCGTGAGCTAAACTGAAGCGCTTCCGCTCAGACCAGGTCTTCTTCTTGATCATGATAACACGGGCGGAGTGGTGCTCTTTTCGACGCACTTTCGCCGCAAGCCCGTCAATCCGATCAACATCCAAAGACAGCACTTTGATCCCGTGCTCCTCGAGGAGTTCGGCAAGCATTGGAATCGGGTCATGACCCAACTGCCAAGAAGCACGCATGTTGCGAGCCGCGTCCTCGGCATCACGAACATCGGCCACCCAATAGGGTGCTTCGTGCGGGGCATCCCATTCCTGGCTCGAAAGATTCAGCAAGCTTTCGATAGCTAGGTACTTTTCAACCATATTGAGCGTTTTGGCTTCGATCGTCGCGATCTCCTTGGCTGACGAGCTGGCTGACTTGCGAAACTCCACGCCCTCCAACTCAAGCTCGTCATCGCTGAGCAGGAAATCCACAGAGACGTCGAGTGCTCGGGCAAGACTTAGCAGCACGCCCGATCCGGGCATGTCTTCATTGCGCTCGTACTTGCCTACGGCTTGAGCGGATACCTTGTTCTCCATGGCATCGGAAAGTGCACGAAGCGAGAGGCCAGATGCCGCCCGGGCTCCTTTGAGTCGCTTGCCAATCATAACGTCCTCCCAGTGGGTGGTTTACATTTCACCCATATTATTGATATTTTGTAAACTTCAACGCTTGAAAGCGCGGCAGATTGTCCCTAAACTGTAACACGAAGCCAAAGCGAAGGCAAATTTGTAAACCGCCAAGCCGCCTGAAGAGGCGCTGAACAGGCAAAGAACCGAGGAAGCAGCCATGAACGCAACGTTTGCTGGCGACCTGCCAAAAGGAATTCAGAAGATCACGGCACTGCCGGACCCGAGTCTGGCAGAACTCTGGGACTCAATCATCGTCGAGGCCGAGATGAAGGAGCGCCTGCTTTCTCAGGCGGTGCTGAATTTCACAATGCGACCAAAGATGAGCCGAACCGTGTTGCCGCTCCATGGTGTCATCCTGTTGGTTGGCGCACCCGGGACGGGCAAAACGTCGCTCGCGCGAGGGTTGGCCAACCGAACAGCAGCGGCTTTCAAGGGGGGAAACTTCCAACTGGTCGAGGTTGAAGCGCATAGCTTGACGAGTTCCGCCATGGGGAAAACGCAGCGGGCGGTTACTGACCTCTTCGCGCAGACACTTTCAGAACTTGCCAATGCAGGCCCGACGATTGTGCTGCTAGATGAAGTGGAAACACTTGCGGTCGACCGATCCAGACTCAGCCTCGATGCCAACCCTGTCGACATTCATCGAGCCACGGACGCTGTTCTGGTTCAGCTCGACCTGCTGGCAGAATCTCACAAGAACCTGCTGTTTGTGGCGACCAGTAACTATCCAGAAGCGGTGGACGATGCCTTCGTTTCCCGATGCGATCTGGTGCTTGAAGTACCCCTTCCCGGAAAGGAAGCCTGCAAGACCATATTGCGGGAGTGCCTGTTGGGGCTAAGCAGCACCTATCCTGAGATTGAAGGGCTGACTAGGGACCGTGGCTTCGATACCTGTGCTGGCGAATTCGTCGGTCTTGACGGAAGGACTATCCGAAAAACCGTTGCAAACGCGCTCGCCTCAAACACTCAGGTGGCACTGAACCCCGGCTCGGTAACACTGTCCCAATTGGCAGCAGCCGCGAAGTCCGCCCAAACCAACAAAAAAGCAAATCGGGGGAAGTGATGGCAACTGTAACCCGCAGAACATTCCGAAGCTCTCCGCATCGCGACGCCTTAGCTACATGGGCCGCCATCAGCGACTTGCTCACCCGGACAAATACCGGTGCGCAACAAGAACTCGGCAGTGTCGCCGGCATTGCAAGCAGCATAATCGCGGACAAAGCCTGCGAAAACTCACCAATCATTGTCAGCTGTGCGGGACCGCAAACGCGCATCTACTGTTTATACGATGACGATGCGATCGATGGGTCGGACGCTAACGAAGACGTGCTCGCGTTTGACCCGCTGAAAGGTGATTGGTCGATTTCACTGCCGTGTGAATCCGATGATCTCGGTTGGGTCCAATCTGCCCTGCAACAAAAAAGCAACCGCATCACGGCCCGCGACAAAACCGAAGCCAAGAAGCAAGATACCGCGAACAATTCGCAAGGTGCTACGCTCGAAATTGATCTCGAGGGGTTGTTGAAACCATGACAACGGTCATCACATATTCCCGCACCCAGTCTGTCACCTATGTGGCTGATAACATCCTCAAGAGCCTCAAAGACATTATTCGTCTGAGTGGCATGGACCCGACGAATTTCGTGAACAACACGGAAATCAACATGCGCGGAATCAAGGCATGGTTGGAGAGCGAAGACCTCGAGAAGATTACGCTCGAGATATACGATCCGGCAACCAACGAACTGATCCTGCGTTGGGACATCGACGTGAACTACAGTTGGTCTGCTGGAGATGGAAACTTCTGGACGGACACCGATCAACTTCGTTGGGCAATTCGCAAAGCTGGCGTTGCACCATCAAGCGCCAAGTATGACCTCCTTCTACGTACAAAGCCTGGACGACCTGATGTCCCGGGTTGGTACCGGACGACCGCCCGTTCTACAGACGGCATGGTTCGCCAAAGCCTTGGCTCCACCATCGAACACAATGGTCTGGGAGCGACGGCATCGTATTGGAGGCAGGCATCATGATTTCACTCCCGGACGCATTCAAGAAGTTCAAAAGCCGAATGGAGTTGAACGAAAGTGAGCGGCAGAACGCATCCAAGCGGCAGAAGGAAGTTCGCGAGCACTTGGACAAAGCCCTTCAGATCGACCGTAGCTTTTTGACAGGAAGCTACGCCCGCTGGACCAAGTCGAAACCACTCAAGGATGTCGATATCTTTTTCGTTCTTGGAAAGGACGAGGACCACTATCGAGACAAACACCCTGACAAGATACTGACCGCGTTCTACGACACGTTGGTTGACGTCTATGGAAGCAGCGCCGTCAAAAAACAGGCACGCTCCGTGGGCGTGGACTTTGGTGTCGTTGTCGATTCAGACGACAACACAGATTACCGGGTTGTAAGCGTGGATGCCGTGCCCGCATTCGCAAAGGGAGACGATTACGAGATCCCAAACAACACAACCGGGAAGTGGATGGGAACAAATCCCGAAATCCATGCACAGAAGGCTGTTGCGGCCCATCAAGCCTATGGCAATGAGTGGAAGGGCCTAGTGCGCATGGTGAAGTACTGGAACCAAAACAGCCGCCATGGAGAAAAACCAATCAAGCCCTCCTTTCTGATCGAGGTCATGGCGATGGAGTGTCTACATGGTGGATGGGGCGGCTCACACGATCGCGAAATCCAAGCGTTCTTCGCTACGCTGCGCGACCGAATTCATGAGGATTGGCCAGATCCAGCCGGGCTCGGATCTCCTGTTAGCGATCGAATGGACGCGGCGATGGTAAAACGCGCCCAGACAATTCTGGATCAGGCAAACCGCGAAATCGCTGCCGCAATCCACTTGGCGCGCCAGGGCAAGAACGGAGACGCCCTGAAAGCGTGGCGCGCTTTCTTCGGACCAAAATTCCCGCTGTCTTAGAAGGAAAAAATCATTGGCTGAATGGTCGCTATCACAACTTTTATCGTCGTTGCATGAGGATATTCAGCACCGGTTGTCAACTGCGAGGAAGTCTTTCAAGCATCCAGGGACAAAAGGCGATGCGAGCGAAGCCATTTGGATCGATATGTTCGCCCAGTATCTTCCTGAGAGATACCAGGTTGCAAGCGCGCACGTGGTCGATAGTACAGGGAATTTCAGCGATCAGATTGATGCTGTCGTTTTTGACCGCCAATACTCGCCTTTCATTTTCACGTACGAAAACCAACTCATTGTCCCGGCTGAGAGCGTTTATGCTGTCTTCGAGGCGAAGCAGACGGCAGACGCCAATCTTGTCAAATACGCACAAGACAAGGTCGCATCAGTGCGAAGACTGCATCGGACCAGCCTACCAATCCCGCATGCTGGCGGCGTCTACCCACCAAAACAACTCATTCCCATCATCGGCGGGCTTTTGACTTTCGAGAGCGAGTGGAAACCTCCCTTGGGGGCATCGTTCGAAAAGGTCCTCGACGGAGGTGAAAATGATAGAAGGCTGGACATCGGCTGTGTCGCTTCTCATGGGCATTTTCTGTTCGACGAGGAAGGCGGGTATGACCTTGTTGAGGGATCGAAACCGGCAACGGCCTTCTTGTTTGCGCTGATCTCACGCCTCCAGTTCAGCGGCACGGTACCAATGATCGATATTGACGCTTACGGAGATTGGCTGACCAAATAGTAGCCGCAAAGTTCGTTTTCGTATTGCTATGCCGTCCAACGTCGAAAGACCCTTCTCATAGAGTAGAGCGATCTTAGACCCAAACAAACACGGCAAAAGGAGAACCGTGTTCCCACGGCTCCCCTTTCGGTGCGTATCGTCTAACCGCGTGCGCTGATCATGCGACCAACGACAGCCCCGTGCCTGCGTCCTGCGGCTGCTCACCGCTGTCGATGAACGGGATGATTGAGAAGGCCTGCCCGCCGCGCTGCTCTTCGTTCTGCACGGCGTTGACGCGCAGGTCGCCATCGGGCGTGTTGATCAGCAGCGACAGGTAGTCATTGCCCGTGCGGCTGCTTTTCGCCATCCAGGCCGAGCCGACGCGGATCGGTGTACCCCGGGGCGAGCTGACCTCGATCCGGTAATCCGGGTGGGTCTCCTCGGATTTGTAGCTGTTCTCGATCAGCATGAACTCCAGATCGAACATCATGTTGGCGATGTAGCCGGTGAAGGCGTTGTCAGCGTCCATGGCGGTGAGCTCGCCCGAGATCGAGCCGGATTTCATCAGGCCGTTCGAGACCAGAGGGATGATCTCGAATTCGCCGCTTTGGGCCGCGCGCGCCTCTTTTGTCTGCACCGCGTTGACCCGGAAGGGGCCCAAGCCGACATCGATCTGCATCGAGATGTAGGGGTTGCCGCTGGTATTGCCGGTCTCGTTCCAAGCCGTGCCGATGCGCACCTTGCGGCCTGATTTGTTGACTGCCGTCACGTCAAAATCCGGGCTGCGTTCGGACATCTTGGCCCGCGCCTCCAACTGGATGGCGATGTCAAAGCGCGTCGAATGGATCATGCCGGTGTATTCGGCGGCTGCGGTCTCGACATTGCGGGTGAGGGTTCCTGCGAACATGGGATGGTTCCTTTTGGATTGGCCGGTGCCTGACGTTCTTGCCAGCGCATCCGGGATTGCTTTCTCGACCCCTTGAGGGATCACAAATCAGAAAGCCTGCTTTCCTTTCAGCCCCGCCCACGGGTCAAAGCTGCCGTCCGAGTGGGAATGCCCCCGCGCCTCCGGGTGCTACGCCCCTCCCCTGCCCGTCTGGTCTTGATTGGTTGCCCGGATTTTCTGCGGCGTCCTTCGATTGCGCGACGAAGAACTCCGTTTCTTTTCCGTTCAACCGGTGCCCGCCCCGGTCGGTCAGACCGATGCAGCTACCATTCGGCACATAGGTGATGAGGTACTGACCGAGCCGGTCCTTGTGGACAACGTAGCCGGTATTCGCCCAATGCAAGGTCTGGCCGGCATCAACGGCCGCCTTGATTTCATCGAGTGTCATGCGAACCTCCTCAAGAAGAATGGTGGGGAAACGACGCAAGAAGCCCGGTCGTCCAACTGGGCTTCCATGCAGCATTTGTTTGGCCAACGGCCGAGAGCTGTCAGGCACCTTGCGTGGCTTGCGTCGCGCGCGCCGCCATCCAATCCTTCAGGCCAAGAACCGTTCTTCCGGCGGCGACCTCGGAGGCCCAGGCAACCCTTGGGTCGCCGCAGGGCTCATCGCCGGAATGCCGGTCGATGTGGCCATTGGCCATCCATGGCTCAGGCTGTATCCGTCGCAGCCAGTCCGCCATGCTCGGGATGCGGCCCTGGCAGTCTTCACGGATATGCTGCTCGCCGATCCAGCGCACGGGGATGTCGCGGCCCGCACTATTGGTCAGTGTCAGGCCAAAAACCCGTTCGGCCTCGAACAGGCCTTGCGCATGGTGACGCATGGCGCGGTGCGTGAAGAGCGCGAGGTGCTCTTTCGAGGCATCGAACCAATCGTGCACAGACTGATAGTCAGACGGCACCCCGCCGAATTTCCGGGCAGAGCTTTCAGCATGATGAAGCGGATGGGCCATCTCAAAGCCCCTCGTCATAGCTGTGCGAGCATTCGACATAGCGGTCCGCGTGATCGAGGATGATGCTGTCTAGTGCTATGTCCCAGGTCAGCGTGCCATAGCCGCCCTCGTTGTTTTCGAACCCCGGGTGATGGTGATAGGCGAGCGACCAGGCGAAGTCGCCAACCTCTGTGGCAAGCGGCTCAGGCAGTTGGACCTCTGCAGGCTGCACCGTCACATCCTCGACATTGCCGGAGTCGCCATAGCCTTCGTATTCGGCAGTGACCCCGCTGATGCCAAGCGCACGTAGTTGCGCGAGCAGCTCCGTGCGGGATGCCTTCAAGGTGGTTTCACGCTCTGCGCGCCACTGAGCCGCCATTGCGGCATAGTCGATCTGGGGATTGGTCATGGGTCTGTCCTCTCATCTGAAGTTGGGGGGCTGAGCGTGGCATTGGTCTGCCCGCGCCCCGAAAGCGCAGACCGGTGAAATCCAGATCCGCGACGCCCGACCGGAAGCCCGCTTTGACTTTTCAGGCGGCTTGTTCTGCCGCTCTTGCGGCTCGCTGCCCCACGATCCGGGCCAGAATGCTTCCCGTGTCGATCCCGTCCCCATGCGGCAGGAACACCCGCAGCTGGAAGGCGATGATCTCAGTAAAGCAGCCCATGGCCTTGAGACCTTCAATCATGCCCCTGTCTACGCCGCACAACTCAAGGCGCATCTCGCCTGCGACACGGCGACGGGTCAGGGTGAGACCGCGGCCCAGATCGACAGGCGCGGTGGTGCCGAGGGCGGCGGTTAACATCTCCTGCGGTGTTTGCGGGTTGGAAACGAGGAAGCGGGCGCGCAACGCGGCTGCCCCTTCCTCGCTCAGCGTGCGCCCGATCATGGCGGTCGCCCCGTCCGGCGTGACGCGGTAGATGCGCTCATTCGTAGTCGGAATATCCTTCCAGATCGGCAGCAGCAGCCCGGTCAGCAGGTAGAGCTTGGTCGTGGTGGTTTTTGGCAGGGACGCAGCCTCGTCATCCCAAAGCCCTGCAAACTCGGGCCTTCCGATGTCTTCCCAGGCCGAAGAGACGAACCGCGTCTCCTCCAAGTAGTTCGACCCGTTTGGCCGCACCGCCTTGCGCATCAGCGTGACAATATCCTCATCGTACATCTGCATGGGGCGCGCCGAGATCAGCGCCGCGCGACCGGAGGCGCGATTGACCATCGGCAGCTTGTCGGGATTGCGCGATATGGCCGCTTCGGCGCCCAGGACATACACTGGGTCCGTCACCTCAAGTCCGATGATCCGCGTCACGGCGCCGGATTTCGGGCAGGTCCAGAGATCCTCCGTGGAGACCTGCTCGATCCTTTCGCCGCGCAGGGTTTCCACGCCGAGATCGAGCGTGCCCGCCGCGCGCGCCCGTTCAGTCTGATCAGCGATCCGGCGCATGAACTCGGCAAAGAGCGCGTTCTGCATGTGGATGGGAAGGGCAAGCACCCGGTTCAGAAACCGCTGGATCGGGGGAAGCTCCTCGAGAAGCACACCGTCCTTGTCGATCAGCCGCAGGGCGGTCCAGTCGGTGAAGTTCTCGTAGCTCATCGCCTCAGCGCGCCCGGCGGCAAGATCGGCGAAATACCCACGCAGCGCCGCCCGCGCGATCGGACTTTCGAGATTGTCCTCCTCCCGGAACATGCCCTGCGAGCCGGTCTCGCGCTGACCCTTCGTCAAGGCCCCCAGCTGGTCGAGGCGTTTGGCTATAGTTGAGGTGAAGCGTTTCTCACCATGCACATCCGAGGTGCAGACCCGGAAGAAGGGCGCGCTGACCTGGGCAGAGCGATGCGTGCGGCCGAGCCCCTGGATGGCCGCATCGGCGCGCCAGCCGGGCTCCAGCAGGTAGTGCCGCCGCCGTTTCTGGTTCTTCGCCGTTTGGGCCGCATGGTAAGATCGGCCCGTGCCGCCCGCATCGGAGAAGATCAGGATATCCTTTTCGCCGTCCATGAAGGCTTGGGTCTCGGAGGAATTGCTGCTGGCGGCGCGCTTCTCGATGAAGAGATGGCCATCTTCGGCCTTGAGTGGCCGGATCGAACGGCCCGTGACCTCCGCGACAGCCTCGTCGCCAAAGGCCCAGAGGATTTGATCGAGGGCCGAGGGGATCGGCGCCAGCGTCATCAACTCCATCATGGCCGCGTCACGCAAAGCGAGCGCCTCGCGCGAGACGACCAGCGCGCCAGTCTCATCGCGCAACGGCTCGGCCACCATGTTGCCGTCGATCTCGACCAGCTTTTGCGCATGGATCGGGAAGGCCTGTTCGAGGTAGCCCAGAACATAATCACGCGGCGTCAAGGCACCCTCAACGAGTTCATCCTCCGGGTCCATCGTCTCAAGTCGGCGCTTCAACAGGCTCTCGCCTGTCGAGACCACCTGGATGACGCAAGCATAGCCCGCCACCAGATCCTGCTCGATGGCACGGATGATGGTTAGGGCTTTCATGCCCAACAGGAGATGGTTGAAAAACCGCTGCTTCGTGCTCTCGAAGCGGGACTTGGCCGAAGCGCGTGCGGCCGAGGCATTGGTCTCGCCCGAGGCGTCGTTGACCCCAGTCGCGGTCAGCGCCGCCTCGAGATTGTGGTGGATCGTCCGAAACGCACCCGCATAGGCGTCGTAGATCTCGATCTGGGCCGGGGTGAGCGCGTGTTCGAGCACGTCATACTCCACCCCATCAAAACTGAGGGCACGCGCCGTGTAGAGCCCGAGCGTCTTGAGATCGCGCGCGACCACCTCCATGGCAGCGACACCGCCGGCTTCCATCGCAGAAACGAAGCTCTCGCGGCTTGGGAAGGGGTATTCGGGGCCCTGCCCCCAGAGCCCCAGCCGCGCGGCATAGGCGAGGTTGTGGACGCTCGTCGCACCCGTGGCCGAGATGTAGAAGACGCGGGCGCGGGGTGCTGCCAGTTGCAGCCGGAGGCCAGCAAGGCCCTGCTGGGAGGGTTTGACCCCCCTGCCCTGCTCAGACCCTGCCGCGTTCTGCATGGCATGGGCCTCATCAAAAGCGAGGACGCCTTCAAAGTCTTCGCCCATCCAGTCGAGGATCTGGCTCAGTCGCGTGGTGCCGCATTTGCCCGCGGACCGCAGCGTGGCGTAGGTGACAAAAAGGATACCGTCGCCCTTCGGGATGGGCTGGTCCGGTTTCCATTTGGAGAGCGGCTGGATGTCGGCGGGCGAGCCGCCGAGATCGGTCCAGTCGCGGATGGCGTCCTCGATGAGCGTGGCGGATTTGGAGACCCAGATCGCCTTCCTGCGCCCGGAAAGCCAGTTCACGAGAACGAGCCCCGCGCATTCGCGGCCCTTGCCGCAACCGGTGCCGTCGCCGAGGAAATAGCCAAGGCGATAGGCCCGTGCATCCGGGTCATCATCGGCGCGCGTCAGCTTGGTCTGGTCGTCATCGATGGTGAACCTACGGGGCAGGTCGCGCCCATGGGCATCATGCGCCATGATGATGGTTTCCAGCTGCGCCTCGGAGAGATGTCCCTCCTCGATCAACCGGGCGGGCAGGCGCAAGTCATCACTGCCCGTGTTTGAGGGCATGGGCGGGGCAACCGAGGCCATGGCGATGCTCTCGACGAGCGGCGTAGGATGTTCTTGCGCACCCGCGATCTCGACCCGCTGCGGACGGTAGCGCGCATAGATGTCCGAGATGGGCGTGTTGTCGCGCGGGATATCAAGGCTCGTGAAAGTTAGCGGGCGGACGGCATTGGCCCGAGGCTTGGAGGCGGCGACAGGCGCAGCGGCGGTCTTGCGCGGAGCAGAGGATAGAACGGTCGGCCGCCTGTGAGGGATCGTCGCTGCCTGTTGTACAGGGCGCATCTCGGTCCGGGTTGAGGCCACAGCATCAACATATGCCAAGGCTTCATCCAGATCCCGCACAGGGACGCGGATCATTTCGCCGTCCTCCTGCACCTTGTCGAAGACCATCAGCTGGGTTTCGACAGAGGTGCCGAGCTTGCGGTAGACCTGCCCCGGCATCGTCAACGCCAAGCGCGGCGTCAGGAGACCGCAGGCGCGGGACCAATGCGCGGCATCGCGTTCGGGCGTGAATCCCGGCGGCATGATCGCCACAAGCCGCCCGCCGGGTGCCAGGCGCTTGGCAGCCGCGATGAGATGCTTGGCGGCGATGTGCTTGTCCCGGGAGCGATCGACCGAGGAGGCGAAGGGCGGGTTCATCACCACGACGTCGGGTAGAACCGGCGTCTGCAGCAGATCGTCGATATGCTCGCCGTCATGGCCCGTCACCTCGCCGCCGAAAACCGCGCGCAGGAGGTGCTGGCGAAAGGGGGCGATTTCATTGAGCACAAGCGTGGCACCGGCCCGGGCAGCGAAAGCGGCCAGGGCACCAGTGCCAGCCGAGGGTTCCAGCACGGTCTCGCCCTTGCGGATCGCCGCCGCCCGTAAGACCAGCGCCGCGAATGCCAGCGGCGTGGAAAACTGCTGGAGCCGGATTTGCTGCTCTGACCGGCGCGTTTCCGTCAGGAGCCGTGAGGCAAGCAGCTTTGCAGCGGCCATGTCACCTGCCGCGCCGTCCCCACGCAGCAGCACCTGGACAGCCGCGGCCTGCATCAGGTCATATGCCATGCGCCAGTCCCAGGCACCGCCGGCATCGCTGCCATGAAACGTCTCGCGCATGATGCGCGCGAGCGCTGAGCTGCGCAGGGGTTGGTGGTCGACCTCCGCGCCGATCTGCGCGATGGCAGAGACGAGATCAGTGTCGGAGATTGGGAATGCCGGGTTTGCCGGATTGGGCTTGGTCATGGGGGTTTCCTTTGGATCAGGGTCTGAGTTCCAAAGGACAAAAAGCCCGCTTTCGCTTTTCAGGGGATCCGGCCCAAAAGCTATTAAGAAGGGCGGGCCGTCAACGCAATCCGCCCTCCTCAGCAACAAAGAGAAAGCCACGCAGCAAAACCGCCGAACTTGTTGATCAATAAAGCCGACATTGAGGCGGCGCGCGGCGACCGGCCGCTAGGAGCCCACTTTGACCGATGCTGCACAAAGGATGTATGGCTGCTTTCGAGGGCGGTAGAAAACCTGCTTGATCGCTGCCGCGAGCGGAAGGAAAGCGCAGCCGATCTGTTGGAACGCGTGAAGCAGAAGGCGATCTAATCGAACGTTTCAGCGCTTCACCCCGTCTGCGGCCGCCTCTCTAATACTGCGCGGTGCCCAGAGAATAATACCTGCACCGACAAGGCAAATTACCGCTCCGATAACATCCAATTGATCAGGGCGATGGCCTTCCACACCCCATAGCCACAACAGGGACGATACGATGTAGATGCCCCCGTAAACAGCATAGGCGCGTCCCGCCTGGTCAGCCGGACTGAGGGTCAAAAGCCATGCAAAAGCCGCGAGGGACAGCATCCCCGGCACCACCCAGAACACGCTCTTGTCCAGCCGAAACCAAGCCCAGAAGGCAAAACATCCGGCGATTTCGGCCAGCGCGGCCACGAAGTAAATCAGAATTGTTTTCATTGGGTCAGACTTACGTATCCAAGCAATCGGGTCTATTCCTTAACATCCATTCGCGCGAGAATGATGGCTTGTCCAAATGCCGCTAACAGAGCAGTCGCGAAGACTATCCATGTTCCCAGTGCGGCGACGGCAAAGCCTCCGACGAGCGGGAGAACGAAAGCGGGTGCCGTAAGCGCGTTGAAATACCCGCTATAGGCTGGACGTTGGTCGTCCGGCGAGATCTCCATCAGCAGCCCGATGACGGCAATCGTCAGCCCATTCATTAATGCGCCGAGAACGAAGAATACGACAAGCAGGATTGGTACGAGTGCCTCCGCCGGAACGGGTATGAGCAAAAGAACCAGAAGGGCGATTGGCGGTGCGGTGCGGGCAACTGCGATCCCGCGCATCAGGCTCAGTTTGCCCCGGCTATCGCCCCACCAGCCCCAAAGTGGATTGCCCACGAGGGCCCCGATGGTCTGGGCACCGAGCAGAAGTGCTACGTTTTCAAACCCCACCCCAAGCTTGTCGGCGGCGACGATAAAGAACGGCGCTGCGATGAGAACTGCACCTCCGCACCATTGCGCAAAAACGAAGCGGCGGAACACTGGGTCTTCTCGGAAGGTCACAGCACCCTCACGCAGGTAGGCGGTAAAACTCCCGGCCACTTTGAGGGGTGTATTTCGCTCAGGCTCGCCCATCACGGTGAAGATGAAAGACGAAAGCAACATCAGGATCGCCGCGATCCCCAGCACGGCGGCATAGGATGCTGGAAATTCAAGCGTCCGCAACAGCCTGTCTGCCAACGCCGCGACGAAAAGCGCTATGACCCCTCCGCCGAAGAAGCGGATCGAAAGCATCCTGCTCCGGTGTTCTGACGGGACGGATCGGGCAACGATATCATTGTAAGGAACACCGACGATGCCGCTGAGGAAAGCGTAAAGAACCCAAAGTCCAAGGGTCGCGGCACCGAGTGTGACATGAGCCCAACCAGCGGTCGCGCCAATCCAGAGAACAATTGCGAGGATTGCAATGGCCGCCGTCCGTCCAAACGCACCGACGACATAGAATGGCATTGAAGACGCACCGCGACCGGCGAAGTAGCCAACGAAGAGTTGGGGCAGAAGCCAGCCGAGGCGCAAAATCGTAGACACCGCGCCTACGGCGACCGAACTTCCAGTAAGTTGATAAACCAGCGCCGACATCACCGTTGCGCTGTCCACCGCCGCCGATCCTGCCTGGAACGCGGTGCCTGCGCCAGCTACGTGCCAGAAGCGACGGCGAGGCGTCATATCCCGCTCCAATTGATGGGCTCGACAAACAGACCAAACCAAACAGACCAGATGCCAAGCCCGACGAAGATCGCGCCCAATAGCCAACGACGCGGTCGCAGCCAATCGGCAAGCCGATCAAGGGGCCTGGCAAGGCTGGGAACAATAGAGAGTGGCAACAACGGGAGCGACAGCGCGAAGGCGAAGACCGCCATCATCACAAACCCGGTCATGGCCGACCCGCTTACAGTTGCGGCACCCATCAATCCAAACAGGATTGGGGCTGCGCAGGCCGGAATGTTAAGTCCGAACGCCAACCCCTGAACGAGCGGGTTGGATGCCGCCTTCCAGCGCTCCGGCGCGAATCCAATGCGGCGGCGCATCGATTTGTCCCACCCCGCGAAGATCGCAAGACCAAGGCCGAGGTAAATTGCACCAAAAATGAGCCACGCGCCAGTCTGTACACCGATAAGGCGTTGGCCCAGCACGACGATCATCCCGCCAAATCCCCCCATCACGACGAGCCTGGCCAGAAGAAAGGTCATCGCCGCGCCGAACCGCTGCCCCATCGGGCGAGACCTCTGGCCTCCCAGAAACAACATGTGAGCGCCGATCGTGCAGGGTTCGATGAAACCGAGCAGGCCAAGGCCAAATGCAAGCAACAGGGCCTGATAGGTGAGATCCATAAATGTCTTTCATTGTATGATAAGTTTGATGATGGGCCTTCCACCAACCATAAGGTCAAGCGCTGTTCTTGATGCCAAGCAGGCATTTGTATTTGACCGCGCGTTCAGTGGGTTCCGCCAACTTTCAAATCAGAGCAGCGAGCCCAAATCCGATCCGACGCTGGGATAGACGGCGGTCATCGACTTGAGCTGCTTTGCGGTCAGTCCCAACTTCATCGCCAAGCCGAAAAAGTTGATCAACTCACCATATTCCGGTCCGAATAGGTGTGCGCCGAGCAACTTGCCGTCCGACCTATCCACCAACACCTTTGCGGCGGCGGATTTTTCTCCAATTCGGTAGTTGGAATACCAGCCGCCCGTATCAGTGAACCGGACATCGACATCATAACCGGCCTCTTTGGCTTCAGCCTCCAACATGCCGACGCGGGCCAGTTCGGGTACCGTAAACACTGCGGTCGGGATGCCGGAATAATCCGGCAAGATCTTCTGATCCTTGAGCATGTTCGAGGCCGCGACCTTACCTTCGATCACGGCAACGGGCGTCAGCGGCATTCCCTTGGTATCGGCGGAATCTCCAGCTGCAAAGACGGCGGCGTTCGTCGTACTTTGCAGATGCGGAGCCACAACGATGCCCTTGTCGCCATACGCGACATCGGCGGCCTCAAGGTTCAGATCGGCAAGAGCGGCGATGCGACCCGCGCCATGCACGACCAGATCGGTCTCAATGGTCGTTGTGTTGTCGCCTGTCTTCACTTCAACGGCAAAACCCGCACCGGAGGTTGTGATCGAGACGATTTCGGTTTCTCGTTGCAGGTCCACACCAACAGCGGCACTGCGCGCGATCAGCATCTCGACCAGATCAGGGTCAAAAGCGTTCAGCGGGCGGGCACCGCGATCTACGATGACAGGCTCGGCCCCAGCACGTGCGGCGATATGCGCAAACTCAAAAGATACGAAGCCGCCACCGACAAACAGGATACGCTTGGGCAAAGCCTCAAGATTGAGAAAATCCGTGCTGTCGATCATCAGATCGGCACCGGCGAAGGTGACAGGTCTCGGGATCGCTCCAGCGGCGATAAGGAAACGTTTCGATTGATAGGACTGCCCGTCAACTTCGAGCGCGTTGGCACCGGTGAACCGCGCGGCACCGTGCAACGTCTCGACGCCGTTTCCGGTCAGACCCTTTTCCATCTTGTCCGGCACCGGATCGGTAAAACCACGTTTGTGAGCCATCAGATCGGACCAGTTGATCTTTAGTCCGCTGGGATCGATCCCTTTGCCGTCCATCAACCGTGCGGCATCGACGATTTCAGCGCCACGCCGCAATATTTTCTTAGGATCGCAACCACGCAAGGCGCAGGTGCCGCCGTAGGGCAGCGCATCCACGATGGCCACGCGCCAGCCTGCCGCACCGCATTTGTTCGCCGCCGCAACCCCGGCCATGCCCGCCCCGATAACGATCAGGTCATACGTCTCACTCATATTTAGATCCTTCTTACGTGTCTTTATCCGGCGCAGCAGCTAAGTTTTGCCACGTCCATATCGAAAGTCTGCGCGGCCAATTTCAGGCCCTCGACCGTCGTCAGATAGGGAAAGATCGTTGCGCCCAAGTCTTTGGTCGTCATGCCGAACTTCAACGCCATGACCAGTGTCTGGATCGTGTCCGATCCTTCGGGTGCGATGATTTGGCCACCAAGCAGTTTGTCGGTTTTCTTATCCGCCACAAGCTTGATCAATCCACGTGTGTCGCGGGCGGCAAGAGCGCGCGGGACCTGATCGAGTGGCACGACCGAAGTCTTCACGTCGAACCCTGCGTCGCGAGCCTGTTGCTCGCTCAGCCCGACCCCGGCAATCTGTGGATCGGAGAACACGACCCAGGGCATGGCAGAATTGTCATAGCGCTGATCATCGCCCAGAACGGCGTTCTTCACAGCCAATTTTGCCCCGTAGGCTGCCATATAGACGAACTGGTCGCGGTCTGTCACGTCGCCCGCCGCATAGATGCCGGGCACCGACGTCTGCATGTCGTCGCCGATGACGATGGACCCGCGCGCGTCGGTTTTCACGCCGACCTCGTCCAAACCCATACTGTCGGTATTGGCACGCCGACCTGCGGTCGAAACAAGATGATCCGCCGTGACCTCGACAGGCTCGCCGCCCTGCATAACCCGCAAGGTCACGCCCGACGCGTCACGTCTGACGTTCTCATAACTCAGGCCGGTCAGCAGGGTGATCCCCTCGGCGGCAAAAGCGTCCGTCAAAGCCCCGGACACTTCCGGTTCGGCACCGGGAAGCAGGTGTGACCGTGTCACCAGCGTGACCTTCACGCCCATCCGGCTCATCATCTGCGCCAGTTCCGCCCCGATGTAGCCCGCCCCGATAAAAATCAGACTTTCCGGCAGGGTTTCAAGCTCCAGCAAGCTGGTGCTATCGAGTGCGCCGACCTCCTCGATTCCGTCAATCGTCGGCAGGACCGGATGACCACCGGTTGCAATGATCATTTTCATTGCGGTCAACGTGCGACCCCCGACGATGACGCCACCCTCGATCAGCCGCGCCGGACCAGTATCGATATAATCGACACCCGCGTATTCCGGCAGCAGGTCTGCGTATTTCTTCTGACGCAAGGTCGCGACCAGATCGTCTTTCGACTCGATCAGCGTGTGCCAGTCATCGAGTTGTGCGTGACCGGACAGGCCAGGAAACCGCTTGGCGGCATGTGCGCCATGGATCGCCTCAGCGGCGCGGATCATTGCCTTGGACGGCACACAGCCGACGTTCACGCAGGTGCCGCCGATGGTGCCATGCCCGACAAGTGCGACACGTTTTCCCGCGTCAGCAGCGGTGATTGAAGCGGAGAAACCCGCCGAGCCTGCGCCGATGACGATAAGGTCGTATCCGCCATTTCCATCATCATTCTTGTTGATATCTTTCATTTCAGCGCGCCTCGTGCAGATCAGAGTTTTTTCGTTTGGCAACGACCAGATAAATGATCGCACCAATGGCTATGAGCGGTGTCAGCATGCCAAGCATTCCGAAGAACATGCCAATCCCTGTGCAAGATCCCATCATCATTGTGTCGCTTCCTTGGATTTCATTTTATTGAGGTAGAAAGCGTAGACGCCGACAGCCACGAAAGCGCCGACCGTAATGCGCAGCGCGAAACGGAACTCGATCCAGATGATGAGGATCGACAGAGCAGCGGCAATCGCCGTCGCCCAGAGTTTCGGGTTCGGCCCCACGCGCCCGGCGCGCAGCCAGAGCGCTTGCGCCACGACGGCAAGGCAAAAGAACAAAAGCGGGAACAGCGCGTAGTCGAGCCAACCGGTCAAAGCCGACAGGCCGACACCGGCCACAACGACGACCAGGAGGGGTGTGAAGCAGCACAGGGCCGCAAAGAGTGCGCCACCCAGCCCCCATTTTAGCAAGCGGTCGGGGTTCTCAATGTTCTGGGTCAAGTAGCGCTCTTTCTTTCTGGAGAATGATTGGAAATCGAGGTGCGGCCATTGGCGGACCGCCGGAATTCACGAACGACAAGGAAGGCGAGCGCCACAACCAGTGCGACGGCTATCCAGCCAAGCCCCGACATCCACGCTGCGAGGCCGCCGAACGCCGCAGCAAGCAGAGCTGTGCCGCCACCGCAGCACACGATCACGACCGGAGTCGCAACTCCGAAACCCAGTAGCCCGCCCATAAGGTTGTCACGCATTGCAAATTTCCCCGTGGTTAGGACGCCGTGTCCGGCAGAGCCTGGGCGGGGTAGCCATTTGCCGCCACTGCATCGATGATGCTGTCCACGCTGGTCTCGGCATCATCGAAGGTGACACTGTAAACGCCCTGTCCATACTCGGGACCGTCAACGAAGTCGTCGATCTGGACCGATGGAACGCCGCGCATCGAACTGGCAACGATGAACGAACAGGAGGGGCAGGTCAGTTCGCCGACTGCAATCTCGACGGTGCGCTCTTCGGCAAAAGCCGCTGGGGCAAACGCAGCAATGGCCAGCGTTGACGATAACAGTACGTGTTTCATGATTTTGTTCCTTGTTTAGAATTTCAGAATGAAGGGCGTGATGTAGGGAAAGGCCATCGCTACCGCGACGATTGCGGCGGCGGCCCAAAGTGTCACCCGCATCACAGTCCGGTTGATTGGCCGGGCACAGGTGCCATCGGCGCAGGCGTCCGTATTCACCGGCTTGTATGCCTTGTAGAACCCGTATCCGAGAAACGCGGCACTTAGCGCGAAAGTGTACCATTTGTAGGCATAGAAAGCCCCGAGCTGCGCGATGAAGACGCCAGTCACGCCGAAACTCACCAGCACAAGCGGCAGAATACAGCACGAGGTCATCGCCAACGCACCGAGAACGCCGAAGCCGGTCGCACCCCAGCCTTTCGCGGTGTCATCGCCAACCTGACGCACGTGGCCGGATTTATGGTCTGAAATACTTTGCTCCATCGAATCGCCCTTGTTCTGTTCTTTCCATCGTTCTACGGTCTGTAGTTGATACAGGCTCAAGGGATTTCTGCGGATAATGGATAACAGAAGCGTGAAAGCACTCCGGCGGGTCGATCTAGCACGGGCCACGGGCTGCAATCTCGAAACCATCCGCTACTACGAGACGGTCGGTATCATGCCCGACCCACCGCGCACCGCAAAAGGGTATCGAAGCTATGATGATATTCATGTCAAACGGTTGAAGTTCGTCATGCGGTCCCGCGATCTCGGTTTCTCCCTGGAAGAAATTCGCGGGCTGCTCGGGTTGGTCGATGACCGGTCTCAAACCTGCGCTCAGGTCCAGACCGTTGCTGAGACGCATCTTGAAGATGTGCAGGCGAAAATAGCCGATCTCACGCGGATCGAACGTGTCCTGTCGGAAACCGTCGCTCGATGTACAGGCGACGCCGCACCAGAATGTGCGGTGATTGACGCACTTCTCGAAGGTTAGTCCACCCTGAAAAAAGGGAACAACGGACCTTCGTGCATCGCGCAGCGAAAGCCCGGAAAGTCCGCATCTTACCAGTTCGTACACGATGCAGCGAACGGCAGGTGTACGGATAGGGAGGGACTTCTGAGAATTTCATCGTACCAGCCATATGACACACCAATGTCGCCTCTTTCACTCGGCTCAAGGGTGACGGGAGATAATATCGCAGAACGAGCCCCTTACTGGCAGCCTTAGCGGGGGATTCTGCCCCCTCCGGAATTCGACCCCACTTACCGATCAGGCGCCGCTTCAAGGGACGTCTCGAACCGCTTGCCCGCCGCTGCAGCTTCTTTCAAGAGCGCGTCGAAATTGTCAGGTGGATTTCCATCTTCCAGCATCCCTTTGAACGTCGCATAGGCATCCGTCTTGCTGCCGTAGGCGCGCAGGGTCTTGTCGTCGTTCACCCAGGCCACCACGATGACCTTGGCATCGCTGTTGAAGCGGTAGAACAGCCGATACTGCTGGAAGAATTTCGCCCGGAACCAGTGCTTGCGGTGATCGCCGAGTGTGCCGCCTTGCCGGAAGGCGGCGGCACCCGGATCTGCCGGTATGGCCTCGGTGACCAGCTTGAAGATGGCGGCCAGCCGTTTCGTCGGGTTTTTCTTGCGCCAGGTCTTAGGATCGCGTGCCTTACGCGCCTCGACCTCTTCAATCAGCCCTTCGAGCTGATCCAGAAAGAGCGGATGCGCATAAATCGACCATCCGTTTACGACAAGGGGCGCTTGGGCGGGCACGCTATCGCCGCTCATTCATCCTCGAGCGATAGCGGCGCATCGAGATCGACGTCAACGTCTCCGACCAGTGCTGCAAGACGGTCATGCAAAGCCCCATCGAACGCCCGAATGCGGTCCGGATGCGCCTTGATATCGGCCTCGACAAAATCGAGAAAGGCTCCGAGCACGGGATCTTCCTCGTCGCTGCGCACGGGCTCGATATAGACCCTGCCACTCGGCTCGGTGCAGTAACGAATCTGGTCGCCCTTGCCCAGCTTGAGCTGTTTGCGCACACCCGCCGGCACGGTCGTCTGATACCGATCCGTGAGTTTCGAGACATCTTGTGCGAGGGCTGTCATGGCAGTCTCCTGAAGAAAAGGTTCTTTGCTGCCCGCGATAGGTAATGCATTTGCATTGCCTTGTCAAGACAAGCCGCAGCATCTGCTGTCGCCGGGCAGGTCAATGAACCGTCCGGCGAAGGACCTAATTTCGCCCCGCCAGGAACTCCGCCAGCACCGGGCTAGCCGCACCTTTCGCGGAGCTGAGCAGCTCCGAGCCCGCAAGCGAGGCCTTCGACAGGCGTACGAGCCCACCAGTTTCCTCGATGCGGTAGCAGCGGCGCTTTTGCCGCCCGCGCCTGTAGTGGATCGCGGTGACAATCTGGCAGGTACTGCCATCGGTGAGCGTCACAGGTGCTGCGAGCTTGATCTTGTCGCCTTCCTCGTAGTCCGGGATCGACGCCCAGTCCCGGCAGCGCTGACGCCAGTCCTGGGCGTAGCTGTCCGGGTCTTTCAGGTCGGAGAGGAGCTCGATCAGCCCAAGGGGAGCACGAGACTCGTTCGGGCCAGCGCTTTCCTCCATGTCCTTGTAGCCCCAGCAGCCGTCATCGTATCGGGTGAGGAAGACAGCGCCAAAAGTGATCGACCCGTCCGCATCGGTCACATAGGTCGTGTCTTCGACAGGGGTGCCGTCGAGATTGATGACCTTTGCCGCCGCGTACCAAGTCGAACCCACCTTGCAGGCTTTGACCAGTTCCGTCTTGCGCCTTTCGCCCTCGAAGGTGCACAGCCGAGCAATCTCCGCTTTCTCATCCGCGTAGGTCTGGACGCGGCCGTCGGTGTAGAAAAGCCATCCCATCTCAGAGTCCTTTCTCTCATTGGGGAAATTGTTGTCGCCAATGTCCCGAGAGGGCCGCAGGCCCGGCAGGGTATTGGCGATGCTTGTTTGAGAAAGGGCGCGTTACGCCGCCCTCCGGTCATCGATTTCCATCAGCGCATCGAGCGGCACGCGGTAGGGCTGCATGGCGTCGAAATCCTCGCAATTGCCGCAGTTCTGCACGATCGCAAAGGTGTCGCAGGCATCCTTGAGAATGACCCGGAAGGTGCCGCCGAGGCCCGAGGGCACCTCGTAGGTCCCGCCGATGAGATAGTCCGAAGCCCGGCGCACGAAGACGCGGATGCTGTGGCCATCGGTGGCGAGCCGGATGGCCCCCCGCCCCCGGTCGATGAGCACCTGCACGTCATCCAGGATGTCGGTGTAGAACTGGCCGGTCAGATCGCGACACGCCATGCGGCGCTGCGCCATCCAGTCGGTGTCCCGAAACGGGTTCATGCCTTCGGCGAAGGCGAAGGACGGATCGGCCTGTTCGGTGGTGACGATGCGGGTGGTCGTGCCATCGATGCCGTTTGAGCGCAGATGCACACCATTGCCGACGATGAGGATCAGGGCGGGCCTGTCCACGGGTCCGTTCCAGTTGGGCAGGAAGGTTTTGCAGGCGCGCGCATGGGCGATTTGCGCCGCGACAGCGGAGGCAGAGAACTTGAGAATAGCCATGGGGATGTCTTTCTGTTCGGTTTGGAAGGGTCGACCCGCGCGGGTGGCATGATCCACGCGCGGGTCGCGTGAGGACTCAGGCCGCTTGCGGGACCTCGCTGTCAGGCTCCGGGGTTTCCGCAGCGGGCTCCGCCTCATCAGAGGCGACACCGTTGGTCTGCATCATCGGCGGGCACCAGGCGGTCACGGCAGCGCGCTGCGCGTCGGTGAGGGTGGCGAAGGGTTCGGCGAAGAGCTTGTCGCAGAAGGCGACGATCTCCTTCTTGCTCGACGAGGCCAGCGTCACCGCCTCCTGGGCGAGACCCAGATCCTCGCCAAGGATCTTCAGGAGCCAAGCCTTCTTGAAGCGGTTGAAGAGCGCCGCATTCGGCGTCCAATGCGCGCGGATGTCGGGCATGATCTCGATCTCGAACGCATGCATCAGGCTGTCGCGCTGGCGGTCCCGCGCGAAGCAGGACTGCGTGGTGCTGGCCGTGGCATAGGCCACGAGCTTGGCCTTCTCGCCGGCCTCCAGCGCGCGAAACGCCGCGAACTGATCGGCGGGCGCGCGGGCGTCATCGAGCCAGGAGAGATCAAGTGCATCATGCGCCGCCGCCACCTGCTCGAGCGAGGTCTCGTCGATCTCGTCCATCTTGGCATGGCTGCGGTATTCCTTGCGGGCATCGATCTTGATCGCCTGCGTGACACTCATGCCGCTGGCCAGAACGTCACTGACCAGCTTGAAGAGCGTCAGATCGAGCGTGGCTTCCGGATGCAGCGCCATCGCGGCCCCAAGCGCCATGGCTCGCTCGGTCTTGAGGTCCTCAGCCAGTGAGGCTGGGTAGGTGATTTCGCCGGCGTCCGGGGCCTCCTCCCCGGTCGGGCTAGCCGAGGAGCCGCGCGCGCCCTCCTCTTTGACGGTGTCTTCCGGGCGGACGAGACCAACATGGAGCGTGATCTGCCCACCCTGCCACGACGCGATCACCCCAGACCGCGCGAGGTCCTCGGCGCTGTAGGCTTCCTGCAGATCGCGCGCTTCCTCTTCCAAGGCGTCCACGCGCTCGTAAAGGGCATTGTAGGCACCGTCCTCGAGCCCCTCATCCTCCATCTCGAGCTGCAATTTCTCAAGCTCGGCGGTGATCTCATCAATGCGCTTCCGGGCAGCCTCATCCGGCTCGATCGGGCCGGGATAGACGCGGCCATAGTCGGCCATGATCGCGTAGTCATAGCGCACCATCGCATCGGCCCAGGCAAACCCCAGCCTCATACGGGCCTCTTCGGCGGCGGCACCGAGCTTCTCGAGCAGGATGGTCTCGACCAGTGCCGCATCCTCCAGCACGGAATGCTCTTCCAGAAGGTCAGCCGCGACGGCACCGCCACGCGCCTCGTAGTCTTCGCGCACGAAAGCCCCGATATCATCGCTGACCTGCACGCCGCGGGATTTGAGGGCCTGACGGACGGTATAGGCCTGCAGATAGCCGCCGTCCTTCGTGAGCGCCTCGAAGACCTCGCGCTGCGCCTCCTGGCTCGGGTGCTCGGCGAAGGCTTTCATCGTGTCGAGCGTGATCACCTTGCCCCGGGCCGCGGCGCGGATGTCGGGGTGGATCAGGCCATAGCGCAACCGGCCTTTCACGGCCGCCACCGTGGTGCCGAAGGTCTTTGCGATCGTCTCGGGCGTCTGGCCGTCGACCTCCATCATCCGGGCGAAGGCCTCGAACTCGTCGATGGCATTCATCGGTGCCTGGGTGATGTTCTCGGCGAGCGACAGTGCCGTGGTGACGTCGCAGTCTTCCGGCACGAGGCGGCAGTCCACCTTGGTCTTCGCCGTGAACCCCTTGCTGGCCTTGTCGGCGATCAGCTCCTTCAGCGCGGCATGGCGTCGGCCACCGGCGAGGACAGCATATTTGCCGTCAAGCTTCTGGACGAGAAGCGGCTGGAGCAGGCCCAGCACAGCGATGCTGGCCTTCAGATGCGCGATGTTCTCGGGGTCATAAGTTTCCGGCGAGTTGCTGCGCACATTGGCGGGATGCGGGACAAGATCGCCGATAGCGATGGTGAGAGGGGCAAAGTTCGTGGTCATGGGATATCCTTCCAGGTGGGTGAAGTGTGGCCCCCGCGCGCGCGGGCGTAACCAATCCCCGGCTTCAGGGATCACTACGACAAAAGGCCCACTTTCCCTTTGAGGGGTCAGTGGGCCTTCATCGTCTGAGATGTCAGGGGGGAGGAGTCCCCTGCCCTACCAGTCGCGCGCCAGCATGATGGTCAGCACGCGCATGGTGGTGGCGGGATTATCCGGGGTCTCAGCCCCGTAGCGGAAATCCGAGTCTGCTTCATAGAGATCGATTTTCCAGAACACGGTCTCGCCCCGGATCTCGACCGCCCCGAAATCGTGCCATCCCTCGGGATCATTCTCAGGCTCGAATGTGGCAAACTCACCGGTCGCCTTCACCGCCTCGGCCATGAAGCCGTCACCAGCCTCCATAAGCGCGCGGGTGACATGCATTCGGCCCTGGATGGGCTGCGCGGGCGGCACTCCAAGGCACGCGAGCTTGCGAAACGCGTCGTTCTGCGCCGCGATCACGGTCGAGTCGGGACGATCTGGCTGGGGTTGAACGGTCATGGCCATGGGGATCTCCTTTGAGAAGTTGAAACACCCTTCCCAAAGCCTGCTTTCACTTTTCCGCCTGGCGGATGAATTGAGGCCGAAGGCGCCTTATCCGAACAGCCCTCTGACTCTGTAATTCGGGTTGGCGATGGTTTCGATCCAGCCGCCCTGTTCTTTGATGCTCTCGAGCGCTGCCGAGAACGGATAAGCGCCCTCGGACTGGCTCCACCAATAAGCTCCGCGTTTGAAGACGATGATCTTGCGGCGGCCGTCGTTGAAGCAGGCCACCCGCAGCGTCTTGGGTTCCTTGCGTGACATGCGAGTCTCCGTTCTCCGTGTGGTCAGGCGGCCTCGGCACTGCGCCCTGCCCTGCCCGTCTCCGATCTGGCGATCAGATAGTCGCAGGCGCGCTGCGCGTCCGCGGCGTGCCGGAAGATCGCGCCCTTATCCGACCGAAGAACGCGCAACCAGTTGTGGAGATAGGCGGCATTCATCTCGAGCGTATGCGCCGTGAAGCCGAGCGTCTGACCCAGGAACACCGAGGTCAATTCCGCGACGATCTCCTCGCGCGCATAGGACGTGTTGCCAAACTTTGAGAACCCGAAATCGCGGTTCAGTCGATGGGGAGCTTTCGTGGCATGGGCCAGCTCATGGGCCCAGACCCCGTAGAAATTGCGCGGGTCCTGGAACCGCGTGATGGACGGCATGTAAACCTTGTCCACGGGGGGCAAATAGTACGCCTCCGTGCCCGTGAAGACGGTTGTGATGTCGATGGCGTCGAAAAACGCCTGCATGTGCGGGATGGGCTCGGACGGCGCATGCTCTGGCACGGGCTCCGGGTCGGGGAAGAAACTGTCGGGCAGGCCATCGATCTGGCAGGCATTGAACACGCGGTAGGATTTCTGGAAGCGGAAGATGCGGGCTTCCTCGGAGTGATCATCCCCGTCGCTGCGGTCGTCCTCGCCGCCCGCGTCTTTCCGGCTTTGACCGTAATAGACGACGACAGAGGACTTCTCGCCCTTGCGGACCTTTGCGTCCAACGCATTGGCTTGCGGCAGCGTCATCCAGAAGGGAGAGCTGTGGCCCGCCATCACGGTCCGCATCGTCAGCAGGAAGTTGTTCACTCCCTGGTAGGGTTCTCCGCCCACGCGCAGGGGACGAGAGCTGCCACCTGCGGTCCATGGCTTGCGCCACGGCAGGACACCGCGCTCGATGATGCGGATGATTTCGTTTGTGATGACCTCGGAGGCATCGAATTTGGGCGTGCGGGATCGGGCCATGGCTGGCCTCCTTTCGAGTTTTGGTGAGAGGAAATGGTGATCAGATTGACTGACGGGGTCGCGGATCGTTGATGATCCTGGCGCCGAGCCCTTCGACCATGTCGATGTAGGTGGTCAGCGACACGGACCTGCCGGGGCCCCAGGGTTCAGGGTCGACCGATCCGTCCCGCGTCACCCACGGCAGG
The DNA here is from genome assembly GCF_000768555.3 of Roseovarius mucosus DSM 17069. Classification (GTDB taxonomy): domain Bacteria; phylum Pseudomonadota; class Alphaproteobacteria; order Rhodobacterales; family Rhodobacteraceae; genus Roseovarius; species Roseovarius mucosus. The sequence goes on from NZ_KN293989.1 coordinate 115,047, forward strand.
TTCGCGAAGGCGATGACATCAGTGACGGGTCGGATATCGATGAACGGGACCCCTCGTGCGACCGCAAGAGTGGCCAAGGGAAAGCACTCGATCGGCGCGAAACTCGACACGGTGGTCCAACCGAGATGGATGAACGTGCCGCCCTCTCCGCAGATCACATGCGCGTTTGGCAATGACGCCGCCTGCTTCAGATAGCTGAGGTTACGCAGGACGGTCTCGCGCTCGCGCCGCTGTGCCTGCCCCGTCTGGCCGGATCGGCGTAGTTCCTTGTGTCGCCACCACGAGGCAGCGGTCGCGCGCAACACGCGCAAGACACCTGTTTGCATGAGAATGCCCTTCATCAGGAACGGCAGACCGGAATCCGGCCCGGACCCATCTGAGGGACCCCAAAGGCCCTCATCCGTCAGTCACAAAACCCGAAGGACACTTTCACTCTTTAGGGATCTGATGCCGGAGAATGTTAAATGTGAAGCTCATGAGAACGCAGGATCCTGCACTTTCCGGCATCAGACCCCGATGAGGAACAGGATCAGACCCGGACACCCTCTTTCGGGCACCCCAAGGACCTAACCTTCCCCGGCCCTCCTCTTCCTCTCAAACCCCATGATTTCCGCAGGTGGCTTGCATTTGTTCTTGTTATGTTCTAATTTAAGAACCGCGCTAAGAAGGGAGTTCCCCGATGGAAAGCACTACTTACGCCCTGCCCGCGACGCCAAAGCAGATTGCCTATGCGCGCGCGCTGGCCCTGCGCAACCAGACGCTTTTGCCGTGGGAGGTTCAGCAAGACCGGCGGTCCCTGAGCGCCTGGATCGACGCACAAGCCAAGATGAACCTGGGCGCGCAGGACAGCCGCCCGACATCAAAGCAGGTCGCCTTTGCCGAGCGTCTCGCCCGCATCAAGCGCCGCGCCGTCCCGGACGAGTGTTTCCGCGACAAGGGGTTGATGTCGAAGTGGATCGACGGGAACAAGTGAAGCTAGACAGACCCTGCTGTGATCGAGATTACTTCAGCCGATCGACAACGGATGCCCCGCCCGACCGAGCCAGCACGATCAGGCTGGACTGGATCTTGGATGTGAAGACGGAACTGAACGTGCCGATGGGCGTGCGGTCCTCCCAGATATAGGACCGCTCCAGAATATCCGTGTTGATCTCGTCCAGCATGACCCATTTGCGAACATGGGTCTCCAACCCTACGCGCTGCGACTCGATTTGTGGCACCTCGATAAACTTGCGCGAGGCCAAGGGCGGCTGCGTCGTGATCGGCAGGATGAACACCACGGTCTCGCTATCGGACTTGGCGACAGTGACGGCGATGCAGACAGGCCTCGTCTTGCGACCCTCGGTCTCGCCCGCCATCTGTTCTCGTTTCCATAGGAACGGGTAGCGGAAAACCTCTCCAGCACTCGGCTTAGTCATCAGACTGCGTCAAGTCTCGCTCGAGCCCTTCTATCATCAGCGCTTTGAGATCCTCGGGCATCTCGTCAACCATATGAGCCTGTTGCGCGGCCCCCCGCGCGAGCTGCTGGTACTGGTCCATGCTCATCAGCACGAATTTGGGTTTGCGATGCTTGGTGATTGCAATCGGCGACCGAATGGCCGCGTCGAACAGGTCACTTGTGTGCCGCGTAAGGTCGGCCGCCTTGAACTCGGGAAGCTCATGCATGATCTGGGTCTCCATTTGTGCAGAATATACATACATTCTGGATATTCTGCAAGAGATGGGTTGAGCCCTCCCATGAGTCATCCGAACCGCAGCACGGTCTCAGTGTAGGTGTACACATTGGCGGTGATGCCGTTCTCGATGGACTCGTCCGAGGTCAGATGGTCGTAGCCGCGATAGACTGCCAGCGCGCCGTAGCGATCGAGCGTGACGAACGCCCCTGCCCGCCCGATGTCTGTCGGATTGAAGACTAACGGCAGGGCCTCGATCTTTTCGATTTCCGCTTCCGACACGCGAAGCCGCTTATCAATCTCGGCGGGGGTCTCATCCTGTCCCGCGTGTTCTTCTTCCAGCGCCTAATACTCGGAGAGCCGTTTGGTATGAACCGCTTCTTCTTCATCCGTCATAGGTGCCGGACCGCAGGCCGTGGGGTAGGTCGAGTGCGACCTCGATCCACTTCCAGCCCTCAACCGCAACCCTCTCAGCCTCGGCCTGGAGTTTCTCCGTCACCAGCCGATCGAGCAAGGCAGGGTTCTCGAGTGAACTGTCGCCATCGCCCTGGAAGAGGTCATGCAGCATCGGTCTGACCCTTGTCAGGCAGGGACACAAACGCGCGGAACTGGTAGAACGGGTGCAGAGCGACGCGCTGCAAGTTTCCCGCAAGGGAATCGTCCTCGGCTAGGATGTCGGACGCTGCATCCCGCACAATGCAGGGAATTGGTGTGGTCTTTGCCAAACGCTTCTCCTTTACCAGCAGGGACAATGCTAGGAACCGGCGGCCCCCGGTTGGGATCTCGAATTTGCCAGTCTCGGTACCATCGTCAGCCAACACGGGCCGCTAGCTCAGGCTCTGTATGAGGCCGCGGTGATCGATGTCTTCGGCCAGGTCCTCGGCGGACACGCCGGCCTTGATGCGCCACGCGTTGGAGTGCCTCAACATCAGTTTGTCGAAAGGGATACCCAGGGACCGGGGCAGGGTGATTATCTGGACAGCTTTGGTCGTCAGATATTCTCCACGACGGGCGTCGGAAGCCACTCTTCCGATCTCACTTTCGGTCACCATCAAACCTACACTCCTTTCCCTCTCCCGGTGGTTCTTGACCGCGGTCAAGAAGTTCATGCGGGAGCAAGTTGTGTGCGTAGGACCCTTTCAAAATAGGCGTCAGGGTTTTTGATCGTGTCTGCTTTTGCTATCAGGTAGTCAAAGATGAGAAGCAGTTTTCCTGCGCCTGCTTTCTGGATGCCATGCCGCAGTTCGTCTTTGCTTATTCTAAGCAATCGACCCAGGTCGTATAGAATGCGGGTAAGTGCTTCTCCTGTGCGCGGCGGTTGTGGGAAAAATCCCGCAACGTGGGTGAAGTCTTCCCATGCCATGCGTGCTGGGTCTCGGTTCATCGTGGGTTTGGTTTGTGCGGTTTGTTCACGGCGATTGACCGTAGTGGGAACATTCTTTTTAATTTCTTTTTTTATAGACTCTATGTGCCGGACATTTTGACCGTTTGTGGCGGTCAGATCGTTGGAATCTGGTGTATGAGGTCGGTCTTCGATAGTTAGTAAATTATCTGCGGTACCAGTTTTTGCTGCGGCATGGTGTTCACCGTAGCTTGCGTCGGTATCGGCTCCGAGGGCTCTAAGTTCTGAGATAACGCTCAGGACTGCATCAACGGTTAATGTTGCTCGACGCAGGACATTTCTGATCATGTTGAGGGTAGAGAGCTTTGCTTCATCGAAGCGTGTCTGTTGGAGTAGCGAAGCACGTAGGGCCAACGCCTCAGCCTTCAGTGAGCGCAAGCGCTCGCGTTCTTCGGTGAGCTGCAAGGCTTGTGTCACGAGCGAGCTGTACCTCTCGATCAAGGGCTTCAGGTCGATACCGAAGGCATCTCTGATAACGCCTCCATACCGCAGCGGAAAGCGTTTGCCATTTGCTGAATTCTTGCGTTCGATCAGTTCAGCAGCTGAGAGGCGTCCCAGGCTGCGTCGAATTGTTCGCTCATCGAGCCCATTGGCGCGCTCTGACAGAGAAGCGTTCGATGGGAACACGACAGTGAGCGTAAGTCGCTGGCTGACCCGAATCTCACGTTCTTTGCGGGGTAGGAAGCTAATGAGCGCGGTCAGAACGGCTAGGTCATTGGTTGTGAGGCCGAGCTCCTTCCTCAGTACGCGAACTGGGCCCAGAAGCTCATAGGGGTTAGGGCAGGGCAGAGATATCCGTTCCGCCAGGGCGGTTGTTGTTTCATTTGCATGTCTCATGGTGTTTCGGAAGAAAAAGCTTCCCCTTCACCGCGAGCGGTGTTGAAATCGATTCGTTTTGGGGGTATCAATCAGGTGTCGAGACTGATTGAGGCCCTTCGGAAGCATCGCTTTCGGGGGGTCTTTCTTTTTCTAGCCGGTCCTCCTTTCGTTTTCTGCTCGTTGCTTTTGATGTCTTGACCGCGGTCAAGACACGGGGGTCGTCACTCTGGCCCGTCTTGACCGCGGTCAAGAAGCTCCATGACCAGCTTCCGGACTGCCTCCTCAACACGAGGGACAAGATCCGCGTCCACATCGATGGTGATACGGTTGCCCTTTCGGCCGATCTTCACGCGCTCACTGGGGTGTGTCTTCTGCGTCGATGGTTTGGTGGCTGTCAGCAAGGCAACCGCCGCTTCGAGACGGTCGGGGCCCGGTATGTTGCGAGGGATTTTGCCGGCAACTTCTCGGGCTCTCGCCACGTCTTTCTCGCACAGCCTGAAAAGCTTTTCCCAAACCCGTCGACCAACGCCGTGTGCAGGTCCGATAGCCTGAATCAGTTCCATCGGGATGCCCGTAGCGATACGGTTCATCCGCGAGACGAGCGATTCATCGATCTGAAGTGCCCGATACGCGATCGTTTGAGCGTTCTTGCGCGTTTCGTCGGTTTTCCCAAGTTCTCGAATGATTCCGGCGACAAACAGAGCCCTTTCGATGAAAGATGGATCTTGGCGCGCATTATTCTCTACGCCTTGGGCAATGAGAGCTTCCTCGTCGGTCATCTCCATGACCGTAGCGCGCACTTTCTGACCAAGTTGGCGACAAGCGAGAAGCCGACGGCGTCCATAGACGATCTCAAGCGCACCGTCCTCGGTTCGGCGAACCAGCACTGGAACCTTTTGACCGTGCTCGCGGATCGACGATACAAGCTCATCCAGACCATCGCTTGGATCGATGCGGTCCATGACCGCGGACATCCGTATGGCGGTCGGGTCGATCAGCCGCGTGGCGTGTTTATCCTCTTCGAGCACAGATGCTTGAGCGCGAGCTACAGTCGGGCTCGTCCGTTTCACATCCAGATCGTCGTCTGAAGGCGGCGTTTTGCCCATCGCGTTCTTGAGTGAGTCCCCGAAGACCTTACGCGCCATGGCTACGCCCCCATGCTTTCAGGATTTCGCGTTCGACTTCGTCGGTCACGCGCGAGACGGACTCGATCGCGCGCTCGTAAGTTCTGCGGTTCACGTCGCGAGGTTCGACCTCGAAGATGCTCTGCTGGGTGTTCGCAGCATCACCCACGGCTGTTGATTTCAGGAACTCGGCAGACAGCACGGCATCCCCGAGGACTGTCCGAAGCAGAGACGAAATCTGCACCTGCGGACCATCCGTATTTTCGTAGCGGGTGATCAGAACTCGCACGAAGTTCAGTCCATGTTCCGGGGCGTGTGCCTCGACGACGCCCATCAGGTTGCTCGCCATGCCCAGAAAGCTCGCCAGCGACATGACATCGAGCATCGACGCGTTGAGCGGGATCAGGACCCCGGTCGATGCAAAGAGGGCAGAGATCACCGAGAAGTTCAGCTGCGGTGGGGTGTCAAATATTACCACATCATATCGGTTGAGGACGGGCTCAAGCGCTTCCCGGATGCGGCTATGGAACGTGGTGGCGCCGTGTCTGAAGCTCAGGGCGACCTCGAACTCGTACTCCATGATGTCCATGGATGCCGGGATCAGATCCACGGTCGGGAAGTTTGTTTTGCGAATGATCTCTGTTGCGGGCAGTGGATCGTCGGATCGGATAAGATCGTATGACGTCGGCATATCCGGATCCAGCTCGGGAGTAACCCCGAATAGGTTTGTCAGACTTGCCTGGCTGTCGAGGTCGATCAGTAACACCCGGTAGCCGCGCAGACCTAGTAGTTGCCCTACATGGGCAACAGATGACGTCTTGGCGGAGCCACCCTTCAGGTTGAAGATAGTCAAGACCTGACAAGCCTCTCCCGGTCTTCTGTGCGGGTGTTCTTCTGGCTTGATCCTTCCAGTCTCGAGAAGTACGCGTTGTGCCTCGACCATCTCCTCTGCAGAGAAGCTACGGCGGTTGCCGCCCTCCAGGACACCTTCGGGAAAGCCTTCGAGGTTTGACACATGATGGCGAAAGGTATTCTGATTAATGCGAAGCAGTTCAGCCGCTTCCCGCATGGCGAAGCGTCGGAGGCCCTTCTGAGCGTCCGGTGGGAAGGTTTCCTGCGCATGTTCACGCAACCGACTACCAAGCCGCTTGGACATGACTTCAAATCTCTGGGAGGCCCGTATCCCGTTCATCACTGCCCTCAAGTCTTTATTGTTTTACAAAGCTTAACAGATATTGTGGATAAATCCAGACCAAACCGTTGAGCGGCCTAGCGGCGTTGAAGGCGCCGGTTTCTGTCGACCGTAAACTGTTAAAAATCAGCGTCTTGGGCGACTGCGCTCTCACTCTACTTCAACACCTCGTTGCCAGCTACGAAGTGACCACAAGATGTATTGTGAGTGCGTACAGAAATCAGTCGGCAGAATCGGATGGGCGATTCTCGGGAATCTCAATCGAGCAGCCCCAGCCTCTCAGCCCGCTCCAGTAGCATCTTCACCGAAGAAGGCTGCCAGCTTGTCCGCCCGCGTGGCGTGCGCTCGCGCATCGCTTCCAGCCGGGTGCAGATCGCCTGAAGCGTGATGTCGGGATCTGCGCCCTTGATGCCGGCGACGATCGCGGGCAGACGGTCGTGGGTTTCGCGGCGCCCGGCGCGGGCCAGCACCTCGGCAGGCAGGAACCCATCGCGAACATAGGCCTTCACAGCGCGCAGCAGGCGGCTTTGTGTCCAGCGACGCACCTCGGGCAAGGGGCCGTTGTCGCGTTTAGTTCCCGATTTCAATTGAAGCAGTAAGCTGAAACTGAAGCGCTGGAATTTCACCTTAGCGCTTCACCAACGCGTCAAGTTTCCTGACCTTCACAGCCCTGCGGCTTTGGTCAGGTTCACCCGGAACCTGTCGCGCCTCCGCTGATAGCGCCGGGTCATTTCGGCCGACGCATGTCCGAGTTGCTTTTGAATATAGCGCTCATCAACCTCCGCCGACGAGGCGAGCCCGGCGCGCAGGGAATGGCCAGAGAACATTGCCAGCCGTTTCGCTTCCGGCAGATCGGATCTGACGCCACTCTTCAGAACGGTTGCCTTGATCAGTCGCGCAATGTGCTTGTCCGAAAGGCGGGCTTCGAGGGTGCGTTTGCCATCCCGCGAGGTGCGCACGAAGACCGGCCCAAAGTCGATGCGTCCGAAGTGTAGCCATTGTTCGAGCGCGTGGACGGGGCAGGTCTGCTCTGACGAACCACGCCCGACCTCGACCTCGCGCCACCCGGTCTTGGCGTTTAGCGTCAGCAAAACACCGCCTTCGAAGACCTCGATCCAGCCGCCGGAGTCCGGTGTATCGTCCTTATGCACATCGAGGCAGACCACCTCCGACCGGCGCAAGCCGCCTGCATAACCCAAAAGCAAGATCGCCCGGTCTCGGAGCCCACGGAGATCGAAAGGAAGGGTGGCCACCATGGCCTGGATGTCCTCAGGCAGGATCGCCTCTTTCTGAACCGGCGGGCGCGTATGCTTGCGTTTGATCCCGGCCAGAACCGTGGCGATGTGGCGGTTCTTGCGATCAAGAGTGAACCCGCGCTGCCTGTAGTTCCAGGCAAGCCCCGAGAGACGACGCTCAATCGTGGAGACCGAAAGGGCAGGGGCCTTCCCGGCTGGTGCAGCCAAATCAGCTACATAAAGTCCAACCATCTCAGGCGAGGGGGGCAGAGGTTCCGTGCCTTTCAGCCGGCACCAGCGGGTGAAGTGTTTCCAGTCGGCGGCGTAGGCCTTGTTCGTGTTCCCAGCCGTCGAGGCCTCGGCGTAGTCCCGGGCGGTATCGATCAGCCGGTCGAGCGCGCCGGAGCCGGCCACATGGGCGGGCAGAGCGATTGAGGCTCCGTCCCGAGAGGTTCTCTCGTCGCGCTCGTCACTGTTCGGCGCAGTATGGGGCGCTGAGCTCGAAATCCCGGACTCTGACCCGGCTGAACCCTCGATGTCGTTCTGCCGAGGTTTTTGAGACTGGGTGCCATGTGTTTTCAATGGTTTGCGGTTTTT
>NZ_KN293990.1 GCF_000768555.3 Roseovarius mucosus DSM 17069
GGAAGTGAATCATGTTCTCATAACCGCGTCGAGGGCCGACTTTTTCAGCAGCCTGTTAAGGCTCTGCGCAGCATCCTCCAATGCCCTGAGGTCCGCAGTGCGGGACGAAGCTGACGCTGGCCTATCCGCAGAAGTGCATCCCGAGCACTCAGGCGACGGCATTCGCGATGCGTATGTCCCTCCCAGGAGGTGCATCGAAAAGACGGCCGTATTCCCGAGTGAACTGCGTCACGCTAGCGTAACCGACCGTGTGGGCTGCCTGCGCGATCTTCGCGCCCTCTGCCAGCATGAGCCGCCTCGCTTCAATCAGGCGAAGCTGCTTCTGGAACTGGAGAGGCGAAAGGGTCGTGATGGCGCGGAAGTGCTTGTGGAACGCGGGCTCACTCATTGCGGCGGCCTCCGCGAGTTCCTCGACCCTGATCGGACGGGCGTACTCCCGCCGCAGGATATCGACCGCGCGCGCGATCCGTCCCGCGTGGCTGTCCGGCACCCCGAGCGCAGCGATGGCGGGGCCGTGAACCCCCATGAGAAGCCAGTAATGCAGCTCGCGCAGCAGGCCGTCGGCAAGGACCGAGAGGGCCTCGGGCCGATCCAGCAGGCGCGCAAGTCGAAGGGAGGCATCGATGACCTCTGTGTCAATCGGCTCCACCCTCACGGGCGGCGCTTTACCCGACCGCACGGAGACGGCCGAGCGCAATGCTCGCAGGATCGCGGGGTCGAGTTCGAGCACGAGCGCGTAGTAGGGTTCCGCGATGCTAGCGTGGGCGATCCGGCTGACTGTCGGGATATCCGCCGCGATGACCATCGCCTCCCCCGGCGCATATTCGAAGCTCGCGCCCAGCGTCGTCACACGCTTCCTTCCCTGCAGCAGCATGGCGATCACGGGCTTCTGGACGGCAACCATCAGCTCTCCCGGGTGCAGGGCACGCACTACGGACAGGCCTCGGGCCGGAGTCGGCGCCGAACCGTCGGGCCCGGCATTGGCGTCGGCGAACCGGCGGCAATGGACGAGCAACTGAGCAAGGGGCGAACTGCTTTGGGCAATGGTCATGCAATATCTTATGTTCTGGATTGGCCTGCCGGGGAAGGGAATAATGGAAACAGGCAAGTCTTGGCGAGGTTCAGGCAACTACAAGCGCCGGCGCACTTTTATTTCAGAGTGACACCATGACACCCTGAAAGGACACTCCCATGAGCAAGATCGCTCTCGTCACCGGCGCCAATCGCGGCCTCGGTCGCAACACCGCTCTCGCCATCGCCAAAAGCGGCGGCGACGTCATCGTCACCTATCGCTCGAACGCCGGGCAAGCACAGGAGGTCGTGACCCTCATCCGCGAGATGGGGCGCCAGGCCGTGGCGCTGCCCCTCGACGTTGCCGACACCGCAAGTATTCCGGCCTTCGTCGAAAGCCTGCGCTCGGAGTTGCGCAACACTTGGGGCCGCGACAGCTTCGATCATCTAGTCAACAATGCCGGGCATGGCGAATTCGCCCTGATCGATGAGACCACCGAAGCGCAGTTCGATGGCCTGTTCGCAGTCCATGTGAAGGGCGTCTTCTTCCTCGCTAAAGCCCTTCTGCCGCACCTGGCCGACGGCGGGCGGATCGTGAATCTTTCGTCCGGCCTGACGCGGATCTCCTTCCCCGGCTTCGCGGCCTATTCGGCGGCAAAGGCGGCGGTCGAGATGCTCACGGTTTACATGGCGCGGGAATTCGGAGCGCGGGGCATCGCGGTAAACACGGTTGCTCCGGGTGCCATCGAAACTGATTTCGGCGGCGGTCTGGTCCGCGACAATGCCGAGGTGAACGCTCAGTTCGCGGGGATGACGGCGCTCGGCCGCGTCGGGCTGCCGGACGACATCGGTCCGATGATCGCCAGCCTTCTGCGGGACGACAATCGCTGGGTGACTGCACAGCGCATTGAGGTGTCGGGCGGCCAGACGATCTGATCACCCTGCATGACGCGCCGGCTCCCTCGGCGCGTCATTTCATTGGCCGATCTATGTTGCGAGAGTGGAGCGTGACGGGCCGCGCCTCGCCCCCGTTGGGCTCAAAGCGATCATGCGGCGCTGCGGCGGGCCGCATGACCGGCTCGGCGGTGCCGCAAGACGCTCGCGGCCCTCTCCGGACGTTCGCCTGGACCACCAACCCCGCGGCGCAGCTTCTCCAAACCGGACATTCACAGGACCGCGCTGCATCGCGTAGGAGCCAGAGGTCCTCAGTGCGAAACGCAGCGCCACATCGTTGCGGTTGCTCCAAATTTAGTTTGTGTTTATTTTCTGTCGAGCATATCGGCGTATGCCTCAAACATGAGGTGTGCTTCGGGCCACTTATCATCGATTGTAAGCAATGCTTCTAGCACATGATGATCGCCTTCCCGTTTAGCCTTTGACATTGCCCAGAGAAGGTAATCCAAAGTAATCGGGCTTCCCGCTGCTTCAAACGCATATGTATTATTGATTGGAGCGTGAGATGGAAACCTCGCATTTTGCACTTCAATCTTCTCTCGAAGTTGCTCTGACTTAGCTCGTAAAGAAGCCGCTTCTGCTCGCGCAGCGGCAGCTTGATGCGCGGCGACAGTTTCTTGAGCTGCGGCCAGCTGCGCCTTAAGTGCATGCAATTCTTCTTGAGTTGGGCGGGGCGGAACTTCAATTGGGCCAAGAGCTCTGAGTAGGGCTTCTAGGGAAGCTCCGTACTGATCCTCATTTCTAAAATCTCCATAAAGCTTTCCTTTAAGAAAACCAGGAAGCGGCACATCCTCAAGAAGCAATGGCAGGACAACTACCCGCTGTTCATCAATCTCTCGATTTGATGCAATATCTAGCTCTCGCTGCACCCAAGCACTTTCAATCGATACGCCCGAGAGAAGAGCGCAAACATGGTCCACTTGATCAAGGCCATCTCTGATTTTCTCAATCAATGAATCACCGATGTTGATTTCGGCCTCATCAATCCAAACTGTATGCCCATTCGCTCGAAGGTCAGCGGCGAGCTTCCTAGCAAAGGGTTTGTCAGGATGCGAGTGGCTAAGGAAAACGTAAGACATGTTGCGCTTCGTCGGTCTTTGACCGGCCCTCCGTATGAAAATAATTTGGCGCCGTATCCGCCACCGCGCATCGCTCTACTACGCTTGCTGCCGCGCGACCCACTGGGTGTGTTCTCGCGAGAAGGCCTGCTCCGCATCGTTTACGAACTCAGAAAAATTCTCCTCCTCATTTATTTCCTCGACACGATTCTGAATTATTCCGATTTCGTGAGCGGTAAGAGTGTATGAGGAGGCTAGTTCATTGAACTTTTTGATCTGCGTCCAGCCAATGAAAGAAGAGGCCATGACAATCACCGGCTCGATGGGCCAGAGTTCCCAATTCGGGTATTCCACTCGGGTAAGCGCCAGACCAATGGCGACCGCGTACGCTGCGATGCCCAGAAACATCCATCGCTTGCTCGCTCGCTTGTTGGCACCGGCCTTCGCCGCATACCATTTTCGCTGATCCTTGATCCGATGCTCTAAATAGAACACTTTCCGCTGCTCAAGATTAAGCGAACGAACTTCTTCCATGCTTGCCGGGATTTGTTGTTTAGCAGCGCTGTCAGGCGGCATCTTGTCACCAATGAAGCGATTGGCCTTTAAAATGGCCAGAAGATGTTCCCTGAACTCCCCTCTCGGTATAGTGATGGAGTCCGCATCCTCGAATGGGCTGGACCTCATCACAAAGCGCCACGACGAGGTCTTAATCGACTCCGCTAGCGCTCTTCCTCGATACCAATCTTGCTCAGGTTTCATCCAACTCCGACAGATGAGGACGCCTAACGAAGCAAGGAGAACAACCGCATAAACGATGAAGAAGGTGGGTTCCTTGCTCCAATTCATCGAAAGAACTGCAGCTAAGAACAGCAGAGCGTATTCAATTCGAATCAGAGAAAGATAGGTGGATTGCGACTTGGCGGACAAGTCGCCGGCAGTCTCGTACAGCGCCGGATACTCAAACATAATCTAGGGCACCAGACGGCGGATTGCAGACACAATAGAGGCCGAGTTCCATGCCACCATCTCATCCGCGCAGTTAACGACCGACTGAGGAGTGCGCTGCTCTCCCCAGCGTTTTATCCCGAGAATTGGTTTGCCGATTTTCTTTGCGAAATCCATTTCGTATTGAATCCAGTCACTGTGGTTTACATACATGCCGGAGACTATCACTACGCACTGAACTGGCCGAATTTGGCGCTTCATCTGCTCGCCTAATTCTTCAGAACTCATGCCCACGAAGGCTTTGTCCTCGGGTACAGAGTAGTTGGACCACTTGAAATTTTGTGCATCGTTCAGAAACTTGACGGCCCTCGTGTAGCGGTCACTGTATTTCCAAGCATGGCTGATGAAGAGCTTATGGTCGTGTAGGTAAGGCATTGAGTCCTCCTTCTCGCGTTACTCTATGTCAGCATTACTGACGCGCCAAGTGCGAGTCGGGCTGGGACGGGAATGATAAGCGTACATGTTACCCCGATTCAGTCGACAGTGGGAACGCTGGCCTTTCCCCTTGTCCCGTTCCTGCCAACATCCACGCGGAAAGCCAAGGTTTTCCGCTCAACACGTCGATGGTTGACCATCAATCTTTGCATGTCATACGCAACGCCCTCCCATTGAGATGAGGAGACCTCTTTGAACAAAGGTCATGTCCGCAGCTGCTGACCAGGTCACCGGCTCGCCGGCTTTCCAATCTTCTGTGATTGGAATCGAGCAGTAAAATATGGCCAAAGCGGACATCCGTTGATCCTGCGGAGAACGACCACTTCCCGCCCTTGATTCCGATGATTACGTAAGGTCGTTCGACCTCCTTCCAGGTCCCATTGTGATCGAAACTCGATTGATAATAGACAATTATCACCATACGATCGTCGAAACTAAGGAGCAGACGTGACCCATCCCGGAATCCTTGTTCGCCAAGAATGCCTTGACCCCAACGGCCTCTCCGTGACCGACGCCGCACAGGTGCTCGGGTGCAACCGTCAGACCCTCAGCAACCTCCTGAACGGGCGATCCGGCATCTCTCCAGAGATGGCGCTGCGCCTTGAGAAGGCGTTCGGCACCTCCGCCCGCTCCTGGATGGAACGACAAATGAACCACGAGCTGGAAACGGTCATGGCGCGCGCCCATGAGATCGAAGTCCAGCCATTTACGAGGCAGACCCCATGAACCCCGTTGAAATCGAGCAGGCCATTTCCGACCTCGCCGAAACCCCCTTTGATGCGGCCGAATTTCCATTTGCCTTCCTTGAGGCCTTCGGGCGCAAGGCGACCGAGATCAAGAAGCTGCGCAAGGGCGACACCAACAAGTCGGACCTGGGCGGAGTTCTGCAACGCAACAACATCCACATGGCAACCTGCGCGCCGGGTGAGGTCTCCCAGACCCTCGCCGCACTGAAGGACAGCCCTGCCACGACCAAACACAAGGCCAAGTTCATACTCGCGACAGACGGCCAGACCTTCGAGGCCGAGGATCTGATCGGCGGCGACACCGTGGCCTGCGCCTACAAGGACTTCCCCGACAGCTTTGGCGTCTTCCTTCCCCTCGCAGGCATCTCGACCGTCAAGCAGATCAAGGAAAGCGCCTTTGACATCAAGGCGACGGGCCGCCTGAACCGCCTCTATGTTGAGCTGCTGAAGGACAACCCCGATTGGGGCAAGGCCGAGCGTCGGCACGACATGAACCACTTTATGGCGCGGCTGATCTTCTGCTTCTTCGCGGAAGATACCGACATCTTCACCACCGCCGACCTGTTCACCGGCACGATCGACCGCATGTCGAACCGCGACGGCACCAACACGCATGAGGTCATCAGCGAAATTTTCCGCGCGATGAACGTAGCCACCAAGGACCGCGCCAGCGCAAACCTGCCCCGTTGGGCCGATGCCTTCCCCTATGTGAACGGCGGCCTGTTCTCCGGCTCGACCGAGGTGCCGCGCTTCTCCAAGATCGCACAGCGCTATCTCAGCCATATCGGCGGGCTGGACTGGACCAAGATCAACCCCGACATTTTCGGCTCGATGATCCAGGCGGTCGCGGATGAGGGCGAACGCTCTGTCCTCGGGATGCACTACACCTCTGTGCCGAACATCCTGAAGGTGCTGAACCCGCTCTTCCTCGATGATCTGAACGCGGCGCTGGAGGAGGCAGGCGACAACGCCCGTAAGCTGCTGAACCTGCGGTACCGCATCGCCAAGATCCGGGTGTTCGATCCAGCCTGCGGGTCGGGCAACTTCCTTGTCATCGCCTACAAGCAGCTTCGCTCGATCGAGGCCGAGATCAACCGCCGTCGGGGCGAAGCCGATCGCAAGACGGACATTCCCCTGACCAACTTCCGCGGCATCGAGATCCGGGATTTCTCGGCCGAGATCGCACGCCTGGCGCTGATCATCGCGGAATACCAGTGCGACGTGACCTATCGCGGTCAGAAGGAAGCGCTGGCCGAGTTCCTGCCGTTGGACAGTCAGAACTGGATCACCTGCGGCAACGCTCTGCGGCTAGACTGGCTGTCGATTTGCCCGCCCACGGGGACAGGCGTGAAGTTCCAATCCGAAGATCTGTTTCAGACGCCTTTGGATCAGGCTCAGATCGACTTCGATAACGAGGGCGGGGAAACCTATATTTGCGGCAACCCTCCATACAAGGGCGCGAGGAAGCAGGAGCCATACGAGAAAAACGATCTTGAGAGAACATTTAAGGGACATGCTGACTTCAAAGATGCTGACTATGTGACAGGGTGGTTTCTCAAGGCATTTGATTTTGTTTCGAAAACACCCGCTGCTTTCTCATTCGTTGCTACAAGTTCCATATGTCAGGGGGAGCAGGTCCAGTTCATATGGCCACGCATGTGGGCTGAAGGACAGGAGATACACTTCGCGCATACTCCTTTCAAATGGCAGAACAATGCTACCGATAACGCTGGTGTTTACGTCGTAGTGGTGGGTGGCCGTAGAAAAGGTTCGGGGCAGAAGTTCATCTACGAGGATGACACGAAGAGATCTGTGGGCAATATCTCGCCTTATTTGACGGCGGGCGAGAACGTTGTTGTTCGATCAGCAGATCGTCCAATCTCCCAGCATCTATCAAAAATGATAATGGGAAATATGGCTAGGGATGACGGCCATTTAATTCTGTCACCAGACGAAGGGCGCGCCCTACTAGAGGCAGAACCGTCGGCCGAAGCTTTTTTGGTTCCATTGTTGGGAACCAAGGAAATCGTGGGCGGAACATTCCGGTATGCTCTGCATCTAAAAGAGGCTACGCAGGAAACTTGGTCGAAAATTCCTTCGATCGTAGAGCGAGTAGAACGAGTAAAATCATTCAGGATGTCTTCAAAAGCCAAGACGACCAATGGTTACGCGTCAGTTCCGTATCGTTTTGCTCAGTATTGCCATAGGAGCGAGCCTGCTTTGGCTTTTCCCTCTGTGACGCCGGAGGAGCGAAGCTTTACAACACCAATCCTAATTGCCTCTGATACGATGGTCACGAACCTTGCTTATATCACCTATGGTTTTTCGATGTTTGAATTGTCACTTGCATCCTCCACAATGCATCTAGCGTGGGTTCGCGCGGTGTCCGGGCGTCATGGAACAGGTGTAAGATATACGCCATCAATTTCATTTCATACCTTCCCCGTCCCAAAGCTGACCGAGAAAAACCGTGAAGACCTGACCCGCTGTGCCGAAGACATCCTTCTGGCGCGCGAGGCGCATTTCCCGGCCACCATCGCGGACCTCTACGATCCTGAAAAGATGCCCGCCAACCTCCGCGCGGCCCATGACCGCAACGACGAGACCCTGGAACGCATCTACATCGGCCGCCGCTTCAAGAACGACACCGAACGCCTCGAAAAACTCTTCGACATGTACACCAAGATGACGACGAAGGTTCCGGCCTGAGATGTTCGCTCGTGTTCCCTACGCCGACCTCAACTCCCGACAGCGGGAAAACTACAACTTTCACAAGCTTGCGGCCCGCATGGCGGACTACGGGTTCAACTGCATTCGGCTGACGGATGATTGGCAGGGAGCCGATTTCATCGCGGTTCACGTTGACGGTGAAACCTTCCTCAAGGTGCAGTTGAAGGGGCGACTGGTCATCGACCGGAAGTACCTCGGCAAACAGATCTACGTCGCCTTTCTGCACGGCGATGAGGCCTATCTCTACGACCATGATGCCTTTGTTCGGCACCTGGAGACGAATGGACTGATCGGGGATGCCAGCGTGACCTGGCATGACAAAGGTTTCCGCAGTTGGCCCAGCCCGCCAGCATGGGCCATCACCTATTTGCAAGACTACAGGATTTCCGCATGACCAAGTCTGTTCCCTCTGTTTCCGTTTCCTATCCGGCCAATGGCAGCTCCACCAAGTCCAACGAGCTTGGGATGCGCACTATGCAGGAGCGCGCCTATGAAAAACGGGGCGAGCAATACCTGCTGATCAAGTCGCCGCCCGCCTCGGGGAAAAGCCGGGCGCTGATGTTCATCGCGCTCGACAAGCTGCACAATCAGGGTCTGAAGCAGGCCATCATCGTGGTGCCGGAGAAGTCGATCGGATCGAGCTTTGCCGATGAGCCGCTGTCGAAGTTCGGATTTTGGGCCGACTGGACCGTCGCGCCGCGCTGGAACCTCTGCAACGCGCCCGGTGGTGACAGCGGCAAGGTAGGGGCGGTCGGCAAGTTTCTGGAAGGCGACGACCAGATCCTCGTTTGCACCCACGCCACTTTCCGCTTTGCCGTCGACAAGTTCGGGATCGAGGCCTTCGATGACCGGCTGATCGCGGTGGACGAATTCCACCATGTCTCGGCCAACCCCGACAATAAGCTGGGCGCGCATCTCGGCACCCTGATCGCCCGTGACAAGGCGCATGTGGTCGCCATGACCGGATCGTATTTCCGCGGCGACACCGAGGCCGTCCTGTCGCCCGAGGATGAGGCGCGGTTCGAGACCGTGACCTACACCTATTACGAACAGCTCAGCGGCTACACCTACCTGAAGACGCTCGACATCGGGTATTTCTTCTACAGCGGTTCCTATGCCGACGAGTTGCTGAAGGTACTGGACCCGACCGAGAAGACGATCCTGCACATTCCGAACGTCAATTCGCGCGAAAGTACGAAGGACAAGCATCGGGAAGTCGAACACATCATCGACGCCTTGGGCGATTGGCAGGGCACTGACCCGGCCACGGGCTTCCAGCTGGTGAAGCGCCCCGATGGGAAGGTGCTGCGGATCGCCGACCTGGTGGATGATGATCCGGCCAAGCGAGACAAGGTTTCCGCCTCGCTCAAAGACCCGAGCCAGAAGAACAATCGCGATCATGTGGACATCATCATCGCGCTCGGGATGGCGAAGGAAGGCTTCGACTGGATCTGGTGCGAACACGCCCTGACCGTAGGATATCGTTCGAGCCTGACGGAGATCGTGCAGATCATCGGACGGGCCACACGGGATGCAAAGGGCAAGACCCATGCACGCTTCACCAACCTGATCGCTGAACCGGATGCTTCGGAAGAAGCGGTACGCGAAGCCGTCAACGACACGCTGAAGGCCATCGCGGCGAGCTTGCTTATGGAGCAGGTGCTGACGCCCAAGTTCGAGTTCAAACCGAAGACCCCAGCCAATACGGCACAGGACGGCTTCGACTATGGCGAGAATGGTTATGACGACAGCAAGTGCAATGTGGGCTTCAACGAAGAGAAGGGTACGTTCCAGATCGAGATCAAGGGCCTGACCCAGCCCAAGAGTCCGGAAGCGAACCGCATCTGTGAGAACGACCTGAACGAGGTCATCACGGCCTTCGTGCAGGACAAGACCACGATTGAACGTGGGCTGTTCGATGAGGAAATGGTCCCGGAAGAGCTGACCCAGGTGAAAATGGGCAAGATCGTTCGCGACAAGTATCCCGAGCTGGACGAGGCCGATCAGGAGGCCGTGCGCCAACATGCTATTGCCGCGTTGAATTTCACGCAACAGGCCAAGAAGGCACTGTTGGGGGATGGCACCGACGCGCCGTCCAACACCGCCTTTGTCGATGGCGTTCGCCAGTTCGCCCTGAGTGTCAAAGAGCTGGACATCGATCTGATCGACCGGATCAACCCGTTCAGCGAAGCCTACGCAATCCTCGCCAAAACCATGAGCGAGGAGAGCCTGAAAGAGGTGGCGGCCGTGATTGAAGCCAAGAAGATCAAGTTGTCCCCCGAGGAAGCTCGAGACCTCGCCAAGCGCGCTGTGAAGTTCAAGCAGGAGCGCGGGCGGTTGCCATCATTGACGTCCACGGACGCGTGGGAGAAACGCATGGCCGAAGGCGTGGCCTTCCTTACCCGAATGAAGCAGGAGGCGATGAATGGCTAACAACTTTACGGACGATGATGACGCCCTTCTCGCTGAATTGGGGATCGAGGTCGAAAAGAAAAAGCAGGTGAAGCGCACCCCCCGGGAAGAGCGGATCATCGCCGGGTTCGAGGATATTCAGAAGTTTGTTTCTGAAAATGGACGCCTGCCGCGCCATTCAGAGGATGGTGACATCTTTGAGCGGCTCTATGCAGTGCGCCTAGAACGGTTGCGGGAGCTTCCTGAAGCAATGGACCTCCTTACTGATTTTGACGGCGGTGGCCTTCTATCCGGTGCAGCCCCATTGGTAGAAGACGAAGAACTGGACGACGATGAGCTTCTTGCTGCGCTCGGTGTGGAAGTGGAAACGTCACCAATTATGGAGTTGAAACATGTCCGATCGGCCGTCGAACGCAAGGCTGCGGAGGACGCCGCCAATCGCCAGAGGTGCGAGGATTTCGATAAATTCAAACCGCTCTTTGAAAAGGTGCAGCGAGAACTGGATAATGGTGAACGTGAGACGCGCCCATTCGAATTGAAAGCCGAAATCCAAAAAGGACGCTTCTTTATCGTTGAGGGGCAGAAAGCGTACGTCGCGGAGATGGGGGAGAGCACTCTCACAGATCAAGGGCGCACGGATGCCAGGTTGAGGGTCATTTTCGACAATGGCACGGAAAGCAACATGCTGATGCGCTCTCTACAGCGGGCTCTAAACAAAGACGACGCAGGTCGCCGGATCACGGAATCCGTTGCAGGCCCACTTTTTTCTGACGCCCCAGAGGAAGGTGACAGCACAACTGGCACGATATACGTTCTACGCAGCAAATCCGAACACCCCATGGTCGCCGAGAACCGCGATCTGGTCCACAAGATCGGTGTTACGACACTTGGTGTTGAGAAGAGAATTGCAGGCGCACAGCTGCAGCCTACCTTCCTCATGGCGCAAGTAGAAGTGGTGGCGACCTATGAACTCTACAACATCAACCAGACCAAACTGGAGAACCTGATCCATCGTATCTTTGGGGCGGCCCAGCTCGACATTCAAATCCCAGATCGTTTCGGACGCCCCGTGACCCCGAGAGAATGGTTCCTCGTTCCACTATTTGTGATTGATGAGGCAGTCGAGAAGATCCGGGATGGCTCCATCACGAACTTTCGCTACAATCCAGATAGTGCAAGTCTGGTACCGAGAGAGAGTATCTAACCGCGCTGGCCAACTGAGCCTCAATATTCATCGCTTCTGTTGACCAACTTGCTCCCGGAGATCACGTGCTCCCACTTCGCGTCAGGCCAAAACCGCGAGAAACTCTGCCGTCGTTCCTATCCAGGATGGCGGCGGCAAATGGCTGCGGATCGGCCCAGTTTTCGATCGAAATGGGATTTTCTATAAAGCGTGTTCTGAACCTTGAACCATGGCCGCTCGAACGGCTCTGTCAAATGGCAGGTATCGATGAGCACGAGATGGAAGACTTGGTCTCCTGGACAGGAACTAGCATTGGAGAAGCGAGGACGCGCTTTCGGAATGAAGTCTTTGTTTCACGCGCTCTTCGAAATCCGACGGTCAGAGGCTGTCCCGCCTGCTTGAGTGTCAATGTGCATTCAAAACTGACCCGGTTTGATCATTTAAAAATGACCCGCCCCTGAGGTGGCAAAGCCCACAGGCGAGCGGCCTTCAAATAGCAGGCTCGTCTGTGGGCTTTGCTTTTTTCAGGTTCAGGTTTTGTTGCGGGATTTGCTTTGGGCGAAGCGGAAAGATGTGTTCCCGGTCTCGATGATGCTGCAGTGGTGCGTGACGCGATCAAGCAGGGCAGTCGTCATCTTGGCGTCACCGAATACAGACACCCACTCGCCGAACTCAAGGTTGGTCGTGATGATGACACTGGTGGTTTCATACAGTTTGCTGATCAGATGAAACAGCAGCGATCCGCCGGATTTTGGAAACGGAATATAGCCAAGCTCGTCGATGATCACGCAATCCAGCGCTGTCAGTTGCTTGATGATCTTTCCGGTGTTTCCCTCAGCCTGCTCCGCGATCAGGGCATTGATCAGATCGACGGCGTTATAGAACCGAACCCGCTTGCCCTGATTGACCAGGTTGGTTCCCAAGGCGATCGAGATATGCGTTTTGCCGGTGCCGGTTCCGCCGACAAGAATGATGTTGTGCGCGTCCTTGGTGAACTGGCCAGAGCAGAACGGGTCGATCTGCGCTTTGGTGACGGTCGCAGCGCCATAATCGAAGGTGGCAAAGTCCTTGTGATGGGGGAATTTGGCAATGCGCATCTGATATTGAATGGATCGCACGCGGCGTTCCTGAGTTTCCGCGTCGATCAAGGTCTTCAACGCTGTTGTCAGGCTGGGCGGCGTGCGGGCGGACAGCAAGTCTGCCGCGCAGGCCGCCATCCCATGGAGTCTGAGGGCTGCAAACTGATCGATGAGGGCGTTCATGCTGCCGCCTTCCCGGCGTCACACAGCGCCTCATATCGCTTGCAATCGGCCTCGGGCCGCAGAGTCAGCTGCGGGTAGGTATGGGTGTCCTCCAGCGGCGGGATCGTAGGTTCCAGCAACTGATTGACCAGGTTGATGATCGCGGGCAAGCGCAGGGTGTGCTGTTCCAAAGCCATGTCGCAAGCCGTCTCGACCACGTCAATGCCATGCTCAAGTGCCAGCAGCAGCAGGTCGACAAACTCCCGGTCGCCGCCGCATCCGCGCATGTAGTGATCCTTGATCTGTTCCATCGCCTTGGGCAGTTCCCAGCCGACAAAGGGGGCGCCATCCCGCAGGGCGCCGGGCTTGCGATCGAGCAACGGCACATAGTGCCAAGGTTCAAAATAGCTGATATTGCGCGTAAAACGGCGTTTGTGCTCGGCGATGACCTCGTTGCACACAACCGCGACGATCCGATCGGCATAGGCGCGCAACGAGACATGGCGCCCCGCGTGTTCGGACGGCACGCTGTAGCGATTGCTGTCGTATTGCACCAGGCAGGTGGATCTGACGCGCACGGCTTTTTCGACATAGCCATCAAAGGGGCGGCCCAGTGGGCGCAACACGATCTTCTCATCCGCAAAAACGTCGGCAATCGTGCGATCCTGCTGATCGGGATGCCGACGGTTTGCCAACTCCTCGCAGCGCAGCCGCAGCCAGGCATTCAGCGCATCCAGATCGTCAAAGGCAAGCCTGGGAGTGAACAGCTCGCCTCGCAGAAACTGCACCTGGTTCTCGACCTGACCCTTCTCCCAACCTGACGCGGGGGTGCAGGCGACAGGCGTGAGGACATAATGGTTCATCAAGGCCAGAAAGCGTGGATGAAAGATCCGATCCTTCGATCGCGAGACATAGGTCACCATGGTTTTGGGGTTGTCGATGATCACACGGCGCGGAACACCGCCGAAGAATGCAAGCGCCCGCACGAAGGCATCCAGCACCATCTCCTGCTTCTCATTCAGATAGGTCACGACGAAAGGCTTGCGGCTGTTGCACAGACGGAAATGAGCGACATGAACCTTGTGCTCGACGCCGCCCAACATGACATACTCCTCGCTCCAGTCGAACTGAAGCGCATCGCCCGGCGCGAAATACAGCGGAATGAATGCATCACTCGTATCGGTTCCCGATGACTTCTTGAGCCCGCCGACAAAGCGCTGAACCGGTGAATAGGAGCCCGTGTAACCCTCCGCAACAAGCGCCTCATAAAGCTTCTTCGCGGTGCGACGCTCACGGCGGCGAAGCTGCAGATCGTGCTTGAAAAACTCCCTGAGGCGCGCCTCGAATTGCGCGTTCAGCTTGTGGCCAACGCGTAGTTGCCGTTCCCGATACTGCGGTTGCTCCGGGTCCTTCAGATACTTCTTGATCGTCGTCCGTGAGATCCCAGTCTCGCGCGCCACAGCCCGGATGCTGCGGCCATCGCCCAAGATCCAGCCACGGACCTTCATTGCCGTTTCCATCAGTAACACCTGCTCTTCCTCCGCGCCAAAACGCACGGATGTTAACAATGCAGGTGGGTCAATTTTAGATGATCATAACCCACCCAAGTGGGTCACTTTTGCATGCTGATTCACATCGAAGGCGTCCAGTTCGGATCGGCTTGCCCGGAACGACACCGCCTCGCTCGGATCGCGCATCGCGATCCCCTCGCCCGCCTCTTCTTTCGCGAGCCGGTTTACGTGGCGCGGGGAGATGCCGAACGCAACTGCGAGGTCCTTCGCGCTCTCGCCTGCCGCAAAGCGCCGCGCAACTTCGATGCGCTCTTCAAGCTTCAGGTTTTTCGCTGGCCTCGGCACGGGTCAGACCCCTCGGACAAAATGTGCAAACATTGGACATATCCTGCCAACGTCTTCCTTCTCTCCTTCGCTTATACTTCAATACATCAAAGCGCACAATATTACATTTTGTGCTTTGTATATTTTTGCGGGGCTTGTCGACGCTATTAAGGCCCCGCGAAGCGCAACATGGAACGGGCGAAGTCCTCATCGATGCTCGCCAACCAGTTGGAAAAAAGCTGCCCAAACTTTTCTAGAGCGGCACGCGACGACAGGCAAACCGAGCGCCAGAGCCAGCCCCCGATCAGGCACCAGGAACACGACAACGGCCCGCGTTAAATGGCGCGGGTCACGCCCTCAGACGGCGTCGCGATGCTGTTAAGGGCGAGCGTCGGACCCCTGCGGATCTGAAGACCCGCAGGGGTGTCTGGGTCAGTGACCCAGTCCCTGGGAGCGGAGGTCGTCATCGCGACTGCGGGCGATCAGCGCCTCGGTCTCGAGGCTGTCGAGGGGCTCGGGATGGGCGTCTTCAAAGAAGGCGGCGAGGTAGGCCTCGAAGGCCATGTCGGCTTGCAGTTCGGCGACGTCGATGGATCGTTCGAGTGGCATGATGTGATCGGCCCCATCGGAAGGTTTCTTCGTAGAACCCGCTAAGGGAGAACGAAGCCTGAGCTTGTCTTACTGCGTGGTGTTTCTGATGACCTTGTATGCCGTTGATCTGCCTATGCCGAGATGTTTTGCGGCCTGGGCTACGGATTTTCCGGCACCGACAAGATCTTGGAGGGCTGAGATTGTCTCTGGTGGCAATGTCGGCCGTCCAGGGTTGCGACCATGCTTTCGGGCGTTGATCAGGCCATCTTTGGTGCGCTCTGAGATCAGGCGGCGCTCGAAATGCGCAATGCAATGCGGGCCTGAACAAGGGTGAAGCGCGCCACTCGCTGGCGAAAGCCGTCTTTGCCCACTCGCAAGGGCGCATTCATGATCGCTCTGACGCGGCACAACAGAAATGCGCCATGGCACTCAACCTCGCCATTGCTGCCATCACGTTCTGGAACACGATCTATATGGACAGAGCGGCCAGCCACCTTGCGCAGACCAGCCCGCTCTACGACGCCAAGCTGCTTCCACACACGTCACCGCTCGGGTGGGCGCGCTGAACCGGACCGGGGAGCGGCGGCATCCGCGGTATTGGCTACGGCTCGCGGAGACAACGATATCGCAGTGTTCATCGTAACCCAAACAAGCACAGCTCAAACAGGGGAAGAGCTGGATCAGACGCCCCTTGGAAAATCACAGATCCACCCGTGGATAAGGTCGAGAAAGGCCCGTAGGAGCAAAAGAGATTGAAATCTGTAATGGAAGAATGGAAGATAAGTCATTGTCCGCGAGGAGATGCCCGATGGGCGATGACGACGCGAAACTTTCGAACCTAAATTTGAAGATCACCGCCGACGAGCGGTGGGCCTTCAAGGAGCTCTGTGTCCGGCACCGGATGAGCCAAGTCGACGGTTTCCGTCTGGCGGCCCGGCTTCTGGAAGACCACCTCGAAGCGAATAAGAAAAAGAGTGAAGGCGAATAGATGAACACCCAGACGACGAACACTTCCCTCGCCGATTTTATCTGGAAGAACGCAGATGACCTCTGGGGCAACTTCAAGCACGTCGACTTCGGCAAAATCATCCTGCCCTTCACACTGCTGCGCCGTCTGGAATGCGTTCTTGAGCCGACTCGGGATCAGGTTCGCGAAACTGTCAAGAACATGAAGGACAGCCCGATTGACCTGGGCGTGATCCTCCGGACCCAGACCGGGTACCCGTTCTACAACACCTCGAACTATGACCTGCGCAGCCTCGGCGCGACCCGGACCCGCCAGAACCTTGAGGATTACATCGCCTCCTTCTCGGACAACGCGCGGGTCATCTTTGAACAGTTCGACTTTGCCAATACGCTCGCCCGGATGGACAAGGCCGGGGTCCTCTACAAGATCTGTCAGAACTTCGCCGCCATCGACCTGCACCCGGACGCGGTTCCGGAACGGGTGATGTCCAACGTCTACGAACACCTGATCCGCCGTTTCGGGGCGGAGGTAAACGAGGCGGCTGAGGATTTCATGACCCCGCGCGACGTAGTCCATTTGGCAATCGAGCTGCTGCTCGACCCGGATGACCAGATGTTCATCGACAATCCGGGGCTCATCCGGACGCTCTATGACCCCACCTGCGGCACCGGCGGTTTTCTGTCCGACGGCATGGAACATGTGAACGCCCTGCGCGACCGATATTCCATCGCTCCGGTCATTGTGCCCTATGGGCAGGAGCTGGAACCGGAGACCCACGCGGTCTGCCTCGCCTCGATGCTGCTCAAGACCGTCGAGTCCGATCCGGGTCGGGACCTGTCCAAGAACATCAAACTGGGCAGCACCCTGTCCGACGACAAGCTGACCTCTGACAAGTTCCACTACTGCGTCTCGAATCCGCCCTTCGGGAAGAAGTGGGAGCAGGACCAGACCGCCGTGGTCCGGGAACATCAGGAAAAGGGGTTCGAGGGCCGGTTCGGCCCCAAGCTGCCGCGGGTCAGCGACGGGTCGATGCTGTTCCTCCTGCACCTCCTCAGCAAGCTGGAGACGCCGGAGCGCGGCGGCGGGCGGGCGGCGATCGTCCTGTCCGGCTCGCCCCTGTTCAACGGGAATGCAGGTCAGGGTGAATCCGAGATCCGGCGTTACCTGCTGGAGGAGGACGTGGTCGAGGCGATCATCGCTCTTCCGACCGAGATCTTCTTCCGCACCGGGATCGGCACCTACATCTGGCTTCTGTCCAACAAGAAGCCGGCCCACCGGAAGGGCAAGGTCCAGCTGATCGACGCGACCGCGATGTATGAGCCCATGCGCAAGAGCGAGGGGAACAAGCGCCGCCGGGTCGGGGACGACCAGATCCGCCAGATCGTTCAGATGTACTCCGACTTCAGCCCGACGAGGGAGAGCCGCCTGTTCGACAGCCGGGACTTCGGCTACCGCCGGGTGAAGGTCCTGCGGCCGCTGCGAAAGAAGATCGTGATCTCACAGGAGGGTCTAGAGGCGCTCGAGTCCGAGAAGGCTTGGGAGCGCCTGACGACCGACTCGCGGGCCCTCTGGCTGAAGCTGCTCGACCGGGAGATGGGCGCGACCCATGACTGGCACTGGATGGCGACCTGGCTACGGAAGAACTCCGGCGCGATGATCAGCCAGCGGACTGTCCCGGCCGCGTTGATCAAGGCGTTCCAGAAGGCCTTCGGCGTGCACGACCCGGAGCTTGACCCGGTTCGGGACAAGTCCGGCGCGGTCATCCCCGATGACGACCTCACGGATTTTGAGAACATCCCGCTGGGCACCGACATCCGGGATTACATGGCGCAGGAGGTGCTGCCCCATGCGCATGACGCCTATGTGGATGAGACGTTCCGCGACGAATACGACGGCCAGGTGGGCATCGTGGGATACGAGATCAACTTCAACCGTTATTTCTATGAATACCAGCCGCCCCGCGATCTGGAGGAGATCGACGCAGAGCTGAAGGCGGTCGAGGCCGAAATCGCGGCGGTGCTGGCGGAGGTGACGGAATGAGTTACCGGAGCCATGCCGAGGTGAAACCCGCAAATGCGCCATGGATTGAGGAAATCCCGGCGCACTGGGATGAGCGCCCCTTCTATGCTGTCGCGAAGGAGCGGCGGGCGAAGAACACCGGGATGAAAGAGGATAACCTCTTGTCCCTCAGCTACGGGAATATCGTCCGCAAGGACATCAACACCCCGAACGGCCTGCTTCCCGAGTCTTTTGAGACCTACCAGATTGTCGAGCCGGACGACGTCGTTTTCCGGCTTACCGACCTTCAGAACGACAAGCGCAGCTTGCGGTCTGCGATCTGCCCAGAGCGGGGGATCATCACGTCAGCCTATCTGGCTGTGAGGTCGGAGGGGGTGCTGCCCGGTTTCATGAATTACCTGATGCGGGCCTATGACGTGCAGAAGGTCTTCTATTCTATGGGCGGCGGGATGCGCCAGTCACTTGGGTTCGAAGACGTGCGGCGGATGTCAGTTGTCGCCCCAAATCTCGATGAACAGACCGCCATCGCCCGCTTCCTCGACCGAGAAACCGGCCTGATTGACGGCCTGATCGAAAAGAAGACCCGGTTCATCGCGCTGCTGAAGGAAAAGCGGGCGGCCGTGATCACCCATGCGGTGACCAAGGGCATCGACCCGGACGCGCCGATGAAGGACTCAGGGCAGGACTGGCTGGGCCGCGTGCCCGCCCATTGGGATGTGGTCCCGGCAACCGCGCTGTTTACGGTAAGTGGCGAACGCGCTCGGGAAGGCGATCAGATGCTGTCGGCGACCCAGAAGTATGGTGTGATCCCGCTGGCGGAATACGAGGCGCTGGAACAGCGTCAGGTCACAATGGCGGTGGTCAATCTCGACATGCGCAAGCATGTCGAACTCGGTGATTTCGTGATCAGCATGCGCAGCATGGACGGCGGGCTCGAGCGTGCCCGCGCCGTTGGCAGCGTCCGGTCATCCTACTCCGTCTTGAAGCCCGGACCGGATGTCGAGGGGCGGTTCTATGGCGCGCTGATGAAATCCAGCCTGTACATTCAGGCCCTACGCCTGACCTCGAACTTCATCCGCGACGGACAGGACCTGAACTTCGGTCACGTCCGCAAGGTGAAGCTGCCGAAGCCGGATCTTCGCGAACAGGCGGCTATCGCCGACTATATCGAAGCCGAAACCGCCCGCATCGACGGCCTGATCTCCCTGACCGAGCGCAGCATCGACCTCCTGCGCGAGAAGCGCGCGGCGCTGATCACCGCTGCCGTGACCGGCAAGATTGACGTGAGGGCGGCGGCATGACTTTTGGCGCGGACCGATCGGTTTCTTATTGCTTTGGTAGGATTCCTGCCCTATCTAATGTCTTAACAAGACCCGCCACGCCTCGGACGGAACCTCGGTTTCGCACTGCGCACCCCGGCGGGTTACTTGTTTTCAGGGTATCGCTTTCGCGGCACGGGGGTGCCGCATGAAGTTTGAAAAACCCGCCGTTTCCCTCCCTGATCAGATCGAACTGCTCAAGCGCCGCGGCATGATTATCGGGGACGAAGCCCAGGCACAGCACTACCTGAACTTCATCTCCTACTATCGGCTGAGGGCCTATTGGCTGCCCTTCGAGGTGCCCGCCGCGAGCAACGGCGACCACGCCTTCCGTGACGGGACAACCTTCGAGGATGTGCTGACCCTCTACATCTTCGACCGCGAACTGCGGCTGCTGGTCCTGGACGCCATCGAGCGGGTCGAAGTGGCCCTGCGCGCGCAATGGGCGCATCACATGGCGATGACCTATGGCCCCCATGGCTATCTCGAGCAGGGCCACTATGCCCATATCGGGCGTCATGCGTCCGCCGTTGCCGAGTTGAACAAGGAATTCACCCGCTCGCGCGACACGTTCGCGACCCACTATCGCGACAAATACACCTCGCCGAAGCTGCCGCCGGTCTGGATGGCGGCAGAGGTCATGTCCTTCGGGTTGCTGTCGAAATTCTACAGCGACCTGAAACTGCGCAGCGATAGGAACGCCATCGCAGCCCCCTTCGCGCTGGACGAAAAGGTGGTCACGTCTTTCGCCCATCATATCAGCCATGTCCGCAACATCTGCGCCCACCATGGCAGGCTGTGGAACAAGCGCTTCACGGTGAAGATGACCACACCAAGATTTCCTGCGAAGCTGCCCGTCGCCATGCGAGATGCCGATCCACGCTATCTGCACAACACTCTGGTGACGCTCGATTATCTTTTGGCCCTGATCGCGCCGAGCAATGAATGGAAACAGCGCCTTGTTGCGCTGATCGACGGCTGCCCGTTGGCCGATCCTGCCAGCATGGGCTTTCCAGCGGATTGGCGCGTCAGATCGGTATGGAAGGTATGAAAATGCCGGTTACTGCCCAATCAAAGCTGGCAAAACTCCTGAAAGAGGTGGCCGCATGACCACAGGCGAAACCTTCGGCCGGACCATCCAGCTTTTCCTGGTCGACGGGAAGCCCACGGGCTTGCGCAAGGCGACGATCCACGGCTGGACGGGTCTTTTGTTCGTCAGCGGCGCCTCGGCCTTCGGCGACCTAACTGCCCGGGCCGAGGTGGACCGGACCGGGGTCTATATCCTGTCCGGCCCGGACCCGGACAAGCCCGGCGTGACCCGGGTCTATATCGGGTCAGGCAACTCAGTGTCCGAAAGGATCGAACAGAGCGCGAAGAAGCGTGACTTTTGGGAAACCGCGATCACCGTCACGACCAGCGACGACGACCTGTCCAAGGGGCACGCCGAATACCTCGAGGCCCGGCTGATCCGGGTTACCACGCAGGCAGGCCGGGTGACGCTTGACAACGGCACCCAGCCCGACACCGACCGCCGCCGCCTGCCTGAGGCGGATGTCGCGAACATGGAGCAGTTCCTCGCGAACCTGCGGATTATCCTGCCGGTCATCGGGCTCGACATGCTGAAACCTCAGCCCCGCGCCGTGACTCAGGTCG
Organism: Roseovarius mucosus DSM 17069; assembly: GCF_000768555.3. Taxonomy (GTDB): domain Bacteria; phylum Pseudomonadota; class Alphaproteobacteria; order Rhodobacterales; family Rhodobacteraceae; genus Roseovarius; species Roseovarius mucosus. Next base: position 21,160 of record NZ_KN293990.1, read on the forward strand.
CGAAACCCGCTGATGATAGGACCGCCGAAGAGGTCCATTTCGAGATCCGCCACAAGAGCGGCGTCCAGGCGACCGCCGTCGAAGAAGACGGTGAGTTCGTGGTGCTGGAGGGGTCCGAGGCCCTGATCGGGACCGGGTATGTCCAGCAGAGCTATGGTGGCCTTAAAGACAAGATGATCGCCGAGGGCGCCTTGGTGCCGCACGCGGAGGACCGGATGCGCTTCGCCAAACCCTGGCCGTTCAGCAGCCCGTCAGCCGCCGCGGCGGTGGTGCTTGACCGGAACAGCAACGGGCGGCTGGAGTGGAAGGTTCGGGGGTCGAAGTTGAATTATCACGAGTGGCAGCAGGCGCAGGCCGGCGGATCGGAGGTGACGGAATGAGCGACCTGCATCACGAGAAGCACCTCGAGTCCTACATCGTCCAGAAGCTCGCCGCGTCGGGCTGGTTGGTTGGGTCGACCGACGCCTACGACGCGGACCGTGCCATGTACCCGGAGGATCTGGAAGCCTGGCTACGGGCCACCCAGCCGCAGAAATGGGACCGCCTACAAGCGATGAATGGCGACAAAACCCTGACGGTCGTCATGGACCGGATAGAGACGGCGCTGGAGAAACAGGGGATGGTCCAGACGCTGCGCCGGGGCCTTTCGATCGCCGGTGCCGGCCACCTCGACCTGTCCGAGGCGGCCCCGGAGGACCAGCGTAACGATGCGGTCCTGCACCGCTACGCATCGAACCGGCTGCGGGTCGTGCCGCAGCTGAAATATCACCCGGGCCGCGAGCTCGCCATCGACCTCGGCCTGTTCCTGAACGGCCTGCCGCTAGCCACGGTCGAGCTGAAGACGGATTTCACCCAGTCGGTCGAGCACGCGAAGGCCCAGTACCGGACAGACCGCCACCCGGCCGATCCGATCACGAAACGCACGCACTCGCTCCTGACGCAGCATCGGGGCGCCGTGGTTCATTTCGCGATGTCGGACAGCGAGATCTGGATGACCACCAAGCTCGCGGGCGAGGACACCTTCTTCCTGCCCTTCAACAAGGGGGATAACGGCCGGGCCGGCAACCCGGCGCGGGCCGACGGTGAATACCCCGTCGCCTATTTCTGGGAGGAGATCTGTCAGCCCGACGCGTTCCTGCGGATCTTCCACAGCTTCGTCTATGTCGAGAAGAAAAACGTGGTCGACCTGAAGGGGAACTGGTCGGTCAAGGAGACCCTGATCTTCCCCCGGTTCCACCAGTTCGACGCGGTCAACAAGATGATCGGCGACGCGAAGGAGAAAGGCCCGGGGCACCCCTACCTGTGCGAGCACAGCGCCGGGTCCGGAAAGACCTCCACCATCGCCTGGACGGCGCATGACCTGGTGAAGCTGCGCCGGGACGACGGGACGCCGATCTTCGACACGGTGATCATCGTGACGGACCGGAACGTGCTGGACGGGCAGCTGCAGGACGCGGTCCAGCAGATCGACCACCAGAAGGGGCTGATCGCGGCGATCGACCGGGAGACCTCGTCGAAGTCGAAGAGCGAGCAGCTTAGCGAGGCGATGCTGAAGGGCACCCCGATCATCGTGGTGACCATCCAGACCTTCCCCTTCGCTATGGAGGCGATCCTGACCGAAAAGTCCCTCCGGGACCGGAACTTCGCGGTGATCATCGACGAGGCGCATAACTCCCAGACCGGGAACACAGCGTCAAAACTTCAGGCGACGCTGGCCCTGTCGGCCCGGAAGGACGCGGCGGACATGACGGTCGAGGACATCCTCCTTGAAATACAGCAGGCCCGGAAACGCCCGGCGAACGTGTCCCATTTCGCCTTCACCGCGACCCCGAAACATTCGACCATGATGCTGTTCGGACGGCCGACGGACCCGACGAGGCCCGCGTCGGACGACAACCTCCCGGTCTCGTTCCACAAATACGAGATGCGGCAGGCGATCGAGGAGAAGTTCATTCTCGACGTGCTGCGGGGCTACGTGCCGTACAAGACCGCGTTCAACCTCGGTCAGGAGATCGTCGAGGAAAAACGGGTCGACGGGAAGGCGGCCAAGCGGGCCCTGGCGAAATGGATGACCCTCCATCCGACGAATGTCACCCAGAAGGTCCGCTTCATCATCGAGCACTTCTCGAAGAACGTGGCCCACCTGCTTGACGGGAAGGCGAAGGCAATGGTGGTCACCAGTTCCCGGGCCTCTGCGGTCCGGTACAAGCGGGCCTTCGACGCCTTCATCGCCGCGAACCCGGAATACGGCAACATCCGCGCCCTCGTCGCCTTCTCGGGCAAGCTGACCGGGCGCGAGGTGATGCACCCGAACGACGAGCTGCTGCAGGGGGACGCGTTCGTCGTTGAGGAGGACGCGGAGTTCACCGAGGTGAATATGAACCCGGACGCCGGCGGCAAGGACCTGCGCCACGTTTTCGACCGGCCGGAATACCGGGTCATGCTGGTGGCGAACAAGTTTCAGACCGGGTTCGACCAACCGAAGCTGGTCGCGATGTATGTGGACAAGAAGATCGCGAACGCGGTCGAGATCGTTCAGACCTTCTCCCGCCTGAACCGGACCTTCCCTGGGAAGGACCAGACCTTCATCATCGATTTTATAAACGATCCGGACGTGGTCCGGGCCGCTTTTGCCCAGTATGACAGGGGCGCCAAGATCGAGGAAGTGCAGGACCTCAACGTCATCTATGACCTGAAGGAGTTCCTCGACGATCAGGGGGTCTATGACGACACACACGTCCTCGACTTCCAGAAGGCCCGGTTTCGGACAGCGACAGCCGCTGCTACCGGCACCGATGACGAGGCGGCACACAAGGCGATGTACGCTGCGACGCAGGAACCGACCGACACCTATAACCATCGGCTCACGGAGCTTCGAAACCGGGCCACAGAGGCCGAGGACGCCTGGCAGAAGGCGAAAGCGGTCGGGAACGAGGACGGGATGAAGTGCGCCGATCACGAGCGCGAACAGGTCGAGACGGCGATCGTGTCGCTGACGGATTTCAAGGCGGGCCTAGCTCGGTTCGGACGCCTTTACGCCTATGTCGCGCAGCTGGTCGATCTCGGTGATCCGGACCTTGAGGTCTTCGCCGCTTTCTCGAAACTGCTCGCGAACCGACTGAATGGGGTTCCAGCGTCCGAGATCGACCTGCACGGGATCGCGCTGACCGGCTATGACATCGTGGAGCGAGAGGAGCCTAGCAACGGCGAGGATGAGGAGCCCCCCACCCTCGACCCCATAAAGGGCGGCGGCGGCGGCGGACGGCCCGGTGCCCTACCGGTCTACATGCAGGAGCTGATTGAGCGCCTGAACAGCCTCTTCGGAGAGGCGACCCCGCTCGAGGACCAGGTCGCTTTCGTGAACCAGGTCGCCGCAATTACCCGCCAGAACCCGGTTGTGATGGCCCAGATCGACAAGAACAGTAAGGATCAAGCGATGAAGGGGAACCTCCCCGGCGCGGTGCAGGCGGCAGTGGTCCGGGCCATGTCCTCGCATAGCGCGCTCGCCACGCTTCTCCTTAGCAAGGATCGGCAGGCACTGCCGATCCTTGAAGGGGTGATCTACGAGATCCTGAAGCGGGGCGAGGCGTTGGACCTCACTCCTGATTGATCCAGCAGAACTCTTGATGCGATGAAAAAGTGGGGAAAATGGCAGCGTCCAAGAGCGTTCACTGAACGTACCCGCGCCGCTTCTTCACCGCTGCAAGCTTCATCAAAGCGGTGATGGCCTTGCCTTCATCAGGGTGGGTCTCGACCATCATCTGGCCACGGAAGCCAATCCGACCCCACTCGCGCACGAGGCTCGCGCGACCGAAGAGGTCGCGTTGCACGCTCAGCCGATAGAAACGACGCATGTTGCGCGCCGGATCGATCCGGCGCATCTGCACGTCGGTCGGGAAGACATCAAGCTGGATCGGACTATGGTACATGTAGTGATCGACTAAGGTTTTCTACACAATATCAGGTGGAAACCTGCGCTTCCATCTCGATTTCCCCGCGAGGGGAACAGGGGGCTCACGCCCCCTTCTCGAACTTCATGACCGGGATACCGAGCCTCGAAGCCTTGTCGGCGAGGTTCTCCTGGATACCCGTGCCCGGGAACACAAGAACACCCACCGGCAGGACGTCCAGCATGGCGTCGTTGCGCTTGAAGGGTGCAGCCTTGGCGTGCTTGGTCCAGTCGGGCTTGAAGGCCACCTGTGTCACGCCGCGGGACTCGGCCCATTTGGCGGCGATGAGCTCTGCGCCCTTGGGGCTACCACCGTGCAGGAGGACCATGTCGGGGTACTTGGTCCGGACCTGGTCGAGCTTGCCCCAGATCAGGCGGTGGTCGTTGAAGTCGGTCCCGCCGGTAAGGGCGACCTTGGGGCCTGCGGGCAGCATCACCTCGGCCTCCGCGCGGCGCTTCGCGGCCAGGAAGTCGCGGCTGTCGATCAGCGCGGCGGTCATGTGCTGGCGGTTCACCATCGAGCCGGTGCGGGGGCGCCAGGTGGAGCCCGTGCTGATGGACGAACTCGGTCGCGGCGTGATCGCGCATCAAGTCCATGCAATTGCGCCGTTCGATGAGCGTCAGGCCTTCGGCCGTCAGGCGCTCAAGCTCGGTGGATTTCACCTCGGAGCCGTCCTGCTCGCGCTGGAGGCGGCGCTGCGCCTGTTCGTTCTCATCGAGCGACCGCTCGATCCGGGCCGTGGCGCGGTGGAAGAGGTTGACCTGGCCCCAGAGCACCTCTTCGAGGTCGGGTTCCATGCGGGTGTCTTCCAGGGTCGCGACGAGGGCGTCAAAGATGTCGGCGACGGCGACCGCGAGGCGCTGCCCATCAGGCATCGGGCGCGGATCGGGCTCGTCAAAGGGGCGGTAGCCGTAGAGCTGCAGCTCGTCGAGCGCATGGGCGGTCTGGGATGCGGTGTGGGCGGGTTCATATGCGTCGTCATGGGTGTGGATCGTCATCGGTTCTTGCCTCCGGGCCTGTCTCGTCCGCGCGTCATCCCGCGCGGCCTTCATGGGCTGCGAAAGCCGTCACGGGGGCCGCCCCTTCACCCCCTCTTTGGGGCCGGAACGCATGTGGAGGAGGACGGGGGGCGGCTGATTTGCCTTTCGCGATGCAAAGCGAGGGCTCGTCCCTCGCGGCGGAAATCAGTCGCCCCCCATCCTTAAAGGGGCGGCCCCTTTGACGGCCGCCTGCCCATCTCTTGAAGGCCGCTCGGGCGACGGGTGGATGAGTATGGCCCGGGATGAGGCGAAGGCGACGATCCAGAGCCACGACAGGGATCCGTGACCCCTGCCCCGCAGCCCCGGAGTGCCCCCTGCGCGATGCTGCTCAGCCTGACAGGCGATGCCGATCCTCGGGCCCGATCTGACCTGCCAGATGCTGGCGCAGCGCGTCCGCGCCGTGCACCCGGAGATCATCGTTGAAATCCCCGAGACGCGGCTCCAGCACCCGAGCGGCAATTCCGACCTCGGTTGCTCTGGCGCTCAACCTCTCTGCCGCGCGTTGCCCGGCCGGATCGCGGTCGATGGCGATGTAGAGGCGCTGCACCCCATCCGGCAGCTGGACTGCCCCGAGGTGACCCGACGAGAGCGCCGCCCAGACGGGCAGGCTGGGCATGGCCTCGACAAGGGACAGCATGGTCTCGATGCCCTCGCCGACGACAAGGATGTCGTCATGCGGGGTCAGCCTGACGGAATTGCCGAGGAGGTGACCCATGGCACGCCGCTGCGTCTCGACTGGCGCTTTCCCCTTTCCGTCAGGTGCCAGCCAGGTGCGATGCACGCCCTGCACGGCCCCTGCCCCATCGGTGACCGCGGCGATCAACGCCGGTCTGGGGAGGCTCCGGGTATGGCCCTCATCCCGATGCCAGCACTTCGGGTGGAAGCGCAGCGCATTCGTCAAGCCGCCTTGGGTGATGCCTCGGGAGCGGAGGTAAGTGTCGGCAAGCGTGCCTGCGACCGACACCGAGGCTGCAAAGAGCCGCGCCGCCGCCGCTGGTGTGCCACCGGGGGCCTTGGTCTTCCTTGGCACCGGCGCATCCGGGTAGACCGGCTGCGGACGGCCCAGATGCGCCCGGGCCTCGGCCAGAAGATCGGGAAAGCGGGAGATTCCGGTCCGCTCGCGGATGATGTCGAGAAGATCACCATGCTCGCCCGTGGCGCCGTCGGTGAACTTGCCGGCCGCGCCCGGTCCCGACGCGGGCCCGATCAACCGTACAAAGAGCGACCGGCCAGGGTTGTTCTGCAAATCGCCCACGATCCAGTAGGATCCTACCCGCCGTCCGGCGGGAAGGTAAGCGCGACACACGCTCTCTGCGTTTTCCGCCAGTGCGCGGATCACATCTTCGGTCTCGGAATACATGGCTCAGCACCCTCCGCGCGCATGTAGTCCCGTCACATAACAACGTGCAAGCAGACGATCCAGCACTTTGACCCCGCTCGCGTCCGTCGGGCAAAAGAGCCGCAGCTTCCAGCTGATGATCTCCGAGAAGAAGCCATCGGCTTTGAGCCGGTCCTTCGCGGCTTCCGTGAAGCCGGAAAGCTCGATGCGGTTCACCCCCATGACGCGGGAGCGGTGGAGTTCCATCCCCTCGGCCAGCCGCACCACGGTCTTGCCCTCCAGAACGAGGGCATGGACTTGGGGCGCCGTGAGTTGCGGCGCATCCGCAGCCAGCGTGGTTGCAACCCAAGACGGCGAGACTCGGCGGCCGATGATCCGCTGCCCGTCGTCGGTCTGCAGCCGGTAAACGCGGGTCTCATCTTGGGGGAGCTGCTTCCAGATCGGCAGCAACAGCCCCGCCACGATATGCAGGGTGGACTCGCTGAACTCGGGCACCTCGGCCAGTTCCACGGTCCAGGCGGTAACGAAGGCCGCGCGGTCGGCTTCCAGCCAATGCGTATCCTCCATGATTTTCGCTGGGACCGTGCTGGCATCAAGCGGCCGGATGAGCCGCAGGCGGGGCTCGATGGTGCCGTCATCCAGCATCAAGCTGGTCGCGGGCACCTGCACCGCCGCCCGGCCCGAGCGGCTGTTGACAAGAAGGCGCGCCTTCGGGTCATCGAGCCAGTCGAGCGCATCCGCGAGGGAGGTCGGCGTGTTGCGACGCTTTTCTGCGATGGTGAGAAGCTGGGTTTCCGCGCCGGAGCCGGGATGGGTGTAGATCACCCGAGCGTCGGTGACGCGGAAGCTCTCGGCGCGCAGGGTCTCGAGCCCGAGGTCATAGACCCCGGCGGCGATGGCCCCCTCGATCCGTTGGTCGAGGAGTTCCTCGAAGGCCGAGAACAGGACCGCCTGCATGTCGATCGTCAGTGCCAGCAGGCGATTGAGGAAGGTCGTGATCAGCGGCAGGTCATCCTTCAGCCCGTTGTCATCGGTCAGGATGAGGCCGGTTGCATCCTCGAAGGCCCCGAGCGAGCAATCCGCCACATCGCCGCGATAGATGCGGCGATAAAGCTGGCGCAGGGCGTCGCGGGCATAAGGCGACTCAAGGTTGTCCTCCGGCCGGAACAGCCCCTGTCCGCCGGTCTGGCGCTGGCCCCGCGTGATGGCCCCCAGCGTGTCGAGCCGGCGCGCGATGGTCGAAAGGAACCTCTTCTCCGCCTTCACATCCGTGGCGACCGGCCGGAACAGCGGGGGTTGCGCCTGATTGGTGCGATTGGTGCGGCCCAAGCCCTGAATGGCAGCGTCGGCCTTCCAGCCGGGTTCGAGCAAGTAATGCACCCGCAGGCGCTGGTTCCTGGCCCCGAGATCCGCGTGATAGCTGCGCCCCGTGCCGCCCGCATCCGAGAAGATCAAGATGCGCTTCTGGTCATCCATGAAGGCGGCGGTTTCCGTGAGGTTGGCAGAGCCCGCCCGGCTTTCCACGACCAGGCGGGCGGCAGAGCCCTCGCCTTCGCGCACGATGCGGCGCGAGCGGCCCGTCACTTCCGCCACGAGATCGGTGCCGAAGCGCTGGACGATCTGGTCGAGCGCCCCCGGCACAGGCGGCAGGCTTGCCAGATGCTCGATCAGCGCATCGCGGCGGCGCACCGCCTCGCGGCATTCCACCGGCTGGCCATCGCGCGTGACCGGGCGCGAGGAGAGGTTGCCTTCGCTGTCAGTGAATGGCTCATAGAGCTGCACCGGGAAGGAATGGGCGAGGTAGTCCAGGCAAGCCTCTCTTGGCGTGATATCCACCCGCACATCGTTCCACTCGTCCGTGGGGATCTCCGACAGGCGGCGCTCCATCAGCGCCTCACCTGTCGAGACGATCTGGATGACAGCCGCATGGCCAGCCGCGAGATCGGCGTCGATGGCGGCGATCAGGGTGGGGGTTTTCATCGAGGTCAGCAGATGGCCGAAGAACCGTTGCTTGGCGGACTCGAAAGCCGAGCGGGCGGCGGACTTGGCCTGGCGGTTCAGCGTACCGCCGGATTCGCCAGTAATGTTGGCCGCTTCCAGCGCCGCGGACAAGTTCCGATGTATGACTCCGAAGGCGAGCGCATATGCATCATAGATCCCGCGCTGCTCCGGCGTCAGCGCATGTTCCAGCATCTCGTATTCGACGCCGTCATAGGACAGCGAGCGCGCCGTGTAGAGGCCAAGCGACCGCAGATCGCGGGCCAGCACCTCCATCGCGGCAACGCCGCCAGCTTCGATAGCTTGCACAAATTCCGCCCGCGTCGAAAACGGAAAGTCCTCGCCACCCCAGAGCCCGAGGCGCTGCGCATAGGCGAGGTTGTGCACCGAGGTTGCGCCGGTGGCCGAAACATAGACCACGCGGGCATTGGGCAGCTTGTGCTGCAGACGCAGGCCCGCCCTGCCCTGCTGCGAGGCCGTGACATCGCCGCGCTCGCCTTTCGATCCTGCGGCATTGGCCATGGCATGGCTTTCGTCAAACAAGATCACCCCGTCGAAATCCGCCCCGAGCCAGTCGACGATCTGGTCGACGCGGGATTTCCTGGCGCCGCGTTCTTCCGAGCGCAACGTGGCATAGGTGGTGAAGAGGATGCCTTCGGTCAGCGGGATGTCTTTGCCTTGCGCAAAGCGCGACAGCGGCGTCACCAGCAAGCGTTCCTGCCCGAGTGCGGACCAGTCGCGCTGCGCATCCTCCAGCAGCTTGTCGCTTTTGGAGATCCAGAGCGCTTTGCGCCGACCCTGCGCCCAGTTGTCGAGCACAATCCCAGCCGACTGGCGGCCCTTGCCCGCCCCGGTGCCGTCGCCAAGGAAGAAGCCGCGGCGGAAACGGACGGCGTCAGCGGCATCGTCCGGCGCGGCCGAGACCATGTCGCCGGTCTCATCCACGCACCAAGACCCGGCAAGATACGCGCCATGCGCCTCACCCGCGTAGATCACGGTCTCAAGCTGGGCGTCGGAGAGCAGGCCGTCGCGGAGGACGCCGCCTGGCAGCTTGGGGCGATAGGTCGGTTTTGGCGGTGCGACCGAGGCCATGGCCGCAGATTGCACAAGCTTGGTCGGATGCGGTTCCGCTCCGGGGATGTCGATCGCCTGCAGACGGAAGGTCTCATAAATGGCATCCGACAGGCGCGCGGTATTGGCCTCCTCAGTCGCATCGCGCAGCGTGTAGGCCAGATCCTCGGCCTCGATTTGTGCACTGGACTGGTGGGGCTGGGCCGCAGGGGTTACGCGCGATGGGCTGATGCCACTGCGCGTGGCGCGGGCAGGATTTCCCGGGAAGGAGGAGGTGGGGCGATTTGCTGCCGCTATGTCAGGGTCCAGCGCGAGGCGTGGGGGGACACCTGCGGAAATCTGTGACAGCAAGGTGGCGATATCGGGCGATGGCGCACGCGTCAGATCGGCGGTGATGCCGCCCGCCTCACCGCACCGGCATTTGTCGAAGACCGAAAGGCGGGTCTCGAAGCTGGTGCCGTGCTTGGCAAAAGCAGCACCGGACACAGCGCCCGTGAACACCAGATGCGCGGTCTCGGTCAGGCGTGTGAAGGTCTCGGCCCAGGCCGGGGCATCGGGCGCGAAACCCGCACCCGTGATCGCGATCAGCCGACCGCCGGGGGCCAAGCGCGCAAGCGCCGAGCGCAGATGCCGTGCCGTCGCCTCGGTCGTCCGACCAGCGACATTGGCCACAGCCGAGAATGGCGGGTTCATCAGGATGACGCTCGGGCGCAGGTCCGCGTCGAGATGATCATCGATCTGCGCGGCGTCGAAGGTGGTAACGGGCCGCCCCGGAAATAGGCGACGCAGAAGATCGGCGCGAGTGTCGGCCAGTTCATTGAGTATCAAGCTGCCGCCTGCGATTTCGGCCAGGATCGCCAGAAGCCCGGTCCCGGCCGAGGGCTCGAGGACCAGGTAACGGGGCTTGATCTGAGCTGCCGCCATTGCAGCCAGTCCCATGGGCAGCGGCGTCGAGAATTGCTGGAAGCGCTCCATCTTCTCGGACCGCCGGGTATGCGTGGGCAAGAGGCCTGCCACCTTGGCAAGGATCGGCAGCAGGGCAGCGGGCGAGCCCGCCCGGGCCAGAAGCGCGCGGCCGAACTTCCGCAGGAAGAGGACAAGCGCCACCTCGCCCGCCTCATAAGCGAGCTTCCAGTCCCAGGCACCATCGGCATCGGAGCCGCCAAAGGCGTGCTCCATCTCAAGCCGCAGGCGCAGCGCGTCGATCTGGAAGCCCTTCGCCAGATCGGGCTGCAACGCTTCGGCGACGGCGAGGATCGCGGGCGCGGGATTGCGAGATGGAACGGGAACGGGAGGCGCAACAGGCGCGAGATAGGTCATCGGGAAACTCCGGAATGAGGGACAGGATCAGGCCCGGACACCCTCTCTCGGGCACCCTCAGGCCTGATCTTCCCCGGCCACCCTCTTCCTCTCGAACCGATGCTTGGCAGTCGCTCGGCTTGATTTTGTTCTTGTTATGTTCTATATTGGGGATCAAGCAAGCAAGGGAGTTTCCCCATGGAAAGCACAACGTACGCGCTGCCCGCGACCCCTAAGCAGATCGCCTATGCGCGGTCACTCGCCTTGCGCAACCAGACCCTCCTGCCTTGGGAGGTTCAGCAGGACCGCCGGTCGTTGAGTGCTTGGATCGAGGCGCAGGCCCAGCTGAAGCCGGTCTCCGACATGGATCGGTTGCCGACGTCGAAGCAGGTGGCCTTCGCGGAGAAGCTTGCTCGGATCAAACGGCGCGCCGTTCCGGATGAATGCTTCCGCGACAAGGGGCTGATGTCGAAGTGGATCGACGGAAACAAGTGAGCACGGCACCGGCTGGCTCCGGCCTTCCAGAGCTTCTGCCATACCGTGGCTTGGCAAACCGAGCGTGGTTGCCAACCTATAGATTGGCAGATTAGCCCCTCGGGACATCAGCCTCGGTCATACTCCTGTCCGAAGGACCAAGGTCTGGTCCCGACGGCGCGCCGGGAGGCACATCGCATCGAGATTCGGCAACCACCGCAAGTCGCCGCCGTCTCTCAAACCCGCGTCTTCATATCTCCCACCACTTGGGGCTAGCCCCTCAGTTCTTTGGAAATCTCAATATTGGAGCGTCCATAACGCTGGAAAAGTATCCTGATCAAAGACAACTATAGTGGTCTCTTGGGGCAGAGGCGTCGCCGCCCTCAGCGCGTCTATGGGAAGCCCAGAAGACCGGCGGACTCAGTCCATCTTTGGAAGCCATGTGTTTTGCCGGAATGACCTCTCTTTCGTCCGGCGAAATGCTGCTCGTAGTGCGTCCGGAGGTGAGGGCAGACAGTCCAAAGCCTCAAAGAACACCTGATGGTCACATGGCTTCAAGTGCGTGACCTCCGCGCTATTGTCATTAGCCGGTTTCATTTCTTCGGACCTCCAAGGGCGCTTGCGCTGTAACTCGTCAGCCGACAGCCGTAACCGAGTAGTGCGGTGTCCCATTCCAAACAAGATCCCAGGATGCGCCCGGTCGGACGTTCTGGATCGCGTGCGGCTCGAAGCAGACCAAGCAATTCCCACCCGGCGCAGGCGCCCGGACCGAGGGGTAGATCAGACCCCGCGATCCAGCCCGGCGAAGATGTTGGGCCAGGCTTTGGCCCTCGGGATAGCCGACAGCCGGATCCGGATGCAGTGCGGGATGGCCTGGCTCGTCGGTCATGTCATCTAAGACGCCGATGAAATCCGCCAGCAGTTCCACATAGCGGGCGCTGTCATGATAGCTGCCCACAAAGCCGAGTTCGCGCGTGCGGTGCCAGGCCACTTCGCTGACGGACACCATCACGTCCCATGCGCAGTACCAGGCGCCGCGCTCTTCGGTGTTGAAGCGGTTTCCGCCGACGCGGGTATAGGTGAAGGCGGCGTTGACATGACTGTCGCCATAGATGCGCAGATCACGGCTGCGGCGTTGCCAGGCCAGCTCGCGCGGGTCCAGATGCGGGTTGCGGCCACGTTCCGCCAGTAGACGGCCGCTGGTCAGGCCCTCGATTTCTGCCAGGATCTCCATCTCGTCATCGGTATCGACGAGACCACGCAGGGATGGCGGCTTGTGGTAGGTGGCGGGCAGGAGACGAACGAGACCACGATCAGAAATCTCGGTCTGCTTCATGCCCCACCACGCAACGCATCAAGATAGGTCCGAACCGCGAGGATCTGTGGCAAGCCCCCGTCGATGGCGGTATCAACCGGACGGCTGCCCCCAAAGAGCGGCCCCGTGTTCGGTCGGGTGAACCAGCTTCGCGCGAGCGGTTCGGAGAAGTAGAGCTCGAGCGATTTGTAGATGCCGATCACCGCACTGAGCCGCAGCAGCTGGTCCTTGGTCAGTTCCCCGGCGAAGTCCGGCTTCTTGGCGCGCTTCCACGTGCTCTCCGACATGTCGGCAAGGCCAGCCGCTTCCTTGAGGCTGAGACCCCAGGCATCGGCCACGCGCGCATAAGCCTTCAACGCGACGGCGTTGACCTGTGCGGGTTCCCGGATTTTCTCTGCGACTTGCATGTCGTCCTCCATTGCGCTCAAGATAGTTCATATGGCCCCAATGTAAAGATCAAATGAACCACTCGCCGCCGCTGATGATCACCCGAACCGTCGCCCTCTTTCGGTGAACGTGTACTCGTTCACGATGATCCCCTCCTCGATGGCCTCATCCGAGGTGAGGTGGTCGTATTCCGCCTCAAGCTGGCGGTAGAGCCAGCGGGCTAGATCGCGCAGAGCCTCGGTCACGACTTCCTCGGCATCCTCGGTCGGCGGCTGCCAGGTCGGGCTGTCGCGCGTGACGTCCACCGACATCGAGTATTCGTGGTAGTAGCGCCCGCGATGGCTGACCTCGGCGGCGAGCTGGTAGAAGTTCCGCCGCTGTATGGCCTGCAGCCGATCCGCGATACCATGCAGCGTCACGTCCGTGGTCGCGTAGTCCCGGATGCGCGCGGCCGCGCCCTTGGCGTGGGACCAATAGCCCTCGAAGCAAGCCCCGTCGCCCTGGCTCCAGAAGCCGGAGAACCAGATGCAGGGCTTGGCCCGCGTGCCGCCGCCCATCAGCCGGACGGGAGTGGTCTTCAGTCGAATGCCGAGAATTTCGCAGACCCGCTCGAAATCCTCGTAGACCGCATCCCACCAGTCATCGTGGGGTCCAAGCTCGCGATACCAGCTACGCGCCTTTTCCTTGGCGGCATCCGAGAGTTCGGGGAACTGGTAGACCGTGGTGCAGATGAGTTCAGGCATCGACGTCCTCCCCGTTGAGCGCGGCTGCCAGCCATTCTTGCGTGCTGGTCCAGTCGATGGATTTGCGCGCGCCGAGATCGATGACATGCGCGCCACCGCCGAAGGCGTCGAGGCGGGGTCGGGAGCAGGTCAGGGCATACTGGAACCCCCAGAGGCCGGTGAGTTCGAGATCTTCCGCAAGGCGCAGCACGAAGCGGATGACGGCTTCGACATCGCCGTGTTCGTCATCATGGATCCAGAGGCTGCTGCCCTCGGGGGCATCCTGCTGCACGAGATCGAAGCCAGGGACATCTGGGTCGTCGGCGTCCTGATCAGCCGCGCGCAGATCGTGAAACAGCGCGAGTGCTCGGGCCGCCTTTTCAGGAGTGCCGACGTCGAGCAGGCATGAAAAATGGGTGAAGTAATCCGCCATGGGGACCTCCTGAATGGGGAAGACCCGGCCGAGCGGCCGGGCACTGGATTGGGGTGAAGGGATGAGCGGGGGCGATCAGCCGGTTAGCTCGTCGCCCACCGCCTGTCGCGCGGCATGCGCGCAGAGCATCTGCCGGTAGAAGCGCTTACGCGCTGCCCGGAAGCCGCGAACCGCGAGCCTGTTCGGGTGCAGCGCCCGGACCGCCGCGCGCAGGACGGCGTAGGGTGAAGCCGTCACGGGCAGGCCGAGGCGCTGATAGGCTGGATCAGTCATCTCAGCTGACCTCGACCACGGGCGAGGCGAGATGCGGATCGACCAGCGCCTCGATCTGCGTAGTGCGGCCCATCCAAGGTTCGGGCCGGATGGCTTTCACCCAATCGGCGAAGCTCGGGATGAAGCCGAGATCTTCCTTCACATGCTGCTCGCCGACCCAGCGGGTCGGGATGACGCGCCCGGTCGAGAGGGTGAGGGTCGGGCCGAAGATCGTCTCGGCCATGAAGATGCCCTCGGCATGGTGGCGCAGCGCCCGGTGCCGAAAGTCAGCGGTGATCTCCTTGCTGGCGTCAAACCAGGCATGCACGGCGATGAAGTCGTCGACCGTGCCGCCCCATTTCTTCACCGAGGACAGGGCGTGGAGATAGGGATGTGCCATCGCTACCCCCTCAGAAATCATGGGTGGTGAGTTCGGACGACGTGAAACGTTCGTTGAACTCGAGGTGGATGCAGCGGGCCGCAGCATCGAAGCAGAACTCGCCGTAAGCGCCGTCGTTGTTCTCCCAGCCGCAATGGGTATCGGAGAGCAAGTCGTAGGCAAGCTGCTCGACGAGATCCTCCAGCGTGAGCTGCCGCATCTCGACCTCAGGGTTGTCCCATGTGAGCGCCGCGTATTCGATCTCGGTCTCCGGGAACTCGACCGCGGTCTCGCCCGACCATGCGCCGATGCTTTCGATCTGGCCGCTGTCACCGGCACCATCGAAGGTCACGGTGACATGGGTGATGCCGGCAGCCATGAGACCGTCAAACAGGCGATCCTTGTTGCCGGGACGCAGCGCGTCGATCCGGGCCGCGCGCGCGGCATGGGCTGCGAAAATCTGGGCCATGTCGACGGTCGAGGGTGCCATCGGCGGCGTGAGGGTGGGTTCAGTCAGGGTCATCGGGTGTCTCCGGTGAGGGGAAGGGATCGGAGCCAGGCCGGGCGATCTCTCTCCCCCGGGGCAAGCTCCAATTCCCCCCTGCCCTCCTCTGTCTCTCAGGCCTCACGCCGCGACCTGCAGGACCCGGGCGGCGAAGGCGCGCCAGAGCGGATCGACGAGCCGCGCATCGAGAAGATCGGCGCGATGGCGCAGCCGCTGCGCCAGATCGGGCTCGCCCCAGGCAGCCACGCGGCCCGCCTGCGCGCGCAGCTGGCTCGCCTCGGTCACGACGCCACGTGCCTCAGCCGCGCTCGTCACCGGGTGGCACCAGGCGACGGCATAGTCACTGGCGGCCCCCGCCAGCACAAGGCGCTCGTCGCGGTCGAGGATCGCCAGAAGCTGGGGCGCGGCGTCAGGGGCGATCCCCTCAGCATGATCGATCGCGCCCTGCATGGCCTCAGCCAGCGTTGCGAAGCGGGAGAGGACCAGAGGGGCGGCCCGGCCCAACATCAGATCAGCCGGCGCGCGGCGCGACAGGGTCAGGGCGAAGGGTTGACTAAGGTCAGCGTCGCCAGCCGGAATGTGCGGTGGGATGCCCCGCGCGCGGGCGGTCGGGTGGATCGGCAAGGGCAGGTCGAACATGGGAGTATCTCCGACGGCGCGGAAAGCCTCTCTCCCCGCTTCACCGTCAAAGACAAAACCGCTGCCCTCTTCCTCGAAGGGGCAGCGGTGATAGGTCCGATGGACCCTCAGAGCTTACCGAGGGCCCGCAGGCTCAGCTCCGTCCCCGCACCGACGATGATGTGGTCATGCAGCGTCAGCCCAAGGTACTTGCACCCCTTCTGGATCTCCTTGGTCATGCTGAGATCGGCCTCCGACGGCGTCGGATCGCCGGACGGGTGGTTGTGAATGAGGATCAGGGCGCTGGCGTTCAGCATCAGCGCCCGCTTGATCACCTCGCGCGGATAGACCGGGACATGGTCGACCGTGCCGGTCGAGAGAAGCTCATCGGAGATGATGCGATTCTTGCGGTCGAGATAGAGGACGTGGAAGCGTTCGATCGGGCCGCGGACGGTCAGCGCGCAATAGTCCATCAGCGCCTGCCAGCTGCCGATGACCGGGTTTTGGCTCAGGTAGCGGCCGAGGATGTCACGGGCCTCGAGGACGATGGTTTCTTCTTGGGGAGTCATGGGGGTTCTCGCTGAATTGCGCAGGCCAAAGCCCCCTGCCCTCTCGGGGCGGGGCCAGTGGCATGCATGTGGAAGGGAAAGCGCGACCGCCGCGCGCGAGGGCGGTCGCGTTGTCGGGCCCGGCGTCAGCCGACCCGGTCGAGGAGCTTCTTGGCGCGCCCCTCCATTTCGAGGCGGGCGTCCTGCTGGGTCCTGTCGCGCGCAAGCCGCGTGATGCCCTGCACAAAATCGAAGATGCTCTCGGGCGGGCGGCCCTCTTCCATCAGCACCTTCTCGATGATCTTGCCGGAATCGGCCTTCGAGAATCCGCGTTTGCGCAGGAAGTCATCCCGATCCTCATCCGTGCGCGCGACGATCTGCTGCCGCGCCGCCTTGATGCCGTTCACGAAGCCCTGCGGCGAGGAATTGGCGAAGCGGGTCAGCGCCGGGGCGGCCTCATGCGCGAAGCGAGAAGCGGCGTATTTCGAGTGGCGGATCTTGATCTCCTGGAAATCCTCGACGCCCCAAAGGTTGCGGTTCTGGCACACCGCCCGCAGGTAGAAGCTCGCCATGCCGAGGGTCTTCGCGCCCACCTCGGAATTCCAGCAGTAGAAGCCCCGGAAGTAGAGATCGGGGGAGCCATCCGGCAGCCGACCCGCCTCGATCGGGTTGTGATCGTCGACCAGAAACAGGAAGACATCGCGGTCCGAGGCATAGAGCGTGGTCGTGTCGCGGCTGATTTCGACATCGGGGTTGTAGACCCCGGTCGACCAGTCAAGCACCCCCGGCACCTTCCAGCGCGTGTCGCCCGTGCCATTGCCCGCGATGCGCTGCACGGCCTCGACCAGCTCATGGTCATGGATGCGGCCATAGTCGGGGCCAGTCACCGCGCGCAGTTCGGTGCGACCGTCTTCCGTCTCGAAGGTCTTCACCTGCTCGGCCCGGTGGTTGGTCAGACCGTATTGCAGGTTGATACCCGCCAGCGGCGCGGGCAGCTGGCGCAGGTAGGTGGCCGGGGCTCCGACGATGCTGGCCAGCTGGCCGAAGGCCCAATGCGTGGGCGCGACCGGCTCCTGCGCTTTCGGCAGCATCAGGTGCAACCGTTCGGGATTGTCACGCGCGGCCTCGACGCGGATGTCGGCTGTCTGCACCACACGGCTACGGCTGCGTTCGGAGCGGCCTTTCACATTGGCCCAGAGATCATCGAGCGACAGATACCGCTCGTCATCCGGCCGGTTGAACCATTCGGACGACACCCGCCCGTTCCGCTCACCCCGGCTCACATCCACTTTCCAGCCACCAGCCCGCGCCGGCGCGACCGGATCCAGAACTTCTACAACGCCCATCGGCTATCTCCCGTGACAGGCGCCAGGAGCCACTCTCCCAGCCTTCAACCTGTCACCGGGAAACCGGCCCTTCTCTTACTCTCAAACACGGATGTGAGGGGCGGCTATGCGGACAGAGCGGACGTTGCGGCCCTTCGACAGTTGTCCGCACTCCCGCCCGAAGCGGACACGGCCATCGTAGCGTCTGGCAGCTTCTGGCTTCTACCTGAGAGCTTGATTGTAGCGTTCTCTAAGTTCCTCGGTCCAAGTGTTCCAAAGGTTGCACTTGGACAAAATCAGATATCTTGCGACTTGCTGAACGTTATAGACCTCATAAGGCCCAAGACGGTTGGTCTCAGAGGAAAATGCGTGGGCAGTCATTTTGTTGCGCAAGTACTCGCTAAAATTGATCGCGTCCGGGAGTGAAATCTGACGATCTCTAACCTCAGCACCATCAGAATAGTCCGAAAGCTGATTTAGCATTTCATATACGGGCACTTCAGATTGGCCACCTCGGGTCACCCAATCAATCGTTCTTTCCGGATCAATCCCAGCTTTATGCAAACGTTCTTTGAATTTTCTCAGGAACTTAGGCTCCCAGTAAGGCGTTCCCTTAATATTTCGCGGATTTTCTCTACTTGCCTTTACGCCGAGATCAAGCTCTTCGATGGCCGAATATGCAAGGTTTATCGCTACAGACGTTCTCACACGCGAGGCAAAATTGGCAGTGTGTTTTTCAAACGCCTGCCCATACCGAGGATGCATTGACCATGGCGTTACACTCTCGGTTTCGTAACTCATTGCCAGCTTATGAATTGCATAGACAAGCCTATTGTTTCCCCAAGCTGCAGCAGCGACTGCTACTGCAACCGGAAGGGTGTCGCGATAAGTAAACCATTGAAATAGGCCATCTCTTCGAAAAAGGTTCTCAAAGGTTATCTGCCGATCTGCTTGGTCATCAGAGAGTTCGAACCCGGAAGTAGGTGGGTTTTTAACTACCGGGAATCCCTCAAGAATGACGTTCGCTGCGCAGACCAATTGAATAATATTGTTCGCCTCGGTTTGCTCTGTCTCAAGCATAAGCAACCTCCCGACTTGTTGTCCTTCCTGTCGGATACCTATGTCCTCTAACGCACTGGCCTGGGCTAATTCGCTCATACCAGTTTCGGAGAAGGCATATCGCGTAGATGGGTCAGGAATGTCTCGTGTGGACCAGTTTGCAGTGGCGCAAATTGAATGGATCAAATCAATTTCACTGGGTCTGAACACAAGGAAGCTACAAAACTCTGGCATTGGTCCCCCGTGAAATGTGTATAATCTGTAATCGTTCGGCCCAACTTTGCAAAGCCCGCTTGCTGCGCATTGCAGACACTGGTCCTGCCCGCGGCACGCGTAACTGTGGACTCGAAGCTACCTTGCGGCAGTGCCCCGAGCCCGGCGAGTTTCCCCGCCGGGCCCGCGGGGGAGACACCGTTCTCAGAACGGGATCTCGTCGTCGCGGTCGACCAGCTCGGGGTTTTCGTTCTTGGCCGACTTCGGGCGGCTCAGGAAGTCGACCTTCTCGGCGATGATCTCGCAGCCGTAGCGGTCGTTCCCCATGCTGTCGATCCACTTGGTGTAGTGGATGCGGCCGTGGACGAGGACCTTCATGCCCTTTTCGCAATGCTCCGCGACCGTCTTGCCGAGACCGTTGAAGCAGGTGATGCGGTGCCATTCGGTGTCCATGACCCGGTAGCCGTTCTCGTCGCGCAGCACGCGACCTTCCGAGAGGCGGGGGCGCGAGGTGGCGAGGCTGAAGTTGGTGATCTTGGTGCCGCCCTGAGTGGTGCGGACTTCGGGGGTCTGACCGATGTTGCCGGCGAGGATGACGATGTTCTGCATGGTAAGCTTCCTTCTGTGTCCTGTCTTCGGGACCGTCCCTTCGACAAGACCCGGAAAAAGCCCGTCGGGTGACGCGTGCACGGTGGGCGGAACGGCCGCCGGAAACCCCCAGAGGACCGGGGTGGAGCGGGCAGCCCCAAAGGGGGCAACACGGCCCGGGCTGACGCGGGGTTGCGCGCGAGAGCCCGAACGGGATTAGGGGATTGTCAGTCGAAGGGATGGCCCAGAAGACAGAGATACGCGGGGAGCCCATGCCGGACCCTGTCACCCTGCCAATCGGGGCAACTTGACCCCCAGTTCAGCACCTCACTGGCGGCGACGACAAACAACACCCCGCCACCCCTGCCCTTGCCTTCCGGGAGTTGCAGCGCCCCACTGCGGCGGAGTATCGATACCGGGACATTCAGGACACGGAGCGCATCAATGGCTGATTTCGATCTCGACGCACTGTCGCTCGGCGAGCTGAAGAAAATGCAGAAGGACGTCGCCAAGGCGATTTCAACCTATGAGGATCGGCAGAAGGCGGAAGCCCGCGCCAAGGTAGAAGCTCTCGCCCGGGAACTGGGCTACTCCTTTGCCGAACTTGTCGGCACCGATACGAAATCCGCGCGCGCGCCTGCCGCGGCAAAATACCGGCATCCTGAAAACCCGGCACTCACCTGGTCGGGCCGGGGGCGCAAACCGCAGTGGTTCGTTGAGGCGTTGGAGGCGGGGAAGACCGCGAGCGACCTGGCCATCAGTTGAAGACTTGACGTACGCGATCCGGCTCAGAGCGGCCGTCCGACTTCATCGCACGAACGGTTGTTTCATTTGGAGCCTAAGCTGCCTAGCAGCGCCTTCCGAAGTCTGGGAGGAAGCCACTAAAACGGCCAGACCTTGTTCTGTGGCTGTCTCTGATAGGTGCACTCTTTGTGAACGCTTGCCGCATTGTGCCTATTGGTTCATGGGATTGGCGAACCTTATCTCCCGCTCAACATAAGCGAGTATTTTGGGTGCCCAGTAGTATCCGTATGGATATTTCATTGTATCCGCTTCGTCGAATTTCGCAGCCGTTCGTTTAACACATTCACTAGGCAAAATTGCGTCTACTTGCCTCTTCATTTCAGCACTTGTGGCTGCACCAACGTTCTCGGCCGGTCCAAAATAAATCGAACCAAGGCGACGACCAACTTCGAGCGTATTCGACTCTAAGATAACAACTGATGAGAGCGAGACTACCCGTCTGGAAACTCGTATACAGAGGGTCTCGATCACCTTCCAATCGCCACGGTTCAAAGCTTTCTCGGTGCTCATGATCGCTACGATTTCGTCTAACGAGCCCACTACGGCATCTCTTTCCTTGGCCGGAAGGAACGAATGAGAGTACTGCCTTACTATGCCCAGGACAATTTGGAACTCGTGAGGATCGGTATTTGCCATCCAACCGAACTCGCCGTGGATCAATTCGGCGTAATCCCACAGATGGCTGCCGAAGTAGCCGAGGTTCAATGCCGCTACTAGACGTTCTCGAGGGAAGGCATAAGCCTCCGGAAGGGTAAAGTTGGGGAAATGGGTTTTGAACGTTGACGGGTTGGTACCTAGGCTTCCCACTATATCGTCCCAGAACAGGAGGCTGACAGCTGACTTGCCCTCACTGACCCTTTTATCGGAGTACAACCTCACTTCCATCTGAAGCTTTGCGTCACGATCCCGAGTGGTCGCAATATATATCGTGTTGAGTGCAGGCTCGAAAGCGTCGGAATTCTCCACTTCCGCTTTAACTAGATCGATCTTCAACGGTGCTGCGTACCGTTTGCATTGAACTCCGATCTTCCGTCCGATGTCGTCCGGCCCGAAGATATCGACACCTTGCTGTTGCTGACCCGGACGACCGTTCGCGGCCAGATCAGGCGAATTCCAACGGAGACGTAGAGCATCCAAGGCAATGGCTTCGAAATCCTGCCAATTCTTCGGTTTCGGGACTTCGAGAGAATGAATTGATGTCATTGATTTCCTTGGGTGGCCGGTTGTTTCACAGTGTATACTTTACTGGCACGAAGCATAAAAGCGGACGTTCAATGCCGCAACGCAAACGGCTGCTCCGTTCGGCACAGCGGACCTTCGCCCATCACGCAGCGAACGCCCGCTCCCCCGCCCTGCGCGCAGCAATGTATCCGCCAACCGGCACACGGGCGGTCCTCAGATCGGCACCGACGATCATTCGGTCGCCGATAGACTCGGGGCGCACCTGCGCCGTGCCCGGGCGCTGGAGAAGTGAGGCCGAAGCCTCACCCGAAGGGATCGTACTCCGAGACGATCATAACCTCGTCGCCGTCGATTTCATCGGCGGGGACGGCGCCGTAGGATCCATCCCCTGCCTGGAAGACGACGATCGAGACCATGAGGGTGGCGGCGAGGGAGGCTGCGAAGGCGTGTGCATCTTTGCGGGACATCTGTTTGGCTCCTGTCTTGGAGGCGGGGGACCATTCCCCGCGCGACAGGACCCCGCAGGCCCGAATACTGGCTGACATCACCGGGTGCGTTCGGCTCGTCCGAATCCGCCCGGCGGCACGGGCGTGCCCGTAGTCCGACCCCTCGCGGGTTGATCTCGAAGACGGGATTCGGGGCAAGGAAGGGAATGGCGAGCGGGGGATAGTGCCCTGACGACTGGAGCCGGTTGTCCCGCTGATGCTTTTGCCTCCAACCTCCCGGCCTAGATCTTGGTTGAAGACGTCCTTCCTTGGGGATGGTTCCTTTGGCGCCCCGCGACATCCGGGACAAGGTTGTGATGGATGAGAGGCCCGCGCTTGGACGGGCCCCTCGGTTTCAGTTGGGCTCAGGCGGCCAGGTCCGCGCCCCCTGCCCTCTCGCCCTCTTCATCGCCGACGATTTCAAGTCGCGCATTGCGGTATCCTTCCTTGGCGATCCAAAGCTCGGCCGCGGTGATGGATTCTGCCAAATGCAGCAGCTCGGTGTTGCCGCCGAAGTCCAGAAGCACGCGCACCTGCCCGGGCTTCGGATCCTCGGCCACCTCGAAGACGAGGGTGCTGTCAGCGGAATGGCTGCGCATGATGGTCACGAGGATCACCCCGTCCGAGGAGAAGTTGCCCTCATGCAGCGTGAACGACGCGGGAGCCGTCCAGGTCGGATAGGCCCGGGGCGGCTCCTTCTTCACGAGACGGCCTACACCGTTCGAGCGCTCCCAGGCCGCCAGCTTCTTGGTGAAGCGTGCCGGGGGCTTGGGGCTGCCGTCGGTGTAGCGAATGAGCGCCCCGAGGGGGGCTGTGTCGATGATGGTTGTTGCAGACATGATTCCTCATTCCGAATGCGAGTAATCGCACTCATCTTATTGATATTGTTATGTTATAGGGTGATTGGGGGCGGAATGCCCGCCCCCCTGCTGGAACACGTTACTCTGCGGCCAGCATCGACGCGCCTTCAGCAGGCAGGTCATCCGTCAGGAATGCAGGAAGGTCAGCCTCACTGACGCTGTCGGCCACTTCGGCATCGACATCCGCCCCCTGCCCTTCGGCATGGCCCTCACCGTCCAGCGCCACGAGATCGTTCCGGCGCAGGACCTCGGGCAACCAGCCGCTGCCCTTCAGCAAGCGCTCGGCCTCACTGGCCATCTCGCCTTTCTTCAGGTGATCGAGGCGTTGGGCAGTCCCCTCCCCTTTCGCCTCGCGCACGGCCTCGAGGATGCGGGCCTTGGGCACGCGGTTGAGATAGGTGTCGACCGTCGGCTCCCAGCCCGCCTCGACCATATCGAGACCTGTCGCGCGCGCCACGAGATCGGAATGCGCCATACGACGGGTCAGACCGCTAGCAGAGATGCCTGCTCCGTAAGGATTCACCTTCTCATGCAGCGCGTTGACGCCGAAGCTGAGGCAATGCGCCAGCAAGGCCAGCCGACTGCCCTGGTCGAGAACCGTCAGATAGTCCCAGAGCGCTGCATCGTCGCCAAGCGGGAGATCGGCTTCCCATTCCGCGTGACGCTCGTCGACCAGCTTTGCCACCACGCTGTCCTTCAGATCGGGCGCCTGCGCCGACATGTAGACGTGACGCACGGATGCCTCGAGACAGCTGCCTGAAACAGAGGAGGTGCGGAACGTGTCCGTCACCAGCTTCAGAAGCAAAAGCGTCAGCGCGACATCCGGAGAGCGCCCGATCGCTTCACGCAGCGCCAGCGTCCGGTGGGCCGTCAACTCCATGACCAACCGCTCGGGCAGTGGCTTCAGCGCTCCGTCATCCTCATCCTCCGGCAAGTCAGCTCCGATCGGCTGGCCACCCGACATGATGACGGTTCCGCCATGAGCGGCACTGCCATGGCCATCGGTGAGATCACGATAATCCCCCTGCTCCGCCACCGCAGGATCAGTACCATCCTGGACCGCGGTCTCCTCAACGGGCTCATCTTCTGGACGCACATACCCGCGATAAACTGCCAGCGCGCCGTAGCGGTCGAGCGTGACGAATGCCCCTGCCCGCCCGATCTCCTCCGCGTCGAAGATCAACGGCCGGGTCTCGATCTTTTCCATCTCCGCTTCCAACACGCCAAGCCGCGTGTCAATCTCATCGGGAATTTCATCCTGACCCGCGTGTTCCTCTTCCATCGCGCGATACTCGGCGAGCAGCTTGGCATGAGCCGCGCCTTCGTCATCCGTCATCGGTGCCGGATCACCGGACAGGGACCGCAGGCCGTGGCTGTAGCCGTAGGGCAGGTCAAGCGCGACCTCGATCCACTTCCAGCCCTCAAGCGCAACCGTCTCAGCCTCGGCCTGGAGTTTTTCCGTCACCAGCCGATCGAGCAGGGCAGGGTCCTCCAACCAACCGCCGTCATCGCCCTGGAAGAGGTCATGCAGCATCGTACCACCCGCCGCTTCATAGGCATCAACATTCACGAAAACCGCGCGCCGGTCGGACACCCTGACCGAGGTCTCGGTCAGCATGCGCCGGATCTGGAATGGCTCCTTGTTCCAAGATGAATTGATCACATCCCAGACCTGAACCTGACGCACGTGATCGGGGTTCACGGTGAAGGCCATGAGCTGCTCCAGCGTCATGCCATCCTCGGCATAGACCTCAAGCAGTGCAGGGGCGACAGAGGCAAGTTTGAGGCGCTGTTTCACGATCTGCGGCGTCACGAAGAAGGCAGCAGCAATCTCAGCATCGCTCTGACCCTTGTCGCGCAGGGACACAAACGCGCGGAACTGGTCGAGCGGGTGTAGGGCGACGCGCTGCATGTTTTCTGCAAGGGAATCGTCCTCGGCCAGGATCGCGGACCCCGCATCACGCACGATATAGGGAATGGGCGTCGTCTTCGCCAAACGCTTCTGCTTCACCAGCAAGGACAATGCTTGGAACCGACGACCCCCGGCTGGGATTTCGAATTTGCCGGTCTCGATGCCATCGTCAGCCAACACGGGCCGCACGCTCAAGCTCTGCAACAGACCGCGGCGGGCGATGTCTTCGGCCAGTTCCTCGACGGACACGCCAGCCTTGATGCGCCGCACATTGGACTGGCTCAGCATCAGCTTGTTGAAAGGGATATCCCGGGATGGGGACAGGGTGATTTTCTGGACAGCTTTGGTCATCAGGTATTCTCCACGACGGGCGCCGGAAGCCACTCTCCCGATCTCACTTCCCGTCACCCTCAAACCAACACTCCTTTCCCTCTCGATGATCGTATAGTTGCCAAGAGGCGACTTAACAGCTGTTAAGTCAGGCCAACCGAGCACCGAAGACGTCGAAACTTAACAGCTGTTAAGCCGCACTTCGCCGACCGATCAAAGCCATGACCATCGGACCGCAAGAGAATTCGCCCGCCGCGGCCTTGGACGTCAGCGCCCGCAAGTATCCACCCGGAGACCTGATTTCGGAAAAACGTTCCAGCATAGCCACGACGACGATCGAGGCTTGCTCTGGTCCCATGCAGCGTTGCGCTTCTTCCCAAGCGGAAACACTGATCCCCATGGCCGGCCGTACATGACAAGCCGCGTCGAAAAGTTGGTGCCAGTGTCGAATGTCGCCCTGATAGAAAGTCTTGAGCGAGGGACAGCCGGCGATTACCAGGTGGAGTGGGATTTTCGGCACCCGCCTCGTGTCATGCTCTTCACCGTCAGCCACGGGCTCACCCGTATCATCATCAGGCGCGCCGCCCGCCGCCCCGCCTTTTTCTAAGGCAGGTTCAAGATCTATAGATTTTTTATTTGAATTATGATGGTGACGCTCAAAATGGGCATCATTGGTGTTCATTTCTTTTGTTTCAGAGCCGTCAATGACCTTACGCGCCTGGTCAAGTAGGGTCTCCAGTTCAGTCCGAAATGCCGACAGATCCTCAAGCGAAAGCTTACGGCGAAGAGCGCGGGCTGTGAGGGCGGCCGTGTCGCTGAGCTGGTCCCATAGGCCAAGCCCGGGCAGGATCTCCTCGCCGAATTCCGCCAGAGCGGCCATGTCGCGGCGCATAAGGCTCACCACCTCCCTCAGTCGCCGCACACGGTCCTCAGCCTCACGCACAGCCTCTGCGGCCCGTGCAATCTCCTCTGCCCGGCAATAGAGCGGGGAGAGGTCGAAGCCGAAGGCAACGCGATCTTCGCCGCGCTTGCGCACATACCGCTTCCCATTGGGGCTATCGCGCCGCGTGAGCAAGCCTGCCTCTACCAACCGGGCGAGGTGACGGCGCATCGTCGAGCAAGGCATGCCGTTCAGCCGCTCGCAGATCGCCTTGTTGGATGGGAAGACGACCATCTCGGTGTTCCCGCCAAGCGCATCGTCCGGAAAGAAGCTGAGAAGTCCCTGAAGAACGGTCAGATCGCGCTCGGAAACCCCAAAGGCCGCCTGTGCCTTGGACAGCTCGCGGAGGAGCTCCCACTTGTTGACGGGCTTGCCGGGAACAGACGCCTCAGGACGCTCGACCACGCGCAGATGGGCGTGCGATATCGGCCGCATAAACGGCGAAATCGGTGTGTAATCCATGATGTCATTCACGAAGGCAAAATTTCCCTGGCCCGCGAATCGCTTTGCGCTTGCGGGAAAGGGGCCAGATCGCTACATTCAGAGGTGCGAAAACTGAAGTTTTGTAGCGGGCTGGTCCCGTGCGAAACCTAAGAAAGGTCTCGTGAAGCTTGCTTCTCGGGGCCTTTTTCTTTTCTGCCTGTCTCGTGCCTCCTTTTTGATTGTTGCTCTTCCTCAGTCTTCCGAACGCTTCCAGCGCTCGTGAAGCTCGGCGATCAGCTGCGGGGCGTTGCCCTCAAGCCAGCTGACAAAATCGCTCTCCTCGGCCTTCAACTCGAGCTTGAGTTGCTTTCCACGACGTCCGGTCGTGACAGTGGCGGCACCGACCCCCGGAATCACCGTGCCGGGCCGCCTGCGAGGGCGAGACGAGGATGTGGTCTGTTCGGGCTTCCCTGCAGCAGAGAGGACGGCCAAAAATGCATGATCGGATTTCTCGTCAATACCGCCTTGGTAGGATGTCTTGGCCTCACCCGCCAAAACTGCAAGCAGTTCGCGATCGGCATCCGTAGCCCCCAGCAACTTCTTGAGCTCTTCCCACCTGGGCCGACCAATGCCCGGAGCGGCACCGATGGCGAGGACCAGGTCCTCCCCAACGGTGCGGACCACGCTTAACAGCTGCGACACTCCTGCCTCGGTCAGATTGAGAACCTCGGCGACACCCTTGTTAGTGCGTTCGGATGCGCTCAAATGGTCACCGTCGAGCAAGGCTGCGGCAACAAGCGCACGTTCGATGAAGCTTAGATCCCGCCGCTCCTGGTTCTCTAACAGCTGATCACGAAGTGCCTGATCCCCCTCCATCTCTGTGACAATGGCGCGGACCTTGATCCCAAGTTCTCTGCAAGCTTCCAGTCGACGACGGCCATAGATCAGGCTGTAGCGATCACCCTCAAGCGGCCGGACGAGGATTGGTACTCGCTGTCCGTTCTTGGAAATTGACGCCTTGAGGCCCTCAGTCTCGATCTGCAGCCGGTCATCGAGCCGACCTGTGGTTTCGATTTGGTCAGGCTCGATTTCGAAAACGCCGCCGCGCAGCCTGCGCCCCTCAAGAGCATCGGGCGCATTGCGCAGGGTCTGCAGTGGCAGTCCCAGTTTAGGCTTTCTTGCCATTGCGTCCCCACGTGTTCTGGATGATCGCCGCGATCTCGTCGTTGACGGCGTTCATGGATTCGATTGCACGATCGAAAGTCTGACGCGTGAAATCCTTCTTGTCGGCCTCGTAGAGCGTCTGCTTCGTCAGCCCTGCATCAGAGATCGCAGTCGACTCAACCATGTGGTTGGTCAGCACTGACCTGCCGAACAGACCCCGGATGAAAGCAATGACCTCGGTCTGCGGGGCATCACCCACTTTGTAGCGGGTCGGCAGAAAGCGCAGCCAGTCGAAGCGAAGGTTTGCGCCAGCATCCCGGATGACGCCAAGCAGATCAGCGGTCATTCGCAGAAACTGCGACATGGACATCAGATCGAGCATTTGCGGGTGAACGGTAACAAGCACCCCTGAAGATGCTGAAAGGGCGGACATGGTTAAAAAGCCAAGCTGCGGCGGACAGTCGATGACGACGACGTCGTAGTCCGCTTCGACACTGTCGAGCGCGTCACGCACACGGGCAAAGAATGCGCGGGCGCCGCCACGCTGAATGGCTGCCGGCGTCTCATGTTCGAATTCCATGAGCTCGAGGTTCCCGGGAATCAGGTCAAGACCACGGATGTAGGTCTTGCGGATCACGTCCGAGATCG
The DNA here is from genome assembly GCF_000768555.3 of Roseovarius mucosus DSM 17069. Classification (GTDB taxonomy): domain Bacteria; phylum Pseudomonadota; class Alphaproteobacteria; order Rhodobacterales; family Rhodobacteraceae; genus Roseovarius; species Roseovarius mucosus. The sequence goes on from NZ_KN293990.1 coordinate 49,423, forward strand.
GGACCGGTTCATCGTAGCGAACCGCATCATACAGCGTGCCACCCTCCATCAGGTCCAGCTCAGGCTGGATGCCATGCAGCGCGGAAAGGGATGCCTGGGGGTCCAGATCGATCGCAAGGACACGATATCCCTTGAGAGCCAAGCGCTGTGCAAGGTGAGCGGATGTTGTCGTTTTCCCGGACCCTCCTTTGAAGTTCACAACAGAAACAATCTGAAGCTCGTCACCGGCACGACGCCCCGGAACGTAGGTTCCAGGCTTCTTCGCGTTTGCCTCAAGGGCGTGGCGAATCTCCCAGATATCATCGAGGGTATATCGCCGGTGGCTGCCCGCAGTGGTTTCGACGTCAGCGATCTTTCCTTCTCGATGAAGCTTGCGAAGGTAGGTATGATCGACTCCAAGCAACTCGGCCGCCTCGCCGCTGGTCAGGCTGCGCATGACTTTTTTGGCGTCGGGAGGGAAGTGGGCAGCACGTTGCGCATGAAGATTGGACGCAAGAAGCTCTGCGTAGTGCCCGATGGCAATGTCCAGGTCCTGCTCAGCTTCGCTCATCTCTGCCTCGATTCGTGGGCGCGTTTTTTATGTGATCGCGCGTTATTTATCGAGACTATTGCCCGAGCTATCAGATTCGTGCAAGCTCTTTCTAGATTTGGTGTCAGTCGCTGCGTCATGCACAAGAGTAGCTAGGGTTTGGGGCAGGCTTGCCTTCGGAACCCGTCGGATATACATTACAAAACGTATATCCACATGGGAGGTCACGATGCAGGTCGCAAAATGGGGCAACTCGCTGGCCGTCCGTTTGCCAGCGGAGCTCGTCCGAGAGCTTGGTCTCAAGGAGGGTGATCAGATCGACCTGGTCAAGGACGACGGTCGGGTCAGAGTCCGTCGCCTTGCTCGTGCGGATGAGGTGCTGACCGGCCTGCGTCGCTTCCGGGGCAAGTTGTCCGCAGCAGAACGTCTGAGCCGCGGCGACGCGCATGAGCGCTGAGTTCGCGGACACGAATGTCGTTCTTTACCTGCTCGACGACGGCCCGAAGGCCGATCGCGCCGAGGTCATCCTGGGGCAGGGGCCCCGGATCAGCGTTCAGGTTCTAAACGAGTCACTGGTGAACTGCCGCCGCAAAGCTGGCCTCAGTTGGGAGGAAACAGCGGCCTTTCTCGAAGGCGTGCGCGCCTTGTGTCCCGTCGAGGATCTCACCGTGCAGACCCATGACGTCGGCCGCGCTTTGGCGGAACGCTACGGCTTCTCGATCTACGACGCGATGATCGTGGCCAGCGCTTTGGTTGCGGGGTGTACCACGCTATGGAGCGAGGACATGCAAGATGGCCTGCTGGTCGAAGGCCAGCTTCGCATCGTCAACCCCTTTGCATGAGCGGACAACTTCTGAGTCTGGTGCTGGCCTTAGCCTTGTAATCCTTCCATGTCGTGCATGATTTGCGGGGTTTCTGGGCTACTCAAGCAGCCCCAGCCTCTCAGCCCGCTCCATTAGCATCTTCACAGAGGAAGGCTGCCAGCTTGTCCGCCCGCGTGGTGTGCGTTCGCGCATCGCTTCCAGCCGGGTGCAGATCGCCTGAAGCGTGATGTCGGGGTCCGCGCCCTTGATGGCAGCGACGATGGCGGGCAGACGGTCGTCGGTTTCGCGGCGCCCGGCGCGGGCCAGCACCTCGGCCGGCAGGAAGCCGTCGCGGACAAAGGCCTTCACAGCGCGCAAGAGACGGCTTTGAGTCCAGCGACGCGCCTCGGGCAAGGGGCCGTTGATGATGCGCACCACGTCTTCCCAAGCCAAGTCGGGCCGCAGGCGGCGGACGTGGGGCACCCAGTCCTGTGCCGTCTCGTTCAGACGCTCAATGTAGCCGTCCTGTCGGGCCAGCCTCACCTTGCGCAGCGCCGCCGGATCCCGCGCGCGCAGGCCCGGATTGCCGCCAACCCGGCCTTTGGTCCGTGCGCTGGCCAGGCCAGCCTTGGTGCGTTCGCGGATCAGGGCGCGCTCGAACTCGGCCGCGGCGCCGAGGACCTGCAGGGTGAACTTGCCCTGAGGCGAGGACGTATCGATCGGATCGGTCAGCGAGCGGAAGAAGGCTCCCTTCGCCTCCAGCCGCTCGATCACCTCCAGCAGATGCGAGAGGGATCGCGCGAGGCGGTCGATCCGCACGACGACCAGCGTGTCGCCTTTGCCGATGCGTTCCAACACCCGCGCAAGCACCGGTCGCGCACGATTGCCGCCCGAGGCCTGTTCTTCATGGATCTCGGCGCAACCCGCGGATTTCAGGGCCTGCGACTGGGGCAGGGGGGTCTGATCTTCGGTCGATACATGAGGTAATCGCGGCGGCGCTGATCGAATGGATGGTGCAAGCTGCGGGGATAGAAACCTTGAAGGAGATACCCCTATGCCCATGTTTGCCGCCCTTGATGTGTCCAAGAAAGAGACGCAGGTTCATATCGTTGATGTGTCTGGAAAGTGCGTCTGGCGCGGAAAAGTGTCGACCACCCCGAGCGACATTGCGACAGTGCTGCACCCCTACGCCAAACAGCTTGAGAAAGTTGGCCTTGAGACGGGCAGCTGGAGTTCGTGGCTCTACCATGGCCTGACCGATCTGGGTTTTGACGTCGCTTGCATGGACGCACGCCAAGCGCACGCCGCGCTTTCGGTGACAGTTAACAAGACCGATGCAAACGACGCCGAAGGTCTCGCGCATCTGTTGAGAACCGGTTTGTTCCGCGACGTGCGTGTGAAGCCATGGTGCGACCTGCGCAGACGGGCATTGCTCCGGGCCCGGGCGACGCTGGTGCGGACGGTCATCGATCTGGGCAATGCCATCCGCAGTGCCCTGCGATTGTTTGGCTTCAACATGGCCGCGGGCTCCGGCTCGGGAGGCGCGCGCGCTTTTGAGCGTCGGGTCGAACAGCACCTTGCCGAACAGCCTGGGCTTGTTCCCGTTGTGATGCCCTTGCTTGATGCCTGGCGCGCCGCACGAAAACAGGTGGCCCGGCATGAAAGTTCGATCCGGGCCGAAGTCCGGACAGATGAGCGGTGTCAGCTGCTGATGACTGTCCCGGGGGTCGGCCATTTGAACGCGCTCGGCTTCGTAGCTGCGATCGGAGACACCAAGTCCTTTCCATCAGGGCGCACGGCAGCGGCCTGGATCGGCCTGACTCCGCGACGATACCAATCAGGTGAGATCAATATGCAGGGCCGGATTTCGCGTCACGGCGACAAGCTGTTGCGGTCCTACCTCTATGAGGCCGCCGCCCACATCCTGACCCGCGCCAAGACCGACAGCGCCCTGAAACGATGGGGCACGGACCTGCGCGAAAAGATCGGCTTCAAACGCGCGAACGTGGCAGTGGCACGAAAACTCGCTGTGACGCTCTTTGCCATGTTGCGCACCGGCAAGCCATTTGAGGCAGAGGGGGTGCCAGCGTAATCAGTCAATAAGATCCACTGCTGATCGGCAGTGGTGCGTCCGCCGGGACGCCGAGCCGGTTCACCGCGTTACGCTCGCTGCAGACCCAACCGGGAGCACTGCGTTTCGAAACATTGCGGGAGCCGTTATCGGAGCTCATCATGCGGCGGCACATGTCCGACCGCGAAGACAACCCTGACCCCGGATAGGCGGACCAAGCCACATAAGTTCAGCTGCCCAGAAGACAAAAAACGCCGCCCTTATGGCGACGTTCAAGAGAAGAAGTGCTTGACCCATAGTCCGCGATTAGACAACGCGGGCATAACCGATCAGGGGCATCAAAACAGTCTTTTTGCAGTTTCATACATCGCTAATAAACGACCATTTGCCTGCGGGTGCGGGCGATTGGTTTTCCCAACCCACCTTAACTACTCTACCCTTTGGGTTGGATGCGTCTTGACATGAGCAAGTTGAGTCGCCATTTATCTAGACAGATAGCTAGCTAGAATGGTGAAAAACGATGTGGACTGTTCAGGATGCAAAAAACAAATTCAGCGCGGTGGTTGACGCAGCACTTGCCGGCACGCCGCAAGAGGTGACGCGCCGAGGCAAGCCAGCGGTGGTCGTCCTGTCTTCGGATGAGTACCACCGGCTCCTGGAGGGTGCGGTAAAGGCGCGCGAGAGCTTTGCAGAACATCTGATGGCATTTCCCGGTAGGGATATCACGCGCGCCTCGGCCGCCCCGCGTGATGTAAGCTTCTGATGTACATTCTCGACACTAACGTCATCTCGGCCGTGCGCCGTCCGGACCGAGCTCCGCAAGTGGCGGCCTGGTTGCGCGGCAAGGCTGAGCAGGAACTTTTTCTGAGTGTTATCACGCTAGGCGAAATTGAGCGCGGCATTCGCCAGCAGGAGACCCGCGACCCTATGTTTGCCAGCGACCTCCGTATGTGGCTAGATCGAACGGTCTTGCTATTCTCGGACCGACTGCTTGCTTTTGAGGCCGAGGATGCACGCATCTGGGGGCGGCTCTCAGCCGAGATTGGCCATACCGGTGCTGATCTGATGATCGCCGCGTCGGCGCTACGTCATGGCGCTGTCGTCGTGACCGGGAATATCAGTGACTTTGCGCCGACCGGTGCTGCGTTGGAAAATCCGTTCTAGGCTGAGTGCCCTGTCATAGGGCAGGGGGGTCACAACCCCGCCGCTTTGGTCAGGTTCACCCGGAAACGGTCGCGACGGCGCTGGTAGCGGCGGGTCATCTCGGCCGAAGCGTGTCCGAGCTGCTTCTGGACGTAGCGCTCGTCCACTTCTGCCGAACTGGCAAGCCCGGCGCGCAACGAGTGACCAGAGAACAGCGCCAGACGTTCTTTTTCAGGCAGCTCGGATCGGATGCCGGCATCCAGGACCGTGCGCTTGATCAGACGGGCCACATGTTTGTCGTTCAGCCGCGTTTCCGAGGCGCGTTTGCCATCACGCGAGATGCTGACGAAGACAGGGCCGAAGTCGATCTTGGCGAAGTGCAACCACTGTTCCAGAGCATGCACGGGGCAGGTCTGGTTCTTGGAGCCGCGGCCGACCTCGACTTCGCGCCAGCCGGTCTTGGCGTTGAGCCTCAGGAGCACGCCCTTGTCGAAGATCTCGATCCAGCCGCCGGAATCTGGTGTGTCGTCTTTGTGCACATCAAGACTGACGATTTCTGAACGGCGCAGACCTCCGGCGTAGCCCAAGAGCAGGATCGCCCGATCCCGGAGCCCGCGTAGATCGAAAGGAAGGGTGGCCACCATCGCAAGAATATCTTCGGCCAAGATGGCTTCCTTTTGTACCGGGGGCCGTGCGTGCTTGCGCTTGATCCCGGCCAGCACTGTCGCGATGTGCCGGTTCTTGCGATCGAGCGTGAACCCCCGCTGAGCGTAGTTCCAGGCGAGACCCGAGAGGCGCCGGTCGATTGTCGAGACCGATAGAGTAGGGGAAGAGCCCGAACCGGACGCCAGATCCGCGAGATAGAGCCCGATCATCTCAGGCGAGGGCGGCAGCGGCTCGGTGCCTTTCATCCGGCACCAGCGTGCAAAATGCGCCCAGTCCTTAGCGTAGGCCCTTAGCGTGTTGTCCGAGGCAGCGGCGCGGGCGTAGTCGCGGGCGGTTTCGACCAAGCGGTCGAGTGCGCCGGATCCGGCCACAGAGGAAGGAAGTGTGAGAGCCTCATTAGGCCCAGCTTCGCTGTTGTTGTCCTCGTTGATTGAAGACCCGCTTGCCGCCGCTGAGCGCGATTTTGTCGTTCTGCCGAGGTTTTTGAGACTGGGTGCCATGTGTTTTCAATGGTTTGCGGTTTTTTCATTTTGAGATTGAGTCGGGGTTATTGAGACTGTAGAGGGAAGTGAGTCGATATTTATGAGACTATCCCGCAGCCGCGCATTGATCAAGATATGTCCGATAATTTCCCAGCTGACAAGGATTGGAACGCGGCTGAGCACCGCGCCAAAGTGCTTGCTGGCCTGCCAGAACAGCTGACCCAGGATGATGCTGAACAGGCTATGCGCCAGCTTGATGTCAGCCGCGCGACACTGTTTCGCTGGCTGAAGAGGTTCCGTGAGGATGGTCGCACCTCGGCTTTGTTACCCAGCCCGCGTGGGCCGAGGCGCGGCATGCAGCCGCTTGACCCTGATGTGGAAGCCATCGTCTCCCGTCTGTTCAAAGACCTTTACGCCACCCGCCGCAAACCTACAAAAACGCGGTTTTGGGGCGAGATCGCTGCCAATTGCAAAGATCTAGGGCTGGCCCCACCCTCCATCCGGCGTCTGGGACGTTGGCTGGAGCGACACGACCAAGCGAAGCTGATGGCCAAGAGGGAGGGTAAGGACAAAGCCGAACGCCGTCACCTGGCTACACCCGGCACCCTCACAGCGGAGCATCCCCTGGATATCGTTCAGATCGATCATACCAAGGCTGATGTCACCGTGGTCGATCCCGTGACCCGCCGTCCGTTAGGCAGGCCCACCCTGACAGTTGCGATCGATGTGCATACCCGCATGGTTCTGGGGTTTCACCTGTCGTTGGAACCGCCGTCGCTTTTGGCTGCGGCGCTTTGCCTTACCCATGCGGTGATGGACAAATCGCATTGGCTTGTGGCGCGCGGAATCGGCACGGAGTGGCCAGCGCGGGGCATCCCCAAAAGGATTCATGTGGACAATGGCGCGGAATTCCATGCCCACGCCTTCAACATCGCCTGTTCCGAGTACCAGATTGATCTGCAGCATCGCCCACCCGGCACGCCACGCTATGGCGGCCATATCGAGCGGCTCATTGGCACGATGATGGGGGCTGTGCATTTGCTGCCGGGCTCGCATTTTTCGAACATCTTTGAGCGAGGTGATCTTGATGCCGAAGCCGAGGCGGTGATGACGCTTAGGGAGCTGGAGGTCTGGTTAGCGCTGGAAATCACCGGCTCCTACCACGCGCGGGCACACCGGATGCTCGACACGACCCCGATTGCGGTATGGGCCGCTGGGGTGGATGAGGTTGCGCTGCGCATGCCCGCCGATCCGCGTCAGTTTATGGTCGATTTCCTGCCGTCCGAGCAGCGCGTGCTGCAACGCGATGGTTTGCATCTCTTCCATATCCGCTACTGGTCGGACGAGTTGCGCTGGTTGATGGGCCGCGAAAGCCGCAAATATATGCTCAAATACGACCCTCGCGACCTCTCGCGGATCTTCGTGCTTACCGAGGATGGGATCATCGAGGCCCGGCCTGCCGATCTGACGCGACCAGCGATTACGCTCTGGGAGCACAGGGCGGCGCGGCGCGCTTTACGCGAAGCCGGGCGCTGTGCGGTGGATGAAGAGCTGATCTTCTCAACCATTTTGGCGCAGCGTGACCTCGTGGACAGCGCTGAGCGGCAGACCAAGGCGATGCGACGCCATCAGGCGCGGCGTTCGCATCTGGAACCCGGTCCGATGATCGATGTGACGCCAGGTTCAGAAGCGCCGGAAGCCCTGCCTACACCAGAAAAGAAAGCCAATGCGCTACTGGATCATCCAGGTTTCGCTGTCGAGGAATGGTATGATGACTGAGTTTCCCCATCTTTATCCTGCCGCCCGCCAACTGGCCGCTCTAAACGCCGAAGAACGTATTCACCGCATCCGCGCTGACCGTTGGATCTCCTATCCGCGCGCAGAGGCCGCTCTGGCGAAGCTCGAAACGCTGATGTCATTCCCTGAACGGGCCAGAATGCCGAACCTGCTCATTGTCGGTGAGAGCGGCATGGGCAAGACGATGATCATCGAGAAGTTCACCCGCGATCACCCCGCCAGCTTCGATGAGACCACCGGCCGATTACATATGCCGGTCGTTGCGGTGCAGATGGTGTCCGGACCGGACGAGAGCCGTTTCTATCGCCGGATTCTGGCGGCGATCGGTGCTCCTGAGCCGCCACGCGCGACGCTCGCTGTGCTCGAAAGCCTAGCCCTGCGGCTTCTGTCTGAACTGCGCCCCGGCATGCTGGTGATCGATGAAATCCATAGCCTGCAGGCGGGCACGATCCGCGAACAAGCGCGGTTCCTGAACATGCTGCGTTTTCTGGGCAATGAGTTGCGCGTGCCACTGGTCTGTGTCGGCACTGCGCAGGCGCGCAACGCGCTGCGCACCGACAATCAACTTGTCCGCCGCTTTGAGGCTTTTGCATTGCCGCCCTGGCGGGACGGGGAGGATGTCATTGGATTGATCAGCACGCTTCAACGGACCTTGCCGCTGCGGTGCGAAAGCCAGATCGATGAGAAGATGCTCACACGGATTCTGAGTGTCACTGGCGGTATCACCTCCGGCATTTTCTCGGTGATGTCACAACTGGCGATCGCCGCTATTGAGAGCGGAGAGGAGCGGATTGTGCCGAGCGATATTTCAAGCGCCGGCAAACTGCAGGCGGTTTTGGGAGAACCTGTGTGACGGGGCTGGGCCGTCTGCCGGTTGTTTTCCCACCTGAAATCGACGAGCGGCTTTCGTCGTGGTTCGCAAGAATGGCGGCGTTCTATGCCATGACGGTACCGGAGTTTCTTGGTGAGCTCGGTCTTCTCCAGCGCGATGTGTTCGATTTGGAATGGCGTCTTTCGGCAGGGGAGGGGGCCTTAATCGCAGCTCGGACTGGGGTTTCGGAGGTGGCGTTGCAGGCGATGACATTTCAGGAAATCACACCGGACGCGCGGATCATGATAGCGCGGAAGACCCGGCATCACTGCCCATCTTGTCCGGCGGATGTTCACCGCAAGGCTCCGAGCTTTCCTTGGATGTTTCAGTGCCCAATTCACAGCATAGATTTTCGTGATGTTGGCGGTGCCATCCTACCTGACATCTTGGGGTCTGCGCATCTCGCGGCGCTGCAGTCACATGCCAAAACTGGGGCTGCTGTTCTGGATTCTTGGGCCCGAGGAGAAGGGCAGGGGGCTTTCGGGCCGGTCGAGATGTTGCTCTTTCTGACGACACGGCATCGCCGGGCGTCGCCACCGAATGTTTCAGAGCAGCCTCGGATGTCATTAGGGACCCGGCGCGACTACCATGCATTTCTGACCACACCGATCATTCGGCAGGCCCTAGCCGTCATCGTACCGGAATACGATCACGTTGCGCCCGTGTTGGTCAAACCGGTCCGCCCCGGTCTGCATGCTCTGGCCCAAGGCTCGCTGTTGCAGGCCTTCGCATTGACGGTTGGTATTGGCCGGATCGCGGAGGATCCTGTCGCTCGGGTGATAAAGGTCTTGCTTGCCAGCGACGCCGACGGTCAGGAGCGGGTGAAGGATGTGCTTAGGGCATGGCCTCTGTCGGTGAGGCGACGTATCTCAGCAAGGCTCTGGCGCGCTGAACGCGACGAGAGAGTCCGCCAGACCGCCGAGAAAGCCGCACGTGGACGCCAGTCTCATAAACTCCGGTATGTCCAGTCTCACAAATGTCGCTACAGAATCTCATGAACCCCGGTATGTTTTTCAGGGAAGTGCTTGAATCTCACTAATTCCGGCATTCCGACACGCTGAGCGCGATTTCCGGGTGATTTCCTGCATATCGCTGATCATAGTTTGTGATGTCCGATAATGCAAACTTATTGGACATAACGCAGGGGCGCAGAGTGGGGCGGTTTGCACATCATACTGTGGACGAAAGCGCCGCGATAGATTAGGGTTGTGGTATGACATATCTGTCCTCCACGATCTCCGACGACCTGAGCACCCTATCGCAACTGCCGGGCTGGGTCACCGCCACGCGTGCTGAAAGCCTTGAAGATGTTGCGTTTTTGTCTGGCGCGGCGCTGTGTCATCTGGATGTTGTGTTGGGATGCGGCCCTGTGCCCCAAGCCTTGTTGCGGGATCGGCTGGGCCTGCGGGCGGCAGAGGCTTGTGTTGCCTTGTCCGGTCGCCCCGAGCGGGCAGGGGACTTGCGAGACGCGGTGCATCTGATGCGCCGCGGTGGCCTGCCGGGACCGGCGGGAGAGGTCTATCAGTCGTGGCGGCGCGCGGCAGGCCGAGCGGTGACGGTGAAGGCTTTGGGCCGGGCCTTGCCGGCTGTTGTGCCGGCCCAGATCGCCGCGTGGATCGATGCCGGGCAGGGCGCCTTGGTGGCGCGCGCCGCGACCGTTCTGGAAACCGTGTTGATCGAGGCGCCACGCCAAGAGGTGCCTGCGCTGATCCTTGCCGATGCGGCCCTCGCCCAGGCGCTTGGCTGGGATCATCTCGTGCCGCTGCTGGCCGCGGGACTGAAACGCGCCGACCTGCGCAAGCGAGGCGAAGAACTACGCTTGGCCTGTCATCGCGCGCTCATCTCTTCGGCGGTCGAGGCCGTGCGCCTGTCGGCTGACCTTTCGCGCCGGGCGGCGCATTTGACGGCGGTCGCGCCAAAGCTTCGGGCGAAGGGGGCGGACGACGCGGTCGAGATGTTCCTTTCCCGCGACGCGGTGGCGCCCTCGGCTCTGCCCCTGCCGGACCGCGCCGCGCGGCGGCTGTGTGACCGGCTGGTCGATCTCGGCGCGGTGCGTGAGCTGACCGGCCGCGACACCTTCCGGCTCTACGGGGTGTAGCGATGGCGAAGGATCGCCCTGAGCCGGAGCTTGATCGCGAGTTGACCGACCTGCCGCCCGATCTGCGCTGGCGCGAATGGATGCGCCGGATCGAAGCGGTTCTGTTTGCCAGTGCCGCGCCGGTGCCACGTGAGGATCTGGCGCGGGTCGTGGGGCAGGGGGCCTCGGTCGATCTGCTGGTTGAGGACCTTGCCGCCGATCTGGAGGGGCGGGCCTTCGAGATCGCGCAAGTTGCCGGCGGCTGGATATTCCGGACGCGGAGCGCCTATGCGCCGGCGATCCGCGCCGCGGCGGATGTCGGGGATCAGCTGCTGGATCTGAGCGAGTTCGATGTCGCGGTCCTCGCGGCCATCGCTTACCACCAGCCGATCACCCGCGACAGGCTCAAGGATATCTTCGGCAAGGAGATCAGCCGCGACCTGATCGGTCGGCTGCATGCGCGCGAGTTGATCGGGACCGGGCCGCGGTCGCCTCGACGCGGGGCGCCCTATACCTTCGTCACCACCGAGCAGTTCCTTGTCGCGTTTGGGTTGGAGAGCCTTCGCGATCTTCCCGATCGCGAGCAGCTGGTGGATGCGGGGGTGGTCGGCTCGGCTTAGTGGCCTAGCGGCAATCGGTCGTGCGGCTCGTTCACATGGCGTTAGTGAATTTCGAATATTTCGAGTATTTCGAGTATTTCGAGTATTGCGATTGTTTCGAATGGAAGCTATCCTATATCTAACTCAAGTCGTGAGAACTGGAGAGACAAGATGAACGCCCTCAGAAAAGAGGCGTTTTTTGATCGCTTGCCCGATGAGGTGGAGATCAAGAACGCTGAACAACTCAGAACAATTGTCGCTTCCCAGATCAAGGAAGGCGAGCCCACTACGCTGTCGCTTGCCCTTGAAAGCGGCGAAGTCCACACCGTAACCCTTGCACCGGCCCTCACAGCATCTCTTCTCGAGGTGCTGCGCCTCGTATCGAGCGGTCGCGGGTTTCGGATGATCCCGGTAGAGGCCGAGCTGACGACACAGCAGGCAGCAGACTTGCTCAACGTGTCGCGTCCATTCCTGGTGAAGCTTCTTGAGGAGAAAGAAATTCCGTTCACGAAGACAGGACGGCATCGCCGCGTCCGCGCGAATGATCTGTTTGCTTACAAAGAAAAGCGTGACGCTGCCAGATCAGACGCGTTGGGCGATCTTGCGGTGATGGATGCCGAGGACGGCCTTATATGAGCCGATACGCAGATCGGTTCACGGCTCTCCTCGATGCATGCGTCATAGGCGGCGCGCTTCGTAGAAATATGCTGCTCAGCCTTGCCGAGGCCGGACTGTTCCGGCCCCGGTGGAGCAGTCGCATTCTGGACGAGACTCAGAAAGCCATCTTTCAGATCACGAAGGGCGAGACCGACGGTGTGCGTCAGAGGGCGGCCATAGAAGCCGCCTTCCCAGAAGCTTTGGTGACGGGCTATGAAATTTTCGAAGAGAAACTTGCCCTCCCAGACCCTGACGACAATCATGTCCTCGCCGCCGCCATCGCAACGTCAGCGTCCGTTATAGTGACGGACAATCTAGCCGATTTCCCGTCCGAGGCCCTGGACCCGCACGCCATCCAGGCGATTTCCGCCGACGACTTCATCGCCGACACAATCGAGTTGGATCCCTCGGAGGCCATTCTGGCCCTGCGCCGCATGCGCGAGCGTTTCAGGAATCCGGCGCTCAATGCTGCGTCGCTGATTCACAAGTCAGAAGCACAGGGCCTTTTGCAGGTTGCAACATTCATGGATGAGTATCAGTCTTTCCTGTGAGGAAAAGGCCGATGGCTACTCATAGTAGAGTCATCCGATACTATCGGCGAATGTGGCCCAACTCTAAGTCGCACCTTTTACGTTACTCGGTCCATGGTAAAACGCACCAGCAAGCCGAGGCACATCGAAGAATGCCTCAAGCCGTTCGGCGTTTTCCTCGACAAGCCGCTTCGCCTGCTGTGGCAGTTCGGCACTTGCCCGCGCGAAGTCATCAAGCGCAATCGGTTCGAGCGTTGGAACGGATGTCAGACGAAGCATGCGGTCTCGCCCGATCAACAGCCCTGCCTGACCGAGGGCGTTCTGACTTTGTAGGTGCATCGCGCTTTCGATGATAGTTCTCCAGTGGAACATGCCGCCGCGCTTGATTTGACCATCAGTCATACGAAGGTCTTGATCGCCACAACCAAGGCTCAGGATTTCGATTTTGTGCCTGTCGACGTTGAAACAGCTCATGGCATCCACCAGCGCCACCATGACGGGGTTGTTCGCCCAAACACCGCCATCGGCAAAGTGCCGGGTGCCGTTTCGGTAGGTCGAGAAGAACGTCGGTGCAGCGGATGTCGCCAATGCCACCGTGACCAGTTCTTCCTGCCAGTCGAGGCGGAAGTCAGGGTGGTGCGGGGTCTTGAGGACGTTGACCTCGTTGAACCCATCGAAAGCGGGAATGTTCAAACGCACATTGACCGAGCCCAGTTTCCTGTTGCCAAAGCGGTCTCGAAGCGCTCGCTCCAAGGGTTCGCGGTTGTATCGATAGACGGCAAGATCGCTGGCGAACTGGTAAGCAGATCGCAGCGCGCGACCAATTCGAGTTGGCGGAGACCAAGGCCGGGGAAATATTTCCGACCCGTGGCGCATATAGATTTCCAGAACCTCCTCGGCGCGCATTCCTGCTGCCATGCCGAGTGCGATTATTCCTCCGGTTGAAGTGCCAGCGATCATGTCGAAGTAGCTAGCTGCCGAACCGCCCTTCAAGAAACGACGCTCGCATTCCGCCAGCACCGCCGCAGGCAGAATGCCTTTTATGCCGCCGCCATCAATGGACAGTATGCGAAGATCATCTGCGGGCCATTCGAGTTGATCTCGACGGTGAAAGATGGTGCCCTGCGAGCGGCGGGATTGAGGTTGTGCCATGAAATATCTCCATAAGTACCGCCAACCTGGATCGCCCGCCTGACTGACTTCTGATGTGTTTGCCGGTCCCAAACCATTTTCCCGAAGCGAGCCAGCTTTCGTAGCAGCTCAGCCAGTTGGACGCCCAGGGAATGGTCGTATTGCTGATCAGGTCATCTGGCGACCATTGATCCGCTTCGTCGTCGAAGAGGCAGAGGAATGGCCCCGTACGCTCTGTTCGCGGATGAGACACGTAAACATGCGGTAGGGACCCTTCTTTGTTACCGAAACGCCTTTGCAATGTCGGTTCAAGAACCTCAACCAGTGGCTGCAGGTACAGGTTTGATCTGCCTTCGAGCAATAGGGGTTCCGTATACTCTACCCGCAGCCGGTACGTCGTTCTGTGTGGCTGCAGATGCCCCTCCCAGACACATGTTCGCTGGCTCAGCCGGTCGCATGACCATTCGGGATAGACATCGGCCATGTCCGCAATCTGATCACCAACAGTTATCATCAGGTACATTGCCCCCCATGTTCGTATTCGCGCGTGCAGGCCTCACGAGACCTGGTGCGGATGCGATCCCAGCACCAAGAGCCGGAGCAGCCAAGGACGAAACTGGTGCCGCAGGTTTCAAATGCCCGCTCGATGTCATGCCGAGCGCACCATGTTCGAGCTGGACAGTCTGTGCACGATGATAGGCCTGCAGAGCGGTCTCACCGGCCTTTTCGCCGAACAGATCGTCAAACGTCGATTGGATTACTGCCGGATCGAAGCCAACCCGCTTTAGGTTTTCGAGGCGTTCGATGAGGGTGAGCAAGTCCGCCGCCCAAAGCTGTTGATCGCTCCTTTGGGTCGGCCAACGATCGGTAAAGAGGTCCGGGTAATGTGCCGGATTGCGAACTTCAAGCAACCGCAGGTTCTGTTCGGCATTGCGGATCTGCCAGCGCATACGCTTGGCAATCGCAATCACTTCATCGACCAAACTGTCGTTTCCAGGGCCGCCATCGATTGCAATTGCTGCGATAATGGCGGCCGGGGGTTTGCGTTTGCCACGGTGATCGTCGTGCTTACGATACCGTTTATCGCGGAACCTTTTGATCAGTTGTAGGGCAACCACGCGAGGCGATTTCTGGTCGAGCGGGACGTGGCCTGGCATCGGGTGAGTGTCTGCCTTTTGCAGCGCCAGACCAGACGTCTCATTTGACAGCCGCGTGGCCAGTTCGGTGTAGGTTTCGCCATCGACGAGGTAACGACGCGCGTCGAAGCGCTTCTGAAACGTCTCGCTGATCTCGACGTGAGCATTGAAGTGATTGGCAAAACCCTTCGGGTTGACCTCCTTTTGGTACCGCTCGTCCGTCTCGGGCTTGTAGTGAAACAAGGTCGCCACGCGTTCGGGGGTCCCGTCGATGCGAACGACTGGCATCAGATCGACCGTGACGCCGTCTGGGTAGGTAACCGTGATACAGCGGCTGTTTTTCTCAATCAGATAGTCGTAATACGTGCTGCCATTTTCGCCTTTGATCGCCTTGTACAATTGCTCAAGCACCCATGCGGGGTCGGTACGAGGAGGGATCGCGATCTCGAGCACGGCGTCAACGTCGTGCTGGTCGGTCTTAAGGCGTGACCGAGTTGCCGCGTGAATTGCAAAGCTGCCGGATGGATAGACCTCAAGCACTAAGTCCTCGAGAGGGCTACCAGGGCGGTCGACATGCTGTGCGAGTCCACGAAAATGCCTGTCGGCTTCATCGTGCATGGAGCGGGTGATCTGAACGGCGCGCGCAACGTCCATCAGCGCAGCTTCAACGGGATCGATCTCCAGGCTGCGGGCAAAATCTTCGAGGTTCGTCCTGATATTCATGTTTTTCTGCCCCCTCAGGCTTGACGGATTCCCCGATCCGTCCTACAGTTTTTGACGCTTTCGTAGGATAGAAAGTCAAAAAAGAAGCCGCGAGCAAGCGGCGTGAATCCTACGATATCGTCATAGTAACATATGCGGGAGCGTCATGTCAAATTCTACGGATTCCAACGGCGGGTTTGGTGACAGGTTGCGGCTAGCTAGAGAGGCGCGAGGGATCAACCAAACAGAGCTTGCGGCGAAAACAGGGTTACAGCCATCAGCAATCGGCCACTTCGAGAAGGAACGGCGCAAGCCTTCCTTTGCAAACATTCGGACCCTCGCCAAAGCATTAAGCGTTACATCAGACTACCTGCTCGGCAGGACTAACGACATGGCCGGGGCAACGACGGCTTTTCGCGGTGAAGAAAATTTATCGGATGACGACCGAGAACATATCCAGATGATGATCGACCTCATGAACCAAAGAAAGTCGGGTAAGTGAGCAAATTCCGAATTCAAATGGCGCGGCGCCAAGGCGAGCTCAAAGCAAGAGAGAAGGGCTACGATACCTTCCCCGTTGATCCGTTTGTGATTGCGGAGCGCGAAGACATCTTTGTCGAGCCAAAGGATCCGGGCCAGGTTGGCGTGAGCGGCGGGATCATCTTCCATGATGACAGCGTTGGCATCTTCTACGCCACCAATATCAAGAGCGAAGGGTTTCGAAGGTTCACCGTAGCGCACGAGCTTGGCCACTATTTTCTCGAGGGGCATCCCGAGGAGATTTTGAAAACTGCGCCGATCCACATTTCAAGAGCAGGGTTTTCACAAGGGACCAGCTCGATAGAGCTAGAGGCGGATCATTTTGCGTCTGGGTTGCTAATGCCCTCCAAGCTGGTTGGTGAGGTGATTGGGGGAAACCGTGTCGGTCTGGATGGCATCGTCGCGCTAAGCCAGCTGGCAGAATGCTCGCTTACGGCCTCTGCTATCAGAGCCGCCGAATGTTGCGACTATCCGATGGCGGTCGTAGTCAGTTCCGGTGACAAGGCCGCATACGCTTTCTTGTCGGAAAGTTTCAAGAAACTCGACAAGCTCACGTTCCTCAAAAAGGGTACTCCGCTGCCGAGAACCCATACCCTGCGTTTCAACGCTGATACGCAAAACATCCGGTCCGCGCGCTCGATATGTGGGCAAACCAGCCTTGCTGAATGGTTCTCTTGCGCGCGACGGCTTGCGTTGGATGAAGAGGTTATCGGTCTCGGCGCTTACGGCTTTACTCTCACAGTCCTTTCCAGCGAAGAACTTGCCGACGACCCTGATGGCGAGGACTACGAAGAGGAAGCCTCATTGATTGAAAGCTGGACCCCCAAGTTCGCTCGAGGTCGCTAGCGTAACCTTACTCACCAACTTCCGGATTCTCGTTATGTACTTGACGCTGGAAGTAGGTAGCCCCGCTGTCATTGGGGAGTGGAAAGAACCTGGGGATCAGGCTGCTCGGAGACGCCTTTCGCCGAGCCTTCCATCCAGGACTGCGGCCCGAACCGTTGCCACGCGATGTGCGCCCTGCGGGGTCCAGCGCATTCGGCGCTTCTTGCCCATGCGATCGTTGGCGATCTCGTTAACCAAACCTTCAGCCCGCGATGTCGATACCGCTTTCCCATTTCGACGCCGTCGACCATAATCGACAAGTGCCGCGCGATTGTATTCTAGATAGGTCTGCAGCTCCATTGTGCGCGCAACGGCCGAAAACGCTGCGTCGTTCGTTCTGCCAACAGTTTGGCTTCGCACGCGCATGCCAAATTCGAACAGCGTTTCAATCGCTTCAAATGCCCGAGCCGTTTGGCCATGCCATATGCGCCAACGCAAGTTTTCTACCAGCATCTCGACCGCGAGGCTGTCGGCGGCTTCCAGCAAAGAAAACAGGGTTTGGAATGTCGTTTCCACATGTCGGATGCGTATTGAAATATGCCACCAGTCCAGGATGTGATTGATCTCCGCACCGGTGGCGTCGCGCATCAGTCGTGGCAATGCAGGGTCACCATCTGAGAGAACCGTAACAGCGGTCCCATCACGCCATCCGGTGGTTTCCAGGTTTCTTCGCAGATATAGGCGGTGTCATCTCAGGGTCTGGTTGCTGTTTGAACAGCCAGACCAACCTCCAGACTGTTCAACTTGCGCTCGCTCAAAGGCAAGGTCGAGGTCATCGAACTCGCTCCACCCGCAGTGCAAACCGAACTCACCCCCGGTCAATCCAGCCGTGAGGGATATATGCCCCTCGACACCTTTGTCGACGAAGTAATGGATCTGTTCCTCCGCAAGCCGACACCCAAGGAAATTCTGGTGGAACGCGTCGGCTTCCTACGCTGGGCGGAACGCGACGGAAACTTCGATCAAGCTGTCGAGATCCTGAATGCTCCGAGAGATCCAGCCCATCAGCCGCCAGTGGCCCAGTAAGTCGGTGAATGTGGGTAACCGCCAATCAGACGATGGCCGAACTTCAATGAAGACGCGATGAAAGGAAGTATTATGAGCAAAAACAGGAAGCGAAGCAAACGAACGCGGCGGTGGCTACTGACCCGTCGAGCCGTTCTCGCAAGTGGTTCGGCCGCATGGGCGTTGACGGGATTCGGCTTTAGAATGCCAACCTTGGCTCAAGAGATCTCGGTTGCCGCGCCTACGGAATTCCTTCCAAGGGTTCCGGTGTCCTTTGAGGTCAATGGTGTGATGCAGGATCTTGAGCTAGATCCGCGCACATCGCTCCTCGACGCTCTCCGCGAAACGATCGGACTCTCCGGCACCAAGAAAGGCTGCGATCATGGCCAGTGCGGCACTTGCACAGTCCATATCGACGGTAGGCGGGTAGCCTCTTGCTTGACGATGGCGGCACAGGTTGCCGATCACAAAGTGATAACCATCGAAGGGCTCGGGGATGATGATACGATCCATCCGATGCAGCAAGCTTTCATTGATCACGATGCGTTGCAATGCGGCTACTGTACGCCCGGGCAGATCATGGCCGCGGTGGCCTGCGTACGCGAAGGTCACACGAACAGCGAGGCCCAAATCCGTGAATACATGAGCGGTAACTTGTGCCGCTGTGGCGCCTATCCCGGAATCGTCGCTGCTATCCAGGATGCAGCCCCAAAAATGGAGGGTTGACCCATGCAGCCAATTTCCTACGCCCGGCCGGCTTCCCTTGCTTCCGCCATCTCCACGCTTGCCGCAGGCGGTGCCAGCACGCGTGTGCTCGCGGGAGGAACGACCTTGTATGACCTCATGAAGCTCGATGTGGAGCAGCCCGAGCGAATCGTCGACATCAATAATCTCGGCGAACTTGCCGCCTTCGATACCTCCGGAGACGAGCTGGTTTTCGGCGCCCTCGCACGCATGAGCGACGTGTCAGCGGATGCCCGTCTCACCAACGAGTTTCCAGCGCTCTCAGAAGCGCTGTGGAAGGCCGCATCGCAGCAACTCCGCAACATGGCGAGTCTCGGCGGCAATCTCCTGCAGCGGACCCGCTGCGCTTATTTCCGGCACGGCGCTCCGTTCGCGTGCAACAAGCGTTCGCCCGGATCCGGGTGTGCGGCGATCGAAGGTCTTAATCGGGGCCACGCACTCTTCGGTGGCTCTGACGCTTGTATTGCCACATACCCTGGCGATTTCGCGGTGGCGCTCGTGGCCTTTGATGCACAAATCGATATCGCTGGCCCTGATGGAGAGAGGACCATCCCCCTCTCCGCGTTGCACCGGCAGCCCGGCGATAATCCGCGCCACGATACGATCCTCCTGCCAGAGGAGATCATTGTTCGGATACGAGTTCCAGCCGACATTGTCGGACGTGCCTCGACCTATCACAAGATCCGAGATCGCGAGTCCTACGCCTTTGCCGTGGTCTCCGCGGCAGCGGCGGTACGCTTTGAGGCGGGCGTTGTGGCCGATGCGCGGCTTGCGCTTGGGGGAGTGGCCACAGTGCCCTGGCGTGCCCGCGAAGCCGAGCGATCGCTCCTTGGCAAGCCATTGACACCTGAGACCGCCCGCGCGGCCGGCGAACTCGCCTTTACCGACGCGGCCACCAGACAACACGACGCCTTCAAGGTAGAACTCGGCGCCAATGTCGTTCGAGACGCACTGCTCATTGCAAGCGGGAGATTCTGACATGCAAACTCGATCCTATACTGAAATCCCGCGTGTCGATGCCTATGATAAAGTGCGCGGTACGGCGACCTACGGAACTGACAATAATCCAGCCGGCCTCACGCATGGAGCCTTTACAACCGCCACGATCGGAAAGGGTCGCATAGCGGCCATGGATCTGTCGGCGGCCAAGGCCGTCGACGGCGTCAGGCTGATCGTGACCCACGAGCAGACCGGAACCCTGAAGCCGGCGCGCTTCATTATGCAGCACGGCTTTGCCTTTCAGAGCTATTCGCCGGTTCTGACGCCGCAGGTGGCATATCGCGGGCAGCCGGTTGCGCTTGTCGTGGCTGACACACTTGAAGCCGCAATAGACGCGGCCTCACGTATCCTCATCACATATGAGGAAGTGCCCTTCGCGTCTGCACTAAACAGCAAGGGTGCGGAAGCCGTTCCGCAGACTGAGGCCGCCACAGCTTGGCCAATTGAAGACATTGTTGTCGGCGACGCCGAGGCGGCCTATTCGGCTGCGCCGGTCAAGGTTGATGGGACTTACACCATGTCTCAACAGCACCAAAATCCTATGGAGCTCATCGGAACCGTGGCAGCGTGGGACGGCGACCACCTTACCGTCTATGAAGGTACACAAAGTGCCGGTGCCTGCAAGTTCGGCCTCGCCGAACAACTGGGAGTTTCTGCGGACAATATCACAGTTATCTCGCCCTACATCGGTGGTGGCTTTGGTCAAAAGAATACCATGCAGTCGCAGCAGGTTCTCACAGCCTTCGCGGCACGTGAACTTGGAAGGCCAGTCAAGGTAGTCGTGCCGCGAAGGCAGGTCTTCCACGATTCGAGCTTCCGGCCGGCCACGCGTCAGCGCGTGCGCCTGTCAGCCGACAGCACTGGCCGTTTCACAGCGGCGATTTATGACGTCGATGCGCAAACATCCATGCATGACTTCTTTCAGTCTGAGCATGCCGACACTGCCGCCCGTCATTACGGCTATGGCGCGTTCCGCAGCTTTGCCCGGCTGGTACGCACCGATACGCCCACGCCGGGCTATATGCGAGCGCCCTTCGAACATGCTACGGCATTTGCCATAGAGAGCGCGGTTGATGAACTTGCGTACGAGCTCGAGATGGATCCCGTGCAAATCCGGCTCTTGAACGATACAGAAACTGATATCGTATCCGGTCTGCCGCACTCTTCGCGGCACGTATCCAAGTGTCTCAGTCGCGGTGCTGAGATGTTTGGCTGGGAGAGGCGAACACCGGCGCCGCAGTCGATGCTCGCCGAAAACGGCGACCTCATCGGCATGGGGGTTGCCATCGGCCTTTATGCCGGAGCAGGTGGTCCCAATCGCGCCACTATTCGTGCAACCCGTGAAGGCGTGATCGAGATCAGCCTCGGCGTCCACGAAATGGGACAAGGCATCCGGACCGCGATCGCCAACGTCGTTGCGCGACACCTCAACGTGGCGCCGGAGAGCGTGACGGCGATCCTTGGCGATACTCGCAGCGGCGTGCCGCAGATGCTGACGGCCGGCTCCTGGGGCTCTGCCTCATCAATTCCCGCTGCCGAGGCAGCCTGCGAGGCGCTGCGCAACGCGCTCGACGCACTCGGCACGAATGCCCCCGAGGGGTCATCACCAGCAGAAATTCTTACACTCGCTGGCCGCAGCGAGCTTTCGGTTAATGCCGCAACATTCGCACCTGGCCAAAACAAAGAAGCCTTGGGCGAAATTGACACCGGCCATGTCGCACCGACAGGTCCGATGTATCCCGACTTCGTCACCTACAGCTATGCGGCGCATTTCGTTGAAGTCCGGATAGAATCGACCACGCGCCGCATCCGCATACCAAGAGTGGTCAGCATGTTTGATTGCGGGCGTGTTTTGAGCCCACGCACGGCGCGCAGCCAGGCAATCGGTGGCGTCGTCTGGGGTGTCGGCGGCGCCTTGCGCGAGGCCGGAGAGGTGGATGAGCGCTATGGTGGGGTCCTCAACGCCGACATCGCCGAGTATCTGGTGCCGGTCAATGCGGATATAGGGTCGATAGACGTCGGCTTCATCGATGAACCCGATCCGATGGTGAACCGGTCTGGTATAAAGGGCCTTGGTGAGGTCGTCCTTGCAGGCGTAGCCCCGGCGATCACCAACGCCGTCTATCATGCGACCGGGATACGCGCACGCCACCTGCCAGTTCGTATCGAGGACTTGATCTGATCAGGCAGGCTGTGGCCTCCTCTGGTGTCCGTAAAGCCGGGTGTTGCGTGGAAGTGGAAATCATCAGAGGGTCAAGCGGCGTTGAGTTGCCTGACTACAAGTCTTCCGTCCAAAGCTGCCGCTCTTACAGTAGCGACCATGTGGACAGCCCCTGATGAATACCGCATTCGCTGCTTCTATCCCATTAGAACTTTGGCGATTCCGTTGACCAAGCCTTCGGACTATGGTGTTGAGACGGCTTTGTCTTGCCGCCGCCTGTGCCCACAGTCGATGAGAGCAGACACGTGACGGGTCAGGTAGCTCTGGAGCCTCATCGTTCGGGCCGCTGCCGACAGCGCCGGTTCTCCTGAAGCATCTGCCCCGCGTGGAGCGGATAATCGCCCAGATTATGGTGGCCAAGTTCGGCGACCACCTCCTGTTTTGCCGCCAGGTCGAGATTTGCGCTCGTCACGGAATTATATTGGACCGGGCCACCCTAGGCAACTGGGTAGGGCGCGCCTGATTTCACCTGCGCCCCACTGCAGATCACGATAGGGAGCGGGTAAAGGGTGCATACCATGTGTTCATGGATGAAGCCCGCGCGCCCGTGTTTGATCCCGGGCGACGAAAACCGACTACTTCTGGGCCATTGTCGCCGATGAACGGGGTCATGGCGGCACTGCCCTCCCGTGGTGATGCCCTACTAAGCGCGCGACCGCAGTGCCGTTAATGCCCTCGGCTTCCCCAAGGGCCCAGGGACGATGGTTCATTGCTGGACGCATGCGCGTCGGCGGATCGCAAAGCGCCTGGAAAAGGACGGCTCACCGTTTCGTACATAATTTGTACACTTATGTCGGTCGTCCTTTTGAACAATCGCTACGTCATAACAACCAACCCCTCATCTTGCCTACTCCCCTTAACTTTCAAAGTGCATTAGGGTCGGAAAAGCCGCTTTGCACCGGATCGTCGGGGCGGGCTAAGCTCCATGCATTCGTTACACTTGTGTAATCTCGATACCCCATTCGGGCAATGGGTTGGGCTGCGGTCGTTGCGAAGAAGCCATCTCTTAGGAACTCATCCTTGATATGCGTTTGCACGACTTCGCCGACTATGATGAATTTGTCGATCAGCACGCCGTGCCGATCCTTGAGTTGAAACGCATCAACCGTCACGCATTCCAATGCGGCGGGACTGGCGGCAACGAAAGGCGCCTGAATCTCGACAGGCCGACCCTCCTCAAGGCCTGCCAATTCGAACTCATTAATCTCTTCCGACACATTTCCAGACGAAATGTTCATCGCATGGGATAATTCAGCAGTTACGAGAGAAAAGCTGAATTCCCCGGAGTCACGCGCATTGGTATACGAGTGTTTTTTTCCTTCGCTGGCGAACATCACCATGTCCGGCCCGGAACCCACGCCGTTAAAAAACGAATAAGGCGCGAGGTTGGGTACACCCTTCGCATTCAGGGTGCCGATCCACCCAATCGGTCTGGGTGCGATGATTGCCTTGAAAGGGTTAAAAGGCAGTTCGTCAGGGCGTTTACTCCCATAGTGCATTACTGAAAAATCCTTTCGTGCGAGACCGAACGCGCTTGAGATTGGAGCTGCGTTGGAGTTTCGGATAGTGTTCTAGCCCGGCTTCCTATTCAGCATGCGGATCACGGGCTT
The DNA here is from genome assembly GCF_000768555.3 of Roseovarius mucosus DSM 17069. Taxonomy (GTDB): domain Bacteria; phylum Pseudomonadota; class Alphaproteobacteria; order Rhodobacterales; family Rhodobacteraceae; genus Roseovarius; species Roseovarius mucosus. The sequence continues at coordinate 72,621 of NZ_KN293990.1, forward strand.
TCTCAGCGGCAAAAGTATCAGCAAGACCGCTAGCCCCAGCATAACCGCGCTTGCCGGACGCTCCAGGAAGACCGAGGGATCGCCGCGCGCGATCACCAGCGACCGGCGCAAGTTCTCTTCCATCATCGGGCCCAGGATGAACCCCAGCAGCACCGGCGCGGGGTGGAACCCCCGCCGCATCAGCAGGTACCCCAACATGCCAAAGATCAGCGTCACGAACACGTCGAAAACGTTGTTGGCCACGCTGTAGGAACCCAGGCAGATGAAGAAGATCACCACCGGGTGCAGGATTCGCCCCGGCACGGTTATGATCTTCACCAAGAGGCCGATCAGCGGCAAGTTCAGGAAAAGCAGGATCAGGTTGCCCAGCCAGAAACTGACCAGCAGCCCCCAGAACATCGCCGGCTCGTTCGAGATGAATTGTGGCCCCGGCACCACCCCGTGCATGATCATTGCGCCCAGCAGGATCGCCATGACCACGTCGCCGGGAATCCCCAGGCTCAAAGTCGGTATGAAGGCCGCCTGCACCGCGGCGTTGTTGGCCGCCTCGGGCGCGGCTACGCCCTCGGGCGCACCCCGACCGAACCGGGCAGGGTCGCGCGCGATCTTCTTCTCGGTGGCATAGGCCATGAACGCCGCTACCGTCGGGCCTGCGCCGGGCAGCGCCCCGATCATTGAGCCCACTGCGGTGCCGCGCAACGTCGGCAGCCACAGCCGCGATAGGTCCTTTCGGCTGGGCAGCATGGATCCCAGCGACAGGTCCCGCACCATGCTTCGGGACCCGTCCGTAGACGGGCTCGCCATCTTGCGTACGATCTCGGCGACTCCGAACATACCCATTGCAACCGAGATCAGGCTGATCCCGTCCGTCAGTTCCAGAAACCCGAAGGTATAGCGCATCGCACCAGAATTGATGTCCATACCTACGATCCCTAGGATCAGGCCGAACACCACCATGATCAGCGATTTCAGCGGCGATCCACCCCCGATCGTGCAGGCCGCCACGAGCCCCAAAACCATCACCGCGAAGTATTCAGTGGAATTGAATCGCAACGCGATCTCGGCGATCGCGGGTGCAAAGGCCATGACCACAAGGATCGAAATTGAACTGCCACAGAAAGATGCCACCGCGTTGATGAACAGCGCGAAACCCGCCCGTCCCGACTGCGCCAGCGGATAACCATCAAGCGCAGTCACCGCGGTCGAGGCGGTGCCCGGCAGGTTCAGCAGGATCGATGAGATCGACCCACCATATTGCGCACCGTAGAAGATGCCGGCCAGCATGATCAGCGCCACGGTCGGGTCTAGCCCGAAGGTCAGCGGCAGCGCGACTGAAATCGTGACCATCGGTCCAATCCCCGGAAGCGCCCCCACGAAAGTCCCAATGCAACAGCCTAGAAAGCAGTAGAAAAGCGCCTCCGCGGTGAAGGCCGTCTCAAAGCCCAGCGCGATATTTGACAGCAACTCCATGTCTAAAACACCGGCCAGATGTCGGAAGAAACCGGCTCCAGCGGCAACCGCAGGACCGCGACGAACAGGAAATATCCCACCGCCCACAGCCCCGCGATGATCCCCGCAACGGTCAGTGGCGTTATGCGGTCGGGCTCGGCGGCCACGACCAGCAGGACCATCGCCATCGTGGCCGGGAACAGTCCGATCGTCTCTAGGAGGCCGGCAAACGACGCTAGCGCCAACGACACGCAGAAAAGACCGCGCAGGTTTCGCGTGTCTTCCTCTGTCTCCTCCTGTCGCTCGAACAACAGGCCAATACCCAGCAGGACCATTAGCCCACCAAGTCCCAAGGGGAAGAAACCCGGCCCGATCCGGCGCATCGTGCCGATGGACAGCTCGATTCCGCCATAGATTACGAAAAGACCGAAGCCAATAATCACGATGCAGAAGGCATCGTGCGCAACATTGCGTTTGCGTAGCATTCCGCGGAACTCCATGTGCCGGTCAAGATGGCAAGACCGGGCGCCGCGCTGATCACCCGCAGCCCCCGGTCCTTGCCGCTGCAATCGCGTTAGTCAGCTTGTGCGTTGGCCGCGTTGGCGATGTCACCCCATTTCTTCACTTCCGAGGAAATGAAGGCGTTGAGCTCGCCAAAGGCCATGTCGCCCTTGGAAATGCCACTCTTGGCGAAATAGTCCGTCACCGCGTCCGACGCGATGGCGGTCGTCACCGCGTTGTTGAGCGCCTCGGCCACGTCGGCAGGCATGTCCGCAGGCCCGTGCATCAGCCACCAGGCGATCAGATCGAAGCCCTCGAAGCTTTCATTAATTGGCGGCACTTCGGGCGCCACTTCCGAACCGGCGGCACCGCTAACGCCCAGCGCCCGCAGCTTGCCCGCGTCCACGTTCTGCTTGGCTGATACCGGATGGTTGAACATGAAATCCACCTCGCCCGACATCACCGCCGCCAATCCTACAGCGCCGGACCCGAACGGCACGTGGATCATATTCGTATCGCTCAGCGTCTTCAGCAGTTCGCCAGCCAAGTGCGTTGACGTGCCATTGCCAGTCGAGGCAAAGGTGACACCCTCGTCCGCCTTGGCCGCCTCGACCAGGTCGTCCAGCGTCTCGAACTCGGTATCGGCCCCTACAACCAGCAGCGTCGGCGTGTAACCAACAAAGGCGATCGGGGTCACGTCGCTTTCGGGGTCGTAGGGCAGCTCGGGAAAGATCGATTTGTTGATCGCCAGCGTGCCCACCGTGCCCATGGCGATGGTGTAGCCATCCGAGTCGGCGCTCACCACGTCCTGGGTGCCGACACTGCCACCAGCCCCCGCGCGGTTCTCCACCACTACGGTCTGACCCAGCTCCTCCGACATGCCCTCGGCGATCAGCCGACTGACCGTATCGGTCGAAGTTCCGGCAGCGAAAGGCACGATCATTGTGATAGGCTTATCAGGGAAAGACTGTGCGAACGCGCCTCCTGCCAAGCCCAGAGTTGCGGTCAGCGAGACCGCCAGAATATTGCGAATTGAAGTCATGATATTATCTCCCTCGCGTACCAGTTGGCGCGCGCTTTCTTAGCAGCGCACAAGGCGTGCGCCTGAATTGGCCCGCAGGAACACGACATGCCCCCTGCTGCTGCAGCCGATCATTATAACCACTGGTCACTCTGTCAATAAAAATCGATATTCTTTCTTTTGCCTTGAGGATTAAAGTTTTATCGATAATAGTAGACTCAACACTCGACACCAGTATTTGAACGAACACACGCAAGCGAGGTACGATGCGCTACGTCAGGTATAAAAAAGATGGTCAGGCCCGACTGGGCGCCATGATCGATTCGGACATCGTCGATATCGAAGCCGCTTGGCCCGATGCGCCCAAGACAATGCGTGCCCTGATCGGTGCGGAGGCCGATGTGCACGCCACCTTGGCCGACCGCCTGGCCCAGCCCGGCGCGGCGCGCAGACCTCTTGCGGACTGCAAGCTGTTAACACCGATGCCCGACCCGGGCAAAATTGTCTGCTTGGGCCTTAACTACGCCGATCATGCCAAGGAAGGCGGGCACGCCGTGCCCGAGTACCCCGCGCTTTTCCTTCGAGCGTCCAGTTCCATGATCGGTCCGCAGGATCCGATGATCCTGCCGGAATGCTCTGAACAGCTCGATTACGAGGCAGAACTCACCATTGTCATCGGCCGCAGCGGCCGTCACGTCTCGGCCGCCGAAGCCGCTTCAGTGATATTTGGCTACACTGCTTTCAATGACGGCAGCGTCCGTCATTACCAGCGTCTCACCGCGCAATGGACTGCGGGCAAGAATTTCGACGGCACAGGCGCGCTTGGCCCCTGCATCGTCACCGCTGACGATCTTCCAGACCAAGCCAGCGGACTGAAGATCCAGACGCGCCTTAACGGCAACGTCATGCAAGACTCCAACACCGACCAGATGATTTTCGGTGCTTTCCGCACGGTCGAGATCCTATCAGAAATAATGACGCTCGAACCCGGCGACCTGATCGCTATGGGCACGCCCGCTGGGGTTGGCCATGCGCGCAGACCGCAAGTATGGATGCGAGACGGTGACACGGTCGAGGTCGAGATTGAAGGCATCGGAACGATCCGCAATCCTGTCGTCGCCGAGAAGGTCACCGTGTAAGACCGAATGCGGGAGAATACAGCCAAATGACAATGGCCCAAAAGTCTTCGGAATCCGGTGGCGAGTTCCGCTCGCGAACCAGCGAAACCCACATGCGAATCCGCGATGACGTGATCAGCGGCAAGCTGAAGCCGGGAGCCAAGCTCAAGATCGAGCATCTCTCGCGCGAAATCGGCGTTGGCGCCACCCCTGTGCGCGAGGCACTCAGCTCGCTCGTCTCGGACGGCCTCGTCGTGCGAGAGGACCAACGCGGCTTTCGCGTGGCCGGGATCAGCAGCCAGGAATTCGACGAACTGCTTTACGTGCGCTCCTGCGTAGAGGAGCGCGCCTTGCGCCTGTCCATTGAGCGCGGCGGTCCCAACTGGGAAGAGGGCATCGTGTTGGCCAAATACAGGCTGCGCGCCATCGCGCCGTCGGACCGCTACGACCCCCAGTGGGAACGCCACCACCGCCAGTTTCACTTGGCGCTGAACGCGGGCTCTGGCTCGGGCACGCTATTGCGCCTCTGCAGTCAGTTCTTCGATGAAAACAGCCGCTACCGTCATCTGTCCCGCTGCGGTGGCGGGCGCGCGCCGCGTGACCTCTCAGATGAACATGACGGCATCGCCGAAGCAGCGCTCGCGCGAAACGCCGACCTCGCGGTCGAGCGTCTGATGACCCACTACAATCGCACCGGCAAGCTGCTGCGGCAGGCGATCATGGAAGTAGAGCAAGGCGCGCAATAATGCCAAAGCGACTGACTCTGACCTTCGACAACGGCCCGTGGCCCGGCGCGACCGAACAACTGCTCGATTTTCTCGCCGCGCGGAATCTCAAGGCGACGTTCTTCGTCGTAGGCCGGCAGCTCGAGGAATCCGCCGCACGTGGACTTGCCGAAAGAGCCCGCGCCGAGGGACACTGGATCGGCAACCACACCATGACCCATGGCGCACCTCTGGGCAACGAGGATGGCCGCGCCCGCTACGCCGAAGAGATCGGCGCGGCACAGGAGGCGCTCGGCGAGCTGGCCCATCCGCGCAAGTTCTTCCGACCCAACGGCAGCGGAGCCATGGGCCAGCACCTGCTCTGTCCCGAGGCTGTGGACTACCTGAGATGCAACAACTACACCGTTGTCACCTGGACCTCCGCCCCCGGTGACTGGAGACCGCCGCACACCCATTGGACCTTAGGCGCATTCGAGGCGCTCGACCGTGACGACTGGACCGTCCTCGTGCTTCACGACCGTTTCATTGCTCCACAGCTCGACGTGCTGGGCCGATTCTGCGACCGGGCTCAGGAGTTGGACGTCGAATTCGTTCAGGATTTTCCGGCCCGCTGCATGCCCATCGAAAATGGCCACGTTCACGACATCACCGAAGAAATCAGCGCCCTCGCCTGACGCCACGACGGCCCGAACTACAGGAAAAATCCCATGTATGACACGCGATTCCCGACTAGCCTCGTAGGCAGCTACCCGCAACCAGACTGGCTGATTGACCGCGAAAAACTCCGATCCAAGGGGCCGCCGCGCGTCCGCGACACGTCACTCTGGAAAATGGCCGAGGCCGACTTGGCCGAGGCCCAGGATGCCGCCACGCGGCTGGCGATTCTCGACCAGGAAGAGATTGGGCTTGATATCATCACTGACGGCGAGGTGCGCCGCGAAAGCTATTCCAACCATCTCGCTACGTCTCTAAACGGTCTCGACCTCGACAACCCCGGCACCAAGACGGGCCGCAGCGGCCGCCCCATGGTGGTGCCGCGCGTCGTGGGGCCCATTCAGCGCCGCGAACCGGTAATGGCCCGCGAAGCTGCCTTCCTGCGGCAGAATAGCAAGCGGCTCACCAAAATGACCCTGCCGGGTCCCTTCACTATGACAATGCAGGCCCTCAACCAGCATTACGAGGACGAAGCAGCACTCGCCATGGCCTATGCCGACGTACTGCGCGAGGAGATCGCCGACATATTTGCCGCAGGCGTCGACATCGTGCAGCTGGATGAACCCTACATGCAGGCCGAACCCGAAGCGGCCCGCGCCTTTGCCATCCCGGCCATCAATCGTGCCCTTCAAGGCGCGGCGGGACGCACAGTGATCCACATGTGCTTCGGTTATGCCTACATCATGGACCGGGCCAAGCCCCAAGGCTATTCGTTCCTGCGCGAACTGGAAGAGTGCACCGCCGACGAACTGTCGATCGAGGTCGCACAGCCGGGCCTGGATCTGTCGCTGATCGAGGGCATGAAAAAGGACTTCCTGATCGGCGCGCTCGACCTCGGTCGCGAGACGTCAGAAACCCCCGAAGAGGTCTGCGACAGGCTCGTCGCCGCGGCAGAGCGCATCCCGGCCGCCAACATAGTGGCGGCACCGGATTGCGGGATGAAGTACCTTCCGATCGATCTAACCAAGGCAAAACTGTCAGCCCTTGTAGAAGGCTCAGCCATGGCACGTTCCCTTCTTAAATGAACGCTCGATGTAAATTGATTCGAAGTATGCGGTAGCAATCTGCGGTGTTGTTTAAAATATCAGACTGATTGCTGCTCAGTTTGAGAAGTGCTCGATCAGCCGGGTATGACAGGCGCCGGTCGCCTCGAAGCCAATCCGCACCGGCTGATCGTAGCTGGCGAGCGCTGCAGACAGCCGCTGGAAATCTTCCAACGTGTTCTCACTGTCAAACGTCGGCTGCGCTTCTTGCCGGGATGCCGATCAGCACTTCATGGCGGTGTTTGGAAGTGTCTATAGCGACCAGCACGGTCGAAGAGGTAGAATAGGTGGCGGTCAGCCGGTCTCCTCAGCGGTGTGGTTCTCCAAAACCACGGTTGAGACCTGGGACCCGGTTATGCCACCCGCTACGCAATTTGAAGGCTGCGCGTGTGGTCATAACCTCTTGGCAGCGCTTTTTCCCGATGTGCTACGTTATCTGTCATTGTTCCCTAATTAATCAGAATCCGGCCTGAAATTGTCCCATGGAATCAATGGTGATTTGTACCCTTAATTTTAATTTTGTATCGTATCGTTAATGGGAGTGGAAAGCATCTGGGGTTCAAGCTGCATTGAGGTGTCGGGCTGACAGTCTTCCGTCCAGCACGGCCGCTCTGACCGTAGCGACCCTGTGGGCTCCCCTTGGTGACCACCGCATTCGCTGCTTCTTCCCCATTCGGACATTGGCGATTTCGTTGACCAAGCCTTCGGCCCGGGATGTCGAGACTGCTTTTCCTTGCCGCCTCCGGCGCCCGTAGTCAACAAGGGCGGACAGTTTGTGCAACAAGTAGGTCTGGAGGTCCATCGTTCGAGCCGCTGCCGACAGCGCTGCTTCACTTATTTCCCCAGCGGTGCATTCGCGAGCCTGCATGGCATATCGGAATAGGATTCCGAGTTCTTCCAGCGCGCGTTGCGTCTGCCCATGCCATATGCGCCATCGTAGACGTTCCACAAGCGCCTCGACATCGGAAGTCCCACTGTTTTCAATCCGCGACAGCAGGGTGTAAAACGTTGTCTCCACATGCCTGATGCGGGCGGATATGTGCCACCAGTCGAGGATGTGTTTGACGTTTCCATTGGTTGCGTTTCGCACAAGACGCGGAAGGGCGGGATCGCCATCAGACAACACCGTGACAGCTGCACCCGGCCTCCAGCCAGCGGCTTTGAGATTGGACTTTAGGCATTCCAAGGGATGGTCTGCCCCGGCCAGACTCAATCCAAAGCGGCGTTTGCTGCCTGTTTTGCTCTCGATTGATCCGACAACGACTTCAAAGTTCCGCCTTTGATATTCGGGTCTTGAGCGGACATAGGCGCTATCCAGAAATACTGTCATCTCGGATCTATCAGGTTGAACTTCCAGGGCCTTTTGAATTTCGGCACACTGGGTTTCCAAGCCATCCGCGACAGAGGCAAGACGGTTGCGGATTGTCGTGTGGTTCTGTCTGGCGCATGGTGTTAGCGCGTTCAAAAGGCGCGCAGCTTCACGAAAGCTATGGCGCGCGGCCAGATCGGCCTGCAGCTTGTAAAGCTCCGGCGTCGCCTGTCCCGGGATTACCCGCGTGAGCGGCGAGAATGCCGCAGTGCATTCTGGAAAACCCAGGAAACGGCACATGCAGATGCGGACCCGTGGTGCATGGACGGTTACACGGCCGAACAGAGTATCGATCCGACGTGAACGGCGGTCATGGATGGGCAAATAGGTTTGACAGGTCGGGCAAACCCGTTCGATCTCACTGATTTCCTCTACCTGATCTTGCAGAACTGCCCTTTGGATCTCTCTCAGGATTACCTTCCCTTCGGCAAGGCTTAACCCGAGATCTTCCGCGGAAGCCTCCGTCAAACTCCGCTCCAGAATACTGATTTCATGGACCCGACGCTCGCACCAGCCGAATTCCGTCTCGATCCTGATCTGTACTTTCATCGTCAACCCTCCTGTCATCACAGCAAGAGAATAGGTTGCTCGCGCTCTGAACCCCCAGAACTTTTCCACTCCCCAGTGACACCCCCGCACGGGCGATCTAATCGTGATCGGGGCCGACAGCTTCACCATTCAGGGAGAGCCAATCCGTGACCGCGAACGCCTGATCTGGTTGCTGGACTTGCGACCCAGTGCCTGAGTGGCTGCTACGGACGGGTCCGCGTTGCGTGGAGTCGATCCCGCAGCGCGCTACCGTCGTCACCCGGATCCTGCTTCAGGCGCGTTTGACCAGGCGGATCAGGAATAGCAGGATCACCGCACCAACCGTGGCATGAATGATGGCACCGGCAATTCCGCTGCCAACACTGAGCCCCAGTCTTGGCAGAATGAGGCCAGCCACAAACGCGCCAACAATGCCGATCACGATATTGCCCAGCAGGCCATAGCCGTAGCCTTTGACGATCAGCCCTGCGAGCCAACCGGCCACGGCGCCAACGAGGAGTATAACGAATAGACTTTCGAGAGCCATCTTGGGTCCTTCCCATTCTTCGCACGCCCATCCGAGAAATCCGGATGAAACGTACCGCAGGAGCGCCGCATCATGCGGCAACAACCCTGTCACTCTGGCACTATCAGAAACGAACGATCGGCGCTTGGCCTCAATGGCGAGATCGCTGATGTTCTCATCTCACAGCCAGTTTGCCTCTTATCTCACATTACCAACCGTCCAGATAGCACCTTCGCGCCATTTCCGGCGATTCCCGGCCGCGCGGAAGCCTTTTCAGCGACAACGGTGATGAAGCTCAAACTCGACATCCGTCCCGACATTGCGGCCCTGATGCAGGCCGAAATCGCCGCCGGGGAAAAGGCGGTGTCCGCCGCCATGCGAGAGGCGGGCACCTCCCTGAAATCCGCCTGGCGGGGCCAGATCACGGGCGCGGGGCTGGGCACGTGGCTCGGCAACAGCATCCGTCTGGCCAGCTTCCCGAAATCCGGCGACAGCCTGAACGCGGCGGCGCTGGTCTGGTCCAAGGCCCCGGTGATCATCGGCGCGCATGACACCGGTCCGCTGATCCGGTCGAAAGACGGGTTCTGGCTGGCGATCCCAACACCGGCTGCAGACAAGAGCAGCAAAGGCGGTCGCATCACCCCCGGTGAATGGGAGCGCCGCACCGGGCTTCGCCTGCGCTTTGTCTTTCGTCGCCGTGGACCCAGCCTGCTGGTCGCCGAAGGGCGCCTGAACACCAGGGGCCGCGCGGTGGCGTCCCGCTCGAAAACCGGGCGCGGGTTGACCACCGTGCCGATCTTCCTGCTGGTGCCGCAGGTCAAGCTGCGCAAGCGGTTGGATCTGGCGCGGGATGCCGACCGGGCGGCGGACGGCGTGCCGAGGCGGATCGTGGCGAAGTGGGTGGAGGGACAGATAGGCTGATGGCTGCACCGCGGGATGGTCCGGTCGTTAGCCGCAGGCGTTGCGCAGACTGACCGAAGCGGCGGCAATGCGGAGGGGCCACCACTTGCTACATGCGATCACTTCGCAGCGGCGACCGTCACTCACGGCGTAAAGCGGTCGCCAGCCTGCTATGGATTTCGGTAACCCCGAACCGGCTATTCACGCATCGCGGACAGCAGAGCATACATCGCCCAGCTTAGACTGCCTAATTTCCATCGATCGAAATACCTTGATCTCCGATCTTGATTTGAACGCCGCTTTGGCTTTCTTGATAGTACAAGTAGCCAACAACAACGAGACCGACAACGAGCAGGCCAATAAGCAAGTACAAAGTGTTGCGGTTCATGGTTGCGTGTCCTGTATAATGGATAAAGCTCAGATCACCTGTATGCCCGTTCGATGGCAATGACCACTGGAACCGTCCTTGTCGCCCCGACTCTGTGGCAAACTGGATGATTAACGGAGAAACTCGTTCGTAACTCGTCAGTGAAGGTGAAAAACTGTAAATACTAACAAGAGTTGGCTGCGACCTGCCGACTGCGGATGCAGCATCCGAGAAAAAATAAATAGCCCGACTCGGGCTTTTTGCAGCGGTCTGCAATGGCTCCAATAATCGAATAGCAAATGCCCACCACCCGCGAAACCGTCCTCGCCGCGCTGCATGCGCGGTTGCAGTCCCTTGCCGCCCTTGTTCTGCGCGACGGCCAACCGGGCGAACCCGAGGTGACGTTGTCGCCGCCGCGCTATCACCATCAACACCGGGCCGAGCTCGAGGTCGTCTTCCAGTCCGGAACCGAGCGTGCCAGTGCCTTCGACACGCTGACCGCCAGTATTGGCACCGCACTCGTCGCCGATCGTACGCTGGGAGGCCTCTGTGACTGGGTCGAGGCCGAGGCGCCACAGCCGGCAGATCTGCCTGTCGAAGGCGCGGCCATCCTAAAGGCGGCCGCAATTGCGGTCGTCCTTCACTATTCACTGAGCGATCCGCTGTCCGGGTGAGAGCGCGGAGGCGCGCGCAGATGTAAAGGCTCTGTGCGCCGACAAGGCCTGCCCGAATGTCAGGCTGCCAGCTTATCCCAGTCACCTGCGGACAACGTCCGGCACAGATCCCTGATCGCGAACTCGGACATCCTTACCGGATCAAACGCGCCGTCGATCAGATAGCGCGACAGGATCTCTTCCTTGATGCGGGAGGCCTTGATCAGATGCATGGTCCATTCGTGGAAAAAGCGGTCCTTGGCATCCCCGGCACAGAGAATCTGAATGTCGCGATGTCGATCATCCAGCACAATGCGCATGAAACATTTGGCAACGGCCGTCCGGTCTCCCTCCAGAAGCTGCAAGAAGCTCCGCTCGCCAACAATCAATGCGCCGGTAATGCCGTCACGCTCATTACTGACGCGGGATTTCTGCAGGATCTGATCGATAGCCTCGAACACCATGCCTTCGTGGGTTGATGCGTAGATGAGCCGGGTGAGTTGCATAGCCATTCCTTTGCATGCGGCAGAGTGAGTGATTATCGCGGTAAGTTACCGGTTTAAGGGTGCCAGACTCAATTGGATAGGGGTCCGAACGCTCCGATCGGCGGTGCCTGACCGAGAGAGACCAAATAACTCAGGACAAGCGGCGAACGTCGCAAGACCCTTAAACAACGATATAAGGAGACCCCTATGGCACATGCGCAAGGCGCGCGGGCGCAGATGGCGCTCGGCTTTGAGATAGTTTACGGCACCCCGTCGGTTGGCGGCTTCACCAGGATGCCGTTGCAAGCACCTCGCTCGGATCTGAACAGGCGCTTCTGAACTCAGAACTCTTGGGCTATGGCCGCGATCCGCTTGCCCCGATCAAGGACGCGGTGACGGCGGATGACAATGTCGTGGTGCCGATCGATGCCGCAGGCTTCGGGTTCTGGCTCAAGACGGCGTTCGGTGATCCGATCACCACCGGGATTGGCCCATGGACCCACGAGTTCCGGTCGGGATCATGGACGCTTCCCTCGATGTCGATCGAGATCGCCATGCCCGCGGTGCCGCGCTATGCGATGTATACCGGCTGCGTGCTGGATCAGCTCAGCTGGCAGGTCCAGCGCGCAGGGTTGCTGACGGCAACCGCACGTCTGGTGGCGCAGGGCGAGGCGATTGCCACCACATCCGCAGCAGGCTCGCCCACCGATCTGCCGCTCCGGCCATTTCAACGGCGCAATCTGTCAACGCCGGACTAAGACTGCACCAATCGCCGGAGCAAAAGTGCGCCACTTTTCTGGGTTTGGCCGGAGTAAAACTGCGCCACTTCGTTGGGTTTAGGTTTGTCCATAGGCCCGCACGGCGGAGTGCCCCCACAGAGCAACGAAGCTGTGCGGGGCTGTGGTCAAACCGGGCCGGGGTGCGGGGATTGTAGTTTAGGCTCTGCCCGATTGACGGCTGTGTTTGAGGCGGTAGCTTTCACCGTTCATTTCGAGGATGTGGACGTGGTGGGTCAACCGGTCGAGAAGCGCGCCTGTGAGGCGCTCAGACCCGAAGGTGCTGGTCCATTCATCGAACGGCAGGTTGGACGTCACGATAGTTGATCCTCGCTCGTAGCGTTGCGAGAAGACCTCAAACAGCAGCTCAGCGCCGGTTTGTGACAGCGGCACATATCCCAACTCATCGATGATCAGCAGGCTGTATTTGCTCAGTTGCTTCTGCAGACGTAGCAGGCGCTTCTCATCTCGTGTGTCATTGTTCCCTAATTAATCAGAATCCGGCCTGAAATTGTCCCATGGAATCAATAGT
>NZ_KN293991.1 GCF_000768555.3 Roseovarius mucosus DSM 17069
ACGCGCATATCCGCCACTGAAATCGGCACGTCGATATGCACGGGGCCGGGGCGGCCCTCGGTCGCGATGCCGATGGCCTTGTCGGCGATAATGTCGGCCCCTTGGGCGGTCAGGCGGAATGTGGCCTTGGTGATCGGGGCCAATACCGCCTGATGATCCAGGATCTGGTGGGTATAGGTCAGCGCCTCATCGGCATCGACGCAGCCGGAGAGGACGATCAGCGGAACACGGTCCTGATGGGCGTTGGCGATGGCGTTGACCCCATTCAAAACCCCCGGCCCCAAAGTGGCAATCAGGATGCCGGGCGCGCCGGTGCGGTGCCACACCCCCTCGGCCATGAAGGCGGCGGCGTTCTCATGGCGCGCCAACGTGACCTCGATTCCGGCGCGTGCCAGCGCATCCATCACGGTCAAAACCTCACCGCCCGGCATGCCGAACGCATGGCGACACCCCGCCTCGTAAAGACGCCGTGCAAGATAGTCGGCGGCGCGGTCTTTGGTCTGTCGGCTATCAGTCACGGGGCGGGCTCCTCTGTCGTTCTGCGGACTTTGTGGCGGAGCGGTCGGGCGACCGCAAGCCCGGTTCGCGGCGCAAAGACCGGGGGAGCACTGGTTTTTCCCCCTGCCCCACCCTAAATCCGGGTTGAGGGACTGCACAAAAGCGCCTAATCACGAGGCCATTCACATAGGTTCACCGGGCTGCCTCGCACCGGCCACAAGGAATTCCAATGGCAAATCATCTCTATCAGAACGACCTGCCCGATGGGCTGGACCTTGGCCCTGTCGTTGCAATTGACTGCGAAACCATGGGGCTTAATCCACATCGCGACCGGCTCTGTGTTGTGCAGCTTTCGGGCGGGGATGGGCATGCGCATCTGGTACAGGTGTCCAAGGGACAGACCCACGCGCCCAATCTGGCGAGGTTGCTGGAAAATCCCGACGTGCTCAAACTCTTTCACTTTGGCCGGTTCGATATTGCCGCGATGCACAACGCCTTCGGCGCGTTGGCGGCCCCGGTCTATTGCACCAAGATCGCCTCGAAGCTGATCCGCACCTACACGGACCGTCATGGCCTTAAATATCTGTTGCAAGAGTTGCTGGGCGTCGACATCTCCAAGCAGCAGCAAAGCTCGGATTGGGGGGCAGAGAGCCTCAGCGCCGCGCAACTCGAGTACGCCGCATCGGATGTACTCTATCTTCACCGGTTGCGCGAAGAGTTGAACGCGCGGCTGATCCGCGAGGGTCGGATGGATCTGGCACAGGCTTGTTTCGATTTTCTGCCGCAGCGGGCGCTGCTCGATCTTGCGGGCTGGCCCGAGATCGACATTTTCGCACATTGACGGATGGCCCGCGCGCAGAACACCTATTCGCGGATCGTGGCTTGGATCAAGATCATCCTGCCACTCAGCGCGCTTGGGCTGCTGTCGACGCTGTTTCTGTTCTCGCGCACGGTAGATCCCACGCTCTCCGTGCCCTCGTCGCAGATCGACCTCGAGCAGCGCGCGCAGGATCTGGGCGCGACCAACCCGCGCTTTGCTGGGGTCACACGAGAGGGCGACGAAATCCGTTTCGCCGCTGAATTCGCGCGCCCGGATCGAACCACGCCCGAGCATCTGATCGCGGACGGGGTGACGGCGCAGATACGGTTGAGCGCCGGAACCGTGATCGACATAACATCGGGTCAGGCGCAGATGCAGCAGGGGCAAATGACCGCGAGCCTGATGGGAGAGGTGCAGATCACCACCTCGACCGGCTATGTCATCGACACCGAGCGTCTGAATTCCCGATTGGACGAGGTCTATGCCGAAACGCCGGGACAGGTCACGGCGACCGGCCCCCTTGGCGCACTGACCGCCGGACAGATGCTGCTGCATAACAATGCCGAGAGCGGTGAGCCGGAATTGCTTTTCACCGAGGGTGTCAAGCTGATATACCAGCCGGGGGAAGCGGGGGAATGAAACCAGTGCCAAGAGTTTTCGGAATGATCGCGGCCATCGCATTGGCCCTTTTGCCTGTGGTCGCATGGGCGCAGGCCGGGCAGGTCGCCTTTGGCAAAACCCAAGCGGATCGCAATCTGCCGGTCGAAGTGACCTCGGACAACCTCAGCGTCAATCAGGCCGACAATACCGCCACATTCACCGGCAATGTGGTGATCGGTCAGGGCGAAATGCGGCTTGCGGCCCCTCGGGTGCTGGTGGTCTACCTTCCCGACCGTACCGGAATTGAGAGCCTGGAGGCCACCGGCGGCGTGACTCTGGTCAGCGGCGAGGATGCCGCCGAGGCCGAGCGCGCCGATTACAACATCTCAACCGGCATGATCGAGTTGCGCGGCAATGTGCTCTTGGTGCAGGGGACGAATGCCATCACCGGCGAGACCGTGCTGGTCGATACCGCAGGAGGCACGGCGCAGGTCAGCGGTCGGGTCAAGACCATTCTGCAGCCGGGGACCACCCCATGAGCCGCCCGGCGTTGACACTGGCGCATGAGAGCACCGGTCTGGTGGTCGAGAACCTGCGTAAGAGCTATCGCAAGCGTCTGGTCATTCGCGATGTCACGCTCTCGCTCCGTCAGGGCGAGGTCGTGGCGCTGCTGGGGCCGAACGGATCGGGCAAAACCACGACATTCTATGCGATTGCCGGGCTCATATACCCGGAGGGCGGACATATCCGGATTGACGGGCGCGATGTGACCGGACTGCCGATGTATCGCCGGGCCAAGCTCGGGATCGGGTATCTGCCGCAGGAAATGTCGATTTTCCGCGGCCTGTCGGTCGAGGATAACATTCTGGCGATCCTCGATATTGCCGAAAAGGACCGGCACAAGCGGCGCGAGCGCTTGGAAGAGTTGCTGTCGGATTTCTCGATCGAGCATCTACGCCGCGCACCCGCTCTTGCCCTGTCGGGGGGCGAGCGGCGGCGGGTCGAGATTGCCCGCTGTCTGGCGGCCAATCCGCGCTATCTCTTGCTGGACGAACCATTCGCGGGGGTCGATCCGATTTCTGTGGGGGACATCCGGCATCTGGTGGCCGACCTCAAGAAACGGGGCATCGGCGTGCTGATCACCGATCACAATGTCCGCGAAACGCTCGAAATCGTTGACCGTGCCTATATCTTGCATGA
This sequence comes from Roseovarius mucosus DSM 17069, assembly GCF_000768555.3. GTDB lineage: Bacteria > Pseudomonadota > Alphaproteobacteria > Rhodobacterales > Rhodobacteraceae > Roseovarius > Roseovarius mucosus. Next base: position 3,119 of record NZ_KN293991.1, read on the forward strand.
TGGCAAAGTGCTGATGTCGGGCAGCCCTCGCGATGTGGTGGAAAACGAGAATGTGCGCCGCGTCTATCTGGGCGACAGCTTTCGCATTTCCTGACTGCGACATAGGCGGCAAATCCGCGCCCCTCTCCTTCAAATCAGATTGACAAGACGCGCGGAAAGCGCGTCAATTGAGCTATGACATGTGTTGATCTCGCGCTGTTCCCTGAATGGCCCCCGCGACAAGGGCCTGTCTTGGGACAATTTCACCACCTGTCAGTTTTCAGCATCCGGGATTAACCAGACCCGCGGAGTAATCGCCGCGTATGGCCCCGGCTTGTCAATCGAAGGAGATGAGATGCGGTATCAAATCAGTGGAAAGCAGATCGACATCGGCGAGGCCCTGCAAACGCATGTGAAAGAGGAATTGGGCACGGCTGTTGCAAAATACGCCGAACGTCCGACCGATGCGATGGTCGTCTTTTCCAAGAGCGCTAGCGAATTCGCCTGCGAAACCATCGTGCATCTTTCTACGGGCCTGACGGCGCAGGCCAGCGCCAAGGCGCATGAAATCTACGCCGCCTTCGATGCCTGTTGCGAGAAGATGGAAAAGCAATTGCGCCGCTACAAACGACGGCTCAAGGACCATCACCGTGACCGGGCGGAACCGGTTGAACTCTTTGGAGCGTCCACTTATATCCTCGCCGCAGATAGCGCGGAAACGGAATCAGAGCCCGACAGCCTGCAACCGATCATCGTCGCCGAGATGGAGACCAAGATTCCATCGCTCTCGGTTGGTGAAGCGGTCATGCAGATGGAACTGGCGGGTGCACCTGTTTTAGTTTTCCGCAAACAAGGCAAGGATACGGTCAATGTCGTGTATCGTCGTGAGGACGGCAACATCGGCTGGATTGACCCATAACGAGAGGGTGGCAGGCGGTGACACGCTTGTCTGAGCGGCTCAATTCATGGAACTTCCGATGATCCTCAAACCGGAGGCAGTACGTGTTCTGTCCGGTGCAACCAGCAAGAAGCGTCTGATGCATGAACTCGGCAATATCGCCGAAGCTGCCTATGGCGTTTCCCATTCTGCAGCAGTCGAAGCCCTCCTGGAGCGTGAGAGCCTGGGCCCGACGGGTGTCGGCCACGGCGTCGCGCTCCCGCATGCCCGCTTGGATGGATTGGATCAGGTGGTGGGAGTTCTGGCGCTATTGGAGAAACCGATAGACTTTGATTCGGTGGATCGGCAGCCGGTGGATTTGGCCTTTGCGCTTTTTGCGCCAATTGATGCGGGTGTTGAGCATCTCAAGGCGCTGGCTCTGGTGTCGCGCACGCTGCGCGATCCGGGGCTGCGCGCCAAGCTACGCTCGAATACCGATCCCTTGACGCTCTATACAATCGTAACTGAGGCGCAGGCGGTACAAGCCGCCTGACGCCTGTTTCGGACGACGGGTTGGTCTCAGACCAGCCTGTCGCCCGGCTCTTTCCCGGCGAAGAATGCATCGAGATTGTCGAGCGCGCGAAAGCCCATGGCATCGCGTGTGGCGCGGGTCGCGCTGCCGATATGAGGCAGCATGAAGACATTCTCATGCGCCGCAAACGCCGGGTTGCCACCCGGCTCTACCTTGAAGCAATCGAGACCGGCAGCGGCGACATGGCCGGATTTCAGAGCCGCCAAGAGCGCATCCTCGTCAATCAGCGCGCCGCGGGCGGTATTGACCACAACCGCCCCCGCAGGCAGCAGCCCAAGGCGGTCAGCGTTCAGCAGATTGGTCGTGTCGGGCGTGGCCGGGCAATGCAACGACAGGAAGTCCGCCACCTCAAGCAGGCTTTCGACATCAGCGTGAAAGACCGCGCCGTGTTCCTCGTCAGGCGCAAGCCGCGTGCGGTTGTGATAGTGGATTTCCATGTCAAAGCCGCGCGCCTTGGCGGCAAAGGCACGGCCCACACGCCCCATGCCGATGATCCCCAGACGTGCGCCGGTCATCTGCTTGCCCACCATGAAAGAGGGTGACCAGCTATCCCATTGCCCCTGCCGCACGATCCGATCTCCCGCAACCGCGTGCCGTGCAGCCCCCAGCATCAAGAGCATGGCGATCTCGGCAGTGGCATCCGACAAGACATCAGGTGTGTTGGTGACGACGATTCCAGCGGCCTTGAGCGCCGCCAGATCGCAATGATCGACCCCGACCGAATGGTTGGCAACGATCTTGAGCCTTGGATCAAGCTGCGCCACCACCTCGGACGAAAAATGCTCGGAATGACAGGGGATCATCCCGTCAACCTTGGCACTCATGGCAATGATTTCTGCGGCGGTGCCGGGGGTGTCCGCTTCATTCAGGATCACCTCATAATCGCGGCGGGCGCGGGCAAGCGTGGCGTCGGAGAGGCGGCGCGGAATCCAGAGGACTTTCTTGTCCGGCATGTCAGCTTTTGTTCTTGCTCGAGGTCACAAAATCATACGCGGCAAGCGCTGCAGTCAGGCCAACAACGACCCAAAGGTCGAACGTGCCGACCTTTTCCGCAAGGATATAGAGAAAAGCGGCAAAGACCGCGAAGGCAAACATCGCCATAATTCTGTTCATGTCGTCATCCTTTTCTCATGCTGTGGCCTCGGACAGCCAGCCCGTGAACCAGTTTGCGTTGCGCAAGAGCCGCGCGTCATTGCCGCGCGCGGCAACAAATTGCACGCCCATCGGAAGGCCATTCTCCGCCGTAAAGGCAGGCACCGTGATCGCCGGCGTGCCGGTCAACGTCCAAAGCCCGTTGAAAATGGCATCGCCGGTATACTCCAGCCCCTCGGGTGCGGGGCCCGTGGCGGCGGGACAGAGGATCGCGTCACAGCGCTCAAAAATCTCGTCCAGCCCGGCATACAGCACATCGGCCCAGTCGAGTGCCGCAAGATAGTCGCGGGCGAGCGTGGCATTGCCCGTCTTCAGCGCCTCTTGCGTGCGCGGCCCAAGCGCGTCGATGGATTTGCCATAGCGGTAATAGTATTTCGCCATTTCCGCGAAATTGATCCGCGCCCGCACCTCTGCCGCCTCATCAAAGGCATTGGGCAGGGGCGCTTCGAACACCTGTTCGCCCAACGCCTCGATCAGTTCGTCAAAGGCCGCGTGCAACTGCGGATCGGCCTTGTCCCAGCCCGGCGGGCGGACAAAGGCAAATACCGGCTTGAGCGGCGGCGCGGAGGTGGCCACCGACAAGAGTGGCGGCACAGGGGCAGGCGTGGTCGCAGGGTCGCCCGCGTCATGGCCCATCAGAACCTCAGCCAAAAGCGCCGCATCGGCGGGCGTACGGGCAAACACCCCGAGCGTATCAAGCGTGGGAGATTGCATCAGAACCCCGGTGCGCGGAATGGCACCAAAGCTGGGCTTGAACCCTGTCACACCGCAATAGGACGCCGGGCGGATCACAGACCCGCCAGTCTGCGTGCCCACGGCCAGCGGCACCATTCCATCGGCCACCGCCGCCGCAGAGCCGGAGGATGAACCGCCGGGCGTGTGCGCGGTGTTGAGCGGATTGCGGGTGGGTCCGGCGTGCATATAGGCCAGTTCCGTCGTGATCGTCTTGCCCATGATCACCGCACCAGCCGCCTTGAGCCGCGCAACGATGGCCGCATCCTTGATGGGGATGCGCCCCGCGTCGAGCGGACAGCCATTCTCCGTCGGAATTTTCGCGGTGTCGATAATGTCCTTGAGTGCCACCGGCAGGCCATGCAGCGGCCCGATAGGGCGCCCGGCCTGTCGTTGCGCGTCAAGCGCCTTTGCCTGTTGACGGGCAAAATCGGCGTCAAACCACGCCCAAGCCCTGATCTCGGGCTCGCGCGCCTCGATCCTGGCGATGCAGGCCTCGACCAGATCGAGCACGCTCAGCGCCCCCGAGGCCAGACGCGCACGCAGGGCGCACGCATCCAGCATCAGAATATCGGCCTTATTTGCCATACATCAGCTCCGGCAGATAGAACACGATCTGCGGGAAGATATACATCAGGGCCATGGAGATGAAGACGCAGAAGAGGAACGGCATGACGCCCGAGAAAATCTGCGTAAGCTTGATCTCCGGCGGGGCGATCCCTTTGAGGTAATAGGCCGACATCGCCATAGGTGGCGTGAGGAAACTGGTTTGCAGGTTGAGCGCCACCAGAATGCCGAAGAAGAGCGGGTCCACTTCGAAGAACGCCAAGAGTGGCAGGAAAATCGGCACGAAGATGATGATGATCTCGGACCATTCCAGCGGCCAGCCCAGCAGAAAGATGATGAGCTGCGCCAAGAGAAGGAACATCAGCGGGCTGAGGTTCATGCTCTGGACGAAATCCGAAATAATGTGCTCGCCACCAAGATAGGAAAACACCGCCGAGAACGTGTAGGAGCCGACAAAGAGCCAGCAAACCATCGCCGTTGTCCGCACGGTGAGATAGACACTCTCGCGCATCCGTTGCCATGTCATCGCGCGGTAGACGAAGGCGAGGAAGATGCCACCCAGTGCGCCGATTGACGCCGCTTCGGTCGGGGTTGCAAGACCGAGCAGGATCGAGCCAAGCACCGCGAGAATAAGAAACGCCAGCGGCACGAAGGACGTTACGATCATAAGGAAAAGCTGCATCTTGGGGATGTCAGGAATTTCCTCTTTGCTGGGCTTGGGTGCCACAGAAGGCTGAATGATCGCCCGACCGATCACATAGACCAGATAGAGCCCGACGAGCGTAAGCCCCGGCAGGAGCGCCGCTGCATAGAGCTTGACGATAGAGACGTTGGACGCAGCCGCATAGACAATCAGCATGATCGAGGGCGGGATGAGGATACCCAGCGTGCCACCAGCGCAAATAATCCCGCTTGCGAATGAAGGATCATACCGCGCCTTGAGCATGGCAGGCAGCGCCAGAAGACCCATCAGCGTCACCACAGCCCCCACGATGCCCGTGGCCGTGGCAAAGAGCGCACAGGTCACAAGAGCCGCCACGCCCATTGATCCCGGCATGTTCTTGGCGGCGACGTTGAGAGTCGAGAAAAGACGGTCCACAATATTCGCCCGCTCAACGATGTAGCCCATGAACAGGAACAGCGGCACAGCGGTGAGAACCTCGTTCGACATCACGGTATAGGTCTGGTTGACGAAGAGGTCGAATATTCGGTTGTTGAAGAACCCCTCGAGCCACAAGCTCCATTGGTCCCAGGTGCCGGCATCCTCGCCTAGCCGGTTAAAGCTGCGCCACATGCGACCAGCGTCGAAATAGGCGTAGTAACCAAAGCCGATCCCCATGGCCATGAGGGTAAAGGCGATGGGAAAGCCCAGAAATACGAAGATAAGGAAAAGGCCCAGCATCATCAGGGCGATTTGCGGATCGGTCATGGATGTGCGTCCTTTTCGGCCTCGGCGGCCTTTTGCATCAGCAAGTCTTCGGTCTCGAAGACGTCTTCATCGGCCTTGAGCCATTCATTCGTGCGCATGCAGTGAATGCAGCGGCACACTTGGGCAATGCCCTGGATGAAGAGAAGAATTCCGGCGGCGACGATCACGGTCTTGAACTGATAGATCGGGATGCCTGCGGGGCTGTTCACGGACACCTCGGCATAGGACCATGACCGCGCGGCATATTTCCAGCCCGCAGCGATGAGCGCGATGATCCCCGGAAAGAAGAACAGAATGTAGAGAACCAGATCGACCTTGGCCTGATTGCGTGGCTGCCAGAGGCGATAGAGAAAATCACCCCGCACATGTCCGCCGCGCGACAAGGTATAGGCTCCGCCCATCATGAAGAGCGTGCCATACATGATGAAAGACACATCCAACGACCACGCTGTCGGGTTGTTGAAGACATATCGCACCACCACTTCATAGCCGGTGCCAAAGGCCATCAGCACAATCAGCCAGGCAAACGCCTTGCCGAACCAGGCCGACAGGTTGTCGGCGAAACGTATGAAACCGATCACACGGAGCCCCCTCTATTTTGAAAGTGGCCCCGGCGTTTCCTGCGCCGGGGCCCTGGATTTTTCGGTTGTTACACCGGGATTACAACTTGAGCTTGCCGGGGAAGTAATGATCGTAAGCAAGCGCGTAATCGGGTGCGTTCATCAACTCGTAGAACGTCACATCCTGAACCCATGCCCGCTGGCTGTCGAGGCACTTCTTCATGAACGGGTCTTCTTCGAGAACGGGGATCAACTTGTCCCACGCCTCGATCTGGCCGTTCAGGATGTCCGTGGACGTGCGGTGCACGGTGACACCTGCCTCTTCCTGAAGCCACTTGAGGTCGGCCGAGTAACGACGCATCGCCTTGGCGGTGTTGGCGGTCGAAGCGGCCTCCACACCATATTTCAGGATCGCGCGCAGATCGGGATCAAGGTCTTCCATGGTGAGCTTGTTGAACAGGAATTCAAAGCTCTCGGACGCCTGGTGGTACGAGGACAGGTAGTAGTTCTTGGCCACGTCATGCGCACCGAAGTCTTTGTCCGACGACGGGTTGTTGAACTCGAACGCGTCAATCACGCCGCGCTCCATTGCGGGCACGATCTCGCCGCCCGGAAGCTGTGCCACGGACATGCCCATGGACTGCAACAGATCCGCCGCAAGACCCACGGTGCGATACTTGAAGCCTTGCAGGTCAGCGACAGTGTTCACCTCACCCTTGAACCAGCCAAAGGGCTGCGCGAACATCGGGAAGCCGAGATAACCATCAACCTCCATGCCGAGGATGTCGTTTACCAGCTCATCATAGAGCGCCTTGCCACCACCCTCATAGAACCAGCTCAGCATCGTTGTGGCCGAGCCGCCGAACACGGGCCCGGTACCAAAGAGCGAGGCCGCCTTGTTCTTGCCATACCAATACACCGGCACCGAATGGGCGATGTCGAGCACGCCGTCGTTCACGGCATCGAGCACCTGGAAAGCAGCCACGACCGCACCCGCGGGCAGCACGTCGATCTTCAGGCGGCCACCAGACATCGCCTCAACCCGGTCGGCGTAATCCTGTGCAAATTCTTGCCAGATATTACCCGATCCCCAGGATGTCTGCATCTTGAGCACCAAGGGCGCTTGTGCCAACACCGCCGGAGCCGCGAGCGCGCCCGCAGCAACCGCCGGCGCCCCAACCGCCGCGCGGCGCAGGAACGAGCGCCGGTCCATCTTCGACTTGTTTGTCATTTTAGTCCTCCCTTAAATCTGTTGCGTCTGTTCGCATCGGATGGCGGGCAAAGCATAACCCCCACGGGCGATTCGAAGCCCTGTTTCCGCCACACGCGGGCAATCGTAACGGTTATGCGAGCAAAGGCAAGCATTCTGGTAAGATTAATTTACCAAATTGGCTTGATTTCTTGTTCCAGACGACAGAATTGCAGCCCAGCCCAAGGGCCACGCGGACCGATGCGCCTTGCGCGCCCCCTCTTGCTTTGATTTAACCGCTGCAATTGTCCCGCCGGAGGCCACCCATGGTCGATATCGCCACCCGTGTGCATAATCACAAATGGAAGATCGACCCGATTGTCCGATCCCTGATCGACACCGATTTCTACAAACTCTTGATGTGCCAATCGGTGTTTCGCCGGCGTCCCGATACAACCGTCACCTTTTCGCTGATCAACCGCAGCAGCGCGATCCGTCTGGCCGATCTCGTGGATGAGGGCGAGCTGCGCGAGCAACTGGATCACATCCGGTCCCTGTCGCTGTCGCGCGGAGAGAGCACCTGGATGCGCGGCAACATGTTCTATGGCAAGCGCAGCATGTTCACGCCCGAATTTATGGATTGGTTCGAGGCTCTGCGCCTGCCGCCCTATCATCTGGAAAAACGCAACGGGCAATACGAACTGACATTCGAGGGCAAATGGCCCGAGGTGATGCTCTGGGAAATCCCGGCGCTGGCCGTGCTGATGGAATTGCGGTCGCGCGCGGTGCTGCATCACCTCAAGAAATTCGAGCTTCAGGTGCTTTATGCCCGTGCCATGACCAAGCTGTGGGAAAAGGTCGAACATCTGCGCCCCATCGAGGGGCTGCGCATCGCCGACTTCGGCACAAGGCGGCGGCATTCATTTCTGTGGCAGGATTGGTGCGTGCAGGCGATGAGCGAGCGGTTGGGCAACCGCTTTGTCGGCACATCGAATTGCCTGATCGCCAAGAACCGCGATCTGGAGGCGATCGGGACCAATGCCCATGAATTGCCCATGGTCTATGCCGCCCTGGCCGAGGATGATGCAGCGCTGGCGCGCGCGCCCTACGAGGTGCTGTCGGACTGGCATGAAGAGCATGATGGCAACCTGCGCATCATCCTGCCCGACACCTATGGGACCAAGGGTTTTCTCGACAATGCGCCCGACTGGCTGGCGGGGTGGACCGGCATCCGCATCGATTCCGGTGCGCCCGAAGAAGGGGCGGAAACCGCGATAAACTGGTGGAAATCACGCGGCGAGGATCCGCGGCAAAAGATGGTGATCTTTTCCGATGGTCTGGACGTGGACCGCATCATCGCATTGCATCAGCGGTTTTCGGGGCGGGTGCGCTGCTCGTTCGGCTGGGGCACGCTCTTGACCAACGATTTCCGAGGGCTCACGCCGGATGATGCGTTGGCCCCGTTTTCGCTGGTGTGCAAGGCGGTGGCCGCCAATGGGCGACCCACGGTCAAGCTGTCGGACAACCCGCGCAAGGCGATGGGACCCGCCGATCAGATCGCCCGCTACCAGCGCGTCTTTGGTGTGGGCGCACAGGAAGAGTTCGAGGTTATCGTCTAACGCCTGACATGGAGGTAATGCGCATGGACCTCTATCACACATCACCAATTCAAAGGCCTGCGCGCCAGTGGGCGCGCTCACAGGCCCGCCCGCGGCAGATGCGATGAGCCGGGGGGTGGGCCGACGCGCGGTTCTGGCGGGGTTGGGCGCACTCGCCTGCACCACAGGCCATGCGGCGGCCCAATCGGGAAAACGCACCGTCGTTATTGGCGCAGGTCTGGCGGGGCTGTCGGCGGCGCGCGCGCTTCACGACGCAGGGCATGCCGTGACGATACTAGAGGCCAGCCCACGGGTTGGCGGGCGCATCCGGACATCGCGCCATTGGCCCGACCTGCCGATCGACCTTGGCGCAAGCTGGATACACGGGCAGCGCGACAATCCCCTGACGGATCTGGCGCGGCAGAGCGGCGCACGGATGGTTGCGACGAGCTACCATGCAGCAATCCTCTTGGCGCAGGACGGATCGGAGATTGACCCGGACATGCGCCCAGCCAACACCCTTTTGCGCCGCGCCCTTGCCGCCACAGAGAGACGCTCGCGCGACATTTCCGTGATGCAGGCGCTCGAGGCCGCGCCTGAATGGCAAAGCGCGGATGCAGACCTGCGGCGTCTGGTGCTCTATCTGATCAACAGCACGCTGGAGCAGGAATACGCAAGCCCCGCGCGCCTCTTGTCGGCCTGGTATGGCGATGAGGGCGAGGAATTCGGCGGCGCGGACGTGCTCTTTCCAGATGGGTTCGACCGGATCACCACGCGGCTTGCGCAAGGACTGGATGTACGGCTGTCCTCGCCTGTGCAAGAGATTGTGCCGGGACAGGTTCACTTGGCCGATGGCAGCCGGATTGCGGCAGAGCGGGTGATCTGCACCCTGCCGCTTGGCGTGCTGCAATCCGGGCGGGTGCGCTTTGGCGCGGCCCTGACGCGCGAACGGCAGGCGGCAATCGACGGGTTGCGCATGGGTGTCTTGAACAAATGCGTGCTGCGGTTTGACCGGATCCACTGGCCCCGGGATGTGGACTGGATCGGCTGGCTGGGTCCGCGTCCGGGCTTCTGGGGGGAATGGGTCTCACTTGCGCATACGATGGCGGTGCCTGTTTTGATCGGCTTCAACGCCGCCGATCCGGCCACCGAGATCGAAGGCATGAGTGATCGTGACACCCGCGCCGCCGCGCAAGATGCGCTGCGCGCGATGTTCGGCACCGGGTTTCCGGCACCTCTGGATTCGCAGATCACCCGCTGGGGTCAAGAACCGCTGAGCAGAGGCAGCTATAGCTACAACGCGGTCGGCACCGGGCCCGCGACGCGGCGCGCCTTGGCGGGTTCGGACTGGGACGGTCAACTCTGGTTTGCCGGTGAGGCCTGTTCGGTCGGACATTTCGGCACGGCACATGGAGCGGTTTTGACCGGGAGGGATGTAGCGCGGGCCATTCTCAAGGACGGATGAGCCCCGGCACCTGTCGGCCGATCACCCCAATCGCAGGCCTGTGGCGCGATCGAAAAGGTGCATGTTCTCAGGCTTGATGCCGAGGCGCAGGATCTCTCCACCATGCGCAACCGTATGGACGCCAGGCAGGCTTGCGGTAAACCCTTGGCCCGTTTCCAGCTTGCCGTGCAACAGCGTGTTGGCCCCCAGGGGCTCGGCAAGCTGCACCTGCATTGCAATCGGCCCCTCGGGATCGGGCACAAGATGCTCTGGCCTGAGCCCCAGCATCACAGGCCCCCTATGACCCGTCGGATTGGGCAGCCGCGCCGCCCCCAGCCAGAGCGCGCCCTCACGCCCCTCACCTTCCAGCACATTCATCGACGGACTGCCAATGAACTGCGCCGCAAAGAGCGTGGCAGGACGCTCGTAGACATCCAGAGGCGTTCCGATCTGTTCCGCGCGCCCTGCGTTCATCACGATCATGCGGTCCGCCATGGTCATCGCCTCGACCTGATCATGGGTGACATAGAGCGATGTGATCCCGAGCTTGGCCTGCAACTCGCGGATTTCCAGACGCATCTGAACCCGCAGCTTGGCATCGAGGTTGGACAAGGGTTCGTCAAAGAGAAACACCGACGGCGCACGCACGATGGCGCGCCCCATGGCGACACGCTGACGCTGACCGCCCGAAAGCTGCCGGGGCTTGCGATCCAGCAACTCGGTCAGTTGCAGGAGTTTGGCCGCATCCTGCACCTTGGCCGCAATCTCGGCCTTGGGCAGTCCCGCGATCCTCAGGCCATAGCCCATGTTCTGCGCCACGCTCATATGCGGATAGAGCGCGTAATTCTGGAACACCATGGCGATGTCACGGTCCATCGGCTCCAGATCATTGGCGCGGCGATTGCCGATGCGCAACTCGCCCTCGGTGATCGTCTCTAGCCCCGCGACCATGCGCAGGAGGGTGGATTTGCCACAGCCCGAGGGGCCGACGATGACAATGAATTCGCCATCCGCCACGTCGAGGCTAACACCCTTGATCACCTCAGTCGGTCCAAAGCGTTTCTTGATATTGTCGAAGGTTACGGTTGCCATTGGGTCTATTTCTCGCTGTCCACGAGGCCGCGGATAAAGAGTTTCTGCATCGAGATGACCACCACCACCGGCGGGATCATCGCAAGGATCGAGGTGGCCATGATCACCGGCCAATCGGCCACGTCATCGCCCGATGGAAACATCTGGCGGATGCCCATGACGATCGTGTTCATCGACGGATCCGTGGTGATCAGAAGGGGCCAGAGATACTGGTTCCAGCCATAGATGAAGAGGATCACGAAAAGCGCCGCGATATTGGTGCGGCTCATCGGCAATAGGATATCGCGAAAGAACTGCATCGGGCTCGCCCCGTCGACGCGCGCCGCTTCGGCCAACTCATCGGGAATAGTGAGGAAGAATTGACGAAAGAGAAAGGTTGCAGTGGCCGACGCGACAAGCGGAAAGATCAGACCCTGATAACTGTTGAGCATGCCAAAGCCAGCGATGACTTCATAGGTCGGCACGATCCGCACCTCGACCGGGAGCATCAAGGTGAGGAAGATCAACCAGAAGAACATATTGCGCCCCGGAAAGCGGAAATAGACGATGGCAAAGGCAGAGGTGAGCGAGATGATGATCTTGCCCACGGCAATCCCCACCGCCATGACCAGCGAATTGCCCAGCATGGTCAGCACCGGCACGTTGACGCCCGAGAAAAGGGCTGCGGTGTAATTCTCGATCAGTTGGTCACCGGGCCAGAGCGGCATCGGCGGGCGCACGATTTCCGGCTGCGTCACGGTCGAGGCAACGAAAGCCAGCCAGATCGGAAAGAAAATCACGAGCACGCCCGCGATCATGCACAGATGCGTGAGCCAAAGACCCGCACCGCGCCGCTCCACCATGCCTGTGATCTCGCGCGCCATCAGTAATGCACCCGTTTCTCGATGTATTTGAATTGCAGCACCGTGAGCAGGCCCACGACCACCAACAGGATCACCGATTGCGCGGCGCTAGACCCCAGATCCTGACTGACAAAGCCATCGGAAAACACCTTGTAGACGAGTATCGTCGTGGATTGCTGCGGCCCACCGGCAGTGATGGTGTGGATCACGCCGAAGGTTTCGAAAAACGCATAGACGATATTGACCACGAGCAGGAAAAACGTGGTGGGCGACAGGAGCGGCAGCACGATGGTAAAGAACCGCCGCCAAAAGCGCGCGCCGTCGATGGCAGCGGCCTCGATGATCGAGCGGGGCACGGCCTGAAGCGCGGCAAAGAAGAACAGGAAATTATAGCTGATCCGCCCCCAGGCAGAGGCGGCGACGACCAGCCCCATCGCCTCGGTCCCGTTCAGCACATGGTTCCAGTCATAGCCCAATTGCCCCAGATACCACGACACCACGCCCACGCGGGTGTTGAACATGAACATCCACAGCACCCCCGCGATGGCCGGGGCCACGGCATAGGGCCATATGAGCAGCGTCCGGTATGTGCCCGCCGATTTCACCAGCCGGTCGGCCATGACCGCCAGAAACAGCGCCGGGATCATCGACGCCAGCGTGACCAGCGTGGAAAATACCGCCGTGGTCACAAAGGATGCGCGGTAATAGGGATCGCCAAGAAGATACTCGAAATTCCCCAGCCCCACGAATTGCGACGACAGGCCGAAAGGATCAGGGATAAAGAGCGACTGCCAGACCGCCTGCCCCGCCGGATAAAAGAAGAACACCGCAGAGATCAACACCTGCGGGGCAATCAGGCAGAGCGGCAAGAGCCAGCCCTTGAAGGTGACACGTTTTTCCATGCACGGTCAGGGGCCGGTTGCCCGGCCCCGCCCTTGTCTCAGCGATTGGCTTGCTCGAAGCGGCGCAGCAGTTGATTGCCGCGTTCCACCGCCGTATCCAGCGCCGCCTGAGCGTCCTTGTCACCGGACCAGACCGCCTCAAGCTCTTCGTCGATGATCGCGCGGATTTGGTCAAAAGACCCAAGACGCAACCCTTTGGAATTCTCGGTCGGTTCCTTGCTGGTCATCTGGATCACGGCAATATCCGTGCCGGGGTTGGCCTCGTAGAAACCTGCCGCGCGCGTCACCTCGGCAGCGGCAGAGGTGATGGGCAGATAGCCGGTGTTCTGGTGCCATTGCGCCTGCACCTCGGGCGAAGAGAGGTAGTTGAGGAAAGCGGCGGTAGCCTTGTATTCCTCGGGCTCATGCCCGGCCAGCACCCAGAGCGACGCGCCGCCGATGATGGTATTCTGCGGCGCACCCTCGACCCCGTCCCAATAGGGCAAGGGGCGGATCTGGAAGTCGAACTGTGCCTCGGCCTTGACGCCGGCATAGCCTGCCGAGCTTTCGGTGAAGAGGGCACAGTTTCCGGCGCGGAAATTGGCCCCGGCTTCGTTGCGGCGACCGGCATAGATGAATTTGCCGTCCTGCGCCCATTCCCCCAGCTTGGAGATATGCTGCACCTGGAGCGGTCCGTTGAACACAAGTTCCGTATCCAGACCGCCAAAACCATTGGCCTGCGTGGCAAACGGCACATTGTGATAGGCCGAGAAGCTCTCGAGATGTACCCAGCTCTGCCAGGAGGTGGTGTAGGGGCAGGCATGGCCCGCCTCTTTGAGTTGGCCCAGCACCGTGTCAACGTTTTGCCATGTGCTGAGGTCCGTGTCGGGGTCGATCCCCGCCCCTTCCAGCGCGTCGCGATTCACATAGAGAACCTGCGTCGAAGAGTTGTAGGGCAACGAGAGCATTTGCCCCTCGGCGGTGGTGTAATAGCCGGTGACGGCAGAGAGGTAGGCATTGGGATCAAAGGGCAGACCCGACTCGGCCATGACCTCGTAGACCGGCTTGATTGCCCCTTTGGCGGCCATCATGCTTGCGGTGCCAACCTCGAAGACCTGGAGGATTTGCGGCTGTTCGCCCGCGCGGAACGCGGCGATCCCGGCATTCAGCGCCTCGGAATAATTGCCTTTGGGCGTGGCAGTGACCTTGTAATCGCTCTGCCCGGCGTTAAAGCCAGCAACCTGTTCATCGAGCAATTCGGCCAGCCGCCCCGTGAAGGCGTGCCAGAATTGAATCTCGGTCTGCGCTGCAGCGGTGAGTGGTGCAAGGGCCGTAGTGGCCGCAAGAATGGCGCCAAAAGCGAATTTAGACATCTGATCCTCCCTGTGGAACGCGTGCCCGGATCATCCCGTCCAGCCGCGTCTTGCGCGGTCAAGCTACACGTAAAACGCGAACAGGCAACCGTAGTAACGGCTGCCTGTGCAAATTTCACCAAACTGTTATGAACCGGATCAGCCCAGGGTGATGGGTGTCACCAGCCCTTGTTCACGCGCCAGCTTGGCCGCGACCGAGGCCACGGCAAGATCCTGAAGCCCGACGCCCGTTCCGTCAAACAGCGTGATTTCCGCCTCCGACGCGCGCCCGCCATGGGTGCCGTTGATCACAGCGCCGATGGGGGTGATGTCGCCTTCGGCAATCAGGCCCTTGGCCACCGCATGCTGTGCCTCGCCGATGGTGATCGACTGCGCGATCTCATCGGCAAAAACCGTGGCACGGGTAAAGAGCGCCGGGTCGACCTCTTGCTTGCCCTTGGTGTCGGTGCCCATGCAGGCGATATGCGTGCCGGGCTTGATCCAGTCGGCCATCATCAGCGGCTCAAAGGCTGAGGTGATCGTGATGATCACATCGGCCTGCGCACCAAGTTCCTCTTGCGTGACCGCCTCGAACTCCAGCCCCAGCTCTTTTGCCACGGCACCAAGGCGCGGCAGCATGTCGGGATGCGGGTTCCATGCCACCACCTTTTCAAACGCGCGCTGCTCGACGGCGGCACGCAACTGGAAGGTGGATTGATGCCCTGCACCGACCATGCCCAAGACTTTCGAGTCCTTGCGCGCGAGATGGGCGATCGAGACCGAGGACGACGCCGCCGTGCGAATGGCGGTCAGGTAATTGCCGCCCACCAGCGCCGAAAGACGCCCGGTATCGGGATCAAACAGGAACACGGTGGACTGATGGTTGGTCAGCCCCTTGTCCATATTGCCCGGCCAATAACCCCCGGCCTTGAGGCCCAGCGACAGGCCAGAGCGGTCAAACCCACCCTTGAAGCCATAGAGCGCATCGGCATGACCGATCGCCTCGCGAACCACCGGAAAGTTATAGGCATCGCCGCTTGCCATCGCGGCAAACACCGCCTCGACCGCGCCAAAGGCATCCGCCCGGCTGATGATTTTCTGGCAGATTTCCTCGCCGACGATCACGAAACCGTCGGCGGCCACCTGTTGTTGGGTATTCATCATGCCAGCCCTTAGTAGGCCCGGCCGCGTGCCGACACCGGCCAAACGGTTTCGACCTTGCCGCCCCGCACGCCGACATACCAGTCATGCACGTTGCAGGTCGGATCGCAGTGACCCGGCACAAGGCGCAGCTTTTCATTGACCTTGAGCACGCCATCGGGATCGGACACAACGCCATGCTCGTCCGAGCATTTGACATATTGCACATCCGTGCGGCCAAAGACGAAGGGCAGGCCCGAGTCGACCGACTGTGCCTTGAGGCCCGCGTCAACGATGGCCTTGTCGGCCTTGGCATGGCTCATGACAGAGGTCAGGATGAACAGCGCATTTTCCCATTCGCCTTGGTCAATACGCTTGCCGTCCTTGTCGAGGATGCGGCCATAATCGGCATCCATAAAGGCGTAAGAGCCACACTGAAGCTCGTTATAGACGCCCGAGTTACCTTCGAAATAGTAGCTGCCAGTGCCGCCGCCACCTACGATGTCGCACTCCAGCCCTTCGGCCTTGAGCGTGTCAACGGCATCCTTGACCTGCGCAACGGCGAGGTCGATCTTGGCCTTGCGGTCTTCGTATTTGTCCATGTGCTGCATCGCGCCCTGATAGGCTTGAATGCCCGCGAACTTGAGGCCGGGTGCGGCGTCAATCGCCTTGGCGATCTCCACCACGGCGGGGGTTGTCGTCACACCGCAGCGCCCAGCGCCACAGTCGATTTCAACGAGACATTCGATTTCGGTGCCATGCTTTTGCGCCGCCGCCGAGAGGTCGGCGACGTTGGCCAGATCATCAACGCAGCAGATGGTGCGCGCGCCAAGTTTCGGCATGCGGGCCAGACGGTCGATCTTGGCCGGATCGCGAACCTGGTTGGACACGAGAACATCCTTGATGCCGCCACGGGCAAAGACTTCGGCCTCGCTGACCTTTTGACAGCAAACGCCGCAGGCACCACCAAGGCTCTCTTGCAGCTTTGCCACGTCAACGGATTTGTGCATCTTGCCGTGCACGCGGTGGCGCATGCCATGATCGCGGGCCCAATCGCCCATTTTCTTGATGTTGCGCTCGAGAGCGTCGAGATCAAGCACCAAGCAAGGGGTCTGAATTTCGGATTCGTCCATGCCCGGCAATGCGGGAATGTCGTAGCCTACCTCATAGGCGTCGAGATTGATCGTGTCTTTCATCGGAGTTCCTCCCTGATTACGGGTTGTTCAGTTGCGGCGCGCGGGGACCGCGCACCCTACGTTATTGTTCATTTGATCCACGGCAGCGTGTCGAGATCGACATTGCCCCCCGTGATGATCACGCCGACACGCTTGCCCGCGAAAACCTCGCGGTTTTTGAGGATGGTGGCAAGGGGCACGGAACAGCTTGCCTCGATCACGATCTTCATCCGCTTCCACGTGAGCTTCATCGCGTCGATGATTTCCTCTTCGCTGGCGGTCAGGATGTCGGTCACATTATGGCTCACGAAATGCCAGGTGTTTTCCTTGAGCGGCACCTTGAGGCCATCCGCCACGGTATCGGGCGCGTCATCGGCGATGATATGGCCCGCCTTGAAGCTGCGATAGGCGTCATCGGCCTGCTCGGGCTCTGCTGCATAGATCTCGACATGCGGCGCGATGTTCGACAGCGTCAGACAGGTGCCGGACACCATACCACCCCCACCAATAGGGGCGATCACGGCATTCAGCCCCTCAACCTGCTCCATCAATTCAAGCGAACAGGTCGCCTGCCCGGTGATGACGCGCAGGTCATTGTAGGGATGCACGAATTCCGCTCCGGTTTCTGCCTGCACCTTGGCGAACACCTCTTCGCGGCTGGTCGTTGACGGCTCGCATTCCGTGATGATCCCGCCATAGCCGCGCACCGCATCCTTTTTCGCCTGCGGCGCGGTGCGGGGCATGACCACATGACAGGGGATGCCGCGCCGCCCTGCGGCATAGCTGAGCGACAGCGCATGATTGCCAGAGCTGTGGGTCGCCACGCCCATCTTGGCCATCTCGTCGGTCAACCCGAACACCGCGTTCGAGGCTCCGCGCACCTTGAAGGCCCCCGCCTTTTGGAAGTTCTCGCATTTGAAGAACAATTCCGCCCCGGTCAGCTCATTCAGATAAGACGAGGTCAGCACGGGCGTGCGGTGGATATAGGGTTTGATCCGCTCATGCGCGGCACGCACATCGTCGATGGTCAGATCGCTCGGACTACGTTGATCCAGCATTTGGTCTTCCTTTCACGCGGCTTTTTCGGCCAAAACAGGCTTGGCGGTCGAGCGGTAGTATTCCTGCGCCGCGATCACGCCAGACCCCATTTTAACGGGGTAATTCAGATCCGCCATGGCCATTTCGAGCGTTGCAAGACCCGAGAGCATCATCGACTCGGTCAGGCTCCCAAGATGGCCGATACGGAAAGCGCGGCCGTTCATTTCACCCAGCCCCACACCAAAGCTCATGCCATAGGTAGAGAACACGCGCTCGGTCAAACGGTTGCTGTCAAAGCCTTCGGGGACGAAAACCGCGCTGACCGTGTCAGAATACAGATCTGGCGTCTGCGCCACCAGTTTCAAGCCCCAAGCCGCAACCGCGAGGCGCACGCCCTCAGCAATCCGGGTGTGACGGGCATAGACATTGTCCAAGCCTTCCTCGAACAGCATGTTCAGGCTCTCGGCCATACCGTAGATCAGCTGCAGCGGCGGGGTATAGGGAAAGCCGCCCTTGGCATTTGCACCCATCATATCACGGAAATCAAAGAAGGTGCGCGGCAATTTCGCGGTTTCCATCATCGCCAGCGCCTTGGGGCTGACGGCGAGAATCGCCATGCCGGTGTTGAGCATGAAGCCCTTTTGCGACCCGGAGACTGCGATATCAACGCCCCAGGTGTCCATCTCGAAGGGCATCGAGCCCAAGGAACTGACGCAATCGACCATCAACAGCGCCGGGTGCTTGGCGGCCTTCATCGCGGCCCGAACGGCTGCAATGTTGGACACGACGCCGGTCGCGGTCTCGTTATGGGTGACGAGAACGGCCTTGATGCTGTGGCCCTTGTCGGCCGTCAGCGCCTCTTGGAAACGGTCGGCAGGGGCGCCGCTGCCCCAAGGGCATTCGATGATCTGAACATCCAGCCCGTGGCGCTCGCACATATCGATCCAGCGATGGCTGAACATGCCGTAGCGCGCCACCAGAACCTTGTCGCCGGGGCTGAGGGTGTTGGTGATCGCCGCCTCCCAGCCACCTGTGCCCGACGCGGGAAAGGTGATGATCTCACCCTTGGCCGTGCCAAAGACCGTCTTGCAGCCCTTGAGAACCGGGGCAAGCGTGTTGACGAAAGCGGGCGAGCGGTGATCCTGTGTCTGCACCTGCATGGCGCGACGCAACCGGTCGGGGATATTCGTAGGACCGGGGATGAAAACCGGGTTTTGATCTGACATTGCACCATCCTCCTCTGAGATAGCGCCAATATGGTGAAGACGGCCCCACTTTGCAATTTTCTTGAAAGGCATTTTCATTTTATTAATTAAATAAGCAAGCGCATGTTTTTATTTGATTTTCATTTTTCCAAATCCAATTTAAGGAAATGCGTGAAAATATTTTTTATTCTGCATACAATCGCCTACCGAGTGAACCAGCAAGGGAATCACGACCATGACCCAGACCAAGCGCGCGCGCGGCCGTCCGAAATCGCAGTTTGCCGATAGCAGCGCCGGGACCATGCAAGCGCTGGATCGCGCGCTATCGGTGCTGACCGCCGTGGCCCGGCAAGAGGGGGTGAACCTGACCGATCTGTCGCTCAGCCTTGGCATCCCCACCGCCACGACGCACCGGATATTGACCACCCTGCAAAAGCGCGACTTCGTGCGCTTCGACGAAGAGCGGCAGGATTGGACCATCGGCATCGAGGCCTACCGCACCGGCGTTGCCTATCTCAAACGCACCAATCTGGCCGATGCGGGCCGGCCCGTGATGCGCCGATTGATGGAGCAGACCGGCGAAACCGCGAATCTCGCGGTGCCGGACGGGGCCGAAGTGGTCTTTATCGGCCAGGTCGAGACTCAGAATCCGATCCGCGCCTTCTTTCCGCCCGGATCACGCACGCCGATGCATGCATCCGGCACCGGCAAGGCGATTCTGGCCGCACTGCCCGAGGATCGGCTGATGGCCTTGCTCAAGGGCGCAGGCCTCAAGGGGTTTACCGAAGAAACCCTGATCACCCCGCGCGCGCTTTTCGACGATCTTGCGGAAACCCGCGCGCGCGGTTGGTCGTTTGACCGCAACGAGCGGTACGACGGCATGTCCTGCATCGGGGCCGCGATATTCAACGACCGTGGCGAACCCTGCGCCGGGGTGTCCATCTCTGGCCCCAGCAGCCGGTTCCATGATGCGCAGATTTCGGAATTCGGCGCGGCCGTGGCACAGGCGGCGGCCCAGATCACCCATCTGATCGCGGGCAAGGTCGTGGCTATTTCTGAAACAGCCGGGTCGCGTTGAACAGCTCGTCCAACTGTTCATAGCGCTCGCGGGTGGCGGGCCAGCGTTCTTCTTGGACCGCCGCGATCAGCGCCTCAAGAAGCATCATGGTCGAGATGTTGGAATCCCAAGCCGAGGGGATTTCGACCCAGCAATTAAAGGTATGGGTGGCAAGGTCCGAAATTGGGCTCATCCACTGGTCGGTAATGAGCACCACGCGCACGCCACGCGCCGTGGCGATCTCGGCCAGCCGCATCAGGCTGGTTTCATAGCGACGAATATCGAACATCAGCAGGGTGTCACCCTCGACCATATCGAGCACGTAATGCGGCCATGTCGCCGAAGACGAGGTCATATGTGTGACCCGACCGCGCACCGCCTGAAAATGGGTAAAGGCGTAATCGGCCAAGGCCCGTGTGATTCGCCCCCCCACCAGATAGAGCCGCCCATCGGTATCGGCCAAGAGGCGCGCGGCCGCGTCGAACTGCGCGCTGTCGATATTGGCAAAGGTCTGTTCGATGTTCTGCGTCACCGCCTGAGCAAAGCGATTGAGCGAATGGGTGGCCGGCGCCTCAGAGGCCCAATTGGCGCGGCGTTGGGTCGGGCCAGAGACCTTGGCCTCCAACTCTTTCAACAGCGCCTGATGGAATTGCGGATACCCCTTGAAGCCCAGTTTCTGCACCATGCGCGCGATCGTCGGCGTGGAGACACCCGCATTCGCCGCGACGATGGTGATCGAGGCGAGACCAGCCGCCGGATAACTGTCCAAGAGCGCCTGCGCGAACTTGCGCTCGGATTGGGTGAGGGCGCTGTAATGCGCGCGGATCAGGTCGCGCACGGTTGGCGGAGGCTTGGTCACATCGCGGCTCCTGAACGGGTGCTGTCGAAACAGGCAGGCCGGATCTTATTCCGGTGATGCCCGCTGGAAATATATTGACACAATTTTCCTCATGTGGAAACATTTTTACAAATGCCGCAGGGGGGCGCATGACAAACGATCTGCACCGGGATGATTCTGACGTGGTCGACGTGATCGACGCGCAGGCCACTGGCCCGGCGTTGATCCTGTGCGAACATGCGTCGAACTTCATTCCCGCGCGTTATCAGGGCCTTGGGCTGAGCGCCGAGGCGCAGCAGAGCCATGCCGCCTGGGACCCCGGTGCGCAGGCTGTGGCGCTGACCCTGGCCAAGGCGCTCAATGCGCCGATGGTGGCGGCCAAGGTGTCGCGCCTCGTCTATGACTGCAACCGGCCCCCCGAGGCGGCAAGTGCCATGCCGGACCGCTCCGAACTGATCGAGGTGCCTGGCAATCGCAACCTGACCGAGGCGGAGCGCGCCGACCGGGCCGCGCAGGTCTACGCGCCGTTCTGCAGCGCTGTCAGCCAGGTGATCGCCGCGCGCAAGGCGGCGGGGCTGGCCACCGCGCTGATCACAATGCACAGCTTTACCCCGGTCTGGTTCGGCACCCCCCGCGCCTGCGAAATCGGCATCCTCCATGACAAGGACACGCGGCTCGCCGATGCCATGCTGGCCGAGGCGCACCGCCTGCCCCATCGGGTGATCCGGCGCAACGATCCCTATGGCCCCGAGGATGGCGTGACCCATTCCCTGAAACTGCACGGGCTGGCGCATGACCTGCCCAATGTGATGATCGAGATCCGCAATGACCTCTTGCAAGATGCCGCCGCCGAGGCGCGCATGGCCGACGAGATGCTGACCTTGCTGCGCCCAGCGCTCAGTGCCCTAGGCGCAACGATACAAGGGGGCGCACATGCTTAGAACCATGCGCGCCTACATCCGCATCATCGACGCGATGAACCGCTTTATCGGGCGAATCGCGATGTATCTGATTTTCGCGCTGGTCGGGGTGCTCTTGTGGTCCTCGGTCTCCAAGACATTCTTCACCCCCGCACTCTGGACGCTGGAGACAGCGCAATTCGTGATGGTCGCCTATTACGTTCTGGGCGGGCCCTATTCGATCCAGATGGGCAGCAATGTGCGGATGGACCTGTTTTACGGCGATTGGTCGAACCGCACGCGTGCCATGGTCGACGTGATCACAGTGTTCTTTCTGCTCTTCTACCTTGGCGTGTTGCTCTATGGCGGGATCAGCTCGACCGCTTATTCCCTAGGCTACTTCGGTACCGAACCCATGGTGTTTTTCGGGGACCTCCTGCGAACGCTTGTGACAGAAGGTGCCGAGGCCGCACGCGCCAAGATCGGCGTGCTGGAGCGCAGCTCGACCGTCTGGCGCCCCGTGATCTGGCCGATCAAGACGATCCTCGTCTTCGGCGTTTTCCTGATGCTGTTGCAGACACTGGCAGAGCTGTGTCGCGACATTCTGCGGCTGCGCGGCGAGGAGGTACCAAGTGTCCTATGAAATGATCGCGCTCTTCATGTTCGCGACCATGATGGTGATGCTCTTCACCGGGCAGCGCGTCTTTGGTGCCATCGGCTTTGTTGCGGTCATCGCGGCGCTGTTGCTCTGGGGCGACCGGGGCGGGTTCGATATCGCCTTTGCCTCGGCGATCAAGCTGATGAACTGGTATCCGCTGCTGACGCTGCCGATGTTCATCTTCATGGGCTACGTGATGAGCGAGAGCCGCATCGCCGACGACCTCTACAAGATGTTCCACGTCTGGATGGGACCAGTGCGCGGCGGGCTTGCCATCGGCACGATCGGCCTCATGGTGCTGGTGTCGGCCATGAACGGCCTCAGCGTGGCAGGCATGGCGATCGGGGCAACGATTGCCCTGCCGGAATTGCTGCGGCGCGGCTATGACAAGATCATGGTGACAGGGGTCATTCAGGCGGGATCGAGCCTTGGCATCCTCGTGCCGCCCTCTGTCGTGCTGGTGCTCTATGCGATGATCGCACGACAGCCCGTGGGTCAACTTTGGCTCGCGGGGATCATGCCAGGGCTGCTGATGGCCGCGCTCTTTATCCTCTACATCTATGTGCGCTGCCGCATGCAGCCGCATCTTGGCCCGGTCCTGCCGCCAGACGAGCGCACCATGCCTCTCGGCGAAAAGCTGAGACTTCTGCGCGCCGGTCTGCTGCCGCTGTTCATCTTTGCCGCGATGATGGTGCCCTTTGTGAACGGCTGGACAAGCCTTGTCGAAAGCTCGGCCATCGGTGCGATGACTGCCTTTATGGCCGCCGTGCTCAAGGGGCGGATGACGAAGACCGTGTTTGAAACCTCGGTCCGCATGACGCTCGGCATTTCCTGCATGTTCATGTGGATCATCCTTGCCGCCCTCGCCTTTGGCGCCGTGTTCGACGGGCTGGGCGCGGTCAAGGCGATCGAGAGCCTGTTCACTGAAAAGCTGGGGCTTGATCCATGGGTGATCCTGATCCTGATGCAGCTCAGCTTCATCGTCATGGGCACATTCCTCGACGATACGGCCATGCTGGTGATCGTGGCCCCGCTCTATGTGCCGCTGGTCGGCGCGCTCGGCTTTGATCTTATATGGTATGGCGTGCTCTACACGATCACCACGCAGATCGCCTATATGACGCCGCCCTTTGGCTATAACCTGTTCCTGATGCGGGCCATGGCCCCGCCCGAAATCACCCTGCGCGACATCTATCGCTCGATCCTGCCCTTCGTGCTTGTCATGATGCTGGCACTGGCCCTTGTGATCATCTTTCCGCAGATCGCGCTCTGGCTGCCGCAGCTTGTTTATGGATGATGGAATAACCCGAGAACTCCGCCAACGGAGCAAACCAAACAGTGCAACCAACAGGAGTATCAAGACATGACCACCAGAAGAAAATTTCTCACCACCGCCGGGGTAGGTGCTGCGGCGACGCTCGCGAGCCCCGCCATCGTCAAGGCACAAGCCCCGATCAAGTGGCGGATGCAGACCTATGCAGGCGGCGCCTTGGGCGAGCATGTGACCAAGCCGATGGTCGATTTTGTCAACAGTGCTGCCAATGGTGAAATGGAGATCGAGCTATTCTATGCCGATCAGATCGTGCCCACCGGAGAGCTGTTTCAGGCCCTCCAGCGCGGCACCATCGACGCGGTCCATTCCGATGACGATTCAATGGCATCGCCCACACCGCTGCGGCAGTTCGGCGGCTATTTCCCCTTTGCCACCAAGCATATCCTCGATGTGCCGGTGCTCTTTAACCAATACGGCCTCGCCGACATCTGGCGCGACGAATACGCCAAGGTTGGCGTGCAGTGGATTTCCTCGGCAGGACAGGATCCGTGCAACTTCAACACCAAGAAAGAGATCAAGTCTGTCGCCGATCTTGACGGGCTCAAGCTCTATACCTTCCCCACGGCCGGGCGGTTCCTGGCCAAGTTTGGCGTCGTGCCGGTCAACATTCCCTATGCGGATGCCGAGGTGGCGGTGCAGACCGGCGAGTTGGACGGCATGGCATGGTCGGGGATCACCGAGGATTACACGGTCGGTTGGGCCAACGTGACCGACTATTTCCTGACCAACAACATCTCGGGGGCGTGGATCGGATCTTGGTTCGTGAACCAGAGGCAGTGGGCCGATCTGCCAGATCACCTCAAGCAGTTGGTGATGGCCGCGACCGACGCCAGCCACACCTATCGCAATCAGTGGTATTGGGGCGGCGAAGCGCGCCTGCGCGCGCGCGGCGACAAGCTGGAACTGCGCACGGTGCCCGCCGATGAATGGGCCGAAGTCGAGAATGCCGCCAAGGAGTTCTGGACCGAGATCGCCGCAGAAGGCGAGATCGAGGCAAAGATCGTCGGCATCTTCCGCGAGTATAACGAGGTAATCAACAAGGCTGGTCCTCCCTATACCAACGGCTGATCGCCCTGCGACGACACCGCCCGGCCCCGTCCAGACGCGGGGCCGGGTCACGTAAAGACACCCGCCGAATACCGATGTAATACCGACGCGATACCGCATGAAAAACAAGGACGCCGCCATGGCCCTCAGTCTCGAAGATCTCAAATCGAAGGTTGCCGCCGGCACGGTCGATACCGTGCTCGTTTGTCTCGTGGACATGCAGGGGCGGCTCATGGGCAAACGATTTCACGCCAGCCATTTTGTCAACAGCGCTTGGGAAGAAACCCATTGCTGTAATTACTTGCTGGCCACCGATCTGGAGATGACCACGCCCGAGGGCTTTGCCGCCACAAGCTGGGAGCGCGGCTATGGCGACTATGTGATGAAGCCCGATCTGAGCACGCTGCGCCCGATGCCTTGGCTGGAGGGCACGGTGATGGTGCTCTGCGATGTGCTCGATCACCACACCCATGCGCCGGTCCCCCATAGTCCTCGTGCCATGCTCAAGGGGCAATTGGCGCGGCTCGATGCCATGGGCTTTGACGCGATGATGGCAACGGAACTCGAGTTCTTCCTGTTTGAGAAGAGCTATGACGAAATCCGCAAATCCGGCTATCGCGACCTCACACCTCTGGCGGGCTATAACGAGGATTACAATATCTTCCAGACCACCAAGGAAGAGCATGTAATGCGGCCCATCCGCAATCATCTCTATGCCGCCGGTCTGCCCATCGAAAACACCAAGGGCGAGGCAGAGGCAGGGCAAGAAGAGCTCAACATCAAATACGCGCCCGCGCTCGATACCGCCGACTACCACACCATCGCCAAACACGCGATCAAGGAGATTGCCTGGCAACAGGGTCATGCGGCCAGCTTTTTGCCGAAATGGGATCACCGGCGCGTCGGCTCGTCCAGTCATGTGCATCAGTCGCTCTGGCAGGATGGCAAACCGGCGTTCTTCGATCCCGAGGACAGCCTCGGGATGTCGCAACTGATGAAACATTACATGGCGGGCCTGCTGAAATACGCGCCCGATTACACTTATTTCCTCGCCCCCTATATCAACAGCTACAAGCGGTTCCAGAAGGGCACCTTTGCGCCCACGCGCATCCTGTGGTCGGTGGACAATCGCACCGCCGGCTTCCGCCTCTGCGGGGAAGGGTCCAAGGCGGTGCGCGTGGAATGCCGCGTGGGTGGCTCGGATCTCAACCCCTACCTCGCGATGGCGGCGATGCTGGCGGCGGGCATCAAGGGCATCGAGGACAAGCTGGAACTGGCCCCGCCCGCGACCGGGGATGCCTATAGCGGCGAGAGCGGCCGCATTCCCGAAACGCTGCGCGATGCCTATCGCACGCTGAAAGACTCGCAATTCCTGCGCGACACCTTTGGTGATGAGGTCATAGATCACTATGCCCGCGCCGCGGAGGTCGAGATCGAGGATTTCGACCGCGTGGTCACGGATTACGAGGTGGCGCGCGGATTCGAGCGGGCCTGAGCGCCGCGCGCTCGGACTTGAGTACTTGTTGAACGATGAAAGGACGGGCGTCACGCCCGCGATCAAGGATGCGATCATGCAGACATTGAAATGTATCTCACCCATCGACGGATCGGTCTATGCCGAGCGTCCCGTGCTGTCCTTGGCTGCGGCGCAAGCGGCGGCCGAACGGGCACGCACAGCGCAGTCGGCATGGGCGGCGCGCCCCTTGCAAGAGCGCATCCAACTGGTGATGGCCGGTGTCGCCGCCGTGGGGGCGATGAATGACGACATCGTGCCGGAACTGGCGCATATGATGGGTCGCCCGGTGCGCTATGGTGGGGAATTCCACGGCTTTAACGAACGCGCCAGCCATATGGCAACGATTGCCCAAGGCGCGTTGGCCGACATCGCCGTGGGCGAAGATGCCACCTTCCTGCGCTATATCAAACGTGTGCCGCATGGCGTGGTCTTTGTCGTGGCGCCGTGGAACTATCCCTACATGACCGCGATCAACACCGTGGCCCCCGCGCTCATCGCAGGCAACACCGTGGTTTTGAAACATGCGACGCAAACCCTCCTCGTGGGCGAGCGCATGGCGCGCGCTTTCCACGAGGCAGGCGTGCCCGAAGATGTGTTCCAGAACGTCTTTCTCGATCACGACACCACGTCTGCGCTGATCGCAGGCGGTGCCTTCAACTTCATCAACTTCACCGGCTCTGTCGGCGGCGGGCGCGCGATGGAGCGGGCGGCAGCGGGCACCTTTACCGGGCTTGGTCTGGAACTTGGCGGCAAAGACCCCGGCTATGTGATGGAGGATGCCGATCTGGACGCAGCGGTTGAGACGCTGATTGACGGGGCGATGTTCAATTCCGGGCAATGCTGTTGCGGGATCGAACGCATTTATGTGCACCAGAGCCTCTATGATGCCTTTGTCGAGAAATCCGTGGCGCTGGTGAACACCTACAAGCTGGGCAATCCGCTGATCGCTGAAACCACCATCGGGCCGATGGCGAATGTGCGCTTTGCCGCAGAGGTGCGCGCGCAGGTGGCCGAGGCGCTCGAAATGGGGGCATCGGCGCATATCGCCACCATGCCCGAGGATGACGGTGCGGCGTATCTCACGCCGCAAATCCTGACGAATGTAACCCACAAGATGCGCGTCATGCGCGACGAGAGCTTTGGCCCCGTCGTGGGCATCATGCCCGTCGCCTCGGATGACGAAGCCGTCGCGCTGATGAATGACAGCGAATTTGGCCTGACCGCCAGTCTCTGGACCGCCGACGTCGCCCGCGCGCAGGCGGTGGGCGACCGGATCGAGACCGGCACGGTATTCCTCAACCGTGCCGATTATCTCGATCCCGGTCTCTGCTGGACCGGCTGCAAGAACACCGGGCGCGGCGGCGGTCTCTCGGTGATCGGCTATCACAACCTCACGCGCCCCAAATCCTACCATCTCAAGAAGGTGACGAAATGACCCTGACTGCCAACTGGTCCTATCCGACCGCGATCAAATTCGGCGCTGGCCGGATTGCCGAACTGCCCGCCGCCTGTGCGCAGGCCGGGATCAAACGCCCGCTTCTCGTGACCGACAAGGGTCTTGCGGGCTTGCCGGTGACGGCCCGCACGCTCGACATTCTCGACGCCGCGGGCCTTGGCCGCGCGATGTTCTCAGAGGTCGATCCCAACCCCAACGAGATCAACCTCGAGGCCGGGGTTGCCGCCTACAAGGCGGGCGGGCATGACGGCGTGATCGCCTTTGGCGGCGGCTCGGGTCTTGATTTGGGTAAATGCGTGGCCTTCATGGCGGGGCAGACGCGGCCCGTGTGGGATTTCGAGGACATCGGCGATTGGTGGACGCGCGCGAATGCCGATGCCATCGCACCAATCATCGCCGTGCCCACCACCGCCGGGACCGGCTCGGAAGTGGGGCGCGCCAGCGTGATCACCAATTCCGTGACCCATGCGAAAAAGATCATCTTTCACCCCAAATTCCTGCCCACAGTCGTGATCTGCGATCCCGAACTGACCGTCGGCATGCCGAAATTCATCACCGCAGGCACCGGGCTTGACGCTTTTGCTCATTGCGTCGAGGCTTTCTCTTCGCCCCATTACCACCCGATGTCGCAGGGCATAGCCCTTGAGGGCATGCGCCTTGTGATCGACTACCTGCCGCGCGCCTATGCCGATGGCACGGATATCGAGGCGCGCGCCCAGATGATGAGCGCAGCCGCCATGGGCGCCACCGCGTTTCAAAAAGGTCTCGGCGCCATCCACGCCATGAGCCACCCGATCGGGGCGCATTTCAACACCCACCACGGCACCACCAATGCGGTCTGCATGCCCGCCGTGCTCGACCTCAACGCCGATGTGATCCGCGACCGGTTTGACCGGGCGGCAGGGTATCTTGGAATTGAGGGCGGCTATGATGGATTCCGCGCCTTCGTGCAGGACTTCAACGACAGCCTCGGCATCCCGCGCCGCCTGAGCGATCTGGGCGTGACCGAGGCCGCGATCCCCGACCTCGTACGAGATGCGCTGACCGATCCGAGCTGTGGCGGCAACCCGGTGACACTGACCGAGGCCAATCTGACCGCGCTTTTCAAGGCGGCACTCTGAAGGTTTGGGGGACAATGTCCCCCATCCCTCCACCCCGTCAGAGGCGGGCGCGCAGTGCCATCAGCCCGAAGCGCGGCAGGCGCAGCACCAACCGTGCCAAAATCTGCTCATACTCCGCCTCGCCCGCCATCAAGCGCAGGTAATCGCGCCGCAAGGTGGAGGAGCGTTGAAAGGCGCGAGCAAAGCCCGGCTCTAGCGCGGGCAGGAAGATGACCGGACGGATCAACCGCGCCATACGCAATGCGCGATGCATAGGGCGCAAGGCACGGCAGTAATGGGGTAATGCGGTCTCTGGTTGCCCGGCACTCAACGCCGCAAGCGCCGCCTTGGCCGCCAACTGTCCGCTCTGCATCGCATAGCCGATGCCTTCGCCCGTGATCGGATCAACCAGCCCCGCCGCATCCCCCGCTAGCAGCACGGCACCTTGCCCCGGCACGTTGCGGAAATCCCCAAAGGGCAGGAATTGCCCTTTGAAAGACGCCTCAGCCGCGTCGATCCCCAGCATCTCGCAATAGGCGGACATGGCGCGTTTCATCTCGGGGTTCCTGGCCAAGACCCCACCCACGCCCACCGTGGTCGAACAGCGCTTGGGAAAGACCCAACCATAGCCCCACTGCGCCGCCCCCAAATCAATGCGGATCGGCGCGGCAGGATCCACATGCGCGCCGTCCGCCTCGATCTCTAGCCCAAAGCCGATGCGCGCGCGGTCAAACGGCTGGCCAAAAAGCTCCCGTGCCACTTGGCTATTGACCCCGTCCGCACCGATCAGCACGCCATAGCCAAGCATCGCGCCGCCTTTGAGCTTCACCGTTCCGCTGTCACGGTCGATCTCTGCCACCGCCTGCCCGGTGAAATCCTGCGCACCCGCAGCCAACGCATGACGGCAAAGCATGGCATCCATATCCCACCGCATCGTGGCGCAAAGGGCTGGTGCATCCTCGATGATCCCCACCGGCTGACCACGATAGCGGAAATCGACCGTGGTCTTGCGGTCCTCCGGATGAAACGGCATCTCATGTCCGAAAATATCGGCATAGTGGCGCCGCGCACGCCCGGTAACGAGGCCACCGCAGAGCTTGTCGCGCGGAAAGGTCCTGCGGTTGATCAGAGCCACGCGCAACCCGGTCTGCGCCGCCACAAAGGCAGCAGAGGCACCTGCGGGTCCGGCCCCGATCACGATCACGTCGAAGCGGTCCACCCCTCAGACCTCTGGCAGGGCATCGCGCCGGATCATGGTGCGCAGCGCGAAACTTGACCGCATCGATCGGATGCCCGGGGTCTGCATCAACCCCTCTTCCAGAAAGCGGTCGAAATCCCTCAGATCGGCCGCCACCACCCGCAAGAGCACATCCCGTGTGCCGGTCATCAGGTAACATTCCATCACCTCGTCGAACCGCCTCAGGCGCGTCTCAAAGGCCGAAATCGCATCCCTTGTGTGATGCTCCAACTCGACGAAGATAAAGGCGTTGAGTGGCAGGCCGAGCTTTTCCTGGTTCACCCGAGCCGCATAGCCGGTGATGACCCCCTCTGTTTCAAGCCGCGCGATGCGCCGCGCCAGAGGCGTGGGCGAAAGACCCACCGCCGCCGACAGGTCGGCGAGCTTCTGGCGTCCGTCGCGTTGCAGGGCAGCGATGATCTGGCGGTCGATGCGATCCATTTTCCCTACTCTTTCCCCGTTTTTTGGGGATATCACCCAAAGGTCACGCGCAATTGACAAGAGTTTGCTGTTTTATCGCGCCTGACCGCTCTTACCTTGTGGGCAAGGAGGAGTCCAACATGCTCACACGTCTGGCGATATCCACACATGAAGAAGTTTACCGCGTCGAAGATCGCGAAAGCGGCCTGCGCGGGTTTATCGCGTTGCATTCCACGCGGCTTGGCCCTGCTGCGGGCGGCCTGCGTATGCGCACCTACGAGGGCGACGACGCCGCCCTTGAGGATGTGCTCAACCTCTCGCGCGGCATGAGCTACAAGAACGCGGCCGCCGGACTGCCCTTGGGCGGGGGCAAGGCCGTCATCCTGGGCGATCCCGACCACGCCAAGACACCGGCACTGCTGCGCGCCATGGGGCGCGCGATCAACAGGCTTCAGGGGCGCTATTGGACCGCCGAGGATATGGGCATGTCCCCCGAGGATATGGCCGAGCTTTCCCGCGAGACACGATTTGTCGCCGGTCTGAACAGCGGCACACATGCCAGCGGCGATCCCTCCCCGGTGACCGCGCGGGGCGTGCTGGGCGCGATGCGGGCCGGGGCGGCACAGCTTTGGGGCACGCAGAACCTCAGCGGTCGGCATGTGGCGGTGCAAGGGCTGGGCCATGTCGGCTGGCATCTGTGCCACCTGCTGCACGAGTCAGGCGCCAAGCTGAGCGTGGCGGATATGAACCCCGCCCACGTGGCCAGCACTGTGCGAGAGTTTGGCGCGACCATGGTCGATCCGCGCAGCATCCATGCCGTTGATGCCGACATATTTGCCCCCTGCGCCATCGGTGGCGTTCTCAATTCCCGCAGCATCCCCGAGATAAGGGCACGGATGGTCTGCGGTGCCGCCAATAACCAACTGGCAAGCCCCGAAGATGCCGAGCGCCTGCGCGCGCGCGACATCCTCTATCTGCCCGATTACGTCGCCAATGGTGGCGGGATCGTCAACGTCGCCGCCGAAATCCTGCGCATCGCGCCGCGCGCGCCCTGGGTCGACGAGCGGCTGGACGCAATGCAGGCGCGCATGGCGCACATTCTCGCGCGCGCATCGGGCGAAGGCGTAAGCCCCGCAATGATCGCCGACCGGCTGGTCGAGGAACAACTTTTACAGGTAGCAGTCTGACGCCGCTCTACCAACGTGAATTGAGCCGGGGTTTCCGGCCTGTTACACTGTGCCAAACATGCCCGGAGGCCCTCATGCTGCGTTTGTCCCTGTCTTTTGCTCTGATCCTTGGACTGGCTGGGGGTGCCGCGGCGCAAACCGCGCTGAGCGAACGGGTTAGCCTCACGCATGGCACGTTCAGCAGCGGTGGCGGCCTCACGATTGCCACCGAACTGCGCCCGACGACAGACGGGCGCACCGCGTTATGCGGGGCCTGGTCCGAGAGCGAGCACCAGTCGAGCTATACCATAGGTGCCGCCCGCGAACTCGTGCGTTTGGCGACGGTTTACGTAGACGGTCAGCGCGTCGCCCAGAACCTCGGGGAATTGCCACAGATCGACCCAAGGCTCGATTATGCCGGCGCGCCTGCGGGTTGCCTCCTCACCTCTCTGGCATGGAAGCCGGGCCGCGTGCCCGAGGTTTTCGTGCCGCGCAAACAGGTCAGTCGCAGGAATGGCGGCGGCAGCGATCCACAGATTGATTTTACCCAGACCGGCACCGGCGCGATGAGTTCCTCTCTCCAAGTGCTCCCGTTCCTGATCCGCAACAGCCGCACCGTGCCCCTTTCGAGCGCGGCTCAGGTGGTCGAAGGACGCTATAGCAGCGGCGGCGGTCTGCGCCTCGCGGCAGAATTGCAGCCCATCAACGGGCGCGCGCATCTCTGCGGGGTCTGGTCCGATCTGCCGGGTCAGGACGCTCGCACCGAGGGACTGGGCCGCGAAATGTTGCGCCGCAGCCGCGTGACGCAATCAGGCCAGGAGATTGCCCTCGACCTTGGCAATCTGCGATGGGTAACGCCGCGCCGCGATTTCGCTGGCGCTGAGGCAACCTGCCTCGACCTTGGCACGCCTTGGCGCGCGGATCAGGCCCGCGCACCGCTCACGCTGAACCTGCCCGAAACGGTGGTCTATCGCAGCACGACCCCCAAAGGTCAAAACGTCATCCGGTTTGGCTCTTGATCCGGGCGGTTTATTCACAACGCGATCGTGAGGCCCACAAGTTTTCGCTTGAAGCAGTCCAAGCGACGGTGCTATCCAGAGCGCCGCGGCGGGTATGGTGAAAAGGTATCACGAAAGCTTCCCAAGCTTCAGTTACGGGTTCGATTCCCGTTACCCGCTCCAGAATTTCTCAGCCGCGCAATTCCGCCAGTATCGCCTCGGCCGCCGTCAGCGGGTCCTGTGCGGCCCAGATGGGCCGCCCGACCACAATGTGATCGGCCCCATCGGCGATGGCCTGTGCCGGTGTTGCCACACGTTTCTGGTCGCCGAGGGCGCTACCCGCAGGGCGCACGCCGGGGGTGACGATCAGGCGGCCTGCCGCCTCGGGCAACGCGCGGATCATCGCGGCCTCTTGCGGGCTGGCAATTACCCCATCGGCCCCGGCGTCAAAGGCGCGACCCGCACGCTCAGCCACCAGATCGGGCACATCCCCTTGCTTGATCATCCCGGCGTCCAGATCGGCTCGGTCCAGCGAGGTCAGGATCGTCACCGCGAGGATCTTCATCGGCTTGCCCGAGGCCCCCTCTTTCGCCGCGCGCACCACATGCGGATCACCATGCACGGTCAGAAAATCCAGATCAAATTGCGCCAGCCCCCGCACAGCCGCCTCGATCGTGGCACCGATGTCAAAGAGCTTCATGTCGAGGAAAATGCGCTTGCCCTGTTCGGTTTTTAGCTCATTGGCAAGGGCCAGCCCGCCGCCGGTGAGCATTCCGAGGCCGATCTTGTAAAACCCAACAGCGTCGCCCAATTGCTCGGTAAGTTTCAGTCCCGCCAGCGCGTCGGGTACATCGAGAGCTACGATCAGGCGGTCGTCGGTCATGGGGCGCGGTCCTCTGCTGTCGGATAACGCCCTTGTCGCGGGGGGGATGCGCGGCGTCAAGCCTCTGCGAACATTCCGTCAAGCGCAGAGGTGGCGAGCGTAATGCGATTCACATTCCGACGGAACTCGGGCAAACGCTTCAACTGGCGCAGGGCATCCAACCATAGCGCATCATGGCTTGCCTCTTCTGCCGGGGCCGTGACATTCAGGCTGATTTGTCCGGTTTCGGTTTCCAGCAGCAGCACGCCGCTTACGCAGGCGGCCTGACTGTCTTGGCGCAGATCGCGCGCGCGCACCTTGATGATATGCATCCTGAGAACCCTGTCACTGTTTACAACACAAACGGCCCGAAACGCCGGCTATTTATCGCGATGATACTAAAGATAGCCTCGCACAACATCACGGTGAATTCAGGACCCTTCTGCATCATTTTCTGGATAGGCCCCAGGGCTGTCGATCAGGCCGCCAAGGTGGGCATGGGGTACCCAGCCGGGCGGCGTAGCCGAATGTCTGACCGGCCAGAGCGGTGCAGATACCGCGCCCGCTCGACGAGGCCACGCATCACCCTTGCGAATTCCGCGGTCAGCGGTGCCCGGAAGAACACAGGATAAACCAGCCGCTCTTGCCCGTCGATCATTTCTGCCCGCGCGACGAAGGCCGCCCATTCGGGATTGTATCCAACCGCTTCAAGTCTCACTGCCTGCTCTGTCATTGCTCCTGACCTCCTCGAAGGGCATCACGGCCCTGTGGATAACTTTGAGAGAGATCGGTATCGCAACGGCTTATGCCAAGTCCCAGTCACGAAAACGTGGCGCTCGTACGAATCCCGCGCGATCTGTCTTGAACCTCACGGTGCCGTTACCCATTTATGGAAAGAGGTCCCCGACCGCCGCATGCCTAATGCTGGGTGCGCCACCGGGGGAACGCTTGTCAAAAGGAGAAAGCCCATGGACTTTAACAAGTTCACGGAACGGTCGCGTGGTTTCATTCAGGCCGCTCAGACTATCGCAATGCGCGAAAGCCATCAGAAACTATCCCCCGAGCATATTCTCAAGGCTCTGCTTGATGACCCCGAGGGGCTGGCTAGCAACTTGATCAAACGCGCCGATGGCGCGCCGGAACGTGTGACACAGGCCAATGATATCGCACTGGCCAAAATTCCGCGTGTCTCTGGCGACGCCGGGCAGACCTATATGGACCAGCAGACCGGCAAGGTCCTGGCCGAGGCCGAGAAACTGGCGCAAAAGGCAGGCGACAGCTTTGTTCCGGTCGAGCGTATATTGACCGCGCTTGCGCTGGTGAAATCCCCCGCCAAGGATGCGCTGGAGGCTGGCGCGGTGTCCGCGCAGAAACTGAACGAGGCGATCAACGACATTCGCAAAGGTCGCACGGCCGATAGCGCCTCGGCAGAGGACACCTATGAGGCGTTGGAAAAATATGCCCGCGACCTGACCAAGGCCGCACGCGAAGGCAAGATTGATCCCATCATCGGTCGTGACGATGAAATCCGCCGCGCCATGCAGGTGCTCAGCCGCCGCACCAAGAACAACCCCGTTCTGATCGGGGAACCGGGGGTGGGTAAAACCGCCATCGCCGAGGGTCTGGCCCTGCGCATCGTCAATGGCGACGTGCCGGAATCCCTGCGCAACAAGCGGCTTTTGTCGCTCGACATGGGCGCGCTGATTGCGGGGGCCAAGTATCGCGGTGAATTCGAGGAACGGCTCAAGGGTGTGCTGAACGAAGTGACTCAGGCCGCAGGAGAGATTATTCTCTTTATCGACGAGATGCACACGCTCGTGGGCGCCGGCAAGGCCGATGGCGCCATGGATGCCGCAAACCTCATCAAACCGGCACTCGCGCGCGGCGAATTGCACTGTATCGGCGCGACCACGCTCGATGAGTATCGCAAGCATGTGGAAAAGGACGCGGCGCTCGCCCGCCGATTCCAGCCGCTCGTGGTCGAAGAACCGACAGTCGAGGACACGATCTCGATCCTGCGCGGGATCAAGGAGAAATACGAGCTGCATCACGGCGTGCGCATCTCCGACTCCGCACTTGTTGCCGCCGCCACGCTCTCGCATCGCTATATCACTGATCGCTTCCTGCCTGACAAGGCGATCGACCTGATGGACGAGGCCGCAAGCCGTCTGCGCATGGAAGTGGACAGCAAGCCCGAAGAACTGGACGCGCTTGACCGCGAGATCCTGCAAAAGCAGATCGAGGCAGAGGCGCTCAAGAAAGAGGACGATGCCGCCTCACGCGACCGGCTGGAAAAACTGGAAAAGGAACTGGGCGACTTGCAAGAGCGGTCCTCCGAGATGACCGCCAAATGGCAGGCCGAGCGTGACAAGCTGGCCGGCGCGCGCGACCTCAAGGAACAGCTTGACCGCGCCCGTGCCGAGTTGGACATCGCCAAGCGCGAAGGCAATCTCGCCCGCGCCGGTGAGCTGAGCTATGGCGTCATTCCTGGCCTGGAAAAACAACTGTCCGAGGCCGAAACCCAAGGCGACGATGGCGTCATGGTGGAAGAGGCCGTGCGCCCCGAGCAGATCGCACAGGTGGTGGAACGCTGGACCGGCATCCCCACCGCCAAGATGCTGGAGGGCGAGCGCGACAAGCTCTTGGGCATGGAGGACAACCTCCACCGCCGGGTGATCGGCCAGAACACCGCCGTCAAGGCCGTGGCCAACGCCGTGCGCCGCGCACGCGCCGGGCTGAACGACGAGGGGCGCCCCTTGGGCAGTTTCCTTTTCCTTGGGCCAACCGGCGTGGGCAAGACCGAATTGACCAAGGCCGTCGCCGAGTTCCTCTTTGACGATGACAGCGCCATGGTTCGGATCGACATGAGCGAATTCATGGAAAAGCATTCTGTCTCGCGTCTGATCGGTGCGCCTCCGGGCTATGTCGGCTATGATGAGGGTGGCGTGTTGACCGAGGCCGTGCGCCGCAGGCCCTATCAGGTGGTCCTATTCGACGAGGTCGAAAAGGCCCATCCTGAGGTGTTCAACGTGCTCTTGCAGGTGCTTGATGACGGCGTGCTGACGGATGGTCAGGGCCGCACCGTGGATTTCAAGCAGACGCTGATCATCCTGACGTCGAACCTTGGCTCTCAGGCGCTCAGCCAGTTGCCCGAGGGTGCAGATGCCGCAAGCGCCAAGCGCGATGTCATGGATGCCGTGCGCGCGCATTTCCGGCCCGAGTTCCTGAACCGGCTGGATGAGATCGTGGTGTTCGACCGCCTCACGCGGCCGCAGATGGACGGGATCGTCGATATCCAGATGGCACGCCTGCTCAAACGGCTGGCAGCCCGCAAGATCCAATTGGAACTGGATGACAGCGCCCGCAAATGGCTGGCTGACGAGGGCTATGATCTCGTCTATGGCGCGCGTCCGCTCAAGCGGGTGATCCAGCGCGCGTTGCAAGACCCGTTGGCCGAGGCGCTCTTGTCCGGGGATATCCTTGATGGGGCGGTGGTGCCGGTGACAGCAGGGCCAGAAGGTCTGATTATCGGAAACCGGGTTGGCAGCACGACACAAGAGCCACCAAAGGACGCCGTGGTTCACTGAAACCGAAAACGCCCCTCTGAGCGATCAGCGGGGCGTTTTTTCGCCAAGCAACTGCAATTAAACCGTGTTTGGCTTGGCCGCGTCACGCTTGACTTTGTATTCCTCGGGGATTGGCATGCGGTTGAAGGCATCGAGACCGGCGATTTTATAGGCCTCAGCCAGCGTCGGATAGTTGAACGTGTTCTGCACGAAATAGTCCACCGTGCCCTTGAGGTTCAAAACCGCCTGCGCGATGTGGATCAGCTCCGTCGCTCCCTCGCCCACGATCTGAACCCCCAGAACCCGGCGCGTCTTTAGCGAAAAGAGCATTTTCAGCATGCCATGCTCCAGCCCCATGATATGCCCTCGCGACGTTTCACGAAACCGGGCGACGCCCACCTCATAGGGGATGCCGCGCGTCTGCATTTCCTCTTCGGACATGCCGCAAGTGGAAATTTCGGGCACAGAATAGATGCCATAAGGAAACCACGGGCTTTCGGGCAGGGTCGGGATGTCGAGCGCATGACATGCCGCGACGCGCCCCTGTTGCACCGAAGTCGAGGCAAGGCTGGGATGCCCGATCACATCCCCCGCAGCATAGATATGCGGCACCACCGTTTGATAGGTCTTGCGATTGACCTCGATCCGATTGCGATGATCGGTCTTGATCCCGGCCGCCGCCAGATTGAGCGCAGAGGTTGCCCCCATACGCCCGGCGGCAAAGAGCAGCATTTCGGCCCGCACATGGCGGCCGTTGGCAAGGCTCACCTCGACATGCTCGCCTGCGTCCTCGATCCGCTCGATGGCAGAGCCGAGGCGCAGATCAACACCATTCTCGCGGATTTGATGGACGAAATCCTGAATGAGAACTCGATCGATGAAATCAAGAAAAGTATCCCGCGGCTCGATCAGGGTCACGCGCACGTCAAGGGCGGAAAACATCGTGGCATATTCCACCCCGATCACGCCCGCACCCACGACGATCAGACTGCGCGGAATTTGCGCCAATTCCAGGAACTCGTCGCTGTCCACCACGGTGCGCCCATTGAACGGCACATTGTCCGGGCGGTGCGTTTTGGTGCCGGTTGCAATCAAAAAGCGGTCGGCGGTCAGACGCGTGACATCGCCCGCCTCGGTCGCAACCTCGATGGTCTTGTCATCCACGAACCGCGCCATGCCGTGCAGCGTATCGACATGGTTGCGGTTGAACTGATGTTCCAGAACATCAACCTCGTGGTCCAAGGTCATATGCAGCCGCGCCTTGAGGTCATCGGCGCCGATGTTGTCCTTGACCCGGTAAGAGCGGCCATAAAAGCTGCGCTCGCGCCAGCCCGAGAGGTTCAGTACAGTTTCGCGCAGTGTCTTGGACGGGATCGTGCCAGTATGCACCGACACTCCACCCAATCGATCCTTGCGGTCGATCACGAGCACGCGGCGTTTCAGTTTGCCCGCCTGAATGGCAGCGGCCCGTCCTGCAGGACCGCTGCCAACGATGATCAGGTCATAATGGCTCATATCTTAATCCGCATAGAGTGCTTCGGCATGGAAGGTGACGTGATCTTCCATAAACGTCGAGATGAAGAAATAGCTGTGGTCATAGCCCTTTTGCATCCGGAATGTGCCCTCTTGGCGGCGGGCGGTCATGGCATGGGCCAGCGTTTCGGGGCGCAACAGGTCAAGGAATTGATCCTTGGTGCCGGTATCCACAAGAACCGGCCCGTCAAAGCCGCGCTCTGCCATCAAGAGGCTTGCATCATGTGCCGCCCAAGCGGACTCCTCCGCGCCGAGATAGGCCGTGAACTGCTTGCGGCCCCAATCGCTGTTGGTCGGGTTGCAGATCGGCGAAAAGGCCGACACGGACCGAAACCGCCCCGGCAGGGACATCGCTAGCGTCAGCGCACCATGTCCGCCCATGGAATGCCCTGTGATTGCCTGCCGGTCCATATCGAGGGCAAAATTCTCACCGATCAACGCTGGCAATTCCGTGGCGACATAATCCCACATCTGGAAATGCGGTGCCCAAGGGGATTGGGTGGCATTCACATAGAATCCGGCCCCCTGCCCCAGATCGAAATTCTCGTCATTGGCCACACCATCGCCGCGCGGGCTTGTGTCTGGAAAAATCAGGGCAATGCCTTGCTCTGCCGCCCAGCCCTGCGCACCGGCCTTTACCATCGCATTTTCATGGGTGCAGGTCAGGCCCGAAAGATACCATAGCACCGGCACCGGACCATCCTGCGCCTCAGCAGGCAGAAAGAGGCCAAAGGTCATATCTACGCCACACACCTCAGAGGCGTGGGTATAGACGCCCTGAGTGCCGCCGAAACAGGTGTTTTCCGAAACCGTTTTCATCATATTCTCCTCTAACGTCCGTAGGACTGTTCAGTAAAGTTGGTTCACCCAACCGATGACAAGCGACACCGTGATGATGGCAGCGCCGGTGGAAATCAGAATCGAGGACGAGACGCGCTTGGGTGCGACGCCGTAATGCTGTGCAAGCATGAACACATTGCCCGCCACCGGCAGACTGGAGGCCGCAATCATCACCGCCCCGGCATAGGGGTCAACCTCGAAGAGGTAGAGCACGGCAAAGGCCACGAAAATCGGGTGCAGAACCAGTTTGCAAAACGATAGCCAGCCCGCAATATGCGGCCTCTCTGCGGATTTCGACGCGAGCGAAGCCCCGATGGCAAAGAGCGCGCCGGGTGTCGCAGCGCCGCCCAGAATACGCACGAAATCGTTGATCGGGTCCGGAATGGGCAAGCGCAGCCCAGACCAAGTCAGGCCCAGAACGATCGAGACAATCATCGGATTTTTCAAGAGCCCCATACCCACCGTGCGCAGAATACCGAAGCTAAGCCGCCCATCGCGTGAGCCGGTGATCAGAATAACCACAAGCGAACCGAACACGATAAGGTCCACCGCCAGCACGATCA
Organism: Roseovarius mucosus DSM 17069; assembly: GCF_000768555.3. Taxonomy (GTDB): domain Bacteria; phylum Pseudomonadota; class Alphaproteobacteria; order Rhodobacterales; family Rhodobacteraceae; genus Roseovarius; species Roseovarius mucosus. Next base: position 43,052 of record NZ_KN293991.1, read on the forward strand.
TCACCCAACCAATCGCCGCCTCACCCATCAGCATCGCTAGCATCGGCACGCCAAGAAACCCCACGTTTCCGATGACGGCGCACTGTGCCTCGATGGCGACCTCTTGCACATTAACGCGGCGCAAGAGCGCCACCGCCGTGGCGATGCCATAAACAAAGGCCGTGGCCCAGAGATAGGCGAGGATGAAATTCCAATCCAGCACATCTGCCAATGTAAGGTTGGCCGAGAACCGGAAGAGCATCGCCGAAAGCGCGAAATAAAAGACAAACTTGGTCAACCACGCGGTTGCCACCTCGGGAAAAAACCCGGTGCGCCCGGCGCCATACCCAAGCCCGATGATCATGAAGAAAGGTAGGGTCTGGAGAAAGATACTCAGCATGCGGGTTTGGTAGACAGGCAAATGGGCAGGGTCAATCGCAACCATCATATGCGAGAGCAAATAGCCAAGAGAGCCCAGGATCACTCGCCTCGTGGTCTGTAGCGACAAGGCGACAGCACCCCTGCGATGACGCTATCTATCTTTTTTAGCAATGTTTGCTATTATGACGGTCTGTCCGTATCTCGTTTCCGGTTTCATAACCTGATCAAGGTATTGAGAAATTTTGGTATAGATATCTGACATTACCTTGCTCAGGATTGTCTCCGCTGGTCTTCCGCGGGGGAAATCTTTTGTTGGGGGAAAAACAATGTCTGGAAATTTTAGAATACCGGCTCTGATGGCCGGTCTGGCTCTTTGCGCATGTGCGTTGGAGCCGGTTGTTAGCAAAGGAACGATTTCTGTCGATGGCAAGAGCTATCCATTCGAAGAAGTCTATCAACCAGCATCTTATGGACCCGGAGGTGTAACGTCCTACTTCGTAACGATTGATGGGGTCCGTATAAGATGCTCGCCAATTGAACCCATGTGCCAAACTGAGGTTAGGCAATTTCTCGAGTTTAGTGCGTCAAGAACGTCTTCTCCTGCCATTGTTGTATCTGAGAGTCCTGCGGCGACCTCAGGAGGATTTGAATACGGCGACTAGGCTTTATCCGCTGCCGATCAGGACACCGGCGGCAAAAACCAGTGCCCCGCCCAAGACAACCTGAAACGCCGCGCGAAAGAACGGCGTTTCCATGTATTTGTTCTGAATCCAGGCGATTGCCCAGAGTTCGACGAACACAACCACAAAGGCGATGATCGTCGCGGTCCAAAAGTCCGGGATCAGATAGGGCAGGGCGTGGCCCAAACCGCCTACGGTTGTCATGATCCCAGATGCGAAACCGCGCTTCGTCGGGCTGCCACGCCCCGAGAGTTCGCCATCGTCGCTGGCAGCCTCGGTGAAGCCCATTGAAATGCCCGCGCCCACACTGGCCGCGAGGCCGACGAGGAAGGTGGTCCATGTGTCCTGCGTGGCAAAGGCCGTGGCAAAGATCGGTGCGAGCGTGGACACGGAGCCATCCATCAACCCGGCAAGCCCCGGTTGCACCCATGTCAGCACAAATTGCCGTTTCGCAGTGCGATCCTCGGCATCGCGCGCGTCGGCATCGAGATGTTCGGCCTCCAGCTCTTCGGCGCGGGATTGGTGCCCGGCCTCGGCCGCCGCGAGATCCCCAAGCAATTTACGGGTATCGGCATCGGTGGTGCGCTGTGCCGCCTTGAGATAAAAGGCACCAGCGTCGCGCTCCATCGCCTCGGCTTCGTCGCGGATACGCTCGATCCCAAGGTTTTCGACCAACCAGATAGGGCGGCGGGCATAGAACCCGGCGACATGTTCGCGCCGGATCAGCGGGATCACCTCGCCAAAGCGGCTGCGATGCAGCTCGATCAGCCGGTGACGGTGGCCGTCCTCTTCGGTCGCCATCCCGTCAAAGATCGCGGCGGTATCCGGAAAATCCTGTCGTAGCATTTCAGCATAAGAGCGATAGATGCGTGCGTCATCCTCTTCCGAGGAAATAGCAAGCGCGAGAATCTCCTGCTCGCTCAGGTCGCGGAAGCGACGACGGGATGTCATGCCGGGAATCATCGGGCACCTCAATTAGAATTATTCTAAATCATTTTAGCGCTGCATGCTTCAAAGGCAAAGGGGTGTTGTGCAGTTCAAGAAGTGAACCGTTTAGTTCATTTTTATCTTGAATTCTGAACCGATCTGTTTAGTTATGTATCTGAACGAAACAGTTCAGTTATGGAGTTCGATATGAAAAGCGCCTTGACCGTTCTCACTCTCTCACTCAGCCTGATCGCAGCACCTGCCTTGGCCTTCAGCTTTGACACCAGCAGCCTGACACCCACGCTGACCTATCCCGAACCTGCGCCAGCGCCAGTGACGCAGGGCAATTCGGGTATCAACCGATAAGCCACGCCAGAAACACCGTCCCGTGACCGCGCGCAGACGGGCTTGCGGTTACGGGGTTGGGCCGACTACACTGTCCCGACCTGTGGGGAGGGGTTGGATGTCGGCACCAGCCGTTGAAATCAAGAAAGGTCGCAAGTTCGATCAAGTGCTCGAAGGGGCGCGGCGGGTCTTTATGCGCGATGGCTTTGAGGGCGCCAGCGTCGATGAAATCGCGCGCGAGGCGCAGGTATCCAAGGCGACGCTCTACAGCTATTTCCCCGACAAACGGCTACTATTTTCCGAAGTGGCGCGGGTCGAATGCAACCGGCAAGCCGAAGAAGCGCTTGAAGTGATCGGCAAAGGGGCGAGCATCGAGCATGTGTTGCACGAAGCGGCCACGCGGATCGTGAGTTTCTTTCTATCGGATTTCGGCCAGCAAGTGTTTCGCATCTGCGTCTCGGAATCGCATCGGTTTCCTGAATTGGGGCGTCGATTCTATGCATCGGGCCCGGACCTTGTGCGTGAACGACTGAGCAAGGTCTTGCGACCCTATGTCGAAGCGGGGATTCTCAAGATCGACGACATGGAACTGGCCGCCAATCAGTTCGGCGAGCTGTGCAAAGGCGATCTCTTTATCCGCAGCCTCTGTGGCATGTGCACAGAGCCATCCAAGAAGGATATAGAGCGGGTGGTCAATGGCGCGGTCGAGATGTTTTTGGCCCGCTACCGCGCCTGATCAGGGGCACCGCGCCCCAGCATGTCCGCCGCAATTTTTTCGGCCATCATGATCGTGGGCGCGTTGGTATTCCCGCTCACGAGGCGCGGCATGATCGACGCGTCAACCACGCGCAACCCATCAACCCCGTGAACACGCGCGGCCGGATCGACCACCGCCATATCCCCGCGCCCCATCGCGCAGGTGCCGACCGGATGATAGATCGTGTCGGCCCGGGCGCGGATATCGGCCTCGAGTCCTGTATCGGACCAATCATGCGGATGCAGCCGCTCCTTGCGCCAAGGCTCGAGCGTGGGCGCACGCAAAATCCTGTCCATCTGCCGCGCACCTTGCATCATCACTGACAAATCGCGCGGATCGCTCAGAAACGCCGGATCAATCAACGGCGCATCCGTGGCACGGGCAGAGCGTAGCGTTACCCGCCCTCGGCTAAAGGGCCGCAACATGCATACATGACAGGAATAGCCGGGGCGGAAATGTAGGGTTCGCATGTGATCTTCGACAATGCCGATGACGAAATGCAGTTGCAGATCAGGACGCGAAACCGAGGGATCTGAGCGCAAGAATGCTCCGGACTCGGCATAGGGCGTTGCGAAAGATCCCTGCCCGGTCTTGCGCCATTCAAAGGCCGCCTTGCCCAGATGCCAGAGACCCTTGGGATCCAGGCTGATGACATCGTCGCGCTTCGAGGTTTCCGCGAGGATGTAGTCCAGATGATCCTGTAGGTTTTCACCCACACCCGGCAGGTCATGCAGAGGCGCGATACCCTGCGCCTGCAACACCTCGGCTGGGCCGATCCCGGACAGCATGAGAAGCTGCGGCGAGCCGAAGGCGCCACCGCTCACGATCACTTCGCGTCGCGCGCGTATCTCTTGCGCTCGCCCCTTGTGGCGATAGCGGAGGCCCGCGGCGCGTTTGCCGTCAAAGATCACCCGCTCGGCCATGGCCCGCCTGACCACCGTCAGATTCGGCCGCGACATGGCTGGAAAAAGATAGGCGGCCGCGGCTGAGCAGCGCTCGCCGCGCCGTGGACCGTCAAAGAACTGCGTGACCTGATAATGCCCTGCACCCTCTTGGGTCGTGCCGTTGAAATCAGGGTTCCGGGGGATTTGCAGGCTCTCGCAAGCCGCGATGAAGGCCTCGGAAATAGCACGCGGCGCGCTCTGATCCGTGACTTGCAACGGCCCGGACTGACCATGAAGAGCGCCGCAATGTTGCGCGTTCCGCTCAGCCGCACGAAACCACGGCAGAACACTCTGCCAATCCCAACCCTCACAGCCAAGTTCGGCCCACTCATCATAATCGGAGGGGTGGCCGCGCACGTAGAGCATGGCGTTGATCGCGCTCGAGCCACCCAACGCCCGACCACGCGGCTGAAATCCCCGCCGCCCGTTCAGCTGCGGCTGCGGCACGGTTTTCAGCGCCCAATTGTTGATCTTGGGTCGGCCTGACACCATCGCCGCCACGAGGCCCGGCGCGCGGACAAAGATGTCTTGCCCGGAACCGCCCGCCTCGATCAGGCAGACAGTGATGCTGGGGTCCTCGCTCAACCGCGCCGCAAGGACACAGCCCGCCGATCCCCCACCCACGATGATGTAGTCATAGATCATGCCCCGCCTCCCTCTGCCCCGCCACGCTATGCTGGGGACCGCCCCAAGCCAAAGCGCGACGTGGCGTCAGGGATGCGAAGGATCAGCTTGGGCTCATGCCGCGCAACCGCTCGGACCGGCGGCGCAGGTACTCCATGGTCGTCAGCAGCGCAATCGAGATCACCACAAGGATCGTCGCCACCGCCAGAATGGTCGGGCTGATCTGTTCACGCAGACCGGTGAACATCTCCCACGGCAGGGTTTGCTGATTGGCCGAACCGACAAAGAGCACAACGACCACCTCATCGAAAGAGGTGATGAAGGCGAAGAGACCGCCCGAAATCACGCCCGGCAGGATGAGCGGCATCTGAACCCGGAAGAAAGTCGTCACAGGGTCAGCACCCATGTTCGCCGCCGCCCGCGTCAGCGAGCGATCAAACCCGACCAGCGTGGCGGTCACGGTGATGATGACAAAGGGAATACCCAATGCCGCATGCGCCAGAACGACCCCAAGGTAAGTGCCTTGCAACCCGATCCGGCTATAGAAAAAATACATGCCCGCCGCCGAGATGATGAGGGGCACGATCATCGGTGAGATCAGAACCGCCATGATCGCCCGGCGGAACGGCACGTGTTCGGAGCTCAGACCAATCGCGGCCAGCGTACCAAAGCTCACCGAAAGAACGGTGGCTGCCGGCGCGATCAGCAGCGAATTGCGCAGCGCCTGTTGCCATTCGTTCGAGGTGAAGAAATCCTGGTAATGCTTGAGGCTATACCCAGCGGGATCAAACCGCAGCATCTCCGGCGTAAAGGTAAAGAAGTTCTGCGCGTTGAAGCTGAGCGGCATCACCACAAGGATGGGCGTGATCAGAAAGATGAAGATCGCCCCACAGATCACCCGGAACGCATAGTGCCAGAGCACCTGACCGCTGGTCAGATACGGCGCAAGATTGGCGCGATAGCGCCCTTCGCCAATCCAGAAGATGAACCAAGAGAAAAAGAGGCCAAAGAGCAGCCCGAGCACAAACCCCGGCACTCCCGCCAAGAGTACGCCCGCAACGATAAAGAGCGCGACCAGGCCCCAGCGCGTGATTTTTTCCTGAGCCAATCCGAGGACCACCAGAGCAACATAGGCCAGCACCATGAGCGCCACGGCCCCGATCACAACGCCCATCAGACCAGAGCCATGCGCCGTGCCGACAAAAAGGCCGACAAAGCCCCCGGCCGCACCAATCACTGGCAACGAAAAGGAGAGCGGCTTGGTTTCAACCGGTGTCAGTGTGAATCCGTTCATGTCTCTTACCCCAGCTTCACGTTGTCGATACCGACGATCTTGTCATAGGCCCAGTAGAGGATCAGAACCACCGCCAGCAGGATCGTGCCCAACGCCGCCGCAAGACCCCAGTTGAGCGAGGACGAGATGTGATACGCGATCCGGTTGGAAATGAAGGTGCCTGTGGTACCGCCCACGATCTCGGGCGTGATGTAGTAACCGATGGCAAGGATGAACACGAGGATCGATCCCGCGCCGATTCCGGGAACCGACTGTGGAAAGTATACGCGCCAGAAGGCCGTCCAGTTGTTTGCCCCAAGCGATTTGGCGGCGCGCAGATAGCTGGGGGGAATGGTCTGCATCACCGAATACATCGGCAGGATCATGAAGGGCAGCAGAATATGCGTCATCGCCACGATGGTGCCGAATTGATTGTTGATCATCACAAGACGGCTCTCATCCGCGACAAGACCTAGCCATACCAGAACGTCATTGATGACACCCTGTTGCTGCAACATCACTTTCCACGCGCTGGTGCGCACCAGAAGCGAGGTCCAGAATGGCAGAAGGACGAGGATCATCAAAAGGTTCGCAGTGCGCGTCGGCAGATTGGCCAGAATCCACGCCACGGGATAGCCAAGGGCGACACAGGAAAAGGTGATCATCAGCGACATGAACATCGTGCGCTGAAAGAGAATGCCGTAGATGCGTTCATCCTCACTGCGCAGCGCGATACCTTGCGGCGTCTTTTCCATGTCCACGGCATTCAGGAAGTAGCCGGTGGTATAGGGCGGCGAATAGGTTTTGATGGTTTCCCAAAACGTCACATTCGCCCAGTCCTTGTTCGACTCGAAAAAGGCATCACGCATCGCGATCGGCGGCAACGTTGCCGCAGCCGCTTGCCGCAAATTGTCAGCACCGGGTCCGGCATAACTGGCGATCGCCGTTTTCGTGGCCGGATCCTCGAGGTCGAGCGCCAGGGCAGCATAGACAGCCTCCCACGGTTCTTCCTTGGTGACACTCTTACCATCGACAAATTGGGTAAAGGCAGCAAAGGCCGCATAGGCGCGTGCGGTATTGGGCAGAATATCGGAAATCGCGGCACCGGGCAGGAATTCGGCATCACCGCTGAAGGTGGTCGCCTCCAGGGCCTCAAGCCGGGCGATCTGATTGGACATCAGACGTGCGTTCGGCTCTGCCCGGGCACCACCCGACATCATCTCGACCCAGGTGGACGCCTCCTCAAAGGCGGGGTCAATCTCTTCCAGCGCGTCTTGGAACACCTCCCCAATGTCGTTCATATCCCGCCCAGAGGTACGAAAGAGCGAGGAAATGCCACTCTTCTCGTAGTTCAGGCGGCTTCCCAGCTTGGTGTGTTCCTTGGCCTCGGCGGCCAAAAAGAGATCAAAGAACAGCGCCCGAAACACCTGTTCATCGGGAACCTCGGTTGCATCCCAATCGCGCAATTCCTCAACCGTCATGGGCAGGGTGTTGCCAACGATCTGGTTTTCGACCGAACGGAACAGCATATCAACGATGGGTGCAATGAAGGTCAGGAGGACAAAGATCAATAGAGGGGCGATCAGCGCCAATGCCCGCATTTTCTGGGCACGCAAGGCGCGGCGCAGGCTGCGTTTCAGAGGCGTGCCATCGGCGGCAAGCATCGGGCCGGTGTGGGTGCTATCGCTCATGTCTTCCCCGTCGAAGTGTTCCGGTTATTCAGCCCGGGTCTTGTGCCCGGTCAAAGAAGCGGTGAGGCCGCGTGCGGCCCCACCTGTGGTTAGACTAGATTACTGGGCCAGCCACGACTGGAACTTGGCATCCAGATCATCGCGGTTGTCAGCCCACCATTCGTAGTCATAGATATGGACGTTTGACGCATTTGCCGGGTCGGTCGGCATATGCGGTGCCATGTCGATCCCAAGCTCTGCGTGCTTGCCCACCAGCGGTGCCGAAGACGCGCGCGCCGGACCATAGGAGATATAGGCTGCCTGATCCGCCAGACGCTGCGTGTCAGTGCCGAACTTGAGGAAGTCCATCACACGCGCCAGACGGTCTGCGGGCAGACCGGCGGGAACGATCCAGCCGTCGAGGTCAAAGGACTGCATGTCCCAGAGCATCGCGATCGGCTGACCCTGCTCTGCAATCGCCGAGAACAGACGACCATTGAACGTGGAGCCGATAAAGACTTCGCCATCTGCCAGAAGCTGCGGGGTTTCCGCACCGGCGGACCACCAGACAACCTGGTCCTTGATCGTGCCAAGCTTGGCAAGAGCGCGCTCGACGCCCTCATCGGTGCCCAGAACGTCGTAAATCTCGTCCTTGGCCACGCCGTCGCAATAGAGCGCCCATTCCATGTTGTCGATCGGACGCTTTTGCAGCGAGCGCTTGCCGGGATATTTGGCAAGGTCGAACACGTCACAAACGCTGCTCGGCGGCTCGGTGCCGGCGGGCACCATATCGGTGCGATAGCCGAAAGTGGTCGAGTAAACGATCTGCGGAATGAAGCAGTCGCTGACGATCAGATCGCCAAAGTCATCGCTGGCGGAGGTGCCATCGGGTGCTGCGGCCAGCATTTCGTCATGGTCGATTTCCATCGCCAGACCTTCGTCGCAGAGACGCATCGAGTCAGAAGCCACCACATCGACCAGATCCCAGGTGATGTTGCCGGCTTCGTTCATCGCGCGCAGCTTGGCCACCGCCTCGGCAGAGCTTTCGTCCCAGGTCGCGGTCACGCCGGGATTGGCGGCCAGATAGGGCTGAACATAGGCCTTGTCCTGGCTGGCCTGATAAGCCCCGCCCCAGCTGACGATGGTCATGCTGTTGGCCATATCCTGTGCGGTGACGGCGGTGCCCGCAGCGACGGTCAGAGCCGTGGTCGCGAGCAGGGTTTTCGTCAGTTTCATAAACATACTCCCAGTTTATCCCGTTTTTCGATGGTTGGGCCCTGCGCTACGGGCGGAACGTCGAGGGCCTTGCTCAACCCGCACCGGTCCTGTGGCCGGCGCGCGTATTCTTATACTTGGGGCGCATCCAGTGCGCGGCAATCCTCAGGCAACCAGCCGATCTCGATCTGCTCTCCGGGTTGGAGACGGCGTTGATCGGGGGCGTTTCGGGTCTTGATGATGAACTCATCCGATCCTGCCACCCGGAGCCGCGTGCGGAAAATGTCACCCATGTAGATGAATTCCAGCACTTCAGCCTTGAGCGTATGCGCATCCGGCTTGAGGCGGTCACGATTGAACTCAACCCGCTCGGGGCGAATGGAAATCAGCGTGCGGTCGCCCGGTTTTTCGACATTCACGGGTTTCGCGTCAATCAGGTCGCCATTGTCCAGCTGCACAACAGCGATGCCATTCTTGATCTCTTTGACACGACCCTCGAGCGTGTTGTTCTCACCGATAAACTGCGCAACAAAGCTGTTCTTGGGGCTCTCGTACAGCTCATCCGGCGGCGCGATCTGCTGAATGCGTCCATCGTTGAAGACCGCCACCCGATCCGACATGGTCAGTGCTTCGGTCTGGTCATGGGTCACATAAACAGTAGTAATTCCGAGGTTGTGCGCAAGATGGGTGATTTCGAACTGCATCTTTTCGCGCAATTGCTTGTCCAGCGCGCCAAGGGGTTCGTCCATCAGCACCAATTCAGGCTCGAACACCAGCGCCCGGGCGAGAGCCACACGCTGTTGTTGGCCCCCAGACAGCTGCGACGGACGACGCCCACCAAAGGCACCCATTTCCACCATTTCAAGCGCACGCTTGACCTTGGCCTCACGGTCGGATTTGCCAATCTTGCGCACCTCGAGCGGAAAGCTGAGGTTTTCGGCAATCGTCATGTGTGGAAATAGCGCGTAATTCTGGAACACCATGCCAATGCCGCGCTTGTGTGGCGGAATGTTGTTGATGCTCACACCGTCCAACTTGATCTCGCCATGGGTGGCGGTTTCAAACCCTGCAAGCATCATCAGACAGGTTGTCTTGCCTGATCCCGACGGCCCCAGCATCGTCAGAAATTCGCCCTTGGGCAAGGTCAGGTTCAGATCCTTGACGACCAGTGTTTCGCCGTCATAGCTCTTTTGGACACGTTCAAACGCAACGAACGCATCGTTGTTCCCGGTATCTGCCAAAGTCGGCTCCCTATTTTATTCATCGCAAGCGTTTGCCTCGCGTTCGGAAGAAACTAAAACAAGATGGACCTTCACATGCAAGCGGATTGCGGCGCTTTTTTCCCGAAACCGACCTACACAGGTCAAATCGCCTGCAAGTCACGCAAGATAAGTCAATTTTCCTGCAATCGGCCGAGGCACGCTCCGCTTTAGCGCGAGCCCCGGCAGAGTTTTCGCCGGAAACAAGCTTATCCCAGCACCGATTGCACGGCTTTTGTGGTTTTGTGAATCACCTCATCCGCCTCGGATTTCGTCAGGCAGAAGGGCGGCGCAAAGCCCAGGATGTCGCCCTGCGGCATGGCCCGCGCAATGACACCCGTGGCCGCCAGCGCGGCAGAAACCTGCGGCCCCACCTTGTCGGCGGCCTCAAAGAAGACCCGATCATCGCGATCCTTGACGAACTCCACAGCGCAGAGCATCCCTTCGCCGCGCACCTCGCCGACATGCGCATGCGCTCCCAGAGCCTCGGCCATGCCACGATTAAGATAGCCGCCCACTTCACGGTTGTTGGCGATCAGGTTCAGATCATCTAGCAACTTGAGGTTGGCCACCCCCGCCGCCGCACCGATGGGATGCGCCGAATAGGTCCAGCCATGGCCAATGGGGCCATTCTCATCCGTGCCCTGCTCCAGCACCTTCCACATACGGTCACTGACGATGCTGCCCGAGAGCGGCGCATAGGCGCTGGTAAGGCCCTTGGCGATCGTGATGAGGTCCGGCTTCATTCCATAGTGATCCGAACCGAACATGGTGCCCAAACGCCCAAAGCCCGTCACGACCTCATCAGCCACAAGCAGGATGTCATGCTTGGCCAGCACCTCTTGAATGGCGGCCCAATAGCCTGCGGGCGGCGGCACGATACCACCGGTGCCCAGCACCGGCTCGCCGATAAAGGCGGCGATTGTATCAGCCCCCTCGCGCGCGATCAGCGCCTCCAACTCCGCCACGCAATGCGCGACGAACTGCGCCTCAGTCTGATCCAGATTGGCGCGGCGGAAATAATAGGGGGCCTCGGTGTGGATCACCTGCGCCAGCGGCAGGTCGAATTTCTTGTGGAAGAGTTCGAGCCCGGTGAGCGAGCCGGTCATCAGCCCCGAACCGTGATAACCGCGCCAACGGCTGATGATCTTCTTCTTTTCAGGCCGTCCAAGGATGTTGTTGTAATACCAAATCAGCTTGACGTTGGTCTCGTTGGCGTCACTGCCCGAGAGGCCAAAATAGACCTTGGACATATGCGCCGGTGCGCGGTCCAGAACCATCTTGGCCAAGGTGATCGACGCCTCGGTCCCGTGCCCCACATAGGCGTGATAATAGGCCAGTTCCCGTGCCTGCGCGGCGATCGCCTCGGCAATCTCTTGACGGCCGTAGCCCACGTTGACGCAGTAAAGCCCGGCAAAGGCATCAAGCAGGCGATTGCCGTCGCGATCCTCGATATGACTGCCGCTGCCGGTCTTGATCACGCGGTTGGGTGCCTCGCCGCGTGCGAACTGCGCAAGATGCGTGGAGGGGTGAAAGAAATTCTCGCGATCCCATTGATCGAGTTGGTCATTCCGCAGCATTTTTGTTCCTTTCGTTTGTTCTGGGGCACCGGAATTTTGAAAAAATTCCAGGCCGAAATCTTTTCAAGATTTCGTCTGCTCACGCCCAATCGCGGCAGACATATTTGATCTCCATAAATTCCTCCATGCCGCGCCGCGCCCCTTCACGGCCCAGCCCCGATTGCTTGACCCCACCAAAGGGGATCGGTGCGCCCGTGACCTTGGTGCGGTTCACCGCCACCATGCCGAATTGCAGCGCCCGCGTCATGCGATAGATGCGGCGCGGATCGTGGCAGTGCAAATAGGCGATTAGGCCATATTCAGTAGCATTGGCGCGGGCGACCACTTCTTCTTCGGTGTCAAAGGGCGTGATTGCGGCCACTGGACCAAAGGTCTCATCGCGCATGATCTCGGCGGCGTCGGGCACATCCGTCAGAACAGTTGGTTGATAGAAAAGCGGTCCTAGGGCATCGCGCTTGCCACCGCAGGCCAGCGTCGCGCCATGCGCCAGAGCATCGGCCACATGCTCTTCCTGCTTTCGAATGGCCTTCTCGTTCATCAACGGGCCGATGTCGGGATCGTCTATGCCGCGCCCGATGGTGAGCCTCTGTACTGCGTCTGTAAAACGTCGGCAGAATTCCTCGTAAATCGCGCGCTCTACATAGATGCGGTTCGCCCCCAGACAGTCCTGTCCGGATGTAGCGAATTTTGCCTTGATCGTTTCATTTACGGCCGCGTCCAGATCGGCATTCTTAAACACGATCACGGGCGCATGACCGCCCAATTCCAGCACCAGTTTCTTGACCGTCCCGGCGCATTGGCGATAAAGTAACTGCCCGATATTGGTCGAGCCGGTAAAGCTAAGGACACGCACGCGGGCATCTTGGGTCCAAGGTTCGACCACCACGGCGGCATTACCCGTGACCACGTTGAACACACCCGCCGGAAACCCCGCCCGTTCAGCCAATTCGGCTAGGGCCAGCGCGGAATACGGCGTTTCGGCGCTTGGGTGCGCGACCACGGTGCAACCCGCCGCCATCGCCGCCGCCGCCTTGCGTGTGAGCATGGCTGAGGGAAAATTCCACGGCGTGATGAGCGCCGCCACGCCCACCGGCTCCAGCCACAGCTCCACCTCGGCATCGGGCAGGTGGCTTGTGACTCCTTCGATATTGGGGCGCTTGGCCTCTTCGGCATAATACTCCACGAAACTCGCGGCATAGTCTATCTCGCCACGTGCTTCACTTAGGGGTTTGCCCTGCTCCAGCACCATGATCCGCGCGAGGTCTTCGCGATGCGCAAGGATCAGATCGAACCAGCGGCGGAGAAGTGCTGCGCGGTCTTGCGGCAGGGTCATCGCCCAGCCGCCAAACGCACCCTGCGCCGCATCGACCGCGGCACAAGCCTGATCTGCGCTGAGGCTGGCGACGGCCCCCAGCGCACTGCCATCGGCAGGGTTGGTTACGGCAAAGGTTGCCGTATCGTCTCCACCAACCCATTTGCCACCCACATAGGCAAAGCTGCGCACAAGGCGTGTGTCGGTGATTCCGTTGCGGGTCCAGATGGCTGAGTCGGACATAGTGACGCTCCCTTCGCGCCAAAGAATGTCTTGGCTCTGCCAAAGAGAGAGACTGAAGTTTGCCGCAAGCGCAGACTAATCTTCTGCCAGGCACCCACAAAAAAGATGATTCATTCGAAAAACATCTCGAGCGGCGGCAGGCGCGGTGATTTGACCGGCTTGGTCACGATGTAGGTGAAATAGCGCGCGAGCCCGATCCGCGCCTCAAGCATCTCATCAATGAGCCGCTGATAGGTGTCGATGTCACGGGTCACGATCTGCATGAGATAGTCAAACCCGCCCCCCAGCGCCCAACAGGCCGTCACCTCGCCGTAGCGCTGCATACTGTCCTCGAAGGCGCGGAATGAGGCGGGCGTATGATCCGCCAATTCCACCGCAACAAAGACGGTCACATGCGACCCCAGTTTCCTGAGATTGATACGCGCATGATACCCTTCGATCAGGCCAGCCTCTTCCAGCCGTTTGAGCCGCTCCCAGCACGGGCTGGCCGAAAGACCCACCCGCTCCGCCAGATCAGCCTTGGTGATGCGGCCCTCATCAGCCAGCACCCGCAGAATATCGAGATCGCGCGCATCAAGTTTCATGCGGTGATGACCGTGCCCAGATCGCGCCCCTTGAGCCGCGCCATCACATGCGTGGCAATCGCCGTATCCTGCACGCCGGTGCCGGTCAGATCGCAAATGGTGATCTCGGACTCGCTCGTGCGCCCGCGCGCGCGCCCCCGAATCACATCCCCGAGTTCGACCGGCGCGCCTTTGGTCCATATCCCGGCCTCGATCGCGCTGCGCAACTCGCCCAAGTGTTCCACCTGCGTCGCGCGATCGGCAACGTAGAGATCGGCCTTGATCAAGGCCTGCGGATCAATTTCGTTCTTGCCCGCCTGATCTGACCCCATGGCGGTGATATGCAATTCGGGATGTAGCCATTTCGCCTCGATCACCGGGGACTGTGCCGGGGTGGTGGTAATGACCAACTGGCTGGCAAGCACCAGATCGGCAGGAGAGTCTACCACGCGGATAACGCATTTGAGGTCCGCCAGATCGGCCGCGCAGGCGCGCGCGCGCTCGGCATCCCGCCCCCAGATGAGCAGCCGGTCAAACGGACGCACCAGCCGCGCCGCCCGCGCCTGAAGCCGTGCCTGAACACCCGTGCCGATGATACCTACGGTATGCACAGTCTCGGGAGCGAGATGCTGCGCCGCGACCGCACCGGCGGCAGCCGTGCGCAAATCGGTCAGATAGCCATTGTCGAGGAATACCGCCTCGACCAGACCGGTCTTGGCGGAAAACAGAATCATCAGCCCGTTGAGACTGGGCAGTCCCAGCTTGGGGTTGTCAAAGAACCCCGGGCTGACCTTGATCGCGAATCCGTCAAAGCCGGGGATATAGGCGGTCTTTACATCCACCTCGCCATGCACATCCGCGAGGTCCATCGACATCACCGGCGGCATGACAACGCCGCCATCCGAGAGCGCCCCAAAGGCTTTCTCGATCACGTTGACGGTTTCACGGTCCAGCTTCACCGCGCCGCGCAATTCCGCCTCTGTCACGATCCGAATATCATGTGCCATATGTCTTACCCTTAATTACCTTGTCGCCCAAAATCACATCCTGCCCGGTCACAACCCTGGTGAACATCGCCATATCGAGATTGCGGCCGGTGATGATGGTGGCGGTCGGCCCTTTGGGTGCCACCTTGCCACTCAGCACCGCAGCGATGCCCACAACACAGGCCCCTTCTGCCACGATCCGGTCCTCGTAATAGAGCACCTGCATCGCGGTATAAATCTCTTCTTCAGTAACGAGGATCACATCATCCAGCAAATCGCGACACATGGCAAAACTCAGACGATTTGCCATGCCGATGCCGCCGCCCAGACTATCGGCAAGGCTTGGCACCTCTTCAACCTCGACAGGATGGCCGGCGCGCAGGCTCTCATACATCGCGGCGCCTCGGTCCATGCTGATGCCGATGACGCGCAGGTCGGGTTTGATCGTCTTGGCAGCCAGCGCAACGCCTGCCGCCAGACCGCCACCCGACAGGGGTATGAGCAGCGTTTCCAGATCAGGGCGCGCCGCCATGAGTTCCAGCCCGATGGTGCCCTGGCCCGCAATCACCAGCGGGTCGTCAAAGGGCGAGATTTCGGTCAGCCCGTCCTTGGCAACCAGACGCTCTGCCTCGGCCTGGGCAGCGTCCTGAGAGCGGCCGATGATCCGCACCTCGGCCCCCAACGCCCGAATACCATCAACCTTGGCCTGCGGCACCAATTCCGACATGCAGATCACCGCCCGCAAGCCACGTGCCCGCGCCGCATAGGCCACGCCACGGCCATGGTTGCCGGTCGAGCAACAGGTAACGCCAGCCGCGTCCTGCGCCCCCGCCACGGCATTGAGCGCGCCACGCAGCTTGAACGCGCCGATGGGCTGCATATTCTCCAGCTTGAGTAGGAACTCACCGCCCACAATCCCGCTCATATAGGGCGAAGGCACCAGCGGTGTGTGATCCGCCACCCCGGCAATCACCTGTGCCGCAGCGAGGACATCGGCCAGAACAGGGCGCATCTTGGTATTCCTCCGTCAGATTGCGCGCAGCTTGCGTCGCGGCGAGCCTAGCGTCAACTCCGCGCCGCGAGATGGTCTGAAAACGACAGGATGGGGCGTTTTTCTTGGGGCGGGCGGCGGCCAAAGCCACAACTATAGTCAGGACATTTTAACTACGGACTCTCGACATGATCGAAAAAGACCTGCCCTTTTCGGCACAGGAATACCAGCGACGGCTGGACAAGACCCGCGCCGCCATGGCCCGGCTTGACCTTGACGCGCTCTTTGTCACCGACCCGTCCAACCAGCATTGGCTGACAGGCTATGATGGCTGGTCGTTCTATGTGCATCAGGGCGTTCTGGTCTTTCCCGAGGCAGATCCGATCTGGTGGGGCCGCAATCAGGATGCCAATGGCGGCGTGCGCACTGTCTGGATGACGGACGACCGCGTGATCGGCTATGCCGACAACTACGTGCAATCGACCGAGCGCCACCCGATGCAGGATCTGGCGGAGCGGCTCAAGGGCATGGGCCTTGCCGACAAGCGGATCGGCGTGGAAATGGACAATTACTATTTCTCCGCCAAGGCAATGCAGACCCTGCGCGAGGAACTGCCAGAGGCCACATTCCTCGACGCCACCGCGCTGGTGAACTGGCAGCGTACGGTGAAATCCGAGGAAGAACTGGGTTTCATGCGCAAGGCTGCGCTGATTTCGGAAAAGATCACCGACGGGCTGATGGAACGGGTCGAACCGGGCATCCCCAAGAACGAGATCGTGGCCGAGATTTTCCGCGATGCCATCCGAGGGGTCGAGGGTGCGTGGGGTGACTATCCCGCCATCGTGCCGCTCTTGCCGTCAGGCTCTGACGCCGCAGCACCGCACCTGACGTGGAATGGGCGCGCATTCGCGACAGGCGAGGCGACGTTCTTTGAAATCTCGGGCTGTTACCGGCGCTATCACGCACCTTTCTGCCGCACGCTCTTTCTGGGCAAGCCGCCGCAATTCCTGCTCGATGCGGAAAAGGCGCTGGTCGAGGGGTTAGAGGCAGGACTTGAGGCCGCGAAGGCGGGCAACCGCGCCTGCGACATTGCCAATGCGTTGGCCGCCCCGCTAGAACGCGCCGGGATCGAACGTGGCGCGCGCTGTGGCTATCCCATCGGTCTGAGCTATCCGCCCGACTGGGGCGAGCGCACGATTTCGCTGCGCTCCGAGGATGAAACCGTGCTGGAGCCAGGGATGACATTCCATTTCATGCCCGGTCTTTGGATGTCAGACTGGGGATTGGAAATCACCGAGTCCATTCTGATCAAGGAAAGCGGCCCGGCGGAAACATTCTGCAACCGCCCGCGCAAGATGTTCGTCAAGGATTGAGCAGACAAGGCCCCCACATCGACTGTGGGGGCCTATTGCAACCCGGCTCTATTCCCATTCCATCTGTTCATAGACACGGCCCGCGTTCTTGGTGGCCAGTTCTTCGAACGTATCAAGGTGGGTATAGGCGGATTGGTCGACGTAATAAGCCCCGGCCAGATCACCGCCGGCGTCGATATGCGCGCGGATTTGGGCGCGCAGGTGTTCCAAATAGCCCTTGGTGTAGCGGCGCACCTGATCCATGTTGGTCGGGTGGCCGTGACCGGGGATCACATAGGTGGCACCCAGCGGCTCGAATTCAGCATCCCAAGTTTCCAGCCAATCCGCCGTGATCGTATCGGGGAAGATCGGTAACATGCGTTCGTGAAACGCCATGTCACCGGAAATCACGAGGCTTTGCTCCGGCAGCCATACGACAATATCTCCGGGGCTATGGGCTGGCCCAAGATAGCGTGCCTCGATCCGAACATCGCCCATCTCGACGATATACTCCTCGCTGAAGGTCTCGGTCGGCAGCACCACGCTGGTGCCTTCGGCGCGCTCCTTGGTCACGCGCTGCGCCGCCTCGAGATCACCGCCGCCATGATTTTCGAACTCGGCCGCCGCATCGCTATGTGCCACGATGGGCACGCCCTGTTCCGCCCAATAGGAATTGCCCAACATGGCGTGGCCCTGACCGTTTTCATTGAACACCAGCTTGACGGGCTGATCGGTAACGATCTTGATTTCATCGTGCAGGGCCTTGGCCAGCCCGTAGGATGCGCCACCGTTGATCACTACCACGCCATCGCCCGTGACGATGAAACTGAGGTTGTTGTTGTGTCCTGCATTTTCATAGGTCGGGGGTGCGGTCGCCCCGATGGCGGACCAGACCTGCGGGATCACCTCGACCGGTTTGGAATAGAGCAGCGAGGCCGGGTATTGATCGGGGATATCCTCGCTCGCGACGGCGGCGCTGGCGGCGCAGAGCAAGAGAGTGCCGAGGGTCACACGCATCATCTCAGACCTCCGCCACGAAGCGGTAGGCATCGCCATTGCGTTCGACCCGACCCAACCCGCCCCCGGGCAGATGAAAGCCGACCATCGCCATCTGATCGGTCGCCAACTGGTCGAGGAGTCGCGTGCGCGTCGCGATCCCTGTCTCGGCATCCTGATCCGAGCCGCTAGCCCAATCAGGCCGCGCAAAGGCCAAATGACCGTTGCCGATGGCATCACCCACGACCAATGCCGCCTCTGTCCCCTGACGGATTTCAAACGCCATGTGGCCGGGCGTATGGCCGGGCGTATCATGTGCGAGGATACCCGGCAGAACCTCTTGCCCGCCATCGATGAATTCCATCCGATCCTCAATCGCCGCCAGACGCCGGGCAGCCCCCACGGCAAAACTTGCCCGCTCTGCACCGATGCTCTCGACCGTGGCGGGGTCTGTCCAATACTCCCATTCCGCCTGCCCGATCATGTAGCTGGCATTGGCGAACACGGGATCGTCAAAGTCATCCAGTACGCCCCAAAGGTGATCCGGGTGCGCATGGGTAAAGAGGACATGGGTGATGTCATCGGCGCTGACTCCGATGGCGTCAAGTGCCTCGAGGATTTTCCCAGCACTCGGCATGAACCCAGACCCTGACCCCGCATCGAAGAGCACCGTGCGCTCAGCATCCTGAAACAGCGTCAGATTGCAGGGCGGCTCGACCGTGTCGCCAGTGATGCCGTATTGCGCCAGAACAGGCGCGGCATCAGCAGCGGGCAGGTTGCCCAACAAAAAATCCATTGGCAACACGAGATTACCGTCGCTAAGCGTGGTGATCCTGAAGTTCCCGAGGGTCAACTCAGTAGCGGCAAAGCTGGGGCGCGGCAGCCCGACAAGGGCGCTGGCCCCCATAGCCGCCAGAATCTGGCGTCGGTGCAAATTCATGATTTCCTCCCCCTTATTTATTCGCATTTGTGAATATGATGCTCTGACATGTGTCAAAACACAAGTCAAAACAAGGCTGCGTTTGATGCTGATTTCCACGCAGAGATGCGGTAGGAACGCTGCATCGAACCTCTTAATGCGTGATCATCAAAGCCCATGGACAGTGAACTTCCCGCCTATCTGACAACCAAGGAGGTCGCAGACCTGCTTCGGGTGAAGGAGCGCAAGGTTTACGACATGGTCGCCACTGGCGAGATTCCGCATCGCAAGATCACCGGCAAGCTCTTGTTTCCCCACAACGAGTTAATGTGCTGGATTGAGGGAACAGGCGTCACCCTGCCCTCCGAGCGCCCGGCGCTTGTGACCGGCTCGCACGATCCGCTCCTGGATTGGGCGCTGCGCGAGAGCGGCGCAGGGCTTGCAACCCTCTGGAACGGAAGCTGCGACGGGCTAGAGGTATTTGCCGAGAGTCGTGCGGTTTTGGCGGGGCTGCACATCCCCGGCGATACAGATTGGAACATCCCCGCGCTTGAGGCGCGCGGACTGCGCGACGCCGTTCTGATTGGCTGGGCAGAGCGGAGGCGCGGACTGATCCTGACACCTGCCGTGGCGGATATGGTCCAGGGGATCGGCGATCTGCGCGGACGTCGTGTGATCTTGCGACAGGAGGGGGCAGGCACCACGGCGCTCTTTGCAAGCATG
Source organism: Roseovarius mucosus DSM 17069 (assembly GCF_000768555.3). GTDB lineage: Bacteria > Pseudomonadota > Alphaproteobacteria > Rhodobacterales > Rhodobacteraceae > Roseovarius > Roseovarius mucosus. Next base: position 62,771 of record NZ_KN293991.1, read on the forward strand.
ATGGCCGAAGCGGGTATGACAACGGATGACATCCTGACGCCAGCTAGCCCCGCCCATACCGAGAGCGATGCCGCCGCCGCCGTCGCCGCAGGCGAGGCCGAAGCGACCCTCGGGATAGAGTCCATGGCGCGGCAATTTCGGCTGGTGTTCCGTCCCTTGGTGCAAGAGCGCTTTGACCTCTTGATCGACCGTCGCGCCTATTTCACCGACCCCGTGCAACGCCTGGTCGCCTTCATGCGTTCCGAAACGATGGTTGCCAAAGCCTCAGCGCTCGGCGGTTATGATCTGAAGGGACTGGGCGAGGTGCGCTGGATCTCCGCCTGAACCGGCCTTTTTCAGACAGGTTACAAATGCATTGGGCGGAACTCTCTCGAAGTTCCGCCCAGTTTCAGAAACGCTTGGAAAACAAGCTCAGCCGTTCGCGTTCGGGAAGAACAATTGCTGACCGTCGATCTTGTAATCCGCGATGGCCTGTTGACCTTCGGCGGACAATACCCAATCGATGAACGCCTGACCGGCTTCGGCCTTGACGTTCTCGTGCTTTTCCGGGTTCACGAGGATGATCCCATACTGGTTGAACAGGCGATCATCACCCTCGACTGCGATCTGGTAGTCACCCTTATTGCCAAAGGAAATCCATGTGGCACGGTCGGTCAACACGTAGGCCCCCATTGCGGTGCCTGTGTTGAGCGTGGCCCCCATGCCGGAGCCGGTTTCGCGATACCAATCGCCAGACGCGGCGGCGGCATCAATGCCCGCCTCTTTCCACAGTTTCAATTCTGCCTTGTGGGTGCCGCTGTCATCCCCGCGCGACGCAAAGGTCGCGCCGGTTTCCGCAATCTTGGTGAGGGCCGCGACGATGTCCGTGGTCCCCGCAATACCGGCCGGATCGTTGGGCGGGCCGACGAGGATGAAATCGTTATACATCACGTCCGACCGTTGCAGCCCATGTCCCTCGGCCACGAATTTTTCCTCTGCCGCCTTGGCATGGACAAAGAGCACGTCGCCATCACCATTCTCGGCATTCTTGATCGCCTGCCCGGTGCCCACCGCCACCACGCGCACCTCTATGCCGGTCTTGTCCTGAAAGATCGGAAGAATATGGTCAAAGAGACCCGAATTCTGGGTCGATGTGGTGGACTGCACCACGATGAACTGATCCTGCGCCTGCGCGGCCCCAGACAGGCCCAAGGCAAGAGCCGCACCTGCGGCAAGCGAGAAAAGATGACGTCTGAGCATGAAATTGTCCCTGTCTTTTGGATGTCAGAAAGTTGTGCCTGTGTAGAGCCGCCCTTGGGTCCAGGCGCGCGCGGCTTCGGACCGGGGTTTGCCGAGAACCTGATCAATCGGGCCGCATTCGGCCACTTGTCCAGCATGCAGGAAAATCACCTCGTCCCCCATGCGCCGCGCCTGCCCCATGTCATGCGTGACCATGACGATTGTGACACCCCGCATGTGGGCCGCGTTGATCAGATCCTCTATCCGTTGGGTCGAGGCCGGGTCGAGGCTGCTGGTCGGTTCATCCAGGAACAAGAGGCGCGGCTTGCAGACCAGAGCGCGCGCCAAGGCAAGGCGCTGTTGCTCGCCGCCCGAGAGGACACGCGCGGGATGTCGCGCCAGCTCGCTGAGCCCGGCCAGTTCGAGTGCATGCGCCGCCTCTGCCGCACGCTCTGCCCCGCGCACGCCATGTACCGAAAGCGCAAAGTTGAGATTGGCCAGCACCGACCGCCGCAGCATCACAGGGCGCTGAAACACCATCGCCTGCGCGCGGCGCGCTTTCTCGTCAGGGGCTTGCCCCTGCCAGAGCACTTGCCCGGCGGAAGGCGTCAAGAGACCATGCAGCAAACGCAAAATCAGGCTCTTGCCAGCGCCATTCGCGCCCATGATCAAGAGGCGCCGACCCTCGGGAATCGAGAGAGACAGATCATGGATCAGCCGCGTGCCTCCTGCGTCGAATGACAGGCCGCGCGCCTCTAGCAGCGGGATGCGCGTAGCGACCTCAGCGGGGGTCATATCCATCACCGTGTCACGCATAGGCCGCCCGCACCGCAGAGGCCCGGAGCGCCATCACAACCGCGTTCACGAGCACCGCAAGAACCAGCAAGACCACGCCTAGGGCCAGCGCCAGCTCCAGGTTCCCTTTGGACGTCTCGAGGGCAATGGTCGTGGTCATCACGCGGGTCACATGATTGATATTGCCGCCCACGATCAGCACCGCGCCTACCTCGGCCACGGCGCGGCCAAACCCCGCCAGCGCCACGGTCATCAGGCTATAGCGCGCATCCCAGAGCAGGGCCGCAATACGCTCTTGAGGACGCAGGCCCATAGAGGCGAACTGCTCGGCATATTCGCCGTGCAAATCCTCGACCACCTGCTTCGTGAGCGCCGCCACGATCGGTGTTACAAGTATCGTCTGTGCGATGATCATCGCCGCAGGGGTATAGAGCAACTGAAGGGGCCCAAAAGGGCCGGAGGCGGACAGCATGAGGTAGACAAACAGCCCAACCACCACCGGCGGCAATCCCATCAAGGCATTAAGGATAACCGTCATCACCCCGCGCCCCGGAAAACGGAACGCACCCACCATGGCCCCCAAGGGCAGGCCAATCAGGCAGGACAAAAGCACTGCGGAAAGCGTTACATAGAGAGACAGTCCGACAATCTCGCTCAGGTTCCGATCCCAATTGAGGATCAGGACAAAGGCCTCTGACATGATGTCGCCAAAGCTGAACACGTGCGATTTCTCCCCTCGACAGGAAAAAAAACACAAAAATACATGGAAAGCCAGCCCTGAACGCGACAGCGGCTCAGAGTTTTGCGGCCCGCAAACGCCAAAGGCGGAGCGGTTGGCTCAACTCTGGGCCGTTTGGCCCAACGGTGATATGCGCCGCATAGAGCCGCGCCAGCGTCTCGCGCTGCGCTTCGGCCAATACGCGACGCGTGGGATCGACGCGGGCCAGATACTCGACGAAGGCGTCCAAATCGGCCACCGGCGTGGGACGATGATACGTGACCGGCGCAGGTCCAGTCGCCGCGCCCGCTGCCAGAACGGCATCAATCGCCCGAATCGCCGCGTGACGCATCTCGGTCTCATCCTCGACCGGGCGCATGACCTCGAAGAAAGCACCCTCTGCCAAGGGCTCTACAATGACGACTTCTCCGCCGGGGCGCAGAACACGCAACGCCTCAAGCAGGGCGCCCCGCATCAGTGGCAAGGGCACATGATGCAGCGCGTTCAGGAAAATACAGGCGTCAAAGGATTCTGCGGCAAAGGGCAATTGCTCTGCCCCGCCAACCTCGAAACGGGCCTCGGGCACAGCCAGACGTGCGGCATCCACGGCCTCGGATGCCGGATCAATGCCGGATACGTCATAACCCGCCTGCACCAGATTGCGCGCAAGCGCTCCATGACCACACCCGATGTCGAGCACCCTATGCGCCCCGATCTCGGAGAGGATCGCGCGTATCCGCGCAGGCGTATCCTGAGGCTCAGCCATCGCCAAACTCTGCACGCAGTGCATCGCTTTGCGCGCCCAGACCAGGCACGGCCCCCAATTCCGCCTCAACTCCGTCAATCTGCGCGCCAGGGGCCAGCATCCGAACCGGGCCTGTGGGGGTCTCGACCGTCACATACCGGTTCTGCGGATGGCCCACCAGATCCTCCATTTCGCTCACGCGGCCATAGGCAATGCGCGCGGCGCGCAGCCGGTCCGCCATGGCATCGCGGGAAATCGCGGCAAAGACTGGGCGCAGAATCGCATCGAGGGCCTCGCGATTGGCAACGCGGTTCGAATTGCTGTCGAAGCGCGGATCGCGGGCGAGCGTCGCATCGCCCAGGATTGTGTCGCAGAACGTGGCCCATTCGCGCTCGTTCTGGATCGAGATCAAAACCGCCTTGCCATCGCTGCCCTGATAGACGCCATAGGGGGCGATCGTGGGGTGATTGAGACCGGCGCGCGGTGGCACCTTGCCGCCGTAAGCATATTGCAGATAGGGCACATTCATCCAGTCGCTCAGCGCATGGAACAGTGACACCGCGATGTGCCTGCCCTCGCCCGTTGTCGCACGCCCGACCAAGGCCTCCAGAATGGCCTGATAAGCGGTCATTCCCGCAGCGATGTCGCATACTGAAACCCCGGTACGCGCCGGGCCATGCTCATTTCCAGTAATCGACGAGAGACCGGTTTCGGCCTGCACCAAGAGATCGTAGGCCTTGAGATCCGCCAGCGGCCCCTCTTCGCCATAGCCCGAAATCGAGACCGTGATCAGACGCGGGTAATCGGCACGCAAGCGGGCGGGCGCAAATCCCAGCCGATCAATCGCCCCCGGCGCGAGATTCTGGATGAACACATCGGCCTTGCTGAGCATCCGCTCCATCAACGCGCGGTCCGCCTCTTGCCGCAGGTCGAGGCAGAGCGATTCCTTGCCTCGGTTGAGCCAGACGAAATAGGCGCTTTCGCCATGAACCAAGGCGTCATAACCCCGCGCGAAATCGCCTTCGGGTCGCTCGACCTTGATCACCCGCGCACCGGCCTCTGCCAGACGGCCTGACGCATAGGGCGCGGCGACCGCCTGTTCGACGGAAACAACCAATAATCCGGCAAGGTCAGTGCGCATCGCGGTCTCTTCTCCTTTGGGGGCAGTCTGGCCGGACCATGCATTATTGCATCGGCTGTGGGAAATACCCGTCTTTTTGAACGGGTATAAGGCCCGACTATGGGCAACCATAGCCTTGCGTTCTAGCATTCGGCTTTGATAGGCTTTTTGCCTATGGATATTCGCCAACTCCGCTACTTCATTGCCATCGCCGAAGCCCCCTCGCTCTCGGCGGCGGCGCATCGGCTGGGTGTGGCGCAACCCTCGCTCTCGCAGCATGTCGCACGGATGGAAACTGAGCTTGGCGTGCGCCTGATCGACCGCTCGCCGCGCGGCTCGATGCTGACCGCCGAAGGACAGGTTCTCTTGCGCCACGCGCGCGAGATCAGCGCCGCGATGTCACGCTGCGTGGACGAAATGCGCGATGCTTCGGGCGCACCGCGCGGCAAGGTTGGTTTCGGTTTGCCGCCCTCGGTGTCGATGGTGCTGTCCGTGCCCCTGGCCGAAACCGTGCGGGTGGAGCTACCCGATATTCGCCTGCGCGTGGTCGAGGCCATGAGCGGCTATATCAAGGCATGGGTCAGTGATGGCACCGTTGACATGGGCCTGATCTATGACCTTCAGGACGCGGATCATTTCCGGATCACGCATGTTCTGGATGAGCGTCTGCATGTCTATTCCGCCCCGGACAACTGGCCCTTCGGCACGCCCCCCGGCACCCCCGTGCCGCTCCTTGCACTGGAACCGCTTGACATGATCCTGCCTCAGGCCGCCCACGGCCTGCGCAAGACGATCGAGAGCTATGCCGCCCCGCTTGGCCTGCACCTCAACGTGCCCGTTGAGATGGACGCGATGACACAAATCAAGGAACTCGTGGCGCGCGGCTCGGGTCATGCGATCTTTTCCCCCTCGGCGGTGCATGACGCGGTCGCACGGGGCGAACTTGTCGGAGCACCGATCACGGCCCCTGACATGGTGCGGCCCGTCTATCTTGTCTCGAATCCCGCCTTTCCAACCAGCCGCGCCAGCCGCGCGGTCGAGGCGATCACACTCGACGTGCTGCGCGATCTGGTGCGGCGAGGCATCTGGCAAGGTGAGCTGCGGCTATAGGCCCGCTCAATGGCCGCAAGCGGGCATTGATATTTCCGCTGGCATCAAAAACCTGTCACCTAGGGGCCGAGTATTGTGAGAGACGGACATGACATCTTTTGATCCAACAGCAGACTATGCCGACATCCGCGCAGGTGTAGCCCGCGTTTGCGCCGAGTTTCCCGGCGCCTACTGGCGCGATCTGGATGCGCGACGCGCCTACCCCAAGGACTTTGTCGATGCGCTGATCCGCGAGGGGTATCTGGCGGCGATGATTCCCGAGAAGTTCGGTGGATCTGGTCTTAACCTGACAGCGGCGGCGGTCATTCTCGAGGAAATTCATCGCTCGGGCTGCAACGCCGCCGCCTGCCATGCGCAGATGTATACGATGGGCACCGTGCTGCGCCACGGGTCAGAGGCACAGAAGGCCGCCTATTTACCCGGCATCGCCGATGGTTCCTTGCGGCTTCAGGCCTTTGGCGTGACCGAGCCGACAAGCGGCACCGACACTCTGGCGCTAAAAACCACGGCGCGGCGGGACGGCGATGACTACGTGATCAACGGCCAGAAAATCTGGACCTCCCGGGTGGAACATTCCGATCTGATGGTCCTCTTGGCGCGCACGACCCCGCGCGAAGAGGCGAAATCGAAAACCGATGGCCTGTCGGTATTCCTGATCGACCTGCGCGGCCAAGTCGGGAACGGAATCGACATCCGCCCCATTCGAACCATGATCAACCACGCCACCACCGAAGTGTTTTTTGACAACCTGCGTATTCCGGCGGACTGCCTGGTCGGCGAGGAGGGCAAAGGGTTTCGCTACATCCTCTCGGGCATGAATTCCGAGCGTATTCTCATTGCCGCCGAATGTATCGGGGATGCCAAGTGGTTCCTCAAGACCGGCGCAGACTATGCCCGCGAGCGGGTGGTGTTTGGCGCGCCCATCGGGGTCAATCAGGGCGTGCAGTTTCCGCTGGCCCGCGCACATGCGCATCTGATGGCCGCCGAAGCGATCGTTTATCGCGCTGCCGCAATGTATGATGCAGGGCTGAATCCCGGTGTCGAGGCCAATACTGCAAAGCTTCTTGCGTCTGAGGCAAGCTGGGAGGCGGGCGAGGCCTGCATGCAGACCCATGGCGGCTTTGCCTTTGCCGAGGAATATGATGTCGAGCGCAAGTGGCGCGAGGCGCGGCTCTATCAGATTGCGCCGATTTCGACCAATCTGATCCTGTGCCATATTGCAGAGCAGGTACTGGGCCTGCCAAAGTCCTACGGACCGGGACGCGGGCAATAGGGGAACGGAATGAACGATTACGCGGATTGGATCGGGCGCAGCTATAGCCGGTCAGAACCAATTTCCGAGCGCTTGGTACGGGAATACCGTGCCACGCTGGCGGGCACTTTGGCCGAGGCAGAGATGCCGGTTGGGCTGCATTGGTGTCTGGTTCCCGATACGGTCACGCCGGATCAGCTGGGACGCGATTGTCATCCCAAAACGGGGATTTTCCTACCTGCCCTGCCCCTGCCCCGCCGAATGTGGGCTGGGGGAGAGATCGAGTTTCACGCGCCTTTTGCCCCCGGTGATCTGGTGACACGAGAGACGACGATTGACGATGTGACGTTCAAGGAGGGGCGCAGCGGCAAGCTGGGCTTTGTCACGCAGCGGCACGTTTATACAGTGGCCGGCGCGGCGCGCCTGACGGAGCGGCAGGATATCGTCTATCGCGAGGACCCCAAGCCGGGACAGGCCAAGGCGCCAGAGCCCGCCGAGGAATGGACCAACGCAACCGCGTGGCAGATTACGCCGGATTCGACCCTGCTTTTCCGGTTCTCGTCGCTCACTTTCAATGGCCACCGCATTCATTACGACCACCCCTATGCAACCGGGGTTGAGGGATACGAGGGGCTGGTTGTGCATGGTCCGATGCAGGCGGTCTGGATGATGAATCTGGCGACGCATATCTTGGGCCGCCTACCCACGCGGTTCACCTATCGCGGCCTCACCCCGCTCATCTGCAACCTGCCCGTGGCGATCGAGGCGCGCGAGGCTGAGGGTGGTCTTGATCTGCGGGTGCGGCGCATCGGCGATGGGGTGGCGACCATGGCCGCGCGGGCCGAATGAGATAGATTGACATAACTAGAAAATTAGTTATATTAGATCCATGAGCACGACAAGCCCCACCGCCCGCGCCCTTGCCGCTCTTGGCCATGACACGCGCCTTGCAGTCTTTCGACTGTTGGTGCGCGCGGGCGAAGAAGGGCTGAACGTGGGCGAGATTGGGCAGCATCTGGATCAGGCGCCCTCGACCCTCGCGCATCACCTGTCGGCCTTGGTCGACTCTGGTTTGGTGATGCAAGAGCGGCAGGGGCGTACGGTGATCAATCGCGTGGACTATGCTGCCATGAGGCGAACACTGAGTTTCCTGACATCGGAATGCTGCACCGGGGTAAAACTGACCAAGACTGAAAACGCTGCCTGACTTCAATTTTTTACCTCAATTAAACGACTTTTCTAGGGATATGGACATGACAGACTCGAGCCAGCCTCACCCCCGCGCTGCCGTATTGCTACGGCTCATTTGGAAAGACCATCGCATCTGGATCATCTCGGCATTGATCCTGATCCTGCTTGCGATTTTCGACACGACACAGGCGCGCGCCACGCTCGCCTTTACGGCCGAGGCGCTACTCGGCACCGCGCCGTTTCTCTTGCTCTCCATCGGCATCGCCGCCTGGGCCACTGCAACCGGTGCGGATAATCTGATCGCCCGCGCCTTTACCGGCGCGCCCGCCGTGATGATCCTTCTTGCGGCCTTGGCGGGGGGCCTTTCGCCCTTTTGCTCGTGTGGGGTTATTCCGCTGATCGCCGCCTTGTTGGCAATGGGCGTACCACTCTCGGCGGTCATGGCCTTCTGGCTTGCATCGCCGGTGATGGACCCGTCGATGTTCGTGCTGACCACCGGCGTTCTGGGGTTGGAGTTTGCCATTGCCAAAACACTCGCCGCAATCGGCCTGGGGCTTATGGGGGGATGGGTCGTGCATCTGTTGGGTCGCGCCGGGGGGCTGAGTGATCCGCTGCGCGATGGAATCGGCAACGGAGGTTGTGGCGGCAGCAAACTGCGCGCACCCAAACCTGTCGTCTGGCGCTTTTGGACCGATCCGGCGCGCAGGGCCAAGTTTGGCCGTGAAGCGCTGAATGTGACCCTGTTTCTGCTGAAATGGCTCACTCTGGCCTTTATACTCGAGAGCCTCATGCTCGCCTTTATCCCGGCGGAGACCATCACGCAGGCGCTTGGGGGCACCGGCATTATCCCGATCCTGTTGGGCACTCTGATCGGCGTGCCTGCCTATCTGAATGGTTACGCCGCCCTCCCGCTGGTCGGTGGGTTGATTGGTCAGGGCATGGCCCCCGGTGCCGGTCTGGCCTTTCTCGTGGCCGGTGGCGTCACGTCCTTGCCTGCGGCCATCGCCGTCTGGGCCTTGGTCAAACCACGGGTTTTCGCGCTCTACATCGCCCTGTCGCTCACCGGGGCGTTTGCGGCGGGGCTGATCTTTCAACTCTGGAACATGGCATGAGACAGTTGCAGATCGAAGTGAGCGGCCTTGAGCCCGGCGCGCGCCTGCTGGCCCCGGCCGGCATGTGCAGCCCCGAAGACGCCGTTTCGGCCACAACCGTGACTGGCGGAGACATCGTTACCGTAGCGCTCGAGCCTGAATTGGGTCTTACCGCGCTCTGGATCGAGGCGGCGAACGAAACTGTCACACTCACCCATACCATCACCCCCGCGCCCAAAGACCAAGGCTATCCCGAGGCGGTTTATACTTCGCGCATCAACCGCTATACCGTCGCTGCCGATGATCTGACCGAGGCCAGCCGCACCATTGCGGCCAAGGCAGGCGGCGGGCGCGCGGGCATCGACGCATTGGTCGCCGAGGCTGAGGCGCGTTTCACCTACGATCATCCTGAGGCGCGGTTCAATGATGGGGCCGAAGCAGTGCCCTACCTCTCATGCGGCACAACGCCCGGCTCTTGCGTGGATATCAACACCTATCTCGTCGCCAGCCTGCGCGCGGCAGGCTATGAGGCGGGCTATGTCTATGGCTACTTCTTTCCGGCGGAAAAGGGGGGCGTCACCCATGACATGCATTGCTGGGTTGTCACCCGCCATGACGGCGAGGTGCTCGACTGGGACATCGCGCATCACATGAAGGCGGGGCTTGGCCCGACAAAACCCGGTCTCAATCCGCGTCCGGGTTGGCGGGTCGCACTCGGGCATTCGATGGGGCATACCTATCGTATGGGTGAGACACTGGCCCAACTAAAGCTTCTGGCCGAACCGATGAAAAGGGGGCCGGGCGGCACATGGCAGAAACTGCCCATCATTGCGCGGCTGCCCGCGACCTGACCCTTGCAGAGCTGCCCGCAATTTGAGCATAAACCGCTGGGAGTCTGCCTCTCAGCGGTTTAGTTTTGCCCAATGGTAAATTTCTGTAGAAAATTGACCGGATAAATTTTACCAATTGGTAAAACCAAAAAGACTGCCCACTGACAACATGGAGAGCAACATGACACGCCTGCCACTTTCCCGACGTCGCTTTATGGCCACCACGGCCGGCGCCGCGCTCATCGCCGGGGCCTCTGGCCTGCGCTCGCCGCTGCGCGCCGCCGAACCGATCAAGACCGCCGGTATCTACACGGTGCCCGTCGAACAACAATGGGTCAGCCGGATTCACAAAGCCGCCATGACCGCGCAAGAGCGGGGCGATGTCGAGTATGTCTATTCCGAGAATGTCTCGAATACCGATTATGCGCGCGTCATGCGCGAATATGCCGAACAGGGCTACAAGCTCATCATCGGTGAGGTGTTCGCAGTCGAGCAAGAAGCGCGCGAAGTGGCCGCCGACTATCCCGACATCGCCTTCCTGATGGGGTCGAGCTTCAAGGAGGACCCGGCGCTGGCGAATTTCGCGGTGTTCGACAACTATATTCAGGACGCCTCTTACCTCTCGGGAATCATTGCAGGTGCGATGACCAAGACCGCCAATATCGGCATGGTCGGCGGCTTCCCGATCCCCGAGGTCAACCGCCTGATGCACGCCTTCATGGCAGGTGCCCGTGAAATGAACCCCGAGATCAAGTTTCAAGTGAGCTTTATCGGGTCTTGGTTCGATCCCCCCAAGGCCAAGGAAACCGCCTTTGCCATGATCGAGGGGGGCGCGGACATGCTCTATGCCGAACGCTTTGGCGTCTCGGACGCGGCAAAGGAAAAGGGGGTGCTGGCCATCGGCAACGTGATCGACACCCAAGCCGACTATCCCGAAACGGTCGTGGCCTCGGCCATCTGGCATTTCGAGCCGACGCTTGATGCCGCGATTGCCGCTGTTAACGCGGGCACGTTCACCGCTGCCGATTACGGCGTCTATTCCTTCATGAAGGCAGGCGGATGCTCTTTGGCGCCGCTTGGGACCTTTGAGGGCAAAGTGCCCGAGGCAGCCTTGGCGCTGGTGGCAGAACGCGAGGCGGCGATCAAGGCGGGCACCTTTACCGTCGAGATCAACGACGAAGAGCCGAAATCCTCGTAAATGACAGGCGCAGACACGGCGCAGGTCGTTCTGCGCCTTGACAGGATTACCAAGCGTTTCGGCGCGCTCACCGCGAATGACGCGGTGAGCCTCAGCCTGCACCGGGGCGAGGTCGTGGCCCTCTTGGGTGAAAACGGTGCGGGCAAGACCACGCTGATGAACATCCTGTTCGGCCAGTATACTGCCGATGAGGGACAGGTGATGGTGATGGGGCGGGCGCTGCCCCCCGGCAATCCGCGCGCCGCACTCGAGGCGGGCGTAGGCATGGTGCATCAGCATTTCACGCTGGCCGACAATCTGACTGTGCTGGAGAACGTGACACTCGGCACCGAGCCGCTCTGGCGTTGGCGGTCTGATCGTGCCGCCGCGCGCGACAAGATTGCCAAACTCTCTGCCGATTTTCATCTGGCGGTTGACCCTGACGCGCGTGTCGGCAGCCTCACCGTGGGGGAACGGCAGCGGGTCGAGATCCTAAAGGCGCTCTACCGCGAAGCGCGTATTCTCATTCTCGATGAGCCGACCGCCGTTCTGACTCCACAAGAAACCGACGATCTCTTTGCCACGCTGCGCGAGGCGGTGGCCAAAGGCCTCTCGATCGTGTTCATCAGCCACAAGCTGCATGAGGTGATGGATATTGCCCACAGGGTCGTGATCCTGCGCCATGGCAAGGTGGTGGCCGAGATGGACACCGCCAATACAGACCGTCACGCGCTAGCCGCTGCTATGGTCGGCAGTGACGTCAGCGCACCACGGGTGGCCCCCGGCACGGCTGGCGCGCCACTCTTGCAATTGCACGCCGTCACCACGGCAGACCGGGGCAGCGCGCCGGGGTTGAAATCCCTGAACCTCGCCCTGCGCGCTGGCCAGATCACCGGCCTTGCCGGAGTTTCCGGTAACGGGCAAGCGGCGCTGGCCGATCTTATCGCCGGTCTTGGCGCGCCCGCTTCAGGGCGGCTTGATCTGGGCGGCGCGGAAATGGCGCAATGGAGCCCGCGCGCTGCGGTCGAGCATGGGATTGCGCGCATCCCCGAAGACAGGCACAAAACCGGCACAATCGCCGATTTCTCCCTCACCGAGAATGCCATTCTGGAGAGCTATCACAAACCCCCGATGAGTCGCGCGGGTTGGATGAGCTGGCCCCGCGCCGAGGCCGAAACACAGGCGATCATCAAAGGCTACGACATTCGCTGCCCAGGGCCAGATACACGCATCCGCCTGCTCTCGGGCGGCAATATGCAGAAACTGATCCTTGGCCGCGTGCTCGAGGCCAATCCGCGTATCATCCTCGCCAACCAGCCCGTACGCGGACTGGACATCGGTGCCGTCAACTATGTGCATGAACAGTTGCTCAAGGCCCGCGACCGGGGCGCGGCGGTGCTGCTGATTTCCGAGGATCTGGACGAGATCATGGCGCTCTCGGACGTGATCCATGTGATGTCCGAAGGTCGCCTCTCGCCCGAGTTTGCGCGCGGCACGATGACCCCTGCCGAACTGGGCGTTTGGATGGCGGGTCATGGGTTTGATGCGGGGTTGGCACATGCGTCTTGAACCCATCGCCAACCCGAGCCTCGCGCGCAGCACCCTGCCGCCCGTTCTGGCGATTGCCGCAACGGTGATCGTGGCCTCGCTCTTGGCGATGCTGGCGGGGGCCGATCCCTTTGCCGTATTGGGATTGATCCTCAAAGGCGCGGCAGGATCAAAATTCGCCGTGTTAGAGACACTCAATCGCGCCACGCCGCTCATTTTCACCGGGCTTGCCGTGGCGGTGGCATTCCGTGCCCGGCTCTGGAACATCGGCGCGGAGGCGCAGCTTTATGCAGGGGCACTGATGACGGTGGTTCTTGGGACTGGCGCGTTGCCATGGTCTGCCACGGCGCTCTTGCCAACGCTGGTCCTCGTGTCGATGTTGGCGGGCGCGGCTGTTCTGCTCGTCCCCGCGCTGCTCAAGGTGCGGTTCGGCGTTGATGAGGTGGTCACGACGCTCCTCTTCAATTTCATCTTTCTCCTCTTCATCTCACTCCTGCTTGAAGGACCGCTCAAAGACCCGATGGGCATGGGGTGGCCCAAATCCGAACGCCTGATCGCCGAGGCACGCCTGCCGCGTATCGTCGAGGGTCTGCGCCTGCATTGGGGCTTTGCGCTGGCTCTCATCTCGGCCGCGCTCGTTTGGGTGATCCAGCGACGAACAACCCTGGGCTATGAAATGCGCGCCGTTGGCCTCAATCGTGAGGCAGCGCGCTTTGCGGGTATCCCGGTCAACGCGGTGCTGATCAAGACGGCGCTTCTGTCGGGTGGCCTTGCGGCGCTCGCCGGTTTCTCGGAGGTGGCAGGCGTCAAGGGCAGCCTCACGCTCGATCTCAGCCCCGGCTTTGGCTATACCGGGATCATTGTGGCGATGCTGGCGCTGCTCAATCCGCTCGGTGTCATCGCTGCCGCCCTCTTCGTGGCGGGTATCTTCGTGGGTGCCGACAGCATGAGCCGCGCCGTGGGCGTGCCGACCTATCTGGCCGATATCATGCTGGCGACAGCCCTCTTGCTCATGGTGCTGGCGATTTTGCTCACGCGGTTCCGGGTGGTGAGGGAATAGCGCATGGACATACTTGATATCCTCCTCTCCGCCAGTTTCTGGGCCGCCGCGATCCGCATTGCGAGCCCGCTGATCTTTGCCACCTTGGGCGAGCTGATCTGCGAGCGCGCGGGCGTGCTCAATCTTGGCATCGAGGGGATCATGGTCGCAGGTGCCTTTGCCGGATGGATGGCAGTCTATTCCGGTCTGGGTCTCTGGCCGGGTGTTGCGGTGGCGATGGTCGTCGGCATGGGCTTTGGCGCGGTGCATAGCCTCTTGACCGTGCCTTTCGGCCTCTCGCAGCATGTGGTGGGGCTTGGCGTCACGCTACTTGCTACCTCCTCGACCTATTACGCCTATCGCCTCGCTCTGCCAGAGGTGACAAGCCCGCCGAAAATCACGGCCTTTCAGCCATGGGAGATCCCGCTGCTGTCCGACATTCCGCTGATCGGCCCAGCGTTCTTTTCACAAACCCCGCTGACCTATCTGGCCTTCCTCCTTGTGGGCGTGGTCAGCCTCGTGCTCTATCGCACGCCGCTTGGCCTTGCGCTGCGCGCGGCGGGCGAGAATCCGGCGGCGGTGGCAGCACAGGGCCTGTCTGTCACGGGGCTGCGCATGGGCGCGGTCATCGTCGGATCGGGGCTGATGGCCATGGGGGGCGCATTTCTGACCATGTCGGCCTTTGACTCCTTTTTCTTCGAGATGGTCAACGGGCGCGGCTGGATCTGCATCGCGCTGGTGGTGTTTGGCGCTTGGAAACCGGGCAAGGCGCTGTTGGGCGCGGTGCTCTTTGCTGCCTTCGACGCGCTGCAAATCCGGGTTCAGCAAACACCGCTTGGCGCAGACATTCCCTATCAAATCTTCCTGATGACGCCCTATGTCCTCTCGATCCTCGCGCTCATCGTCATGTCGCGACGTGCCGAGGTGCCCGCCGCCCTGATGGTAGCCTTCAACAAGGGAGAACGCTGATGTTCGATCTGATCATCAAGGGGGGCACGCTGCCCGATGGCACCGTGGCCGATATTGGCATCACCGGCGACCGGATAACAGCGATGGGGCGGCTTGAAGGGGCCGAGGCTGGCCAAGTGATCGACGCCACCGGCGATCTCGTGAGCCCACCCTTTGTCGATCCGCATTTTCACCTAGATGCAACGCTGAGCTATGGTCTTCCGCGCATCAACGCCTCTGGCACGCTGTTGGAGGGGATCGGTCTCTGGGGTGAATTGAAGCAGATCGTCACCGAGGAAGAGATGGTCGCTCGCGCGCTCGAGTATTGCGACTGGGCCGCCTCGATGGGTCTCTTGGCGATCCGCAGCCATGTCGATACCTGCGACGACAGCCTCAAGGGCGTGGCGGCGATGCTAGAGGTGCGCGACAAGGTCAAAGGCTATATCGACCTGCAACTCGTGGCCTTTCCGCAGGACGGGTTCTACCGCGACCCAACCGCGCGCGACAACACGCTCCGCGCCCTCGACATGGGTGTCGACGTGGTGGGCGGCATCCCGCATTTCGAACGCACGATGGCGGATGGTGCGGCGTCTGTGCGGGAATTGTGCGAGATTGCGGCGGCGCGCGGCCTGCGCGTGGACATGCATTGCGACGAGAGCGATGACCCGATGAGCCGCCATATCGAAACGCTGGCCTATGAGGCCCAGCGCCTCAGGCTTCAGGGCCGGGTCGCGGGATCGCATCTCACCTCGATGCATTCGATGGACAATTACTATGTGTCGAAACTCTTGCCGCTGATGGCCGAGGCTGGCGTCGCCGCAATCCCCAACCCGCTGATCAACATCATGTTGCAGGGGCGGCACGACACCTTTCCCAAACGGCGCGGTCTGACGCGGGTCAAGGAAATGCAGGCGCAGGGCATCACCGTGGGTTGGGGGCAGGATTGCGTGCGCGACCCGTGGTACAGCCTCGGCACCGCAGACATGCTCGATGTCGCCTTCATGGGGCTGCATGTGGCGCAGATGAGTAGCCCCGAAGAGATGCGGCGCTGTTTCGACATGGTGACGATTGAGAACGCGCGCATTCTGGGGCTTACGGATTATGGCCTGCATGTGGGTGCCGTGGCTTCGCTCGTCGTACTCGACGCGGGTGATCCGATCGAAGCGGTCCGCCTGCGCGCCGCGCGCCTTGCGGTCGTGTCCAAGGGGCGGGTGATTGCGCGCAATCCACGCGGAGATGCCACACTAGAGATCGCGGGGCGGCCCGGTATGGTACGACGGCGGCACCCGGTCGCATAGGCGTATCCCGGCCTATCGCCTCGGATGACCACGCGACAGGCTTGCACCTCGGGCGACAAGTCGGGAACATCAGGCAAACTGTTCAGGAGCTTTAGCATGCGTGCCCTTTGTCTTGTTCTGCCTCTGGCGTCGCTCGCCCTGCCCGCAATGGCCGAGGATATCGCCCTCTCCAGCCGCGTCAGCGCCGTGACCCTCTATCCGCAAGGCGCAACCGTGACCCGCGAAGTGGCCTTTAGCGCCCCGGCGGGTCAGCATGACCTGATATTGGCCGATTTGCCAAAAGGCACGCCCCTCGCCTCTGTGCGGGTAGCTGTTGAGGGCGCGCGTATGGGAGGCCTCACCACGCGCAACGATTACGTACCGCCCCGCGATGCCCCCGACAGTGCGGCCCTGATCGCGGCCCGTGCCGAGGTCGAGCGGCTAGAAGAGGCATTGCGCCTTGCCCGCGAGGGCATCGCCGACATAGAGATCGAGGCTGAGGCTGCACGCGCGCGCATCGCCTTTCTGGCGCAGATCGGTCAAGGGGACGGGACCGCAACCCTGACGCCAGATCAACTGCGCGACCTGAGCGCCATGATCGGCAGCGAGACCTTGCTGGCCCGTCAGACCGAAGCCGCCGCCACCCGCCGCGCCGAGGCCGCCAAACGTGCCCTCAAGGACCAGATCAAGGCGCGCGATGCCGCGCGACAAGCGTTGAACGCACTCGTGCCCGAGGACGAGGCCCGCGCCATGCTCGCCGTGGCGATCACCTCGGATGCAGACACCCAAGGCACGCTGACCGTAACCTACACCATCCCCGATGCCGGTTGGCAGCCGCTCTATGATCTGCACCTGGCGCGCGACAGCGGCGCACTCAGGATCGAACGCGGTGCGTTTGTGCAGCAATCCACCGGTGAGAATTGGCAAGACATCGCGCTCACCCTCTCGACCCTGCGACCGTCGGAACAGACCGAACCGGGACAAATCTGGCCTTGGATCGTGCGGATTGATGATCCCAAGGCGATTCAACCGATGGCGCGCGGCAAGGCCGAAGCGGTGTTCATGGCCGCACCCGTGGCAGAGGCCGCAACCTCTGACATGGCCGTTGCCAGCTTTAATGGGCTATCGGTCAGCTATAGCTATCCCGCCCCTGTCAGTGTCACCACCGGGGCCGATAATGTGCGCCTCATGCTGGCCCCGATGGAAACCAAGGCCGAGGTCGTGGCACAGGCGGTGCCGATGCTGGATCAGACCGCCTATCTTATGGCGCGCCTGACGAATGACACCGGCGAGATACTCTTGCCCACATCCGAGGCGCGGTTCTACCTCGATGGGCGCTATGTCGGGCAACGCTGGCTCAACCTGATCGCGGACGGGGACAAGGCCGACGTGTCCTTTGGCCCGATCGAGGGGCTGCGCCTGACCCGTCTGGTGCGCGACCGCAACGAAGGCGACCGGGGCATCCTCACGAAATCCAATGAGCAGACAGAGACAGTCGAGATCACCGTCGAGAACCTGACAGGAGAGGTATGGCCGCTGCGCCTGATCGACCGCGTGCCAGTGTCCGAACAAGAGGATCTGGAGATAACCTGGACTGCCGAGCCGATGCCCGCCGAGCGGGACATTGAGGGCGCGCGCGGGATTTTGGCGTGGACATTTGATCTACCTGCCCGAGAAACGCAGACAATCACGGTAAAAACGCGGATGACATGGCCCGAAGGCAAGGTGCTGCAATGATACTGGCGGTTTAGCGCCGCGCTTCCCAACTGCTCGACGCATACTGGCGGGTGTAGAATTCCGCCATCAGCCCGATCATCAGAAGTGCAATACCGACGTAATACGGATACTCAAGCGAGGTCCGGTGCGGAAAATAGTTGATGAACACGAAACCGCGCGTCTGGTCGATGATGTGAAACAGTGGGTTCCAGTCAAACATGTTCATCATGAATGTGGGCAAGGTGTTCACCACGAACATCTTGCCTGAGGCGATCATATTGGCCCGCTGATAGATCATGGCAAAGATCGTCACGAAGCCCGGTGCCCATGGCTTGATCGCCAAGAGCACGAGACCTACAGCAACACCTATGAACCACGCGGTCAGGATCATGCCAAAGGCCTGAATGGGCTGGTAGATGGTGATCGGCACGAAACCCACATGGTAAACGAAAAGCACCACAAAAAGCGATAGAACTTGAATGTAGAGCGAGCTGAGCGCCGCCGAACAGATCGCGATGACCGTGTTCATCGGCGCGTGTTGCATCATGGGAGATGCTGGCCCCTCGGCCCCCATGACCGCGCTCATCGCCTTGATATGGGTGATGTAAACAAAGATGCCGGACATCATGAACAGTAGGAAATCACCACGAATTTTCATGCCTTTGAGGCCAAGCACCGAGAACATGAAGTAAAACGCGAGCACCATGATGACCACGGTCATGATATTCTTGACCAATGCCACTACCGCATTGCCATCGCTCTTGCGGACATCCCGCACGGCGGCATGATAAATCAGCTCTGCAATGGTGATTGCCGAGTGCAGATTTGATCTGGGGCGGGTGGTCTTGAACATGGCGCGGTGCCGCTGGTCTCTGATTTTGTGGTCCGGGTTTCTTGCTGTCCTTGCGAGAGCGTATCATAAGGGCGCAGGTATAATCCATCGGTTAACGGCGCAAAGTGGCGTCTTGGCGGCAAAGGAGCGGCGATTTGGAGTATGACAAGCTGATTTCGGTGATGCGCACATTGGCGCTCGAGGCCGGGACGAAAATCATGGACATCTACGAGGCGGATGATTTCGCGGTCAAAGTAAAATCCGACGCAAGCCCCGTCACAGAGGCGGATGAGGCGGCGGATGCGATCATCTCTGCCGGGCTGCGCGCCGCTTTCCCCGAGGTTCCACTGGTCACAGAGGAACAGGCGACGTCCCATGGCGAGACGGCCAAGACCTTTTTGATCGTTGACCCCTTGGATGGCACCAAGGAATTCATCAACCGGCGCGGTGATTTCACAGTCAATATCGCCTATGTCGAGGCAGGCGTGCCGACCAGAGGCGTGGTCTATGCCCCGGCCAAAGGGCGCATGTTCTACACGCTGGCCGATGGAACATCCGTCGAGGAAGAAGGCCCGTTTTCCAAGGATGCGCCCGGCTCTCTGCACCCCGTTCGGGTGACGCAACCGGACAATACCGCGCTCATGGTCGTGGCGAGCAAATCGCACCGCGATCAGGCTACCGACGACTATATCAGCAAATACTCGGTCAAGGACATGACGAGCGCGGGCTCCTCGCTCAAGTTCTGCCTTGTCGCGACCGGCGAGGCCGATCTCTATCCCCGTTTGGGGCGCACGATGGAATGGGATACCGCCGCCGGGCATGCTGTGCTGAATGGGGCAGGTGGGCAGGTGGTGCGCTTCGAGGATCACCAGCCGTTCACTTATGGCAAGGCAGATTTTGCCAATCCGTTCTTTATCGCCCTCGCCCCCGGCGTGGTTCTGAAAGGAGCATAAGATGAGCGTCGTCATCGTCATTCCTGCGCGCTATGCCTCGACCCGCTATCCCGGCAAACCGCTGGTGGCCCTGACCGGGGCCACGGGCGAGGCCAAGAGCCTGATCCAACGCTCATGGGAGGCCGCCTGTCAGGTGCAGGGTGTCGACCGGGTTGTTGTGGCCACCGATGACGACCGTATCCGCGCAGCCTCCGAGGCATTCGGTGCAGAGGTCGTCATGACCTCTGAAAGTTGCGGCAATGGCACCGAACGCTGTGCCGAGGCACTGGAGGTCATGGGCGGCAGCTATGACATCATCGTCAACCTGCAAGGCGACGCACCGCTCACCCCGCATTGGTTCGTCGAGGATCTGATCGCGGGCCTGCGCTCAGATTCCGGGGCAGAGGTGGCGACGCCCGTTCTGCGATGCGACGGCCGCGCCCTCAACGGCTTTCTCGACGACCGCGCAAATGGCCGGGTCGGCGGCACAACGGCGGTCTTTGGCGAGGGCGCGCGCGCGCTCTATTTCTCCAAGGAGGTGATTCCCTACACCCCTCGTCGCTATGAGGCCGAGGAGGAGACGCCCGTCTTTCACCATGTCGGTGTCTACGCCTACCGCCCGCAAGCGCTGCGCGACTATGCCACCTGGCCCATGGGGCCGCTGGAAAAGCTCGAAGGGCTAGAGCAGTTGCGGTTTCTCGAACGCGGTCGCGCCGTGCTATGCGTCGAGGTCGCAGCGCAGGGACGACAATTCTGGGAGCTGAACAACCCCGAGGATGTGCCCCGGATCGAGGCGATGATGCAAGAAATGGGCATGGGCTAAAGGCCGCTCATCAATACCCTGCCAAATCGCAACATTTCGCGAATTTTCCCCTTAACACGATGCAAAAGACGTCGCTGTTGTGTAAGGTGACCAAAAGTTTTCCAGGAGCATTCCATGCGTAGCAAAGTAACCAAGGCAATCTTTCCAGTCGCCGGGCTTGGAACACGGTTCCTGCCAGCCACGAAATCGGTGCCCAAGGAAATCATGACGCTGGTTGATCGTCCCTTGGTGCAATACGCCATAGATGAGGCGCGCGCCGCCGGGATCAAGGAATTCATCTTCATCACCTCGCGCGGCAAAGGTGCGCTTGAGGATTATTTCGACTACGCCCCTCAGCTTGAGGCCGAGCTGCGCCGCAAAGGTAAGGATGACCTGCTCGAGATCTTGAAATCCACCAACATGGACAGCGGCGAAGTGGCATATATGCGCCAGCACAAGCCGCTAGGTCTGGGCCATGCCGTGTGGTGCGCGCGGCGGCTCATCTCGAACGAACCCTTTGCCGTGATCCTGCCGGATGACGTGATTGCCGCGGAAAAACCCTGTCTTGCACAGATGGTCGAGGCCTTTGAGGAAACGCAGGGCAATATCGTGGCGGCGATGGAAGTGCCAGATTCCATGACGAGCTCTTACGGTATTCTCGATATCAAAGAGGATATGGGAAGCATCGTGTCGACCAAAGGCATGGTGGAAAAACCAGCCGCAGGCACGGCCCCCTCGAACCTCGCGGTGATCGGGCGCTATATCCTGACCCCTACCGTCTTGCAGAAACTCAACCGCAAGCAGGCTGGCGCAGGTGGCGAAATCCAACTGACCGATGCCATTGATGCCGCGCGCGAAGATGGCGAGGAGGTTTACGGTTTCCGCTTTCAGGGCCAGCGGTTCGATTGCGGCTCTAAAGCAGGGTTCTTGCAGGCAACCGTGGCTTTTGCGCTGGCGCGCGACGAGTTGCGGGATGAACTTTGGAATTATATTTCGGACGTGGTTCACTCTGAAAAAGCGGCTCAGTAAGACACCACGAAAGGACTACTGGTGACGCATATTCTGGTCACAGGCGGGGCGGGCTATATCGGCAGCCACGCCTGCAAGACATTGGCGGCTGCGGGCTATACGCCCGTCACCTACGATAATCTGTGCACCGGGTGGCAGGACGCGGTGAAATTCGGCCCCTTCGAGAAGGGCAATCTGACGGACCGTGCGCGACTTGACGAGGTGTTTGCCACCTATCGGCCCGCAGCCGTGATGCATTTTGCAGCACTCAGCCAAGTGGGCGAGAGCATGCGCGATCCGGGTCTCTATTGGCACAACAACGTCGCCGGGTCGCTGTCGCTAATTCAGGCGGCGGTGGCAGCGAACTGTCTCGACTTTGTGTTCTCCTCGACCTGCGCCACCTATGGCGATCAGGACAACGTGCTGCTTGACGAGGGGTGCGCGCAGTATCCGATCAATGCCTATGGTGCCTCCAAGCGCGCCATCGAGGATATGCTCCACGATTTCGGGGCCGCATATGGCCTGCGCCATGTGATTTTCCGCTATTTCAACGTCGCGGGTGCCGACCCAGAGGCAGAGATCGGTGAATTCCACCAACCCGAAACCCACCTTATCCCGCTGATGCTGGATGCAATCGACGGCAAGCGTGATGCGCTGACGATCTTTGGCACGGATTACGACACGCCCGACGGCACCTGCATCCGCGATTATGTGCATGTCAGTGACCTGGTTGATGCACATGTTCTTGGCCTCAAATGGCTGGAGGCAGGCAAGGGCAGCCGCATTTTCAACCTTGGCACCGGCACCGGATTTTCCGTGCGCGAGGTGATCGACCAATCTGCGGCCGTGACCAACCGGGCTGTGCCCGTGGTCGAAGGCGCACGGCGGCCAGGCGATTGCACGCGGCTTGTTTCGGGATCGACCCGCGCCGCGGCAGAGCTGGGCTGGCAACCGAAACGCTCCACGCTCATACAGATGATCGGGGATGCGTGGCGCTGGCATCAGACTGGACATTACGACAAATAGCGCTGACTCTGCCGCTTGGGGGATCACGGGGACCGCATGGCCACAGGCGAGAGGATCAGCGATCTGGCGATGACCTATCGCCTACGGTGGAAGCGGCGGCGCCTGCTGTGGCGTAGCTTTCGCAAAAGGCGGCAATTGCGCAGTGTTCGTGACAAAACAGCCCAGATCAAACCCGGTGATATCCTCTGCTTCAGCACAGTCCGAAACGAGGTGGTGCGACTACCCTATTTTCTTGACCATCACCGTCGCTTGGGTGTGCGGCATTTCCTGATTGTCGAAAATGCCAGCGACGATGGCACACGTGACTATCTGGCCGCGCAACCCGATGTCTCGCTCTGGAGCACGGACCATAGCTACAAGCTGTCGCGCTTTGGCGTCGATTGGCTGACTTGGTTGCAGATGAAACACGGCCACGGCCACTGGTGCCTGACCTTGGATGCCGATGAATGCCTGATCTATCCCTATCACGACACCCGCCCCCTTCCCGCGCTTTGTGAATGGCTGGAGGGGCAAAAGCGCCGCTCTTTCGGCGCGCTGATGCTGGATATGTACCCCCAAGGCCCGCTATCGCAACATCCCTATGAGGCCGGATCATACCCGTTCGCGGCGCTGTGCTGGTTCGATGGCGGTAATTATGGAATGCGGCAAAAACGGGATTTGCAGAACCTTTGGATTCAAGGCGGCCCACGCGCCCGAATGTTCTTTGCCAGCGATCCACGCCGCGCACCGACCATGGGCAAGGTGCCTTTGGTCAAATGGAACCGGCGTTATGCCTACGTGAGTTCCGCGCATGCACTCCTGCCCCGACGGCTAAATCATGTCTATGACACGGCTGGGGGCGAGTTGACGTCCGGCATCCTGTTGCACAGCAAGTTCCTCAACACCGTGGTCGAACGCTCTGCCGAAGAAAAGGCCCGACAAGAGCATTTTGCCAATAGTAGTCTCTATGACGGCTACTATGACGCCTTGCAGGCAGACCCGGATCTATGGTGCGAAGGTTCGACCCGGCTGGTTGGCTGGCGCCAACTCGAGGCAATGGGCCTCATGTCGCGCGGCGGTTGGATCTAGCCCATCTCGGCGATAAGGGCCTGATATCGCGCAGTGTAGTCCTGCCGCGTCTCGACCGGGGGACGAAGAGCGATGCAAAGCCCCTGCAGCAGCGCAGGATCAGGTTTGCCAAAAAAACGATCCGCCTCAGCCACTGTGAACCCCGCGATCTCCGTCGCTTCCATCCAGGCGCTTATTTTATCGGCCTGCTTGATCTGTTTCTTGATCGCAGGCGGGATCGTGGCAGGCAGGCCAAAGCGGATGTGGATCGCCGCCGCAAGCCGTTTGTCAAGTTCATCATATCCCGGCCCGACCGCGTTCTTGACCGGGGAAATCATGTCGCCGATCACGTATTCCGGCGCATCATGCAAGAGCGCGGCCAGTCGCCATTTGGCGGGCGCAGCAGGCGTCAGGCGGGAATAGAGCCTTTCTACCAACAAGGAGTGCTCGGCCACGGAATAGGCAAAGTCACCCAAGGTCTGCCCATTCCAACGGGCAACAAAGCTGAGCCCATGAGCAATATCCTCAATCTCGATATCCACCGGAGTGGGATCGAGTAAATCGAGCCTACGGCCCGAGAGCATCTTTTGCCAGGCGCGGGGTTTGGGCATGCGGCCTCCGGAAATGTTGGACGATCCTGCCTAGCGCGGCACGGCCGATTTTGCAAAGCCCTGCATGATCCCCGCCAGAAGAGGCGAGTCAGCGCGCGCGGCAACAAAGTTGTAACCCTTGAATGGATCGCTCTTGAGAGCCCGGATTGTGGCAATGTCGGGCATGGCAGTCAGGCCATTTTCGCTGGAGTAGACACTAAGCCCAGGCTGTGCCAGCAAATGCGCGCTCACCGTGCAGTCCGGATCGCTGCCATGATCCTCGTAGATCAGAACCGATCCTTCGGCGATGGCGCGGGCGGCACCCGAAATGGCCGCAATTTCTGCTCCTTCGACATCAAGCTTGATCAGCGCGGCAGTGCCGGGGGGGACAAGATCGTCGATGGCAAGCGTCGTCACGGTCTCGGTCCGGTCCTGCGCACTCGCTGGGATGTCGCCCATCAAGCGGGCAGAGGCATGGCTGAGATGGGTATTCACAAAAGTCAGAACCTGACCAGACAGCGCATGGATCGCCGCACGGTGAAGCGTGACACCCGGCAGCGCGGAGGCATTGCCCCGCAACCGATCGAATGTCCGCGCTGAAGCCTCGACCGCGATCACGCGCTCAAAGAGCGGCACGGCGCGGGTGGTCCAATACCCCATATTTGCGCCGAGATCGCAAAAGAGCGGCGTCGCCCCGGCGGCAGCGCGCAACACCGCGTCAACCTCGGGCTCATAGGGCGCAAGATAAAGCGCGAAGCGAGTCCAATAGCCATCGTTGAGGAGGATACGATAGGGTGCCGCCTCCTCGTCATGCAGGATCACCGCATTCTCGGGGTCGAAAAGCCGCCCAAGCCCACGCGCAAACCGGCCATAGAGCCCGCGTGTCACGGCAACGCGAAAGAGCCCCATCAAGAGCGTGTATTGCAGCCGCGCGGCAGGGCTGGAGAAGGTGAGGCGAGGTGAGGCGATCATGGCGACAGACCTAGGCAATGGTCGATCCGGGTGCAAACCCTAAACACAGGGGTAACACGCGCTTGTGCTCGGAGTTTTAGTGTCACGCGATCCTCGACCACCCAGATTGATGGCATGGACACCCGGCGCAGTCATGCGCCAGAGTTGAGGAGAAAGGCCATGTTCAAACGTCTCTGTTCCACCGCTGTCATCTTTGGTGCCGCAGCGCTCGTACCGCTCACCCACGTGCAAACGATGACCTGCCTGCCGCGCGCCGATCTGATTGAACACCTCGAAGCGCTATTGCGAGCATCTGGCAGGCGGCGGCCTGCAAAGTGCGCAACAGTTGCTTGAAATCTGGGCGTCGGATCAGACAGGCGGCTTCACCGTCTTTGTGATCCGGCCTGATGGGTTGAGTTGTGTGATCGCCACGGGCCAGAATTGGCAGGACGCCGCACCAACCCACCCAGAGGGGGTGGCGGGCTAATCGCGCATTGTCCAGAGGGGATGCGAGTGCTATCTGCCTTGCAAATTCATCATGCAAGGAGCCACTCCAGATGGCAAAAGATTACATCGTCAAGGACATCAACCTCGCCGCTTATGGGCGCAAGGAACTGGACATTGCGGAAACCGAAATGCCGGGCTTGATGGCTCTGCGCAAGGAATACGGCGAAGTCAAACCGCTCAAGGGTGCACGGATCGTCGGAAGCCTGCACATGACCATTCAGACGGCCGTGTTGATCGAAACGCTGGTGGATCTGGGCGCAGATGTTCGTTGGGCGTCTTGCAACATTTTTTCGACACAGGATCACGCGGCGGCGGCGATTGCCGCAGGGGGAACCCCGGTTTTTGCGATCAAGGGGCAGAGCCTTGAGGAGCACTGGGATTATCTCGACAAATCCTTCATGTTCGAGGACGGCCCGAACATGATCCTCGACGATGGCGGCGATGCGACGCTCTATGTCCTGCTTGGCGCGCGCGCAGAAGCGGGCGAAGACATCATCCCGGTCCCCGCCTCGGAAGAGGAAGAAGTGATCAAGGCGCAAATCGCCAAGCGGATGAAGGCCAGCCCCGGTTGGTTCACAAAGGTGCGCGATCAGATCAAAGGCGTATCCGAGGAAACCACAACCGGCGTTCATCGTCTCTATGACCTGCACAAGAAGGGGCAACTGCCCTTCCCGGCGATCAACGTCAACGACTCTGTGACCAAGTCGAAATTCGACAACAAATACGGCTGCAAGGAAAGCCTTGTGGACGGTATCCGCCGCGCCACCGACACCATGATGGCAGGCAAGGTTGCCGTCGTCTGTGGCTATGGCGATGTCGGCAAAGGCTCTGCCGCGTCACTGCGCGGCGCCGGTGCGCGTGTGAAAGTCACCGAAGTAGACCCGATTTGCGCCCTTCAGGCGGCGATGGACGGGTTCGAAGTGGTCGTGCTTGAAGACGTGATCGACACTGCCGACATCTTCATCACCACCACCGGCAACAAGGACGTGATCCGCATCGAGCATATGCGCGCGATGAAGGATATGGCGATCGTCGGCAACATCGGCCATTTCGACAACGAAATCCAGGTTGCTGCCCTCAAGAACCACAAGTGGACCAATATCAAGGACCAGGTGGACATGATCGAGATGCCTTCTGGCAACCGGATCATCCTTCTGTCCGAAGGCCGCCTGTTGAACCTCGGCAATGCCACCGGCCACCCGTCGTTCGTGATGTCGGCTTCCTTCACCAATCAGGTGCTGGCGCAGATCGAGCTTTGGACCAAGGGCGACCAATACGGCAACGAGGTCTATGTCCTGCCGAAACATCTTGACGAGAAAGTCGCGCGTTTGCATCTTGATCGCATTGGCGTCAAGCTTACGCAGTTGCGGCAAGATCAGGCGGATTACATCGGCGTTGGCACTGATGGCCCGTTCAAGCCGGAGCATTACCGATATTAACCAAATCAGCTATTGGACAGGAGACCGATGTTGAAGAAGAGCTTTTTTAATGTCGGTGTCCTGGCCCTTGGCCTGACACTCGGCTTGGGTGGCATCTCGGCGGCGCACGCCAAGCCGAAAGTCACCGAAACAATCAAAACCTACCCGGTTTCGGCCACCTCGCTTGCAGGATTGGCGCAGGAAATGGATAAAAAAGGCCCCAAGAGCTATTGGGCCTATACCACGTGGTATGTGAAGTGGACTGGCGACTGTAAATTGAGCGTCACGGTCGACATCATCCTGCCAAAGCACAAAAACCCCTCTAAAATGCCCGCAGACGTTCGTAAGAAATTCGATAGCATGCTGGCAGCACTGACCGAGCATGAACGGCAGCACGGGCGTCATGGTATTGCGGCCGCCGAAGAGATCGAGCGCGCCGGGTGCGCGGGCGGCGACGCAATCATCAAGAAATACAACGCCGTCGACATAAAATTCGACAAGACCACCGACCATGGCCGAAAGAAGGGTGTAACGCTCAACTAGGGTCTTCTTCGTGGTCGATCGCTGCTTTGACAGGGTTTTCGCCCAAGGGGAGGATTAGGGAAGATTTCCCTTTGTCTTCGAAAAATCCCCGGCTATCGTGCCCGAAGCGTCATTTGTGGGGCTTGGTAAAACGATGGGCCGGTCTTTTGCCGGAAAATGGGAGAGAAGTGATGGGAAAGCGTGACGACCTGATCGCGAAATACGCGGATGATCTGCGGAATAAATGCGGGATGGAACCGGATATGGATCTGCTGACCAAGGTGACGATTGGCTGCGGTCCGGCGATTTACAATGCCGATGCCTCGACAGTTGCGGGCAGCCAACCGGCAGAGCTTGAGACGGTCAAGACGAATTTTCTCGTCAAGAAACTGGGGCTGGCCGACAGCCCGGCGCTGATGGATGCGATCAATCAGGTGATCGAGACGTATGGCAAATCCGAGCGCAACAAATATCGTGCTGTGATCTATTACATGCTGACCAAGC
Source organism: Roseovarius mucosus DSM 17069 (assembly GCF_000768555.3). Classification (GTDB taxonomy): domain Bacteria; phylum Pseudomonadota; class Alphaproteobacteria; order Rhodobacterales; family Rhodobacteraceae; genus Roseovarius; species Roseovarius mucosus. The sequence continues at coordinate 90,685 of NZ_KN293991.1, forward strand.
ATTTCGGCAAGGAAGCCGCGTATCGCTAAGACGATGATCCAACCAGATATCAGAGCGCCCGCCCCCCGGCGGGTGTTCTTGTTTCTGGTTCAGGAATGGGTGCGGAAATCGCCAGTATCAAGCACCGGGGCCGCATCTATATCCTCAGCGTCAAGCAGGGTGGCGACCCGCTCAAGAGACGCCACAAGCTGCGCCTGTTCCCAATCCGCAAGCGCCTCGAACTTGCGCACATAACGCTGCTGAAGCGCGTCAGGCGCACGGCGGATGGTCTCATGACCTGCATCGGTGATCACGATATTGGTCTGGCGGCGGTCGGTCTGCGACTTTTCCCGCGTCACCATCCCGTGTTTCACCAGTTTGTCCACCAGGGCCGTAATGGTCGCCTGAGACACGCGCATCTGGTGCGCGATGTGGGTTGCGGTGCAACTGCCCCGTTCAGCCACGATCTGTAGCACGCGGAATTGCACCGCCGTCAGCCCCGCAGCGGTAGCGAGCTTGCGCCCATAAATTTCAGTTGCGCGCAGGATGCGACGCAGGGCGATCAAGCTTTGGTCTGTGCGGTCCATCCGAGCCCCTCTTGTAATGGCTGTAATGGTCGCAAAGCTGTCGCTCAATTGCAATTTCATTCCTCCTGAGAAACTAATTTAGTTCGCTAATTAAATATATAGTGCAGTTAGGGCAAGAAATTAAGGGTTTTTATGAAAAAACCACTGTAAACTCTATTTTGATCGGAAAGGTTGATTTATGAGCGGTCTTGTTATATTTAGCTAAGCGAAGCAAATAGAGAGGTCACTCAGCGATGCGACATGCGATGGAAATGTTTCGGAAAGCTCTGCCAACCCTACGCAAGCCCTCGTCCGAGGATGGCGCGGCTATCTGGGAGCTGATTCAGGCCTGCAAGCCGCTCGATGAGAATTCGATGTATTGCAACCTGATCCAGTGCGATCATTTCCGCGACACCTGCATCGTGGCCGAGTTGGACGGCGAGATTGTCGGCTGGGTGTCAGGCTATATCCTGCCCGATGACCCCGAGACGTTCTTTGTCTGGCAAGTGGCCGTGTCGGAGAAGGCGCGGGGCACCGGCCTTGGTACGCTGATGCTGCGCGGGCTGCTGTCGCGTGACATCTGCAAGGATGTGACCCGGGTACAAACCACGATTACCCGCGACAACGCCGCAAGCTGGGCGCTTTTCCGCAAGTTCAGCGACCTGAACGACGGCGAATTGTCGAGCACGCCGTATTTCTCCAAGTCGCTGCATTTCAACGATCTGCACGATACCGAATACATGGTCACCATCGCCATGAAAGAGCGGATGAAGAAGGCGGCCTGATCCTCAGGCCCCTGCCCGTCCAATTCCCAATCACATGAAGGAACACGTTATGACGACTGACATGTCAGCCGACCTGGAAATTTTTGCCCGCCGCGAGAGCGAGGCACGCAGTTATTGCCGCAGCTTTCCGACCGCCTTTGTCAAGGCGCAGGGGTCCGAGATGACCGATGCGCAGGGCAACACTTATATCGACTTTCTCGCCGGGTGCTCGTCGCTCAACTACGGGCACAATGACCCGGACATGAAGGCAGCTCTGATCGAGCACATCACGGCCGATGGGGTCACCCATGGTCTCGACATGCACACAGGCGCCAAGGCCGATTTCCTGCGCGCGTTCGAAGACATCATCCTGAAACCGCGCGGCATGGATTACAAGGTGATGATGACCGGGCCCACAGGCACCAACGCGGTTGAGGCCGCGATGAAACTGGCGCGCAAGGTCACGGGGCGGCGCAATATCGTTGCCTTTACCAACGGGTTTCACGGCATGACCATGGGTGCGCTCAGCTGCACCGGCAACGCAGGCAAGCGCGCGGGCGCGGGTAGCGGATCGCTCTGCGGCACCACGCACATGCCTTACGAGGGGGCCTTTGGGCCGGACGTGGACAGCCTGCGCATCATCGAGGAAATGCTGGGCAATCCGTCGAGCGGCGTCGATGCGCCGGCCGCCTTCATCATCGAGCCGGTGCAGGGCGAGGGCGGGCTGAATGCCGCCTCCACCGCCTTCATGCAGGGGGTCGCCCGGCTCGCCAAAGAGCATGGCGCGCTGCTGATCGTCGATGACATCCAGGCCGGGTGCGGGCGCACTGGCACTTTCTTCAGCTTTGAAGAGATGGGCATCGAGCCGGATCTTATCCCGATGGCCAAGAGCTTTTCTGGGATGGGCCTGCCGTTTGCCGCGCTGCTGATCAAGCCCGAGCATGACATCTGGGGCCCGGCCGAGCATAACGGCACGTTCCGTGGTAACACCCATGCCTTTGTCACGGCGCGTGTGGCGATCGAAAAATTCTGGGCGGATGATGCGTTCCAGAAATCCATCGCCGCCAAGTCGGAAATCCTGCGCGACGCACTCATGCGGATTGCCGATGCTATTCCCGGCTCCTCCCTCAAGGGGCGCGGCATGATGCAGGGGGTCGATGTGGGCTGTGGCACGCTCGCTGCGGCGATTTGCGCCCGCGCCTTTGAAAAGGGGCTCATCATCGAGACCTCGGGCGCCCATGACGAGGTGGTCAAGGTGCTGGCCGCGCTGACAACGCCTGAAGCGACCCTGAAAAAGGGCTTGGACATCCTCGAAGCGGCGGCGCGTGAGGTGACACAAACACATAAACTTGCAGCGGAGTGACAGCAATGATTGTCAGAGACTTTAACAAGATCATCAAAGACGAACGCGAGCGCGTCGTGTCGGACGCGCAATGGTCGAGCGTGCGGATGCTTCTGGCCGACGACGGGATGGGGTTTTCTTTCCACATCACGTTCCTTGAGCCGGGTTCGGAACATACGTTCGAATACAAGAACCACTTTGAGAGCGTCTATTGCATGCAGGGCAAAGGCTCGATCACCGATATCGCCACGGGCGAAACGCACGAGATCAAGCCGGGCGTGATGTATGCGCTCGACAAGCATGATCGCCACATTCTGCGCGCCGAAGAAGAGCTGGTCATGGCCTGCTGCTTCAACCCGCCGGTGACAGGCAAAGAGGTGCATCAGGCCGATGGCTCTTACGCGCTGGAAAGCGCCTGACAAGAGGGTCCGGGCAGCAGCCCGGATAAGAGGAATATGACTTTTCCAGATCACACCGTCGAAAAGATCGGCGGCACATCGATGAGCCGTGTAAACGAGCTTCTCGACACGCTCTTTATCGGGAGCCGCGAGGGCGGCGCGCTCTATCACCGTATCTTCGTGGTCTCGGCCTTTGGCGGGATCACCAACAAGCTGCTGGAGCACAAGAAATCCGGCACACCGGGGGTCTATGCGCGCTTTGCCAACGGGGATGACGATCACGGCTGGCTGGACGCGCTGACCGAGGTGGGCGCGGCGATGCGCGAAGCGCATCGCGACATCCTCGACAATCCCGGCGACCGCAGCATGGCGGACGAATTCGTGCGCGAGCGGATCGAAGGCGCGCGCTCGTGCCTCTTCGATCTGCAACGGCTGTGCTCCTACGGTCATTTCCGCCTGAGCGATCACATGCTGGTCATCCGCGAATTGTTGTCCGGTCTGGGCGAATCCCATTCGGCCTTTGTCACCACGCTCCTGTTACAGCGGGCTGGCGTGAATGCGCGGTTCATCGACCTCAGCGGTTGGCGCGACGAGAGCGAGCACAGCCTGTCCGAACGCATCGCGGCAGGCCTACAAGACGTGGACCTGTCCAGCGAAATGCCGATTGTCACCGGCTATGCCCAATGCACCGAAGGGCTCATGCGCGAATTCGACCGGGGCTATTCCGAGGTGACATTCGCCACTATCGCTGCCTACACGAGCGCGAAAGAGGCGATCATCCACAAGGAATTCCACCTGTCCTCTGCCGATCCCAAGCTGGTGGGCGAAGAGGCGGTGCGCAAGCTGGGCCATACCAATTATGACGTGGCGGATCAGCTCTCGAATCTCGGGATGGAGGCGATCCATCCCAAGGCGGCCAAGACGCTGCGTCAGGCGGATGTGGCGCTGCGGGTGACGAATGCCTTTGATCCCGGCGATCCGGGAACGCTGATCGACGATCAGCCGACCGATACCCCAAGTGTCGAGATCGTGACTGGCCTCAAAGTCGTGGCGCTGGAACTCTTCGAACAGGATATGGTGGGCGTCAAAGGCTATGACGCGGCCATTCTCGAGGCGCTCAAGCGGCACAATGTCTGGATCGTGTCCAAGACTTCGAACGCCAATACGATCACCCACTATGTTCAGGCATCGCTCAAGGTTGTCCGGCGCGTGGCGCGGGATTTGGAAGAGATTTACCCCTCGGCCAAGGTCTCGGCCCGCACGCTATCGCTCGTGTCGCCCATCGGGCGTGATCTGAGCGGACTGCGCGTGCTGAGCCGGGGTCTCGCGGCGCTGGAAGAGGCGGGCATCGAGGTGATCGCCGCGCATCAGACTCCGCGCAGCGTGGATGTCCAATTCGTCCTTGCCGCAAATGAGATGGAGGCAGGCATCACCGCGCTGCACCGGGTTCTGATCGAAAGCACGGTGGCGCAACTCCCTAGAAAGGCCGCCTGAGCGCGGCCGATTCACCGGGTGCGCTGAGCACAATTTGAAATGAATGCGCGGCAGTCTCTGTTTGGAGAGGCCGCGCATTTCGCGTATGGTGGGATTGTTCGGGCCAGTATGGCCGAGACCTGATCAAGTTACACGTGTGGTGCGTAGGGAGCACGTGGGGAACGGAGGGTGTCGGCATCTGCTGGCATTCTCCGTTTGGGTCTTTCACAGGCGCTATCTGCTCCGCGTCAGCTCCAGGAACACATCCTGCAAATCCGCCTGTTCGGTTTTCACGTCGCGGATGGTGATTCCGGCTGCATGAACGGCAGCAAGCACCTCTTCGGCAGAGGTGGCACCCGATTTATAGGTGATGACCAGCGCCCCGTCGCCGCGCTTGGTCACGCTCAACCCTTCAGCTTGCGGCAGGGTTGCGGCTGGCGTGTCCGGCTGAATGATCATCGTCTTGGCATCCAGCCTGCCCAAGAGATTGGCGGTGCTGTCGCGCGCCACGACCTCGCCCAGATTGATGATCGCGATCTCGTCACACATTTCCTCGGCCTCTTCGAGGTAATGGGTGGTGAGAATGATGGTCATGCCCTGCTGGTTCAGCCGCCGCACATTTTCCCACAGCATCTGACGCAATTCGATGTCAACGCCGGCGGTCGGTTCGTCCAGCACGAGGATATGCGGATGATGCACCAACGCCTTGCCCAGCAAAAGCCTGCGCCGCATGCCGCCCGACAGCGTGCGCGCATAGGCCTCGGCCTTGTCCTCTAGCCCGATAAGGCGCAGAATTTCGTCGCTGCGCCGTTCGCGCCGGGGCACGCCGTAAAGCCCCGCCTGCACTTCGAGCGCGCCGCGTGGGGTAAAGAACGGATCGAGGTTCAATTCCTGTGGCATCACCCCAATGGATGCTCGGCTCTGACGCGGGTTGCGATCCTGATCGAAGCCCCAGATCGTCACCTGCCCCGCGGTTTTGACCACCAAGCCCGCCAGAATATTGATCAGTGTCGATTTGCCCGCGCCATTCGGCCCCAACAGGCCAAAAACGGACCCCTGCGGCACGTCAAGGTCGATCCCTTTGAGCGCCTGTTTGGCCGGGCTGTTGCGCCCCCCGCCATAAGTCTTGGTCAATCCGCGGATTTCAATGGCATTGGACGCCATGCTGCTCTTGCCCCTCGGCTTGTGTTCACTCATATTCGCACCTAGTGGAAAGCACGGCAAAAGGAAACGCCCCGATGGTAACGCAGGCACCGGAAACCCGCATTGTGGACAGCTACCGCGTCGCCTGCGACGGGGGCGAGGGTGCCTTGGGCCACCCCCGCGTCTGGCTTCAAATCCCGCATGAGACGGGCTTTGTCGAATGTCCCTATTGTGATGCCAAGCTCGTCCACAAGGACTTTGAAGGCAAAGTCTAAGCCTTCGACCAAGCGCCCGGATCGGGCGTTGGAATTTGAGTATTTTCGCCAAGAAGAAGCCTGATCGGGAGGGCAATCCATGTCATTCGGAAAAGGCTGTCACCTGCATCTGATCGACGGATCGTCGTTCATTTTCCGCGCCTATCATGCGCTGCCACCGCTCACCCGCAAATCCGACGGGCTGCCTATCGGGGCGGTGTCTGGCTTTTGCAACATGCTGCAACGCTATGTCGAGGGCAACAACGGCCATGACGCGCCCACGCATGTCGCCGTCATCTTTGACAAGGGCAGCCATACGTTTCGCAACGATCTCTACCCCGACTACAAGGCCAACCGAGAGGCGATGCCCGAGGATCTGCGCCCGCAGATTCCGCTGACGCGCGAGGCCACGCGCGCCTTCAACATCGCCTGCGAGGAAAAAGAGGGCTATGAGGCCGATGACATCATCGCCACGCTCGCCTGTCAGGCGCGCGACCTGGGTGGACGGGTCACGATCATCAGTTCAGACAAGGATCTGATGCAGCTTGTCGGCGACGGGGTCGAGATGCTGGATGCGATGAAGAACCGGCGCATTGATGTCGAGGGCGTGCGCGAGAAGTTCGGCGTGGCCCCGGACCGGGTGGTCGATGTGCAAGCCTTGGCCGGGGACAGCGTTGACAATGTGCCCGGTGCGCCGGGGATCGGGATCAAGACGGCAGCGCTCTTGATCAACGAGTTCGGCTCGCTCGAGGCGCTGCTCGACCGCGCCGAAGAAATCAAACAGCCCAAGCGGCGCGATACACTTATTGAGAAGCGCGCGCAGATCGAGATGTCCAAGCGCCTGGTGCAGCTGGATTGCAAGACACCGCTCGACTTTACGCTCGACGATCTCGAGGTGCGCGATCCGGATCCCGAGGTCTTGCTGGGTTTTCTGGCGCAGATGGAGTTTCGCACCCTGTCGAAGCGTATCGCCGAGGCCTTGGGCAAAGAGGCTCCGACCATTCCCGAGCCTGTCGCGCGGCCCTCGGATGCCACGCCAGAGCAAACAGCCGATTGGCCCGCGATAGAGCCCGATAAATACCACTGTGTTTCGGATCGTGCCGCGCTGGACGCCTGGATCGCCACCATCCGCGCCCAAGGCTATGTGGCCTTCGATACCGAGACCACCTCGCTCAACGAGATGCAGGCCGATCTGGTCGGGATTTCACTGGCCACGGCACCGGGCCGCGCCTGTTACATCCCGCTGGCGCACAAGGACGGGACGGCGGATGATCTTTTTGGTTCGGACAAGCGGGCCGAGGGGCAATTGTCGCTTGAAGAGGCTCTGAACGCCCTCAAATCCGTGCTCGAGGATGACGCCATCCTCAAGATCGGGCAGAACATGAAATATGACGCCAAGATCCTGGCAGCCCATGGCATCACCGTGGCCCCCATCGACGACACCATGCTGATGTCCTACGCGCTGCATGCCGGTCTGCATGGGCATAGCATGGACACACTCTCGGAGCGCTATCTGAGCCATAGTCCGATTCCGATCAAATCCCTGCTGGGCAGCGGCAAATTGGCTGTCACCTTTGACCGCGTGCCGGTCGCGGAGGCGGTCAATTATGCCGCCGAGGATGCGGATATCACCCTGCGCCTCTGGCTGACGTTCAAGCCGCAATTGCACCGTGCCCAGGTCACCACTGTCTATGAGACGCTGGAGCGTCCGTTGGTGCCGGTGCTAGCGCGGATGGAGAGGCACGGCGTCTTGGTCGATCGCGACACGCTGCGCGCCATGTCAGGCAAGTTCGCGCAAAAAATGGCCGCGCTCGAATCCGAGATTCACGAATTGGCGGGGCGCAGCTTCAACGTCGGATCACCCAAACAGTTGGGTGAGATTCTCTTTGACGAAATGGGTTTACCGGGCGGAGAGAAGGGCAAGACAGGCGCCTATGCCACCGGTGCCGACGTGCTGGAGGATCTGGCAACCGAGCATAATCTGCCGGCGCGCGTGCTGGACTGGCGGCAGTTGAGCAAGCTCAAGTCCACCTACACAGACGCGCTTCAGGATCATATCGACCCGGACACGGGCCGTGTGCACACCTCTTATCTGCAAACCGGGGCCAGCACGGGACGGTTTTCCTCATCCGATCCCAATCTGCAAAATATCCCCGTGCGCAGCGAAGAAGGGCGCCGTATCCGAGAGGCTTTTGTCGCCGCGTCCGGTAACCGTCTTGTCAGTCTCGACTATAGCCAGATCGAGCTTCGAATTCTGGCGCATATCGCAGGAATAGAGACACTCAAGCAAGCGTTCCGGGACGGGCATGACATTCACGCGATGACCGCGTCAGAAATGTTCAACGTGCCGCTCGACCAGATGACGCCCGAGATCAGGCGTCAGGCCAAGGCGATCAATTTCGGGGTGATCTATGGCATCTCCGGCTTTGGTCTTGCGCGCAATCTGCGCATTCCCAGAGGCGAGGCGCAGGGATTCATCGACCGCTACTTTGAACGGTTTCCGGGCATCAAGGATTACATGGACGCCACCATCGCCTTTGCCAAGGATCACGGCTATGTCCAGACTCTGTTCGGGCGGAAAATCCACACGCCCGAGATTGCCGCCAAGGGCCCGCGCGCCGGCTTCGCCCGCCGCGCCGCGATCAATGCGCCGATTCAGGGAACGGCGGCGGACATCATCCGCCGCGCCATGATCCGCATGCCCGAAGCGATCGAGGGGCTGCCTTGCAAGATGCTGTTGCAGGTTCATGACGAATTGATTTTCGAAGTGGCCGAGGACAGCGTAGATCGCTTGATCGACGTCGCGCGTGCCGTGATGCAAGGGGCCGCGGACCCGGCGGTGCATCTCGATGTGCCCCTAGTGGTGGATGCGGGCCATGGCAAGAATTGGGCCGAGGCGCATTAAAACTGCGCTTTAATGCCGAGAATCAGGTAATTTTCCGACAGAAGCAATCCGCAAGAGGATAGCGGAGCTCAGGCGAGGCTGCTTGCTCTATGCCCCAAAGGCGGTGTTCGTCGTCATGTTCGATCCGGGGGCAATGACCATTGTATGTCGCAATGTTTGCCATAAATTCACCGCCACTTGGTGTGCCCGGTTTCGATCCATTTCCGCTTTCGTGAAGACTCGGAAAGGGTGAATGTTTTCCGATTTTTTCCTGAATTTGCGTGAAACGCTCCACCAAACGCAAAGGAGCACGCTACCGCCTAAAAAGTCTAATGATAGCGCGCGCGGGAGCGGTTATACGCCATGAGGTCGAAGTGTAGACTGATTGGAGTGCATAAGTCAGTTCTTCTACGCGGCGCTGATACTCCGTCTCAAGATCTTGTTTCGCGCTCTCGATTACCCGCATTTCCAACACAGCATTCTGGTGATCACGGTCTAAGGCAAGAAGGGCAGCTTCGAGATCGACTACCTGCTCCTGCAACTTGGAGCCAATATGTTTTTCATTCTCTAGTTCGGTATGAAGTTCTTCTACTTGGCCTTGCGACTCCGGGCACCGTTCCGACAGCGTCGCCAATTCTTGAAGGTCTGCCTCAAGCCGAATTATGGTTTCCTGAGCCTGGCGCTCTGATATGAGTTGAGCGCTCAATGCCGACGCTAGAGCTTCTAGAGCTTCAGTATTGTCAGGCGTGTCAATAAACCCGCCACGGGTTGCAGCCTTTAGCTCTTCGGCCAACTCCCGAGTGGTAATATCCAAATCCAGTAGAAGTGCAGCTAGAGGTTCAAAGGTCTTGGCTCGTGCGGACCAATTCTGACACTTGGGCAGGGCTGTAGATTTTACTGCCTCGCCAAATGCCGCTTTCGCCTCAAGGTTGGGATTCTCCTCGTCGGGCGCTTCGAAAAAACTCATCCGGCGGCGGTACTTTCGCTGAAGTTGCAGCAAACTTGCTACGACCTTAGTCCAACCAGTCAAAGCATCAGCCGTGCTTGCACTGGCGCTTAGCTCTGCCCCCAGAGCCTGAACCGGTGGCCGATAAAGTACTGACAGGTTTGAATCAGGCTTTTCCCGCAGAATAGAAGCCGCTTCGGATACGGTACAAGCGATTAACTTATCAGGTGTTCCAGTACTGGCAAAAATGCAAAAGCCATATCTGGACAAAGTGTCTTCGTTGTTGAGGAACGATGTCCAGTTTTTGTCCATGGTGTTGCCTACTCTCTTCGTTTGGGTGTCAAAGCCTAGTTCGGTGTATTGCTTTCTTTTATGAAGCAGCAAGACTATCTGGCGCAATGAGCGTTTCGGATGGTTGCCTCTCGAACTCCGACTCGTGCCTTGGACTTGTCGACCGCAAGTATCAAAACTGCGATCACTTTTGCAGCCATTCGGTCTGCGTAGATAAAATCTAGCGCCAGCCTGTACGGCAGTTGCATTTAATTTATCGCTTTTGCTTTTAGCGTCGACTTGCTAATGCCCGTCCAAGACGGCAGTTGCAAAAAGGGAAATTGACATGAAAGTGATCATTCTGGGCGGGGACGGATTTTGTGGCTGGCCCAATGCATTGTATCTCTCCAACCGAGGGCATGATGTAATAATTGTCGACAATTTATCGCGTCGGAACATTGATGTTGAGCTAGAGGTCGAAAGCCTCACCCCGATTCGCCCTATTGGGGAACGGATTCGTGTCTGGAAAGAGTTGACCGGCAAGGAAATCAAATTTCATAACTTCACAGTAGGCGAGAATTATCATCGACTCCTGACGCTATTCAAAGAAGAACAGCCCGATGCGGTAATCCATTTCGCTGAACAGCGCGCGGCACCCTACTCGATGAAATCGAGTTATCATAAACGGTACACCGTCAACAATAATCTCAATGCCACCAATGACGTGTTGGCCGCAATCGTGGAATCCGATCTGGATATTCATCTTGTGCACTTGGGCACTATGGGCGTCTATGGCTACGGCACCGCCGGCATGAAGATCCCCGAGGGTTATCTCAAGGTCAAGATCGACACGCCCGAGGGCGAGGCTGAGCAGGAAATACTGTATCCGACCAACCCCGGCTCTATTTACCACATGACCAAGTCGCAGGATCAACTGTTCTTTCACTTCTACAACAAAAATGACCAGGTCAAAATCACCGATTTGCACCAGGGAATTGTCTGGGGCACCCAGACAGCAGAAACACGGATGGATGAGCGGCTGATCAACCGGTTCGATTATGACGGAGATTATGGCACTGTTTTGAACCGGTTCATTATGCAGGCAGCTGTGGAATATCCGATGACAGTACATGGCACAGGTGGACAGACCCGTGCGTTCATACACATTCAGGATACGTGCCGCTGCATCGAACTTGCGCTGGAGAATCCTCCGCAAAAGGGAGAGCGCGTGAACATCCTCAACCAGATGACCGAGACCCACAGGGTGCGCGATCTGGCGCAGATGATTCACGACATGATGGGTGCCGAGATCGCATACCTTGAGAATCCCCGTAATGAGGCGGCAGAAAACGATCTGCATGTGGCCAATGACCGCTTTCTCGGTATGGGTCTGGAGCCAATCAAACTCTCCGAAGGCGTGATGGACGAGGTACGTGAGATTGCGCAGAAGTATGCCGATCGGTGCGACAAGACTAAGATCCCTTGTGTGTCGCTCTGGCGCTAACCGATAGACTGAAGACCCAGATTGCCCAGTTTTTGGGCAATCTACACCCACCAAGACCGTGGACCCAGTTTAAGATTGATCCTGCTGCACTGCGGCAATATCAACGATTTCGATCAGATGAGGAATCTGTCCCCGCATCGGCAGGGAGAACCAATGGTACCTTTGGAGACCACAGCCAGGCTGGAAATGCGCAAGCGTGCGCAAGAGTTGACTACCAGGCATGAGGGGCTGAGAGCCGAACAGGTTCTGAAGGAGGTCATCCGCCGGGACTTCCCAGGCCGGATCGGGCTTGTGTCCTCATTCGGCGCAGAGGCAGCAGTGCTCTTACACATGGTGGCGCGGATCGATCCCTATGTGCCGGTGATATTTCTAAACACTTGGAAGCATTTTCCTGAGACGCTTGACTATCGTGACCGGCTGATTGCCGATCTAGGTCTGTGCAACATCCAGACTGTACTACCGCGTCCCGACAGCCTGCGAGCCGAGGACCCCGATGGCACATTGTACGTGCGCAATGCCGACCTGTGCTGCCATGTGCGCAAGACACTGCCGATGATTAAGGCGCTGCGCGGTCTCGATTGCTGGATCACTGGGCGCAAGCGGGGACAGGCCGTAACTCGCTCCGACATGGAGCTCTTCGAAACACAAGACCGCTGGATCAAGGTAAATCCACTGATCGACTGGACGCTCGACGATGTGGCCGCCTATTTCGCGGCCCATTCCCTGCCTGAACACCCGCTCAAGGCGCAGGGCTATCCGTCGATCGGATGTGCGCCCTGCACCCGTGCGGTGCGTCCCGGCGAGGATGCGCGCTCAGGGCGTTGGGCTGACAGCGACAAGACCGAATGCGGCATCCATTTCGAGAATGGCAAAATCGTCAGGAGACCGGTATAATCCGCAGCGATTGACACCAGAGCGTACCGAACTGGATCAGTTTGCGAGGATCAGGCCAGAAGCCGGAAAAATCTGCCTTCGGGCGGCACAGGGCTGTGGTTCTGATCAAGGTTACGCGGACTCTGAGTCAGAGTGTGGCATCTCGCGGGGGCGCAGCTCATACTGAAGGCCGCGTCGGCAACAAAACTGGCATCTATAACCGTTTCTGGAGCTGAATAGTTGAACTCAGTCAATGCTTTGGTTAAGCAACGTGACTAGCCTAGCACTCAAACCTAGATTCCAAAAATCATGCGACGGAATGTTGACAACACGAGACATTCCAGCATTTTGCGAAAGCATTCGTGAATAAATACGCTGTATGATCAAGCGGTTAATGCTTGTGAACGCCGACATCTAGAGCAACCTGAAGACAGGAAGAAATATGGCCGACAAAAGCATCATCAGCACGTCCATGCACAAGGCTGGCAGCACGATCGCCGACAGTATAATCATGGATATCCTCGCCGCAAAGGGCATGGAACTCGATCGTATCGCTCTTCAGGTGCCGGCATCGACATTGTCTGAGGCTGAAATTTTCAAGAACTACCAAACTCAGATGAAGGAAACCGGTGTCTATTACGGCATTGCACGTGGGCCATATGTGTCGGACATGCCTATTCTGGACAAGTTGAAAGTCATTGTCCAAGTACGTGATCCGCGTGATTGCCTGACCTCAGCGTATTTTTCGTTCAAGAAATCTCATGTTCCTCCGAAAGACCCTGAAAAACTTAAGCAGTTCATGGAGCGCCGCAAAAAACTCGAGACGCTCGACATAAACCAGTACGCGCTACAAGAGTCGGGCGGGTACAAGACTCGCTTGCGTATTCTTCGGGAACTCGTGCGGCGGCATGACGATGTATTGGTTCTGAAATATGAGGATATGGTCGAGCGGACGGAGCAGTGGCTTGAACAAATCGCGAAATTCGTAGGGCAGCCGATAACACTTGCATTACGGGATAAACTCGCTGGCAAAATCGATTTCGCCGTCGACCAAGAGGACATCTCCAAACACAAGCGTCAGGTTTCTCCGGGCGATCACAAACGCAAGCTATCTGAGAAGACCATTCGCCAGATTTCTGACAAGATGGCTGATGAGATGGCGTTTTTCGGATACGTTTGAAGCGGTCGAAGTCGGATTCTTTATGATTTTGAACGATTTTATCAGAGGTCTTGATGTCAACATCAAAAGCATTTGTCGGCCGCCACACCCGCTATCCTGACCTGACTGGTAAGCGTCAGGCTGAGGGAGGAAAGCGCCTTCAAGGCGAATTCCCAGAAGGGCGGGAAGGCACGCCGCTGGTGACAATCATCACCGTATGCTGGAATTCGGCTAAGACGATCGAACAGGCCTTCCAATCAGTCCGCAATCAGACCTATTCCAACATCGAGTATGTAGTGGTCGACGGAGGATCATCCGATGGCACGGTCGCTCTTCTGAAAGCCCATGAAGACCTGATCGACTACTACGTCTCAGAACCGGACAAAGGCCTATATTTCGCTATGAACAAAGGGCTGGAGCTGGCCCGGGGCGATTACATCCTGTTTCTGAATTCCGACGACTGGTATGAACTGGAAACCGTAGAAAAGCTGGTTCAAGCCCATCAGGATAGTGGTTCCGATTTCGTTTCGGCCTTGGCCAACTACGTTGATGGCAACGGGCACTTCATCCGGGTGCAAGCACCATCGCCCTTCGATGCCGGGGTGGATTTCCGTATGCCCCTGCGTCATGAAACAATGCTGGTACCGGCATGGCTGTATGACGAATTTGGCCCCTATGACACATCCTATAGGGTGATTGCAGACCGGGTTTATACAGCGGGATTGTTCTGGAAGGGATACTCCCACTCTCTCTTATCCGAACCGCTGCTGAACTTTTCGATGGAAGGCGTGTCGAGCGTCAACCTCGACCAACTTTATGAAGAGCGCGAGCGGGCACTGCGCGACCGTTACCCCAGCATGTCGGTGATGGCGATGCGTGACCTCACGGATCTCGAGCGGGTTTCGCCCGAGCGTCTGTGCGAAATTTCGCGCAATTATCGCAACCCGGAATTTCGCGCCGCCGCCACTGCCTATGCGTTGGATCGCGAGGCACAGGGCCACAAAGCCTGGCAGGACATAGATCTCAATGCCTTCTCCCCTACGCTGAAGCCCCGCTCGGTCAATAATCAAGCCTCGGCCGCCGAGCGCCGCGCCACTGACAGAAGACCCATCCCGACTGTCAGTGTGATTCTGCCGATCTACAACGCTCAAGAGACGTTGAGCGACTGCCTCAATAGCTTACTTGCCCAGACCCTTTCGGATATTGAGATCATCTGTATTGATGATGCCTCGCCGGACGGATCGGCTGCAGTCCTCGCCGATTATGCGCGTCGGGATAACCGCATCAGAATCCGCCGCAACGAAATTAACGTGGGCCTAGGGTCGACACGCAATCGGGGCATCGCTCTGGCCCGTGGAACGTACATCTTTCATATCGATCCAGACGATGTGATTCCGCCCGATGCGCTAAAGTCACTGGTTGAGCAGGCAGACAAAGATGGCGCCGACATGGTGCGGGGTGCTTTCATGCACGAACAGCTGTTGCTTGGGCAAGCATCCAAAGCCGTGCGCAAAGGGATTGATCCATCCGAAAGCCCTATCGTCAACACTTCCTTGGCCGCTCATCCAGACCTGCTGAAGTCGACTGAAGGGCACTGGTCGTATATTTACCGCACCAGTTTCGCAAAACGGGTGTTCTACCCTGAAGATTTGAAAATGGGGCAGGACAGTATTTTTCTTGTTCAGGCCCTCTGCCGAGCGCGAAAAGTCAGCGTGATCGCAGATGTCGTTTATAAGTATCGTGCAAATCCCAATAGTGCGATGAACGTGTTCAATTTTCGTAAATACCTTGACGAGATTGAGTGGCGGTATCGCGCTTGGACAGAACTGGTGGATAAGGGACACAGATCCCTCGGCGAACATCTGCTTTGCAACTATTGGAACATGAGGTTTTTCGAAACCCTGGATAGCCGGTTTGACGCCACGCAGAAATGCGATTTCTTCCGCCGCCTCGCCTATACGTTTCAGGCTGCGGGAAATGGAGACCTTTCGAAAACCCGCAACTCAGCCCTTAGCTCATACTTCAAAGAGCGTCTGAACCATTTTGCTAAGATACCAGCGCGACAGAAGAAAACCGCCCAGATTAATGATACCTTGCGTATCGCCGTTCTCTCATCCAGCGACCATGGCGGTGCCGGTCTGGCTTGTTTGCGCAGCGTTGAAGCGCTACGGGCAAGGGGACATGAGGTGACGCTATACACTGTCTTTCCCCGCAAGAATGCGCCTTATATCTGGCGTGTGCCGATCAAAAGTGCTCATCATGCCATGGGTATCGAGGAAGAAACCCTTCGCAGTTCTTGGCGACGCATGGGTGTATTGAACCGGCAGGAAGAACCCGCTCTTTCCGCACGAGAGCTATTTTCGAAAACTGGCAGCGTCGTCGACCCCACCGCTCTAGGAGCCGTGATCGCCAATGCCGATATCGTGCATCTTCACTGGGTAGTGGGAATGCTCGACTATGATCGGATTGCCGAGTTGCTACGGGACAAACCCGTGGTCTGGACTTTACACGACATGAACTCGATCACCGGCGGATGTCATTATTCAGAAGGCTGTACGGGCTATGAAAAGGAATGCGACAACTGTCCACTTTTGACGGGACCCAGTGATCTACCACATAAGGCTTGGAAGAAAAAACAGCAGGCATTCGCAAAAATAAAGTCGCTGGATGTAATCTGTCCGTCTGAGTGGCTGGCAGGATGTGTGCGGCAATCATCGTTGTTGGGGAATCGGCAAGTCCATGTCATTCCTAACCTTTTCCCGTCAGATGACTTTGAGCCCATTAATAAGATAGTCGCACGTCGCACCCTTGGGCTGCCCCTGAATAAAAAGCTGATCGTTTTCGGCGCTGATAGTCTGGACAACCGACGCAAGGGTGGAGACATCCTGCGCGCGAGCCTGAAGCATCTGCGTGTAATGCCTAGAATGGCGGACGTAGAAGTCGTGTTTTTTGGGGGTAGCCAGCTAGACCTTGATATGCCAGTTCATAGCATGGGCTATGTCAATGATCCACACCGCCTATCACTGATCTATGCTGCAGCAGATGTGTTTGCTTTCCCATCGCGCGAAGACAACGCGCCGCAGACCCTTATCGAAGCCATGATGTCAGGCACCACCGCAGTAGCCTTCCCGGTTGGAAACGTCATCGAACTAATTAAGCATAAAGACACCGGATATATCGCGCGCTACGAAGATGCCGAAGATTTTGCCAAAGGTCTGGTCTGGGCACTTGCAGCCCCGCGCTCGCAGGAGGCGCTTGCGCGTGGCTTGCGCAGCCACCTCGTGGCACGTACGCACAACGATCCTGCCACCGCAGTTGCCCGTCATCTTCGCCTCTACCAAGAGATTTTGGAGAGCACACAACAGCCCCCAGGGGCCTGACCACTATTCTAAAGAGGACTGTGGTTATGAAAATTGCCATTCTTGGCGCGTCTGTCAGCGCGCAAACCATAACACACAACACTGGCGAGGTCACCGGCTACGCAGAGGTGATGCGCCGCGAACATACGGGTGCACTCGGGACCTGCGTGATTAAACAGTTCACTTATCCTGGTAACCGTCTGTCTGATGGTGGATTGCTGCGATTATCCTTCGGTTCAGGTTGGCTCAGCAACCCGACCCTACCGAAAAACCCGATGGCCACCGATAGCTACACCACGACTTGGGACGTCACCGATCTTGTTACCATCGACATGGGCCAGCGCACGCTCGATAGCAAAGGGGTTCCATAGGCCACTTTCATTGGCCAAGGTCAAGAATGTGGCGCGGAAACCGTACGCCGCCATCGCATGACCATCGTAAGCGCTTTGCGCGACCTCGTAGAGAGCCATTGACTATGTCGAAAATAACCGAGGAAGACCCCGCTGTCGTCTGACCTACACCGCCCGGAATCGCGCGCCTGCGCTAGGCCAGCACGTCGTGTTCGGCCTACTCCATGATGTAGTGAGTTTCGGTAACTTGGGCCGGATTTGATGACCTTGAAAGAGCGCTCGATAGCCTCGACCGGCAACAACCAAGCCTACAAACCTACTTCGGGTATTGCGCGAGAAATTGTTTAGCCTAGGGCGAATGGGCCGGGGCTGATGTTGCGCCCGTTTCGCGATGATGAGGCGATGAAGATCAGCCGCGCCCCATGCTGAAATCACAGCAGAAATGCGAACTGGGTTTCGCGCCAATGTTCAGAGATGACCAATGCACAAGGGGTGTATAATTGGGGGGATACGATAAGTTTGCTTATCAATTTTTTTGTTATAAAACAATAACTTATCTGTTTTATATGGTGCCCAGGAGAGGACTCGAACCTCCACGGCCTTGCGGCCACTGGCACCTGAAGCCAGCGCGTCTACCATTCCGCCACCTGGGCAGGTGTCGTGAGGCAGGCGTTTATCGCTCGGCTCGGATGGTGTCAACGGCGATTTTGTCGCTTGGCTGGAATTGCCTTATCGTCTTGTCCAAATCGCGCGAGAGCGATAGGAACGTGAGGATACGCGCATAGCCTCGGAGGCCCGAATGTCAAAGCTTGTCACCATCTACGGCGGATCTGGGTTCGTTGGCCGCTATATCGCGCGGCGCATGGCGCAGGCCGGTTGGCGGGTGCGGGTAGCGGTGCGGCGCCCCAATGAGGCGATGCATGTCAAACCCTATGGCGTTGTCGGTCAGGTCGAACCGGTGTTCTGCAACATCCGCGATGATGCCTCTGTACGTGCCGTAATGCAGGGGGCCGATGCGGTGGTAAACTGCGTGGGCACCTTTGACCGCAAGGGCAAGAACAGCTTTGACGCAGTGCAGGACAAGGGCGCCACACGGATCGCTCGGATCGCCACAGAAGAAGGGGTGACGCATCTGGTGCATTTGTCGGCGATTGGCGCTGATGCCACGTCGGACAGCCACTATGCCCGCTCCAAGGCGGCAGGCGAGGCAGGTATTCTCAAGCATTTCCCGGACGCTGTGATCCTTCGGCCCTCGGTGATCTTTGGCCCCGAAGATCAGTTTTTCAACCGATTTGCCGGGATGACGCGCTTTGGCCCCATTCTGCCCGTGGTGGGTGCCGACACGCGGTTTCAGCCGGTTTATGTGGATGACGTGGCACAGGCTGCGGTCATGGGGGCCATGGGCCGCACCGCGCCGGGCATTTACGAGCTTGGCGGGCCGGAGGCGATCAGCTTTCGTGACCTCATGCAGCAGATGCTGCAGGTGATCCGGCGGCGGCGCTTGATCATCAATATTCCCTTTGGAGTGGCCGCGCTGATGGCGGGGGCGATGGAACTGGCTCATACAGTTACCCTTGGCCTTGTGCCGCCGCAAATCACCCGCGATCAGGTGCGCAGCCTGCGTCGGGATAATGTCGTGGCAGAAGGGGCCAAAGGCTTTGACGCGCTTGGCATCACGCCGGTTGCGGTTGGGGCGGTGTTGCCGGATTACCTCTGGCGGTTCCGTCCGGCAGGGCAATATGCGGCAATCAAGGAATCGGCCAAGAACCTTCGTGCGCGCTGATCCTTAGCTATAGGCGATGGCCAGCAGGGCCACGCCAAGCACCATGCGATAGATCACATAGGGCGTAAAGCTGACGCTGCGCAGGAGGCGCATCATGAGGCTGAGCGCCAAGAGCGCGGCGACAAACGCCAATACGGCGGCAATCGCGCCGTCGTGGATCACGCCCATATCCGCGTGCATCGCCGCCTCTGCGCCCAGCAATACACCGCTGGCAATGATCGTCGGCACTGACATGAGCATCGAGATACGCGCAGCATCTTCGCGCGCAAAGCCCATCACCCGCGCCCCGGTGATGGTGATGCCAGAACGGGACGTGCCGGGAATGAGCGCGATGACCTGCCACAGACCCAGCAGAATGGCATCGCGCAGGGTCCAACCTTCGCTGGTTTTGACAGTTTCGCCTTTCTGATCCGCCCAATAGAGCAGCACGCCAAAGACAAGCGTGGCCCACCCGATCACCGCAATGGACCGCAGCGCGTCATTGAACCCAGACAGCTTGAGCAACAGGCCAGCGAGCATCACTGGAACCGCCGAAACGATCAAAAGCAGCGCAAGCCGCGCGCCGGGTGTGTCAGCGCGGCCCGTGATGAGGCGAGGCAGGCCAAGGATCGCACCGCGCAGGTCGGACCAGAAATAGAAGATCACGGCAAAGAGCGTACCCACATGCACCGCCACGTCGATGATCTGGCCTTGATCTGGGATGTGCAAAAGATTCGGCAACAGGATCAGATGACCAGACGAGGAAATCGGCAAGAACTCGGTGATTCCCTGCACGATGGCGACAAGAAAAATGTGAAAGAGCGCCATGTTGCCTGTCCCGAGTCTGTTTTTGAAATCGTATAAAGCATTGGCACAAAAAGGCAAAGTTGATTGTAGGTCCGAAACGGTATTAATTTATGAAAAAATACCGAGTAATGCGGACGGATGGTTTGAGAATAATTCATAATAGGTCATAGTTTATGACTTTTAATCCAGAATGGAGTGCTGTAAACCTGCGCAACCAGTTGACTCGGGAGGAAAAGCCGTGGCCAAGCAACCCATGCTGAAATTCGTGACCGTTGAGCGGGACATGCCCGAGAAACGTGGCGCGGAGGATCGGCGGCAGGATTTCCATGAAATCTACGCCGAATTTGCAGATGCCAAGGCCAAGGAACAGGCCGGACGGTGCAGCCAATGCGGCGTGCCCTATTGCCAAAGCCATTGCCCGTTGCACAACAACATCCCCGACTGGCTGCGCCTGACGGCCGAGGGGCGGCTGAAGGAAGCCTACGAAATCAGCCAGTTGACCAATACTTTCCCCG
The DNA here is from genome assembly GCF_000768555.3 of Roseovarius mucosus DSM 17069. Classification (GTDB taxonomy): domain Bacteria; phylum Pseudomonadota; class Alphaproteobacteria; order Rhodobacterales; family Rhodobacteraceae; genus Roseovarius; species Roseovarius mucosus. Next base: position 111,033 of record NZ_KN293991.1, read on the forward strand.
AGATTTGCGGGCGTATCTGCCCTCAGGACCGGCTCTGCGAAGGCAACTGCGTGATCGAGCAATCAGGTCATGGCACGGTCACGATTGGCGCAGTCGAGAAATACATCACTGACACCGCTTGGGAAGAAGGCTGGGTTGAAACCATCAAGCCGAGCGTCGAACGTGTTGAATCCGTTGGGATTATTGGCGCGGGCCCCGGTGGTCTTGCGGCGGCTGATGTGCTGCGGAGGGCAGGGGTGCAGGTCACGGTTTATGACCGCTATGACCGGGGCGGCGGCTTGCTCACCTATGGCATCCCCGGCTTCAAGCTGGAAAAGGACGTGGTCATGCGCCGGGTCGAACAGCTTGAGCAGGGTGGCGTGAAATTCGTGCTCAATTGCGATGTGGGAACGGACATCAGTTTTGACGAAATTCGCAAGAAACACAACGCCTTGCTGATTGCCACCGGGGTCTACAAGAGCCGCGATCTGGGAGGACCGGGGGCCGGCGCCAAGGGGATCGTGCGGGCGATTGATTACCTCACGGCGAGCAACCGGGTGTGCTTTGGCGATCAGGTGCCGGAATATGAAAGCGGCGAGTTGAACGCGGCGGGCAAGCGCATTGTTGTGGTTGGCGGCGGCGATACCGCTATGGATTGTGTGCGCACGGCCATTCGGCAAGGGGCCAAATCGGTGACATGCCTCTATCGTCGTGACCGCGAGAACATGCCCGGCAGCCAGCGTGAAGTGGCCAATGCCGAGGAAGAAGGCGTTAAATTTGAATGGCTTAGCGCGCCTGTTGGCTTTGTCGGTGATCCGGTAACGGCAGTGAAGGTGCAGAAGATGCGTCTTGGTGCGCCGGATGCCACCGGGCGGCAGAGCCCGGAGCCGATTGAGGGCGCAGTCGAGGATGCGCCTGCCGATCTGGTGATCAAGGCGCTTGGATTTGAGCCTGAGGACCTGCCAAGCCTTTGGAATCAAAAAGAATTGGAAGTCACTCGTTGGGGCACGATCAAGGCGGAATTCACCACCGGGCAGACCGCGATGGAGGGAGTCTTTGCCGTGGGCGATATCGTACGCGGTGCCTCCCTCGTGGTCTGGGCGATTCGGGACGGGCGCGATTCGGCGGCGGCGATTCTGAATTACCTGAACGGCGCGACCGCCGTCGCGGCAGAGTGAGCGACCTTACGAACCGTACATAACTTACGTGGATTTTGTACAAGATTACACGACGCACGATGACCGGCAACGAGAACGGCGCGATATGACAGGCAGGGCAGCGTCCCTGACCCACCGCGAAAGGAAGGGCTAAGATCGATGACGGGAAGCATGACGGGACATTGCCTGTGCGGCGCTGTGACGCTCTCGGCCCTGTCGCATGCCGGGACTGTCAGCGCCTGTCACTGTTCCATGTGCCGCCGCTGGAGCGGCGCGGCGATGTGGGTTCTGGAGGCGCCGGTAGGCGCGGTCGAGGTGGCGGGACCGGTGGAGCGCTATCGCTCGTCGTCTTTTGCCGAGCGGGCCTGGTGCGGCGCTTGTGGAACGCAACTTTGGATCAAAGACGATGACGGACCCTACGAATTGATGCCGGGATTGTTCGACGATGCGCGGGACCTGAGCCTGTCGCATGAGATCTACGTGGATCAGGCATTTGTCTCTGTCACGCTGTCTGGCGGGCATCGACGCATGACGCAGGCCGAGTATGAGGCGGCGGAACGGCATGTGGGGGGTGAGAAATGAGCGGGACCAAACGGATCGAAGGCAGGTGCCTGTGTGGCGCGGTGACAGTGAGCGCCTTGGTCGAAGCGCCCAACCTGCGGGCCTGTCACTGTGAAATGTGCCGCAAGCACACCAGTGGCATGTTCATTTCGGTGTCCACTCTACCCGGCAGCGTCGAGGCCACCGGCCCGTACACCTCTTTTCCGTCGTCGGCATGGGCGGAGCGTGGGTTTTGTCAAACCTGCGGATCGACGCTTTGGTACGGGACGGTTGCGGATGGTGTGCGCCACCCGTCGGCAGGATTGTTCGAGGACGCCGCGGGTGGCGAGATGACGCTCGAATTCTATGCCGACAAGTGCCCGCAGGGATACAAACTGGCCGGTGAGCACCGGAAACTGACGACAGAAGAAACCGAAGCGCTGTTTGCGCCGAATGAGGAGTGATCGCGATGTCAAACTTCGATAGCAATTGGGCGGCACGCGAGGCAGCCAAGCGCACTTGGATGGCTGAGAACGGGATGTATGCCGAAGAAGAGGAACATTCCTCTTGCGGCGTCGGTCTGGTGGTGTCGATTGATGGCAAGCCGAGCCGCAAAGTGGTCGAGGCGGGTATCAACGCGCTCAAGGCGATCTGGCACCGGGGTGCTGTCGATGCCGATGGCAAGACCGGTGACGGGGCGGGTATTCACCTGCAGATTCCGGTGTCGTTCTTTTACGATCAGATTCGCCGCACCGGGCATGAGCCGAACGAGAGCCGGTTGGTTGCCGTGGGACAGGTGTTCTTGCCGCGCACCAATTTTGGCGCGCAGGAACAGTGCCGGACCATCGTGGAAACCGAAGTGCTGCGCATGGGCCATACGATCTATGGCTGGCGGCATGTGCCGGTGGATATTTCCTGTCTGGGCGAGAAGGCCAATGCGACCCGCCCCGAGATCGAGCAGATCCTGATTTCCGATGCCAAGGGGCTGGACGAGGAATCCTTTGAGCGGGAACTCTACGTTATCCGCCGCCGCATCGAAAAGGCGGTGCAAGCGGCCGGAATCATGGGATTCTACATGGCAAGCCTGAGCTGCCGCAGCATCATCTACAAGGGCATGATGCTGGCCGAGCAGGTGGCGGTGTTCTACCCGGACCTCATGGACGAGCGGTTCAAGAGCGCCTTTGCGATCTATCACCAGCGCTATTCGACCAACACCTTCCCGCAATGGTGGCTGGCACAGCCGTTCCGCATGCTGGCGCATAATGGCGAGATCAACACGCTCAAGGGCAATACCAACTGGATGAAGAGCCATGAAATCCGCATGGCAAGCGGGGCCTTTGGCGATCTGGCCGAGGATATCAAACCGATCATCCCGCAAGGATCAAGCGACAGCGCGGCGCTGGATGCCGTGTTCGAGGTGCTGGTACGCGCCGGGCGGTCGGCACCCATGGCCAAGACCATGCTGGTGCCGGAATCCTGGTCGAAGCAGGCCGAGGAGCTGCCGCAGTCGTGGCGCGATATGTATTCCTATTGCAACTCGGTGATGGAGCCGTGGGATGGCCCGGCCGCGCTGGCGATGACCGATGGGCGCTGGGTCTGCGCCGGGCTTGACCGCAACGGCCTGCGCCCGATGCGCTATGTGGTGACGGGCGACGGGCTGGTGATTGCCGGGTCCGAGGCCGGGATGGTGCCGATTGACGAACGCACCGTCAAGGAAAAGGGCGCGCTTGGGCCCGGTCAGATGCTGGCCGTGGATATGACCGAGGGCAAGCTCTATCACGATGCCGAGATCAAGAACCGGCTGGCGGATGCACAGCCCTTTGGCGAGTGGGTCGGCAAGATCAACGAACTGGACGACGCGCTCTCGGGTGTGAGCGAAGCGCCGCTCTATACCGGGGCGGAATTGCGCAAGCGCCAGATTGCCGCCGGTTACAGCATCGAGGAACTGGAGCAGATTCTGGCCCCCATGGCCGAGGATGGCAAAGAAGCCGTGGCAAGCATGGGCGACGACACGCCGAGTGCCGTTCTGTCCAAGCAGTATCGCCCGCTGAGCCATTTTTTCCGACAGAATTTCAGCCAGGTGACGAACCCGCCCATCGACAGCCTGCGCGAATACCGGGTGATGAGCCTCAAGACGCGGTTCGGGAACCTCAAGAACGTGCTGGATGAATCGAGCGCGCAGACCGAGATTCTGGTGCTCGAAAGCCCGTTCGTGGGCAACGCCCAATGGGCCGAGATGATCAAGCAGTTCAACGCCGATGTGACCGAGATCGACTGCACCTTTGCGCCCGGCAAGAACGCGCTGCAAGAGGGGCTGGAGCGTATCCGCGCCGAGGCAGAGGATGCCATCCGTTCGGGCACCGGGCACCTGATCCTGACCGATCAATACCAGAACGAAAACCGCATCGGCATGCCGATGATTCTGGCGACGAGCGCAGTGCATAGCCACCTGACCCGCAAGGGATTGCGCACCTTTTCGAGCCTGAACGTGCGGTCCGCCGAATGTATCGACCCGCATTACTTTGCGGTGCTCATCGGGGCGGGGGCGACAGTGGTCAACGCCTATCTGGCCGAGGACAGCATCGCCGACCGCATTGCGCGCGGCCTGATTGACGGCAGCCTGACCGAGGCGGTCGCGCGTTATCGCGCGGCAATTGATCAGGGCCTGTTGAAGATCATGTCGAAGATGGGGATTTCAGTGATTTCCTCGTATCGCGGCGGTCTGAATTTCGAGGCCGTGGGCCTGAGCCGCGCCATGTGCGCGGAATATTTCCCCGGTCTGACCAGCCGCATCAGCGGCATCGGTGTGTCGGGGATTCAGGCCAAGCTGGAAGAGGTGCACAGCAAAGGCTGGCGCGGGACGCAGGATATTCTGCCCATCGGCGGGTTCTACAAGGCGCGGAAATCGGGCGAAACCCATGCCTGGGGCGCGCAGACGATGCATATCCTGCAAACCGCCTGCAACAAGGCGAGCTATGAGCTCTGGAAACGCTACAGCGCTGCGATGCAGGCCAATCCGCCCATTCATCTGCGCGACCTGATGGCGATCAAGCCGCTGGGCAAGGCGATCCCGATCGAAGAGGTCGAGAGCGTGACCGCGATCCGCAAGCGCTTTGTCACGCCGGGCATGTCGCTGGGGGCGCTCAGCCCCGAGGCGCATAAAACGCTCAATGTGGCGATGAACCGGATCGGCGCACGTTCCGACAGTGGCGAGGGCGGCGAAGACCCGGCGCATTTCACGCCGGAGGCCAATGGCGACAACCCGTCGGCCAAGATCAAGCAGGTGGCCTCGGGCCGCTTTGGCGTGACGGCGGAATACCTCAACCATTGCGAGGAGCTGGAAATCAAGGTCGCCCAGGGCGCCAAGCCTGGCGAGGGCGGGCAGTTGCCGGGGATGAAGGTGACGAAGCTGATTGCACGGCTGCGCCATTCGACCGAGGGCGTCACGCTGATTTCGCCGCCGCCGCATCACGATATCTATAGTATCGAGGATCTGGCACAGCTCATCTATGACCTCAAGCAGATCAACCCGAACGTGAAGGTTTGCGTCAAACTGGTGGCGCAATCGGGTGTCGGCACGATTGCCGCCGGGGTGGCCAAGGCCAAGGCGGATGTGATCCTGATTTCCGGCCATAACGGCGGCACCGGCGCGAGCCCGGCAACGAGCATCAAATATGCCGGCCTGCCTTGGGAAATGGGGCTGACCGAGGCGCATCAGGTGCTGAGCATGAACAATCTGCGCGAGCGGATCACGCTGCGCACCGATGGTGGGCTGCGCACCGGGCGCGACATCGTCATGGCGGCAATGATGGGGGCCGAGGAATATGGTATCGGCACCGCCGCACTCATTGCCATGGGCTGTATCATGGTGCGTCAGTGCCAGTCGAACACCTGCCCCGTCGGTGTCTGCACGCAGGATGAGGCGCTGCGCGCCAAGTTCACCGGCAATGCCGACAAGGTGGTCAACCTCATCACCTTCTACGCGCAGGAGGTGCGGGAAATCCTGGCCTCTATCGGTGCGCGCAGCCTCGATGAGGTGATCGGGCGGGCGGATTTGCTGACGCAGGTCAGCCGCGGGTCGGCGCATCTGGATGATCTAGACCTCAACCCGATGCTGATCACCGTCGATGGGGCGCAGCATCAGCGCTATGACCGGCTCAAGCCGCGCAACGAGGTGCCCGATACGCTGGACGCCGAAATCGTGCGCGACGCGCAGCGGTTCCTGAACGATGGTGAAAAGATGCAGCTGCATTATGCGGTGCAGAACACGCATCGGACGGTGGGCACGCGGGTATCCAGCCATATCGTACGCAAGTTCGGGATGCGCAACAGCCTGCAACCGGATCACCTGACGGTCAAACTGACGGGGAGTGCGGGGCAATCGCTGGGCGCCTTTGCGGCCCCCGGCCTCAAGATCGAGGTGTCGGGCGATGCCAACGACTATGTCGGCAAGGGCCTGTCGGGCGGGACCATCGTGGTGCGCCCATCCATGGCGAGCCCGCTGGTCGCGGCCGAGAACACGATCATCGGCAATACCGTGCTCTATGGTGCAACCGACGGCTATCTCTTTGCTGCCGGGCGCGCGGGCGAGCGGTTTGCCGTGCGTAATTCGGGTGCCAAGGTGGTCATTGAGGGCTGTGGCAGCAACGGCTGCGAATACATGACCGGCGGTGTGGCGGTGATCCTCGGCGACATCGGCGCCAATTTCGGCGCGGGTATGACCGGCGGCATGGCCTATCTCTATGATCCGCAAGGCCGGGCGCCGACGCTGGTCAATGGTGAAACCCTGGTCAGTTGTGCCGTGACAGAGCCGCATTGGGAGGCCGAGTTGAAAGGCCTGATCGAGCGGCATGTCGCCGAAACCGGAAGCCGCCGTGGGCAGGATATCCTGCAATACTGGGACCGGGAGCGGGCGCATTTCATCCAGCTTTGCCCCAAGGAGATGCTCAACAAGCTGAGCCACCCTCTTGGCATGACGCCAGAGGCGATTCCGGCGGAATAGAGACGAAATCCGGGGGCACCGCCCCCGGACCCCCGGAGTATTTTCGCCAAGAAGAAAACAGCCTGCGCCAAAGGTGTTTTGCCCAGGCGCAGGGAGCGCTATAGCTGGGCCATGGCACGCGCGCGCAAATCCGCCCCCTCCCGGGCAAGGCCCCGATGGACCCCGACCGCATGGCTGATGCGGTGGGGCATTGTTGCGGTGCTGATCGTGCTGGGAGTGATCGCCCTGCATCGCGAGGTTGCGCCGCCCAAGACCTATTACATGGGTCAGGAAGAGCGGCGGCTGGGGCGGATCGCGCACGACTGGGTGCCAATGACGCGGATCGCGCCGGTGATGGCCCGGTCATTGGTCGCGGCGGAGGATGCCAATTTCTGCCAGCACTGGGGCTTTGACATGGCCGCCATTCGCACCGCGATTGCCGAAGGGTCTGGGCGCGGAGCCTCGACCCTCAGTCAGCAGGTGATCAAGAATGTCTATCTCTGGCACGGGCGCAACTGGGCACGCAAGGCGCTGGAGGCGAGCCTGACACCAGCGCTGGAAACGCTCTGGCCAAAGCGGCGGATCGTCGAGGTTTATCTCAACGTGGCGGAGTTCGATGAGGGGGTTTTCGGGATCGAGGCCGCAGCACAGCACTATTTCGGCGTGAGTGCCGCCGATCTGAGCGCGGTGCAAGCGGCGCGGCTGGCGGCAGTACTGCCCGATCCCAAGGGGCGTTCGGCGTCAAAACCAACAAAGGCGTTGCGCAATCGGGCCGCCGGAATCCTCGACGGGGCGGCAACGATTGACCGAGATGGGCGCGCGGCCTGTTTCGAGGATTGAAAATCACGGCCAAAGGGGGCATTGAGGGGCGACCCCCGAGACCACAGGTAATCGTCAATGGCCAAGCTCTATCATGTCCCGCTCTCGCCCTTTTGCCGCAAGGTGCGGCTAAGTCTGGCGGAAAAGCGGATCGAGTGCGAGCTGGTAGAAGAGCGCTATTGGGAGCAGGACCCCGATTTCCTGCGCCGCAACCCGGCAGGCAAGGTGCCGGTGCTGCGGATCGACGGCAAGACCATGTCGGAGAGCGCGGCGATCTGCGAATATCTGGAAGAGAAATATCCCGAACCATCCCTGATGCCCAAGGGCACCGATGCCCGCTACGAGGTGCGGCGGCTGGTGGGATGGTTCGATGACAAGTTCCACCGCGACGTGACAGCCAAGCTGGTGTACGAGCGGGTGAACAAGAAGGTGATGAAACTGGGCTTTCCCGACAGCCGCAATGTCAAGGACGGGGCAAAGGCGATCAAGTATCACCTCGATTACATGGCATGGCTGTTGGATCACCGGCGCTGGTTGGCCGGAGATGTGATGACGCTGGCGGATTTCGCCGCCGCCGCGCATCTGAGCGCACTGGACTACATCAGCGACGTGGATTGGACACGCAGCGAGGCGGTCAAGGATTGGTACGCCAAGATCAAGTCGCGCCCGGCGTTCCGGGGGATTCTGGCGGATCAGGTGCCGGGATTCCCACCGCCCGCGCATTATGCCGATCTGGATTTCTAGATCGGGGGGCGCTGCCCCAGAGGTATGTTGCGCCAGATGACTATTGGGCTGAAACAGAGACTGATTGCGCAGGCGAAGGCCGAAGGGTTTGACGCCTGTCGTTTGTGTCGTCCTTGGGATGTGGGGCATGTGCCGGAGCGTTTGGCGGCCTTTCTCGGGCGGGGCTATCACGGGCAGATGGGCTGGTTGGCGGAGCGCAGCGCGTGGCGCGGCGCGCCTGACCTGCTCTGGCCCGAGGCGCGCACGGTGATCATGCTGGGCGAAAGCTATACGCCTGAGGAAGATCCCCTGGCCGGGCTGAAGCGGCCGGATTGCGGCAATATCTCGGTTTATGCCCGTAACAGAGACTATCACGACACGGTCAAGAAGCGATTGAAGCGGCTGGCGCGCTGGCTGATCGAGGCAGGCGGCGGCGAGGTGAAGGTGTTTGTGGACACCGCCCCCGTGCCCGAAAAGCCGCTTGGACAGGCAGCGGGGCTGGGATGGCAGGGCAAGCATACCAATCTGGTGAGCCGTAATCTGGGAAGCTGGTTCTTTATCGGATCGGTGTTCACGACCCTCGAAATAGAGACTGATCCGGCGGAAGTGGATCATTGCGGTTCGTGCCGCGCGTGTCTGGATGTCTGTCCGACCAGGGCGTTTCCGGCACCCTATCAGTTGGACGCGCGGCGCTGCATTTCCTATCTGACGATCGAGCACAAAGGCCCGGTGGACGAGGAATTGCGCCCCGGTCTGGGCAACCGGATCTATGGCTGTGACGATTGTCTGGCGGTCTGTCCGTGGAACAAGTTTGCCGTGGCTGCGCGCGAGGTGAAGTATCACGCGCGCGACGACCTGCTGGCGCCGCGGCTGGCGGACCTGGCCGCGCTCGACGATACGGCGTTTCGCGAGCGATTTTCCGGAAGCCCCATCAAGCGGATCGGGCGCGACCGGTTCCTGCGCAACGTGCTCTATGCGATTGGCAATTCCGGCGACGGATCGCTGCGCCGTGTGGCGCAGGGCCATTGCGACGATCCCGATGCGGCGGTGGCGGATGCGGCGCGCTGGGCCGTACTGCGACTGGATCGTGACGCAAACGGGCTGGAATAGGCGGCAAAACCCGCTACACCCCTAGCCTGGCAGGCAAAGAGGGCAGGCAGATGGCATTGTTGTTGGGCGTGGACACGGGTGGCACCTATACCGATGCCGTGCTGATCCGGGATGAGCGCGAGGTAATCGCAAGCGCCAAGGCGCTGACGACACGGCACGATCTGGCGATCGGGATCGGAGAGGCGGTTGAGGCGGTCCTGCGCGAGAGCGGGGCGGATGTGGCCGAGATCGGACTTGCCTCGCTCTCGACCACCTTGGCCACCAACGCGCTGGTCGAGGGGCAAGGCGGGCGCGCAGGCCTCGTCTATATCGGGTTTCGCGCGGCGGATTTGCAGACGCATGGTCTGGCCGAGGCGCTGGGCGGTGACCCGGCGATTGTCCTGACGGGCGGTCACAACCATGCCGGGGGCGAGGCACAGCCACTGGACAAAGATACGCTTTTGGCTTGGTTAGAGACTGGAACAGGGGCAGAGGCCTATGCGGTGGCCTCGCTCTTTGCCACGCGCAATCCGGCGCATGAACTGGCGGCGGCCGAAATGATACGTGCGGTCACGGGGCGGCCCGTGAGCCTGTCGCATCACCTGTCGGCCAAGCTCAACGGGCCGAAACGGGCGCTGACCGCGCTGCTCAATGCGCGGCTGATCGGGATGATTGCGCGGCTGATTGACCGGGCCGAAGGCAAGCTGGGCGAGTTGGGCATCCATGCACCGCTGATGGTGGTGCGGGGCGACGGGGCGTTGATCAGCGCGGATCAGGCGCGGGAACGGCCCATCGAGACGATCCTGAGCGGTCCTGCGGCAAGCATTGTGGGCGCGCGCTGGCTGACCGGGGCGGAACATGCGCTGGTGTCCGATATTGGCGGCACGACGACCGATGTCGCCGTGCTGCGCGAGGGGCGACCGGCGATCGACCCCGAGGGGGCGCGCGTGGGCGCGTGGCGCACCATGGTCGAGGCGGTCGCGATGCGGACCTTTGGCCTGGGCGGCGACAGCGAGGTGCATGTGCGCGACGAGGGGCTGGAAGGGGGCGTGACCCTTGGGCCGCGTCGTGTGGTGCCGGTGAGCCTGATGGCGGCGGAGGCCGGCGCGGCGGTGCGCGCCGTGCTGGAGGAACAGCTGCGCGCGACAGCGCCCGGAGAGCATGACGCAAGGTTCGTTCGTGCGGTGCCGGGGATCGAGGCCGGGGGCCTTGGCGAGCGTGAAGAGGCGCTGTTGGGCCGGATTGGTGACGATGTGCGCCCTGTGGGCAAGGTGCTCAAGACCCGGATGGATGGTGCGGCGCTGACGCGGTTGGTGCGGCGCGGGCTGGTGCAGGTTGCGGGCATCACGCCGTCGGATGCAAGCCACGTCTTGGGCGGATTGGACAGTTGGGATGCCGAGGCCGCGCGCATGGCGCTGGAACTGGTGGCACGCAAGAGGACGGGATCGGGCAACCGGCTGGCCGAGGGGCCGGAGCAGTTGGCACGGATGATTGTGGATCGGTTGACACATCAGACAAGTTTGGCCTTGTTAGAGACTGCTTTTGCCGAGGAAGAGATGGATTTCGGCCTCTCGCCCGCGACCCTGGCAGAGCATGTTCTGATGCAGCGGGGCCTTGATGGGCATCGCGGTCTGGTGCGGATCGAAAGCGGGCTGGCGGTGCCGGTGATCGGGCTGGGGGCCTCGGCGGCCAGCTATTACGGCGCGGTGGGGGCGCGGCTGGGATGCGAGATGATCCTGCCCGCGCATGGCGGCGTGGCCAATGCGATCGGCGCGGTGGTGGGCCGGGTCACGATCCGGCGCGGCGGCACGGTGACATCGCCGTCCGAGGGCAAGTACCGCGTGCATCTGGAGAGCGGGCCGCAGGACTATGCCGCCTCTGACGCGGCGATGACGGCGCTGGAGACGGTCCTGCGCGCCGAGGCGCAAGCCGAGGCCGAAGCGGCAGGGGCGGTCGATATTCATGTCACCGCGCGACGGGAGGTCAAGGAAGCGCAGGCCGAAGCGCGACGGGTGTTTCTGGAGGCGGAAATCGTGGTAGAGGCGAGTGGGCGGCCACGTATCGCCGTCTGACGGGATTGGGGGGCGCTGCCCCCCGTCGCCCGAGGGGCGACTCCCCCCGAGGTATTTGACGGCCAGATGAATGGGAGGGGACGATGAGCGCGGCGGATCGGTTTGAGGCGGACATGGCGGGGCGGCTGGAGGGGTTGCGCGCCGAAGGACTCTACAAGAGCGAGCGGGTGATCGCCTCGATGCAGGCGGGCGAGGTGCGGCTGGCGGATGGGCGCGCGGTGGTGAACCTCTGTGCGAACAACTATCTTGGGCTGGCGGGTAACCCGGAGGTGATCGCGGCGGCGCATGACGCGCTTGATCGCTACGGGTTCGGCATGGCCTCGGTGCGGTTCATCTGCGGCACGCAGGAGGAGCACAAGGCGCTGGAGGCACGGATCGCCGGGTTTCTGGGCAAGGAGGATGCGATCCTCTATGCGGCGGCGTTTGATGCCAATGCCGGCCTCTTCGAGACCCTGCTGGGGCCAGAGGATGCGATCATTTCGGACGCGCTCAACCATGCGAGCATCATCGACGGCGTGCGGCTGTGCAAGGCGGAGCGCTATCGCTATGCCAATCGGGACATGGCCGATCTGGAGCGCTGTCTGAAGGAGGCGCAGGGCGCGCGGCATCGGATGGTCGCCACGGATGGCGTGTTCTCGATGGATGGCTATTACGCGCCACTGGACGAGATTTGCGATCTGGCCGCGCGTTATGATGCGATGGTTATGGTGGATGACTGCCATGCCACCGGGTTTGTCGGACCGACCGGGCGCGGCACTCCGGAGCGGTTCGGGGTGATGGACCGGGTGGATATTCTGACCGGCACGCTGGGCAAGGCGCTGGGTGGCGCCTCGGGCGGCTATACGGCGGCAAGCGCGCGAGTGGTGGATTGGCTGCGGCAACGCTCGCGGCCCTATCTGTTCTCGAACACGCTGGCGCCGGTGATTGCGGGGGCCTCGCTCAAGGTCTTTGACATGCTGGAGGACGGCGCGGAACGGCGCGCGCAGCTGTGGGAGAATGCGCGGCATTTCCGCGAGAAGATGAGCGCGCTCGGGTTCGAGCTTTTGCCCGGAGAACATGCGATCATTCCGGTCATGCTGCGCGATCCGAAACTGGCGCAAGAGATGGCGGCACGGCTGAACGCGCGGGGTGTCTATGTGACCGCCTTCAGTTTTCCGGTTGTTCCCAAGGGGCAGGACCGGATCAGAACGCAAATGAGTGCCGGGCTGAGCCGCGAGATGCTGGACCGGGCGATTGATGCCTTTGGCACCGTGGGCCGCGAATTGGGGGTGATCTGATGCAGAACGAAATGAAGGCACTGGTCAAGGCCAAGGCAGAGCCGGGCCTATGGATGGAGTATGTGCCGGTGCCCGAGGTGGGGCCGACGGATGTGCTGATCAAGGTGAAGAAATCCGCCATTTGCGGCACCGATGTGCATATCTGGAAATGGGACGAGTTCAGCGCGAAAACCGTGCCGGTGCCGATGGTGGTGGGCCATGAATTCGTTGGCGAGATCGTCGATACCGGGCCTGCGGCGGTGAAATACAAGATCGGTCAGCGGGTGAGCGGCGAGGGGCATATCGTCTGCGGCACCTGTCGGAACTGTCGCGCAGGGCGGGGGCATCTGTGCCGTAACACCAAGGGCGTGGGCGTGCACCGGCCCGGTTCCTTCGCGGAATATGTGTGTATTCCCGAGATGAACGTGGTGCCGATCCCGGCGGATATTCCCGATGAAATCGCGGCGATTTTCGATCCCTTTGGCAATGCGGTGCATACCGCGCTGAGTTTCGATCTGGTGGGCGAGGATGTGCTGGTCACGGGGGCCGGACCCATCGGCATCATGGGCGCGCTGGTTGCGCAAAAGGTCGGTGCGCGCAAGGTGGTGATCACCGATATAAATCCCTATCGTCTGGATCTGGCGCGGCGCATGGGGGTGCAGCATGTGGTGGATGTGGGCAATCAGCAGCTGCGCGATGTGATGGCTGAAATCGGCATGACCGAAGGCTTTGACGTGGGGCTGGAAATGTCGGGCGCCGCCCCCGCGATGCAGCAGATGATCGCGCGGATGAACAACGGCGGCAAGCTGGCGCTGCTGGGGATTGCGCCAACGGAATTCGCGGTGGATTGGAACGCGGTGATCTTCAAGATGCTACATATCAAGGGCATCTATGGCCGCGAGATGTTCGAGACCTGGTACAAGATGATCGCGCTGGTGCAATCGGGGTTGGATGTATCGGGGCTGATCACGCACCGGATCGGGATCGACGATTTCGAGCAGGGCTTTGCCGCGATGATTTCGGGCAACTCCGGCAAGGTGGTGATGGATTGGTGAGGGATCAGAGCGGCAGCGCCGTGGTTTTGAACACGGTGCGCAGGGCAAAGCTCGATTGCATCTTGGCCACGCCGGGCAGCCGGGTCAGGTATTGCCGGTGGATACGCGCGAAATCCTCGGTATCCTCGGCCACGACCTTGAGAATGTAATCGGCGGTGCCGGCGGTGAGATGGCATTCGAGCACGTCCGGCACCCGCGAGACCGCCTTTTCAAAGGCGTCGAGCACCTCGTCGGCCTGCGTGGTGAGGGTAATCTCGACAAAGATCGTGGCGGGAACGCCCATCTTGCGCGCGTCGAGCAAGGCGACATAGCCCTTGATATACCCCTCGGATTCGAGCCGCTGCACGCGGCGGTGGCAGGCGGAGGCGGAGAGATTGACCTCTTCGGCGAGGTCGGCATTGGAAATACGGCCACGCCGCTGAAGAACATGCAACAAGCGACGATCTGTCGGATCAAGGGACATTCACGCAAGACCTTTCCAACTAATCACACAATTCCCGAAGGATATTCACAGAATACCGTGAAAGGCGAGCAAAATTTCAATCTCCTTGCGTGCGTTCCGGTGCAGACTCCGCGCCAAATCTCGCAGGGAGGAGTTTACCATGAGAATCGGATGTCCGACAGAAATCAAGCCGCAGGAATTCCGCGTGGGCATCACGCCTATTGCCGCAAAAGAGGCCGTGGGCCATGGCCACGAAGTTCTGATCCAATCCGGCGCAGGCCTTGGGGCCGGGTTTGACGATGCGGCCTATCAGGCGGCCGGGGCCAAGATCGTTGGCACCGCCCAAGAGATTTTCGCGCAAGCCGACATGGTGGTGAAGGTCAAGGAACCGCAGGCCGTCGAGCGCAAGATGCTGCGCGAGGGGCAGGTTCTGTTCACCTATCTGCATCTGGCACCGGACCCGGAACAGACCAAGGATCTGTTGGCCTCTGGGGCCACCTGCATCGCCTATGAGACAGTGACGGATCGCGCGGGCGGCCTGCCTTTGCTCGCGCCGATGTCTGAAGTTGCCGGACGCCTGGCACCGCAGGTCGGCGCCTGGACGTTGCAAAAGGCCAATGGCGGGCGCGGCGTGCTGATGGGCGGCGTGCCCGGTGTCGGCCCGGCGCGCGTGATCGTGATCGGCGGCGGTGTCGTGGGCACCCATGCCGCCAAGATCGCGGCGGGCATGGGCGCGGATGTGACCGTGCTGGATCGCTCACTGCCGCGTCTGCGCTATCTCGATGACGTGTTTGGTGGCACGTTCAAGACCGGCTATTCTTCGGCCGGGTTGCTGGAAGAATTGCTGCCGCTGGCGGATATGGTGATTGGCGCGGTGCTGATCCCCGGTGCGGCCGCCCCCAAGCTGGTGCGGCGCGACCAATTCGGCATGATGAAGCCGGGTTCGGTGCTGGTGGACGTGGCGATCGACCAGGGCGGATGCTTCGAGACCTCGCGCGCCACAACGCATCAGGACCCCATCTATGAGGTCGACGGGATCATGCATTACTGCGTGGCGAACATGCCGGGCGCGGTTGCGCGCACCTCGACGCTGGCGCTGGGCAATGCCACGATGCCCTTCATGCTGGCGCTGGCCGACAAAGGCTGGAAACAGGCCTGTGCCGATGATGCCCATCTGCTGAACGGGCTGAATGTGCATGCCGGTCAGTTGACCTATGCCGCCGTTGGCGAGGCGCTGGGGATGGCGACGGTCGACCCCAAATCGCTGGTTTGAGGAATTGCGCCCCCGGTCTGAACGGTCCGGGGGCGTTTTCTGACAAGGCGGTGTCGCAAATGATGCTGGACCGCCCGCGCCCTCTCGACTAGCGTCAGGAAAAACGCCAACAGGGGGCGGCCATGGCCATGTTCATCCTGCGCCGCGTCGGGGTTATGATCCTGACGGCGCTCTGCCTGACGTTTATCGTCTTTTTCCTGACGAACCTGTATCCCAATCTGGAAAAACTGGCCAAGACCCAAGGCGATTTCCGCATGAGCGACGAGGAAGTGGCGAGCTACCTCGGTCGCAATGGCTATTTGCAGCCGATGACGGTGAAATACGGTCAATGGCTGGGTGTGGTGCCGGGTTTCGTGATCGAGGACCGAGACGGGGTCACACGCGGTCAGTGTATCACGCCCGACATCGCCCCCGAGGACGCGCCCCGGTTCTGCGGCATCCTGCAAGGCGACTGGGGCTATTCCACAGTGTTCCGCGAGGATGTGGGCAAGATCCTGAGCGACAAGCTGGCGCTGACCGGCAGGCTCATGTTCTGGGTGATGGTGCTGATGGTGCCATCGGCGCTGATCCTCGGGATACTGGCGGGGATGCGTGAGGGGTCGCGCACCGACCGCACACTCTCGACCTTTGCCATCACCACCACGGCCACGCCGGAATATGTCTCGGGCGTGCTTTTCATCGCGGTGTTTGCCAGCACGGCGGTTGGCCTCAAATGGTTCAAGGGTACGGCAACGGCGGCGATGGACAACCCGACGTTCGAGAATTTCTTTCTGCCGGTGCTGACCATCGCGCTCTATGGTATGGGCTATATCGCGCGGATGACACGGGCCAGCATGGCCGAGGTGATGACCGCGCAATATATCCGCACCGCGCGCCTCAAGGGCGTGAGTTTTCCCAATATCGTGATGAAACACGCGCTGCGCAACGCGCTGATTGCGCCCTTTACGGTGATCATGCTGCAATTTCCCTGGCTTTTGAACGGGGTGGTGATTGTCGAAACCCTCTTCAACTACAAGGGCTTTGGCTGGACGCTGGTGCAGGCGGCGGGCAACAACGACATCGAGTTGCTCTTGGGGGTGTCGGTGATTTCGGTTGTGGTGGTTCTGGTGACACAGCTGATTTCGGACATCGGCTATGTCTTTCTCAATCCGCGCATCAGCGTGCGCTAAGGGGGTATCGAGGCCATGGAACCACTGAGCTGGAGCGAGATTGCCCTTCGCATGCTGGGGCTGTTCCTGCCGGTCTGGATCGCGCTGATCGTGACCTTTGCGGTGTCGATCGCGTTCAAGCGGCGTCTGGGCCTCTATGGCAAGCTGTTTGATAGCCCCATTGGGATGGTCGGCTTTGCCATGGTGATGTTCTGGGTCTTCACCGGCATCTTTGGCGGGGCGTTCGACATGATCCTGACCCATGATGTGCTGTCACAATCCGCCACGATGAAGAACAAGGGGCCGGGCACGCCGTTTACACAGATGATGGGCACACCTGATCCGGGGGCCTATCCCTATTACCTCTTGGGCGGCGACAATCTGGGCCGGGATGTATTCAGCCGGATGGTGGCGGGCGCATGGGAAGTGATCAAGATCGCGCCCTTTGCCAGCATGTTCTCTTTCATGGTGGGGATCACGCTGGGCCTGCCTGCGGGCTATTATGGCGGGCGGCTGGATACGCTCTTGTCCTTTCTGGCCAATCTCATTCTCGCCTTTCCGGTGATCCTGCTCTTTTACCTGCTGGTCACGCCGGAAATCGTGCAGACAGGGATACCCGTCTATATGGCGGCGGTGCTCTTTCTCTTTCCCATCGTGTTTCTGCTGCTGTTGTGGAACTCGCGCTATCACACGCAACCGTCGCGGCGGAATGTCTATGTGGGGATCACGCTGGTAATCGGGCTGTGGCTGTATCTGGGGATTGCCTGGGATGCCGATCCGCTGGGGCTGGTCAGCTTTCCGCCCAACCTCTTGGTGGTGTTCGTGGCGGTGGTCTTCGTCAATTCGCCCACGGTGTTTCGCATCGTGCGCGGCCTGACCATGGACATCAAGACACGCGATTACGTGGCGGCGGCGCAGACGCGGGGCGAGCGGCCTTGGTACATCATGCTGTGGGAAATCCTGCCCAATGCGCGCGGGCCGCTCTTGGTCGATTTCTGTCTGCGCATTGGCTATACGACGATCCTTTTGGGCACGCTCGGGTTCTTTGGTCTGGGCCTCAGCCCCGAGAGCCCGGATTGGGGCAGCACGATCAATGACGGGCGCAAATTGCTGACGATGTATCTGCATCCGGCACTTCCGCCTGCCTTTGCGCTCTTGTCGCTGGTGCTCGGCCTCAACCTCTTGGCCGATGGTCTGCGCGAAGAAAGCCTGCGGGATTGAGTATTTGAAAAACGCTGAAAGAGGGCGGCAGCGCCCCGGTGAATAGGGAGATGGACATGGCCAAGCTGGACTATGACGGGCCGATCCTCGAGATCGAGAACCTGTCGATTTCCTTTTTCACCCGGCTGCGCGAAATTCCGGCGGTGATGGATTTTTCCGTGACGGTGCAGCCCGGCGAGGCGGTGGGGTTGGTGGGGGAATCCGGCTGCGGCAAATCCACCGTGGCGCTGGGGGTGATGCAGGATCTGGGCGTGAACGGGCGCATCGTGGGCGGGTCCGTGCGATTCAAAGGCCGCGATCTGGGGCAGATGAGTGCCGCAGAGTTGCGCGACATTCGCGGCAACGAAATCGCGATGATCTATCAGGAACCAATGGCAAGCCTGAACCCGGCCATGCGGATCGGCAAGCAGTTGATCGAAGTGCCGATGATCCACGAGGGCATTTCAGAATCCGAAGCTTGGGCGCGCGCGCTGGAGGTGGTGCGCGATGTGAAGCTGCCGGATCCCGAGCGGATCATGCGCAGCTATCCGCATCAATTGAGCGGTGGGCAGCAGCAGCGGATCGTGATCGCCATGGCCTTGATGTCTAAGCCGTCGCTGCTGATCCTGGATGAACCGACGACCGCGCTTGACGTGACGGTCGAGGCGGCAGTGGTGGAACTGGTCAAGGATCTGGGCAAGAAATACGGCACCTCTATGCTGTTCATAAGTCACAATCTGGGGCTTGTGCTTGAGACCTGCGACCGCATTTGCGTGATGTATTCCGGCGAGGCGGTCGAAACCGGCAGTATCGAGGATGTGTTCGACAAGATGCAGCATCCCTATACGCAGGCGCTGTTCCGGTCCATTCCCCTGCCCGGCGCGGATAAGAACACGCGGCCGTTGAAGGCCATTCCCGGCAATTTCCCCTTGCCGCATGAACGCCCAGAGGGCTGCAATTTCGGACCGCGCTGCGATTACTTTCAGGCCGGTGTATGCGATATGGGCGATATTCCCATGGCGGGGATCAAGGGCGATGACCGGCATTTCACCCGTTGCCTGCGGTTTGCCGAGATTGACTGGAACGCCCCGATCGAGGCCATGGCGCAGCACGCGGCGACCGCGCCGGGCAAGGTCGTGCTCAAGATGGAGAATCTCAAGAAATATTACGAGGTGGCGGCCAACGCGCTCTTTGGTGGGAGCAGCGGCAAGAAGGTGGTCAAGGCCAATGAGACCCTGAGTTTCGAGGCGCGCGAGAGCGAGACATTGGCAATCGTGGGCGAGTCGGGCTGTGGCAAGTCCACATTCGCCAAGGTGTTGATGGGGCTCGAGACCGCGACCGAAGGGCAGATATTGCTGGACAATCGCAATATCGAACAGACCCCCATCGAGAAGCGTGACACGCAGACCGTCGCCGATGTGCAGATGGTGTTTCAGAACCCGTTTGATACGCTCAACCCGTCGATGACCGTGGGACGCCAGATCATCCGCGCGCTTGAGGTGTTTGGCATTGGCGACACGGATCAGGCGCGGCGGGATGAAATGCTGCGCCTTCTTGATCTGGTGAAACTGCCGCGTGAATTTGCAGAGCGCATGCCCCGGCAACTATCGGGCGGGCAGAAACAGCGCGTAGGCATCGCCCGCGCCTTTGCGGGCGGCGCGCGGATCGTGGTGGCGGACGAGCCGGTCTCGGCCCTGGACGTGAGCGTACAGGCGGCGGTGACGGATCTCTTGATGGAGATTCAGCGCAAGCAAAAGACGACGTTGCTGTTCATTTCCCATGACCTCAGCATCGTGCGTTATCTGAGCGACCGGGTGATGGTGATGTATCTGGGGCATGTCGTGGAACTGGGCACCACAGATCAGGTGTTCGCCCCCCCCTATCACCCCTATACCGAGGCGCTGCTTTCGGCCGTGCCGATTGCCGATACGCGGATCACCAAGAAGCATATCGTGCTGGAGGGGGATGTGCCCTCGGCCATGAATCCGCCGCCCGGATGCCCGTTCCAGACACGGTGCCGATGGAAATCAGAAGTGCCGGGCGGCCTGTGCGAACGCGAAGTGCCGCCCGTGCGCGAACTGGTGCCGGGGCATCAGGTGAAATGCCACCTGTCGCCAGAGATGTTCGATCAGATGGAGCCGGTGATCACGGTTGCGGCGGAATAGGGTCTGTTTGGTCAGAACCCCGAGAAAACCATGTCGAGCGCGCCGCGAATTTCATAGTCACGATCTGTCAGATCAGCGATAGCGGGGCTGGAAAGTGCGCTTGATCTGACAGCCGCCATTTCCGCGACATGCAGGACATATGCCACGCCGTCGAGGTCAAATATCGGCTCGAGACGGGTCAAAGGCGGTGGCCCGCTCTTTAACGGCATCAGAGGGGCAACGATCCGTGTCCCGATGTCGATCAGGTCGGTCTGCACATCGAGAACAAGCGTCTTGTTCGGCAGGCGGTAAACGTGGAACTGCGCCATCAGTCGGTCTTGAGGACCTGGTACTCGGCAAGAGGCAGGGCATTGCCCGCGCTCCAGATGCGGCGGGCCTCGATCGCCTCGGCATTCTCTTCGGTCCAAGCGCGCGCCTGTTCTGTCCGCACGGCGCGGGCCAAGGCCGCTTCGCTGATGGACGACACATTCAGGTTCAACGCGCGGGCCTCTGACAAGAGACCGGCGTCAACGGTGATATTGGTGCGTTGCTTTTCCCGAGCGGATCGCGGCATGTCTCACTCTCCGTTGCTATGCACAGATATACACATCTTGAGTGTGCCATTCAACGCACAAGCGCCGCGACGGAGTAGGGTCTGCGCGCAAGCTAGAGCGTCAGCGCCCCGCGCGCGCGCAACACGCCCACGGTCATCATCACGCTGGCAAAGACGAAATAGCCCGCGATGAGCACGAATTGCGTCTCGATTCCAAGGCCCAGATCAATACCAAGCCCGGTCAGCCCCGGCCCGATGGCCGATCCCAGAACCATGACGGCGGCAGCCATGGCCTTGATACTGCCGAGATGCGCGGTGCCATAGAATTCCGCCCAGAAGGCATTGGGCAGCGTGCTGTTGGCCCCCGTGGTCAGCGCCAGAAACACGAACCCCAAGAGCAATAGGCCCGGCCCATCCGATAGGGCAAAGAGCAGAAAGGCGGCAACCATCGGCAGCTGCATGAACGGCAAGAGCCGTGCCGTGCCCAGCCGGTCGAGCGCCCAGCCCGAGAGGATCATCGCGCCGATGCCCACCGCCGTATAGACCGGAAACATCGCCACCAACGCCACATGGCTGATGCCCTTGACCTCGGCGATATGCACCTGATGAAAAAAGAACGCAGTGTTGAAGGCAGAAGGCCCCAAGAGCGCCGGCACCATGAACCAGAAGAGGTAATGTCGCAGCGTTTCCTTGCGGGTCCAGTGGCGCGCGTCCATGCCCAGCGACTGGCTGCTTTCCGCCCAGCTTTGCGGAGTGCGCTCTCGCCTCAGGAGCACCAGCAAGAGCGGGATGCCCAAACTGGCCACAAGCGCCGCCGCCACCCAGAGCAAGCGCCAGTCATAGACCGTCAAGAGTGACACGAAGATGAGCGGCAAGAACGCCTCGCCCAGCGCAAAGCCCAAGGTGGCGATGGACAGCGCCTTGCCGCGCGCCGCCACGAACCAGCGCGCCATGGCAACCACCGCCAGATGGCTCAGCATGCCCTGCCCCGTGAACCGCAACGCGAAGATCACCAGCGGCAGCAGCCACCAGATTGGGTTGACCGCCATGAAAAGGCACGCGCCGACCATGAGCACCAGAACCAGCGGTGCCAGACGGCGCACCCGAAAGTGATCGGTCAGCCCCCCAGCCCAGACCATCACCAGCGCCGACGCCGTGGTGCCCAGCATATAGATGCCGCCCCATTGTCCGTGGCTGAGACCAAAGGTGTCGCGGATCTCACCGGCGAAAATCGAGATGAAATAGGTCTGCCCGAAGCTGCTGAGAAAGGTCAGCAGAACCCCGGCGGTGAGCCAGGGCGCATTGTCACGGAGAAAGGCGAGAATCGGCATGTGCCTTGTTCGCGCGAAACGCCGCTGAAGGAAAGAGGAGCCCGCAGAGGCGGCGCAAAATATGGGGGAATGACGTGACATTCCCCCCCAGACTTCGTATAAAATGGCAAAACTTCCGAAGGAAAATCCGCATGTCCGAACCCGCCGCCGCGCCCGAAGAATATGGTGCCGATTCCATCAAAGTTCTCAAGGGGTTAGAGGCAGTCCGCAAGCGTCCTGGGATGTATATCGGGGATACCGATGACGGCTCGGGTCTGCACCATATGGTGTATGAGGTCGTGGACAACGGCATTGACGAGGCACTGGCCGGTCATGCCGATGCCGTCAACGTCACGATCCATGCGGATTCCTCTGTTTCTGTCAGCGACAACGGGCGTGGCATTCCGGTAGATATTCACGAGGGTGAAGGCGTCTCTGCGGCAGAGGTCATCATGACCCAACTGCACGCAGGCGGCAAATTCGACAGCAATTCCTACAAGGTTTCCGGCGGTCTGCATGGGGTGGGCGTGTCGGTTGTGAATGCCCTGTCCGAGTGGCTGGAGCTGCGCATCTGGCGGGGAGGCAAGGAACACTATGCCCGCTTCGAGGGCGGCTTTACCGTAGAGCCGCTGCGCGTGGTGGGTGACGCGGGCGGCCGCAAGGGCACCGAGGTGCGCTTTCTCGCCTCGACCGAGACCTTTTCCAATCTCGAATACAGTTTCGAGACCCTGGAAAAGCGCCTGCGCGAACTGGCCTTTCTCAATTCCGGGGTGCGGATCATCCTGACGGATGAGCGCCCGACAGAGCCGCTCAAATCCGAACTGTTCTATGAGGGTGGCGTCAAGGAATTCGTCAAGTATCTCGACCGTCACAAATCCCCCGCCATGCCCGAGCCGATCTTTATCACCGGCGAGCGGGACGACATCGGCATCGAGGTGGCGATGTGGTGGAATGACAGCTATCACGAAACGGTGTTGCCCTTTACCAACAACATCCCGCAGCGCGATGGCGGCACCCATATGGCGGGCTTTCGCGGGGCATTGACGCGGACCATCAACACCTATGCCCAGACCTCTGGCATCGCGAAGAAGGAAAAGGTGACCTTCACCGGCGATGACGCGCGCGAGGGCCTGACCTGTGTTCTGTCGGTCAAGGTGCCCGATCCCAAATTCTCGTCCCAGACCAAGGACAAGCTGGTCAGCTCCGAGGTGCGCCCGGCGGTCGAGGGGTTGGTGGGCGAAAAGCTGGCCGAATGGTTCGAGGAAAATCCGCAGATCGCCAAGGTGATCGTCGGCAAGATCATCGAGGCCGCCCATGCCCGCGAGGCCGCGCGCAAGGCGCGCGAACTGACGCGCCGCAAGAACCCGATGGATGTGAATTTCTTGGCGGGCAAGCTCAAGGATTGCTCAAGCAAGGACCCCTCCAAGACCGAACTGTTCCTCGTCGAGGGTGACAGCGCTGGCGGCTCTGCCCAGACGGGCCGTGACCGGGGCACCCAAGCGGTGCTGCCCCTGCGGGGCAAGATCCTCAATGTCGAGCGCGCGCGGTTCGACCGGATGCTGGGCAGCCAGGAGATCGGCAATCTGGTGATGGCGCTGGGCACCGGCATTGGCCGGGATGAATTCGACATCAAGAAACTGCGCTACCACAAGATTGTCATCATGACCGATGCCGACGTGGACGGCGCGCATATCCGGACGCTGCTGCTCACGTTCTTTTACCGCCAGATGCCCGAACTGATCGAGGGCGGATACCTCTATATCGCGCAGCCGCCGCTCTACAAGGTGATGCGCGGCAAGTCCGAGGTCTATATCAAGGACCAGATGGGGCTGGAGGATTACCTGATCGCCCAAGGCACCACCGATGCCGCCCTGCGCCTTGGCTCGGGCGAGGAAATCGCCGGTCCGGACCTTGTGCGCGTGGTCGAAGAGGCGCGGCAGGCGCGGCGTATCCTCGAGGCGTTTCCGACGCATTATCCCCGCCACATCCTAG
Organism: Roseovarius mucosus DSM 17069; assembly: GCF_000768555.3. GTDB lineage: Bacteria > Pseudomonadota > Alphaproteobacteria > Rhodobacterales > Rhodobacteraceae > Roseovarius > Roseovarius mucosus. The sequence continues at coordinate 134,766 of NZ_KN293991.1, forward strand.
AACAGGCCGCGATTGCCGAGGCGTTCCTGCCCGGTCGCGTGGACAGTGACCTGCAAGGCGTGGCCGATACCGTGGCAAGCCGGCTCGACATGATCTCGAACGAATACGAGCGTGGTTGGCAGGGGCGCCCGACGCAGGACAAGGGGATGCGCCTGTCGCGCATCGTGCGCGGGGTCGAGGAAATGCGCACGCTGGATGGTCCGGTGCTGCGCGGAGGTGAGGCGCGCAAACTGGCGCAACTGACCACGCAACTCCGCGATATTTACCGCGAGCGGGCCACGCTGATCCGCAAGGACCGGGTGCAGGCCATCTTTGGGCCGCTCGACCTGTTGGATGCGATCCTCAAGGAAGGGGAAAAGGGGCTGAGCCTTCAACGCTACAAGGGTCTGGGCGAAATGAACCCCGATCAGCTCTGGGAAACCACGCTTGATCCCGAGGCGCGCACGCTGCTTCAGGTCAAGATCGACGATGTGGCCGAGGCTGACGATCTCTTTACCAAGCTGATGGGCGATGTGGTCGAGCCGCGCCGCGAGTTCATTCAGGACAACGCGCTCAACGTCGCCAATCTGGATTTCTGACGGAGACCGCCTATCTCACGCGCAGGGTGCCATGGGTTCGGTTGGGGCACCCGCGCAGCAAAAGGGCCACTGACATGCGATACCTGCTGCTGATCCTGTCGCTCTTGGCCGCGCCCGCCCAAGCCCGAAGCGTCACCGACAGCGCGGGGCGCGTGGTTGAGGTGCCCGAAACGGTTGGGAGCGTCTTTGCCGCTGGCCCGCCTGCCGCGATCCTTGTCTATATCCTCAAGCCCGAGGCCCTGACCGGCTGGCCTAGGGCGCTGCGCCCGGAAGAGCGCGCCTATATCGCCGAACCCTATCGCGATCTGCCCGAAACCGGGCGGATCACCGGGCGCGGCGGCGAGGCCAACCTTGAACGTGTGCTCGCGATCAAGCCTGATCTCATCCTCGACTTCGGCTCGGTACGCGACACCTATGTCGATCTTGCCAACCGTGTGCAGGAACAGACGGGGATTCCCTATCTGCTGATCGACGGACGATTTGAGAAGACGCCCGAGGCGCTGAGGCTCCTTGGTGGGGCGCTGGGCGTGCCCGAGCGGGCCGAAGCGCTGGCGAGCCATGTCGAAAGCGTCTTTGCCCGGATCGACGCCCTGCTCGCGGATGTGCCCCAAGAGACCCGCCCGCGCGTCTATCTTGCCCGTGGGCCCGAAGGGCTTGAGACCGGGATGAAAGGCTCGATCAACACCGAGATCATCGAACGCGCCGGCGGGCGCAATGTGGCGGATGACGGGGGTGCGACGCGTGGGCTGGTTCAGGCCTCGATGGAGCAGGTTCTGGTCGCCAACCCCGAGATCATCGTGACCTGGGACCGGAATTTTCATGCCGAAGTCTTTGACAACCCGCTCTGGCAGGGGATTGATGCCGTGCGCAACGGGCGTGTGCATCTGTCGCCCACCGCACCCTTTGGCTGGATCGACCGGCCTCCGTCGCTCAACCGGATGATGGGGCTGATCTGGATGGCGGGATTGCTCTATCCCGACCACTGGCGCGGCGATCTGCGCGCGGAAACACGCGCGTTTTACAAGCTCTACTACCATGTCGATCTGAGCGATGCGGAACTGGAAAGGCTGCTGGAATGGGCCGAGGGACGACCGCCGAACTAACCCGGCAAAAGCCGGTGTTGACCTTGACGGGGGCGCTGGCGCTTGGCGTTGCGATCCTGGCCTTTGGTGCCCTGATGCTGGGCCCCTATGCGCTGACACCTGCTGAAACGCTCGCCGCTCTTTTGGGACGCGGGGACAGTCAGGCACAGATCGTCGTCTGGAACATTCGCCTGCCGCGCGTGGCGGCGGCCATTCTGGTCGGGGCCGCGCTGGCGGCGGCCGGGGCCAGCTATCAGGCGCTCTTTCGCAACCCGCTTGTCTCGCCCGATATTCTCGGGGTGTCTGCCGGGGCCGGGCTTGGGGCCGTGGCCGGGATCTTTCTGTCGCTGCCGGTGGCGGCGATTCAGGCCTCGGCCTTTGTCGGGGGCATGGCTGCGGTTGGGGTTGTCACCCTCGTCGCGGCGCTGGTCCGCAATACCGACCGGACGCTGACATTGGTGCTGATCGGGGTCGTGATCGGCGCATTGGCGGGGGCGGCCACCTCGCTGCTCAAGGTGATGGCCGATCCCTATGACCAATTGCCAGCCATTACCTTTTGGCTGCTGGGTTCTCTCGCCGCGATCACGACCGAGGATATTCGCCCTGCCCTGCCGCTTGTCCTGCTTGGGCTGGTGCCACTGGTCCTGTTGCGCTGGCGGATCAATGTCCTCAGCCTCGGCGATGAAGAGGCCCGCGCGCTGGGTGTCGAGGTTGGGCGCACGCGGTTCCTTGTGATCGCGGCCGCCACGCTCATCACCGCGAGCGTCACAGCCCTCGCTGGGGTCGTGGGCTGGGTCGGCCTTGTCATCCCGCACATCGCGCGGATGCTGGTCGGGCCGGGCTTTGGCCGCCTCTTGCCCACATCGGTCCTGATCGGCGCGGCCTATCTTCTGATTGTCGATACTGCCGCGCGACTGATGGCCCAGACCGAGGTGCCGTTGGGTATCCTGACCGCCGTGATCGGCGCGCCCTTCTTTGTCTGGTTGCTGGCGCGCGGGCGGCGGGGCTGGTCATGATGCTGCGGGCGCGGGATCTGAGCATCGGCTATGGCGCGGCCGTCGTCGGCACGGGGATCGGGCTGGACGTGCAGGCCGGTGAGATCCTGTGCCTGCTGGGGCCGAACGGCTGTGGCAAGACCACGCTCTTTCGCACGCTTTTGGGCCTGTTACCGGCGCGCGCGGGCACGGTCCTGTTGGGGGGCAAGCCGCTTACGGCGCAGGCCCGCGTTGAGATTGCCCGTCAGGTCGCCTATGTCCCGCAGGCCCATGCGCCGCCCTTTCCCTTTGAGGCGCTCGAAGTGGTGCTGATGGGGCGCACGGCGCGTTTGGGGCTCTTTGGCCAACCGGGGGCGCGGGATCGCGCGGTGGCGCGCGATGCGCTGGACCGGCTTGGCATCGGCGCGCTTGCGCATCGCGATTACGCGCGGCTGTCGGGTGGCCAGCGTCAGCTTGTCCTGATTGCGCGCGCATTGGCCCAAGAGGCGCCCCTGATCGTCATGGACGAACCCACCGCCAGTCTCGATTTCGGAAATCAGGCGCAGGTTCTGGCACAGATTCGCGCGCTCGTGACCGAAGCGGCCAGCGAGGGCCGCAGTGTCATCCTGTCGACCCATGATCCCGATCAGGCCTTTGCCCTGGGCGCCCGCGTTGTGGTGATGAAGGACGGGCGCATCTTTGCCCAAGGGGATGCCGACGCGGCGCTGACCAGCGCCACGCTCAGCGCGGTCTACGGGATCGACATCACGGTCGAGACGACGTCATCGGGGCGCAAGGTGTGCCTGCCGTCGCTGCGGCACGCCCGCACCACCGCCCCTCAATTCGCGGAATAGGCCCAATCCCAATAGAGTTGACGCACCTTTTCAGTGATGGAGCCGGGTTTGTATTGCGTGTCCTCAAAGGCCGAGACGGGTGTGACCTTCATCAGGTTGCCGGACAGGAACACCTCGTCCGCCGCGTGAAAATCGTCGAAGGTCATCACGGTTTCATGCACCTCGATCCCCGCGCGGCGCAGGTTCTCGATATGCCGCGCGCGGGTGATCCCGGCCAGAAACGTGCCATTGGGGATGGGTGTGAACACCGCGCCATCCTTGACGGCAAAGACATTGGCGGTCGCGGTTTCCGCCACATTGCCCAGCGCATCCGCGACCAGCGCATTGCCAAAGCCACGCCCGCGCGCCTCTTTCAGCATCCGTGCATTGTTGGGATAAAGGCATCCCGCCTTGGCATTGACCACCGCATCCTCGAGCACCGGACGCCGAAACCGTGTGCGGCAGAGCGTCGTGCTGAACCCCTCTGGCGGCATCGGAATTTCCTCAAGGCTGATGGCGAAACCGGTGGCGCCCTCCTTGGGCACGATCCCCAGGTCGCCCCCTTCGAGCGCCCAATACATCGGCCGGATATACACCGCCGCCTCCTTGGGATAGGCGCGCAACCCCTCCCAGACGATCTCGACCATATCCGCCGCTTCGACGGTCGGCGTGATCATCAGCGCACGGGCCGAGGCATTGACGCGGGCGCAATGCTTGGCCAGATCCGGGGCAATGCCATCGACATAGCGCGCGCCGTCAAACACCGTCGTGCCGAGCCATGCGCCATGGTCCGCCGCCCGGATCACCGCCGGGTCGCCCGCCTGCCATGACCCGTTGAAATATGTGCGAATATTCGTGCCCGTCGCCATCTGCGCGCCCTCTCCTGATACGATGAGCGCAGCCTAGGCCCTGCGCGACGGATCGTCTAGCCCTCTGCCGGGGCGTGTGACAAAAGCTCTTTCAAATCAATGGGATAATTGACCATAGCCAGATTGCCCGCCGCATCCCGTGGCCATTCGGATTCGGGACGGTCGCGGTAGAGCTCCACACCATTGCCATCCGGGTCACTGACATAAATCGCCTCACTTACCCCGTGATCCGCAGCCCCCTCGATCGTGACTCCGGCCCGGATCACCCGGCGCAGGGCATCGGCCAGTTGCGCCCGGTCGGGATAGAGAAAGGCGGTGTGATAGAGGCCCGTGTGCCCCCTGGGTGCAGGCGTGCCGCCAAGGCTCTCCCAGGTATTCAGGCCAAGGTGGTGATGATAGCCCCCCGCCGACAGGAACGCCGCCCGGGTGCCGAATCTCTGTTGCAGTTCAAAGCCGAGCACACCGGAATAAAATCCGATGGCGCGGTCCAGATCGGCCACTTTCAGATGCACATGGCCGATACGGGCCTCAGGGTGAACGGGGGTCATTTGCGGCTCCAATCTTGGGTTTTCCCCAAGATGGCCGCAACCGCCCCCGCGCTCAATTCCCCGATTCTGCCCAGCTTCTGTGCAGAAATGCGCGGCTCAAACTGCCGCTTTCAGGCTCTCGTCCAGATAGATTTCGCGCAACCGCGCGGCAACCCGCCCCGGCGTGCCATCGCCCAAGGTCGCGCCGTCAATCTCGACCACCGGCATGACAAAGGCGCTGGCCGAGGTCACAAAGGCCTCGTCCGCCACCTTGGCCTCGTCAATCGTGAAGGCGCGTTCCTCGACCTCCATCTGCGCCTCGCGGGCAAAGCGCAGCACCGCGGCGCGGGTGATCCCGTGCAGGATGTCGTTGGACAATTGCCGCGTGATGATGCGGTTGCCCTTGACGATATAGGCGTTGTTGCTGGTGCCTTCGGTCACATGACCGTCCTCGACCATCCAGGCATCGTCGCATCCGGCCTTCTTGGCCATCATCTTGCCCATCGAGGGATAGAGAAGCTGCACCGTCTTGATGTCCCGCCGACCCCAGCGAATATCCTCGATGCTGATGACCTTGATCCCGGTCTTGGCCACCGGATTCTCTGCCAGGCCCGGCTTGGACTGGGTAAAGAGCACCAGCGTCGGCTCGGTCGTTTCGGCGTTCGGGAACACGAAATCGCGGTCGCCGTCGCTGCCGCGCGTGACCTGAAGATAGACCAGACCATCGGTGATGTCGTTGGCGCGGACCAATTCGCGGTGAATCTCCAAGAGATCGTCGAATGCCGCCGGTTTCTTCATGTCGAGCTCATTCAGCGACCGCTCCAGCCGCGCCAGATGCCCGCCGAAATCAATCAGCTTGCCGCCCAGCACGCTTGTCACCTCGTAAACGCCGTCAGCCATCAGAAACCCCCGGTCGAAAATCGAAACGGTGGCCTCGGTTTCCGGCAGATACTTGCCGTTTACATAGACAGTGCGCATGGTCTCATCCCCATAGTTCTGGCCGTGGCGGATGCACGCCCGCGGCATCGAAAATCAAAGCATTCTCGCGGTCTTCGGCCAGAAGCAGCGGGCCGTCAAGGTCTGTCACCATCGCCCCTTGGGCTACAAGCGTCGCAGGCGCCATGGCAAGCGAGCTTCCGACCATGCAGCCGACCATGATTCCATAGCCCTCGGCGCGCGCGGCATCGCGCAGCGCCAGCGCCTCGGTCAGACCGCCGGTCTTGTCCAGTTTGATGTTGACCACATCGTATTTGCCCTTGAGCTTGGGCAGGCTGGCGCGGTCATGGCAGGATTCGTCGGCACAGACCGGAACGGGCCGCGCCATGCCGATCAGCGCCTCATCCGCGCCTGCGGGCAGCGGTTGCTCGACCAGCGCCACGCCAAGCCGCACCAGATGCGGGGCGAGATCGGCATAGACCGCCGCACTCCACCCTTCATTGGCATCGACGATGATCTTGGCCTGTGGCGCGCCGCGTCGGACGGCCTCTAGCCGGGGCATGTCATCCGGCGTGCCCAGCTTGATCTTGAGCAAGGGGCGATGCGCGTGTTTCGCGGCCTGCGCCTGCATCGCCTCGGGTGTGTCGAGCGACAGCGTATAGGCCGTGATCTCGGGCCCCGGCGCGGGCAGCCCGGCCAGATCCCAGACACGGCACCCCGCGCGCTTGGCCTCGAGATCCCAGAGCGCGCAATCCACCGCGTTGCGCGCCGCCCCAGCCGGCAAGAGATCATAGAGCGCGGCGCGCGTCACCGTCCCCGTCAGCCCCTCGATCTGCGCCGTCACGCTCTCGAGTGTTTCGTCGTAACGGGCGTAGGGCACGCATTCGCCCCAGCCTGTCACGCCGCCCTCGGTTATCCGCACGGTCAAGACCTTGGCCTCGGTCCGCGATCCCCGGCTTATGGTGAACACCTGCGCCAGTCGGAACACATCCCGTGTCACATCAATCTGCAAGGCCGTCCCCTTTCATCGTTCTTTGAATACTCAAATCGCGGCCAAGGCAGCCACCAGCGGCGCGGACCCGAACCGATAGGGATCGGTTGCGGGCAATCCCATCTCGGCCTCGACACGGGCCAGATAGGCGCGCGCGTCTTCCTCGGTCATATGCTGGGTATTGACCGAAACGCCCACCACCTGACAGGCGGGGTTGGCGATCCGCGCGATGGGCAGCGCCATGTCGCGCAACGCCTCGAGCGTGGGCGGCGTGTAGTCGGGCAGGCCGCGCATATGAGCGCGTGTCGGCTCGTGACACAGGATCAGCGCATCGGGCTGACCGCCATGGATAAGCGCCATCGTCACCCCGGAAAAGGACACGTGAAAGAGGCTGCCCTGCCCCTCGATCAGGTCCCAGTGGTCGGGATCATTATCCGGCGTCAGCCATTCCACCGAACCGGCCATGAAATCCGCGACGACCGCATCGAGCGGCACGCCATCGCCGGTGATGAGGATCCCGGTCTGGCCGGTCGCCCGGAATGTGGCCTTCATGCCTGCGGCGATCATCTCGCGCTCCATCGCCATGGCGGTATACATCTTGCCCACAGAGCAATCCGTACCCACGGCCAAACAGCGCTTGCCGGTGCGTTTCTTGCCATCCGCGATGGGATATTTCACCGATGGCACCCGCACATCATGCAGTTTGCGCCCTGTCGCCTCGGCCACCGCGCGCAGATCCGCCTCGTCGCGCAAGAGGTTGTGCAGGCCTGCCGCCAGATCGAACCCTTCTTCCAGCGCCGCCACCAGCACCTTTTTCCAGGCTTGGCTGATGATGCCGCCCCGATTGGCCACGCCGATGACCACGGTCTTGACGCCTGCCGCCTTGGCCTCGGCCAGCGTCATGTCGGGCAGACCCAGATCGGCACCGCAACCGGGCAGGCGGAATTGACCCAAGGCATTGTCGGGCCGCCAGTCACGGATGCCAATGGCGACCTTGGCCGCCAGCATGTCGGGCGCATCGCCCAGGAACAACAGATAGGGGGTCTCGATCATGGCACATCCTTTCGCTATAGCTTGGCGACAGTTTCCAACGAATTCTTTGTGATTTTCTGTTTGATTTCATGTAATCCATATAATTTCCACATATTCCTTCGACATATGTGACGGTTATTCGAATTTTCTTCACTATGCTTTTTCTTCACGCACCCGGTGCGCCGGGAAAACCGCCTTGCAGAGCCTCGCGCAATTTCATAACCACAGCCGCGATAATCCCGCAATTTCCTTATGTAACGGAGCCACTCGCCCATGAGCTTTCGCCTGCAACCGCCCGCCCCTGCCCGCCCGAACCGCTGCCAGCTTTTTGGCCCCGGTTCCAACACCAAACTGTTCGAAAAAATGGCGGCCTCGGCGGCGGATGTGGTGAATATCGACCTTGAGGATTCCGTTGCCCCCTCGGACAAGGACATCGCCCGCAAGAATACCATCGAGGCGATCAATACCGTGGATTGGGGCAAAAAAACCCTTTCGGTGCGGATCAACAGCCTCGATTCTCCGTTCTGGTATCGCGATGTGGTGGACCTGCTCGAAAACGCGGGCGAGCGGCTGGATCAGATCATGATCCCCAAGGTTGGCTGCGGCGCGGATATCTATGCCGTGGATGCGCTCGTCACCGCCATCGAGGCCGCGAAGGGCCGGAAAAAGCGGATCGCCTTTGAGGTGATCATCGAATCCGCCGCTGGTATCGCCCATGTCGAGGAAATCGCCGCCGCCTCGCCCCGGCTTGAGGCGATGAGCCTGGGTGCCGCAGATTTCGCGGCCTCAATGGGGATGCAGACCACCGGCATCGGTGGCACGCAAGAGGATTACTATATGCTGCGCGAGGGCCAGCGTTATTGGTCCGACCCGTGGCATTGGGCACAGACCGCCATTGTCGCCGCCTGCCGTACCCATGGGCTCTTGCCGGTCGATGGCCCTTTTGGCGATTTCTCGGATGATGAGGGTTTTCGCGCGCAGGCGCGGCGCTCGGCCACACTTGGTATGGTGGGCAAATGGGCGATTCACCCCAAGCAGATCGCGCTTGCCAACGAGATTTTCACGCCCTCCGAAGCGGCCGTGCAAGAGGCCCGCGAAATCCTGAAGGCGATGGAAGAGGCCAAGGCGCGCGGCGAAGGGGCCACCACCTACAAGGGTCGCCTTGTCGATATCGCCTCGATCAAACAGGCCGAAGTGATCGTCAAACAATCCGAGATGATCGCAGGTCAGTAAAACAACAGAGGGCGGTCCAGTGGGCCGCCCTTATCTCTGCCGCCGCAGATAGACGTAATAGGCCCCGCCGCCGCCATGTTTCAGATGCGCCTCGGTGATCTGCAAAACCAGCGCGGCCAGCGGCGGCATCCGCAGCCATTGCGGCACGTTGTGGCGCAACACGCCGTGCCGCACCGGGATCGGCCCGCCGGTGTCGCGATCCTTGCCCTTGCCTGTCACCACCAGCACCAGCCGCAACCCCGCCGCATGGGACCGCAGGATAAACCCGGTCAGTGCCGGATGCGCGCGGTCCATGGTCATGCCGTGCAGGTCGATCTTGGCCTCGGGGATCAGCTTGCCGCGCTTCATCCGGTGAAACGCCTTCTTGTCCATCTGCACGGGGGCTGTGGCCACCCGCTCGGAGAGGCCGGGCAAGACATCATGCGCGGGAGGCGCGCCCGCTGCCTTCTGCCCGATCTGGAAATCCTCGATGCGGGGCGTGGGCGGGGCGCTGCGCGGGTTGCGGATCATCGGTTCGGGCTGCGGCGCAGGCGCAGGCACGCGCGCTGCGGCCTCGGGACGGATGCGTTGTGCGGTGCGCGCCACCTGTTGCCAGAGTTCCAGCTCTTCGGGCCGGACACGCCGGCGGCTCACGGCGTCTGCTCCGGCAGCATGGCGTAGGCGCGTTGAATGGGCATCAGCACCACCATCCGCCCCGGATCGCGCAAACGCCCCGCGGCCTGACCCGCCGCATCGCCCGTGCCAAAGAAAATATCGGCGCGCTGCGCGCCCTTGATCGCCGATCCGGTATCCTGCGCCACCATCAGGCGGCGGATCGGACCATCGCCATCCTTCTCCACCCAGACCGGTGCGCCCAAGGGCACAAAGGCCGGATCGACCGCCACGGTGCGCAGGGTCGTCACCGACCGGTTCATTGCCCCCAGCGGTCCACGCTCGGCCGGCACATCGTCAATCCGGCGAAAGAACACATAGGACGGGTTGTGAAAGAGCAGCTCGCGCCCCTCTTCGGGATTGCGCCGCACCCAGTTCTTGATCACCTCGGCGGACACCTGATGCACCGAATAAATCCCGCGCTGCACCAGTTCCACCCCGATCGAGCGATAGGGATGGCCATTGGCCCCCGCATAGCCCACGCGGATCACCTGACCATTCTCCAGCCTGATCCGCCCTGATCCTTGGATCTGCAGGAAAAACAATTCAACCGGATCATCGACCCAGGCAATCTCGAGCCCGCGCCCGCGCATGACATCGGTGGTCTCGATCTCGCGGCGGGTGAGCCAGGGATTCGACAACCGCGCCTCGGGCGGTTCGCGATACACCGGATAGCGATAGCGCCCGCTGGGGCGCAACGCGCCATGCAACTCTGGCTCGAAATAGCCGGTAAAGAGCGCAGGCTTGCCCTCGGACACCATGACGGGGCGAAAAAACAGTTCGAAAAATCCCCGTGCATCGGGGCGCTGCTGCGCCAGAGCGCAGAGCGACCGCCAATCGGGGTCCTTCATATCGGGGCAGGTGTTGAGAAAAACGGAAAGGGCCGCGGCGTGATCATCCTCGGCCCATCCATTCAGATCGTCAAAGCTCAGGATTTCGTGGGTCACGTCCTGTGCCACGGCCGGTGTCGCACACACCAGCCACAACCCCAGACCAATTCCCCACAGCCCCCGGATCATTCGCCCGTGGCAACAAGCCGCCAGTTGGGATCGTCCGATCCCATGATCCGCTCATAGGTCCAGACATCCTTTTGACGTTTCGACTGGCCCGGCGCCCCTTCGACGATCTCGCCGTTGCTGTCGCGCACGACCGAAATCAGCTCGCCCACGTAACGCACAGAGATTTCCGCGCGCCGCGTCTGGCTATCGAACTGCGCATCCGCCAGCGCCAATTCCCGCACGCCGATGAATTCCGCCTCGATCGTCAACCCCTGCTGTTCCCGGGCATCGACCACCTGCGCAAAGGTCTCGTAGACATCGCGGTCCAGAAACGGTGTCACCTCGTCCAGCTTGCCACGCTCAAAGGCCATGAGGATCATCTCATAGGCCCCGCGCGCGCCTTGCAGAAAGGTCGTGACGCTGAAGTCCGGCTCGATCCGCTTCATCTCGGCCAAGGCTCCGGCAGCATCGGAATCCTCGGGCACATGATCGACGATGTCATGGTCCGGCCCCCCCTCGATCACCTCGAACTCGCGGCGGCGGCGGGTGTCGGGCGCGGGCGCGCTGCGCGTCGGCCCCTCGAACCCGTCACGCGTGCCCAGAACATTCTTGAGACGCAAAATCAGGAAAATGGCGATACCGGCGAGCACCAGTAACTGCAAGATGGGCGAATTCATGGACACCTCTTGTTGTGCGGGGCATGGTAAGCGTCTGCGCTCAGTCCTATGTAGGGGCTGGACAGGGTCAAGTCCACCGTAAGGGTCATAAAACAAAGGAGGGCCGCGTATGTGGCTTTTTCTGGCATTCCTCGCCGTTCCGCTGATCGAAATCGCGCTGTTCATTCAGGTGGGCGGATTGATCGGCCTGTGGCCCACGTTGGCCATTGTCGTGCTGACCGCCGTGATCGGCACATGGCTCTTGCGGATGCAGGGGGCGGTCGCGATGACGAACCTGCGCCGCTCCTTCTCGGACCTCGACGATCCGTCGGAACCTCTGGCGCATGGGGCGATGATCCTCTTTGCGGGCGCGCTGCTGCTCACGCCGGGGTTCTTTACCGATGGGCTGGGCTTTGCGCTCTTGATGCCGCCGGTGCGCCGCGCGGTGTTCCGGCAGATCCGTCAGCGCGTGCATGTCCAGCGCTTCGAGATGGGCGGCCGCCCGCCCCCCGCCCGCGACGATGTGGTCGAGACCGACTATGAGGACGTGACGCCCGATCGCACGCCCCAAGACCCCAATCGCAGACTGCATTAGCGCCCGACGCCCCCCGCGACACGGTCAGCCATAGGGCATGCGCCTATCATGGCGGTGTTGGCGCGTCCTGTTCAAATCTGTTGACCCGCAAGTGGGGCGCGGGCAAGCTGCGTGACAGGCGCCGTGCCTCGGGGGCAATGCGCTAGTTTGGATTAACGATACTTCAGGCGTGATTTTCGAGAGGGTTGTCATGACGCCTCATATTCATTTCAGACGCTGGATTTCAGCACTTGTCATGATGGCCCTGGTCGCATGCTCGCCCGCACCACAGATCATCGGCATCCGCAACGCAGAGGTCCCGGTCGAGTCGGTCGCAGAGCTGACCAAGCATCGAATCTTCATCATGTCGACCCGAGGATCGTCCGAAGTGGCGGGCGCGTTCTATTCATCGCAGCGTGCGCCGGATCTGGGCATGGCCTCGGTCGATGCCACCGTGCCGCCCACGCATGTATTGGGTGTGCTGGAGCGGCCAAAGCGCTTGCCGCCCGACCCGCGCCGCGAATTCACCGTCGTCAATCCCGTCGTCTACAGCACCGACGACGCCTTTATCGCGGGCATAAACCGCGAGCTGGCCAAGCGCGCGCCGGGCAACCGCAAGCTCCTGATCTTCGTCCACGGCTTCAACAACACCGCCAGCGATGCCGTGCTGCGCCTGTCGCAATTCGTGGAGGACACGGGATTCCAGGGGGTGCCGGTGCTCTTCACATGGGCCTCGGCAGCCAAGGGAACGCGCTATGTCTACGATTTGAACAGCGCACTTATCGCCCGGCCCCAAGTCCGGACAATGGCCGCAACCCTGAACCGAACCAACGCTGAACGGATCGATGTCTTTGCGCATTCAATGGGCACCTTCCTCACGATGGAAGGGCTTGTGAGCCAGCAGGTAGCAGGGCGTCTTGGCACAGGGATCCCCATAGATCACATCGTGCTGGCCGCGCCAGACATCGACATTGACCTATTCCGCACCCAAATTACCGCCCTGCACCCATCAATAAAGAAGCGCATGTTTCTCCTGATTTCCAAGGATGACGCCGCACTGCGCCTGTCGCGGCGCATTGCCGGTGGCGTGCCCCGTGTCGGGGCCGCAGATGCGCTGCTGCTGGAAAAGCTCGGCGTGACGGTCATCGACCTCTCGCAGATCGACGATTCAAACTCCGGCAGCCACTCCAAGTTTGCAGGCTCGCCCGAAGTCGTGCAACTGATCGGCGCTGGACTGAACTCCAACCGTCGGTTTGGTAAAACCGGCAGCAGCACGACCTTTCAGGAACTTCTCGCCAACACACCCATCATGATCCTTGGGAACTGACACGGTCACGGCCAAGTTTGCTCTATAAGCGGGGTGACCCACACAAACGCAGAGTTTTCCAGCCTCACGTTCTAATCATGATTTTGAACAGGAAAGTGGTGCCGCTGAAGGGACTCGAACCCCCGACCCCATCATTACGAATGACGTGCTCTACCAGCTGAGCTACAGCGGCCCCGGTGGCGGCGCTATAGCATCGCGTATGTCAGGGGAAAAGCCCTATTTTTCACCCTTGGCTGAGGCTTCTTCCTCGACGATTTCGGCATCCGGAACGGTGTCTTGGTCGTCGTGTTCAGGTTCAGGCTTGGGCTCGTCCAGCGCCCCGACGATGAGCGGCAGCATTTCCAGCCCCGTCGGCGTGGCAATTGGGCTGTTGGGTGGCGCGCGCCAGCTGAGCGTGTCGAAGGAATTGCAATTCTCGCAGGCGGGCGCCCATTCGGCATGGATATGCTGGCATTTGTCACAGACCCATTGCGGCCCGCGCGGTGCCGAGAGGGCCCGTGCGAGCCAGCCCTTGACCACCGCATCGGGCGCGCCTTCGCCCCGCTCGATGGCCGCCATGATGGTCAGAGCACGCGCATCCGGCTCGACCTCGGCCAGCGTGCCCAGCGCGCGGCGCGCGGCGGGAAAATCCTCTGCCGCCAGATTCAATTCCGCCTCGAGCAACCGGGTTTCGCGGTTATCGGGATGCACCTTGAGGAGCTTGGCAAAGCGTTTCAGCCGCTGGCGCGGTGACTCGTTCGGCTCGATCGCGGCAAAGGCCGCCGCCAGATCGGGATGCGGATGCACGAGCCACGCCTTGTTGATAACCCGCAGCGCGTTGCGCGTGTTGCCCTGGTCGAGATAGCCGCGCGCCGCCAGCACCGCCGCCGGAATGAGATCGGGCGAGAGGCGATTGGCCTCGATCGCGGCCTCGCGCGCCTCGATGGTCTTGCCCTCGTCAAGCACGTCGCGTGCCTCGGACAGGGCCAGCACCGCATCGCGCCGCTTGTGGACATCGCGCGGCAGGCTGCCGTATTTCAGCTTGGCATTCAGGGTCGCACGCGCGCCCTTCCAATCCGCGGTCTTGGCCTGCAACTCGAGCAGCGTATCCTGCACCTCGCCATGGCGCGGCTTGAGCGCGAAGGCCGTCTTGGCCAGCTTCAGCGCGGTCTCGGTATCGCCCTGGGCCAGCTTTTGCCGCAAGATGCCGCGCACGCCAACAAAGCGGGTTTTTTCATTGGTCAGAAGCTGCTTGTAAACCTCTTCGGCCTTGCGCCCGTTGCCTGCCATCTCGGCGGCCTGCGCGGTGATGAGGTTGGTCAGCGCCGGCTTGCGCAGATATTTCTCGGCCTTGGCGGCCTGCGCCATGGCCACGTCACCCTCGCCCGAGGCGAGCGCCAGCATCCCCTCGGAAAGCGCGCGATAGCCTTTGTCCTGACGGCTGCGGTCAAAATAGCGCGAGAGCGCGGTTTCATCGCCGTTGATGAACCGCAGCGAGGCGACGACAAGGCCAGTCAGTTTCATCAAAAGCCAGATGGCAAAGACCAGCACGCCCAACGCGATCACCGCCTTGATCGGTGTGAGATTGATCTCGACCCCCGCCATCACGATCCGCACACCGCCATCGAGTTCGAGCAAAAAGCTCGCCCCCAGCGTCACGCCCGCCACGAGGGCAATGAAAACCGCTATCTTGATAATCGACCAAAGCATGGCGCTCGCCTTTTCTCGTTCAATTCACTTTTTCGGCCAGGGCCGCTGCGGCGGCAAGCGCCTCTTGTCGGCGCGTGGCCAGAGCGACCCAATCCGCAAGGGGCGCGCGCGCAGCCTCGGGCAACGTCTCGATCTCGGTCAGCGCATCGCTCAGGCGACCGTCGGCCAGGGCCGCCTCGGCGCGCGACAGCACCGCATCGGGGTCATCCCCCTCCTGCGGGCTGAGAGAGCGGATGCCGAGCTGGCTCTTGAGAAAGCCGCCGACGCCGGCCACCGCATCGCCGCTCTCGGCGCGGGCGGCGGCGAGCGCGGCGCGCGCCGCCTCGGGGAATGTCTCGATCAACGCGGCCTCGGTCGGCACACCGGTTTCGGCCTGTTCGGCCAGCACTTCGGGCACCTCGGCGCCGGTGTCGCGCAGCTCGCTCAGCGCCGGGGCAAAGTCGCTGCCCGTGTCAAGCGCGGTTCGCACCTGTGTCAGCGCGGCCCGGCGCAGCGTGGCCACGGCGCTGTCGCGCGCTGCTGCCTCTTGCGCATCCGCCGCCGCGCGCAATGCCTCGACCTCAGCCGCCTGCGCCGCAAGAGATGCGCGCAACTGCTCGATTTCGGCCACGGGCACGCCACCACCCTCTGCCACCGGGCGGGATTCAAGCGCCGCGATCCGCGCTTCCAGATCGGCAATCTGCCCGGTGAGGGCGGTCATTGTCTGGCTCAGCCCGTCGATCTCACCGCTCAAATCGGGGGGGCTTTCCAGCCCGTCCAAATCAGTGCGCAGCGCAGTCAAACGCGCATCGTGATCCGCCAGCGCCGCCTCAACGCCGCTCTCTTCGGGCGCAAACCACGCCGGGGGCAGCACATAGGGGGCCACCGCAACGCCCACACCTGCCGCCACCACACCGCCCAGCACCATCGACCAGAACCCGCCCTGGCGCACAATCACCTGTTCGGTTTTGACCATGGCGGAGGAGTCGGACGCGGGTGCATCGGTGCCCACATAGAGCGCGCCGGGCACCTCCGGCGTGTGATCTTCGGCAGCCTCCGCTTGCGCAGGTGCCTCGACCTCAGCACTTTGTGCTGTTTCCTCTGGGGCTTCTGTGGCGTCGGCCGCATTGCTCTCCGGGCGCTCTGGCTCTGACTCCTCAGGCTCTACGACAGTTGCTTGCTCCGCCTCCGGCGCCTTGTCATCAGGCAGAGCTTCTGCCTCAACCGCTTCCTTCGGAGCTTGCTTCTTGTCAGCCACCTTGTGCCATCCTTTCGAATCTCACCACACGTCCCTGTCAACCTGACCTTACTGCGGTCGTTTTCCACCCTCAAGCCGCTTGGCCATCTGCACCTGATGTTGCACCAGCGCAAGCATCCCCGGCAAATCCGGCGTTTCGGCAATATCCACGCGCTGCGCCACACCCTCGGGCACGTTGTCCGCCACCTTGCGGCTTATGGCCGCGATGTAGAGCGGGGCAGTGATCGGCCCCGCCTGACCCAGCACGATCCGAGCGGTCCGGGGTGACATCAGCGGCAGGATAACCGGCTCCGCCCCCCCCAAGAGCGCCTGCGCCTCGGCACTCAGCGCCGACTCGACCTGATCATAAACCACCGCATCGCGCGCCATATGCCCCGCCGCCCTGAGCGCCCCGGCGATATCCGCGGCCACATGCGCGCCCCTCAGATGCACAAACGGCCCATGCCCCCCCTCCGCCGCGATCCGCGCCAAGAGCGCCTCGGCATCGCCCCCGGCGGAAATGGCGCGCATCCCTTGCGCCTCTGCCGCCTCTGCCGTGGCATCGCCCACCGCGTAACAGGTGAAATCCCGCCGCGCGCTCAGGCGGCAAAACCCCTCGACCCCGTGGCGCGAGGTAAAGATCAGCACCTCCTCGCCCGACATCTCGGGCAGCACCCCGTCATAGGCGATCCGCATCACCGGCGAGATCACGACAGCCACCGCATCACACAGCGCTTGCACCTCAACGGCCATGCGACGCGCCTCGGGTTCGGGCCGGGTAATCAGGATCGTTACGGTCATGGCCCATCCAGAGTTGTTGCCTGCCTCATTCGGTGTTACCTGCCTTGCACCCTTCACGCAACGCATGGCCGCGATGACAGAGCCTTTGACCCTCCTAGGACTTGAGAGCAGCTGCGACGATACCGCCGCTGCAGTGTTGCGCATTGGCGCGGATGGCACCCCGGAAATTCTATCCTCTGTCGTGCATGGGCAAACCGCGCTCCATGCCGAGTTCGGCGGCGTCGTGCCGGAAATCGCGGCGCGCGCGCATGCGGAAAAACTGGATGTCTGCGTGCGCGAGGCGCTGAACGCGGCGCGTCTGACGCTGCGCGACGTGGGGGCGGTGGCCGTTACCTCTGGTCCAGGCCTCATTGGCGGGGTGATCGCCGGTGTGATGTGCGCCAAGGGGATTGCGGCGGGCGCGGGCCTGCCGCTGATTGGCGTCAACCATCTTGCCGGTCATGCGCTGACCCCGCGCCTGACGCATGGCGTGGCCTATCCCTATCTGATGCTGCTGGTCTCTGGCGGGCATTGCCAGTTCCTGATCGTGCGCGGTGCGGATGATTTCACCCGCCTTGGCGGCACCATCGACGACGCCCCCGGCGAGGCGTTCGACAAGACCGCGCGCCTCTTGGGCCTGCCGCAACCGGGCGGTCCCAATGTGGAACGCGCGGCAATGCAAGGCGATCCCACCCGCTTTCGCTTTCCCCGGCCTTTGCTGGACCGTCCCGGCTGCGATATGTCCTTTTCCGGGCTAAAAACCGCCCTCCTGCGCGCCCGCGATGAAATCGTGACCGCGAAATCCGGGCTGACGCGGCAGGACCGCGCCGATCTCTGCGCCGGGTTTCAGGCCGCCGTGCGCGACGTTCTGGCCGAGAAAACCCGCCGCACGCTGGCGCTCTATTTACAAGAGGCACCGGCCACGCCGGTGATCGCCGTGGCCGGGGGTGTCGCCGCAAATACCGCTATTCGCGCTGAATTAGAGACTGTTGCGGCCGAGATGGGCGCAGCCTTTGTCGCGCCTCCGCTGGCGCTTTGCACCGACAATGCCGCGATGATCGCCTATGCCGGGGCAGAGCTTCTGGCGCTTGGGCACTGCGATGACATGACGCTTGCCGCTCGCCCGCGCTGGCCCTTGGATCAAACCAGCCCCGCCATGCTGGGCAGCGGCAAGAAAGGGGCCAAGGCATGATCCTCATCTGTGGCGCAGGCGCATTCGGCACCGCTCTTGCGGTGACTCTGGCGCAAAATGGTCCCGTGACCCTCTGGGCGCGCGACGCGGCGCATGCGGCAGAAATGCAAGCCACCCGCGAGAATGCCCGCCGCCTGCCCGGCATCGCCCTGCCGGACAGCGTGACCGTTACCAGCGGCCCCGTGCCCAAGGGCGATACCCCCTGTCTTCTGGCCATGCCGATGCAGACGCTGGGCGGTTTTCTCTCAGAACATGCCAACGCCCTCGCCCATCGCCCGCTCGTCGCCTGCTGCAAGGGCATGGACCTGACCACCGGCCTTGGCCCCACCGGCCTTATTGCGCGCGTCTGTCCCACGGCGACCCCTGCCATCCTTACCGGTCCCAGCTTTGCCCGCGACATCGCGCTTGGCCTGCCCACGGCGCTGACGCTCGCCTGTGCCGATGAGGCCACCGGCCAGATGCTGCAACGCGCCCTGACCACGCCCACCCTGCGCCTCTACCGCGCCACCGACACCCTCGGCGCAGAACTGGGTGGCGCGCTCAAGAACGTGATCGCCATCGCCTGCGGTGCCGCCATTGGCGCCGGTCTGGGCGAGAGCGCGCGCGCCGCGCTGATGACTCGTGGCTTTGCCGAAATGAACCGCCTCGCGGCCGCTCTCGGCGCGCAGCCCCAGACGCTCGCGGGGCTCTCGGGCTTTGGCGACTTGGCGCTGACTTGCTGCTCTGACCAATCGCGCAATTACCGCTACGGCCTCAGCATCGGCCAAGGCGCGGATTTTGACCCCACCATCACGGTCGAGGGCGCCGCCACCGCCCGCGCCGTGCTGGCCCGCGCGCAGGCGATGGGCCTTGATATGCCCATCACCCATGCCGTTACCGCGCTTGTCACAGGCGAATTGCGCGTGGCGCAGGCGATGGATATGCTGCTCTCACGTCCATTAAAGGAAGAATGATGCTGATTGCCCTGATTGCCCGCGACAAAGCCGGTGCCCTGCAAACCCGTCTCGACACGCGCGACGCGCATGTCGCCTATCTCAAGGAAACCGGCGTTGTCTCTCAGGCCGGTCCCCTGCTCGATGACGCAGGCCAGATGATCGGCTCGCTCGTCATCCTCGACGTGGCCGATATGCAGGCCGCACAGGATTGGGCCGCAGGTGATCCCTATGCCAAGGCCGGGCTTTTTGCCAATGTCGAGCTCATTCCGTGGAAAAAGGTCATCTGATGCGCTACTGGCTGTTCAAATCCGAACCCTCAACCTGGGGCTGGCAGGACCAGTTGGCCAAGGGTGACGCAGGCGAAGAATGGGACGGCGTGCGCAACTATCAGGCGCGTAATTTCATGCGCGAGATGGCCTTGGGCGATCGCGGCTTTTTCTACCACTCCCAGAGCGAAAAATCCGTAGTCGGCACGGTCGAGGTGATCGCCACCGCCCACCCCGACAGCAAATCTGACGATCCGCGTTGGGAATGCGTGGACATCAAGGCGATTGAAACCGCCAAGACACCCGTGACACTGGAAACCATCAAATGCGATCCGCGTCTGGCCGATATGGTGCTGGTGAAAAATTCCCGCCTCTCGGTGCAGCCGGTCACGGCAGAGGAATGGCGCGTGATCTGCGGCATGGCGGGGCTCACCGCCTAAGCCTCTTTCCCCCAGCCCTCGGACTGCATTTCGCGCATCCGGCTGGCGGTGCGCTCGAACTCGAACGATCCCTCACCTTCGATATAGAGATATTCCGGCACCGCCGCCGCCGAACAAATCAGCCGCACCCGTGCCTCGTAGAGCGCGTCGATCAGCGTCACAAATCGCTTGGCCTCATTGAAATTGCTGCGCCCCATCTGCGGGATGTTTTCGAGGATCAGCACCCGCGCCGCCTCGGCCAAGGCCAGATAATCCGCCGGCCCCAGGGGATTGCCGCAGAGGTCATAGAATGTCGCCCGCGCCACACCATTGTGAAACGCCGGAATCTCGACCGCCCGCTTGTTGACGATGATCGTGTGCGGCCCACCGCGCCCTTGAGTCAAATCCTGCCATATCGTCTCTATTTCGGCCCGACTCTCTGCATTTATGGGGGTGAAATAGCTGGGGCTGCCGGTCAGACGATCCTGTCGGTAATCGGTCGGGCTGACCATTTCGTGAATGATCATCCGCTCTTTCAAGAGATCGATGAACGGCAGGAAAAGCTGCCGGTTGAGCCCATTCTTATAGAGATCATCCGGCACCCGGTTCGAGGTGGTGACCACCACGACCCCCGCCGCAAAGAGCGCCTCAAAGAGCCGCCCCACGATCATCGCGTCGGTGATGTCGGAAATCTGCATCTCGTCAAAGGCCAGAAGCCGCACGGAGTTGGCCACCTCCGCCGCCACAGGGGCCAACGCATCCGCCTCGTTGCGGGCGCGCGCGGCGTGCAGACCGGCATGGATTTCCTGCATGAACGCATGGAAATGCACCCGCCGATTGGGCACCGCCAGCGTGCTCACAAAGAGATCCATCAGCATGGATTTGCCACGCCCGACCCCGCCCCAGATATAGAGGCCCTTGGGCGGCTCGGGCGCACGGCGAAACCAGCCCTTGCGCGGGGCCTCGTCCAGAGCCAGCCGAATCCGCTCGAATTCCGGCAAGAGCGCCTCTTGCGCCGGATCGGGCGTCAGTTTGCCATCGGCCACAAGGCGGGCATAAAGATCGGGCAGGGTTTCCATCGGCCTAGCGACTGCCGCGCGCCAGCTTTTGCATGACGCTGACCAATTCGGCGCTGATCCCCGGCTCTGACAGGGCATGGCCCGCCACGGGAATCATCCGCAGATCGGCCACCGGCCAACGTTCCGCCAGCCGATGCGCCGTCACCGGGGGGCAGATCATGTCATACCGCCCCTGCACGATAGTGCCGGGAATATGGGCGATCCGGGGCATGTCATCCAGGATCTGACCATCGTGATCCAGAAATCCGCGATGGGTGAAATAGTGATTCTCAAGCCGGGCAAAGGCGCGGGCGTAATCGGCGGGGCTATCGCCACCCACGCCCGTTGAATGCACCGTCGCCAGCGCATTTTCCCAGGCGGACCATGCCTTGGCATGGCTGACTTCCTCGCTCAGGTTGCCGGAAAAGAGGCGCCGGTGATAGGCCGCGATCAGGTCATCCCGCTCGTCTTCGGGGATCAACGCGACGAACCGCGCCCAGGTTTCCGGCCAAAAGGCCCCGGCCCCCCCGCCATAGAACCAGTGCAATTCCGCCTCTGTCATGGTGAAGACACCGCGCAGCACCAGATGCTGCACCGGTGTGGGATGTGCCTGGGCATAAATCAGCGCAAGCGTCGCCCCCCAACTGCCACCGAACACGATCCAACGCTCGATGCCCAGGGTCCGGCGAATCAGCTCTATGTCGGCCACCAGATGCCATGTCGTATTTGCCTCGACGCTGGCATGCGGGCGCGAGCGGCCACAACCGCGCTGATCAAAGAGAATGATCCGATAGACCGCCGGATCGAAATAGCGCCGCATCGCCGGGCTGCACCCACCCCCCGGCCCGCCATGCAGCACGATCACCGGCAGGCCATCGGGGCGGCCCGATTGCTCCATATAGACGCTATGCCCGTCGCCCACATCCAGCATCTGCCGGTCAAACGGCTCGACCGGGGGATGAAGATATTGCACTGCGCTCTTTTGGCCTGAGAATTTGTCCATGAATGTCCTATATAAGCCGCGAGACCAAAAGAGCATATGGAGAGCAGAATGCAAGCCGCTCAGAGCACGATTGATCCCACCGAGGTTGCCAAGTTCGAGGCGATGGCAGCGGAATGGTGGGATCCCAACGGGAAATTCA
This sequence comes from Roseovarius mucosus DSM 17069, assembly GCF_000768555.3. Lineage (GTDB taxonomy): Bacteria > Pseudomonadota > Alphaproteobacteria > Rhodobacterales > Rhodobacteraceae > Roseovarius > Roseovarius mucosus. The sequence continues at coordinate 156,724 of NZ_KN293991.1, forward strand.
AGCCCCTGCACATGCTCAACCCCTGTCGGCTGGATTATATCACCGCGCAAATCGCAGCGGAATTCGACCGTGATCTGCGGGGCACGGCCCCCTTTGCCGGGCTGCGCCTGCTCGATATCGGCTGCGGTGGCGGTCTTTTGAGCGAACCGATGGCGCGTCTGGGCGCGACCGTGGTGGGCGCCGATGCCGCACCTCGCAACATCCCCGTGGCGCAGGTTCATGCCGCGCAATCCGGCCTCGACATCGACTATCGCCACACCACGGCCGAGGATCTGGCCGCGGCGGGCGAACAGTTCGACGTCGTGCTCAACATGGAAGTGGTCGAGCATGTGGCTGATCCGCTGACCTATCTCACCGCCTGCCAACAGCTTTTGAAACCGGGCGGGCTGCATGTCTGCTCGACCATCAACCGCAACCCCAAGAGCTATGCCATGGCCATCGTGGGCGCGGAATATGTCATGCGTTGGTTGCCCAAGGGCACGCATGACTGGGCCAAGTTCATCACGCCCGATGAGCTATATGATCTCTTGCGCAACGCCGGGCTGGAACCCGTGGATCGCAAGGGTTTCGTGTTCAACCCGATCACCTGGGGCTGGCGCCTGTCGGACCGGGACCTGAGCGTGAATTACGTGACAGCCAGCGTGAAGCGCTGAACGGCGCGGGTTGCTGGGCCGGGGGCTAGCGAAGCAACGGCCATGGATGCCAGTTAAGTCCGTATGACTTCACGGTGAAGCGCTCCCTCTCGAAATCGCTAGGCCGCGGGACGGCCCAGCGATCCGCGCGGCGGCGCTACGCGCCTTGTTCCGCGCGGGTAGCAGACGAATTCACGTCCCCGGCTCCAGCTTGGCCCGCAATTCGCGCAACACCGGCAGGCTGGCGCGCACGCGGTCTTCGCCCAGATCGCGGATGAGGTCCGACACCATCGGCGTGATCGCCGCCATCGCGGCATCGCGCGCCTGACGGCCCGAGGGGCTGATCGCCACCATCTTGCGCCGCGCATCGTCCCAATCGGGGCGGATATGCACATATCCCGCCCATTCCAGCTTGCTCAGCGTATTGGTCATCGCGCCGCGCGTGACGTGAAAGCTTTTGGCCAATTGCGCCGGGCTGCGTTCGTCCCCGATCCGCGCCAGATGGTTCAGCACCGAGAAATGCGAGATTTCCATACCTTTTGGCAAAACCCGTGTCAGGCGGCTGCGGATCAACTGCTCATTCGTCAGAATTTCGCTGAAGAGCGCCACGGCAAGGGAATTGCTGGTCGTATCGGTCATTCAGGGCCCGTCAAACGCTCGGTCATGGCGCAGCGAAGGCACGCGCCTGCGCGCTTGTGCCACCGCATCGGGGTCAAGATCAACCATCACGATGCCCGGTTCGACACCGCCATCGGCAAGAACCTCTCCCCATGGTGCCACAACAATACTGTGCCCATGGGTCTGACGGGTGCGGCCCGATGTCGCGGCATGGGTGCCGGTCTGTGCCGGGGCCAGCACGAAACAGCCGGTCTCGATCGCACGGGCGCGCAACAGCACCTCCCAATGCGCAGCACCCGTGACATAGGAAAACGCCGCTGGCACGGTCAGGATCGTGGCCCCCGCCTGTGCCAAGGCGCGGTGCAGATGCGGGAAACGCACGTCATAACAGATCGTCATCCCCAGCTTGCCCGGCGGCATATCGGCGACAACAGCCCGATCCCCGGGACGAAACCCATCCGATTCGCGATAGGTTTCCTCGGGGCTGACATCCACATCGAACATGTGGATCTTGTCATAGCGCGCGACAATGCCGCCATCCGGCCCGATCAGGAACGACCGATTGGCAAAGCGCCCATCCGGATCATCGGTTTTCAGCGCGAGCGACCCGATCAAGAGCCAGACACCCGCCTCCGCCGCACGCGCACGCAAGCCCGCCAGTGTTGGATCGCTCTCTTCGGGATGCAGCACGGAATTCTGATGCGCGCGGCTGCCCGAAACACAATTCGTGACCTCCGGGGTCAGGATAAACTCTGCCCCCTGCGCAATCGCCGTGTCCATCATGCCCAGCGTGATCGCCAGATTGGCCTCTGGATCATCGCTGCTGTTCAGCTGCAAAAGGGCCGCGCGCATCGCCATCACCCGCGCAACAGCGCGTCAAGCTTGCCCGCCTGTTCCAGCGCATAGAGATCATCACAGCCGCCGACATGGGTGGTGCCGATAAAGATCTGCGGCACGGTATGGCGGCCATTGGCGCGCTTCATCATCTCGGATTTGCGCGCAGGCTGGGCCAGCACGTTGATTTCCGAAAAATTGACGCCCTTCTTCTGCAACAGGCGTTTGGCCGAATGGCAAAATCCGCAGAGCGGTGATGTATAGATTTCGACTGGCTTCATGATTGGGATCCCCGGTTCGCACTGGCGCGAACTTAGGCATCCTTGGCGGCGCGCGCCAGTGTCACAACGCTCACATCGCCGCTACCCGCTGAAATACATGCCTGCGCCGCCACAGAGAGCGTGGCCCCCGAGGTCATCACATCGTCCACGATCAGAATGGGGCGGCCCGCAATCAATCCCAAATGTCGCGCCGTGACCCGAATCGCATCGGTCAACATGGCGTGCCGCGCCTCGACGCTCAGACCCTTCAGGCTCTGAGTGCGTTTCGGCCGTGTCAGCAGGTCGGGGCACCAGGGCAAACCCGTCTCGCGCGCCAGGCCCTGCGCGAGGAGTGCCGATTGATTGAACCGCCGCGACAGCATCCGCCCCCAATGCAGCGGAATGGGCGCAATGAGCGTATCGGGCCGCAACAGGGTCTGCGCCGCCCGCGCCATCCATTTCGCGGCTGGGCGCACCACATCATGCCGATCGCCATGTTTCAACATAAGCACCAGTTTGCGCCCGTTTTCATGATAGCGCATCGCCGCGCGCCCCTGCGCCCAGGGCCGCGCCATGCGCAGACAGTCATCGCAGTGTTCCACCCCGGCATGCACCTCACCGGGCAGGGGCACACCACAAGTGTCGCAAACAAGCCCGGAAATGAACGGCGTATCGCGCCAGCACGGGCCACAGAGACCAAAATCGCTATCCACCACCGCGCCACAGAGCGTGCACCGCGCCGGATAGACCAGGCGAACCGCCGTTTGAAAAGCCTCTGCCAGCACTCTATCCTTGCCCCATGACTCAAACGCCCCTCACCGACCGCGCCGCCCTCAGTCGCAACCGCCAGCGCGCCCAGCGCGCCCCGGCCCTTTTCCTGCACGAGATCGCCGCCGATGAGGTCGAGGATCGCCTGAGCCTGGTTAACAAATCCTTTACTGCGCCCGCCGTGGTGACGGGATTTCCGCAATTCTGGCAATCCCGCTTGCCTGAGGCGCGGATCGTGCCGGATGATGAGGTGCTGACGCTGGAGCCGGGCGCGCATGATCTGGTCGTTCACGCGCTCTGCCTGCATTGGGCCAATGATCCCGTGGGCCAGCTCATTCAGGCGCGGCGTGCGTTGCGCCCCGATGGCCTGTTGCTGGCGGTGCTCTTTGGTGGCGGCACGCTTCATGAATTGCGCAGCGCGCTGGCGCAGGCCGAGGCAGAGGTGCGCGGCGGCCTCTCGCCCCGTGTCCTGCCCATGGCCGAGATCCGCGATCTGGGTGGGTTGATGCAGCGCGCGGGCCTCACCCTGCCGGTGGCCGACACAATGCCGCTCCGCACCAGCTATGCCGATCCTCTGGCCCTCATGCGCGACCTGCGCGCCATGGGCGAATCCAACGCCATGACGGCACGCCCCCGCACTCTGACCCGGCCGCGTATGCTCCGCCGCGCCTGCGACATATATGCACAAGCCTTTGGCACCAACGACGGGCGCATCCCCGCCACGTTCGAGATGATCTTCCTCACCGGCTGGTCCCCCGACGCCAGCCAGCCCCAGCCGCTGCGCCCCGGATCAGCCAGCGCGCGGCTCGCCGATGCGCTTGGGGCGGTGGAAAACCCGCTCAAAGATTGACCTTTCGGGCACAGCCTATATGTCACCCCTGTCCCGGAACTCACAGGAATGACCAAGCCATGCTTGATGCCAGCCATGATGCCGCCCGCCCAGAACATGCCGCCGCCGATCACCCCAAGGTGCCGCGCGCGAAAACCGGCGTGCTCTTGGCCAATCTCGGGACGCCGGATCACTACTCCTACTGGCCGATGCGCCGCTATCTCAACGAGTTCCTGTCGGACCGCCGGGTGATCGACTACAGCCCGTGGAAATGGCAACCGCTCTTGCAGCTCATCATCCTGACCAAGCGGCCCTTTACCAGCGGGCACGCCTATAAATCCATCTGGAACGAGGAAAAGGGCGAAAGCCCCCTGATGACCATCACCCGAGACCAGACCACCAAAATGGCCGCCGCGATGCAGGAACGCTATGGCGATCAGGTCATGGTCGATTTCTGCATGCGCTACGGCAATCCTTCGACCAAATCCAAGGTGCGCCAAATGGTCGAGGCGGGCTGCACCCGCATCCTCTTCTTCCCGCTCTATCCGCATTACGCCGGGGCCACATCGGCCACCGCGAACGACCAGTTCTTTCGCGCCCTGATGGATGAGACATGGCAGCCCATCGCGCGCGTGGTCGAACCCTATTTCGAGAACCCGCTCTATATCGAGGCGCTCGCGCAATCGGTCGAGCGCGCCTATGCGAAGGTCGAAAAGCGGCCTGAAATCCTAGTCGTGTCCTATCACGGGATGCCGAAGCGCTATCTGATGCAGGGTGATCCCTATCACTGCCAGTGCCAGAAAACGACCCGCCTGCTCAAGGAACGGCTGGGCTGGGCCGATACCGAGATCACCACGACCTTCCAGTCGGTCTTTGGCCCCGAAGAATGGCTCAAGCCCTATACCGTGGACGAGGTCGCGCGCCTGGCCCGAGAAGACTGCAAGAAACGTATCGCCGTGATGGCCCCCGCCTTTTCCGCCGATTGCATTGAGACGCTGGAAGAGATCAACGAGGAAATTCGCGAGAGCTTTGAAGAAGCGGGCGGCGAAGACTTCACCTATATCCCCTGCCTCAACGACGACGACGCGCATATCACGGCGCTGTCCTCCATCGTCGAAAACAACCTCAAGGGTTGGCTCGACTGACCCACGCCGAAGCACACACAAAAAAAGGCAGTGGTTTCCCACTGCCTTTTCTTTTGGTGCCGTTGCCGGGCTTAGTCAGCAGCGATAACAGCTGCGACGATTGCCAGCAGAACCAGCGGAACCCAAACGCCTGCGGCGGACGAGCTTGCGGCGGTTTCTTCAACAACAACCGGTGCCTCGATGACGGGCTCCGACAGGTTGCCTGCGAAAGCGGTCGAAGCAGCGGCGCTCAGGGCAGCAGCGAGAACGAGTTTCTTCATGATTATCCTCCAGATATTGGCAAGACGCTGCAAAAGACAACGCCAAGCACCCAAGACTTAACCTCGTAAGATTTTCTAATCAGCAATCCGGAACGAATGCAATTATATCTTGGGTCCTTCGCTCCATAAATCGCCAATATTTCGTCAAATTAGCAACACCTGCGTGCCAACTTTGGTCAAAGAGAACAATTCCGCGATGTGCTCATTATAGAGCCCCACACAGCCATTCGACGACCGCCGCCCGATTTTGCGCGTGTCATGGGTGCCGTGAATCCGGTAATAGGTCCAGCTCAGATAGAGCGCATGGGTGCCCAGCGGGTTATCCGGCCCTGGCGGCACAAAGGCGGGCCATTCCGGATTGCGCTTGAGCATCGACGGCGTCGGACGCCAGCTTGGCCCCTCAACCTTTTGCACAACCGCGGTGCGCCCACGCCGCGTCAGATCCTCGGTCAGCGGCACAGAGGACGGGTAAAGCTTGTACACAGACTGGTCCGCGCTCCAGAAATGCACCGCGCGCGAATCGATATCGACCAGAATGGCGCCGTTGTTCAGGTTCGAGAAATACGGGCGCCAATCCAGCATACGGAAACCGGAAATATTGCGCCGCACCGTTTCCTCCAGCGGGCGCTCCATCTCGACGGTACCAGCGCCATCCACGCTCTGCGCCAGCGCCGGTGCCCCCATCAACGCCGCAGCGCCAGTCAAGAACATGCGCCGGTTCCAGGAAATCCGAGAGTCATGGGTCATGGTGAAGAACTCCAGTCAGACAAGCCGATGATCCTTGACCTATAGGATGCCAAGCCTGCGGCCACAAATCAAGAAAGTCACAGCGCGCAAGGTTCTGCGCATGTGGGTTTGAATCGCAACGCAAGCCGGGCTAAAGCAGACATCGAAACAATATTCGGGTGGTTCTGCATCATGGCGCGTCTTTATATCCTGCTGGTTTCGGCTCTTTTGGCTTTGTCCGCCTGCGCCGCACCGCCCCCGCCGCAACTGGGCTCGGATGGTAAACCGCTGCCGCGCGTCTACCGAATCAAGGCTGGCGAGACCTCGGAAATCCAGTTCCGCATGCTCGATTCGGTCAATTCCCTGCGTCAGGCCGCCGGTCAGGCGCCGCTTACGCTTGATTCGGCCCTGACGGCCGCCGCCGCCACCCATTCCCGCGATATGTCGGTGCAAAACCGCCCTTGGCACTTTGGCTCAGACGGCTCTTCGCCGCTCGACCGGGTGCGCCGCGTCGGCTATTCCGGCCATCTCGTGGGCGAAACCATTTCGGAAACCTATGAGACAGAGCTTCAGACCCTCGCCGCCTGGATGGAGGAAGAGGGCACGCGCCGCGTGATTCTCGACCCCGACGCGCGCAAGATGGGCTTTTCCTGGCTTCAGGAGCCCGGCGGCAAGATCTGGTGGACGATGATCCTTGGGGGGTGATCACGCATTAAGCGTGATCGGCGTCCCGTCGCGGACCATGGCATAGACATCCTCCATCTCGCGATTCTTGACCGAGATACAGCCAGCCGTCCAATCGGGGCTGAACATGGCCAGCGCATTGGGCTCTCCATGAATGAAAATATCGCCGCCAGGTGATTTGCCATGCGCCTTGGCATAGGCAATATCAGCCTCATTCGGATACGAAATGCCCAAGGACAGGTGAAACGCGCTGTTGGGATTGCGCCGGTCGATATGATACTCGCCCTCCGGCGTGCGCCCATCGCCCTCGAACTGCTTGTGGCCCTGCGGCGCAAAGCCAAGATCGACCCGATACCGCTTGAGCGGGCGATCATGGTGCAAGAGGAACATCTCGCGCTCGCCCTTGTTCACGATGATGCGCGTCACCTCGGGGCCACGATATGTCCGGAATTTGGAGTCCTGCCTGCTACATGCGACAAGGGCACTCAGCCCCGCCAGCATTACGAAACGTCGGTTGGAGATCATTGTTGTCTTCCACTTGCTGCTCGCGCGTTTCATACCTCAAATCAGGGGTATGGTGGTAGAGGGATTTGTCAGGATCACACCTTGTTCAGGGTGAAACCGGCCACCAATTCCACATGCGCCGACCAGCGGAATTGATCGACCACCCGCACCGGCCCCATCGCATAGCCCGCGCCGATCAACACCTTGGCATCGCGGGCAAATGTCACCGGATTGCAGGACACATAGGCCAGACGCGGCAGGCTGGCGCGGGCAATCTCGGCAATCTGCGCCTCTGCCCCGGCACGCGGCGGATCAATCACCGCCGCATCGAAGCGCGCCAACTCATCCGGCAAGAGTGGGCGGCGAAAGAGATCCCGCACCTCGGTGCTCAGCGGATGCAGCCCCGCCACCCCACGCCGCCCGGCATCCAGCGCTGCCAGCATCGCGGCCTCGCCCTCGACCGCATGTACCTGCGCCCGCTGCGCCAAAGGCAAGGCAAAGGTGCCGCATCCGGAAAATAGATCGACGATCCGCCGCGCCCCGGCAAGAATAGTCTCTGTTTCAGCCAAAAGTGCCGCTTCGCCCTCTGGTGTCGCTTGCAGAAACGCGCCCGGCGGCGGCACCACCCGCGCTGCACCAAAGGCCTGCACCGGCGCGCGCCGCGTCACCACCACCTCATCGCCCCAGGCCAGCCGCGCCAGATCATGCCGCTCGGCCAGCGCCGCCAGTGCAATCCGCAGCGGCCCATCCAGCGGTTTGCCCTCGGCCACCGCCACATCCAGCCCGACAAGGGACCGCGTGACGCTGACCGCCAGCGCCGCCTTGCGGCTTGTGCCCGTCGCGGCCAGATCGCAGGCCACGCTCAACCCGCGCAACACCTCGGGATGCAGCAAATGACAGTCCGGCACCTCGATGATCACGTCGCTGCCGCGCGCATGAAACCCGGCCATCGCGCCCTTTTTCGTGCGTTTGGCGGCAAAGACCGCCCGCCGCCGGGATTGCGGCGGCGACACATGGATTGGCAGGAACTCAGCGGCGATGCCATGTGCCGCCAGCGCCGCGCGCACCACCTCCACTTTCCAGACCGCGACAAACCCGTCCGACGCATGTTGCACCTGACAGCCGCCGCAGGACCGAAAATGCCGACAGGGCGCACTCACCCGATCCGAGGACGGCGTGATGATGCGCACGTCGGTCAGGGTCTGACCGTTCAGCGTGCCCGATACCCGCTCGCCGGGCAGGGTCAGGGGCGCATAAACCGGCCCTTCGGCAATGCCGTCGCCCTGATGCCCCAATCGTATGATGTCATGTTCGCTCATGCCTGCGCCTTTAGCCTGCGTCGCCCTGCGGTGAAAGCCCGCTCAGAGCAGATCATCGCGCGTCAGCGTAAAATTCGACTCGATCCAGCGCCGCTCCAACGCCTGCAACCGCTCGCCCAGCGCGGGGCCGGAGTACTCTGGCATCAGGTCCGCCGCCGTCACCGGAAATCGTGCCTTGGCCCCTTGGTCCAGATCCTCGGCAAGGCGCGCACTCCAGGGCATCTCCAAGAGCGCCGCACGCAGCAACAGGATCGCGCGCCCCTCTTCGACGCCGTGGCGATACCCCAATTCCGCCGCCTGCGTCGTTTCCGCCGCCGCCCTGCGCAAGAGGTCCAGCCGCCGCGCCTCGGCCCGCGACAGGCGCAACCGCTCTGCCACCGCTTCGCCACCCAGCGCGGCGAGCCGCAGAATCGCATCCGGGGCTGCGTTTGTCTCTGATTCCAGATACACCAACAGGGCCAAGGCCCGCGCATCGCTCCCCGGCAAAACCCCGTGTAACACCCCCGCCACCTGCATCGCCGCCACCGAAGGGGCCGGATCGGGCGCGCCCAAGAGCTTGCGCATCTCCGCCCCCACGCGTTCACGCGAGAGGCGCGCCAAGCCCTCGACATTGCCAGCACAGGCCGCCAGCCCCTCGGCATCAAGCCCCCCCCTCGGGGTCGCCATACCAGGCGTGAAATCGGAAAAACCGCAGGATTCGCAGGTAATCCTCGCGAATTCGCTGATCCGCATCCTCGATGAACCGGACCCGCCGCGCCCGTAGATCCTCCAACCCGCCCAAAGGATCGACCACATCGCCATCGGGCCGCGCATAAAGCGCGTTCATGGTAAAATCCCGCCGCCGGGCATCCGTGTGCAGATCGTCGGCAAAGGCCACCACCGCATGCCGGCCAAAGCTCTGCACATCCTTGCGAAAGGTCGTGACCTCATGGCCAATGTGACCCGAAACCACCGTAATCGTGCCATGCTCGATCCCCGTCGGCACCGGCTTCAGCCCAGCCCCCTCGGCCAGTTCCACCACCATTTCTGGCCGCGCATCAGTGGCAATGTCGATATCCCCCACCGGCGCCCCCAAGAGCGCGTTGCGCACGCAGCCACCGACAAACAGCGCCTGATACCCCGCACCGGTCAGCATCGCACAGACCGCCTGCGTCGCCTTGGCCTCGATCCAAGCGCCCGAAACCTTCATTCCGGCCCCGCCAGATCCGCAAGATTGCGCAAGATTCGCGCCGTTGCCCCCCAGATGTAATAGGGGCCATAGGGCACCGCATAATAGCGCCGCCAATCCCCACGCCAGCGGCGTTTCTCGACCCTATACCGGCCCAACTCGAGCACATGCGCCAGCGGCACGTCAAAGACCTCATCGACCTCGCCCTGCTCGGCACGGGGCTGAAACGGCCCATGCAACCGCGCCAGAACCGGCGTCACGTCAAAGCCGGTCACAGTCTCATGCCGGGGCAGAAACCCCAACACCTCAACGTTGCGCCGGTCGATCCCGATTTCCTCCTCCGCTTCGCGCAGCGCCGTGGCGGTAATATCGGGATCACCCGCATCCTGTTTGCCCCCCGGAAAGGCGATTTGCCCGGGATGATGCCGCAGTTTCGAGGACCGCTTGGTCAGGATCACGCGCCCCTCGCGCACCGGTATCAGCACCGCCGCCGCCCGCAGCTTGCGCCCCTCGGGCAAGACGACACCGGGATTGAGATCATAATCCGACGAGGGCGCCCGCGCGGCCCGCAGCGCAGCCAGCACCCGATCGAGCGGATCAGTCACCGCCCCCGGCCTCGTCATCCTTGGCCTCAAACCCGACTGTCGCCGGATCCAACCGGTAATGTGCCCCGCAAAACTGGCAATCGGCGGTCACAAGGCCCTCTTGCGTCGTCATGGTCGCAATATCGCGCGCGGAATAGATCGACAGGCTGCTGCGCACGCGCTCCTCCGAACAGGTGCAGCCAAACCGAACCGCCTGCATATCGAAAACGCGCGGCCCTTCTTCGTGAAACAGCCGCACCAGCAAATCCGTCGGAGCCACCGACGGCCCGATCAGCTCCAGATCCTCAACCGTATCGAGCAGGACATTGGCACGATTCCAATTCTCGGCATCGTCGCCGTCCAGAATATCCTCGGCCTGCAAGAGCCCACCATCGCCCGATCCGCCGTCATTGGCAAAGGGCGACGCCTTGGGCATATGCTGCAACATGACACCACCCGCGCGCCAGTGTTCGACGCCGCCCGCCTCGGTCCATTTCCCGAAACTCAGCGCAAAGCGCGTCGGCAATTGCTCGGATTGGGCAAAATACGCCTCGGCACAGTGGCGCAGCGCCTCTCCGGCGATGGGCGTGATCCCCTGATAGGGCGTCGTGCCCTGCCCCTGATCCAGCATCACCGCGAAATACCCTTCGCCCAACTGATCGAAGGGACGCGCGTGGCTCAAGCGTTCTGCGTCGAAACTGGCATAGGCGCGCATCCGCGCAGGCTCTCCCGGCTCGCTCGGGCCATAGTAATCCGTGGCGATCATCCGCACCGCACCGCGTGTCTGCACCTGCAATGACAGTTTCCACCGCAGCTTGATCGTCTGCCCGATCAACGCGGTCAGAAGAGCCATTTCCGCGATCAACGCCTCGACCTGCGGCGGATAATCATGCTGTTTCAGAATCCCGTCCAGCACCCCGTCAAGCCGCACCACCCGCCCGCGAATATCGGCGCGGTCTAGCTGAAAGGGCAGGATCGTATCATCCCAGGCGATTTTCTGTCCAAGTGTCATGGGCTTTCCTTTGGGTCTCGACTTGGCATATCGCGCCTGTACCGTCAGGACAAGCCAACCCCAAGAGAGGTGTCAGATGATCAGACGATTCGGAGACAGCCCCCGGCCCGATGTGGCCTATCGCCTGCGCCCCGGTGCCTATGCCATCCTGCCACATCGCGGCCGGCTGCTCGTGACTCATCAGGCGGACCCGCTGCCAGAGCTGCAATTGCCCGGCGGCGGCATTGATCCCGGCGAATCGCCCGTACAGGCGCTCTATCGCGAGGTGTTCGAGGAAACCGGCTGGCTCATCGCCCGGCCTCGGCGGCTGGGCGCATTTCGCCGCTTCACCTATATGCCGGAATATGGATTCTGGGCAGAAAAGCTCTGCATTATCTACCGCGCCCATCCCGTGCGACGACTGGGCCCACCCAGCGAGCCGGGGCACCGCGCGGTCTGGATCGCACCGGACCAGGCCGCACAGGAGCTTGGCAATTCCGGCGACCGGCATTTCGTCAGCCGGGAAATCCGCTGCCTTTGAATTCCAGCAATACCCCTGAAATATCATCGTTGAATTCGGCATCCCCGGCAAATTCCGACAATTTCCACACCAGCGATTCGAGCAGCGCCATGCCGCGCGTCTGCCGCAACTCGCGCAGGATCGCGGCCAGCCCCTCCTCTTGCAGCAGTGCGCCGGACTTGCCCGCACATTCGATGACCCCGTCAGAATGGATCAAGAGCCGGTCGCCCGGCCCCATCCGCACCTCGAATTGCTCAAACTCGGCCCCGTCGATCAACCCCACCGGCAAGCCGCCTGCACCGATGAATTCCACCGTGCCATCGGCCCGCTGCAATGCCGGATGCGGATGCCCCGCCTGAGAGAGGATCACCCTCCCGCTCTCCAGATCGACATCGGCCAGAACAAGTGTGAAGTAATGCTCGGTCTCCATCTCTGACATGATCAACCGATTCAGCATCGCAATCGCCTGAGCCGGCGGGCGCGCCACAAACCGGCCATCGCGCGTCTTGCGCAGGGCCAGGTTCTGCTCGGGCACAGAGGCCGACAGATACCCCGCCAGTCGCGCCGTCATCAGCGCCGAACTGATCCCATGTCCCGACACGTCGATGCCATAAAGGCCGATGCGCGTGGCCCCGATCGGGAACATCCCCACCAGATCGCCGCCCACATGCCCCGCCGATTGCAGTATCAACGACACCTCCGCCGCACCGAAATCGCGATAGCGCTCGCTCACCAGCGATTGTTGCAGCTTCTTCGCCTCGATCAGATCGCTGTCGAGCGAATCATAGAGCGTTTGCAACTCGTCCAGCGTCGATTTGATCAGCCGGTTCTTCTCGGTCAGCTCGCGCTGCATCCGCAGGATGCGTGCCCCCGCCGAAATCCGCGCCCGCAACTCGGCGGCATTGACCGGCTTGGTCAGGAAATCATCCGCCCCGGCATCAAGGCCCAGCGCCACCTCATCCTTGTCGCTTTTCGAGGTCAGGAGGATGAAATAGCCATAGCTCTCGTGCGGCATCTCTCTGAATCGGCGACAGAATTCCAACCCGCTCAGCCCCGGCATCATCCAATCGCTCATCACCAGATCGGGCGGGTGATCCCGGCAGAGACGCAAGGCATCCTCGCCCGATTCGGCCTCTTGCACGTCGAACCCCCAGCGCTGCAAGGATGCCGTCAGGATGCGCCGCTGCAATCGGCTGTCATCCACCACCAGAACGCGCTGGATCACCCCGCCGCCCGCATCCGTCCCTGCCACCTCTTCCGCTCGTGATCGCACCCGGGCCACCTTTTACACTGTCTCCGCCCTTCCTAGGCGCACAGGGTTTAACAGGAGGTGAATGGTAAAATTCGCACGGATTTCTGATCCGACTTAACCCTTTATCAGCGCTTTGCGTCCAGTCTGACAGCAGGTATCGGAGGGTAGATTATGATCGACTGGGGTCGCGTGCAGGACCTGCGCGATGAAATCGGGGCTGACGCCTTTGGCGAGGTGGTCGAGCTTTTCCTGGACGAGGTGGATACCGAAATCGGGAAATTGCGCCTGCCGGATGCCGGCACGGATCTCGAGGCGCTGTTGCATTTCCTCAAGGGCAGCGCGCTCAATCTCGGATTTGCCGCCTTTGCCGATCTCTGTCATCAGGGCGAACGCGCCGCCGCCGCCGGTCAGCACGACGGGATCGACCTCGGCGCCGTGCTCGATTGCTATACGCGCTCGAAATCCGAATTCATCGCCGGTCTGGCACAGGTCATCGCCGCCTGACCCTCAGATCAGGAATTCGGCCAGCACCTCATCCCGCGTGATGTCGCGATACTCGAATCCGGCCGCATCCAAACGCGTCAGGATCGGGGCAAAATTCTCGGGCCGCGTCGTCTCGATCCCGATCAGCACAGAGCCAAAGTTGCGCGCAGATTTCTTGAGATATTCAAACCGCGCAATATCGTCCTCTGGTCCCAATATCTCCAGAAACTCGCGCAGCGCCCCGGGCCGCTGCGGCATCCGCAGGATGAAATACTTCTTCACGCCGGAAAACCGCTGCGCCCGCTCCTTGACCTCGGGCAGGCGCTCGAAATCGAAATTGCCACCCGAGGTGACACAAACCACCGTCTTGCCCCGGATCGCCTCTGCCATATCCTTGAGCGCATCCACCGCCAGTGCCCCCGCCGGTTCCAGCACGATCCCCTCGATATTGAGCATTTCCAGCATCGTGGTGCAGAGCCGGTCCTCTTCGATCACCATCGCGCGGGCCGGGTCAATATCCGCCAGCCGCGCGAATGTGCGCGCCCCGATCTGCGCCACGGCCGCACCATCGGCAAAGGTGTTCACATGCCGCAAACGCACAGGTTCCCCCGCCGCCAGCGCCGCACCAAGACAGGCGCCCCCCGCCGGCTCGACCAGCGTCAGCGCGGCCCGCGCGCCCACATAGCTGCGCACCCCCGCCGAGAGCCCGCCACCACCCACCGGCAAGATGAGGTGATCGGGCATCCCGCCCAGTTGCGCCTCGATTTCAACCGCAACGCTGGCCTGTCCCTCGATCACATCCTCGTCGTCAAACGGCGACAGGAAATGCCCGCCCACCTGCGCGCAATAGGCCTGCGCCGCCGCCAGCGTGTCATCGAAATAATCGCCCGTCAGCCGGATCGCCACCGCATCGCCGCCAAACTTCTCGGTTTTGCCGATCTTTTGCTGGGGCGTCGTCACCGGCATGAAAATCACGCCCTTGACCCCAAAATGCCGGCACATATAGGCCACACCCTGCGCGTGATTGCCCGCACTCGCACAGACAAAGGTCGCCGTGTCCGGCCGCGCCGCCAGCACCTTGCGCATCGCATTGAACGCGCCCCGCAGCTTGTAGGAGCGCACCGGGCTCAGATCCTCGCGCTTGAGCAGGATTTCAGCGCCATAGCGCTCGGACAGGTGATCATTGCGTTGGAGCGGTGTCGGCTCGAACACGGAGCGCATCGCGGCCTCTGCGGCGCGGGCATTTTCCTGAAACTCGGTCATGCCCGCCTCAGTGCCGCAATCGTGCCCCCCTGACAAGGCTCAGAGCGCGCGCTTCTCCATATAATAGCCGTAAAGCGTGGTCAGAATGCTGATATTGACCAGACCCGAGACAACTGTGCCCAGCACCATCAACACGATCCCGATCACCGGCGCCAAGAGCAGCAGCCCCAGCAAAAGCTGCAACGCGAATTGCGCCACGCCCAGAATGACAACAAGGATCAGGATCGTGACGCTGCTGCCTTCGGTCGCGGTCCACGCCTCTTTCAACGTAAGCGGCTGCCCAATTGCCGCCGCAGGCAGCATCGTCGCGAGCCGAAAGAACACCACATTGGCCGCCACGATCACCGCGACACTCACAATCGTGACAATCAGGGGGGCCAGCCCGCCAACAACCCCAACCACCAGAAAGAGGGGCAACATCAGGCCCGTCATCACAAGGCCAAGCCAGAAAGAATGCCCGATATAAGACAGCATGCGATCCGTTTGCAGCACCGGCACCCAACCTTGGGGATATTCCGCGAGCAGGATAAAACGGTGCCACGCCACAATGACCCAGAGCGCCAGACCGATCAGCACAAGCGCCACCAGGATCATCCCCGCGATCTGTCCGCCCGTCGCACCTTCGGAATCCGTCCCGTCCATCGAGACACCCAGAACCGCAAACAGGGCGATCGCCGCAATCCCGATCCCCATCGGCACCAAGACAATGCGCACCACCTGCGGCAGGTTGTTGAAAATCATCTGAACCGAATGGATGAAAATACGCCACGCCACCATAATCGCACCTTTTGACAATTGCCCGCCGTCGCTAGCACAACCAGAGGCGCAGTCAACCGCGTCCACTTGCCCATCACCGCAAAAGCCGCTACTCCGCCAGCCAGATTTGACGCAAGGGGAATGACATGTCCGCGCCCAAGAAAGTTGTTCTGGCCTATTCCGGGGGCCTCGATACCTCGATCATCCTGAAATGGCTCCAGACCGAATATGGCTGCGAGGTGGTGACATTCACCGCTGATCTCGGTCAGGGCGAAGAACTCGATCCCGCGCGCCAAAAGGCCGAGATGCTGGGGATCAAGCCCGAGAACATCTTTATCGAAGATGTCCGCGAGGAATTCGTGCGCGATTTCGTCTTTCCGATGTTCCGCGCCAATGCGCTCTACGAAGGGCTCTATCTCTTGGGCACCTCCATCGCCCGCCCGTTGATCTCCAAACGCCTGGTCGAGATTGCCGCGATGACCGGTGCTGATGCCGTGGCCCATGGCGCCACCGGCAAGGGCAACGATCAGGTGCGGTTCGAACTCGCCGCCTACGCGCTCAACCCGGACATCAAGGTGATCGCGCCCTGGCGTCTGTGGGATCTGACCAGCCGGACGCGGCTCATCGACTTTGCCGAAAAGAACCAGATTCCGATCGCCAAGAACAAGCGTGGCGAGGCCCCCTTTTCGGTGGATGCCAACCTGCTGCACACCTCTTCCGAGGGTCGCGTGCTCGAGGACCCCGCCGTAATGGCCCCCGATTACGTCTATCAGCGCACCGTCAGCCCCGAGGATGCGCCCGACACGCCCGAATTCATCGAAGTCTCCTTCGAGCGAGGCGATGCCGTGGCCATCAACGGCACCGCCCTCAGCCCCGCCACGATCCTGACCGACCTCAACGAATATGGCCGCAAACACGGCATCGGGCGGCTTGATTTCGTGGAAAACCGCTTTGTCGGGATGAAATCGCGCGGCATCTACGAAACCCCGGGCGGCACCATCCTGCTCGAGGCGCATCGCGGCATCGAACAGATCACGCTTGATAGCGGCGCGGGCCACCTCAAGGATTCGCTGATGCCGCGCTATGCGGAACTGATCTACAACGGCTTCTGGTTCAGCCCCGAACGCTACATGCTTCAGGCCGCCATCGACAAAAGCCAGGAACACGTGACCGGCACCGTCCGCCTCAAGCTCTACAAAGGTTCGGTGTCCTGCGTTGGCCGCTGGTCGGATCACAGCCTCTATTCCGAGGCCCACGTCACCTTCGAGGATGACGCCGGCGCCTATGATCAAAAGGACGCCGCAGGCTTTATCCAGCTCAATGCGCTGCGCCTCAAACTGCTGGCGGCGCGCGACCGCCGACTCAAGGGCTAACCGGCATGGAAGCCGATTTCTGGCATACCCGTTGGGAGAACATGCAAATCGGCTTTCACGAGGGTGCGGTCAACCGCATGCTCTCGGCCCATATCGGCGCGCTGGGTCTCGATCCCGGCACCCGGATCTTTCTGCCCCTCTGTGGCAAGACCCGCGACATCGCCTGGCTCCTCGCCCAAGGGTATCGCGTCGCGGGCGCGGAACTCAGCGACATTGCCGTGCGCCAGCTCTTCGAGGAATTGGGCGTCACGCCAGAGATCACCGACCACGGCACGCTGCGCGCCTATGCTGCCCCCGGCGTAACAGTGTTTGCAGGCGATATATTCGCGCTCACCCCTGATCTGCTCGGGCCGGTGGACGCGATCTATGACCGCGCCGCGCTTGTGGCCCTGCCTGCCGATATGCGCGCGCGTTACACCGCGCATCTTGTGACGCTGACCGCGACCGCGCCGCAATTGCTCGTGACCTTCGAATATGACCCCGCGATCATGGCCGGCCCGCCCTTCTCCGTGACGGCGGCAGAAGTAAATAGCCATTACGCATCCCATTACCGGATCACCCAACTGGCCGATCTCGACGTGCCCGGCGGGCTCAAGGGCATCTGCCCCGCACGCGAGCTGGCGCTGCATCTGGCACCGAGCTGAGCCATCTTTTGCCGGATTAACGCACAGACGGCGAAACATTGCTCAATACCCTGTGACATCACGGCGTCGTGGATTGGGTCCAGGCTGCATTTGCAGCATGATGGGAACAATCAGGAGGGCAAAGCCATGATCACACATCTTCGCGAACTCAAGGCGGCATTGCTCGCAGGGCTGATCGTCGTCGGCCTCTGCGTACACGGCACCCGCGCCCACGCAGCGGATACCGAAACGCTGGTCGTCGCAGGTGGCTGTTTCTGGTGCGTCGAATCGGATTTCGAGCAGGTTCGCGGCGTGATCGCGGCCGAATCAGGCTTTACCGGCGGCAGCGTCGAAAACCCCAGTTACAAACAGGTCTCGGCTGGCGGCACCGGGCATTACGAGGCGGTGCAAATCACCTTTGACCCCACCCAGATCACCCGCGCGCAACTCCTTCACCTTTTTCTCCGCTCGGTTGATCCGACCGACGCGGGCGGCCAGTTCTGCGATCGCGGTGACAGCTATCGCACCGCCATTTTCGTCTCTGATCCTGCGGAAAAGCGTATTGCCGAGAGCGCAATCGCCAAGGCACAGGCGGCCTTGAACCAAGACATCGTAACGCCTGTGATCAACGCCCAGCGCTTTTACCCCGCCGACGCCTATCATCAGGATTATTACAAGAGCAGCGAGATTGTCCTTACCCGCTTTGGCCCCCGAACCAAGGCCAGCGCTTACAAACTCTACCGCGACGCCTGCGGGCGTGATGCGCGTGTCAAAGAGCTTTGGGGCAAGGATGCGCCCTTCGCCGGTCACTCCTGAGCCATAAACGCCGCAACCTCCGCCGCCGTGGGAATCGCTCCCGATGCCCCGGGGCGCGTGACCGCAATCGCGGCGGCACCAAGCGCGTGGTGCAAGGCGCGCTCTGGCGCGACCCCCGCCGCCAGCCCGGCCACCAAATACCCGGCAAAGGTGTCGCCCGCGCCGGTCGTATCCACTGCAACCACCTCTGGGGCAGGAATAGTCACTGTTTTTCCCAAACCCGCCTCGATCCAGCTCACACCGCCCGCGCCCCGTGTGACGCAGAGAATCGGGACCTGGACCACGCCCATATCCCGCCCCATCTGCGCCGCCTCCCCCTCATTCAACATCAAAAGTGTGATATGAGGCAGCACCGCCCGCACCGCAGCCGCATCAAACGGTGCGGCGGAATACGCGATGCGTAGCCCCTTGGCCCCGGCCAGCCGCGCGGCCTCGGGCAGCAAATTCGTCTCGTTCTGCATCAAGAGCCAATCACCCGGCCCCGCCTCTGCCAGCGCGGCCTCAACATCCTCAAGCCGCAGCGCCCGATTGGCGCCGCCGTGGACCAAGATCGCATTCTCGCCGCTCTGCTCAACCGTGACTACCGCATGCCCCGACGCGACGCACTCGCGACGCACATGCCGCACATCCACGCCCGCCTCGGCCAGGTCCGCCACCATCCAATCCCCATCTGCGCCCACTGCGCCGATATGCACCACCTCGGCCCCGGCCCGCGCCGCCGCAATCGACTGGTTGGCGCCCTTTCCGCCCAGCGCCCGCGCGTAACCCTGCACCGCAACAGTTTCGCCCGCACGCGGCAGATGCACAACGCGGTAGACATGATCGGCATTGATC
This sequence comes from Roseovarius mucosus DSM 17069, assembly GCF_000768555.3. Lineage (GTDB taxonomy): Bacteria > Pseudomonadota > Alphaproteobacteria > Rhodobacterales > Rhodobacteraceae > Roseovarius > Roseovarius mucosus. The sequence continues at coordinate 175,966 of NZ_KN293991.1, forward strand.
GATCCGAGATTGAAAATCATCCCACTCGCTTCTTTTTGGCCCAAATACTCAGTTTTCTTATCCAACGATAACACCGACGCGCCTGCCCGCAATCACGCTTTGGTCTTTCGTCCCGCACCATGGATTTGTAAGGTCGCCCGAGGAACAGGGGGCACAGGTGAACACAACGGGATCAACCGTCACGCCGATGATGGCGCAATATCTGGAGATCAAGGCGCAGTACCCACAAGCGCTGCTCTTCTACCGCATGGGCGATTTCTACGAGCTGTTCTTTGACGATGCCGCCGCCGCGGCCGAGGCGCTGGATATTGCGCTCACCAAACGCGGCAAGCATCTTGATCAGGATATTCCCATGTGCGGCGTGCCTGTCCATGCCGCCGAAGGCTATCTCTTGACCCTCATTCGCAAGGGATTTCGCGTCGCCGTCTGCGAACAGATGGAGGATCCCGCAGAGGCGAAGAAGCGCGGTGCCAAGTCGGTGGTCCGGCGCGAGGTGGTGCGCCTTGTCACCCCGGGAACCCTGACCGAAGAAAGCCTGCTTGAGGCCCGCCGCCACAATTACCTTGTCAGTTTCGCAAATATCCGGGGCGCGGGCGCACTGGCCTGGGTCGATATTTCCACCGGCACTTTTCATGTCATGCCCTTGACCCCTGCCCGCCTTGGCCCCGAACTGGCCCGGCTCGCCCCGCGCGAGGTGCTGCTGGCCGAGGCGGACATTGCCGGTTTAAGCGAAATAGTCTCTGAATCCGGGGCCTCTCTCACCAGTTTGGGACAAGCCGCCTTTGACAGCACAGCCGGCGAGCGGCGGCTCTGCCAGCTCTATGGCGTGGATACACTTGACGCGTATGGGGCCTTCACCCGTCCCGAGATTGCCGCGATGGGCGCCATCGTCGATTGGCTCGACATCACGCAGAAGGGCAAATTGCCTCTGTTGCGGCCGCCAACCCGCGAAAACGAGGCGCGGGTGATGCAGATCGACGCCGCCACCCGGCGCAATCTCGAACTGACCCACAGCCTGGCTGGCACGCGCGCCGGATCACTGCTGGCCGCGATCGACCGGACAGTGACAGCCGGAGGTGGACGGCTTCTGGAGCGGCGCATCTCCAGCCCAAGCCGCGTGCTCGACACCGTGCAGGCGCGCCTTGACGCGGTGCAGTTCGCGCTGGAACAGAGCCGCATTTGCACCGATCTTCGAGAGGCTTTGCGCAAGGTGCCCGATCTGGACCGCGCCCTGTCGCGCCTCGGGTTGGATCGCGGCGGTCCGCGTGATTTGGCGGCGGTGCGCAACGGTCTGGCACAGGCGACGGAGATTGCCGCGCGCCTTGACGGCTCTGATCTGCCGCCTCTTTTGCAAGAGGCCGCCTCGGGTCTGACCGGGCATGACGCGCTGCTTGATCTGCTCGATCAGGCGCTTGTGGCCGAACCACCGCTTCTGGTGCGCGATGGCGGCTTTGTGGCACCCGGCTATGACAGCGACCTCGACGAAGCGCGCCAATTGCGCGACGAAGGGCGCGGCGTGATCGCCCGGATGCAGGGCGATTACATCACCCAAACCGGGATTTCCTCGCTCAAGATCAAACATAACAACGTCCTGGGCTATTTCATCGAAGTGACCAGCACCCATGCCGACCGGATGCTGGGCGCCCCACTGAACGAGACGTTCAAACACCGTCAGACCACCGCCAATCAACTGCGCTTTACCACCGTGCCCCTGAGCGAGATGGAAACCCGGATTCTCAACGCAGGCGGTCGTGCGCTCGAGATTGAAAAACGTCTCTATGACAGCCTGAAAACTGCAATTCTCGACCACGCGGCCAAAATTTCCCAATGCGCCCTCGCGCTGGCAGAGCTGGATCTGACCGCCGCTCTGGCGGACCTGTCCCGCGCCGAGAACTGGTGCCGCCCCGTGGTGGACCAGAGCCGCGCACTCCGGATCGAGGGCGGGCGGCATCCGGTGGTGGAACGCGCGCTGCGCGCCCAAGGCGGCGACCCCTTCATCGCCAATGATTGCGATCTGGGCGAGAGCAGTGACATCTGGTTGCTGACCGGCCCGAACATGGCAGGTAAATCCACCTTTCTGCGCCAGAATGCGCTCATTGCCCTATTGGCGCAAATCGGCAGCTATGTGCCTGCAAAATCCGCCCATATCGGAATTGTCAGCCAACTCTTCAGTCGCGTCGGGGCCTCGGACGATCTGGCGCGCGGGCGCTCGACCTTCATGGTCGAAATGGTCGAAACCGCCGCGATTCTCAATCAGGCGGACAATCAGGCGCTGGTGATTCTCGATGAAATCGGGCGCGGAACGGCCACTTGGGACGGGCTCAGCATCGCCTGGGCCACGCTCGAACATCTGCATGAGGTGAACGGCTGCCGCGCGCTCTTTGCCACGCATTACCACGAATTGACCCAACTCAGTGACAAACTTGCCCGGGTCGACAATGCCACCGTGCGCGTCAAGGAACACGACGGCGACGTCATTTTCCTGCACGAAGTGCGCCGTGGCGTGGCGGATCGCAGTTACGGCGTGCAGGTGGCGAAACTGGCGGGGCTGCCAGCCTCTGTCGTGGCGCGGGCACGTGTCGTGCTTGATGCGCTGGAAAAGGGCGACCGAGAGGGACACAGATCGCAAAAGGCGCTGATCGACGAGCTGCCGCTCTTCGCCGCCGTGGCTCCGGCGCCATCACCAAAGCCACCCTGCGAGTCGGCAGTAGAAACGCGGCTTGCCGCCATCTTGCCCGACGCGCTCACGCCGCGCGAGGCGCTGGATCTGATCTATGAACTCAAGGCTATCGCCGAGGCACGGGCCGACAAGGCGGGGTAAACCCCGCCTTTGCGCTCATTAGCCGCGATTCGATGACACGCCGACCTGCGCGGGGCGCAGGATGCGATCATGGAGCATGAACCCTTGGGTGGACACCTGAATGATGTCACCCGCTTTGGTGCCAGGCAGCGGCGCCTCAAACATCGCCTCGTGATGCTGCGGATCGAATCGGTCGCCGACCTGCGGATCAATCACGGTGATGCCGTGTTTGGCAAAGACATTGAGCAGCTCGCGCAGGGTCAGCTCGATGCCCTCAAAGAGCGCGGCAGACCCGGCGCGCTGCTCTTCGTTGACCGTTTCCAGCGCTCGCTTGAGGTTGTCATGCACTGGCAACATATCGCGTGCCAGCTTGGACCCGCCGTAATTCTCGGCCTCGCGCCGATCCTTTTCGGACCGCTTGCGCGCATTCTCCGCATCGGCCAGCGCACGCATGAACTTGTCACGCAGCGCGTCCCGCTCGGCGCGCAGCGCATCAAGCTCTACTGCGTCATCGCTCATATCGTCATCCATGCGCTCGCGCTCTTGCGCGGCGGCCTCTTCGATATCATCGAGAAAGCTGTCTTCTTTCGGCTCTGCCATTCTTCACCTCTAGCTCCGGTCGGAGATCAGTTTGCCCACGAGCTGCGCCGTGTAATCCACGATCGGCACAATCCGCCCGTAATTGAGGCGCGTGGGGCCGATAACCCCCACTGCACCGATGATCTTACGGTCAGCGTTCATATATGGAGAGACCACCAAAGAGGAACCCGAAAGTGAGAAAAGTTTGTTCTCGGAGCCAATAAAAATGCGCACACCGGCCCCCTCATCGGCCAGTTCCAGAAAATCTGCGATGTCGCGCTTGCGTTCGAGATCGTCAAACAGGATGCGAATCCGCTCGAGATCCTTTTCCTCAGGGGCGCCGCTCAGCAGATTTGCGCGCCCACGCACGATCAATCGCTCGTATTTGTCGCCCTCGCCCTCCCAGACGGCAAGTCCGCTATCAATGAGATCACGGGCAAGCTGATCAATCTCCTGCCGCCGCGCCGCGATCTGACGCGCGATCACTGTCTGCAAATCCGACAGGGTCTTGCCCTCGATCAGCGCATTGAGAAAATTCGCAGCCTCCCGCATGGAGCTGGGTGTTTGCCCCGGCGGCGGGGTGAAAATCCGGTTCTCGACATGACCGTCGGAAAACACCAACACCACAAGCGCGCGATCATGACCAAGGCTCACAAACTCGATATGCTTGATCGGGGCCTCATGTTTGGGTGCCAGCACCAAGGATGCACCCCGCGTCACACCAGAAAGCGCCGCCCCGATCCGGTCCAGCACGCCGCCGACATCCTGCGAATTGCTGCCCACTGTTGCATCAATCGCCTGCCGGTCCGTGGCCTCTAGATTGCTGACCTCAAGCAGACCATCGACGAACATACGCAGGCCCTCTTGCGTGGGTATCCGACCGGCGCTGATATGGGGACTGCCCAAGAGACCCATATATTCCAGGTCCTGCATCACGTTGCGGATTGTGGCGGCACTGACCTTTTCGCTGAAATCACGGGTCAGGGTGCGCGACCCGACCGGATCACCATTGGCCAGATAACTCTCGACCACGCGGCGAAACACCTCGCGTGAGCGGTCATTGAGCTGTTCAAGGATCGAGGCGGCGTCTGTCATCTGCTTGGCTTCCTGTCTCTTGAGCTATTAAGGACCGCAACGGCCAAAGGTCAATCGGGGTTGCCATGGGAGGCCTAGCCCATATATCCCGGGGCGACCAAGGAAAGGGACCTGTCATGCGGCCGTCGGGAAGAAATTTAAGCGAAATGCGCTCCGTTTCAATTGAAACAGGCGTTCTCAAACATGCAGAGGGCTCTTGCCTGATCAAGGTGGGCGATACCCATGTTCTATGCACCGCCACCATCGAAGAGCGTGTGCCGCCCTTTGTCAAAGGCTCAGGGCTGGGCTGGGTCACGGCGGAATATGGCATGCTGCCCCGCTCGACCGGGAGCCGCATGCGCCGTGAGGCAACAGCAGGCAAACAGGGCGGACGCACCGTTGAAATCCAGCGCCTGATCGGCCGCAGCCTGCGCGCAGGTGTGGACCGCGTGGCATTGGGCGAGCGTCAGATCACGGTGGATTGCGACGTAATTCAGGCAGACGGCGGCACCCGCTGCGCCTCGATCACCGGCGGCTGGGTCGCACTCAAACTGGCGGTACAAAAACTGATGAAGACGGGTGACGTACTGAGCGATCCGCTGACCGACCCGGTGGCCGCAGTGTCCTGCGGCATCTACGCCGGCCAGCCCGTTCTCGATCTCGATTACCCCGAGGACAGCGAGGCCGGGGTCGATGGCAATTTCATCATGACCGGCACCAAGCGCCTGATCGAAGTGCAAATGAGTGCCGAAGGTGCAACCTATAGCCGCGACCAGATGAACGCATTGCTTGATCTGGCCGAACAGGGCATCGACCAATTGGTCGCGATACAGCGCGAGGCGACGGGTGCGTAAATTCACCGACGACCGGCTGCTGGTCGCCACCCATAACGCAGGCAAGCTCGACGAAATTCGTGCGCTTCTGGCGCCTTACGGAGTCGAGGTGGTCGGCGCGGCAGCCCTTAGCCTGCAGGAACCTGCCGAAACAGAGACGACTTTTGTCGGGAACGCGCGGATCAAGGCCCATGCGGCCGCCCAGGCCACCGGCCTACCCGCGCTCTCGGATGATTCCGGCATCGCAATTGACGCGCTCGACGGTGCACCTGGCGTCTATACGGCCGATTGGGCCGAAACAGAGACTGGGCGTGACTTTAACAAGGCGATGCTGCGTGCCCATCATGCGCTCTTGGACAGCAAGGAACCACAGCCCTGGACAGCGCGATTTTGTTGCACCCTGGTCTTGGCCTGGCCTGATGGGCATGACGAAGTTTTCGAGGGCACGATCGAGGGCTGGGTGGTCTGGCCCACGCGGGGCGCGGAGGGGCATGGCTATGATCCGATGTTCCAGCCTCTTGGCCATGATCTGACCTTTGCTGAAATGACGGCATCGCAAAAGAATCGCATCAGCCATCGCGCAGACGCCTTTCGTAAACTGGTCGCTGGCTGTTTTGGCTGAGGATTGGCAACAGGGTGGCTTTGGCCTCTATCTCCATTGGCCGTTTTGCGAGGCCAAATGTCCTTATTGCGATTTCAACAGCCATGTCGCGCGGCAGATCGATCAAGATCGCTGGTGCGCGGCCTATCTGAGCGAAATTGACCGTTACGCGGCGCTGGCGCCCGATCGGGTGCTGAACACAATATTTTTCGGCGGGGGCACGCCGAGCCTGATGGCACCCGAAACGGTGGCGGCAATTCTGGACCGTATCAGACAGCATTGGCCCATGGCCAATGATCCGGAAATCACACTCGAGGCGAACCCCGGTTCGGTCGAGGGCGGACGATTTCGTGCCTTTGCCCAAGCGGGCATTACCCGCGTGTCGATGGGCATTCAGGCGTTGAACGATCGCGATCTTCGACGGTTAGGCCGTATCCACAGCGTTTCAGAAGCAAGGCAAGCCTTTGATATAGCGAGAGAAAACTTTACGCGTGTCTCTTTCGACCTGATCTATGCCCGTCAGGATCAATCCCTCTCGGATTGGGCATCCGAACTGCGTGACGCGCTTTCGATGGCGGCCGATCACCTGTCTCTCTATCAGCTCACCATCGAATCCGGCACCGCCTTTGGCGATCGCTACGCGGCGGGCCGACTGCGCGGCTTGCCAGAGGACGATACCGCCGCCGAAATGTATGAGGTAACGCAAGACATCTGCGAGGCCGCGGGCCTGCCCGCCTATGAGGTATCGAACCACGCGCGCCCCGGGGCGGAATCACGGCACAACCTGATCTATTGGCGCTACGGCGATTATATCGGCATCGGGCCCGGTGCGCATGGCCGACTCACCCGCGACGGTCGTAAATACGCGACCGAGGCGCTTCGCGCTCCGGGCAAATGGCTGGGCAGTGTTGAACATCGCCAAGCAAGCGAAACATGGGATATTCTATCCGGTCCGGATCAGGCTGTGGAATACCTGCTCATGGGTCTGCGGATCACGGATGGAATTGATCCGGCACGGGTTGCGTCGCTTGGGGGAAAGCCGCTGGACGAAGGCGCCATCAAGCACCTCAAGTCCATTGGCATGATCGAAACGCACGGTCACCGCTTGCGCGCAACCCGCGCGGGGCGCGCGGTGCTCAACGCGGTGATTCGTGATCTCTTGCCGGATTAAATACTGAGCATACCAATCAGGCGATCCAATTGGTCGAGTGACGCATAATGTATGGTGATCCGGCCATTCTCTTGCCCCGGAACATGCTCAATCTCGACCTTCATCGTAAGGCTGGCCGACAAATCATCCTCGAGCGCCCGCGTGTCGGCATCCTTGAGAACTTCCTTACGCGGCTTGGCTGAGCGTCCGGTTTCCATGAAAATGTTACCGATTCCGGTCTTGACCATCTTTTCGGTGTCACGCACGGACAGGGACTTTTGAATCACTTGCCGGGCCGCGGCAGCCGGGTCGTCCAGCGTGATCAGCGCACGCGCATGGCCCGAAGACAGCTTGCCCTCGCGCACATACCCCAAGACCTCGTCGGGAAGCGACAAAAGCCGCACCGAATTGGCGATGTGACTCCGGCTCTTGCCAAGCGCCTCAGCCAGACGTTCCTGCGTATGGCCAAATTTCTGCATCAGCTGCTGATAGCCAAAGGCCTCTTCCACCGGATTGAGATCGGCGCGCTGAATATTCTCGATGATCGCAACCTCGAGAACCTCGGTATCGTTAAAATCACGCACCAGAACAGGGATCTGATGCAGCTTGGCCATTTGCGCCGCCCGCCAGCGGCGTTCCCCGGCGACGATTTCATATTCTCCTTCCCGATCCGCGATGGGACGCACGATCAGTGGCTGCAAAACGCCCTTTTCCGCAATCGAGCGCGCCAGATCTTCGAGCAGCACGCTGTCGAAATCGCGTCGCGGCTGGTTTGGATTGGGCCGGACTTTTTCCACCGGCACCAACAGATCTGGGCGCCGTGGCGTATCGGCAGGGCGCTCCGGACCCTCTGTCGTGACATCCGCCATCAACGCTGACAGCCCACGGCCCAGACCACGCGGTTGAGATTTTTTGCCGGTCATAGCCGATTCCCTTTGATCAGGCGGCGATTCGCGCCGTGTTTTCAATCAGTTCCTGTGCCAGATCGCGGTAAGCCTGCGCCCCCTTGGACAGCGGATCGTAACGTAGCACAGACATCGCATAAGACGGCGCTTCGCTTACGCGCACGTTACGCGGGATCCTGGTACGGAACACCAGCTCGCCCAGGTTGTCGCGTGCGTCCTGCTCAACCTGCGTGGAGAGATTGTTGCGCGAGTCGAACATTGTCAACACGACCCCCTCAATCCGCAACGCCGGATTCGCGGTCTGCCGGATTTCGCGTATGGTCAGCAAGAGCTGCGACAGGCCCTCAAGGGCAAAAAACTCGCTCTGTAGCGGCACCAGAACAGAATGCGCCGCAACCATCGCATTCACCGTCAAAAGATTGAGCGACGGAGGGCAATCGATCAGCACGTAATCAAACGCATACGCATCCATCGCAGGCTGCCGAAGGGCATCATGCAGCAGAAAGCTGCGTTTTTCGTTCGAAATGAGCTCAATATCCGCAGAGGAAAGATCGACCGTGGACGGAATGATCGAGAGCCCATCCTGCATGGTAGGCTGGATAACCTCGCCCAGAGGCGCCTCTTCCAGCAACAGGTCGTACACCGTGACGCGCCGCGCGGCGACCTCAAGCCCAAGCCCGGTCGAGGCATTACCCTGCGGATCAAGATCAACGATCAGCACGCGCGCGCCCGTTTCTGCGAGCGCCGCCGCCAGATTTATGGTCGTCGTCGTCTTTCCCACCCCGCCTTTTTGGTTGGCAATCGCGATGATTTTCGGTCCTTCGGGGCGCGTCGGATCAGGCACGGGACACTCCTGTAATGGCGAAAATGACGGGACCGTCTTCTGTGGCACTTTTAACAAGTCGATGGTTGAAACACCACGTTCTTTCGGCAGTGGTCAGCTCATTTTCCCAGCTTACACCTTTGGGAAAGAGCGCAACACCGTCCGGCGCCAAATGCCGCTCAGCAAAAGCCAACAGCCCGTTCAGGTCGGTCAACGCGCGCGCCGAGAGCACATTTGCATGTTGCGGCTCTGTTTTCTCGATCCGCTCGTTGAGGACCGTGGCATTGAGGCCTGCTTCACGGATGACAACCCGCAGAAACGCCGCCTTTCGAGCGTCCGATTCGATCAGGGTTACCCGTCGCGGCGACTCGCGGTCCCGGCCCAGAATCGCAACCACCAAACCTGGAAAGCCTCCCCCCGATCCCATATCGACCCAATGGTCGACGGGATGCGGGGCCATCGCATAAATCTGCGCCGAGTCGGCAAAGTGCCGGGTCCACATCTCTTCCAGGCTCTTTTTTGAAACCAGGTTGATGCGCGGGTTCCACTTGGTCAGCAAATCCCCGTAGATTTCTAGCCGCTCTTGTGTTTCACGTGAAACATCCGGCAAGCCGGTCACGCGATCTTCTCCCGTGCGGCCTGACGCAACTTGGAAAGAATCAAGCTCAGCGCTGCCGGCGTCATCCCTTCGATCCGAGCCGCCTGGGCGAGGTTCTCCGGACGCACCCGCTCCAGCTTCCCCTTGAGTTCGTTGGACAGCCCCTCGATCCGCCGATAGGAAAATCCTTCGGGAATGGAATGCGCCTCATCCCGTTTCATCATCGCCACATCCCGGGCCTGCCGGTCGATATAGCTGACATAAAGAGCGTCGCGTGCAAGCTGTTCCTGACACTCGGGATCAATCACGCCATATTGTGGATCAAGCCGCAGGAGATCGGCAAAAGAGACATCAGGAAAAGACAGAACCTGAAAGGCGCTGCGCCGCGCACCGTCCTGATTGACCCTGAGACCGCTTTCAGCCAATTGACGCGGCGTGTAACTCGCCGCCTCCAGCAGCTCTCTACCTTGCACCAACCGCTCCATCTTGTCATCAAATACGGCGCGGCGCGCGGCACCCACACAGCAGAGCTCAATACCCAGAGGCGTAAGCCGCTGATCGGCGTTATCCGCACGCAGCGACAGACGGAACTCCGCGCGTGACGTGAACATCCGATAGGGCTCGCTGACGCCACGGGTGGTCAAATCATCAATCATCACCCCAATATAGCTGTCTGTTCGACTAAAATGTACCGGATCGCGCCCTTTCGCCTCCAGCGTCGCATTCAGACCTGCAACCAGTCCTTGCGCCGCAGCTTCCTCATATCCTGTGGTGCCATTGATCTGCCCCGCAAGGAAAAGCCCGGGGACGGATTTAACCGCCAGGCGGCTATCAAGCGCGCGCGGATCCACATAGTCATATTCAATCGCATACCCTGGCTGCAGAATCTCAACTTGCTCGAGGCCCAGAATAGAGCGAACGTAGGCCTTTTGCACCGATGCAGGTAGGGATGTTGAAATTCCGTTCGGGTAAATCACTTGATCAGAGAGGCTTTCTGGCTCCAAAAACACCTGATGCGATGCTTTATCGGCAAATCGAACGATCTTATCCTCGATTGACGGGCAATAACGCGGCCCGATCCCGTCGATATGACCGCCATACATCGCAGATCTGCTCAGATTCTCCCTGATAATAGCATGGGTCTGCTCATTCGTATGGGTAATCCCGCAGGAAATCTGCCGTGCCATGGGGCTTTTCGACAGAAACGAAAATAGGACAGGCTCATCGTCCCCGGGCTGTTCCTCCAAACGCGACCAGTCAATCGTTCTGCCGTCCAGCCGCGGGGGCGTGCCAGTCTTCAATCGCCCCATCGGAAGGCCAAATCCATCCATGCGCTCCGCCAGACGTATGGCCGGGCGATCTCCCATTCGACCACCCGGATAGGATTCGTCGCCAATATGAATCACACCACGCAAAAAAGTACCCGTCGTCAACACCACCGCGGAACCAGCGATCTCACTACCATCCGCCAGCTGCACGCCGACCACCCGGTCGCCCTGCGTCAGAAAATCTGCGGCCTCCCCCTCAACGATATCCAAGGTTGGGCAGCCCTCCATTTCGCGCAACATCTCGTCGCGATAAATCTTGCGATCCGCCTGCGCCCTTGGCCCTTGAACTGCGGGACCTTTGCGTCGATTCAAAAGACGAAACTGGATGCCCGCCCGATCCGCAACTCGGCCCATGACGCCGTCCAGAGCGTCGATTTCACGAACCAGATGTCCCTTGCCCAGCCCCCCGATTGCCGGGTTGCAGGACATTACGCCAATTCCGCCACGGCTCAACGTCACCAGCGCTGTCCGCGCCCCCATCCGTGCCGCCACATGCGCAGCTTCGACACCGGCATGCCCGCCGCCAATCACGATGACGTCAAAATGTTTCACGTGAAACACCTCTCATTTACCCAAGCAAAAGCTGGCGAAAATCTCGTCGAGAACCATCTCAACATCTATTCGTCCTACCAGAGAATCAAGAGCGCGGATAGCTATACGTAACTCCTCCGCTGCCACCTCCGCCACGGATTCCCCACGAGGAAGAATGTCCAGAGCCGCCTGCAAAGCCAACAATCCGCGCTCCATCGCTTGCCGGTGCCTTGCCCGCGTCGCAATGCCGGCATTGGCCACCCGCGCACTCAATGCCTGCCCAATCCTCTCCACCAGCGCGCCAACACCCAATCCGGTCTTGCCTGAAACAGCGTTCCCCGCGTCACCCAGCAAATCCGCCTTGGCCCACACAACGATATCATCCGCTCGCGGCTCCATTTCGGGCTCTTGTCCAGCCTCTACCAGAAATACCCGTAAATCGGCCGCATCCGCTCGCGCCCGCGCCCGCGCGATGCCAATGGACTCAATCGCATCCGCCGTTTCTCGCAAGCCCGCGGTATCGAGCAACGTCACCGGCAACCCCGCCAAGTCCATCCGCACCTCTATCACATCGCGCGTGGTCCCAGCATATTCCGAGGTGATCGCCGCCTCCCGCCCCGCCAAACTATTCAGAAGCGTTGATTTTCCGACATTTGGCGCACCGATGATTGCAACTTCGAATCCGATTCGAATCCGCTCGCTAACCCGGCTACCTGCAATTTCCTGCTCCAACGCCGTAGAAACCTGACGCACCAAGCCCGTCACCTCGGGCGAGACGTCAACCGGTACTTCCTCATCCGCAAAATCAATCGTCGCCTCCAAAAGCGCCACCGCGCGGATCAAAAGACCGCGCCAACGCTCGCATTTTTCACCCAAGGCGCCGGAAAACACCCGCAGCGCCTGTTTGCGCTGTGCTTCAGTCTCCGCATCAATGAGATCCGCAAGCCCCTCAACCCGCGCCAGATCAAGCCGTCCGTTCTCCAACGCCCTGCGCGTGAACTCACCGGGTTCCGCCAGCCGAAGCCCCTCGATCCGCCCAAGCCTGTCAAGAACAGCCGCAACCACCGCTGCGCTGCCATGCAGATGAAATTCCACCGTCTCCTCACCAGTGAAGCTCTGCTTCTCTGCGAATGTCAGGACCAGAGCCTGATCCAGACGCTCACCATTGCCGTCCCGTAGCACCCGCAGGGCCGCGCGGCGCGGTTCGGGCACGTCGCCACAGATCTGATCGCACGCGTCAAAGGCACAGGGCCCACTCACACGGACAACCGCAACCCCCGCCTTCCCCTGCGCTGTGGCCAAGGCATAGACCGTGTCCATCCGGACACCTCCATTTCCGCTCCGACTCAGGTATTCATCGAGTCAAAAAACTCGGCATTCGTCTTCGTCTGCTTGAGCTTCGACAACAGGAACTCGACCGCATCCGTGGTCCCCATCGGGTTCAAAATCCGGCGCAGAACAAAGGTCTTCTGCAGATCGCCCTTGTCAATCAACAGGTCCTCTTTCCGCGTGCCCGACTTGAGAATATCAATCGCCGGGAACACGCGCTTGTCCGCCACCTTGCGATCCAGAACGATTTCAGAGTTGCCGGTGCCCTTGAATTCTTCAAAGATCACCTCATCCATCCGGCTACCGGTGTCGATCAAGGCTGTCGCAATAATCGTCAACGATCCACCCTCTTCGATATTCCGCGCTGCCCCAAAGAACCGCTTCGGTCGCTGCAACGCATTGGCATCCACACCCCCGGTCAGCACCTTACCCGACGACGGTACCACCGTGTTATAGGCGCGGCCCAGGCGCGTGATCGAATCGAGCAGGATCACAACATCCCGCTTATGCTCGACCAACCGCTTGGCCTTTTCGATGACCATCTCCGACACCGCCACATGCCGTGTCGCCGGCTCGTCGAACGTCGAACTCACCACCTCGCCCTTGACCGAGCGCTGCATGTCCGTCACCTCTTCGGGCCGCTCGTCAATCAGCAGCACGATGAGATAACACTCCGGGTGATTCTTCTCGATGCTATGCGCGATATTCTGCAAGAGAACGGTCTTCCCGGTGCGCGGCGGCGCCACGATCAAGGACCGCTGCCCCTTCCCAATGGGCGCAACAAGGTCGATGATCCGCGCGGACCGATCCTTGATGGTCGGATCCTCGATTTCCATCTTGAACCGCTCATCAGGATAGAGCGGCGTCAGGTTGTCAAACGCGATCTTGTGCCGCGCCCGCTCCGGCGCCTCGAAGTTGATCTGCGTCACCGAGGTCAGCGCGAAATACCGCTCGGTTTCATCGGGCTGCTTCATTTGCCCTTCGATCGTATCCCCGGTCCGCAACGAATATTGCCGGATCATGTCGGGCGAGACATAAATATCATCCGGACCCGGCAAGTAATTCGCCTCCGGCGACCGCAGAAAGCCAAAGCCGTCCTGCAGCACCTCAAGCACCCCATCGCCATAAACGGTCCAATCCTCCTCGGCCCGCTCCTTGAGGATCGAAAACATCATCTCGCCCTTGCGCATGGTCGAGGCGTTCTCGATCTCCAACTCTTCGGCAATCGTCAACAACTCCTTGGCGCTCAGCGCCTTGAGATCGGACAGGTTCAAACGGTCTTCGGACATGGGAAATCCTCTGGTGACACCCGAATTCGGATGCGGCCTATGGTCAGAAACGGGGATTCGACAGCCACCAGAACGGCGGCCCAGCGCCTACATAGGCAACAGGCCCCTCCGCGTCAATCCAGCTCAGAATTTCACGACGACCGACAACACGATCACCACCATCGCCAGTGTCGGCACCTCGTTCATGATCCGGTGCTGCCGACCCGTGCGGGTATTGGCACCCCGCGCAAACTCCTTGCGCCGCAGACCCAGCCACATGTGAAACCACGTCATGACAACCACACCCGCAAATTTCGTATAGGGCCAGACCGATCCCCAATCGACAATCCCCGGCGTCATCACAAGCAACAGACCAAAACCCCAGGTCGCGATCATTGACGGCTGCATGATATACCGCAACAGCTTGTATTCCATCACTTGAAATACTGCGTCCCGGCTATCCCCCGGCTGTGATTGCTCCGTGTGATAAACAAACAGACGCGGTAAATAAAACAACCCTGCCATCCACGCGATCACCGACATGATATGCAGCGCCTTGATCCAAGGGTAGGCCAAGCTCAAAATATCACTCATGCTGCGCTCCGATCCATTCTTGGTCTTCTTAAATATTAAGTAAGATATAAGAAAGGATGTAGTTGGATGTAGGGCGTTCCAAGTCTGTGGATAATCAGCAACCCCACAGGATTATCCCCATGGGGATAACTGTGGTGACGGATTTCCAGCATCTCTCTGGACTCTATCGAAAATCTCCACTTTCGTGTTTAATATCAATGCGATCCTAAAATTGAATGTCCCACGCCTAGGCCCTCGCTTCTGTGAATAACTCTGCCAGATCCGACCTATCCCAACCCTCCAGTTATTCTTTCCCACAGCCGCAAAACTCAGGTGGAATTTTCCCGGAATTCGCTCTTGTCCCCAGCCGCGCGCACGGGATGGATTTCTCCCGTAATTGTTCCTAGACATTCCATTACGTTATTCCGCAGGTTATCCACATGAACGCCCCTCTGATCCTCGCCTCAGGCTCCGCCATCCGCCAGAGCCTTCTGCGTAACGCGGGCCTCGCGTTCGAGACCGCGACACCCCGCGTGGACGAAGAAAGCGTGCGTGCCGCGCTTCTCGCCGAAGGGGCCAAACCGCGTGACATCGCCGACGCGCTGGCAGAGCTCAAGGCAACCAAGATCAGCGCCCGCCATCCCGCCGCGCTCGTGATTGGTTGCGATCAGGTGCTCGACTTGGGCGGTACCCTTTTGTCCAAGCCCGAAACTGTCGATGAGGCTCGCGCTCAGCTTTCCGCCATGCGGGGTAAGCGTCACGATCTTTTGTCTGCGGTCGTGATCTGTCAGGCGGGCCGCCCGCTTTGGCGGCATATCGGCACGGCGCGCATGACGGTGCGCCCGTTTTCCGACGATTGGCTCGATGGCTACCTTTCCCGCAACTGGCCTGATATTGCCGACAGCGTCGGCGCGTACAAGCTCGAGGCCGAAGGCGTTCGCTTGTTCTCTCGCGTCGATGGTGATTATTTTACGGTTCTTGGCCTGCCGCTGCTCGATCTTTTGTCCTTTCTCACCCTCCGAGGAGACCTGCAACAATGAGCGATGACAAACAGCCTCTGGCCAGAATTCCACTGGCAGGCGTGATCGGATCGCCCGTCGCCCATTCGAAATCGCCGCAATTGCACGGCCACTGGCTCAGAACGAATGGAATCGCGGGATACTATATTCCCATGGACGTTGGCGCTGACGATCTGGCGCAAGTGTTACAAACCTTGCCTAAACTGGGCTTCGTCGGCGTCAATATCACCGTCCCGCACAAGGAACGCGCGCTTGCCCTGGCCGATCTCGTAACCGACCGTGCCACCCTGATCGGCGCGGCCAACACGCTCATTTTCCGCAAGGACGGCAAACTGCATGCCGACAATACCGACGGCTACGGTTTCATCCAGAACCTGCGCCAAAACGCCCCCACATGGAGACCAGAGGCCGGGCCAGCCGCCGTCCTTGGTGCCGGAGGCGCTGCCCGGGCGGTTGTCGCCTCGCTTCTCGATGTCGGTGTGCCAGAGATATTCATTTCCAACCGCACCCGCATCCGCGCCGAGGCACTTCAATCCGAATTTGGCAAGCGTCTGACCGTTGTCGATTGGGTTCAGGCCGGAAATATGCTCGAAGACGCCGTGACCGTCGTCAACACCACCTCTCTCGGTATGTTGGGCAAACCCCCCTTACGTGTCCCGCTCGATGGCTTGCGGCGCGGGGCCTTGGTCACGGATCTGGTTTACGCGCCCCTCAAGACCCAGCTTCTGATCGAGGCCGAGAAAATGGGCTGCGTCACCGTCGATGGCCTTGGCATGCTCTTGCATCAGGCCGTGCCAGCCTTCGAGCGCTGGTTCGGTGTGCGCCCCATTGTCGATAGCGCCACCCGCGCGGCCGTTTTGCGATGACCGTTCTGGTCGGCCTGACCGGCTCGATCGGCATGGGCAAGTCAACCACCGCCCGTCTCTTCAACCAAGAGGGCTGTCCGGTCTGGGATGCCGATGCCGCCGTGCATCGCCTCTACGCCCCCGGCGGCGCAGCCGTGGCACCCCTGGCCGAGGTTTTTCCCGAGGCGGTCGACGAGGGCGGCATCTCCCGCGCGCGGCTCAAATCGATCATCACGGCTGATCCTTCGGCGCTTGCCCGGATCGAATCCATCGTGCACCCACTCGTCGCGCGCGACCGTGCGGATTTTGTACAAAATCACCGTAAGAACCTTACAGACCTTACACAGACAGCGCCCATCGTCGTGCTCGATATTCCCCTCCTGTTCGAGACCGGTGCAGATAAGGGCATGGATTACACCGTCGTGGTCAGCGCCCCCCCCGAGGCGCAGCGCACCCGCGTTCTCGAACGCGGCACAATGACGCCCGAGCAATTTGAAAATATCCTGCAAAAACAAATGCCTGATGCAGAAAAGCGTGCCCGCGCCGATTACGTGATCACGACAGACACCCTTGAATCTGCCCGCGCCCAGGTGCAGTCTGTCCTGCGTGACATACGGCAAAGGGTGGCCCATGCGTGAAATCGTCCTCGACACGGAAACCACTGGTTTTGAACCAGAATCCGGCGATCGCATCGTCGAGATCGGCGCTGTCGAGCTCTATAATCACATGCCGACGGGCCGCACTTTCCATAAATACATCAATCCCCAGCGCGCCATGCCGGAAGAGGCCTTTGCCGTGCATGGTCTGGGGGATGATTTCCTGCGCGACAAGCCCTTGTTCGCTGAAATTGCTCAGGAATTTCTGGATTTCGTGCAGGACGCACGGCTTGTCATCCACAATGCCGCCTTCGATATGAAATTTCTTAATGCCGAACTGGGTTGGCTCAAACTGCCGCAATTGCCTTGGGATCAGGCCATCGACACTCTTGCCATCGCCCGCAAGAAATTTCCCGGCTCTCCAGCCTCTCTAGATGCGTTATGTCGCAGATTTCAAATAGATAATTCCGCACGGACCCTGCATGGCGCCCTGCTGGACTCCGAGATACTGGCCGAGGTCTATCTGGAGCTGATCGGCGGCCGACAGCCGGATTTCGTGTTGGCAACAGGTCCAGCCACAAAATCTGGTGGGCTGACCGAAACAGCCACGTGGCGGCCCATGCCGCGCCCGACGCCCCTCGCCCCGCGTCTGACCGCGTCCGAGGCGGCCGCCCATCAGGCCTTTGTGGACAAGATGGGCGACGCTGCTCTCTGGCGAAAACCCTCTTAGGCGTCTGCCTTGGGGGCTGCGGCCTGCGCCTGACGGCGGGCAATTTCGCTGCGATAAAGCTGAACGAAATCAATATTCTCAAGGTTCAGCGGCGGGAAGCCGCCGTCATGCGTGATATCGCTGACGATGCGCCGGATGAATGGGAAAACCATGCGCGGACATTCGATCAACAGGAACGGATGCAGCTGCTCATCCGGCACGCCCTCAATGTGGAAAACGCCGACATATTCCAGCTCAAGCACGAACAGAACCTCGTTCGCGGCCTTGTTCCGCGAGTTGATGGTCAATTTGACCACCACTTCATATTGATGTTCCACGCTACGCTTCTTGGCGTCCAGGTTTACCGATACCTGAACATCCGGCTGCACCTCTCCCCCGGTGCCGCGCTGCGCCAGCACGTTCTCAAAGGACATATCGCGGATGAATTGCGATAGGATGTTCATTTTCATTTGTGGCCCGGCTTGTGCGGTGCCATTTTCATGTTCGGCCATGAAAACCTCCTGAAGGGATAATGTTGCCCTCCCTTAGCAGGACGCGGCCCTTCTCTCAATGCCCATCCTGTGCTGTGACAGGGTTGAGCTTCTCAACTGCCGTGAACAAACACTTGCGAAAGAACGGCTTGGCTAACACCATATTTTGTTTCCGCGGGATCAGAATGTCGAGGGTGTCCTTCTCCGCGCGATTGCTCATCAGGATGACCGGCACCTGTGCAAGGCCGCTGCGGATATACTCCAGCTCTTGAGGCACCGCACCTAGCCCACCAATGTGATCGACATCAACAATCAGCAAGGACCACCGCTCTGGCCTCGCAATCAGGTCCCCGATCAACGTGTCGTGGTCCGAACACAGATGCAC
The DNA here is from genome assembly GCF_000768555.3 of Roseovarius mucosus DSM 17069. Taxonomy (GTDB): domain Bacteria; phylum Pseudomonadota; class Alphaproteobacteria; order Rhodobacterales; family Rhodobacteraceae; genus Roseovarius; species Roseovarius mucosus. Next base: position 194,403 of record NZ_KN293991.1, read on the forward strand.
CTCGCAATCGTAATCGGCGAGCCACTCACAGCATTTACGGCTGTTCCGGTCACTCGCCGCACTCACCGCCACCCGCCGCACACGGCTCAGCCCATCCATCCTCGGCCGATAGGACAACCAGACAGGCGGTTCGGTATCAATGATCCGATCAGGGATCCCGTCCCAGCTCTCAACGTCATAGGGGCTTTTTGGCTCTCTCGCAGTGATGCGCATGTAATACCCACCAAGCATCACGAGTATAAAGCTGACCTGCGCCGCATAAGCCACAAGAATGGCCCACCACAACGACGAGAGGACAAAACCCGCCGCGGCAAACACAACAATCGCGACCCCGAGGCTCAGCAGCACTGCGGTGACTGCAAACCCAGACTTGGATCGTTTTTGAGCGCGCAAAGCATCATGGCCATTCCCAGGCCCATTGTCCGAGGTCGCGTCGAAACGCGGCTGTATACTCATATTTCTCACTCTGCCCTCGATCGGTGGGGTCGCTCAGGTTTTGGGAAACACAACCATAAGTTGAAACGGTACCGCTAGGCGGTACACGATAGCGGGGGCCATTTCAGGGTCCGAAACCCGTTTCTCATCAAGAGATTGGTATTTCTATCAATAAAACGGCACCTTGGTCGACAAACGCAGCATATCAGACCACAGGGCCTAGTAAAAGGTGCAACTGAAAGTGTCCAAAGGTTTAATCTGTCTGGGGTTGTAAATCATCAGATAGCTAAGACCCCGTATCTGACGCCCTGTTTGTTCTTCGGCGCATCACCGGTCCCATGACCAACGGGGTGACATACATCGGCACTTGATAGCAGCCGATGAAAAGCAGCAGGTCAGCGGCAGTGTCCACTGGCAGCGCCCCAAGGAATAGCGCGAGATTGCGATTCCCGGCAATGATGGCAAGCGGCGGTGCCGTCGCAGCCCGGCCAAACCGATCTACGGTGAGAAACACCACAAGTTGGGCCCCGAAATTCAGGCCAAAGACCAAAGCCAATGTGCGCAACAGGTCAGGACTTGCCGTCAGCAATGCCGGACCGACAGCCGACATTAACCCAACCACAACCACTGCCATGACCCCGGTAATCAGTCCCTCAACCGCCCTTTCCCCTTGAAGAGATTGAAGAAACCCCACGTGCCTGCGCAGGATCAGGCCAAGCAGCCCCGCAACGGCAATCACCCCAAGAAGCTTTGCCGCGGCGATAGCCACCATTGCCGGGCCGCCAAACACCGGCATCACCCAGAACACCGGCAACACCGTCAATGGCAAGAGCATCGTGCCGATGATCAGCTGTCGCAAGGCAGGCGCGGGATCACCACCCACCATCAGCGTCAAGCCCGGACTGCCGGTCAACGGGGCGGCTGCCAGCACCAACACCACCCCGATCCCGAGAGTTGACGACAGCCCGCCCCCCATTCCTAGTGCGCCGATGGCCGCCATCGGCATGACGACCTGCATGATCAGGGTAATCGCGACATATCCGGGAACATCAGCCCAAGCTGGAAAAGCACGCAAGACGTCAACGCGCAAGGTGCTAAGAAATAGAAGAAAAACAATCATTGGAAAGATCAGAGGAGCCAGGCCTTTGGCCGCTTCGGGAACCAGAATTCCCACGACCAGCCCCAAAACGAGCATCAACCGCCCGTGTCGCGCCAACCCATGCAGCAGCGAGATCAAATCGCTGCCGCCCCGCGCGCCGCCTGATCATATCCGCCTGATAGCGCGCGCAGCAGCGCCGCCAACCGCGACAGTTCTGCCGGGTCCACGCCGATCTGTTGCACCGAGCGCACCAACAAGGCCTCACGCACGCGACCATATTGCGCGCAATAGTCCTGCCCCGTTTCGGTAATGGCGATGGTTTTTTCCTTACCGTTACGGCCAGCCTTTACAAGGCCTTGTTTTTCAAGCTTTTTTACGGCGTAATTGACCAGATGCGTGTCCTCGATATTGAGCACGAGGCAGATATCGGCAAGGCTCTTGGCGCGTTCCCGATGATGCACGAGATGCACGATCAAAACCTCCAGGGGCGTCAGTCCCGGCATCCCCGCAGCCGTCATGCAGCGGACCATCCAGCGTTGAAACGCATGGTTCGCCATCGTCAGGGCAAACTCCATCTCCGACAATTCCGGCAAACCTGAATTCGCCAGATGCGCCGATGAGACAACAGGCCCTAACGGGCGAGCATTGTCTGAGGTATCCATAGGGCGATCTCCGGAAAGAGTGTTAGTATGGCGGTGGCCAGCACCAAGAGCAGAAAGAACGGAAACGCATAGCGCGCAATCTCGAAAATGCTGCGCCCGGTGATGGATTGCAGCACAAAGAGGTTGAACCCCACCGGCGGCGTGATCTGGCTCATTTCCACAACGAGGACGAGAAAAATGCCGAACCAGATCGGATCAATCCCCGCCGCCAAAACCATAGGAAGGATGACCGAAGTGGTTAGAACCACAATGGAAATGCCATCGAGGAACATGCCGAGAATGATGAAAAAGACCACCAGTGCCGCAAGGAGCAGATTGGCAGAATAGCCCTGTTCCCCGATCCATGCCGCGAGAGCGCGCGGTATGCCGGTATATCCCATTGCGACCGTGAGAAAGGCAGCCCCTGCAAGGATAAACGCAATCATGCAGGTGGTGATCGTCGCCCCGCGCAGCGCCTCCCACGCGCTCTGCCAATCCAGAGAGCCGCCCAAGGCCGACAGGATCAGCGCGCCCAGAACGCCCACGACAGCCGCCTCTGTGGGTGATGCCAATCCAGCGTAGATCGAACCGATTACTGCGACAATCAACAGGACCGTCGGGCCCAGAAGCGCGATTGCCCTGAGTTTTTCGCCCCAAGACGTCGCAGGTTCGCGCTCCGGCATACGCTCTCGGTTCATCAGCGCCCAGATCATCGTATAGCCCGAGAAAAGCGCGGCCAGCAGAATGCCCGGCCCGATCCCGGCCAGAAAGAGCCGCGCAATGCTCTGCTCTGTAGCTGCCCCATAGACGATCAGGATGATCGACGGCGGGATGAGAAAGCCGAACGTGCCCGATCCGGCCAGCGTGCCGATGATCATCCTGTCATCATAGCCGCGTTTCGTGAGTTCTGGCACCGACATTCGCCCAACGGTCGCTGTGGTTGCGGCAGATGATCCCGACACGGCTGCGAACAACGCGCAGCCAAAGATATTGGCGTGGAGCAACCGCCCCGGCAAGCGTCCGGTCAGCGGGGCCAGGCCCGAAAACATATCCGATGAAAGACGCGAACGGAACAGGACTTCTCCCATCCATATGAACATCGGCAGAGCCGTCAGATCCCAGATGTTCAGCGCGCCCCAGACCTTTGTGCCAAAGACCAGTTCGGCGGGCGCCGAACTGGCCAGCACCATCGCCACCAGCCCCACGGCAATCAGCCCGAACCCGACCCAGAGGCCAAGCGCCAAGACGCCAAAGAGCACCATCACAAGCAGCAGAGAGAGGATTTCAATGCCCATCCTGAATGCCCTTTCCGTCTTCGGCCCGTTGAAAGGCGGGGCTTGATCCGCTCAGCAGCACGATCAACTCATCAAGAAGCGCAATCCAGAACAGCATCAACCCAAGCACCATCACCGCCTGTGGGATCCAGAGCGGGAACTTCGCCATGCCAAAGGAAACCGCGTTGAACGCCCAGGAATCCCAGGCCTGAACCCCGGCGCTGTAGAGTGCAAAGCCACAGAGACCGAGCGCCAGAAGAAGTGCCACCACTGAGAGCAGGCGTGCAAATGGTGCCGGGACCGAATGGATCAAGAGCGTGACCCGTACATGCCCCCCGGCCCGCAGCGTGCCCGCAAGGGCAAGAAAAACCGCGCCGACAAACAGAAACCCGCCCAGCTCCGACAAAGAGGTGATGGCGATGCCCACCGGCTCTTGACCGAGGGCGAGCAAGGTTTTGTCGATCACCCTCCCCAGCACCTGAACCAAAACCAGTCCGGCAATTGTGACGAGCGCGAGGGCGGCCAGAGCAAACCCCGCTGCATAGAGACGATCAAGCAGCCCGCGCAGCATCCGCAGTCTCCCATTGTGTCAGAAGATTGCGGCGCGGGTCAGCACCCGCGCCGCCTTGGGGTCAGCGCGCGGTGTAGGCCGACAGGATTGCGGCCCCAACATCGCCGGCGCTGGCACGCCACTCACCGGCCATCGTCTCGCCGATCTCGCGCAGACCGCGCGCAAGCTCTTCGGACGGGGCTGAGACCTGCATGCCGTTTTCCTTTAGGATCGCGATCTTTTCCTCGGTTTCCGCCATCGACATTTGCCAGCCGCGCGCCTCGGCCATGGCAGAGGCTTCGAACAGCGCCTGTTGCTGCGCCTCGCTCAGCGCCTCAAAAGCGCTCGTGTTCACGAAAACCATGTTCTTGGGTAGCCAAGCTTGCGTGTCGATGTAGTGGCTCACGAAATCCCAGGCCTGCGAGGATACGCCCGTCGAGGGCGAAGTGATCATCGCGGCAACGCGCGAGGTCGAAAAGGCGGTCGGAATATCGCCCGCCTCAACCGTCGTGGGCACTGCGCCCATCAGCTGCGCCAGACGCTCGGTCGCGGTGTTGTAGGCGCGAAAACTGACGCCTTTCATCTGGTCGAGCGAGGTCACTTCCTCAGTCAGGTAGAGGCTCTGGCCCGGCCATGGCACAGCGAAAAGCAGGGTCAGACCCTGCTCCGCCAAGCGCGCCGTCACCTCGTCGCGCGAGGCGTCCCAGAGTTTCTTGGCATCGTCGTAACTGGCCGCCAAGAACGGCACCGAGTCGACGCCAAACACGGCATCCTCATTCGCCAGTTGCGACATGAGGATCTCCCCGATGGGCGCCAGACCCCGGCGCACAGAGTCGCGAATTTCGGGGTGGGCATAGAGCGAACCCGCCGAATGTACGGTGATGTTCAATTCACCATTGGTCGCGGTTGCGACATCCTTGGCAAACTCCATGATGTTCTGGGTGTGAAAAACCGAGTCGCCGTAGGGCGTGGGCATATCCCAAGTCGTCTGCGCCTGCGCGGCCCCAAAGCTGAGGGCAAACGCCCCTGAGAGGGCAAGTGTGGTGAGGTGTTTCATTGTCGTCTCCCTGATTTAGCGATGTGACCGGTTGTTGCCCCGGTTCAAGGAAAGCTTGACGGATCATTTATAATTTGTCAACAAAATGTAAATGATCCGAAATGGGGATGAGCGATATGAAAAAGGTCTGGGATTTCTGGATTGACCGCGGTGGCACCTTTACCGATGTGATCGGGCGCAGCCCCGAGGGCGCGATCGAACCGCTCAAGCTCTTGTCCGAGAATCCTGAGGCTTATGAGGATGCGGCCATCGAGGGCATCCGCCGTCTTCTCGGCGGTAGCATCGACGCGGCGCGCATCGGAACGGTTCGTATGGGCACAACCGTTGCCACCAACGCCCTGTTGGAGCGCAAGGGCGACGCCACGGTTCTCTTGATCACGCGCGGCTTTCGTGACGCGCTGCGCATCGCCTATCAGGCACGGTCAGATATTTTCGCCAAGGAGATTTTGCTCCCCGAACAGCTTTACTCCCGAGTGATCGAGGTGCCCGAGCGCCTGCGCGCCGATGGCACTGTCGAGAGCCCGCTCGACCTGAGCGCCGTCGCCGACGGTCTGGCCGAGGCCCGCAGCGCCGGGATTGATGCCGCCGCCATCGTGCTGATGCACGCCTGGAAAAACCCCGCGCACGAACTGGCCCTGGCTGATGCGGTGCGCGATGCGGGATTCGCGCAAGTGTCGGTCAGCCACGAGGTCTCGCCGCTGATCAAGTTGGTGGGCCGGGGCGATACGACCGTTGTCGATGCCTATCTGTCACCCATCCTGCGCCGTTATGTGGCGCGGGTGGCCGCAGCACTTGGCGCAACCCCGCCGGGTCAGCCGGGCCCCACGCTGCAATTCATGATGTCCTCGGGCGGCCTTACCGCGGCCGAGCGCTTTCAGGGCAAGGATGCAATTCTCTCTGGCCCTGCCGGGGGCGTCGTCGGCATGGCGCAGACCGCCGCGATTGCCGGGTTTGACAAGGTCATCGGGTTTGACATGGGCGGCACCTCGACCGATGTGGCGCATTACGCGGGTGAGTATGAGCGCGCCTTTGACACCGAGGTCGCGGGCGTGCGTATCCGTGCGCCGATGATGCGGGTGCATACGGTGGCGGCGGGCGGCGGCTCGATCCTCCATGCCGAACCGGGGCGGTTTCGTGTTGGGCCTGACAGCGCCGGGGCATATCCCGGCCCTGCCTGCTATCGCAATGGCGGGCCGTTGACCGTGACCGACGCTAACGTCATGCTGGGCAAGCTCAACCCTGAATTCTTCCCGCCGATCTTTGGCCCCGGACAGGATCAACCGCTGGATCGCGATACGGTATCGGCACGCTTTGTCGAGATCGCCACAGAGGCGGGCGACGGCAAATCACCCGAGGAGGTGGCCGAAGGTTTCGTGCGCATCGCCGTGGAAAACATGGCCAACGCGGTCAAGAAAATCTCGGTGCAACGCGGCTATGACGTGACCCGCTATCTCTTGAATTCCTTCGGTGGCGCAGGGGGTCAGCATGCCTGCCTCGTGGCCGATGCTCTGGGCATGGAAAAGGTTCTGATCCATCCGCTTTCCGGCCTTCTGTCGGCCTATGGCATCGGTCTGGCGCGCGTCAGCGCGTCGCGGCAACAAATGGTGGTGGAGCCATTGGAGGACGGCAGCGATAGCCTCATCACCTCCGTGCTTGATGACCTGAGCGCGCAGGTCATGCAGGAAATGCAGGCCCAGGGCGTGACCGGGGCCGAAATCCGTCCGCGTCTCTATCTGCGCTATGACGGCACCGATACAGCCCTGCCCGTGGCCTACGACACCCCGGCGCAGGCACGCGCGGAATTCGAGGCGGCGCATCTGGCGCAGTTCGGTTTTACCACGCCAGACAAACGCGTCATCATCGACAGCGCCGAGGTTGAGGCAACCGATACCGCCGCGCCCGAAGCCCCAGAGAGCGAGGCCAGTCGCCATGCCTCCGAGGCGCAGACGGACACACGCACGAAGCTTTTTTGCAACGGCGAATGGGCCCCTGCGGGCGTATTCCGCCGTGCGGCTCTCGCCCCCGGCAACAGCGTCACCGGCCCTGCGTTGATCATCGAGGATAATCAGACCATTGTGGTCGAGCCCGGTTGGCGGGCCGAGATCACGGCCCATGACCATGTGCTCTTGTCACGCCACGAACGGATGGCGCGCGATATGGCCATTGGTACGACCGAGGCTGACCCGATCCTGCTTGAAGTGTTTAACAACCTCTTCATGTCGATCGCCGAGCAGATGGGCGTAACCCTGCAAAACACCGCTCAATCGGTCAACATCAAGGAGCGCCTCGATTTCTCCTGTGCGGTTTTTGACGCCACCGGCGCGCTTGTGGCCAATGCCCCGCATATGCCGGTGCACCTTGGCTCTATGGATCGTAGCGTCGAGACGATCATTCGTCTCAATGAGGGGGATATTCACCCCGGTGACGTCTTCGCGCTGAATGCGCCCTATAACGGTGGCACGCATCTACCCGACATCACCGTCGTCACGCCGGTCTTTGATGAGGGCGGTCAAACCATTCTCTTCTGGGTGGCTTCGCGCGGGCATCATGCGGATGTGGGCGGCACAGCTCCGGGCTCGATGACCCCACTTGCCACCACGGTGGACGAAGAAGGCGTGCTGATCGACAATTTCCGTCTGGTGGAACAGGGCCAATTCCGCGAGGACGCATTGCGCAAGATTCTCGGTGACCACCCCTACCCCTGCCGCAACATCGACATGAATGTGGCCGACCTCAAGGCGCAGATCGCCGCCAATGCGCGGGGCATCAACGAGCTGCGCAAGATGGTCGTGAATTTCGGCCTCGACGTGGTGCAGGCCTATATGGGGCACGTTCAGGACAACGCCGCCGAAGCGGTGGCGCGAGTGCTGGAGAAGCTTTCGGATGGCGACTACGCCTATGAGACCGATACTGGTCAGGTGATCCGGGTCAAGATTACCGTGGACCGTGCCGCTCGTGAGGCAACGGTGGATTTCACCGGCACATCCGAGGCGCGGAAAAACAACTTCAACGCGCCAGAACCCGTGACGCGCGCTGCTGTGCTCTACGTGTTTCGGGTGATGGTCGAGGCACCAATCCCGATGAACGCGGGCTGCCTGCGCCCCATTCGGATCATCGTGCCTGAAGGGTCCATGCTCTCGCCGCGCTACCCGGCGGCGGTGGTGGCGGGCAATGTGGAAACCTCGCAGCATGTCACCAACGCGCTCTTTGGGGCGATGGGGGCCATGGCCAACAGTCAAGGCACGATGAACAATCTGACCTTCGGCAATGACGAATTCCAGTATTACGAAACCATCTGCTCTGGCTCGCCTGCAGGTCAGTTCAACGATGGGCGGCAGTTTTCCGGCACATCGGGCGTGCATGTGCATATGACCAACTCGCGCCTGACTGATCCGGAAATCCTCGAACTTCGCTTCCCGGTGTTGCTAGAGAATTTCGCCTTGCGTCCCAGGTCGGGCGGCAAAGGAGCCGCAAACGCCGGGGATGGCACGATCCGCACCTTGCGGTTCCTCACCCGGATGGATTGCGCGATCCTGTCGTCGCATCGCAACCGCCCGCCGCAGGGCGGCGCAGGCGGCGGCGCGGGTGAGGCGGGCCGAACTGAAGTGCGTCGCCTTTCAGGCGCTGTCGAGGTGCTGAACGCCTGCGACCAGACAGTGCTGGAGGCAGGCGAAGCCGTGACCGTGATCACACCGACGGCAGGGGGATTTGGCCGGGCATAACCCCGGCCATTCTCAAATCTCGGGGTTTGGCAGGCTCTCGAACGCGCGCTTGAGGGCGTCCCCCCATCCATCCGAGATCGTGCTGAAATAAGGATCATCCGCCTCGATGCGGTGCACTGGGTGTAATCGCATGCTGTCCGCCTCGTATATGCACATATCGAGCGGCAAGCCGACCGACAGATTGGCCTTGATGGTCGAGTCAAAGCTGACAAGCAACAGTTTCATCGCATCGGCAAAGCTCATGCCGGGTTCATAGGCGCGCACTAGTATGGGACGGCCATATTTGGTCTCGCCGATCTGAAAAAAGGGCGTTTCGCGGCTGGCTTCGATAAAGTTACCTTCGGGGTAGATCAAAAACAGGCGCGGTGGACCGCCCTTGATCTGCCCGCCAAGGATCATCGTGGCGTTGAATGTGCTGTCGGCGCGTTGTCCGGTGCTCGCGTGGGTTTCGATCACATCGCGCAGCGTGCCTGCGACGAGACGTGCGGCCTGAAACATCGATGGCACCGACAGGATGGTCGGGTCGCGTTCGTCATGTGCTTTGGTCCGCTCTTCGAGCAGGCTGATAACGGCCTGTGTCGTTGCCAGATTTCCCGCTGTCAACAGCACCATCGCGCGCTCGCCGGGCAATTGCCAGGTGTGCAGCTTGCGAAAGGTCGAGATATTATCGAGCCCCGCATTGGTACGAGTGTCGGACATGAAGACGATGCCGCGATCAAGGCATAAGCCCACGCAATAGGTCACGTCTGAAACCCTCTGTCACTGTTGCTGCGTCACGTGCAGCGTCACATCCATGTTCTCGGCTGCCGTCCCGTAGCGATGCCCGGAAATCGGCGCGGCTTCGGTATAGTCCAGCCCGGTCGCAACCCGCACATAGCGCGTATCGGGCGAAATGGCGTTCGATACATCGAATCCAACCCAACCCAGACCCTCGACATGGGCCTCTGCCCAAGCATGTGTCGCGCTCTGCTCGTCCTGTCCGTCCATACGCAGATAACCCGAAACATACCGCGCCGGAAGACCCATTGCACGTGCGCAGGCAATGAAGACATGCGCATGATCCTGACAGACGCCGTGACCGGCAGCCAGCGCATCTTCTGCCGTCCAGGCTATCTCCGACTTGCCGGTTTCATAAGCGATGGCGGCATGCACCCGTGTTGAGAGATCATGAAGCCGGGCAAGATTCCCATCGCCCTCGACACTGCGCAGGATCTCGCGACAGCCCTTGCCGGCGCGAGTATGATCTGTCGGGCGTTGGAACAGCCATAGCGGTGCCATGCCCTCATGCGGACCGACAATTCCGGCCGTATCGGTCATCTCTACAACGCCCTCGGAGCGGATGATCAATTCGGTCACATCGGGGTCGAAGCTGAACATCACGACGTGATTGCGGTGATGGTCGGTGAATTCGGCCTGCTGCGTGGCGCCCTCTACCGTGACCGACCAACTGATTAGCCGCTGCCCGCGCGTCGGCTTGGGATAGAGCCGGAGTTGCTGCACGCCATATGGGACTGGCGCGGAATAGGTGTAATGGGTGAGGTGCTTTATGGCGAGGTGCATGAGCTATCCGTAAAACCTGTAATCAATCTCGATCTGGTGGCTGAGCTTGCCCAGATGGCCAAGAACTTCCTGCACATATTCATGTAGCCCGTAATCAAAGATTGCGGCGACATCGTGGGTCATGAACCGGCGACAGAGCGTGTCGGCCTGCTGGTGGCATGGCAGGCGCAGGTCGTAATCTGTTGCAAGATAGTTGAGATTATCGCGAAGCTTCGCGCAGCAGAAATTCAGGCTGCGCGGCATACGCTTGTCGAGGATCAGGAACTGCGCAATTCCCATCGGTGTGACATCGGGACCAATGGTCAGCCGATACCCGCCCTCGCCACTGACCGAACGCAGGATCGTGTCCCATTGCACATTGTCCAGCCGAGAACCAACTGCCGCAGCCGACGGCAGAAGCACATAGTATTTCACGTCAAGAATCCGCGCGGTGTTGTCGGCGCGCTCGATAAAGGTGCCGATGCGAATGAAATCATAGATTTCGTTGCGCAGCATGGTTCCAAGGATCGCCCCACGCACCAGCGCATTACGCTCGCGGATCAGCGACAGGACCTTGGGCAAATCGCGGGTCGCCACTTTGCGCGCAAGCGCCTCTTTCAGCAGCATCCAAAAGGAATTGACCGCCTCCCATGCTTCGTGCGTGAGCGCGGTGCGCACCAGACGCGCGTTGTGCCGCGCCTGTGTGATCACCGCCATCACGGAGGATGGATTGTCAGGATCGCGCAACATCCAGTCGATCGCCAGTTCGGGCAACACTTCGGCGTGTTTCTGTTGATAGCCATAGGCTACCGCCGCAGCCTGCAAGACCGACAGCCAGTCATCGGCACCACTGCCGGCGCGCGTCAGCGCTATGCGCTGCCCGGTCTCGATCATCCGCGACGTATTTTCGGCGCGCTCTAGCAGACGCGCCATCCAGAACAGACCTCCGGCGGTTTTTCCCAGCATCCTTTAGTCCTCCAGCACCCAAGTGTCCTTGGTGCCGCCACCTTGGGACGAATTCACCACCAGCGATCCCTTTTTCATGGCCACCCGCGTCAGCCCGCCGGGTGTCACGTTGATCCCCTCGGGCGACATCAGCACAAATGGCCGCAGATCGACGTGCCGCGGGGCCAGCCCTGACTTGGTGAACACCGGCACGGTCGATAGGCTGAGCGTGGGTTGTGCGATGTAATTGCCGGGCCGTGCGCGCAGCTTGCGCTCGAACTCCTTGAGCTCCTTCTTGCTCGCGGCTGGGCCGATCAGCATGCCATAGCCGCCCGATCCATGCACCTCCTTGACCACCAGTTCAGACAGATGAGCAAGAACGTAATCGAGGCTCTCTTTCTCATTGCAGCGCCAGGTCGGCACGTTTTGCAGGATGGGCCGCTCGCCGGTGTAGAATTCGACAATCTCGGGCATGTAGCTATAGATTGCCTTGTCATCGGAAATGCCCGTACCGGGGGCATTAGCGATGGTGATGCCGCCTGCCCGGTAGACATCCATGATACCCGGAACGCCAAGCGCGCTCTCGGGGTTGAAGTTGAGCGGGTCGAGGAAATCATCATCCACCCTGCGATAGAGCACATCAATGGGCTGATACCCGCGTGTCGTGCGCATCGCGACACGCCCATCCACGATCCTCAGGTCATGCCCTTCGACCAGCTCAATGCCCATCTTGTCCGCCAGAAAGGCGTGTTCGTAATAGGCCGAGTTGTAGATACCGGGTGTGAGCACCGCAACCGTTGGCGTACCCTCGCAGGCCGCAGGCGCAGAGGCCGCGAGCGAACGGCGCAGGTTGCGCGGATAGTCCGACACTGGACGCACCTGATTTCTAGAGAACAACTCTGGAAACATCCGCAGCATGGTTTCGCGGTTTTCCAACATGTAGCTGACACCCGATGGTGTGCGCGCGTTATCCTCAAGCACAAAGAAATCATCCGGTCCCGTGCGCACAAGGTCGATGCCGGTGATATGGGTATAAACACCCCCCGGCGGCATCATTCCGATCATCTGAGGTAGAAACGCCACGTTGTTCGCGATCATCTCTTGCGGCACACGCCCGGCGCGCAGGATCTCCTGCCGGTGATATATATCATGCAAGAATGCGTTGATCGCGCGGACGCGCTGTTCGATGCCCCTTTCCAGCCGCTGCCATTCTCGCCCCGAAATAATGCGCGGAATGATGTCGAACGGGATCAGACGCTCTTCGGCCTCTGACCGCCCATAGACATTGAAGGTAATCCCCGTGAGGCGAAAGAGGTCCTCCGCCTCACGACTTTTGGCCCGCAGACGAGCGGCATCTTCCTCGCTCAGCCAGGCGTCGAACTTGGCATATGGGCTGCGAATTTGCCCGTTCTGCCCCTGCATTTCATCGAACATATCCATAGGATCATGCTTTCCCTGTCCGGGGGCCTGTGCAATCGAAATTGTTGCGACAAGCCTGTCCCGATGCGGTTTCATGCCCGCTTATCCCTCAGTCATGCACAAATTTTAAGCTTTGGCAAAGAGTTGTCGTGTTACCTTGGATCTAACTCTCAAAAATAAAGTAAAGCATGTCTTACAAAAAACATTAGTTTTTATTCCTTTTTGTTAGCAAAACTCATAATTATAAATAGGGCGACAACCGCAAAGATAAGCCAGAGGATTCCGTGACCCGATCGTCCGAGATGTTGCACGTCACCGTTCAGCGCGGCACGGCACAAGATCCCCGCAAACAGCGGTTCGACGTTCCCGCGCGGGAAAATCAGACGGTGCTTGATGTGGTTAGCTGGATTCAGCAAGAGGTGGATCCGACGCTCAGCTATCGCTTTGCCTGCCGCGTCGGCATGTGCGGCTCTTGCGCCATGATGGTCAACGGCGTGCCGCGCTGGACCTGCCGCACCCATGTCAGCCGAGTTGCCGAGAGCGGACAGCTGGACATCGCGCCCTTGCGCAACCTGCCGGTGATCAAGGATCTGGCAACCGACATGGACCCGTTCTTTGACAAATGGGTCGCCGCCGAAGGGCGGCACCACCCGACGCGCGGTCGCCTGGAAGAGTTTGACCCGATCAAGCCGGACGACCCCAACCGGGTTGAGGCCAATCTTGGCATCGAATGTATCAATTGCGGCATCTGCTATGCTGCCTGCGATACGGTGGCGGGCAATCCTGATTACCTTGGCCCTGCTGCCTTGCAGCGCGCTTGGACCCTGCTCAACGACAGCCGCGATGCCGACCGGTCCGGTATTCTGGCGGCAGTTTCCGGCAAGGGGGGCTGTCACAATTGTCACTCGATGGGCAGTTGCGCGCAATATTGCCCAAACGGATTGAATCCGATGCGCGCGATTGCAGGCCTGAAGCGCGAAACGGTCAAAGCGGCCCTTCGGTGGAAACGCGATGCTTGATCTGCGGCTCTACATGGCACAGCGCCTTAGCGCGCTGGTGATGGGTCCCTTGGTGCTAGGGCATATCGCGGTGATGATCTACGCCATTCAGGGCGGGCTCAGCACGGCGGAAATTCTTGGCCGCACCCAAGGTAGTCTACTTTGGTTTCTCTTCTACGGCACCTTTGTGGTGGCAGTGTCTGTCCATGCCGCCATCGGACTGCGGGTGATCGCGCATGAGTGGCTTCGCTTGCGCGGCGTCGCTCTTGTCGCGCTGACATGGGGCATCTTTGGTGCGCTTCTCGCCCTTGGCCTCAGCGCTGTTTTCGCGGTGACGCTGCCATGAAACAGCCGGCCCGTTCGCACCCACTCTGGTTTGCCTTTGTGCTACACCGCGTCTCTGGCCTGGCGCTTGCGTTGTTTCTTCCTGCGCATTTCTGGCTTCTGTCGCAGGCGATTTCCGCGCCTGCCCGGCTTGATGGCTTTCTCGCCTTCGCCGAAAATCCGCTGGTCAAGATCGCCGAATTCGGTCTCGTCTTTCTGCTCGCCGTCCATATGTTCGGTGGTCTGCGCCTGATGGCGCTAGAATTCCTGCCATGGTCCGACCGCCAGAAAACGCTCGCGGCGGGGGCGGTCGGCGCGGCGCTCTTCCTGTCCGGCACGTTCTTCCTGAGGGCGATCTGATGACCCATCTCGACCGGCACGACACTGATATTCTCATCATTGGCACCGGTGGCGCGGGGCTTTTTGCCGCGCTCCACGCGCAGCAATCCGCACCTGCCGGCACGCGGATTACCATTGCCGTCAAGGGCCTCATCGGGAAATGCGGCTGCACGCGCATGGTGCAGGGTGGCTATAACGTGGCGCTGGGCGGGGGCGATAGCGTCGAGCGGCATTTCATGGACACCATAAAGGGCGGCAAATGGCTGCCCAATCAGGACATGGCGTGGAAACTCTGCGAGCAGGCGGTGGTACGCATCCACGAGTTGGAAAATGAAATCGGTTGCTTCTTCGACCGCAACGCCGATGGCACGCTGCATCAAAAGGCCTTTGCCGGGCAAACCGCCGACCGCACGGTCCACAAGGGCGACCTCACCGGCATCGAGATCATCAGCCGCTTGATGGAGCAGGTTTTGGCGCGGCCGGTCGAGAAGTTGCAGGAGCATCGCGCCATCGGCCTCATTCCCACACGCGATGGTAGCGCGCTCGCGGGCGTGCTCTTTATCGACATGCGCACAGGCGGTTTTCGTCTGGTTCGGGCCAAGACGGTGCTGATGGCCACCGGCGGCGGGCCGACCATGTACAAATATAACACCCCCTCGGGTGACAAGACGATGGATGGCCTCGCCATGGCGCTGCGGGCGGGGCTGGAGCTGCGCGACATGGAGATGGTGCAATTCCATCCCACCGGCCTCTTGGCGGGGGACCATACGCGCATGACCGGAACGGTGCTGGAAGAGGGGCTGCGCGGCGCGGGTGGTCAGCTTCTCAACGGCGCGGAAAACCGTTTCATGTTTGACTATGACCCCAAGGGCGAGCGTGCGACGCGCGATGTGGTCAGCCGCGCCATCTATGCCGAGATGCGCAAGAACAATACGTCTGTGAATGGGGGCGTCTTTATCTCCATGGCGCATCTTGGCCCCGAGAATGTGCGCGCCAAGTTCCCCGGTATGGTCAAACGCTGCGCCGATAGCGGCTTCGATCTGGCGGGCGGGTTGGTCGAGGTGGTGCCGACCGCGCATTATTTCATGGGCGGTGTGGTGGTTGATCCCGACACCCGCACCGCTATGGAAGGGCTCTATGTGGCGGGCGAGGATGCTGGCGGCGCGCATGGCTCGAACCGTTTGGGCGGTAATGGCGTGGCTAATTCCACCGTCTATGGTGGTGTCGCGGGCGACGTGATGGGCGCTGATATTCGCACTATGGGGGCGCTGCGCGATCCCTGTCCCAACGCGTTGCAGGCCGAGATTGACCGCGCCCTACATCCCCTCACGCGCCAGCCTGCGCCGGTCCATCCGCTGCGCGTCGCCCTGCAAGAGGCGATGTGGGACGATGTCGGCGTCATGCGCACCGCTACGGGCATGGAGCGTGGTTTGACCCGCGTGGCCGAAATTTCCGAAGCGCTGATGAATGTCGGCGTCGCGGGCGATAATCTTTCCTTCAACCTCACATGGCACGACTGGCTCAACCTGCGCTCGCTCTGCGACGTATCCAAGGCGATTACGCTTGCGGGCCTTGCGCGCGAAAACTCACGCGGCGCACATTATCGCGAGGATTTCCCCGACGAGGGCGATCTCGATGCCTCTTATTATACCGTGATCACGCAGGCGGGCTGCGATCTGAACGTGCGCCGTGACCCGGTGCAATTCACCATCATTCGCCCCGGCGAGACAATCCTGCCCGAGAATGAGCCCGAAACACTGGTGGCCGCGCAATGATCTCGATCGACCTTATTCAGAAAACCGCCGAGCGCCTGATGGACAAGGCGGCCATTGAAATCCCCGAGGATTACCTGACTGGCCTTCAGGCCGCGGCCGAAACCGAGGATGGCGATCTCTCATCCTTCGTCCTTCAGGCGATGCTGGATAACTACAAGGCCGCCAAGGAGGACCGCCGCGCGATGTGCGGCGATACGGGCTGTCCGCGCTGGTATGTGAAAATGGGCAACGATGCCCGGATCGAAGGCGGACCGGTCGCGCTCGAATCCGCGCTGCGCCGTGCGACGGCCAAGGCCACCTATGAGGTGCCCCTGCGCCCCAATCGCGTGCATCCGCTCTGGCGCACCGATCACAACAACAACGTCGGCATCGGGGCGCCCGAAATCGAATATGCCTATGAGCCGGACGGCGACTGGATCGACCTCATCACCGTCCACAAGGGCGGCCTCTTTGGCACCGATTACCGGATGCTGTTTCCCTCTGACGGGATCGAGGGGATCAAGCGCTTTTACCTCGATAGCCTCGTGGCCTTTGGCAAACGCGGGTTGGCCTGTCAGCCGGCAATCATCGGCATCGGGCTGGGTGGGTCCAAGGATACCTGCATGGTTCTGGGCAAGCGCGCCGCCTGCCTGCGCGTGGTGGGCAGCGAGAATCCCGACCCAAAGATCGCGGCATTGGAGCGCGAGTTCAAGGAACTGGGCAATTCCATCGGCATGGGCGCTATGGGATTTGTCGGCAAGAACATGGTGATCAACTGCAATATCGAGGTGGGCTATTGCCATACCGGGGGTATGCAGATGTCGGTGCATGCCTTTTGTCTGTCATCACGGCGGGCCGTGGCACGCATCTATCCCGATGGCCGGGTCGAGCATCGCACCGATCCTGATTGGTTCACCCCGTATCAGCGCCGCGAAACCGTCGATTGGCCAGGCTCCGCTCAGGAGGCCGCAGAATGAGCAAGCCCCGCGAGATCCGCCTGAGCACCACGCCGACGCCCGAGGCTCTGGCCGAGCTTCGTCTTGGCGACATCGTCTATCTGGACGGGTTGCTCTACACCGCGCGCGAAGGTGTCTACATGCGCGCGCTAGAGGACAAGGCCAATATCCCGCTGGAGCTGCCCAGCCAGAGCGCCGCAAATTTCCACTGCTCCCCCGCCGCTGCCATTCGACCTGATGGGTCCTTCAACATGGGCGCGGTGACGGCCACTGCCTCGTTCCGCTTTGCCAAATGGCTGCCGGAATGGATGGCCAAGACCGGTGCCAAGCTGATCATTGGCAAGGGCGGTATGTCGTCCAAGGATTACAAATCCTATTTCGTGCCCAATGGTGCGATTTATCTCTCGACGGTGGGTTATGGCACCGGCGCATTGTTGGGGCGCGGCATCGAAAAGGTCGAGGCCGTGCATTGGCAAGAGGAACTCGGTCTGGCGCAGGCGATGTGGGTCATTCGCTGCAACAAGATGGGGCCGTTCATAGTGGCATCTGACCTTGAGGGCAATTGCCTGTTCGAGCGCGAGAACGCCAAGATTGCCGAGAATCTGGCGCGGGTATATGAAGGCACCCGTCCCGCAACGCTCAAACGCTACGGCGAGACGGATGACCGTTCGGACGAAGTCATCGGCTAGAGCACTGCGCGTAGCATCAAAACCAGTCCTGAAACAAAGGTCATCAAGATCAGCAATCGGCGAAAGGCCGTATCGCTCAGGCGTTTGAACACCGTAATCCCGATTTGCGCCGCCAAGAGTGCGGCGGGAATGGCAATCGCGAGATAGATCAAGGTTTCGCGGGTATAGGCCCCCTTGAGCGCCAACAGGATCGTCGTGACCGCCAGAACCGCCACATTGAAGGGCTGCAAAACGGCGCGCGTCTCTTGTTTGGGCCAGGGACGCAGCGTGCACCACATCATCGGCAGTGCGCCAGAGAGCGAGGCCGCACCGCCCAAAATACCCCCCAAGAATCCGACCAGCATATCCCAGAACGGCGTGGCGCGCTCGAACCTTGGCAAGCGCGCGCGCAGGGTGAAATAGCCACCGTAAAGCAACAGCATTGACGCCACCACGATCTTGAGCGTGCTGGCGTCAATCACGCTGAGGATCATCACCCCAATGGGAATCCCCGCTAATCCGGGCAGCAAAAACCGCGCCAGCCGCCGCGTGTTCTGCCTGATTGCGGCGCGCACAATCCAAAGGCCTTGCAGCCCGGTGATGACCGAGAGCACGACTAGCATTGCCACCGCCTGAAAGGGCGGCAGCACGACGAGAAAGAAGCCAAGCGCGAACAGCGCTGTGCCAAACCCGGCCAGCCCATTTATGAATCCGCCGGCCATCGCTCCGGCAACGACATAGGGCATGATTTCGGCGCTCATCCCGCCGGCCTGCTCGTGGATGGGATGAAAACACCGATCTCGACGGCACCCATCAGGGCCTTGTGGATTTCCTGGATAATGCGGATGCGTGGGTTGTCACGTCGATAGGCCAGCGTCAATTGCCGCACGGGTGCGCCATCAGGCAGCGGCACGCGGCGCAGCGGAAGCGGTTGTACTCCACGCACGCAGCGCGCAGGCACGATAGACACACCAAGCCCCGCAAGCACCATGCTCGAAATCGCCTCTAGCCCCTGCAGCTCCATTGTGACCGACACGGGAATCCCATGCTCGCGCAGCCAACCGTCGATTAGCCCCCCGACAACCGCATCGCGGCTGAACCGAATGAAGGGATACCGGACCAAAAGCTCGCGCACATCGTCGCCCTCTGTCTCTTGTGGGGCGAGCAGTTCCATAGGCTCTTGTGCGATGTCGGCATGGTCGATTTCGGGGGGCAATGGCCCTTGGCGTGACAGCACCGCCGCATCAAGCGCACCCCGCTCGACCTCGGCAATCAGCGCGGTGGTCATTCCCGGCACGATACGCACATGCAGGTCTGGATAGCTTTCCTTGAGTAGTCGAACCGACAGAGGTGTCAGCCCCGTCAGCGTCATCGGCACCGCCCCGAGAGAGATCTCGCCACGAAACCCCTCGTCACCCAGGACCGATGGCACGATGGCGTCGTAGGCGCGAACGATGTCGCGCGCCCGCGCGACCAAGGCGCGTCCTGTCGGCGTCAGCTCTGGAGACCTGCGTGAACGGTCAAAGAGCACAACGCCCCATTCGTCCTCCAGGCTGCGCATCTGTTGGCTTACGGCGGCATGGGTGACAAAGACTGCCTCGGCGGCGGCGCTAAAGGTCTTGTGATCATCCACCGCAATCAGGGTGCGCAAGCGCCGGATTGACATGCCCCGTCTCTTTCGTAAGTTTAACTAATGCATCCTGTAACGGAATATTGCTTATATTAAGCCTGTCTTAAAGTTACACCTAAAGACGACGGCGTTGCAATCCGCGAACAGGCCAGCCGCCGATACCACAGAGGAGGAGGAAAACATGAAGCTGAGACAGTTGGGCGCGGTTTGCGCCATGGGGCTTGGCCTTACGGCGACTGCCGCATTGGCCGAATATCCCGAACGCCCCATCAACATGGTCATTCCCTATGGCGCAGGCGGCGCGACCGATATTTCGGCCCGCACAATCGCAGAGCCGCTGGGCACCGTGGTCGGTAAGCCTTTGGTCATGTCGAACATCACCGGGGCAGGGGGCGCCACAGGATCGGTCGCGGTGCAAAATGCCAAGGCGGACGGCTATACCATGCTCTTCGCGCGTGTCGGCTCGCATACCGTCAACCCGGCGATGAAGGCGACGCTGCCCTATACGCTTGACGATTTCCGCTTTGTCACGGTTTATGAGATCAACCCCGTTGCCTGCGCGGTGCGCCCAGATTCCGGTATTGAGACGATCGAGGATTTGGTCTCACTGACAGAATCCGAAGGCACCAGCTTCAGCTCTTCCGGTGTCGGCTCTATGCTGCATCTCGCGGCGGTCATGGTGCTGGATGAGTTCGGCGTCGAGAACCCGCTCGACAAGGCGATCCACATTCCCCAAGGCGGCGGTGGCGAGGCGGCAACCGCCGTTCTCAACGGAACCGTGACGTTCATCTGCACCAACACATCAGCTCTTGCCAATTTCGTGGCCAATGGTCAGTTGAAGCCGATCCTCGTAACCACCGCCGAACCGGTGCCGGGCTTTGATGCGCCGACCGCCGTCGACCTGGGCAAACCTGATCTGACGCAATTGGTCGGCTGGACCGGGATCGCCGGGCCGGATGATCTGCCTGACGATGTAGCCGCAAAATGGGGTGAATGGATGGCTGCGGCTGCGGGAGACGAAAAATTCATTGCACAGATGAGCGCACTTGGGTCGGTCATCAATGTCATGAGCCCCGAGGAGGCCAATGCCTTCATTCAGACGCAATATGAAACCTTCCGCGCGCTGGTCGATAAACTCGGCATGCGCATCGAAGGCTGAAGGCACTCGCGAACGTCGGTCGGGCACCGCGATGCCCGGCCGCTCAAGGCCTGCAATCTGATCGGGGAGGATCAGGGTGAACAAACGCGCAATTCAGGTGCAACTGGGCATCGGCGCCTGTGTGGTCTGTGTTTTTCTGATCCTATATGCAATTCCCTATTGGATCTCCGCACCGAGCAATATGCGTAACATCGTGCTGTCGCCCAGGTTCTGGCCCTATGCAATCGCCGGTTTGACGGGGTTGGTCGGAGTCGGAATGTTGTTTGCGAACCGCAAGGCGAATGCGGATGACGCGCCTGTCAATGACCCGATCCAAGACCCGCGGGCGGGGTTAATCCGGCTGGCGGGCATGGCGGTATTGATGGCCGTCACCTTCTGGCTTTTGCCACGCATCGGCATGGTATGGGCCACGATGCTGGCTTTTGCGTCGCTCGCTTTTCTGGTCAAGACGCGCCATCCCAAAACCGCTTTGATTTGCGCATTGGCGGTGCCGCTCTTGCTTTATGTCTTCTTTGCTCATGTTGCGGGTGTCGCCATTCCGCAGGGCGAATTTGTGAGGCTGCCATGAGCGTGATTGACAGCATCATGGCCGGTCTTGCGCTGGTTGGAAACGTCGAGGCGATTGTGTCCTTGGCGATAGGTATCGTGATCGGTGTGATCGGTGGGGCAATTCCTGGGATTTCGGCGACAATGGCGGTGGCTCTGACACTGCCCTTTACCTTTCCTATGCAGCCGATCAACGGAATCCTCTTGCTTTTGGGGGTCTACAAGGGCGGCATATTTGGCGGCTCGATCCCGGCCATCTTGATCAAGACACCAGGCACGCCCGCCTCGTCGGCCACAGTCTTAGACGGGCATCCTATGGCGGCGCGTGGCGAGGCGGGGCGCGCGCTGGGCATGGCGCTCTGGGCGTCTTGCACGGCGGATCTGATCTCGAATCTCGCGCTGATCCTTTTCGCGGGCTGGCTTGCCTCTTTCGCGCTCAGCTTTGGGCCGCCGGAATTTTTTGCGCTTATTCTGTTCTCGCTCACGATCATCGCGGGCGTGTCGGGCGAAAGCCTCCTGCGCGGCGCTCTCGCGGCGCTTTTGGGGCTGCTCTTGGCAACCATTGGCCTTGATCTTGTCTATGGCACCAATCGCTTCACCTTTGGCGATCCCAACCTGATGGGAGGTCTGAATTTCATCGCCGTTCTGATCGGACTCTTTGCCATCCCCGAGGTCATAAACATGGTTTGGAATCCCACCGGTCATATCGGCAAGGTGCAGGCCCTGGGCGGTAAATGGGTCACGTTCGCCGAATATAAGCGCTGCTTCCGTTCCATCGTGCGCGGCAGTTTCATCGGTGTCTTTCTGGGCGCGATCCCTGGTATCGGCGCGGCCCCCGCGGCCTTTCTGAGCTATTCCGAGGCCCGCCGCAAATCCCCCAACAAGGCCAATTTCGGCAAGGGTGAGATCGAGGGCGTCGCCGCCTCGGAGGCAGGCAATAATGGCGTGGCGGGTGCCACTCTGATCCCGCTTCTGGCCTTGGGCGTGCCCGGCGATGTGATCACCGCCATCATCATCGGGGCCTTTATGGTGCATGGATTACAACCGGGACCGATGATGTTCGTGATGAACGTCGATATCATATACGGCCTCTTCATCGGCCTCATCTTTTCCTCTGGCTTGCTCTTGATCGTGGGGGGCTTGGCAATTCGCGGTTTCAAGCCCGTGGCTGACATCCCGAAGCGTATCCTGATGCCGATTGTCCTTGTGCTGTGCATCTACGGCGTCTTTGCGGTCAACAACAACATCTTTGACGTTGGCGTTATGTTCGTGATGGGTTGGGTGGGGTTCGTCATGTCCCGCTATCATATTCCCGCCGCCCCCTTCCTGATCGCCTTCATTCTGGGGCCCCTGCTCGAGGATAATTTCCGAAAATCCATGCTGATGTCTGGCGGTTCACCCGATGTGCTTTTGCGGGGGCCAATCACGTGGTTTTTCTGGGCCTTGACCCTGATCGCGGTCCTTGCGATTGCGCGAGGCACGCTTGACAAGGCGCGAGACAAGGGCTGAAATCGTCTGGCATTTGACAATCCTTCTTGGTTTTTCTGCGTGATAAGATTTTCGTGACAGGCCCTCCTGGGGCTATGAAAGCACGGGTTCCCTTCATATATTCAGAAATGAAGATATAATCGTTGGGTGCGCCTGACGAGCTTTTGCCACGGCGAGAGAGGAAGAAAAATGACCGGTGTAGAAACCGAATTTACCCCGCTTATGTCATTCGCGGGTGGTGTGTTGATTGGTTTGTCAGCGGTGTTGCTGATGTTTTTTCAGGGCCGGATCATGGGGGCCACCGGCATTCTGTCGGGATTAATTACGGGCGGTGTACCGGGCGACAAGAGTTGGCGTGCGGCGATGGTCGTGGGCATGATCGCCGGACCGCTTGTGGTGCTGGCGTTGACCGGACAAATGCCAGAGGTCGAGGTGCCGATCAGCCTGCCAATGATCGTGATCGGCGGGTTCATCGTGGGGATCGGCGTGACTTTTGGGTCTGGCTGTACCTCGGGGCACGGGGTTTGCGGGCTTGCGCGGCTCTCGCCCCGGTCCTTTGTGGCCACGCTGACCTTCATGGTGGTGGCTATTTTCACAGTTTATGTCATTCGTCACGTGATCGGAGTCTGAGCCATGCGCATTCTTTCTGCCCTGCTTGTCGGCCTTGTCTTTGGCGTGGGGATTGCCATCTCTGGCATGATCAACCCGGCCAAAGTACTCAATTTCTTTGATATTGCCGGGACATGGGATCCGAGCCTGATTTTTGTCATGGGGGGTGCGCTGCTGACCACGTTTATCGGCTATCGCCTTGTTCTCAAACGCCCCGGCCCGATTGTCGAGGCGGAATTCAAGCTGCCGACCAACACAGTGATCGACGCTCGCCTGATCGGGGGATCGGCGGTCTTTGGCCTAGGTTGGGGCATCGCCGGATTTTGCCCCGGCGCGGCGGTCCCGGCCCTTGGCTCTGGCAGATACGAGGTTTTGGCCTTTGTCGCAGCACTCTTGGCCGGGCTTTGGGTGGCCAAGATGATCCAGACGAAACAGGCAGACAGAAGGGTCACGGCATGATGGACTATCCTGTGAACATGGGCGTGACGCCCGAAGTCAAGGCGTTCTTTGACGAGGCCACGAATACCATCAGCTACGTGGTCAAGGACCCCGGCTCCTCCGCCTGTGCTGTGGTTGACAGCGTAATGGATATCGACATGGCGGCGGGGCGGATCACCTATGATCATGCTGATGCCATGA
The DNA here is from genome assembly GCF_000768555.3 of Roseovarius mucosus DSM 17069. Taxonomy (GTDB): domain Bacteria; phylum Pseudomonadota; class Alphaproteobacteria; order Rhodobacterales; family Rhodobacteraceae; genus Roseovarius; species Roseovarius mucosus. The sequence continues at coordinate 218,194 of NZ_KN293991.1, forward strand.
TCGCCTATATTGAGGATCACGGCCTCAGCCTCGATTGGATCATCGAGACGCATGTCCACGCTGACCATCTCTCGGCGGCGCCCTATATTCAGCAGACGCTGGGCGGCAAAATCGGGATTGGTGAGAAAATCCTTGTCGTGCAGGAAACCTTTGGCAAGATTTTCAACGAAGGCACCGAATTTCAGCGTGACGGTAGCCAGTTCGATGCGCTGTTCAAGGATGGCGACACCTACAAGGTCGGGCAAATGACCTGCTTTGCCATGCACACGCCCGGACATACGCCCGCCTGCATGGTGCATGTGATGGGCGATGCGGCCTTTGTCGGCGATACGCTCTTTATGCCCGATGGCGGATCGGCCCGCGCGGATTTCCCCGGCGGTGATGCTGGCGAACTCTATGACAGCATCCAAAGGGTGCTACGCCTGCCTGACGATATGCGTCTCTTCATGTGCCACGATTATGGCCCCAATGGCCGCGACATTCAGTGGGAGACCAGCGTGAGGGCGGAGAAAGCGCATAATATCCATGTCGGCGGCGGCAAAACTCGCGAGGAATTTGTGAAGTTCCGCACAGAGCGTGACGCGCAGCTTGCCATGCCGCGGCTGATCTTGCCCTCCTTGCAGGTCAACATGCGGGCGGGCGAAGTACCCCGTGACAGCGACGGCAATCCGATGCTGAAATTGCCGGTCAACCGGCTCTGAACAAACGCCCAGACAAGCAGGGAGAGGCCGAAATGAACCCTAGCCAAGTCGGTCGCTTCCTGCCCATTCTGGACTGGGGCCGCCATTATTCGCGGCACCTGCTGACCGATGACGCTTTGGCAGCGGTGATCGTGACGATCATGCTGTTTCCGCAATCTTTGGCCTATGCGCGTCTTGCTTGTTTGCCGCCGTGGCTGGCGCCATTCTGCTGACGCGCGGTTTCGGAGTTGAAACCGGAGTTTCTGCCGGTTTGATCCTCTCTATCGGTCTGCACCTCTATCGCAGCTCCCGACCTCATATTGCCGAAGTGGGCCTTGTTCCCGGAACCCAGCATTTCCGCAATAACCTGCGCCATCAGGTCCTGACCGATCCTGCGGTTGTGACCTTTCACCCCGATCAAAGCCTCTATTTCGCCAATGCCCGTTTTGTTGAGGATCACGTTTTTGCGCGCGTGCATTCCGGGGGCCGGTGAGCGATGTGGTTCTCATGTGTTCCGCCATCAATGAAATTGACCTGAGCGCGGCCGAAACACTGGAACAGATCAATAAACGGCTCAAGGAGATGGGCATCCGCCTGCATCTGTCAGAGGTCAAAGAGCCAGTGATGGACCGGCTGTGCCGCGCGCATTTCCTGAGCGATCTCACAGGCCAGATATTTCAGGCGCAATACGACGCCTTTACGGTCCTCAGCCCCGATGCAGTGGCGGGCGATCAGGCAAAGCCGGTGATGAGCTGACGCAATCCAATCGCCGCACCTACAAAGATTGCGGCAAAGGTAACAGGCGCGCTGAAAGACAGAACGGAAAAGGCGGAAATCCCCTGACCGACGGTGCAACCAAAGGCCAGCACCGCGCCGAAGCCCATGCAGACCGCCCCCAACATCTGCCGACGCAATTCCCGCGGATCCTCACAGGCTTCCCATCGGAAATGGCCTTTTATAAGGCTGCCGCAAAACGCACCGGCCAGCACACCAAACACTGATGCCACACCAAAGCTGAGGCCGCCACCGCTTGCCGTCATCAAAAAGATGATGGTTTCCCCGAGCGGCGCGGAGAATGTATGCGTCTGCACTGGCTGCGGCATAAACCCATACGTGGCCACCCAAGACGTGCCGAACCAACCCGACGTGACCGCAATTCCAACCATCGCCCCCCAAAAGAGCGCACGGCGGTTTTGCAGAAAGTCGCGTGAGGCAAGCGCCGCCAAACAGATCAGCGCCGAAATCCCCAATCCCACCCAGATCATCGGCAGCCCGGTGACCGCGCCCAGAACCTGCGCGTAGGACTGGTTCTCGAACGCGGGGCTTGTCGCCTCTGTCGCTAAGATGCGAAACCTCGCAAAGGGGCCGGACATCATCACATAGGCCGAAATCCCCATCACAAGAACGATCACGAACGCCCTTAGATCACCGCCGCCAAATCGGGCAAGCGCGCCAAATCCACAATTTCCGGCAAGCGACATGCCGTAGCCAAAGAGCAGGCCGCCCGAAACACTGGCCAGCGGTGACCATGGCGTGATCCAATAGGCATTGGCTGAAATATCGAAAAGGTCGAGCCCTGCCAGCCCAAAAGCCGTGATCCCGGCCACCCCAATGGCCAGCCCCCACATCCGCAAACGCGTATCGCTCTGCTGATAAAGAAGATCCTCGATCGCGCCCAGAGTACAGAAGCGCCCCACGCGTGCCGCGAGCCCAAGGACCATGCCGCCGGCAAAACCAAAAAACAGGATGATCATGGGTTCAGGGATGCCGCCGGGCATGATGCTCCTCCGTTTGACGCTGGCAAGGTCGCGCTGCGTGGATCACGGTTGCTTGCAAAACAGATCGTAGACCACTTCGAGCATCTGTATCGCGCGGCGGTCTGTCAAACGGTAATAGATAGCCTTGCCCTCTCGCCGTGGTGTTACCAGACCTTCCAGACGCAAGCGTGAGAGTTGCTGAGACACCGCCGCCTGTCGCGCCGAGAGCAGATCCTCAAGCTCGGTCACGCTCTTTTCCCCGGTTGCGAGATGACACAGGATCATCAAACGCCCTTCATGGCTGATCGCCTTGAGGAACTCAGCCGCTGTATGCGCCAGATCAAGCATCGCTTCGATGCTCTCGTCAGACTTATCCATCAGGGAAGGGGGAGCGCGGCGCAACATCGGGATCACGGCGCCTTGGTGGCATCGGGGTGCGCGTCCAAAAGCTGTGTCAGAAGAAACCAGAAGAACTCGTCGCCCGCATAGCCTTCGATCCGCCCCAGTTCCCGACCGTCCTCGACCAGAACAAAGGTCGGGGTAAAGATCGGTCGACTGCGAAAGGCAATGTCTTGGGGCAGCGCGTTGATCTGCACCCGGCGCAGGGGTGCGCGCGCGCCTTCCGTGGTCTTGGGGTAGGCCGGAGCAATCTCGGCATTCCATCGCTCGCACCAATGACAACCATGCCGCTCGACCATGACCAGCTCAGCCGCCGACAGCGGACCAATCAGGCCGAATGTCAGGGAGAGGCTCACGAGAAAGGCAACGAGCGTATGCATCGGTGTTCCGATTGACGGACAGAATAAAACATATGATAGTTTGAATATGTATGCGGATCAACCCGTCTGAGGATGCCCGATGTTCGATGTCTCACTGCTTAGCGCCTTTGTCGGGGGATTGATCGTCTTTTTCTCGCCCTGCGTGCTGCCAATCGTGCCTTTTTACCTCAGCTATATGGCTGGGGCGTCGATGTCCGAGATCAGCGCGGAGGGTCGTCTTGCTCCGGGTGTGCGCCGTCGCGCCTTTGCCGCGTCAATCATGTTTTCTGCGGGAATCATCACGGTTTTTGTGTTGCTAGGCGCCGCAGCTTTTGGCCTAAGCCAGGCGTTCCGGGGATTTCAGACAGAGTTTCGCATGTTTGCCGCGCTTGTTGTGCTGATCCTCGGACTGCATTTTCTGGGCGTGCTGCGCATCGGCTTTCTCAACCGGGTGTTCCAGATGGATGCCGGCGACACCAGGAATATGTCGGTTCTCGGGGCCTATGTGGTGGGGTTCGCGTTTGCAGCCGGCTGGACGCCCTGTGTGGGTGGCGTGCTGACGGCAGTGGTCTTTACCGCCAGCACCGAGGCCACGGCGATGAAAGGGCTGGCGCTCCTCTTGGTCTTTGGTCTCGCCATGACCACGCCCTTCATGGTGGCCTCGCTCTTTATCGGACCGTTTCTGCGCTTTGCCGCGAAGTTCCGCCGTCACCTGCCCAAGGTCGAAAAAGCAATGGGGCTGCTCTTGATCGTCTTTGCGGCGCTCATTGCGACCGACAGCGTCAATTATATCGCCCAATGGATGCTGGAGACCTTTCCAGCCTTTCAAAACATCTGATCGAGGAGAAGCATGATGACAAGAATGTTGACCCTGCTGGCCGCCGCCCTGTTCGCAATGCCCGTCGCCGCGGTGGAACTGGGCGACGACGGCCTGCACAAGACGGACTGGATGCGCGACACCTTCAAGGACCTGCGTGAGGACCTGGCTGATGCCAATACCGAGGGCAAGCGCTTGATGGTGATCATCGAACAGCGCGGGTGCATCTATTGCACCAAGATGCATGAAGAGGTGTTTCCCCGTCCAGAAATTGCCGATTTCATCCGTAATAATTTCTTTGTCGTGCAGCTCAATTTGCACGGCGATTTGGAGGTTGTCGATTTCGACGGTGAATCACTGTCTGAGAAACAGGCCGCGCGCAAATGGGGACTGCTCTTTACGCCGTCGATTCTGTTTCTACCCGAAGAGGTGGCAGAGGATCAGACAGCCGCACAGGCAGCGGTGGCAATGATGCCCGGTGCCTTTGGCCCGGGAACCACGTTGGACCTGCTCACTTGGGTGCAGGAGAAACGGTATTTGCTTGATACCGAAGAAGATTTCCAACGCTATCACGCGCGCCGCATCGCCGAACGCGAAGCCGAAAAATCGCAGTGAGCATGTGCGTGAGAATACATTAAATTCAAGAATACGAATTTATTGTTGTGTGGTCGCGCGATTGTGTTCTATGATATACAAAAATCTGAATGTGTTAGGGAGGACGCATGAAACGATCAATTCTCACGGTGTCGCTGATTTGCGCGACAATGAGCGCGTCAGCGGCTGAAGTCGCACCGACAAATGTGAAATTTACCGATGGCGCGATTGCAGAATCCCTGACGGGTGTTGCAGGCGACCCCGTCGCCGGGCGCGAAGTGCTTGGAAGTCGCTCGCTTGGTAACTGCGTGGCCTGCCACCAGGTTACCGATCTGAGCGACGTCCCGTTTCACGGTGAGATCGGCCCAATGCTGGATGGCGCGGGCTCTCGATGGAGCGAGGCCGAACTGCGCGGCATCGTCGCCAATGCCAAGATGATGTTTCCAGAGTCGCTGATGCCCTCTTTTTACCGGACAGATGGGTATACGCGGCCGGGGAATGCGTTCACGGGAGAGGCGGCAGACAGCACCTTTGGCCCCCTGCTGACCGCGCAGCAAGTTGAAGATGTGGTCGCCTATCTGGCGACCCTCAAAGAGTGATCGCGCCCCAAGCGTGACCAAGATCAGGAGTTTGACAAAATGACACTGACACGACGCAACGTGATGATCATGGGGGCAGGGGCCTTTGTCGCCTTTGGCCTTCCCATGCGCGCCACCGCAGCAGGCGAAGACCGTATCGCCGAATTCACGGGCGGGGCCGCCATGGCCGATAGCGGGATCACATTGACCGCCCCCGAAATCGCCGAGAACGGAAACACGGTGCCGATCGAGGTCGCGGCCCCTGGTGCTGTCGAAATCCTCGTGCTGGCTATGGGCAACCCGACGCCCGGTGTTGCGACCTTCAAATTCGGCCCCTTGGCTGCATCGCAAACTGCCTCAACCCGCATCCGTTTGGCGGGTACGCAGGATGTGGTGGCAATCGCCAAAATGAGCGACGGCTCCTTCGCCAAGGCATCGAGCAACGTCAAGGTTACAATCGGCGGCTGCGGCGGCTGAGGCTTAGGTAGGAGAAACGAGAATGGCACAAGACGTAACACCCCGCGTCAAGGTCCCGAAATCCGCAGCCGCAGGCGAAGCGGTCACGATCAAGACCCTGATCAGCCACCCTATGGAATCCGGTCAGCGCAAGGATAAGGAAGGCAACATCATCCCGCGCTCGATCATCAATCGGTTCACCTGTGAGTTCAACGGTCAGAGCATCGTCGACGTGACCATGGAACCCGCGATCTCGACCAACCCTTACATCGAATTTGCCGCCACAGTGCCCGAAGCCGGTGAATTTAAGTTCACTTGGTACGATGACGATGGCTCGGTCTACGAAGACACCAAGCCGATCGCGCTGAAATAAGGGTCAATCGTCAAGGGAGGGACGAGAATGAAAAGAACAGGACGCATTACCGGTCTGATTGGCGCAGCCGCGCTTTTGGCGGGTGCGGCATTTGCCGGACCTGTGGATGACACGCTCGTCGTCAACGAAGAGATCGAGATCATCACGCGCACCGCAGCGCCGGCACATTTGTCGGATGCGTTGGACGAAGTTTTGTCCGGCTGGCATTTCCGAAACGATGACACGCGCTCGATGCAGGCCGATGATTTCGACAATCCCGGCATGATATTTGTCGAGAATGCAATGACCGCATGGGAAACCGCAGAGGGCACCGAAGGCAAGTCTTGCGCAAGCTGCCATGGTGATGCGGCCGAGAGCATGAAGGGCGTCCGGGCCGTCTATCCCAAGTGGAATGAGACCGCTGGCGAAGTGCGCACGCTTGAAATGCAGGTCAACGCCTGCCGAACAGAGCGGATGGGTGCTGAAAAGTGGAAATATGGCGGCGACGACATGGTCAACATGACCGCACTCTTGGCTTCGGTATCGCGCGGCATGCCGATCAACGTCGCGATCGACGGCCCGGCTCAGGCCACTTGGGAAATGGGTAAGGAAATGTACTATACCCGGTATGGTCAGCTTGAGCTGTCCTGCGCCAACTGCCACGAACAGAATTACGGCAACATGATCCGTGCGGATCATCTAAGCCAAGGGCAGATCAATGGTTTCCCGACCTACCGCCTCAAAAACACCAAGCTGAACGGGGCGCATAACCGTTTTAAAGGGTGCATTCGCGATACGCGTGCGGAAACCTTTGCCGAAGGCAGCCCCGAGTTTATCGCCTTGGAGCTTTATGTTGCCTCGCGCGGAAATGGTCTGTCGGTCGAAGGTCCCTCGGTCAGAAACTAATCGGGACACCCCGCCTGGCTGCGTGTCGGCGGGGTTTTCCATATCCAAAAACATTCAAAAATCCGCATGTGATAGGTGCGGGAGTTGGAAAGGTCCATCATGATCTCGCGGCGTGATTTTCTTCAGACGAGCATGGCTGCTTCTGCCATTCTTGGGGCATCTTCCTTTGGTAACTGGGCGAAACTGGCGGCGCAGCAGGCGTTGACTCAGGACCAGCTTTTGCAATTCGACACCTTTGGCAATGTCAGCTTGATCCATATCACCGACATTCACGCCCAACTCAAACCGATCTATTTCCGCGAGCCGTCGATCAATATCGGCGTGGGCGAAAACAAGGGGGCCGTGCCGCATGTCACCGGTGCGGATTTCCGCAAACTCTACGGCGTCGACGATGGCAGCCCCACGCATTACGCCCTGTCGGCTGGCGATTTCAGCGCGCTTGCGCAAGCGTATGGCAAGGTTGGCGGCCTCGACCGGATGGCGACGGTTATCAACGCCATTCGTGCCGATCGTCCCGATGCAATCCTGCTGGATGGCGGCGATACCTGGCATGGTTCCTACACCTGCTACCACACCGCTGGTCAGGACATGGTCAATGTGATGAACGCATTGAAACCTGACGCGATGACCTTTCACTGGGAATTCACGTTAGGGTCCGCCCGTGTGCAGGAGATTGTCGAGAACCTCCCCTTTGCCGCGCTCGGGCAGAACATCTTTGATGCCGAATGGGACGAGCCGGTCGATATATTCCCACCCTACAAGTTCTTCGAGCGTGGCGGGGTCAAGATCGCAGTCATCGGTCAGGCCTTTCCCTATATGCCCATTGCCAATCCGGGCTGGATGTTCCCGGAATACAGCTTTGGCATCCGTGACGAGAACATGCAGGCGATGGTAGACGAGGTGCGCGGGCAGGGAGCCGAGCTCGTTGTCTGTCTCAGCCACAATGGCTTTGACGTGGATAAAAAGATGGCCAACCGTGTCACCGGAATCGACGTGATCCTGTCGGGGCACACCCATGACGCCCTGCCGGAACCTGTGCTGGTGGGCGAGACAATCATCGTGGCCTCTGGCTCTAACGGCAAATTCGTCAGCCGCGTTGATCTCGATGTGCGCGATGGGCGCATGATGGGCTTCCGGCACAAGCTGATCCCGATCTTCTCCGACGTGATCGAGCCGGATAAAGAGGTCGCTGCTCTGATTGACGCGCAGCGCGCGCCGTATCTCGACCAGTTGAGCGAAGTGATCGGCAAGACAGACAGCCTGCTTTATCGTCGTGGCAACTTCAACGGTACATGGGACGATCTGATCTGCGACGCGCTCTTGTCCGAGCGCGAGGCCGACATCGCCATGTCCCCGGGCGTCCGCTGGGGGCCAAGCTTGATCCCCGGTCAGGACATCACCCGCGAGGACATCTTCAACGTCACCTCGATGACCTATGGCAAGGCCTATCGCTCTGAAATGACCGGTGAATTCATCAAGGTCATTCTCGAGGACGTGGCCGACAACATCTTCAACCCCGACCCTTATTATCAACAGGGTGGCGATATGGTCCGCATCGGCGGCATGGGCTATCGGATCGACATTAACCAGCCGCAGGGCAGCCGGATAAGCGACATGACCCTGCTCAAGACAGGCGAAGCGATTGATCCTGCGAAATCCTACGTGGTCGCTGGGTGGGCCTCGGTCAATGAAAACACTGAAGGCCCCGAAATCTGGGATGTGGTCGAGAGCCATATCCGCAAACTCGGCACGGTCAGTGTCACCCCCAACAACAGCGTCCAAGTAATTGGCGCGTAACGACTTGCTGAAAGGAGGCATTTGAAATGTCAGGGACATTCAAAGGCAAACCCACCTCCCGGCGCGCCTTTCTGCGCGGTGGCGTGGCAGCGGCGGCCGGGGCCGTTGCGGCTGGGGCCGCAAAATCCGCCACCCCGGATCCGTTGATCACTGAAGTGCAGGATTGGGCCACCAGCCTGGGCGACGGGGTGGATGCAACGCCCTATGGTCTGCCAATCGAGTATGAATCGGATGTCGTGCGGCGCAATGTGCCATGGCTCACCGCGGATCCGATCAGCTCGATAAACTTTACCCCCATTCACGCGCTCGATGGCACCATAACGCCGCAGGGCTGTGCCTTCGAGCGGCACCATTCCGGCGCGATCGACCTCAAGAAAGAGGACTATCGCCTGATGATCAACGGCCTCGTGGATACGCCGCTGGTCTTTACCTACGAAGACCTAGAGCGTTTTCCGCGCGAGAACCATGTTTATTTCTGCGAATGTGCCGCCAACACCGGCATGGAATGGGCCGGCGCACAGCTGAACGGCGCGCAGTTCACCCATGGCATGATCCACAACATGGAATACACCGGCGTCCCCCTGCGCACCCTGCTCGAAGAGGCGGGATTGGACGCGGCGGGCGATCTCAAGGATAAATGGGTCTATGTCGAGGGGGCGGATGCGTCTTCGAATGGCCGCTCGATCCCCATGGCCAAGGCGCTTGGCGATTGCCTTGTTGCGTTCAAGGCTAATGGCGAGGCGTTGCGCAAAGAGCATGGATATCCCGTGCGCCTTGTCGTGCCCGGCTGGGAAGGCAACATGTGGGTCAAGTGGTTGCGCCGCATCGAAGTGACCGATGCCGCCGTCGAGAGCCGCGAAGAAACCAGCAAATACACGGACACGCTGGAAGATGGCACAAGCCGTAAATGGACCTGGGTGATGGATGCCAAATCGGTCATCACCTCGCCCAGTCCGCAGTCGCCCATCAAACATGGCACGGGTCCGCTTGTGATTACAGGTCTGGCATGGTCCGGTCATGGCGCGATCACCCGCGTCGACGTGTCCAAGGATGGTGGCAAGACATGGGAAACCGCGCGTCTTGCCAAGCCGGGCGAGGCCAAAGCGCTCACCCGTTTCTACCTCGATACCACTTGGAATGGCGAAGAGATGTTGCTTCAGAGCCGGGCCATGGACGAGACCGGATATATCCAGCCCACCAAGGCGCAGCTGCGCGAGGTGCGCGGCCTGAACTCGGTCTATCACAACAACTGTATTCAGACATGGTGGGTGCGGCCCAACGGGGAGGCAGAAAATGTCGAAGTTTCTTAAGTTTACGCTGGTCACGGGATTTGCCCTCAGCGCCACGGCAACTGCCATCTGGGCTGGGGAATACGGCCTTGGGCGCCCTGCCCTGCCCGAGGAAATCGCGGCGTGGGACGTGAAGGTGATGCCCGACGGGCGGGGCTTGCCCGAGGGGTCTGGCGATGTCTGGACTGGCGACGAGGTATTTGGCGAACATTGTGCGGTCTGTCATGGTGACTTCGCCGAAGGTATCGGCAACTGGCCGAAACTGGCCGGTGGGGCCGACACGCTCGACCGGGACGATCCGCTCAAGACGGTTGGGTCCTACTGGCCGCATCTTTCGACCGTGTTCGATTACGTCAACCGATCCATGCCGTTCGGCAATGCGCAGAGCCTGACACCCGATGAGGTCTATGCCATCGTTGCCTATATCCTGTATTCCAACAACCTTGTGGACGACGATTTCGAGCTGAGCCATGAAAACTTCATGGATGTGGAATTGCCCAACGCGGGCGGCTTTATCGTCGATGATCGCGCCGTGACGGAATATGCCATCTGGCATGGCGAGCCCTGCATGGAGAATTGCAAGGAAAAGGTCGAGATCACGATGCATGCGACCGTTCTCGACGTGACACCCGATGAAGGGGGCGCTGCGGAAGAGGCAAGCGCGCCCGACCCGGTTGAAGTGGCCGAGGCCGCGCCGGAGCCAGCTGCCGAACCAGAGGTGGCCCCGGCCGCAGAGGTCGCAGCGATTGATCCGGCGCTGATCGCCGCTGGCGAAAAGGTGTTCAAGAAATGCAGCGCCTGCCATCAGGTCGGGGAGGGGGCGACAAATCGTGTCGGGCCGGTCCTCAATGGGGTGATGGGGCGTGCCGCGGGCGCGGTCGAGGGGTTCAAATATTCCGACGCGCTTCAAACCATGGCGACGGACGGTCTGGTCTGGACCGACGAGACGCTTACGGCATTTCTCGCCAATCCGCGTGGCTTCATGAAAGGCACCAAGATGAGCTTTGCAGGCCTCAAAAAGGATGAGGACCTCGCTGCAATTTCCGCTTATCTTTCGAGCTTTAGTCAGTAGACTTAGGCCATGATAGCGCGCCGCCTCTTGCCGATTGCCCTGACCGCGATACTGGCGGCAGGTGCTCTGCGCGCCGAATTGGCTGGTGATGCCGAGGCAGGCGCTGCGTTGTATGGACAGTGCAAAGGGTGCCATGAAATCGGGAAGGGGGCCGAAGACCGTATCGGCCCCCATCTCAATGGCCTCTTCGGGCGTCGCGCCGCATCGCATGAGGGCTTTGCCTACTCCGCCTCGATGCAGCGGGCCGGGGTTGATGGGTTGATCTGGGGTTTTGACACGCTCGACGCCTATATCGAGAATCCCCGCGCCCTTGTATCCAAAACGCGGATGAGTTTTCGGGGCATCAAGGACGCCCAAGACCGTGCGGATCTCATGGCCTATCTGCGCAGCTTTTCCGCAGACCCTGCGAATATCCCTGAGGCCGCGCCGACCGCACGCGGCACAGATCACACCGTTGATCCCGCTATCCTGGCGATACAGGGCGATCCCGAATATGGCGAATACCTCTCAAGCGAATGTGTAAGCTGCCATCAGGCCGATGGATCGAGCGAGGGTATCCCCTCGATCACCCGCTGGCCCGAAGAGGATTTTGTGGTCGCCATGCATGCATACAGAGACCAACTGCGCCCCCATCCGGTGATGCAGATGATGGCCGGACGCCTGTCGAACGAGGAGATCGCGGCATTGGCGGCCTATTTCAAGGACCTCGACTGATCTGAGGTCCATTCAGGGAGGACTGAACATGACATTGAACCGACGCAAGTTTATTGCCGTGGGCGCGGCTACGGCTGCCAGCCTGTCAGCACCGCATGTGCTGGCAGATAATCATGGCAAACCCCGTGTTGTGGTGATTGGGGGCGGATCAGGCGGCGCCACCGCCGCCCGCTATATCGCAAAGGACAGCAAGGGTGCGATTGACGTGACTCTGGTCGAACCATCTCGCACCTATTTCACCTGCTACTTTTCCAACCTCTATATCGCAGGCTTTACCGATCTAGAGGACATTTCCCACACCTATGGCACGCTTGCGGCCAAGTACGGGATCAACGTCGTGCACGACTGGGCCGTCGATGTGGACCGCGACGCCAAGACCGTCAGTCTCGCAGGTGGTTCCGTGTTGCCCTATGACAAACTGATCCTCAGCCCCGGCATTGATTTTGTCGAGGGGGCCGTGCCCGGCTGGTCGGTCGCCGCGCAGAACAAGATGCCCCACGCCTACAAGGCCGGATCGCAGAGCGAACTTCTGAAGGCGCAGGTCATGGCCATGCCCGAGGGCGGGCGGTTCGCCATGGTTGCCCCGCCTAACCCATTTCGTTGTCCGCCGGGGCCCTATGAGCGGATTTCGATGGTCGCGCATGTCCTCAAGCAGACCAACCCGACCGCCAAGATCCTGCTGGTCGACCCCAAGGAAAGTTTCTCTAAACAGGCTCTGTTCGAAGAAGGCTGGGAGCGCCACTACAGCGGCATGATCGAGCGGGTCGGTCCGGATTTCGGCGCAACCAATGTGACCGTCGATCCCGAGGCGATGACCGTGGACATCGACGGATCGGTCGAAAAGGTCGACGTCTGTAACGTCATCCCGGCGCAAAAGGCCGGGCGCATCGCCGACATGGCAGGTGTCACTGATGGCAACTGGGCGCCGGTCAATGCGGCGGATATGTCGTCCAAGGCTGACCCGGATGTGCATGTTCTGGGCGACTCGGCGCAACAGGGTGATATGCCCAAGTCAGGTTTCGCCGCCAATTCGCAGGCCAAGGTCTGCGCCATGGCGGTCCGCGGCGCGCTGACCGGTTCCAAGGTCTTTCCGGCGAAGTTCACCAACACCTGCTGGTCCCTCATCGCCGCAGACGACGGCGTCAAGGTGGGGGCCACCTACGAGGCTACGGCAGAGAAGATCGCCAAGGTCGATGGGTTCATCTCGCAGACCGGCGAGGATGCCGCGACCCGCAAGGCGACATACGAGGAATCCGTGGGCTGGTATGCCGGTATCACGGCCGACATGTTCAACTGAATGCGCGCGAACACCACTCTGAAAGAGGAGATATTTCCATGAAACGGTTACTTTGCGTCGCTGCCATCAGCGTGTTGGCGACACCCGTACTGGCGGGGGATCAGGCCACCACTTACCCCTATGACGGCAGCTTTGACGATGCCACCTTTGCCGTCGAAAGTGCGATTGTCGGGCGTGGGCTGGTGATTGACCTCCAAAGCCACGTCGGCGAAATGCTGAACCGCACCGGCGCGGACGTGGGCAGTGATGTGAGGATTTTCGACGCAGCGGATATTTTCCTGTTCTGTTCCGCCACCCTCTCGCGCGAAGTGATGGAGGCAGATCCGATGAACATCGCGCATTGCCCCTATGGCATCTTTGTCGCCGATCAGGGAGGCGAAGTGCTGATCGGCTATCGCAACTATCCCGAGGGCGAGATGCAGAAGGTGCAGGCAATGCTGGACGACATCGTTCAAGAGGCTTTGCAGTAAGCCATTTCAACCGGGCCGCTGCGACGGCCCGGTTGACGCATGTCAAGGCGCACGAACCCTTGTCTTGATATCTGATCGCATCATTTCTGGCGGGGCGGCGCATGCTTGAATCCTTGATAGACAGATTTGGCGACGGGGCGGTTTTGGCCATGGCGGGCGCGCTTGTCGGTGTGCTTTTCGGGGCTGCTGCCCAACATTCCCGTTTTTGCCTGCGTGCCGCCACAGTCGAGGTGGCCGAGCGCGGTTTCGGACCGCGCCTCTCGATCTGGCTCATTGCCTTTTCAGCGGGGGTCGCATCTGTTCAGGGCGCGATTGCCCTAGGCCTGCTCGATGTGTCCGAAGCCCGACCCCTGGCCGCAACCGGCAGCATTTCGGGGGCCATTATCGGCGGGTTGATGTTTGGCGTGGGCATGATCCTTGCGCGCGGTTGTGCCAGTCGCTTGCTCGTGCTCGCGGCCACCGGCAATCTGCGCGCCATCGTGACGGGGCTTGTTCTGACCCTCGTGGCGCAATCGGCTTTGCGTGGGGTGCTTGCCCCTGCGCGCGAGGGATTGGCGAGCCTCTGGCTCGTGCCGGGGGGCGACACGCGCAATATACTGACACTCATTGGAATGGTGCCGGGCATGGCAATGCTGATTGCGGCATTGGTTTTGGTGGGCGGCTTTCTCCTCGCCTATCGGCGCGATGTGCGTCCCAGCCACGCCATTGCAGCCGCTTTGGTGGGCTTTGCGGTGGGTCTTGGCTGGTTGCTGACCTATGTCATTGCCCAAACGTCCTTTGAAGTGGTCGAAATCTCTTCCGTCACCTTTACGGGTCCGTCCACCGACACGCTGATGGGACTTGTCAACAGCACCACCCTGCCGCTTGGGTTTGGTGTGGGCCTTGTGCCCGGGGTCTTTACAGGGGCCGCCGCCATGGCCATCCTGACCCGTGAATGGAAGATCGAGCGCTTTGGCCCCGATACACCGATGGAGCGCTACCTGATTGGTGCGGCACTGATGGGCTTTGGCAGCATGCTTGCCGGGGGCTGTGCTGTTGGTGCCGGTATGTCGGGTGGGTCGATATTCGCCTTGACCGCCTGGGTGGCCGTGACCTGCATGTGGATCGGGGCGATGGCCACGCATCTTGTGATGGCCGGACGCGCGCTGCGCCCGGCCACAACCTAGGTCCTTTTTCAGGCCGCAGCCTTCATCAAGCCTTCGTTGCGGATTTGCTTTTCCGCCTGATCGAGCGACATCCAGGCGCGTTCGATCAGCGTGTCGATCTCGGATTTCGAGATGACCAGCGGCGGCGAGATGATCATCCGGTCGCCGACGTGACGCATCACGAGATTGTTGGCAAAACACCGCTCGCGGCAGATATAGCCCGCCGTGCCCGGTTCGGATGCAAACTTGGCCCGGCTCGCCTTGTGCGGGGTCAGCGCCAGCGATCCCATCATCCCGATGATCCGCGTCTCGCCCACCATCGGATGATCGGCCAGCGTGTTCCACTTTTCCTGCAGATAGGGCCCGGTGTCCGTCGCCACACGCTCGATGATCTTTTCCTCTTCGAGAATGCGCAGGTTCTCGAGTGCCACGGCACAAGAGACGGGATGCCCGGAATAGGTGTAGCCGTGGTTGAATTCGCAGGCGTTGATCACCTTGGCCACCCGGTCCGAAACCAGAGACCCGCCAATCGGCGCGTACCCAGAGCTGAGCCCCTTGGCGATGGTCATGATATCGGGCCGGATGTTATAGGTCTGGCTGCCAAACCAGTTGCCTGTGCGACCAAACCCGCAGATCACCTCGTCTGCGATCAACAGAATACCGTATTTGTCGCAAATCCGCTGAATTTCGGGCCAATAGCTGTCGGGGGGGATGATCACGCCGCCCGCGCCCTGCACCGGCTCGGCGATGAAGGCCGCGACGCGGTGCGCGCCCAGTTCCTCGATCTTGGCCTCAAGCTGACGCGCGCGTTCCAGGCCGAACGTTTCGGGATCGGTATCGCCGCCCTCGGCATACCAATGCGGTTGGTCGATGTGACAGATGTTGGGGATGGGCAAGCCGCCCTGCGCGTGCATACCCGACATTCCACCAAGGCTGCCACTGCCCACGCTAGAGCCGTGATAGGCATTCTTGCGGCTGATGATGACATTGCGTTCCGGCTCGCCCAATTGTGCCCAATAGGTGCGGACCATGCGAATATTCGTGTCATTTGCCTCAGACCCGGACCCGGCATAGAACACATGGTTGAACCCTTCCGGCGCCAGCTCTGCCAGCTTGGCCGAGAGCGCGATAGCGGGCACGTGGCTCGTTTGGAAAAACGTGTTGTAGAATGGCAGCTCCATCATCTGTCGCGCGGCCACATCAGCCAATTCCTTGCGCCCATAGCCGATATTGACACACCAAAGCCCGCCCATACCGTCGAGGATCTCGTGCCCCTCGCTATCCGTCAGGGTCACGCCCTTGGCGCGGGTGATGATCCGCGCGCCCTTGGCCCCCAGTTGATCGCCATGGGTAAAGGGGTGCATATGATGCGCGGCATCCAGCGCCTGCAATTCAGCGGTCGGCATATGGTTTGTAATCATCGTCATGGCAGTCCCTTTCCCGAATCGGTTCAGCCACGCATGCGCGGCCCTCACCACAAAAATATGATCAAATTATCCAGTGTCAATCGAATCAGTAGAGCGCGCCGGATCTCTCCAGTGAATGGCGCACTTGCTCCATTCCCTGGATCACGTCTTCGCGAATAGCGCGGGCGGCAGCCTCAGCATCGCGGGCATGCATTGCGGCCAACATATCCTTGTGTTTGTCCGGCAGGTTCTGGGTGCCCATGCGTCCACAGACCACTCGCAATGACGGCCCGAACCGGAGCCAGAGACCATCCGCGACATCAGCCAGAATGGGCGCCTGTGCTATTTCATAGAGCCGCTTGTGAAAGCGGTAGTTCAATTCGAGATAGACCCGCAGATCGCCGCGCAGGATCGCACGATCCAACTCGTCATCCAAATCCGCCAGCCAATCCAGATCCTCAAGGCTGGCGCGCTCTGTCGCACGCAACGTCAAATAAGGGTCAAGCCATTGCCGTGCATAGATCAATTCGCTGATGTTATCCGCCGTCAACAGTGGCACTGATACTCGGCGATTTCCTTGAAATTCCAGGGCGCCCTCTGCAATCAGGCGACGGATTGCCTCGCGGACGGGTGTCATGCCCGCGACCAAGCGCTCCGAGAGGCCTTGGATGGTTACGGCCTGTCCGGGAGCCAGATCACCAAACAGCACCAAATCGCGCAGTTGCCGATAGATTACCTCGTGCGCAGGCAGGCGCGACAAATCCCCGTCGATCGTGCTGAATTTCTGTGCGGCGTTGGTCATCGGCAAGGCAATCCAATCAGGCATCTCAATGTCTGGCCTTGCGAGTTTAGCCTGTGCATGAAAACATTACCATATTGCCATAAGCGGAAAATTTTGATCAAATCCGCAACAAGGCAGACACATGCCGACCAACGGGAGAACATGATGCGAAATCTGATACTGACAACAACCGCGACTATCGCGCTTGGGGCGTTCGCCGCTCAGGCCCAAGAAGTGCGGGTTTACAACTGGTCCGACTACATCGACGAAGAGTTGCTGACCAAGTTTGAGGCGGATACCGGGATCAAGCTGATCTATGACGTCTTCGACAGCAACGAGGTTCTGGAAACCAAGATGCTTGCAGGAGGATCGGGCTATGACGTTGTTGTGCCGACGGGCACCTTCCTGCAACGCCAGATTCAGGCCGGTGCCTTCCAGAAACTGGACCTCTCCAAACTACCCAATCACCAAAACATGTGGGACGTGGTCAGCAGCCGCACAGAACAGTACGATCCCGAAAACGCCTATTCGATCAACTATATGTGGGGCACCACCGGTATTGGTGCGAACGTCGGAAAGGTCAAGGAACTGCTGGGCGAAGACGCGCCCCTCGATAGCCTCGAACTGGTTCTGAATCCCGACAATATGGCCAAACTGAGCGACTGCGGCGTGCACTTCCTTGACGCTCCCACAGAGATGATCCCGATGGCACTGAAATACATCGGCGAAGACCCCAACAGTCATGACCCCGACGTGATCGCTAAGGTTGAGCCCGTGCTGATGGCAATCCGTCCCTATATCCAGAAATTCCATAGTTCCGAGTATATCAACGCGCTGGCAAATGGTGACATCTGCGTGGCTGTCGGTTGGTCTGGCGACATTCTACAGGCGCGTGATCGCGCTGCCGAGGCCGACAATGGTGTCGAAATCGTCTACAACGCCCCCAAGGAAGGCGCGCAAATGTGGTTCGACCAGATGGCGATTCCGGTCGATGCCCCCAACCCGGACGCCGCGCATGTGTTCCTGAACTTCATCATGGACGCACAAAACATGGCCGCCGCGTCGAACTATGTCTATTACGCCAATGGCAACAAGGCGAGCCAGGAGTTCCTTGTTGAAGACGTGATTGGAGATCCGGCGATCTACCCGTCGGAAGAGGCGCTGAACAACCTCTTCACCACCACACCTTATGACGCCAAGGTTCAGCGCGTCGTGACCCGTCTCTGGACCAAGATCAAATCCGGCACCTGACCTGAACAGGCACATCGCTCGCGCATGGCCAGGCCCTGCGCGGGCACTCTCAAACAGTCGGGGGCAGGTATGGCACAAGTCGTTTTCGAGCCTTGGAATGATCCCAAGGCAAAGCCACTTATCCAATTCAAGGGCGTAACCAAGCGGTTTGGTGAATTTACCGCGATCGACAATCAGACATTCGACATCTACGAGCGCGAGTTCTTTGCGCTTCTTGGCCCATCGGGGTGTGGCAAGACCACGATGATGCGGATGCTGGCGGGGTTCGAGAAACCGACCGAAGGCAAGATCCTGCTTGCTGGTCAGGATCTGGCACCCATCCCCCCCAACAAGCGCTCTGTGAACATGATGTTTCAGTCCTATGCGCTGTTTCCACATTTGTCGGTCTGGGAAAACATCGCCTTTGGCCTAAAGCGCGACGGCAAGCCCAAGGACGAGATCGCCGCGCGCGTTGAGGAAATGCTCAAGCTCACCCGGCTGCAGCAGTTCGCCAAGCGCAAGCCGCATCAGATCTCTGGTGGTCAGCGACAGCGCGTGGCCCTTGCCCGCAGCCTTGCCAAGGCACCCAAGCTTCTGTTGCTCGACGAGCCGCTTGGTGCACTCGATGCCAAGCTGCGTCAGGCGACCCAGTTCGAGCTGATGGACATACAAGAGAAAACCGGCACCACCTTTGTGATCGTGACCCATGATCAGGAAGAGGCCATGACCGTGGCCAGCCGGGTGGCGGTGATGGACAATGGCCGCATCATTCAGGCGGACACGCCCGCCCGCATCTACGAGATGCCCAATTCCGTCTATGTGGCCGATTTCATCGGCGAGGTCACGATCATCCCCGGCACCGCGCGCAAATCCGGTGAGGGATATGAAATCAGCTATGCCGAGGGCATGACGCCGCTCTATGCCGAAACAGAGACCGCGTTTGAAAACGGCGAGACCTGCCATATTGCTCTGCGCCCCGAAAAGGTGGCGATCAGCGCCGAAAAACCGGAAGACCGCCGCAATGCCGTGCAGGGCAAGATCATCGACATTGCCTATCTCGGCAATCTCTCGACCTATCACGTGGCCTTGCCGAATGGTCAGATGATCAAGGCACAGACCGCCAATACACGCCGCCTGTCCCGGCGCGGCTTTACTTGGGAAGACACCGTCTGGCTGTCGTGGACCGACACAGCCGCCGTGCTCTTGAAAGGGTAGGGGGATGCGCCGTTTTGCCCTGATATTCCTGCCCTACATCTGGCTGCTGGCGCTCTTTCTGGTGCCCTTTCTGATCGTGATCAAGATCAGCCTGAGCGATATTGCCACCGCTATTCCGCCCTACACACCTACCTTGGATTTCTCGCAAGGGTGGCAGGGCATCAAGGCGTTTTTCAGTGCGCTGGATTTCGAGAACTTCACCTTTCTGACCACCGATGATCTCTATTGGAAATCCTATATTTCCTCGCTTCAGATTGCGTTTTTTGCCACGCTTCTGACGCTCTTGGTGGGCTATCCCATCGCCTATGGCATGGCCAATGCGCCGGATCACTGGCGCCCAACCTTGATGATGCTGGTGATTCTGCCGTTCTGGACCAGCTTTCTCATCCGCGTCTATTCGTGGATGGGCATCCTCTCGACCGAGGGGTATCTCAATCAGGTGCTTTTGAAACTCGGTGTGATTTCCGAGCCCTTGATCATTCTCAACACGCCAACGGCGGTCTATATCGGTATCGTCTACACTTATCTGCCGTTCATGATCCTGCCGATCTATTCCGCGCTTGAGCGGATGGATGGGTCTTTGTTGGAAGCGGCCGAAGATCTGGGCTGTTCGCGCCTTACGGCTTTCTGGTTGATCACTGTGCCCCTGTCGAAAACCGGCATCATCGCTGGCTGTTTTCTGGTGTTCATCCCGGTCATCGGCGAGTTTGTCATTCCCTCGCTTCTGGGCGGCTCGCAAACGCTGATGATCGGCAAGGTGCTGTGGGAAGAGTTCTTTAACAACCGTGATTGGCCGGTTGCCAGTGCGGTGGCGGTCGTGCTGCTGCTGATCCTGATCATTCCTATCGTGCTCTTTCAGCGCAACGAACAAAAGCAGCGGGAGGCCGAAGAATGAGACGGCTCACATGGTTCAATGCCACGTCGCTTACGCTTGGGTTTGCGTTCCTCTACCTGCCGATGATCATTCTGATCACCTATAGCTTCAACGAATCCAAGCTGGTGACGGTCTGGGCCGGGTTCTCGACCAAATGGTATGGCGAACTGTTCAACAACCAGTCGTTTCTCGATGCTGCCTGGGTGACGGTCAAGGTGGCGGTTGCCTCTTCGACCATTGCCACGATCCTGGGCACCATGGCGGCGTTGGTGCTGGTGCGCGCTGGGCGGTTCTATGGTAGGACGCTATTTTCCGGCATGATCTATGCGCCCCTGGTGATGCCAGAGGTGATCACGGGCCTGTCGCTGCTGCTTTTATTCATCGGGATCGGGCTGGATCGCGGGATTTTCACCATCATTCTCGCGCATACCACCTTTTCGATGTGTTTCGTCTCGGTCGTTGTCTCTTCGCGCCTTGTGACCTTTGATCGTTCGCTGGAAGAGGCGGCGCTTGATCTGGGGTGCTCGCCTTTCGATGCCTTTCGGCTTGTCACCCTGCCGATCATCGCGCCTGCGGTGATCTCGGGCTGGCTCTTGGCCTTTACCCTGTCGCTCGACGACCTTGTGATCGCCAGCTTTACCGCCGGTCCCTCGGCCACCACGCTTCCGATCAAGATCTGGTCGGCGGTTCGCCTTGGGGTGTCGCCCGAGATCAACGCGCTCTCGACGATCATGATCGGGATCGTTGCGGTCGGTGTCATCTCTGCCTCGCTGATCACGAAACGGGCGTCCCTGCGCCAGCAAGCCGACGAACGCGCCGCCGTGCACGCATGAGTCGCGTTTTTCCGGCCCATACCTATGGCGAGGGGCCAAGAGCGCGCGGCTATTGGCAGACCACGGCAGAGATGCCCGATTTCCCGCGCGCAGAGGGGGAAATCACCTGTGATGTCGCGGTGATCGGTGCGGGGTTCACCGGCCTTTCGGCGGCCCTGCATCTGGCCGAGGCGGGGCAGGATGTGCGCGTGTTCGAGGCCGAAACACCCGCTTGGGGCGCCTCGGGGCGCAATGGCGGGTTTTGCTGTCTCGGTGGCTCTGCGGCATCGGATACGATGCTGCGCAAGATGCATGGCGAGCCCGCCCGCCGCGAATACCGGCAGAGCGAGGGTGAGGCTGTGCGCTTTACCCGCGCCCTGATCGACGCCCATGGGATCGTGCCTGACATCCATTCCGATGGCGAGACCGTGCTGGCGCATACGCCCAAGGCGGCCGCAGGCTTTGCCGAGCGTGCCGCGCGGATCAAGGCCGATTACGGGGTTACGCCCAGGTTCATTCCCGGTTCCGAGCTAACCCAGATGGGGATGAAGGGGCCGTTTTACGCGGCGCTCACCACGCCCCTCGGGGTGGCGCTCAATCCGTTCAAATACACGCTTGGTCTGGCCGATGCCGCAAGGCGCGCCGGTGCGCGTATTTATGCCCATTCACGCGTGACCAGCATCAGCCAGACCAGAGGTTTTGCCCTCACCACGCCGCAGGCCCGCATCACCGCCCGCCGCCTGATCGTGGCCACCAATGGCTATTCCTCGGATGACCTGCCCGGGTGGATGCGCGCGCGCTATATTCCGACGCAATCGAACGTCATCGTCACCCGCCCCCTGACCGAAGATGAACTGGCGGCCCAAGGCTGGACCACGCGGCAGATGTGTTATGACGATCGCTTCTTCCTGCATTATTTTCGCCTGATGCCCGACAATCGCATGCTCTTTGGCATGCGCGGGGGGCTCTTCAGCTCGCCCGGGTTCGATGCCCGGATGCACCGCACCATCCGGCGGCATTTCGAGGCGATGTTTCCCGCCTGGGTGCATGTCGAAACGCCGCATAGCTGGAATGGCCTGCTTTCGCTTGCGCCTGATCTGACACCCTATGCCGGGCCGATCCCGGATATGCCGGGGGCCTTTACCGGCCTGTCCTATCACGGCAATGGCGTGGCGATGGCGAGCTATGCCGGGGGGATCCTTGCCGATCTGGCGATGGACCGGAGTCCGCGCGCGCTCTATCCCGAGATCATGCGCAAACCGCCGCGCAAATGGCCACTGGGACGGTTCCGGCGTGCGATGCTCTGGCCGCCCTATGCCTTGGCCACACTGACCGGCGGCTGAGTCATTCGGGCGTGCGGGCAGAGCGCGCCTTGTTCCGCCTTATGCCCAATTGCCGTTCGCGCAAGATGATGAGAATTCCCGCCAGAATGACCAGAGATGCGCCCGTCAGCATGGCGCGCGTCGGCACCTCGTCAAAGATGAAATAGCCGATGCCAAGCGCAAAGAGGATCGAGGCATAATCGAATGGGGCCACCACGCTGGCATCCGCAAAGCGGTAGGAGGAGGTCAGAAAAATCTGTCCAAGCCCGCCCAAAAGCCCCGCCATGACAAGCAGGCCGAATTCGGGCCCCGAGGGTATGACCCAGCCGAACGGGATCGTCAGGAGTGACAGAAGCGTCGAAGTGATCGAGAAGTAGAACACGATTGCGCTGGTTTCCTCGGTTTGGACCAGCTTGCGCACGTAAATTTGTGCAAGTGCTGCGCAGATCGCCCCCGTGAGGGCCAGCATCGCGCCAACCGCCTGCATGGTTTCCACTGTCGGACCGCTGAGCGCCGTCAGGCGCGGTGCCAGAACGATGAGCACCCCACCAAGCCCGAGCGCCACCGCGCCGATGCGCACAACGCCGACCTGCTCGTTGAGAAACATCGCGGCAAAGATCACCACCAGGAGCGGCGCCGCATAGCCAAGTGCCGTCACCTCGGGCAGGGGCAGCATCCCCAAAGCGGCAAAGCCAAGGCCCATGGCCGCCGTGCCGACGAACCCACGCCAGAAATGATTGAGCGGCGAGGTGGCCTTGAGCCCGGTGCGCAGGTCCCCGCGCAGCGCCAGCCACAAGAGGATCACCGGAATGGCAAAGAACGAGCGGAAGAACACCGCCTCGCCCGGCGGCACATGCGCCGCCGTGGCCTTGATCAGCGATGACATGGTGATGAAGAGCGTCACCGAAATGAGCTTGAGCGATATTCCCGTCAGAGGGCGCATGGTCTTGGCTCCTACGCCCTCTGTTCGATGTCAGGCGTCGGTTTCTGCGGCCTTGCGCGGCAGCACCCAATCGGCGCGCGGAAAGTGGCAGGTATAGCCCTGCGGGAACCGCTTGAGATAATCCTGATGCTCGGGCTCTGCTTCCCAGAAATCCCCGACCGGCTCGACCTCGGTCACGACCTTGCCGGGCCACAGACCGCTGGCCTCGACATCGGCAATGGTGCGCAGCGCTTCGGCTTTTTGCGCGTCGTCGCAATAATAGATCGCCGAGCGATAGCTGAGACCGATGTCATTGCCCTGCCGGTTCACTGTGGTCGGATCATGGATCTGGAAAAAGAATTCGAGGAGCCGCCGATAGCTGATGCGCGCCGGATCAAAGAAGATCTCGATCCCCTCGGCATGGGTCCCATGATTGCGATAGGTGGCATTTGCCACATCGCCGCCGGTATACCCCACGCGGGTCGAGATCACGCCCGGCAGCTTGCGGATCAGATCCTGCATGCCCCAGAAACATCCCCCCGCCAGAACGGCGCGTTCGCTCATGTCACATCCTCCACCTGATCGAGATACGCTGCGTATCCCTCTGCTTCCATGTCGTCGCGATGAATGAATCGCAGGCTTGCCGAGTTGATGCAATAGCGCAGGCCGCCCCGATCACGCGGCCCGTCCGGAAAGACATGCCCCAGATGGCTGTCCCCATGCGCGCTGCGCACTTCGGTCCGGATCATGCCAAGGGTGAAATCGTGCAACTCCTTCACATGCGCGGGTTCTAGCGGCTTGGTGAAACTGGGCCAGCCGCAGCCGGATTCGTATTTGTCCGAACTTGCAAAGAGCGGCTCTCCGCTGACGATATCCACGTAAATCCCCGGCTCCTTGTTGTGCAGGTATTTGCCGGTGCCGGGATGCTCTGTCCCGTTCCTCTGAGTTACCCGGAATTCCTCGGGGCTGAGAGCCGCGATTTTTTCCGGCGTCTTGTGATATTGGGTCACGTCTGCGCCTCCTGTGATGGTCACATGCTATCAGATGGATCGGCGGTGGAAAAATCAAATAGGGGCGCGGTGATCCGGTGATCACAAGATCGCGTATTACATAAAAACAGGAGGATACCATGCGGTTCATCGCTATCTTGTTTGCGAGCGTCTTCGCGGTACCGGCCTTGGCGCTCGATCTTGATGCGCCCTTTGGCAATATCGACGGGGGCGAAATCCGGCTCTCGGATTGGGTGGGCCAGCCCGTGCTCGTGGTCAATACCGCCTCGCGCTGCGGTTTCACCCCGCAATATGAAGGGCTTCAGGCGCTCTATGATGCGTATCGCGACCGTGGTTTGGTGGTGCTTGCCGTGCCCTCGGACGATTTCCGGCAAGAGCTGTCGAGCGAGGCGGAGGTCAAGGAATTCTGCGAGGTCAATTTCGGGCTCGACCTTCCGATGACGACCATCACCTCGGTACGGGGCGACGCGGTCCATCCGTTCTATGCCTCGGTTCTGGCTGAAACCGGGTTTGCGCCCAGCTGGAACTTCAACAAAGTTCTCATCACCCCAGAGGGCGAGGTCGCAGGCACTTGGGGTTCGACCACGCGACCGACCGCGGGAGCGATTACGAAAAAGATCGAAGCGATGTTGAACTGAGGCGGGCTTGCCTGCCGCGGTACTCCTGTTTCTCGGTACCGATGAGATGCAAAGCCCCGGTGTTTCCACCGGGGCGAGCATTGGCGTGCATGTACGTGAGTGATGGCCCAGCCAATTACCAAGAAACAGAGTCTGGAGAACAAGTATACCTATCCACACGGATATATTTCGCAGAAGAACCGGCGTCTTTCACGGGGAATAACCGCGGAGCGCGAACCGTAAGGGAAACCTTACCTCTGCGGGCCATCTAGTCCGCAGTCATGAAAAAAGCCCCGGCGTTTCCGCCGGGGCCTCTTTTCTCCTCTAAAGAAGCCTTATTCGGCTTCTTTGTCGCCCTTCTCGGGCACGATTTCTTCGCCGGTCACCTGATCGACCACCTTCATCGACAGGCGCACCTTGCCGCGATCGTCAAAGCCCAGGAGCTTGACCTTCACGTCCTGACCTTCCTTGAGCACGTCGCTCGGGTGGTTCAGGCGGCGGTTCTCGATCTGGCTGACATGCACCAGACCGTCGCGTTTGCCAAAGAAATTGACGAAAGCACCGAAATCCACGAGCTTGACGACCTTGCCGTCATAGATCTTGCCTTCTTCCGGCTCTGCCACGATCGACCAGATCATGTCATAGGCCTTTTTGATCGACTCACCGTTCGGAGAGGCGATCTTGATGATGCCCTCGTCGTTGATGTCGACCTTGGCCCCGGACACTTCGACGATCTCGCGGATCACCTTGCCGCCCGACCCGATGACTTCGCGGATCTTGTCGGTGGGAATCTGCATGGTCTCGATGCGCGGTGCGTGAATGCTGAACTCTGCCGCACCCGACAGCGCCTTGTTCATCTCACCAAGGATGTGCAGACGACCGGCCTTGGCCTGTTCCAGCGCCTTTTTCATGATCTCGGGCGTGATGCCCGCAACCTTGATGTCCATCTGGAGCGAGGTGATGCCCTCGGCGGTGCCAGCCACCTTGAAATCCATGTCGCCCAGGTGATCTTCATCGCCCAGAATATCCGACAGGATCGCAAAAGAGCCGTCTTCTTCGAGCACGAGGCCCATGGCCACACCAGCGACTGAGGTCTTGAGCGGCACACCAGCATCCATCATCGACAGCGACCCGCCACAGACCGACGCCATAGACGATGACCCGTTCGATTCGGTGATTTCGGACACCAGACGAACCGTGTAGGGGAAATCGGTCGCGGGCGGCAGAACCGCCTGAAGCGCGCGCCAAGCAAGCTTGCCATGGCCGATTTCACGGCGCCCCGGAGCGCCAACGCGTCCGGCTTCGCCCACCGAATAGGGAGGGAAGTTGTAGTGTAGCAGGAAGTTCGATTTGAAATTCCCGTGCAGCGCGTCGATGAACTGTTCGTCATCGCCGGTGCCAAGCGTGGTTACGACCAGTGCCTGCGTTTCGCCGCGTGTGAACAGCGACGACCCATGGGTGCGCGGCAGAAGGCCGGTTTCGCAGACGATGGGGCGAATCTCGTCCAGACGACGCCCGTCGATCCGGTTGCCATTCTTGACCACATCGCCCCGCAGAACCGCCGATTCCAGCTTCTTGAACGCCGAACCGAGGTTTTCGTCTGCCAGTTGCTCTTCGCTCAGCTTGGCCTTGATGGCCTCGCGGGCTGCGGAAATCGCATGGGTGCGTTCCTGCTTGTCGCGAATGGCAAAAGCGGCACGCATCTGCTCTTCACCGGCCGCTTTCACGGCTGCATAGAGATCAGAGTAATCTGGCGGGGTGAAATTGAACGGCTCTTTGGCACATTCTTCAGCCAGCGAAATGATCAGATCACAGACCGGCTTGATCTGCTCATGCGCAAAGGTGACAGCGCCCAGCATTTCCTCTTCGGTCAGCTCGTAAGCTTCGGATTCCACCATCATCACGGCGTCTTTGGTGCCGGCCACAACCAGATCAAGACGCTGCTCGGGGTTGTTGCGCAGATCGTGCATGTCGTCGATCTCGGGGTTGAGGATGTATTCCCCATCCACAAAACCCACGCGGCACCCTGCGATTGGACCCATGAACGGCGCGCCCGAAATTGTCAGGGCTGCAGAGGTTGCGATCAGCGCTACGATATCAGGGTCATTCACCAGATCGTGACTGAGCACAGTGCACATCACCAGCGTTTCATGTTTGAAGCCCGGCACGAACAGTGGGCGGATCGGGCGGTCGATCAGGCGCGCGGTCAGTGTCTCTTTCTCAGAGGGCCGTGCCTCACGCTTGAAGAAGCCGCCGGGCACCTTGCCTGCGGCATAGTATTTCTCTTGATAATGCACGGTCAGCGGAAAGAAATCCTGACCGGGTTTTGCCTCTTTGGCAAAGGTTACGTTGGCCATGACCGAGGTCTCGCCAAGCGTGGCAATAACCGTCCCGTCCGCCTGACGGGCGATTTTGCCAGTTTCCAGAGTGAGGGTTTCCTCCCCCCACTGCATCGATTTTTTCGTCTCTTTGAACATCACGTTTCCTAAGTTGGCCGGTCCGGGCGTATCCCGTCGGGCCCATTTGCATCCGGGGCCGCATTGCCCCGCGGCTTTTGGTTCTTCATCCTGCATTCCCGGCAAAGCCGGACCGGGACAGCAATCGGATCATACGAAAACCGCGCCCTTTTGGAGGCGCGGTATTTTGTCTTAGCGGCGGATGCCGAGGCGCTTGATGAGGTCCTGATAACGGGCCTCATTCTTGCCCTTGAGGTAGTCCAACAGTTTGCGGCGCTGTGCGACCATCATCAAGAGACCACGACGACCGTGGTTGTCTTTCTTGTGGGTCTTGAAATGCTCGGTTAGCGTGGTGATCCGCGAGGTCAGGATCGCAATCTGCACTTCGGGCGAACCGGTGTCGCCTTCTTTGGTTGCGAATTCCTTGATAACGCGTTCTTTTTCTGCAGCAGTAATCGACATCGGGGTCTCCTTGCATAAAAGTGTCGGGCACAAGCCGGGATGTCGTCCAGCAAGGTCCATGGAATACCCTTGGGACCATGCCCAAAGGATACGCGCGTATAGGGGAAAAACCCTGAAATGGAAAGCGTGAATCGCGACGCCCCGCGCGTCTGCGGCTAGAGACCGCGGATCACCGGCAGAGCCTCGCGTGGAAAGAGCGCGATATGGTCCAGCGTGAGGCCTGTGGCATTGCCAATCGTGGCAATCTGCACCCCGTTCAGTAGCAGCGCTTGCGCCGTTTCACCCTCAGGTCCGCGTTCAAGCGTCAGGTTCGGCTCAACCCCCGCCTGAGCCTCATAAAACACAAACAGTCGATCCTCTTCGGGGTGGAAATCGAGAATTTTTGCCGCCTGACCATCTGTGATCCAATCCCCTATCATCACAGTGTCGCTGCCCGATCCGGAATCGACCAGATCACCTTGGCCTGCAAGGATCACATCATCCCCTCCGCCGCCATTAAGGAAATCCCCGCCATCCGTATCGTCGAGCGTGCTTGTTGCCGGATCATCGCGCAGGCCCAGGATCACATCGTCGCCCCATCCACCCCAGAGGGTGTCGCGCCCCGGACCCCCGTGCAGCGTGTCATCGCCGATGTCGCCATGCAGCGCATCGTCGCCCGCACCCCCGCGCAAGAGATCGTTGCCGGCGCTGCCGACCACGCTGTCATTGCCTTCGCCGCCAGATAGATCATCATGGCCATTGTGGCCAAAGAGGGTATCTGCGCCCGCGCCGCCGAAAAGGGAATCCGCCCCGTTTCCGCCGTGCAGCACATCATCGCCGATATCGCCGGACACGAGATCATCGTCCTCGCCGCCAAGCAAGATGTCATCCCCGGCGCCGCCGGAAATAGTGTCCTGCGCACCCGAGCCGTTGATCTGATCGTCTAGGGCGGTTCCGGTCAGGGTCTCTGACTGGGGTGTCCCGCTTATGATTTCCCCTTCGCCCGCGGGGGCATTTGGCCCGATCACGGTTTCCAGCAGATCCGGCGCTTCGTCAGTCTCTTGTGCCTCTGCGCCGTGATCCTCGGTTTCCTCGGACACAGGCTGTAAACCCACAAATGCCGCCGCGCCGACAGCAACCATCCCCAGAAGACCCGCAAACATCAACATCGCACGCCACTCACATTGACCCGCGATGATTAGACGCCCGGCGCACCGAACTGGCAATTGCTTATGAACTCTGTGGTTAACGCCTTAGCGGCCCGGCGGGACCACCTCATAACCCTGTTCCTCGGGCTCATCATCCACCATTTCGGCCGGAAATCCCGGCGCGCGAATGTCGAGGCCGGTCGCCTCTTCCAGCCGTTTGATGATGTCATCGGACTGCGCGCGCTCGCCATAGCGCCGGATGCCATCGTCGAAGATCGAGATCATCAGCGGCGAAATTTCCAGCGGCACGCCTGCGTCGTCGGCGATCTTCTGGAAGAGGCCGATATCCTTTTTCACCAGATCCATCGTAAAACTGATGTCGCGGCTTCCGTTCAGAATGACTTGGCTTTCGGTCTCATGCACAAAGGAATTGCCGGAACTGATCTTGATCGCCTCGTAGGTTGTCGCGAGGTCAAGCCCCGCCCCCTTCATCGTCACCATAGCCTCGCAGAGCGTCAGCAGATTGGCGGTGGCGAGATAGTTGGTCATCACCTTGAGCAAAGAGGCGCTGCCGATCTCTCCGGTGTGCAAGAGCCGCCGACCCAAGGTCTTGAGCAGCGGCAGAATCCGCTCGAACGTGGCCCGGTCGCAGCCCGCGAAGATCGAGATATTGCCGGTATCCGCCCGATGGCAGCCACCCGACACGGGGCAATCCACCGCCGCCCCGCCCGCTGCGATCACGAGCCCGCCCAGACGGCGGATCTCATCTGCATCGGTGGTGGACATTTCCATCCAGATCTTGCCGGGCCCGACCTCGGGCAGCATCTGTTGCATGACGGCATCGGACGCGGCAGGCGAGGGCAGGCAGGTGATCACCACGTCGCAATCGCGCATCATCTGTGCCGGGCTTGTGGCCGCTTTGGCCCCGCGCGCGACAAAGTCGGCGACCAAGTCGCCGTTCAGGTCGTGCACCGTCAGATCATGGCCATTGCGCAGCAGACTGCCCGAAAGTTTGCCGCCCACATTGCCTAGCCCGATGAAACCAATTTTCATGTCTTTTAATTCCTCTCCCTGCGCCTCTCACTGGGCGACTCCGCGCAGACTTTTGCGATTCTGTTCCGAATTGCAAAGCCATTTGCGACAGCATTGGGGAAAAGATGGTCAGCGTCGCCGCAATGTGTCGCCAAGGCTCAGCGTTGGCTCTAGCGTGACGCGCACCGGCGCGCTGTCGTCGGGATTGGCCGCGCGGGCGGCTATGATCTCGGCGGCGCGCCGTCCGATTTCCAGACGGCAGGCGTCCATCGTTGCAAGGGCCCGCGGCAAACCTTCCAGAAGCTCGACGCCGTTGAAACCCGCAAGCCCCATATCTTTGGGAATGTCGATGCCCTGCTCGAGAAGGTAGAGAAGCCCACCCGCCCCGATCATGTCGTTGGAGTAGTAGAGGAAATCGAGATCCGGCGTGCGCCGCAGCATCTCGGCGGTCATTTCGCGCCCCTTGAGAAGCGCCGAACCGCCGGAATAGAATTCATGATCCGCCATCTCGATCCCGGCCTTGGCCAGCGCCTCGGTAAAGCCCTCGAACCGTTTGCGCGCCCGGTGATCCAGCGGCATCTTGGTGCCCATGAACCCGATCCGCCGATAGCCGGCCTTGATGATCGCCTGCGCCATTTGCTGCCCGGCGCGCCTGTGCGAAATTCCCACGACCGAGTCGATGGGCGTGCCGTCCACATCCATGATCTCGACCACGGGGATGCCGCTGGCGCGCAGCATGGCGCGGCTGGCATCCGAATGTTCCAGCCCCGCGATTATCACGCCAGAGGGTCGCCATGAGAGCATCTCGTAGAGGACCTTTTCCTCTTTCTCAGGCCGATATCCCGTAAGCCCCACCACGGGCTGCAACTCGGTTTCCTCGAGCACCCGGCTGATGCCGGTCATCACCTCGGGAAACACCATGTTCGACATCGAGGGGATGATCACGGCCACCAGATTGACCCGCTGACTGGCCAAGGCACCCGCGATCTTGTTGGGCACATAGCCGAGCCGCTTGGCCGCCTCGAGCACGCGCTGGCGTGTGCCATCCGATACATCGCCCTTGTTGCGCAGAACCCGGCTGACCGTCATCTCGGACACGCCTGCGGCCTCGGACACGTCGCGCAGGGTCAGGGGGTGTCTGTCATGCTGGGTCACGGGGGGATTGTCCACAAGGTCCTGAACCTTTGTTACCGCGAACACCGTCGCAGGATCAAGCTGCCTGCGCGAATCCACTTCAAAACGTCGCGGCGCGGAAATCGGACGATGACAAACGCCCCTACCCGCGCTAATCAGGTGCCCGCGTGGCCCCGTGGCTCAACAGGATAGAGCAGCCCCCTCCTAAGGGGCAGGTTGCAGGTTCGAATCCTGCCGGGGTCACCAAATTATTATTTAAAATCAAATGACTGTCAGATTTACCTTGGAGCTTCATGCAGCAGTTTGCATGATTATTCGGTCCGTTTCGCACGGAATCCGGCCTTCGCCTGTACAAAACCTGTACAAGCTGCCGCTCATCGCGCATTCACTGCCCGGTGCAGGCCAAATGAAAACCCCGGCTCGGCGGCAACCGAAACCGGGGTCGAAGTTCAAGTGAAAGTATCCGACTTTCCCTACGCTTATAGCATCACCAGAGAGATGCCGTCCAGAAAAGAGGTGCGGTCATGACGCAGCACCTCACACATGGCGGTTTGCCGGATGGTATGACGCGCTGGGAGTTCTTCGGATTGATAGAGAGCGCCCGGCGGCAGCTTGGTCTCAGCAAAGGTGCTATCGCCTATCTGAAAGTCGCGATCTCGCGCACGATGGACGAGGATTTCCTTGCTGGAAACATTTGCAGCTTCTGGACCTCGGTCACAAAAATTGCGGCGCAGGCGGAACTGGACAGACGACAGGTCGCGCGCATTGAGGCTGATCTGGTCGAGCGGAGGCTACTGGCAAAAACGGCGTCAGACCACAGTCGGCGTGCTGGTTCCCGAAGAGACGGCAAAGTCGGCCATGAATTCGGGATCAACCTTGCGCCCCTAATTGTGCGTGTCGCTGAGATTCAGGCTGCTGCTCGAAAGGCGGCCTTTGAAAAGGAGGAGGCAGAGCGCCTTCGCATTCGGATCAAAAAGCTTTTTGGGGACCTTCGCAGGTTGGGCTCAGATGGCGCGATGGAGGCCGCCGAGGAAATCCTGCCAAACCGCAGACCGTCGACCATTCATAACTTCGAGCGACTGAAACAAGTGACCGAAGCTCTGGAAGCGGTCTGGGAAGATTTTTCTGCGGAAGTCAGTAGGGGTGAAAAGTCCCACCAGTGCGACATTTCACCCGCACTCAATACAAGTAAAGAAAATATCAATAAAACCTGTAGGGTCGCGATACAGCGCGATACTCAGCCGGTCCGCACAACGCCTGCCCAAGTGGCGTTGCTGGCCAGCAAGCCGTTTCAGGAACTGATCGAATTGTACTGGAGCGCCGTGGACAACCGTGGCCTGCTGAGTTGGAGAACAATCCAGATGGCCGCAAGGGATCGGGCCGATCAGCTAGAGATAAAGTCCGACGTCTGGCAACGACAATGCGGAATGTTGGGGGAGGAACGGACGGCGCTGTGCCTCATGATCGCGGATCGCAACTCTGAACGTCTGGATGGCTATCGGGTTCGGGATGCCGCCGCCGCGTTCATCGGTATGGTACGATCAGAAGCGCGTCAGGGCGCTGTCATTAACAGCCTGCTCGGGGAACTGATCGGTAATGCGGGAGGGCAGAGAAATGGCGCTTGATATGTCGCGTCCAAAGGTCCCCGCTTCACACAAAGCTCCCTTTGCAACATCAGACCGCGCGCCCACCACACGGCTGGCGCGGGCTGGGGTTGCAGCCGCCGCTGGCGGCTTCGGTCCCCGCGGGACCGGCGGCGCAGCCGCTTGGCGGGGTTCAGGGGTGCAGCGCCCTGACCGGCGAGTTGTTTACAACTCAATAGTCGGTCCATATTGTGTTTCTTTTCAAACTGGGGGGCTGTGATGTCCGGTCCCCAATTCATGCACCTTCAGTCCTATGCACGCAAAGCCAATGAGCGCGGGCAGTCTGTCGAACAGGTGCTCGCCGAGGCCTCCCGTGCACCTGAATACAGCAAGCATGTGGCCGATCCACGCCCGCCGTCTCTCGTCTATGGCGTGACCGCAGATGAGGTCCGCAGGCTTCACGACGAGATGGTCGCGGCTGGCGGCGTCGAAGTCACCCTGAAGGATGGCCGAACGGCTCGGCGCGGTATCCGCAAGGACCGGCACACTTTGCTGACGGCTGTCGCATCGCATCCCTTGCCGACCGATCTTGTGAACACGAAACCCGACGCCCGCGCCGATTACGAGCGCTGGCGGGAGCACAACCTTGCCTGGCTCAAGGCGCGGTTTGGCGACAAGCTGGTGTCCGTGATCGAGCATTGGGACGAAAAGCACCCGCACATTCACGCCTATATCCTGCCGCTCGACGATCCGACCTGCTCGGCGCGCCAGCTCAATCCTGCTTGGCAAGCCAAGGAGGAGGCGATGGAGGTTGCCCGTTCCGCCGGTCATGATGACAAGGCCGCTTTGAAGCTTGGCAATGCCGCCTATCGCGCGAGGGCGCGTGAATTGCAGGACCACTACTATGAGCACGTCAGTCTGGCCTGTGGTTTGACCCGAACCGGGCCAAAACGCGAACGCCTCAGCCGCCAGCAATGGAAGGCGCGGAAGGATGCAGCAAAGCTGACGGCCCGGATCAGCCAGGAAATCGACGGGCGGCTGGAAGATGTCGTTGACGCGGAAGACGGTCTGGAGCGGTCGCTTGCCGTCAAGGCCGATGAGGTCGCGGAAAAGCTCGATCTGGCGGATCAGGCGTTGGAAGAGGCGGAAGCGGATCGTGCCGAGGCGCAGCGTCTGCGCCAGCAGGCTGCATTGGATGCGCAGAATGCCGGCGCTCATATCCAGCAGCAGCTTAACCAAAAGCAGGAGGAGCTTGAGGCTCTGCATAGGCAACAGCGCGAGGCGGAACGCGCCGATCTTCACCGCGCCCGGCAGGAGGCCGAACGGGAAGCCCGCTGCCTGCGTGATGCACAGGCACAGATCAACCAGGATCGGGCCGATGCGCTGCGCGAAGCTGCGCAAGAGGCCGCGCGCGTTGTTTTGGAGCTGTTTTTCGGAGTTCTCGATGGTTCGGTGCGTCCGCGCCCCGACGATCCGAGAGTCTGGATCATCCGGGATGATGGTCTTCGGGAACGGGCGAGAAAACTCGACCTGTTCGAGTTGATCAAAGACACAATGAGGGTTTTGTACGACGCCTGGACGAAAATCACCGAACAGCTTTCACCCTCGGAACAAGAGGTGGTGTCCGAACAGATTGCAGAACCAGTGAAGGCAGCGTTTAGCCAAGAGCCGGGCAACCAGCCATGAATGAACTTGACGCACGCCTTGCGAAGATACGGCGGCAAAAAGCAGAAGCCCTCACCACGGCGGCGGATGATTTTGCGAAGTTGAGAGAGGGGTTGGCCGAGGCCCAGAACAAGCTCGCGGACCTGGACGCCGCCCGGCAAACGCTGTCGGAGGCTGTCGAAAGCGATAGCCACCGGATCGCTGGCCTTCGCCGCCGGGTCACTATTGGTGTCGTTCTGGTTGCCCTCGTGGCGGCTTTGGTTATGGCGCTGACCGGAGCAGTCGCCAGCCGCTTGGTCGGCGCAGCACAAACCGAGGCCACTCGCATTCGCACCGAGAACGCCCAAAAGATTGCCGAGGCGCGGGCCGAAGGCGAAGCCGCTTTACAGGCTCTCTCAGATCGGCTGGCAAGCCGTGAGGCCGCTCTTTCCGCTGAAATCGAAGCGATGGGTGCCGATTTGGCGCAGCTCGGTGCCGACCGTGATACCGCTCGCGCTGATCTTGAACGCTTTGCGGAACTGCGGCGACAAATCGGTTTCGATCTGGTGCCCTATCGTGATCGCGTGGTGATCGTGGTGCCGCAAGGCGAGGCCATCACCCGCTGGAGTGCCCCCGGTCTGTCGGATATCGCCCGCTACAACGGGCGAATGTTTCGGGTGGTGAGAAACTAATTATCTCGGTCGGATACAGGCAAGTGCCAGAAAAGAACAAACAAAGAAGACATCGTCGAATCTTTCGTGCTATCGGTGA
This sequence comes from Roseovarius mucosus DSM 17069, assembly GCF_000768555.3. Taxonomy (GTDB): domain Bacteria; phylum Pseudomonadota; class Alphaproteobacteria; order Rhodobacterales; family Rhodobacteraceae; genus Roseovarius; species Roseovarius mucosus. The sequence continues at coordinate 253,274 of NZ_KN293991.1, forward strand.
GCATGATAGAGCCTTCGCAAGAAGAGGAGAAGCGTCTTGGCAGCCCAATACACATCAATCGACTTGTTTTCAGGTGCCGGTGGGCTTTCTGAAGGGTTGCGCGTTTCTGGCTTCAAATCCTTGTATGCAAACGAAATCGTGGCGCGTCACGCAGAGACTTATGCGCTGAATCACCCTGATACAATCGTCGAGTCGCGAGATATTCGACTGGTTGATGCAGGTGATGTGCGGCGTCAGTTGGGACTGCAAAAAGGTGAGCTTGATCTTGTGGCCGGTGGCCCGCCTTGTCAGGGTTTTTCGATCAATGCGCCCAAACGCTCGGTAGATGATGAACGGAACAGCCTCTTTCTAGAATTCTTGCGCTTTGTCGATGAGTTCGAGCCAAAGGCTGTTCTGATCGAGAATGTTCCCGGTCTTGTCTCTTTCGAAGGCGGGGGCACCTTGCAGGCCATCTTGCAGGCATTGGGCCAGCACGGATACAGCGCAGATGTGAAAATTCTCTACGCGCCGCATTACGGTGTGCCGCAGACCCGGTGGCGGACTGTGATCATCGGCATTCGTGGGGATGAAGCCGATCCCCAACGCGCCTTCCCCGAACCTGTTCGCAATGCACCTCTCCGGGTTAATTTCACCTCCAATTTCGAGGGCAAGAACATTGTCGCTCTCCCGACGAACTTGGAGCTGCCCTCTTTTGTGAGCGTGCGCGACGCGATTGATGATCTGCCCGTGCTGGCGAACGGGGAAACGGGCGCAGACCGTAAAGACTACGGGACCAAGCCGCAGAATGATTTTCAGGCTGCGATGCGGAATGGCAGTAAAGGCGTCCTGAACCACGAGGCCCCGCGCCTTGGGGAAATCAATATCAAGCGCATGTCGTTCATTCCGCCAGGGGGCAACTGGACAGACATCCCTGAAGATCTCCTGCCGAAGGGCATGAGACGGGCTCGCCGCTCCGATCATACCAAGCGATACGGTCGGGTTGCGCCGGACGGCCTTGCATCTACCATTCTGACAAAATGTGATCCCCATTGGGGAGCCTATTTCCACTATGAGCAGGATCGCTGCTTCACGGTCCGAGAAGCAGCGCGGATTCAAACCTTCCCAGATAGCTATCGCTTCGTTGGCTCGCGTGTAGAGCAGTATGAACAGGTTGGGAATGCCGTTCCATCGCTACTGGCCGCCGCCATAGGGCGTTCGATCCGAAATGTCCTTGAAGAATTGCGTAGGCACGCGCGGAAGGTTTCGTAACAGCATGGCCGCAACGATTTTCGAGTTCTTTGGGTATCGTGCTGCTGATGCGTCTGACCTGGCGAAGCGTGCTGCGGATACGGAAACCTGCCCAATCAGTGGGAATACCTGCCAGAAGAGCTTTAACGATGGCGTGATATCGGGCGTTTGCGCCATCAAACCAATCACGAGCGAGCCGGTCATCTGCTGCCCAATCCGGCTCTATTCCGACAACTATCGCATTCTGTCCGATATTGCTGACCGCGTGTTTGGCCCCGACCTGAAGCTTATCGCTGGCCGCAGGGCCGTGAAACATGCAGTCGATCAACAGGAAGAGTGCGTAGCCGTTTTCGGAAAAGGCTGGGGAGGTGAGCTTCGATTGCCGCAAAAGTCGAAAAAAGGCGGCTACTTTGTCGATTGGGTGCTGGCAAAACTCAACGATCAAGGCGAGTTGATCGAGTTCGTGGCAGTCGAGGTCCAAACGATTGATACAACGGGCACATATCGTCCAGGCTATGAAGCGCTCAAGAAGGAGCGTTCGATTGAGAAAACGACGGCTGGGCTGAACTGGGAAAACGTCGCCAAACGCATTTTGCCGCAGTTGATTTATAAGGGGCAGATTCTGCAACGTGAGGAACTGTGCCGTAGTGGCCTGTTCTTTGTGTGCCCTGCGCCGGTTTTCGAACGGATCATGGAGCGGCTGGGTGGCCAGGAAGGTCTGATCCGATATGCGCTTCAGCCCGCGTCGATCACCTTCGCCGTTTACGACTATGACATGCCGGAAAAGCCTGTCTCCGAAGGCCTGATTCCGTTGAAAAACACGCTCAATCATTCAACTACGGTCTACAAGGTACAGGAAGCCTTTAACAATGTGACGCTGCCTGTAGAAAACGTCTATCGGGATGCGATCCTGCGGGCACTCGGGAGCACTACCAGCGAGTAACATCGGTTTATATCGCCACGCTCAAACTTCCAGCACAAAGGCCGGATCGAACTCGACCTCTTCGCCCGGATATCCTCGCCCGTTCATGACGAAACGGATTGGGCCGTGCTTACCCCGGCCCGTCCATGACTCATTGTCGTGGCTATGGCCACAGATCCAGGTGTGTATGTCGAAGCCCTTGATTTCAGCCCAGAGGTCGCTGGCAAAAGCCGCGCACAAAGCACGTTGCCGCTCGTTAACGAATTCGCGAGCGGGGTGAACGAGTTGACGGATGGGGATGTGGTGCGTCATGACCACGGTCGGCCCGTCGTGGGGCTGGCGCAGGGCGTCCCAGATCGCCGCTTTGTCCATCGCGTGATGGTCCAACATCGTGTGCATACAGAACATACGCTTGGGCGTAACGCCGATGCGCTGATAGTCCATGAGGCAATCCGAAACCGTGCCCCATGCGAGGCCTTCTATTTCGGGAAAGAGCTTCAGGTCCGTCCAGAGCGGCGCGCCGATGATGCGCACGCCCGCGATCTCGGTCGCCGCACCATGAAGCACGCGAATGTCGAGGCCGTCGGTGCGCAGCTCGGCAAGCTGGCGGTCCTCCTCGGGCAGCAACTCTGACCAGATCGAGCCATAGGGTTCATGGTTGCCCCAGATCACCACGACCGGACAGCCATATTTGCGGGCAGCCCGCGCGGGGATATCCAGATGACGGCCCATGGTGTGGGTGTCGCCCGCGATCAACACCCCGTCCACTGGCGCGGGCAGGTCGGGCAGATCGAAGCCTTCCCAGAATTCATCGTGCAGGTCGCTCCAGACCAAAAACCGCGCCATGGCTCTTACTTTCTCATTATCTCGGGGAAGCGTCTGGCGTCGATCCATTGCTTCCCGTCCTTGGGTGCGCCCCATGGGGCGCCAAACTCTTTGCTCACCAGGGCATCATCCAGCGTCAGATCATGCGCGTTCACGGCGCGGCGGGCGCGTTTGTGCTCGGCTTTCTTAAACGCCTTGTCGCTTGCGGCGGTGGTCATCCCGCAGATCGGGGTTTTCCGGTAGGATCGAGACATATCAGAACTCCCTCGCATTGTGCTCGACATCCGCCCAGTGCTTGTTCACGGGGAGGGTTTTGGCACGTCGGGCGATGTCCTCAAACCTAACGGGCATGAAATCCCAGACATCGACGCCCACATTGACGCTGTTGCGCGACCCTTTCCAGTTGTTGTGGACGTGCCCGAAGATCTGAAGCGCGCCACGCCGCGCACGATTCCAGGTGATCATGGGATAGTGGCACAGGGTATGTGGAAGGTTGTCGGGGCCATCATTGATCTCGGCCAGGTGCGAAATGCTGTCCCAAGGCAAGGCCAGCGTCGGTTCCAGATCATGGTTGCCAATCACCAGATGTTTGCGCGCACCGGGGAGCTCCCTGAAGATGGCTTCAAGATAGTTGGTCTCTTTGGCTTTGGGGCCAAAGGCAAAGTCGCCAATGATCCAGAGGTCATCGTCCGGACGAACTTTGGACCAGAGGTTTTCAATCAGCACCGTGTCCATGTGACCGGCATTGCGAAAGGGCCTCCCGCAAAGCGAGATGACCTTTTCGTGTCCGAAATGGGTGTCTGCCGTGTACCAGTTGGTCATGTCCTTGCCTCCGTCATGCCCGATGGCGGCGGCGTCAGAGGCGTTGCGGTGATGGCGGATCATCTATCGGCGAACAGCTCGAAGCCGCCCGCCATTCTGCGGGCGCTAAATCAGGGTGATATGTGCGCGTACTGTGATCATGCAGGTCTCGTAACCGATTTGCAGCGTTTTTGCCATATGCCTATGGCGCGCCGTTCACGAAATCCTCGGCTGCCTGATTGAGCCCCGCCCATTTTCGCACCCGTGCCTTTAGCTCTGCATATCGCGCGTCTTCCGCCGGGGTGCGGGTGCGCCCGCAGAGGTTTGCCAGTTCCTTGCGGTCGGCTTTGTGCTTGGGGCTGTCAATCCAATGAATTTCCATGGCGGCTTTCCTATTCCTTGCGGTGCCAAAGCTGGTTCGAGAGGTCGACTTTTCGGCCCATCACCAGAAAGGCGGCTCCGATTACGGCGAAAGGCACCGCCCACCAATTGATCCCCTTGCCGTCCACGAAGGCGAGGAACAGCCCGACAAGCACAAGGCCGACACTCAGACCATAGAACTTCAGGCGGCTCATCCACGCGGGCGTGAGGTCTTTGACAGCGCCACATTGGCCGCAAACGGTCGCGCGGACGTCCAGTTCGGTGTAGCAGAATGGGCAAGTCTGGGTTTCCGTCGTGACGTCTTTCATGGCGTCACAGGTCCATGTCGGTGGGCGCGACCAGCGCGTCGGTGGTCAAAGCTTCGAGTATCTGACGATCCACCTCGGCCACATGCTGGCGGATCAGGTCGAAATCGGTCAGCGAAAAGCTGACGGTCGAGAGCTGCGCGCCGCCATTGAAGCCAACCGTGAACAGCGCCGTGCAACCGGGCATGATCGGTGTTTCACGGTGCTGGCGGAAACGGTATTCGGCATCGGCGCTGAAACCGGTTGAGCAGGGGCGATATTGGATCGTCTTGCGCGGCCCGAACTGACTGACGGTGGTAATCTCATGCAACGGTTGGCCGTCGAGATCAGGAATGAAGCCTTCCTCGCCCCAAGCCCAGGTCGCGCTGCTTCCGTCGCGCTTCGAAGGCGGGCCATAGCGATCTTCCAGCTGCGCGATCAACGCGGCAGGTTCGGGCAGGTTCTCGTTCGGCTCGCGGATTGTGCGCTGGATTTGCAGCACCCGCCCGCCCATGGCTTCGGTCGCCAGAGTAGCGTTGATCTCGGCATAAGGATCGCGGCCCATGCGGGTGTGCAGCCCCACGCCCTGCGTCACCAGCTTCTGATCGAAGGTCAACGCAAAGGCGCGACCCTCGCCATTCTCGACCCGCAGCGCGACCTGTTCGGGCACGAGGATCTGCATCATCCGCTCCCCGAACATGCTGCTCGCCTCCATCGCCTCCGCCCCCGGCTGAATGTCGAGGATGGCGTAGGGGTAAGGGCGCGGCTTCGGGATGAGCGTTTCGGTCAGGTGGCCTTGGGCGTGGGCGGCAATCGCGACACTGGAAATCAGTGAAACCATAAACAACTGGCAGGCAAATCGTAATAAACTCATCGAAATCTCCTCTGTCGCTCAAAATGATACGATTAGTCCGTGGACGATTAAACACCTTTTTTGCGCTACAGCGGTATGGAGCGCACGTTTACAGTCGAGGATTTTGGGAAGCGCCTGCGCGAGCTGCGCAAGTCTCAGGGCTATTCGCAGGAAGGGTTTGCCCTGACCGTGGAGCTTGACCGAACTTACATCGGTGGGATCGAGCGCGGGGAGCGAAATCCGGGCCTCAAGACGATCCTACGGATCGCTGAGGCGCTTGGGATTCCTGTGGCAGAGATGTTCAGTCAAAGATAGTGTGAACGGCTCAGAGCCCCTCCATTCATGGCCTTTGATGCTACGGTGCGGACCGTCTTCCTGCCGTTCGCTGCAAGCGCAAAGAGACTAGTTCTCGGCTTGAGGAGATAGCAACTCACAGGCTCTACATTTCATAATTTTTGCCTAGCGCTATGTGTATCCAATGGGTACACATGGTCTTATGATGGAAAAAGATGCCGGAATGCGAATCCGCGTCGAGCGGGAGCTTCGCGATGAATTTCTCATGATATGCCGCGAGCAGGATCGTCCCGCTGCGCAGGTCATTCGGAGGTTCATGCGGGAATACATAGCGGCGAAGAAATCAAATCATGCCGGTCAGACCGAGAATGCCGACGGCAGGCCAGTTGCTTCAGAGAGCCAAGGATGAATGCCGTAGAGAAAGCCGTTCTTGTTGGACAAAATTTTTTATTCATTCAGGCGTTTGGAGTGAGGGAGGCAACACATGAAAAATGAGAATATAGTTCAGAAAATTTGGAGCCTTTGCCACATCCTTCGCGGTGATGGGATCAGCTATCACCAATACGTGTCTGAGTTAACATATCTCCTTTTCCTCAAAATCGCTGAAGAGAATGGTGTTGAACGTCTTCTGCCATCTGGCAACCGTTGGAAGGACCTCCTGGGTCATCCCAAAGATGGCTTGCTGGGCTTCTATCAGGAGATGCTGACCCACCTTGGTACTAGTGCGGAAAGTGAGACGATCCAGGCAATATATGCCTTTCCCACTACGGTGTTTTCGCACGACGAGAACCTTCACGCCGTAGTAGATGGAATCGCCAAAATTGATTGGAATGATCTCGCGGGTGATAGATTTGGACACATCTACGAGGGGCTGATTGAAAAGAGCTCGCAGGATGTTCGTTCTGGAGCAGGTCAATATTTCACTCCAAGGGCATTGGTTAATTCCATGGTGCGAGCCATGAAACCTAAATTGGGTGAGGTAATTCAGGACCCAGCGGTTGGAAGCGGTGGATTTCTAATTGCAGCGGATCGGTTTGTACGTTCGGGGAATGCGAATCAGGCATACGCGAATACGCCCCCGAAATATCAAGGCGTTGAAATTGAAAAAAATACACGCCGAATTTGCTTGATGAATACGTTTCTGAATGGGCTTGATGCTGAGGTCATATACGGCGATGCACTGACGGATGACGCAAATGGGCTCCAGTTCGCCGATCTAATTCTTGCGAACCCGCCATTCGGGAGCAAGGCCGGGAGCAGACGATCACTTCGCACCGATCTCCCACACAGTAACGCCAACAAACAATTGGCCTTCCTTCAGCACATATATCTTGGCTTGAAACCGGGTGGACGCGCTGCGGTCGTTTTGCCGGACAATGTGCTGTCAGATGACGGCGTTGGCAGACTGGTGCGGCACGATCTATTGGATAAGTGCGATCTCCACACGGTTCTGCGACTCCCGACGGGAATTTTCGCAAGCGCGAGTGTCAAAACAAATGTGCTGTTTTTTACCCGTGGCAATAAGAAGCGCCATAATACAGAGTCTATTTGGATTTATGACTTGCGTTCAAGCATGCCAGTATTCGGAAAAACTACGCCATTGCTCGATGAGCACTTCTCCGATTTTGAGAAATGCTTCGGAAATGATCCGCAGGGCAGGTCAAAGCGCGTAGATCAAGGTGAAACTGGTCGGTTCCGTTGCTTTTCACGACAGGAAATTTCTGATCGAGATGATAGTTTGGCTATTTCTTGGCTGCTCGATGAAAACGGCGATGCTGAGGATGGTGCGGAAACTCCGGAGGAAATTGCCGCTCTGATCCTCTCTCATCTTCAATCGGCAATGAATGAAATTGAAGCTGTCGTCGGAGAGCTCATTGAGCCTTCTGAGGTTAACGAATGACGATGAGGAAGAAATTTACGCAAATAATCCAGTTGGTTTTGGTAGTTGGAACAGACGGATTGGAGAGTCAGGGGTTCAAAACCGCGCAGCCACGACTGGCAACATGCCCGTGCCGAAAAATGGGAGGTGGGCATGAATAGTTTACCGAAGGGATGGGCGTCTACAACACTTAAAACGGTCGTCGAGCCGTATGAGAGTATTGATCCCAGACGACAACCTGAGCGGCAATTTCGATATGTCGATATCGGCTCAATTGACAATCGGATACAGAAGATAACCGACCCAAAGGAATTCCTTGGGCGGGAGGCTCCCTCTCGGGCACGTAGAGTGATCAAAACTGATGATGTTCTATTTGCGACGGTAAGAACATATCTGAAAAACATTGCGCTGGTAACAGAGGATTTAGATGGAGAATTAACGACCACTGGAATTGTACCCCTTCGACCCAATAGCGCGATAGCACCAAAATATCTGTTCAATTGGGTTCGCTCTGATGGCTTTATTGCATCTATTTCAAAATCTCAAAGTGGAACGCTTTACCCTGCGGTGTCGGAAACGCACGTGTTAGCCGCAGAGATTACTGTTCCGCCCCTCGCGGAGCAAAAGCGTATAGTTGCTAAACTTGATAATTTGATTTCCCGCATAGCCTCCGCCCACGACGCCCTCAATCTTATTCCGGCGCTGATAGAGAAGTATAAAGCTTGCTCCCTCGAGAAAGCGTTTTCAGAGTGGATCAACTCACCCGTAGCTAAAGAACAGAATAACTCATGGAAACAGAGTGAAATACTCATAGGAGAACTGGTCGAGAACGTCGTTGCCGGCAAAAATCTCCGCTGTGAAGAACGACCGCCTTCGCTAAATGAAAGAGGCGTAGTGAAGGTAAGTGCCGTCTCATGGGGTAAATTCGATCCGTTTGCATCAAAGACACTGCCGCCCACTTTTGTGCCGCCCGAAAAATCTCGAATTCGAAATGGTGACCTTCTAATCTCAAGGGCAAATACACTCGAATTGGTGGGAGCGGTTGTAGTCGTCGAGGGGTGTCCCGAAAACCTCTATCTGAGCGATAAGGTTCTTCGCTTGGAAATGCCGGATGACGATAAACGTTGGCTGATGTGGTTCTTGCGCTCGCCAAAAGGTCGAAACGAAATCGAGGTCCGTGCAAGTGGAAATCAGATGTCCATGCGGAACCTATCGCAAAAACAATTGCGAGAAATCCCTCTTCCTTGGCCAGCACCCAATGTTCGAAGAGAAATAGTCCGCCGTATCGAAACTACCTTTGCCTGGCTCGACCTCGTATCCGATGAGCAAGTTGCCGCAGCACAACGGCTTTCTGCGCTTGATGCGTCTATTCTGCAGACAGCCTTCAGGGGGCAGCTTGTCCCTCAAAATACAAATGATGAGCCTGCATTAACGCTGCTCGAAAGGGTTGAGACCGAAAATCGGCCTACAGCCGCAGAAACGAAAACAGATCGCAATTTGAAGGCGAGCTCTCAGAAGCTATTGAAGAGAGGGGCGAGGATGGCAAATTTGATCGAGGTTTTGAAATCCAAAGGAGATTGGGTTTCCGCTAACAAAGCGGCACAAGCGCTTGGCATTGGCGATGGCGCGACATCTGATGCGGTTGAGGAGTTCTACAACGAACTGCGGTTGCACTTGCGAAATGGTCGCATCGAGGTCGAACGCCGGGGAAGTGAAGACTGGTTACGGCTGACGCCGATCCGTGAGGACTGATCATGCGCATCGATTGGCTGTGGATTGGCGAATATAAAAACCTGAAAGACCTGACGATTGATTTCGCTCAGGGGCATCTGATTACCGTATTGATTGGCAGGAACGGGACTGGCAAGTCGAATGTTCTGGAGGCGGCAACAGTTCTTTTCCGCGACCTTATCATGGGTGAGGATGCGAACGGGAGCAAAAACAAGCCGTCCTTTTCTTATCGAGTTTGCTATCAGATCAAGGACAAATGGGTTCGCATTGATGCCGATCCAGCAGGCAAAGAAGCATATCGCGTTAAAATCGCGCCCTACGATCCCAATGCTGAACCTCCGCCTGCTGCTATCAGCTTTGAGGAAGCTCCTGGCGAAGCATTGGCTCTTTCCAAGTTGCGTGATCCAGATGACGGCTATCTGCCGAAATTTGTGTTTGGCTATTATTCCGGCCAAAGCGAGAGGATGGAAGAGGTCTTTCTCAAATATCTAGAACGGTACGACAAAGATCTTCGGGCTGGAAAAAACCCTGGCTTGAAGCGCCTATTCTATGCGCTTCCAGTTCATAGCAATTTTGTTTTGCTGTCTTTCATCGTGAATAACGCCGAGTTGACAGACAAATTTTTGCAGGAACAACTTGGCCTTGAAGAGGGCGGGATCGAATCCGTTCTCTTCGTTCTTAGACAGCCTTCATGGACATCCAAGGACGGCGATCCACGCTTCTGGAATGCGCGTGGCGTCGTATCCGACTTCCTGGCTACGCTTTACGATATATCTCTTGCGCCATTGCGGATCACTCGGAAGGAAAAGGTAAGTCTATGGAACTCGCGAACTCTGGAATTTCTGTATCTATTTGTGAAAGATCTTGATGCACTGCGCAAGCTGGCTGGCGGAAAGAGCACTGCCCAGTTCTTTCAAGACTTGGAAAGCACCTACGTTTCTGAGCTGATCGATGAGGTGCGGATCAGGGTGAAGCTGCGGAAAAATGACGGATCGGTTACTTTCCGTGAGTTAAGTGAAGGCGAACAGCAGCTCCTAACCGTGCTTGGGTTGCTTCGTTTCACAGCGGAAGAGGAAAGCCTGTTTCTGCTTGACGAGCCCGACACGCACCTGAACCCAAGATGGAGTGTCGAATATCTTCAGCATATCCGTAATTTTTTGAATGTGAATGGGATAGAAAAGCAGAGCAGTCATGTTCTCCTGGCCACGCACAATCCGGTTGCTGTAGCTGAGCTTGAGAAGGAGCAAGTTCAGATTCTTTCCCGCGATAAGGAAACGCAGGCGATCTCGGCTGCGGAGCCGGATACGCATCCGCGTGGAATGGGCTATGCGGGTGTAATGACCAGTGAGATGTTTGGATTAAGCGCTGCGCTGGATACGCATACTCAAGACTTACTCGAGAGGAAGCGTCGTATCAGTGCAATGGATGTGCTTAGCGAAGATGACAGAAAAGCGCTGAAGGAAATCAATGAGGAACTTCAAAATTACGGGTTTCGTTATGAAGTGCGTGATCCAGAACTCAAGGAAGCGTTGCGCAGGCTGGATCAGGAGGTCAAACCGACAGGTGAAAGAGAGGAAATGCCCGATGAGGCCGAAAAAGCAAGCCGCCTAATTCAGGATGCCTTGAAGCAAGGGGAGGACTGAGACATGCGCTATGTCAATCTGGATCAATTGAAGCTCCCTGACGGTTGGCAAGCGCGTGCAAATGCGGCTATCGAAAATGATCCCGGGAAAATTAACGATTACTCCGATGTTTGGCGCACCCTAAAGCAGCCATTGATGGAGCTGTCGCACGACAAATGTTACTATTGCGAGATCATACAGGAACGCTCTGACGGTGCAGTAGATCATTTTCGACCGAAAAGTAAATATCCATGGTCGGCTTTCAGTCCGAGCAACTATCGTTTTGCATGTACATTCTGCAATAGTATTCGGATTGATAAAGAAAGCAGTAAGACTGGTGGAAAAGGGGATAATTTTCCTCTCCTCGATGATGCGAAGCGGGCGACATGCTGCGAAGAGGAGGTGAATGAAGGCCCAATTCTTTTGGACCCTTGCAAACCAGATGAGCCTGGCCTTATAGACTTTGACGAAACAGGAAAGCCCATTCCGACATACTCGGAGCAGATGCATGCAGGTCGATATAAACGCGCAAATGAATCGATAAGACTTTACCACTTAGATCATGCTGATCTCGTTGATAAACGAAAGACACTCGCCCTTTCAATAAAACGCAAGATTGACGCGGCTGATCGGCTGTTCCCTCATACAGAATCTGGGAACGTCGACATTGATATTTCATTTTCAGATCATGTGCGGTCTCTAGCGAATAGTATTTCTGAGAGTGCGGAGTTGTCGGCGTTTGCACGAAAAATTATGGCTGGCCATCGAGACGTTCTATGGGTTGAAAATTTGCTTCGCTCGGCATGAGAAAAGCACCCAGTTACTATAGCCACCTTGCTCACGGGTCGGTGCGTTTGTCCGCCCAAACCATGCGGATGCATTGCGGCTCGACCAGTCTTTTGCCCCAAGTGCAGCGAACGGCCAGAATCCGCCCGCGCTTCCAATGTACCCTTTACCTGCGTCCGCACTTCTTTCGGATTGGCATCTTCGGGTCTCTTTGCTTTCTTGGGTGCGGCTGTCCAATCCTGCGGCTTCAATTGGTGATGACTGATAGCCTTACAAGTCTTTGGCAGGGGCCTCGTCATCCTGTTTGTCCAGATCCTCATCCACGATCCGTTGCCACTCAGCTATGTCACGTTCCCATCCTTCGTGGTCATCTCCGTAGTCTTCGTGAAGCGGGGGCGCGGGGAGATCCTCGGGATGAAATTTGTATCGGGTCACGATTTTCACAAAGTCTCGGATGATGTCTGGATGCATCCGAGGAAGGCCGCCGAGATCCTCAAGTGCGTGAAGCCGGACGACCTTGTAGCGGTCTTCCATCGACATTTCGGGGTATTTCACGGCCAGAAATTTCAACACCACTATGGCTTCGTCAATCGCTACCTGTGCAGCTCGCCCGCTGCGTGGTGCGGGGCGGCCTAAGATGATCTCGTTTATATCCCCCCCGGTCAGGACGGCTAGGTGAGCAATGGCCGGTGTGGGCACGGCTCTGTGGCCCTCTTCATAGGCATAGTAAGTTCGTGGGGTCACATCCAAAATTTCGGCCATTTGCTGCTTTGTGAAGCCTAGCCGAACTCGATAGTTGCGCAGATTGTCATGTATCGCGCCTTCTTGGGCGAATCGTTTTTGCATCGCCTCCCCAGCAATACGCTCATTTTCTTCGCGCTCACCCCGGAGCAAATCTTCCGGTGTTCTTGTGTCTGGCGGCAAAATTCCGAGTTTGGACATAACTTCTCCTAAACGAGTCGGAACGAAATTACCGACATTATTTATATTTGCAAGAACATATCGACATCACCCCAAAGCCGTGGAATGTTTGCAGAAACTTGTAGGTGTACGAGGAAAAGATGTCGAATTTTCTATCTGAAGGTCAAACCCCTGAGGCTTGGAGTAAAGCTCTCAAAAGTCATGGTGTGCATGTCTCCCCAAGACTGATCCGGACGAGAGCACGCGAAATTGGTGAGTTTCACCAGATCGGAAGACTAATGCTTCTGACCTCCGAGCAAATGGAAAAGCTCTTTCAGTCCTCTGGCTCTGCCGCAGAGAGCGGCAAGCGCCAGTCATAGGTGACACAAGATGACGCGTCATCAGTTGCCGTCCTGTGGCTCCGAGATTCTTGATAGCGGAATGACACCTGCTCAATGGGTTGAAGTCCTCTCGTCCAGAGGGATCGAAATCGCCGAGCGGACGCTGCGGGAACATGCGAACCGCTTGGAAGCGCGTTTCAAGCTCGGCAACGCGATGATCATCACGCCATCACAAATGGATAAAATTCTGACGGAGAGCCAAAAATGCCGCTCGAAATTTACAAACGCGGCTCGGTCTACTGGGTCAAGGGCTGGGTCGAATACAACGGTCGACCGATCGCCGGTCCATATCGCCAAAGCACGCGAGCGACTACTGAAGCTGGCGCAAGGGACTGGATAAGGGATGAGACCGACCTTCAGGTCCGCCAGTATGTATTTGGGGAGGAGCGCACTCTTCGGTTCGTCGATGCCGTTGAAATCTATCCACCAACCCAACAGACCGCCCGACAACTACTGCCGATCCTGGAAGAGATCGGGGACTTGCCGCTCGGTGCGATCACGGGCGCACTGCTTAAGAGTCTTGGTCCAAAGATGAAGCCCAACGTCTGCACAGACACTTGGTGGCGTGAGATCGTGACTCCGGCGCGAGCGGTCATCAACAACGCGCACGAGCTCAAGGGAACGCCGCTCCTGCGAGTCAAACGGTATGACAAGTTCGAGCGTATTGCCCAAGATCAGCGCAGGCAAAAAACCAGTCGGGTAGAGCGCATTCCGGCAACGCGCGAATGGATCGAGGCGTTTTGTGCGGAGGCTGATCCCTACAACGCCGCTATGGTGCGCTTCATGTTCGAGACGGCGGCGCGGATTGATCAGGCAATATCCATTGAGCCGGACGATTTGAGGCCCGAAACCTGTGAGGTTCGCATCAAGGCCCAGAAAGGCCACGAGGAGAGTTGGATTGCAGTTTCGCCCGAAATGATGGCTGAGCTTGAGGCCTTGCAGCCAAAGCGGCCAAAGAACCTGAAAACCGGACAGCTCCTGTCTCCCCGTGTTTTTGGTTACGGCAGCCCAACCGGCTACAACAACCGCTGGAAGACGGTCTGCAAGCGCGCGGGTATCCCGTACCTTTCAGCGCACCCCGCAGGGAGGCATGGGTTTTTCACTGAACTGGTGGTCCGACAGGGTGTTGACCCTGTGACAGCGGCCAAAGCGGGGCGGTGGTCTGATCCCAATCTGCCGATGCGTATCTATGCCCACGCAGAGACCGACGAAGCCGCGATTAGGGCGCGTTTTCGTACGAAGCCTGTACAGGCAGCAAATCCACAATCACCTAAGAAACGGAAAATAAAGAAGGAAACCAAAGATGAATAACTCCCTCCTAAGGGGCAGGTTGCAGGTTCGAATCCTGCCGGGGTCACCAAAAACACTTGAATACATGGCGTTTTGTCAGGGGCTTGCGAAAGGTGCTTTGGCAATACCTAGCGCAAGCCGATCATCATGTTCCTGGCCGACAGGGCGTCTTACGATTGCTGCGGTATCAGGTATTCAAAGTTGTCGTCTTTTGCGGGAGCAAAGAGGACGCGCCGTAGACAAGTAAGGGGACATTGTGGGTAAGTAGGCATCATACGCTGTGCGGTCTACCCGACCCAGTCCACTTCAATTCTTGACAAACGTCCCTGTCAATTTTCTAATACTTCTATTGAAGTAATTTCTCTTATTGAAGGAAACTCGAAATGACAGAAGCAGAATTACGGGCATTTATAGAGAAACTTAAGAGCGACAGTGCCCTTCACGAAAAAATAGGCCAAGCGCGGGATGCCAAAAGTTTTGCGGCCGTGGCCGCAGAAGCGGGATTCGACATTTCTGCCGATTGGCTGGATATGGAGCGTGCAAAGTTGTCAGAGGCGGAATTGGAAGGGATCGGTGTTCGTGGAACAACGACCTTTATCAGTCAGCCCTGCCGAACAAGTTGCGGGATCACTTGGGATAATTGCTAGGCTTCTGGCCGCATATGGCCTGGTTTTGGCGTGCGTGCGGCCGCTCGCACGCATTTTACGCCTAGACCATTTTTAGAAGAGCCTTACGCCCCAACAAACCACCACTGAGCAAGACGGCGGTGGTCTTTGCGGCAAGACCACCATCCATCAAAGACAAGCCCATCCCGCTCAATCCGTTGAAATAACCCGGGATGCTGAGGGCCTGTCCACGTGTGCCAGCACTTCGTAGTTTGACCTCTTTGTCATTGCACCGCAGTACTGCACGCGATTTCTGGTCTCTTATTTTCTCTTTAGCAAAGGTTCTAAGGCCCTCGTCGAGCGGCCATGGGCCAGACGACAGTATTCGAAGGACGGACATAAGACCCAAATTGCCACAACAGAGATGATCGCGGTTTCGGGTTTCCGCGCTTATGAGTTTTCTTACGGCGATCTCTATCTCGCGTGCACAGATATCATCCCAAAGTTCTGTTTCCCAAAGACAGGCTCTTCCCAAAGCTATGCCCGGCGCTCCGTTGCACCAATGCTCCAAGAAATGTGTTGGTTGCCCATCTGGGCTATGACCCGCGTGTGTTGGCCAGTTTCCAACCTCATCGCAGAATTGAGCCCGTTCGAGTGCGACCGCGGCTGCGGCACCAGCGCGAAAACGCGCATGTCCCGTGACGTGGTAGAGCGCAGCGAGTGCGGCAGCACAACCGGCCGTGCCATGTGCGAAGCCTAAGCAATAACGGCTCTCACCCTCACTCGGCCATCCACCGTCTTTGGTTTGATGCCTGAGCAAGTGTTCCCCGGCGGCGATGGCATGGTCGAGGGCGACATCGCTGCCAATCCGCAACAAGGGTCCAATCAAGCCTGCTGAACCGCCCAAAAGATCCCTTTGAAAATCAATCTCGATAAAGCGAGAAGGAAAGGCCGAGACCATCACATCGAGGATGGACTTCTCCTCTAACTGCTCGAGCGCAAGCAAGATGCCGCCACAGCCGCTGAGGCCGATAGACTGATCGCGCCACCAGCGGGTCCGGTTTTCTGCCGAAGGCTGTGCGACGAGCTCATGCAGGGGGCGCAGGAGAGCAGTGCGTACGGAATTGGCCTCAGCAGGGGCTTCGGATATGTCGCAAAGGCGGTGAAGAAGGAGCGCCACGCCGATTGATCCGCTATAAAGCGAGAGACCTACAGGACCGTAGCTAAAGCTCTCACCATCCTCGCCTAGAGTCGGGCCCAACCATTCAACGTAACCTTGCGGGTCGTGGATCGCTCGATAACAAAGCTCGCGTGCGATACGGTTAGCCGCCTCGGTGCCGGTCATAGATGGTGACGGCGACACCGCTTCTGACGAATCCAAATGTTCAGAAACTTGCGAGGCGGGATCGGAAACCTGCATGTGCTGAGCGTGGGCAGACCCGCGAATGAGGTCGAGTTGAAAGTCGATTTCCTGGGCGGAGAGTTGGCCAAGCCGATCTCGGGCAGCTGCGAACCCACTGCTGTAAAAGAACCCCGGTATCGTATCGCTCGCATCGTTCAGAATCAAAGCATCACCATCAATCAGATGAGTGAAGAACGGGATGTCCAATTGCTGCATCTGACTGCATTCTTCGGCGAGGACCGGCCAGTTGCGCGGCCGCGCTTCGGCCATTAGATAACTGCGTGCCATCTGCTCCAATACGAGAGACCTTTCGAAAGAGGAGCGCAGGGCTGCGGGTTCTAGCAATTGACGCTGTATGGCAGAGTAAACACGCGTCGCACGCAGTACGATACGCCTGGGAAGTCCAGCAAAACGGGAAAGCGCTCCTCCATCAGCGAGTAAGGATTGCCGGGACGCGGCCAGGACATTGCATTGCTGCCGAAATCCGGCGCAAAACACATCAAGATACTGAGCGAACGGATTGCGCTGTCCGGTGCCAACTGGCAGGCTTGTCGGAAGCTTGGTTCTTTTTGTCACCTTGCCCGGCATCATGCCGTCGCTGTTTATCCCCAGCCATCCCTGCGCCACTTCGGTATCGCGCAGCGGGGGCTCAACACCCAGAGCGCTGACGTCCACTGGGTACTTTTCATCTCCTAGGAATATCCACTGTGGCAGCAAACCGACGCGAAGAACGGATGTCAGAAATCGCTCTTGCAGACGGGTCTTTTTAGCGACGGAGATATCCGCACAAGCCTCCATGACATGATCGGGCATGTCCGGCTCAAGCAGGGTTTCGGTATCAACCAGAACGAGCTGATCCCCAGAGGCAATAAGGTTTTCATGATGGCAATCTGTGCATCCGAGGACATGCAAAATGGCTGTGAGCCTGCCGGCATTCCGATAGTGGCTTTGTAACTCGCGGTTATTGGCGCATGTCTGGTGCGAAACGTGTTCCATATAGCCGTAGCTACCGCATGCGTGGACTGTCAGGCTTCTTAGGGGAGGCAGGTCGCTTGTCCTGTTAAGCTCTCTCAACAGTCCATTGTAAGCGACATCGACGCGCAAGTCTTTTGGTTTATAGACAACCTGGCGCGCGTTCTCCCCACATGACGTTGAAAACGTCAGAATTGCAACAGACTGACCCCCGCGGTGAGGATCACTAAGACTTTGGGCGATGTCACACAAAAAATGGCCCGAAGGAATCGAGAAGATCCGGTCGAGATCATCCCGGTCCTTTTTCACACGATGTAATAGCTCGGTGCTGACGCGCAGCCAAAGCGCGAAAACAGTGCCGAGCAAGCGGCCAAGTTCGGGATAAACCTCCAATATAGACGACAAGCCGTCACGGCGATTTTCTTGTACGAACCGATCATATTGCGCGCGCCGGGGCAGGTCAGAGCCATTTCCAGAGTTGCCGAGATGGGCCAGGACAATTTCAGCAGGCGTGCGGCCCTTGCGAAACCTGTCCCAAAGCACCCGCTCACCGATAAAGCATAGGCGTTCCAGAAGTTGATCAGCCATTTGATCAAGCACGGCCAGATCAATCTTGTGGCTCAATGGGTCTACCGCCGCAGAGAGCCTTGAAATTGCAAGCGATTGGATCGGCTGCCAGATGTCTTTAAAGGGATGCTGCTTGTCGTCTGACGCATCTAAGATCGGGATGTCCCAGGATTCTATCAAAGCGCCACGGCAATCGGCCAAGGCTTGCTTCCAGGCCACTCGACCGTCATCATCCTGCAGGTCTCGATTAAGAAACTCCGCGAAACGTGACTCGCTCAGTCCATCCCACTCGATCCTGCGAGCCAATTTGTGCGGTTCGTCGGGCGCAACCGCCTCAAACCATCTCTGCGCCCAGCTAACTTGCCCGCTCAAACCAAAACCTCGACGTCCCTTTTGAACTCGTCCGAAAATCGATCTTGCAATGACACCCACGCGCCTTCTTGGTTCTAAAATTACCAAGCAAAGCATCAACAAATCTAGGGGAACCTTATTGTAAAGAATCCTTGAAACGTAAACTTGCCCTGCCGGGGGCACCGAACAGCCCAATTAAGCATGTGTTCTTGTCAGGGGCTAGCGAGCGCAGAACCGGAAATGCCCATTTGATTTCACGGGTTGGCGGTGGCGGAGGATGAAATTTCCAGTTAACCTGAAAAAAGTCGAGGTTGGTTTGATAGTATTGAGGCGTGTATCCCGCTGGCGCGTCGCGGGTGGATCAGGCACCAGCCGGGTCAAGACGCGGGCGTTTAAATATTATCTTTTCAAACCAGACATTTAGACCCTTGCGGGGTGATGAAAGATAAGCGGCGATAGAAGCAAATCATGTCATTTTCGAATGCCGAAACACGCAGAACCGTCAGCAAGCCCCGGCTCCTGTTTCGCCCCGATCCCGTTTTGGGGTGGCGGCTATCGGCGGACCATAGCGTTCGCGTGGCTTTCCGCAGCAACATTCTTCAGCATATCGCGGCCGATGGCTGGCGGCATGTTCCCGGATCAGAGACAGCGCAGGGGCCGCGTGTCGGCTTTTATGGCTGCTCGTTTACCTATGGCACGGGTTTGGCGGATGAGGAAACCTTTACCGCCCTGCTCCAACGCGACATGCCAGATGTCCGGATTTTGAATCGTGGCATTGGCGGCCATGGCTCTGTGCAAAATTTGCTGCAACTCCGCCGCGACATAGCGGCAGGGGCGATAGATGCCGCCGTCTTTTCCGTGATCAGCGACCATCGGTTTCGCAACATCGCCCACCCACAGCGCATGCGGCAATATCTGAGCGCAGAGTGGTATAAATTAAGGGTCGAACACGTGCCCGTTGCCCAGCTCGATGGCAAAGGGCAGGTAGAGATCGTGTATCGCGAGATTTGGCAACCGGCGCTGCGGGATGTCAATTTCGGGGTGTTTCTGCCGGACGACCATATGGTCAACCTCGTCACTCTTGCAGTGCTGGAGTTGGTCCGCGACACGGCCAGGGCCGCCGGGATTCCGTTGCAGTTTGCCCTGCTCGATTCTCTGGACCGGGATTTCAACAGCGCCGTTTGCGATCGGTTTTCCGAAGCTCTCGATATTTCATGCCCGCATGACCGGCAGCACACATTTCAGCCTTTGGACAATCACCCCAACATGAGAGCCAACAGTCTCTTTGCCGAACGGCTGCAACCGCTGATCAAACCCCTTCTTAGCAAGGGTCCTGGCTGTAGAGGTGACGTGTGACCGCCCCCCGCTACACGTTAGGCATCTCGTCGCATTTTCACGATTCCGCGGCGGCTCTGGTGCAGGGAACGCGCATTCTGGCCGCTGCGCAGGAAGAGCGGTTCACCCGGCAGAAGGCCGATTGGCACTTTCCAATGAACGCGATCAGCTATTGCCTGTCGCAGCTGCCGGAAGGCGCGGCGATCGATCGCGTCGCCTATTATGAGGATCCCGGCCTCAAACTCCGGCGCATTCTGCAAAACGCCCAAACCCGGCTTCCGACGGGTGCGCGGCTCTGGCCGCGGATGGTGGAAACGCTGCGCAGCCTTGCGGATGAGCTGCCTCTGCAATTGAGCAAGATCGCCGGGGATCCGGACCGGGTCGTCTTTGTGCCGCATCACCGGTCACATGCGGCGTCTGCGTTCTATCCTGCGCCCTTTGCCGAGGCGGCGGTGCTGGTGCTGGATGGGGTCGGCGAATATTCCACCACGAGTCTTTGGTCAGGCACCGCTGCCGGGTTGCGGGCCGAAGCCGAGATCAGCTTTCCACATTCTCTGGGTCTGTTTTATAGCGCCTTCACGCAATACTGCGGCTTCAAGGTGAATTCCGGCGAATACAAGCTGATGGGCCTCGCCCCTTTTGGCGAGCCAGAATTTCGTGAAAGAATCCTGGATGAGATGATTGCGCTGCAACCGGATGGTGGTTTCGCGCTCAACATGGATTATTTCGATTTTGACCGGGGGCTGAGCACCACGTCGCCGCTCTTTGAAATGCTGTTCGGTCAACCACAGCGCAAGGAGTCCGGGACGTTGACACAGTTCCATATGAACCTTGCCGCCTCTGCCCAAGCGGTGCTCGAAGATGCGGTTTTGGCGTTGGCCAGAACCGCCTTGGACCGCGCGCAAAGCCGGAACCTCTGTCTCGCGGGGGGTGTCGCTCTGAATTGTGTGGCCAATAGTCGTCTGATCCGTGATCTGCCCGGCCTCGGCAACCTTTGGATTCAGCCCGCATCCGGGGATGCTGGCGGTGCCCTTGGCGCGGCCCTCGAGGTGGCGCGGGACGGTGCAGCCACCGACCGGCCGTCCACGACCAAGGACACCATGTCTGGTGGTTTTCTCGGGCCGCAGTTCACCGATGCCGACATCTGCGCGGCGCTGGATGCGGCGGGGCTGGTCTATGAGGAGGTGTCCGATCCTGCGTGCTATGCCGATACCGTTGCGGCGGCACTGGCCGAAGGGCAGGTTGTCGGCCATTTCCACGGGCGCATGGAATTCGGGCCGCGCGCCTTGGGCAACCGCTCGATCCTTGCCGATCCGCGTGGCAAGGACACGCTGAGCCGCGTCAACAAGTCGATCAAGTTCCGGGAAGACTGGCGCCCCTTCGCCCCGATGGTTCTGGCCGATCAGGCACCCGCCTATTTCGAGGAGCCGACCGACAGCCCCTATATGCTGCTTGTGGCACAGCTCAGACCCGAGTTTTGCGGGACGACCACCGTGTCAGACGCGCGCGGGCGCGGCTTGCACGGCCCGATGCAATTGCAGAACGCCGTTGTCAGCGATTTCGCCGCTGTCACGCATGTGGATTTCAGCGCCAGGCTGCAAACGGTTACGCCTGGAACTGGCACACGGGCGGGAACGATCCTTGCGGCGTTTCACGCCATGACCGGCTGTCCCATGCTGCTCAACACCTCTTTCAACGTGCGCGGGGAACCCATCATCTGTAGCCCGAAGGACGCGATAGACTGCTTTCTGAACACTCATATCGACCTGTTGGCGATCGGTGGGATGATCGTTCGAAAATCGTCCCAGCCAGACTGGGTACACGAAAAGATCGGGAGGATGCGCTTTGCCGCAGATTGACCACCCCGAGTTTCTGGAGCGGATGATGACCCTGCTGGGCGCTCATCCGGTCGCGCCCTTGGCCGACACGGCGGGTCTCGCTCCGCCAATGGCCGCGCTCAATGCCGCACCGCGCGGATTTGCAGAGGTGTATGGCAGCGAAGGTCTGCTTGTGCAGACAGGCATCCGTGCTGAAAAAGACGGCGATCCAGGCATGGCGGCTCTGCTGGCCGATCTGAAACGTGCCCTTGATACCGGCAAGCTCGATCTTGTGCCGCGATCCAAGCCTGCGCCCCGGTTAGGCGGGTTTGTTTATCCCGTTGTCTAGGGATGAAATTGCCACTTGCGGCGGATGTATCCCGCCGCAAGTGGCGATTGCGCGCCTAGTTCCGCGGCGGGAATATCCCCTGAAGCGCGATGCAGTAGCGGATGACCTGTGTCGGGTCCTGGACATTCACGGGCTGACCGCCGCCTGAAGGCGCGATCATTTGCGACGACATCTGCACATTGGCCGCCTTATCGGAATAGATCGTTTCCTGCCCGGTGCCGCCATCCGGTGCGGCGGCCAGAATCTTGCCGCCCGGTCCGGGAAGATTTCCGTCGCTATTGGTGGCGTTTACCGTGTGGCTATGTGATGCCAGCTGGTTCGTGGTGAGTGTCACTGCCTCTTGCCCGCCGACCTGTCCCCAGGCACGCGGGCTAAGACCGGGACCGGTGCCTTGCCCGATCGGCAAGCGCCCACGCAAGTCCGGAAGTCCAAAAGTTACTCTACCGTCGCCGCCGAATGTTGTGCCGATCAGGGCAAATAGGGCGTCGTTCTCAGTGATCGGTAGAATTTGCCCCTCGGCGCTGGCCCAACCGGCGGGACAAAAACCGACAATACCCATGGGGGCTATCTCACCGACATAGGGATCGGAACTGGCCAGAGCCGCGTGCGGCGTTGCGAAGGTGACAATCCCCAGAGCCAGCGCTGTCAGCGCCTCACGGGATCTCATTTTTGAATGTGTCATCGAAGTCTCCAAAGTCTTGATACAGAACGGCAATCTGCCGCCAAATAGGGTGCTCCCCAGACGACTGGATCAGCTGCGTGGCGGAAACGAGCCCTGCACGGCAATACAGTGAATGAGGCCCAGGGTCGGATCTTGGGTGCTGATCACAGCGTTTGACCCGGCCGGCGAAATCATCGCCGGACTCATCGTGACATTCGGGTTGGCCTGGGAATAGATCGTTTCGTTACCGGTGCCACCTGTCGGTGCCGCCGCCAAAAGCTTGCCACCCGGTCCAGGCAGGTCGCCGTCCAGATTGTTTGCATTAACCATATGGTTATGCTGCGGCAGCGTGGCCTCCGTCATCATCTTGACCTCAGAGCCAAAGCTCTGCCCGGCCTGCCGTGGCGTTAGGCCGTTCCCGCTTCCTTGGCCCAGCGTAATCCGACCGCGCAGATCCGGGAGGGCAAATGTCGTGGTCCCATTTCCGCCAAATTGTGTGCCAAGCAGCGAGAAAAGAGCTTGGTTTTGCGCAATGGGCAAAATTTGCCCTGCCGCCTGGGACCAACCGCTCGGACAGAAATTGAAACTGACGATCATGATGTCCCCAAGATAGGCGTCCATTCCAGCTTCTGCTTGGTTCGGAGTGGCAACAGCGCCCAACGTCAGGCCCAGCATCCCAACTGCTGCAAGCGCGCTCTTATTCAAATCTTTCATTACGGACTCCAAAATTAAAGTTGTGTTTGATACTTGCGAAACGTCGCGCCCGCAGCGTCAGCCGGGGCCGCTAGCCTCTTTTCAGTTCCGCGGCGGAAATACTCCTTGGATGGCAATACAATAGCGCATCACCAGCGTCGGATCCTCGACGTTGAATGCCTGGCTCTGACCAGATGCTCTGATCATCGCGGATGACATGGTTACGTTTGCATCCTTGTCCGAATAAATCGTTTCAGATCCCACGCCGCTTGGTGGAGCGGCGGCCAAGAGCTTGCCCCCCGGGCCAGGAAGATCTCCGTCCAGATTGTTGGCATTTACCGCGTGACTATGGCTCGGCATCTGATTGATGCTTAGCGTGACCGCTTCGGCCCCCGTCATTTGCCCTTGGACGCGCGGTGTAAGTCCCGGCCCGGTCCCCTGTCCCATTGCGCCCCGACCCCGCAAGTCGGGCAGATTAAAGGTGCTCGTGCCGTTTCCGCCGTATGTTGTGCCGATCAAGGCGAACAGTGCAGTGTTGCTTGAAATCGGCAGAATTTGTCCTTCCGCACTCATCCATCCACGTGGGCAAAAACTATAGCCGACGGCAATTATGTCTCCAATGAAAGGGTCCGTCCCGGCCTTTGCGCTCTCTGGCACAAGACTGCCTCCCGCAGCGAGCCCAAAGACAAGTGTGCAAATGAACGCCGACCTTCTTACAAAATCCATTCTATATCTCCAAATGCAGGTTATAACTTTAAGTTGAGTATTCACATTCCTACGATTCCTGAAATAACGCAAAACTATTCTTAATGGCTGGGCGCCCAAGAGCTATGCTGGGGCACGGCGCTCTGATCGGACGCGGTTCGAACAGGGTCTTGCGAGGTTTGAGTCAGGGATCAAAACACAGGATGTTCTACCCACAACCAGAACCCCATGCAGCCACCCGCTCTGCCAGCGATCCGCATGTCGCAATTGGCGGTCTCGGGGGGTCGGGCACCCGCGTCTTTGCGGCCACGCTGTCTTCGGTGGGCATCCGGCTTGGCACACGATTGAACGGGCCGCTCGATAACCTGTGGTTCACCGTGCTTTTCAAGCGTGCGGACTGGGTGCGACAGCGTCCTTCGGATGCAGAGGTCGTTCAGGCCGCCGATCTCTTGCGTCGCGCCATGACCACCGGGCTGCGTGGAACCCTCAGTGCAGAGGAGCACGCGTTGCTGATCCGTCTGCGGGACACGCTTCCGCCGACCGGGCCATGGCAATGCGGTGTGCGCGCGCCTGATGCCGAGAGTCTCATCGACAGCGTGCCGCCTGCTGTGGGCGGCGATCTTCCCTGGGGCTGGAAAGAGCCGAACACCCATGTATTCCTGCCGCATCTCGCGCGATGTTTTCCGGGCCTTCGCTATATCCATGTGGTGCGTAACGGGCTCGACATGGCGTTTAGCAACAACACATGGCAAGCGCGGCACTGGAGCCCCTATTATGGGGTGGCATTGGAACCAGCTACGCCCCTGTCGGTGATTCAGCTGCGCTATTGGATCGCCGCAAATCGCGCTGCGATGAAGTTTGGCGCGGCCCATATGCCGGGGCGTTTCCTGGCGATTTCCTACGAGGCATATTGTGCTGATCCGGGCCGGCACTGGCCCCGTCTTCGGCGATTTCTGGGCTTGCCGGATGACACGCACCCGCCTGCCAATACCTTGCAACCCACCACCATCGGGCGCAGCAAAGAGCATGACCTCTCGCAATTCCCGTCTGAGACACTCTCACTTGCGCGCGATCTGCAAGCCGAGGTGGACGCGCTGAAGCCCTGAGTTGCCGTCGCCTCGAAAGAGGCGTCACGCGGCGCGTGGCAGGTCACAGGACCGCGCGTTACCCGTTCTGCGCGTCTGCGGCCTCTGCCTCGATGCGCGCGCGTTCTGCATCGCTCTCGTAGCTGGCCCAGGGCCGGTCCGTGCCGGTGGGCGGCAGATCGGCGGGCTTATGCACCAGATGCAGATGCGTCTTGGCGATGAAATGCCCGGTGATCGGTGCGGTCAGGAACAGGAACAGCACGATCATGAACTCGTGAAACGAAAAATCCCCGACCTTGAAGTAGAAGAACAGCATGGAGGCAATCAGCGCCCCGCCCACGCCCAGTGTCGTCGCCTTGGTCGGCGCATGCAGGCGCATCATGGGATCGGGCAGTTTGATCAGGCCAAAGGAGCCGACCAAGCCGAATACGCCGCTGATCACCAGACAGGCCGAAATGAGAATATCCACAACCATGATCGGCCTCCTATTCGATGATGTCGCCGCGCAACAAGAAGCGCGTGTAGGACACGGTCGAGATAAAGCCGGTCATGGCGATGATCATCGACGCTTCGAAATACATGGTCGTGCCCTTGAGAATACCGAACAGCGACAGCAGCGCGATCATGTTCACCACCATCGTATCCAGCGCCAGGATGCGGTCGCCGACAGTGGGCGAACTGATCACGCGATAGATATTGAGCAGCAATCCCAGCCCGAAGCAGCCGAAGGCGAAAAAGAGCGCGTATTCGATCATTCGAAAATCTCCTTGAGCCGGCGTTCGTAGCGCGCCTTGATGTCATCGCGCACTGCGTCCGGGTCGGGCGCATCCAGACAATGCACCAGCAGGCTGCGGCCATCTGCGGACAGATCGCTCGACACGGTGCCGGGCGTCATGGTGATCGTGCCTGCCAGAACCGTGATCGCCTCGGGAGTGCGCAGTTCCAGCGGAATGGTGATCCAGGCGGGCTTGGTGTTGGCGTTGGTCTTGAACAGGATGATTATCGCCACCTGCACGTTGGCCACACAGATATCCCAGAGCACCACGAGCACGAATTCCACGATCCGTGGCAGGCTCGAGAGGCGCGGCCGGTTGGGCCAGTAGGGCGAGGTTATGATCGGGATGATCAACCCGAGAATCGTTCCCAGGACCAGATTGCCAAAGGTCAGCTTGTTGACCAGCATCTGCCAGACCACGATCAGGGTCAGCGTCAGGAACGGATGGGGCAGGATCTTGCGCAGCATCGTCTTTCCTCCCTCAACCACCGTTCAGCACGGCGGCGATATAGCTCTCTGGCGCGTGCAGTTGTTGTGCCGTGGCCTCGATATAGCCCATAACCGGACCGGCCAGCACCGAGAGCGCCACAATGCCGCCCAGCATCGCGAAACAGGCCACCATGGGCAGAGCGGGTTGCGGTTCCGGTGTCGGTTCGTCACCCGTTTCGGGGGCCAGTTTCCAGAAGATCGCGCTGCCCGCCTGGCCCAGACCAAGGATGGCCACCAGCGAGGTGCTGAGGATCACGGCCCAGATGAGCCAAACCTGATCCATCTCGCGCACCGCGTCGAGAATGAGCAGCTTGCCGACAAAGCCCGAGAGCGGCGGCATGCCCGCCGTGGCAATCGCCGAGCCAAAGAAGAGCGCGGCAATCATCCCGTGTTGCGCCATGCGCGGCCCCGGCAGAAATGCCCCTGCAATGGATCCCCGCCGCTCGCGCACGAGATCGACCACGAGGAACAGGAGCGCGCCCGCCAGCGTCGAATGGATCATGTAATAGAGGGCGGCCGCCGTGGTTTCAGGCCGGAAGCCCGCGATGGCAATCAGGAGCGTGCCCATCGAGCCGATGGCGGCGAAGGCGGCGAGGCGACCCAGCCGCTTGGCCCCTAAGATACCGACCATCCCGGCAACAAGTGTGATCAAAGCGGCATAGGTCAACATCTGATCAATCAGCGCCGCCGTTGCCCCAAGGTCGGGGCCAAAGACAAGCGTATACATACGCAGGATCGCATAGGCGCCCACCTTGGTCATGATGGCAAAGAGCGCCGCCACCGGGGCCGGAGCCTCGGCATAGGTTTCCGGCAGCCAAAAATGCAGCGGCAAGAGCGCCGCCTTGATGGCGAAGACGAGGAAAAGCAGCATCGCCCCCACGCGCAGGAGCGCGCTGTCCTCTACCGGAATCTCTGCTGCCCGCACCGCGAGATCGGCCATGTTGAGCGTACCCGTCACCGCATAAAGCGTGCCGAGCGCGAAGAGAAAGAGGGTCGAGCCGAGCAGGTTGTAGATCACATATTGCACGCCCGCCTTGAGCCTGCGCCGGCCGCCGCCGTGGATCATCAGACCGTAAGAGGCGATCAGCAGCACCTCGAAGAACACGAAGAGGTTGAAGGCGTCGCCGGTCAGGAAGGCACCGAAAATGCCCATCAACTGAAACTGGTAGAGCGCGTGGAAATTGTTGCCGCGCTGATCCCAGCCTGTGCCGACCGCATAGAGCAGCACTATCAGCGCCAGCACTGCCGTCACCAGCACCATCAGCGCCGATAAGCGGTCCAGCACCAGAACGATGCCGAACGGTGCGGGCCAGTTCCCCAGCTCATAGACCTCGATGGCGCCGGTCGATGCTTGCACGGTCAGGCCAATCGCCACCGCCAGAACCGCGACGACGCCCGCGATGGAAAACACCCGCTGCAACGGCGGATGATGTCGCATCGCCAGCGTCAGGATCGCCGCCAGCACCGCAGGCAACACAACAGGGGCAATAATCCAATGGCTCATGCCTCATTCTCCTGCGTGGGCTGTTCAGGCGGCGTTTCGGGGCCGATATTCACGGTGTCTTCGCGTGAGGACAGGAACGATCCAAGCGCCAGCATCACCACGACCGCCGTCATGCCAAAGGAAATCACGATGGCTGTCAGAACTAGCGCCTGCGGCAGTGGATCGGTATAGGTCTCTACACCTTTCTGAAGGATCGGGGGCATGTCCACCACCAGCCGCCCGGTGCCGAAGAGGAACAGGTTGACCGCATAGCTGAGCAGCGAAATCCCGATGATCACCGGGAAACTGCGCAGCCGCAGCACCAGATAGAGCCCACCGGCGGTCAAGAGGCCGATTGCACTTGCAAACAGAAGCTCCATCTCAGGCCTCCTTCTCGTCCGGCGCGTCGTTGAGGGCCGGATTGATGTCCATGGGCATGATATTGACGGTCTCGCCCGAGCGCCGCGCCATGCTGGACAGGCTGTTGAGCGCCAGCATCACCGCACCCACCACGGTCAGGAACACGCCGGTGTCAAAGGCCATCGCCGTGGCCCATTCGAATTCCTCGATGGGCGGGAAATGCAGATAGCCGTAGTCGGAGGTCAGGAACGGACGCCCCGCCAGCCAGGCACCGATGCCCGTCACGCTCGCGATCAGAACGCCCACGCCGATGGTGGCGTGATAGGTGACGCGCTGTCGCGCCTCGGCCCAGGCAAAGCCCGAAGCCATATATTGCATGAGAAACGCAATCGCCACGATCAGACCGGCGATGAACCCACCCCCCGGCTGATTGTGGCCGCGCAGAAAGATATAGGCCCCCACCATCAGCGCGATGGGCATCATCACGCGGGTGGCCACCACCATCATCAGCGGGTGACGGTCGCCCGCCTCGGCGTAGCGGTCCGCCTTCCATTGCGAGAGCCAGCGCCCGCCGGGCCCCTTGAGCACGGTTTCGGTCAGCGCGAAGATCACGAGGGCTGCAATCCCCAACACGATGATTTCGCCATAGGTATCAAAGCCCCGGAAATCCACGAGGATCACGTTGACGACATTGGTGCCGCCGCCGCCCTTGTAGGAATTGGCGAGGTGAAAGACCGAAATGCTCTCGGCTGCGAAATCGCGCAGCAGAATGGCATAGGTCAGCCCCGCCACCGCGACCCCGCCGATCACGGCGATTCCCGCATCGCGCATGCGACGTGCGACGCTGCTTTCCACCGGGGTTTCGCGCGGCAGGAAATTCAGGGCGAGAAGCAGCAGGATGATGGTCACCACCTCGACCGAGATTTGCGTCAGCGCAAGGTCGGGGGCCGAAAGATAGACAAAGCCCATCGAGACGATCAGCCCGACGATGCCCATAAGGACCAGCGCCAGAAAGCGGTTGCGATGGAACGCGACCAGACAGATCGTCGCCAGTACCAGCAAGAGCCAGCCAATCGCAGGCAGCACCGTCACCGGCAACATCTCGCGCGTGGGGGCGGCCATGCCGCCGCCCAGATAGCCAAGCACGCCCGCCCCGATCACGGCAACCGCGAAAATAGCGCCATTGCGGGTGAGCGCGCCGTTATGCACGCCATCCGTTACCGCCCGGCTGAGGGCCGTGGCCGCCCGTGTCACCGCGTCGAACATCACCTTGGCCTCGGGGCGCGGGGTGGCGTTCCACATCGTCATCAGCGGTGCGTGCAGGCGCAAGAGGATCGCCCCGCCGATGACCGCGATCACCGACATCCAGAACGCTGGCACCAGCCCGTGCCAATGGTAGATATTCACATAGGGTTCTGCCTGCGTCACCGCCTGCGCCGCCACCCGGACGAGATCTCCGGCAAAGGTCATGGGCATCACGCCGATCAGGATCACCAGCACCGTCAGGAACGCAGGGGCGGCCCACATGCCGAAACCGGGATCATGCGGTTTGGCCGGATAATCGCTGCGCTTTGGCCCAAGGAACACATGCGCGATGTAGCGGAACGAATAGGCGACCGAAAAGAGCGCGCCCACCGTCGCCACCGCCCCCATCAGCCAGTGCGGCCCGATCCAGTGGGTATGCGCCACCTCTTCCAGCATCAGTTCCTTGGACAGGAAGCCGTTGAAGGGCGGAATCCCGGCCATCGAGAGTGCGGCAATCGTGGCAATGGTAAAGGTAATGGGCATGAGGTGGCGCAAGCCGCCAAGCCGTTTGATGTCGCGGGTATGCGCCTCGTGGTCGACAATGCCCGCGGTCATGAAGAGCGCGGCCTTGAACGTGGCGTGGTTGATGATGTGAAAGACGGCGACCACCGCCGCCGCCTTGGTCCCGAGACCGAGCAGCATGGTGATGAGGCCCAGATGGGAGACCGTTGAAAAGGCCAGAAGCGCCTTGAGGTCATCCTTGAAGAGGGCAATCTTGGCGGCCATGACCATGGTAATCAGGCCCGTCGATGCGACGATCCAGAACCACTCCGGCGTGCCTGCCAGAACCGGCCACATGCGCGCCATCAAGAATAGCCCCGCCTTCACCATCGTGGCCGAGTGCAGATAGGCGGATACCGGTGTAGGGGCGGCCATGGCGTGCGGCAGCCAGAAATGGAACGGGAACTGCGCTGATTTTGTGAAACAACCCATGAGGATCAGGATCAGCGCCGGCAGATACATCGGGCTCGCCTGAATGGCCTCTTTCTGCGTCAGGATCACGCTGAGATCATAGCTTCCGGCGATATTGCCGAGGATCAGCATCCCCGCGATCATCGCCAGACCGCCGAGGCCCGTCACCGTCAGCGCCATGCGCGCGCCTTGCCGTCCCTCGGGTAGATGTTTCCAATACCCGATCAGCAGGAAGGACGAGAGCGATGTCAGCTCCCAGAAAATCAGGAGCAGGAGGATGTTATCGCTCAGGACGATCCCCACCATCGCACCCTGAAATAGCAGAAGGTAGGTATAGAATTGCCCCATCGGATCTTCGCGCGAGAGGTAAAACCGCGCATAAAGGATGATCAAGAGGCCAATCCCAAGGATCATGCCCGCAAAGAGCAACCCCAGGCCATCCAGCATGAAATTGACGTTCAGGCCCAGTGAGGGCAACCAGTTGATACCAAAGGTCAGAACCTCGCCCCGCATGACGGCGGGGGCGCAAAGCAGCAGCAATGTCAGCGCAAGGATCGTCGGTGCAGCGGTAAAGGCGGCGCAGGTGTTGCGCCCGGCCTGGATCATCAGCCCTGGAAACAAGGCTCCCAAAAACGGCAATGCCGCGATGATCGGCAAAAATCCTGCGGCATTGTCCATCCGTCTCCCGCCCCTCTCCCTGTTCTCTGCCTCGGCCTTGGCACCACGTCGCGGGTGCATTTTTTGTGCCGTTTCAGTTGATCCAGCGTAATATACGGCGGCATCGCCGCGCCACAACCCGGCATTTGACGATTTTCCACCTCGTGAAACCGCGACCCTTGAACGCAGGCGCGCGGGATGCTTTGCTGCAAATGCACAGTTAACAGGATCAGCCCGTGACCACGCCCGCGCCCGCGCACCTCTTTCCCGTAACCGTCTATTACGAGGATACCGATATGGGCGGGATCGTCTATCACGCTAATTATCTCAAGTATATCGAGCGCGCCCGCAGCGCCTGGGTGCGCGATATGGGCATTGACCAGAACGCCATGCGCAACACCGAGGGTCTCGTCTTTGCCGTGCGGCGGGTCGAGGCGGATTACCTTGCCCCAGCCCGGCTTGACGATGTGCTCACGGTCGAAACACGGACCGTTGCCGTCACGGGCGCGCGTCTGGTGATGGAGCAAAGGGTCCTGCGTGGCCCCGATATGATCTTTTCGGCACAAGTGACCATTGCTTGTCTCTCGCGGTCGGGCCGCCCCGCCAAGCTGCCTTTGGGGTTGCGCGCAGTGCAGAGCTGAGGCGCTCCGGCAATTATCCGCCTGATCTATACGCGAATATCGCGTCAAACCCGCGTGAGCCTGTGGATGGTATTGGCTTTCCCCTTTCAAATAGGGTAGTTTCGACCGCAATAAGGCCGAAAAACGGTCAGAGATACAAAGAGCAGGCAAATGGAAGCAGATACCCTGGCATTGGCACAGGAGATAGATTTCTCCATGTGGGCGCTTTTTGCGCGCGCCACCCTTATCGTCAAACTGGTGATGTTCATGTTGATCGTGGCCTCGTTCTGGGCCTGGTCGATCATCATTCAGAAAATCATCATCTATCGCAAGGCGCGGCTCGAGGCCGAAATCTTTGATCGTCGCTTCTGGTCGGGCGAGCCGCTCGATGGTCTCTTCGATGAAATCGGCCCAGATCCTGCCGGGCAATCGGAGCGAATATTCGCCGCTGGCATGATGGAATGGCGGCGCAGTCACCGCAACGACGGCAATCTCATCGCCGGGGCAACGGCGCGGATTGATCGCAGTATGGATGTGGCCATCGCCAAGGAAGCCGAAGGGCTCCAGAGCGGGCTTCAGGTGCTTGCAACCGTTGGTTCGACCGCGCCGTTTATCGGTCTGTTCGGCACGGTTTGGGGCATCATGCATGCGTTCATCGAGATCGCTGAACAACAGAACACCAATCTCGCTGTCGTCGCTCCCGGTATTGCCGAGGCGCTTTTGGCCACGGGTCTTGGCCTGATCGCGGCTATTCCGGCGGTGATCTTCTACAACAAGCTCAGCGCTGATGCCGACCGCATCGTTGCGGGATACGAGGCGTTTGCCGACGAGTTCGCCACGATTCTTAGCCGCCAGTTGGATAGCTAGACCATGGGCGCGGGTGTCGTTCAGAAGTCAGGCGATCAGGGGCGTCGCAGGCGCGGGCGCGGACGCTCGCGCCCGATGGCCGAAATCAACGTCACGCCCTTCGTGGACGTGATGCTGGTGCTTTTGATCATCTTCATGGTGGCCGCCCCCCTGATGGTGGTGGGCGTGCCCGTGGAACTGCCCAAGACTGCCGCCAATTCCCTACCGGGCGAGGATGAAGAGCCGCTGACCGTCACTGTTACGGCCGAGGGTATCGTGATGATCCAGACATCCGAGGTGCCGCGTGAAGAGCTGGTCGCCCGCCTGCGCGCCATTGCGACAGAGCGCGACAGCACCCGCGTGTTCCTGCGCGCCGATGGAGCCGTGCCGTATCAGGACGTGATGCAGGTCATGGGTGCGCTGAACAACGGCGGCTTTGCCAATATCGGGCTTGTGACGGATGCCGGCGGTCCGGCGCTTGACGGGCAGGGTGGCTAGGGGCGCATCTGGTGAACACCGGACAGATCATATCTGGCGCGGGCCATCTGGCATTGATCAGTTGGGCCCTCTTTGGGGGCGTGTTCCGCTCTGATCCGCCGCCTTTCGAGGTGGTGGAGGCCACGACCATTTCCACCGAGGAATTCGCGGCGCTCCTCGCACGTCAGAGCGCGCCCGAGGCCGTTGCCAATGTCGATACGCCGGAGCCGCCCGCACCGGGTGATGCGGCGCCGCCGCTCGCTTCAACCCCCGATACCCCGCCCGAGAGCACGCCGCCTCCGGCGCAAGAGACCGCCCCGCCTGATTCTGCGCCGGATGTCACCGAGATTACCCCGCCCGCGCCCGCTGAGGTGACGGATACGGCACCCGTGCTTGAGCCTCCGCAAGAGGATGTGGCTGTTGTGGTGCCCGAGGTCTCTCCCCGGCCCAAGCCGCGCCCCGCGCCCCGCGTCGCCCCCGAGGCCGTGGCCCCGCCTGAGCCTGACGTGCGTATCGACGAGGTGGCCCAGCCCGAAGTCGCGCCCGATGAGGGGGCCGAGGTGCCGCAAGAGCCCGCCGAGGCGACGGCACAGGAAGAGGCCGCAACCGAGATCGTGACCGAAGCAGAGGAATCCAAGGACACCGCGCCCACTTCCTCGCTGCGCCCCAAGCCCCGCCCCTCGCGGCCCGTCGCACAGGCCGAGACGCCAAAGCCCGCCGAGACCCCGAAACCGGCCACGACCGAAACCCCGAAACCCGCGGCCCCCGCCACCGATCAGAGCGCCGTCAATGACGCGCTCGCTGCCGCCCTTGGCACCAGCCAGAACACCAACACCGCCCCCAGCGGTCCACCGCTCACCTCTGGTGAGAAAGATGCGCTGCGTGTCGCGGTGCAGCAATGCTGGAATGTGGGTTCGCTCAGCACCGAGGCGCTGGGCACCACGGTTGTGGTTTCCGTCCGCATGGGTGAGGATGGCAAGCCGGATAATGGTTCGATCCGCATGGACAGCTTTTCGGGCGGTGGCGATGCTGCGGCGCGTCAGGCGTTCGAGGCAGCCCGCCGGGCGATCATCCGCTGCGGAGCCAATGGGTTCAACTTGCCGCCGGAAAAATATGACCAGTGGCGTGACATCGAAATGACATTCAATCCGGAGAGTATGAGGATCAAATGATGCGCTTTATGATGACCCTCCTTGCGGCCCTCACGCTATGGGCCATGCCCGCGCTGGCGCAGGGCAATGGCCCGCTTCGGATCGAGATCACCGAAGGGGTGATTGAACCGATGCCCTTTGCCGTACCTGATTTCGTCTCTGACAGTGCGGCAGGCCAGGAACTCGGCCGCAACATTGCCAGCGTTATCGCGGCCGACCTTACCGGCACCGGGCTTTTCCGCCAAATTCCCAACTCCGCCCATATCAGCCGGATCACAAGCTTTGATAGCCCGGTACAATATGCCGACTGGCGCGCGATCAATGCACAGGCGCTGATTACCGGCGCGGTCAGCACCGATGGGGCTGGGCGCATCGTTGCCAAATTCCGCATCTATGACGTGTTTTCCGGTCAGGAATTGGGCGCAGGCCAGCAGCTTGTCGGCACGCAGGACGGCTGGCGGCGCATCGCCCACAAGGTCGCCGATCAGGTCTATAGCCGCATCACAGGCGAGGGCGGCTATTTCGACAGCCGGGTTGTTTTTGTTGCGGAGAGCGGGCCCAAGGATCAGCGCGCCAAGCGACTGGGGATAATGGATTACGACGGGGCGAATGTGCAGTATCTGACCGACAGCACCAGCATCGTGCTGGCACCTCGCTTTTCGCCCACTGGCGACCGGGTGCTCTACACCAGCTATGAAACTGGCTTTCCTCGTATCTACGTGCTCGACGTGGCCAGTGTCGGGCGTCGTGAATTGCCCACGCAAGATGCCACCATGAGCTTTGCGCCACGCTTTTCGCCCAACGGACGCACGGTGGTCTACTCGCTCACCCAAGGTGGCAATACCGATCTCTACACCATGGACATTGGCACCGGGGCCAGTTCCCGGCTCACAACCGCCCCGTCGATTGAAACCGCGCCCAGCTATAGCCCGGATGGCAGCCAGATCGTGTTCGAGAGCGACCGCTCCGGCACGCCACAACTCTACATCATGGCTGCAGGCGACGGTGAGGCCCGGCGCATCAGCTTTGGTGAGGGGCGCTATGGCACGCCGGTCTGGTCACCGCGTGGCGATCTCGTGGCCTTTACCAAGCAATCCAAGGGCCGCTTTCACATCGGCGTCATGCGGACCGATGGCAGCGAAGAGCGTCTCTTGACCGCCTCATTCCTCGACGAAGGCCCGACATGGGCCCCCAATGGCCGCGTCATCATGTTCACCCGCGAAACGCAGGGCGAGCAGGGGCAGGCCAGCCTCTATTCGGTGGACATCACGGGCCGGAACCTCAAGCAGGTGCCCACCAGCACAGGCGCAAGCGATCCTTCGTGGTCGCCGCTTCAGAATTGAACCCACAAGGCCCGCGTTTCCTTGGGATGCGGGCTGTGATATGACAGGCCAAGGCAGACACGAACGGGGCTAAAATGACCTATCTGAGCAAGACACTGATCCTCTGTGCGGGGCTGGCTTTGGCCGCCTGCACCAATCCCAACCGATTTGATGATGGCAATGCCGTCGATCTCAACAATGGCGCGGGCGCTGGCCTTGCCGGGTCCGCGCAGGATCCGAGTTCGCCGGCCTATTTCCAGCAGACCGTGGGCGACCGCGTGCTTTTTGCCGTGGATCAATCCACGCTCGGCTCGGAGGCCCAGGTCACGCTTGACGGTCAGGCCAATTGGCTGATGACCAATCGCGATTTTACCGCCGTGATCGAAGGCCATGCCGACGAACAGGGCACCCGCGAATACAACCTTGCCCTCGGCGCCCGCCGCGCCAACGCGGTGCAGGAATATCTGATCGGTCGCGGTGTTTCGCCCAACCGCCTGCGTGTGGTCAGCTACGGCAAGGAACGCCCGATCGAGATTTGCAGCAACGAGGCGTGCTATGCAAAGAACCGGCGCGCCGTGACCGTGCTGGCCGCCGGGCTGGGCAGCTAACCTAGGAAAGGGGGCCGCACCATGCGCCGTTTCGCGTTCATTCTGGCCGCTGGTCTTTTGGTCGCGCCGCATCATGCGGTGGCGCAGACGGATCAGACGCTGGCCGACATCCGTCAGGAACTGTCGGTGCTGTTCGTCACCTTGCAGCATCTCAAGCGCGAACTCAGCACCACTGGCTCCGCGGGGCAACTCAGCGGCGGCGGTTCTCTGGTGGACCGCGTGAACGCGATCGAAAGCGAGGTGCAGCGCCTCACGTCCAAGACCGAAGAACTGGAATTCCGGATCGACCGGGTGGTGTCAGATGGCACCAACCGCGTGGGCGATCTGGAGTTCCGCCTCTGCGAACTGGAACCGACCTGTGACATCGCTACGCTGGAACCGGGGAGCACCTTGGGTGGCGTCGATCCGGTGACGGCAGGTGGCGGGGCCGCACCGCTTCCCTCCATTCCGCAGGCAGGCACCGGCGACAGCCCGCAGCTTGCCATCGGCGAGCGTGACGATTTCGACCGGGCCGAGGCGGCGTTGCAGGCCGGCAATCATACCGAAGCGGCGGCGGGTTTCGCGACATTCCTGTCGACCTATCCGGGCAGTCCGTTGTCAGGTCGCGCCGGTCTCTTGCGCGGTGAGGCACTTGAAGCCGCCGGTCAGCAGAGCGAGGCGGCGCGCGCCTATCTCGACAGTTTCAGCGCCGCGCCGGACGGCGCAGAGGCCCCCGAGGCGCTGTTCCGTCTGGGTCGTGCGCTGGGCCGTCTGGGCCAGACCGAAGAGGCCTGCGTGACATTGGGACAGGTCGCGGCGCGCTATCCGACGGCGGCGGCGGTCTCTTCCGCGCAAT
This sequence comes from Roseovarius mucosus DSM 17069, assembly GCF_000768555.3. GTDB lineage: Bacteria > Pseudomonadota > Alphaproteobacteria > Rhodobacterales > Rhodobacteraceae > Roseovarius > Roseovarius mucosus. The sequence goes on from NZ_KN293991.1 coordinate 289,852, forward strand.
CCGAGATGGGCCGCCTGGGCTGTTCGTGACCCCGTCTATCGCGCCGTCGCAAAGCAGCCTCGCGGCCCATTTCGCGGGGCATGCTCCGCTGCGGCTGGGCGTGGCGGTGTCCGGTGGCAGCGATTCGCTGGCGCTCCTGCATCTTCTGCACGGCTGGCAACATGCGGGCGGCCCCAGCCTGGCCGCCGTCACCGTCGATCACGGGTTGCGCCCAAGTTCCGCGCGAGAGGCGGCAGATGTTGGGGAAATCTGTGCCCGCCTCAATATCCCGCATGATACGCTAAACTGGCAGGGCTGGGACGGCACCGGGAACCTGCCCGATCAGGCGCGGCGCGCGCGCTACGCGCTCCTTGTGGACTGGGCGCAGGCCCATGGATTGCAGGACATCGCCATCGGCCACACGCAAGACGACCTTGCCGAGACCTTTCTGATGCGCCTGGCGCGCGGCGCGGGTGTGGACGGTCTTGCGGCGATGCGCCCGCGCTGGACCCAAGCGGGCGTGACGTTTCACCGTCCGCTCTTGGATGTGACGCGCGCGCGCCTGCGGGAGCATCTGCGCGCCCTTGGGCAGCCGTGGGTTGACGACCCCACCAACGACGACACCACCTATCTGCGGCCGCGTGCGCGGCAGGTTCTCGCGGCGCTCGCCCCTCTAGACCTCGATGCCGCGACGCTGGCCGATGTCGCGCGCACCCTGTCAGAGGTTCGCACCGCGCTGGATTTCTCCGTGAAAACAGCCGCGCGCAGTCTTTTGCGCGGGCAGGCCGGGGATATTCTGATCGACCAGATCGGCTTTGCCGCCCTGCCCGAAGAAATCGCCCGCCGTCTGATGCAGGCCGCTCTGCACTGGCTGGCGGGTGGCGATTATCCACCGCGCGGTGCGGCTCTTCAGTCGCTTGTCCACGCGGCCCGCGCGGGGGGCACCATGACCTTGCATGGGTGTCGCCTTTTGCCTGCCAAGGCGGGGCAACTGCGCCTTACGCGGGAATATGCCGCGGTCCGAGCGCTGCGCACGCCCGCAACCGCCCTTTGGGACAATCGCTGGCGGGCGACCGGCCCCACCACTCCCGATGTCGAGATCGCGGCCCTCGGCCCCGATGGTTTGCGGGCCTGTCCCGATTGGCGGCTCAGCGGCCAGCCACATGCCACAGCTCTTGCCGTTCCCGGCCTCTGGCAGGGCGAAACCCTGATTGCGGCACCGCTGATGGGCTGGCCGAATGGTTGGTCGCTGCGCCTTAGCCCGGATCGGGACAATCTGCTCATGCCTTTATTATGTCATTGAAGATAGGGCCGTGATCTCTATTTATGATCAAGACGCCCTGTGCTAGACGCACGGGGATACGAATTTTGGGAGAGAACCCTTGGGTAACGCAAGAAATATTGCCTTCTGGCTGGTGCTGTTCCTGTTGATCCTCGCGCTGTTCAACCTGTTCAGTGGGTCGGGCAACACCCTCCAGAGCCGCGCAGTGCCGTATTCCGAGTTTGTGGCGGCAGTGGACAGCGGCGGCGTGAGCCAGGTCACGCTTGATGGCGAAACCGTGCGCTATCGCGGGTCGGATGGTCAGGACTACGCCACGATCAAGCCCGAGGATGCCGAGATCACGCAGCGCCTGATCGACGCGGGCATCCCGGTCAAGGCCGAAAGCCAGCAGCAGTCGGGGTTCCAGACCTTCATCGTGTCGCTTCTGCCTTTCCTGCTGCTGATTGGTGTGTGGATCTATTTCATGAACCGCATGCAGGGCGGCGGCAAAGGCGGTGCGATGGGCTTTGGTAAGTCCAAGGCAAAGATGCTGACGGAAAAGCATGGGCGCGTCACCTTTGATGACGTGGCAGGCATCGACGAGGCCAAGGAAGAGCTTGAGGAAATCGTCGAGTTCCTTCGCAATCCTCAGAAATTCTCGCGTCTTGGAGGCAAGATCCCCAAGGGCGCGTTGCTTGTCGGTCCTCCGGGCACGGGTAAGACGCTGCTGGCACGCGCCATCGCAGGCGAGGCGGGCGTGCCGTTCTTTACCATCTCCGGCTCCGACTTTGTGGAAATGTTCGTGGGTGTCGGCGCCAGCCGAGTGCGCGATATGTTCGAGCAGGCCAAGAAAAATGCGCCCTGTATCGTGTTCATCGACGAGATTGACGCTGTGGGCCGGCATCGTGGCGCAGGCTATGGCGGTGGCAATGACGAACGCGAGCAAACGCTGAACCAGTTGCTTGTGGAAATGGACGGGTTCGAGGCCAATGAAGGCGTGATCATCATCGCGGCGACCAACCGCAAGGATGTGCTTGACCCCGCGCTTCTGCGCCCCGGCCGGTTCGACCGTCAGGTGACGGTGCCCAACCCCGACATCAAGGGCCGCGAGAAAATTCTCAACGTCCATGCGCGCAAGACGCCGCTTGGTCCCGATGTGGACCTGCGCCTGATTGCGCGTGGCACGCCCGGTTTCTCAGGCGCGGACCTTGCCAATCTCGTCAACGAGGCGGCGCTGATGGCGGCGCGCGTCGGCCGTCGCTTTGTCACAATGGTCGATTTCGAGAATGCCAAGGACAAGGTGATGATGGGGGCCGAGCGCCGCTCGATGGTCCTGACCGACGATCAAAAGGAAAAGACCGCCTATCACGAGGCGGGCCATGCGGTCGTGGGTCTGGCCCTGCCGAAATGCGATCCCGTCTACAAGGCCACGATCATCCCGCGCGGTGGCGCGCTGGGTATGGTCGTCAGCCTGCCCGAGATCGACCGCCTCAACTGGCACCGCTCTGAATGCGAGGAAAAGCTAGCGATGACCATGGCGGGCAAGGCCGCCGAAATCCTAAAATATGGCGAGGATAACGTGTCGAACGGCCCTGCTGGCGATATTCAGCAGGCCAGCGGCCTGGCGCGCGCCATGGTGATGCGCTGGGGCATGTCCGACAAGGTCGGCAATATCGACTATGAGCAGGCGCACGAAGGCTACATGGGCAATGGCGCCGGGGGCTTTTCGATTTCCGCGCATACCAAGGAGCTGATCGAGGAAGAGGTTAAACGCCTGATCGACGAGGCCTATATTCGCGCCAAGAAGATCCTGACTGATCGACAGGAAGATTGGGAACGTCTGGCGCAGGGCCTCTTGGAATACGAGACCCTGACCGGCGACGAAATCAAGCGCGTCATGCGCGGCGAGCCGCCGATGTCGAGTGACGATGACGATGGCAACGCCGAGGCCACCAAGCCCTCTGTCACCGCGATCCCGAAAACCAAGCCCAAATCCACGCCCGGCGATGGCGGGCTGGAGCCCGAGCCCTCAACGTGAGCCCGAACGCCGCGAAACAGGACTGGAATCCCGGAGCCTATGCAAGGTTCCGGGATCAACGCTTGCGGCCCGCGCTCGACCTTCTGAATGCGGTTGGGCAAATGGGTGCGGGCGACGTGGTCGATCTGGGGTGCGGCAATGGCGTGATGGCCGAGGCCTTGCGCGCCCGTGCGGGCAACAGGGCCTTGGTTGGCGTCGATGCCAGCCCGGCCATGCTAGAAAAGGCGCAAGGCACTGGCTATGACGCGCTTCAACAAGCCGACATCGCAGAGTGGCTGCCGCGTCGCGCGCCCGGCCTGATCTATTCCAACGCCGCGCTGCATTGGGTCGGCAATCACGAGGCGTTGATGCCCAAGCTCGTGCGCATGCTGGGTAAGGGCGGCACGCTGGCTGTTCAGATGCCGCATCAGAACAAGGCCCCCTCGCACCGTGTCTGGCTCTCTCTGGCCGAGGAGCTGTTTGCCGGACGGATCGAGAAAATGGGCACCCCTGGCGTCATGTCCCCCATCAAGTATGAGGAGCTTTTGGCCCCTCTGGGCCAATTTCGTCTCTGGGAAACCGACTATTACCAACGCCTGACTGCCGAACCCGGAAGTCACCCGGTGCGCCGCTACACTGAAAGCACATATGCCCGCCCGGTGCTGGCCGCGCTCGACCCGAACGAAAAGGCAGACCTCATCCGCCGCTATGAAGAGGTGATGCACAGCGCCTATCCGGTGCGTGCCGATGGTACTGTGCTATTCCCGTTCCGCCGCCTGTTCTTTACCCTCACTGTCTGAACCGGAATTTGAGCGACCCTGCGGGGCGAGTATTTTTACCAAAAAGAAACGGGGCGCGAACCAATGCCTGCATTGATGCCAACCGACTATTACGGTCGAATCACGTGGCTGGGCCGCGTCGCGCAACGCGACGTGACGCTGGAGGCCGAATCACTCGACGCGGTGGATGTGACCTTTGCCGGTGTCGCGGGAGAAGAACATGCAGGCCTCACCCGTCCCTCCTGTAGTCGGGTCTTGTCTCAACATCCCCGAGGTACGGAAATCCGCAATGTGCGGCAGTTCTCGCTGCTCTCTGTCGAGGATATAACTGCCATTGCCAACGCTATGGGAATCGCGCGCCTTGATCCCGCTTGGCTTGGTGCGTCAATTGTGATCGAGGGAATTCCTGACCTCAGCCACCTGCCTCCGTCCTCGCGCTTGCAAGGGCCGGATGGGGTGACGCTGGTGGTGGATATGGAAAACCGCCCTTGCCACCTGCCGGCCAAGGTGATCGAGGGTCACGCCCCCGGTTTCGGTGCGAAGTTCAAACGCGCGGCGCTCGGGCGGCGGGGCATCACGGCCTGGGTCGAGCGGGAGGGGCGGCTCGCCCTCGGTCAGATGCTGCGCCTGCACATTCCCGATCAGCCGGTCTGGTCCGAACTCTTGCGCGCCCGCGGCACGTTGCTCTGATCCCCCATTTTCGCGTTTCGATCCGGTGCTGCCTGTGGTGATCCGCCGCAACCACAGGTCCATGTGTCGGATTCGCATGCTGTGGGATGCCGAGAATTGGCTATCACCGAGGTCAGATCAAGCCCAACAGACGAGGGAAGGAAACGACTATGGGTTACAAGAGCGACATCGAGATTGCGCGGGAGGCCAAGAAGCGACCGATTCAGGAGATCGGTGCCAAGCGGGGCATTTCGAACGAAGATCTTTTGCCCTACGGCCATGATAAGGCCAAGGTCAGCCAGAAGTTCATCGACTCGGTTCAGGGCAACAAGAATGGCAAGCTGATCCTCGTGACCGCGATCAACCCGACCCCGGCGGGCGAGGGCAAGACCACGACCACAGTTGGCCTGGGCGACGGTCTGAACCGCATCGGCAAGAAGGCTACCGTCTGCATCCGCGAGGCCAGCCTTGGGCCGAACTTCGGGATGAAGGGTGGCGCTGCTGGTGGTGGCTATGCGCAGGTTGTCCCGATGGAGGACATGAACCTGCACTTCACCGGCGACTTCCACGCCATCACCAGCGCGCACAGCCTGCTGAGCGCCATGATCGACAACCACATCTATTGGGGCAACGAGCAGAACATCGACACCCGCCGCGTCGTGTGGCGTCGCGTGGTCGACATGAACGACCGCTCGCTGCGCCAGATCACCTCGTCGCTGGGCGGCGTGTCCAACGGTTTCGCCCGCGAAGATGGCTTTGACATCACTGTCGCCTCCGAAGTCATGGCGATCCTCTGCCTTTCCAAGAACCTCAAGGATCTTGAAGAGCGTCTTGGCTCGATGATCGTTGCCTATCGCCGCGACCGCAGCCCTGTGTTCTGCCGCGACATCAAGGCCGAAGGCGCGATGACCGTGCTTCTCAAAGACGCGATGCAGCCGAACCTCGTGCAGACGCTGGAAAACAACCCCGCCTTCGTCCATGGCGGCCCGTTCGCCAATATCGCGCATGGCTGCAACTCGGTCATCGCCACCACCACCGCGCTCAAGATCAGCGACTACGTAGTGACCGAAGCGGGCTTTGGTGCGGACCTCGGCGCCGAGAAGTTCATGAACATCAAATGCCGCAAGGCTGGTCTTGCGCCCGACTGTGTGGTCATCGTGGCCACTGTGCGTGCGATGAAGATGAATGGCGGCGTGGCCAAGGCGGACCTGGGTGCCGAAAATGTCGATGCGGTCAAGGCGGGTTGCCCCAACCTCGGGCGTCACATCGAGAACGTCAAATCCTTTGGCGTGCCGGTGGTCGTGGCGATCAACCATTTCGTCACCGATACCGAGGCCGAGATCGAGGCGGTCAAGTCCTTTGTCGCCAACCATGGCGCCGAGGCGGTGCTGTCGCGCCATTGGGAACTGGGCTCGGAAGGCTCTGAGCCGCTGGCACGCAAGGTGGTCGAAGTGGCCGAGGCCGGAAATGCCAATTTCGCGCCTCTCTACCCCGATGACATGCCGCTCTTCCAGAAGATCGAAACCATCGCCAAGCGCATCTACCGCGCCGACGAGGTTCTGGCCGATCAGAAGATCCGCAGCCAGCTCAAGGAATGGGAAGCGCAGGGTTATGGCAATCTGCCGGTCTGCATGGCCAAGACGCAGTATAGCTTTACCACCGACCCGAACCGTCGCGGTGCGCCCACCGGCCACTCCGTGCCCGTCCGCGAAGTGCGCCTGTCGGCCGGTGCTGGCTTTGTCGTGGTGGTCTGCGGCGAAATCATGACCATGCCGGGCCTGCCCAGCAAACCCGCCGCCGAGACGATCCGTCTTAACGACGACGGTCAGATCGAAGGCCTGTTCTAAGCTAAACCAGATAGGCCGCCCGGGGTATCGCGCTCCGGGCGGCCTTGCGCATGGCGCATAACGATTGAAAGCACGATGAAAGGGCTGGGAATGACGGCTAAAGTGATCGACGGCAAGGCCTTTGCCGCAGAGGTGCGCGCCAAGGTGGCCGCGCATGTGACGCGCCTCAAAGAGGAAAACGGCATCACGCCGGGCCTTGCGGTGGTGCTCGTGGGCGAGGACCCGGCCAGTCAGGTCTATGTTCGCTCCAAGGGCAAGCAGACCGTCGAAGTTGGCATGAATTCGTATGAGCATAAACTCGATGCCGACACATCCGAGGCCGATCTTCTGGCGCTGATCGACCGGCTTAACAAGGATGCCACGGTTCACGGCATTCTTGTGCAGTTACCGCTGCCGAAACATCTTGATTCCGATCTGGTGATCAATGCGATTGATCCGGCCAAGGATGTCGATGGATTTCACATTTCCAACGTGGGTCTCTTGGGCACCGGCCAGAAATCCATGGTGCCCTGCACGCCGCTAGGCTGTCTGATGATGCTGCGCGATCATCACGGCTCGCTTGCGGGGATGGATGCCGTGGTGCTGGGCCGTTCCAACATCGTGGGCAAGCCGATGGCGCAATTGCTCTTGGGTGACAGCTGCACCGTCACCATCGCGCATAGCCGGACCAAGGATCTGGCCGATGTCTGCCGCCGCGCTGATATCGTCGTGGCTGCCGTGGGGCGCCCCGAAATGGTGCCGGGTGACTGGATCAAGCCGGGGGCCACGGTGATCGACGTGGGCATCAACCGGATCGAGCGGGATGGCAAGACCGTGTTGGTCGGCGATGTCGATTACGCCTCTGCCGCCGCGGTTGCGGGGGCGATCACGCCGGTTCCGGGTGGTGTCGGTCCGATGACGATTGCCTGTCTTCTGGCCAATACCCTGACCGCTTGCTGCCGCGCCAATGGGCTGGCAGAGCCAGAGGGTCTGACCGCCTGAGTCCTCAGCCCCGCCCAGGTGGCGGGGCGATCACGCCCAGATTTCCGATCAGCGGACAGCCCAGCGTTTCGCGCAGGGCTGCCGCCAATTCGTCGACCGTTTCGGTCGAGACGAAGAGACCCCCCGTCGCATCCGCCAGACATTTTGCCACCGTCTGCCCGTCATAGACCTGCGCCTCGGGGCTGTTCCACGAAAACGGGTCATGCACCACGCGGAACCCGATGACATGCACGGTTAAACTGCGCGCTTCCTTTGCCAGTGACGCTCCAAGCGCACACGGCGTGCCGCCGCAGGTTTCATTCCCATCTGTGACCAGCACCACGATCCCTGGTTGGGTGCGATAGCCCAGCACCTCCGCCGCCACCGCGACAGAGGCGGCAATCGGCGTCAGGCCGCCGGGAATCAGCGCCTCGATGCGCTCTACCACCGCCTCTGCAGCATCAGGAATGGGATCAAAATGTCGCGTGATCCCTGAACAGGGATGCGTTCCCCCCGCCCCATAGGTCAAGAGGCCGACCCGCCGAAAGGGTGCAATTTCGGGCATCACCTGTCGCAGCGCGGCGCGCGCCTCGCTGATACGGGTGGCCGCGGTCGGATCATGGCCGACCTCGGCCATGGAGCCCGACCCGTCAAACACCAACATCGCATCGGTAGCACAGCCCATGGCCGCTTGCGGTGAGGGACCGGGCAAGGCGGTCAGGGCAAGGCAGAGGGCAATCGCGCGCATCATGGGCCTCCGGTCACAGGATCGAACCCCAAGCGTATCGCGGTCACAGCATATGTCCAGAGAACAGGCAATGCGACCGGTCCGCCTCATGTCCTGCCGCCTGCGGATCGGTCACACGACCTTGAGGCAGAAGTGAAATTCGTTCATCGGTCGCACAGTCTCGACCATCTTTTGAAGGCGCAGGTTTATGCCAAGATCCGGGAAGGTTTCGGTCAAGTCTACGAATTCTTGATCCGTCAGAATGTTGCAATGCACATCGACATAGCTGCTGCGGGCGGTGTCCATCATCTTGCGGGCATGGGCGAGTGAGAACTGACGCGCGACGCCGTGATTGACCCCGTGCTGCCAGACTTGTCCCGCTTTGACCGGCCTGAAATGATAAAAATGGTCAAAGACGGTTTGTGGGTCCGGTTGGGTGATACTCCGCGCGTCGCGGTCGATGAACTGGCCTAGGGTGGTTCTGGGTCGATCAATGTCATAGGTATAGCGACGATCGGGAAACGCCCCGATGATGGCACCACCTGGCCCCATCTCGGCTGCAAGCTGACGCAAGAAACCAAGCAGATCGGCTATATGCTCGTAAACATGCGAACCGAAGATATAGCGCACACCCGCGCCCGAAATCGCTTGCGGCAGGGAGATACCCTTGAGCACATAATCGACCTCGACTACCCGATCTGCGTGTCTCAAAGGGCTGTTTTCGGCAAGGCGTCTCAGCTCGCTTGTAGAGCTGACATCGGCATAACGCACATTCCAGTCCGGTCTGGTCAATAGCGGGCGATCAAACGGCCCTATTTCGACTCCTAGCTCTGACGAGGTGACACAGCCCGCGACAAATTCGAGGAGCCTGTTTTTTCGCTGATCAAGCATCCGTGCGGTCGCCGACTGGCTCAGCGGTTTGTCATTCTTTGCCTGCGCTGCGCCATCAGATCGCTGCTTGCCGAACTTCCACATTCCAACCCATCCAAGTATGACCTGACACCAATCGGCAGCGGCCTATGTCCGAGACCGAAGCCGTACCCACGTTGGCACAATGCGGAGGCACCGGGTAGCGCAAAGTCCGGGCTGGTCCGAAAATTCCCCGTGAGCGCATCGCCTCCTGGCGCCAAAGGCACCACTCTTGTCAAGGACCTCTGCACCGTCTATACGCCCCCGGTGGCCCCGTCTTGGGGTCCGACTCAACCAACACGCCGCGTTCGGCCGCTCCCGTCGCTGGGGGTCGCATCCGGCAAGGAGATAGCGACATGAAACTGCATGAACTTCACGACAATCCCGGCGCCACCAAGCGCAAAAAGCGCATTGGCCGCGGTCCGGGTTCCGGCATGGGTAAAACCGGTGGCCGGGGTATCAAAGGTCAGAAATCCCGGTCGGGTGTTTCGATCGGGGGCTACGAGGGTGGCCAGATGCCGCTCTATCAGCGTCTGCCCAAGCGCGGCTTCAACAAGCCGAACCGCAAATCCTTTGCTGTCATCAACCTGGGCCTCATCCAGAAATTCGTCGAAGCCGGCAAGATCGACGCCTCTGCGCCGATCACCGAAGATGCGCTGGTTGCATCGGGCCTCGTGCGCCGCAAGCTGGACGGTATCCGCGTTCTGGCCAAGGGCGACGTCAGCGCCAAGCTTGATATTCAGGTCACAGGTGCCTCGCGCGCTGCGATCGAAGCGGTCGAAAAGGCCGGTGGCTCTCTCTCGGTCACAACCGCGCAGTCGGCCGAATAAGAGGTTGTGAGCGGCATCCGTGCCGCTTACATATGGCCCAAGTTTTCCTTTGACGCCGCCTGAGCTGGAAAACAGCCCAAGGCGGCGTTGTCACATGAAAGAGACCCGCGAATGGTATCTGCAGCAGAGCAAATGGCGGCCAACACCAGCTGGTCCGCGCTGGGCAAAGCCACCGAACTGCGCAAACGCATCCTTTTCACGCTCGGCCTGCTGATCGTCTACCGGCTGGGCACCTTTATCCCGGTGCCGGGCATTGATGGGGCGGCGCTGCGCGAATTCATGGAAGGCGCGCAGGCCTCGATCGGTGGTATGCTCAGCATGTTCACCGGCGGTGCGCTCGGGCGGATGGGCATCTTTGCTCTTGGCATCATGCCCTATATCTCGGCCTCGATCATTGTGCAGTTGATGACGGCTTTGGTGCCCGCGCTTGAACAGCTTAAAAAAGAAGGTGAGCAGGGCCGCAAGAAGATCAACCAATATACGCGCTACGGAACAGTTGGTCTTGCGACGCTGCAATCCTACGGTCTCGCGGTTTCGTTGCAATCGGGCGATATGGCCTCGAATCCGGGCATGTTCTTTATTGTTTCGTGCATGATCACCCTCATCGGCGGCACCATGTTCCTGATGTGGCTGGGGGAACAGATCACCGCGCGCGGCGTGGGCAATGGTATTTCGCTGATCATCTTTGTCGGCATCATCGCCGAGGTGCCGGCTGCTCTGGCACAGTTCTTTGCCTCTGGCCGCTCGGGCGCGATCAGCCCGGCAGTGATCGTTGGGGTGATGCTGATGGTCGTGGCCGTGATCGCCTTTGTGGTGTTCATGGAGCGCTCGCTGCGCAAGATCCATATCCAGTATCCCCGTCGTCAGGTGGGCATGAAGATCTATGATGGCGGGTCGTCGCATCTGCCGGTCAAGGTCAACCCGGCGGGCGTGATCCCGGCGATCTTTGCCTCTTCTCTGCTGCTGTTGCCCGCTACGATCACCACATTCTCGGGCAATACGACCAATCCGGTCCTCTCGACCGTGATGGCCTATTTTGGCCCCGGCCAGCCGCTCTATCTGCTGTTCTTCACGATCATGATCGTGTTCTTCGCCTATTTCTACACGTTCAACGTGGCGTTCAAGACCGATGACGTGGCCGATAACCTCAAGAACCAGAACGGTTTCATTCCCGGCATCCGTCCTGGCAAGCGGACGGCAGAATATCTCGACTACGTGGTCGCCCGCGTGCTGGTCATCGGCTCTGCCTATCTGGCGGCGGTCTGCCTTCTGCCCGAGATCCTGCGCAACCAGTTCGCCATTCCCTTCTACTTTGGCGGTACATCGGTTCTGATCGTCGTGTCCGTGACCATGGATACCATCCAGCAGGTCCAGTCGCACCTTCTGGCCCACCAATACGAAGGATTGATCGAGAAATCCCAACTCAGCGGCAAGGGCAAGAAACGCAGCCGCAGAAAGGCTCCGGCGCGTCGATGAATATCATTCTTCTCGGACCACCGGGCGCGGGCAAAGGCACGCAGGCACATCACTTGGTCGCGAGCCGGGACATGATCCAGCTCTCAACCGGTGACATGCTGCGCGCCGCCAAGGACAGCGGCTCTGAGATGGGGCGCATTGTGGCGGATGTGATGGCGCGCGGCGATCTTGTGACCGATGAGATCGTGATCGGCCTTATCCGCGAGCAGTTGCAGGGCGCGCAAAAGGGCGGGTTCATCTTTGACGGCTTTCCGCGCACTCTGGCGCAGGCCGATGCGCTTGCCGACCTGTTGGAAGAGACGGGCGAGACCCTCGATGCCGTGATCGAATTGCGTGTCGACGACGAGGCGCTTGTCGAGCGGATCACTGCCCGCTCCACCTGCGGCGGCTGCGGCGAAGTTTATAACGACATTACCAAACCCTGGCCCGCCGATGGCAAATGCGCCAAATGCGGATCGACCGATGTCAAGCGCCGGACGGACGACAACGAAGACGCGCTGCGCAATCGCCTTATGGAGTATTACAAGAAAACCTCGCCGCTGATCGGCTATTACTATGCCCATGGGCAATTGACCTCGGTCGATGGTCTTGCGGAAATTGACGCGGTGCAGGCGGCCATAGCCGAAGCGCTTGACAAATAGCCGTTCATCTGGGTCCCGGGCCTTGACGCCCCGGTCTTTTCCCCCTAACCAGCCCTATCTCGAACACGAGATTGATTCTATTTCCGGGTCGCCCCCGTATCTCGAATCGCCCATCTGAAATCAGCCGCGGCCCGGTGCGTGATCGCTTCGGGCTTACGTTGTGAAAAAAGGTTCTGGTGCTACGGAACCGCAACGAAAAAGGAAGCTACACTTGGCACGTATCGCCGGCGTCAATATCCCGACCAACAAGCGGGTTCCCATCGCCCTCACCTATATCACCGGAATCGGCCATGCTTCGGCCAAATCCATTTGCGAAGCGCTCAACATCGACGTGTCGCGCCGCGTGAACGATCTGTCGGACGCCGAGGCCCTGGCCCTGCGCGAGCATATCGACGCGAATTACACCGTCGAAGGCGACCTGCGCCGTGACACCCAGATGAATATCAAGCGCTTGATGGATCTGGGCTGCTACCGTGGCCTGCGTCACCGTCGCAATCTGCCGGTGCGTGGTCAGCGGACCCACACCAACGCCCGCACCCGCAAGGGCCCGGCAAAAGCCATTGCCGGCAAGAAGAAATAAGGGAGGGCATTCAAGATGGCACGCGATACCAAACGCACCAAGAAAAAGGTTTCCAAGAACATCGCCACTGGCGTTGCTCATGTGAACTCCTCCTTCAACAACACCAAGATCCTGATCTCGGACGTGCAGGGCAATGCAATCGCATGGTCCTCTGCCGGGACCATGGGCTTCAAAGGCTCGCGCAAATCCACGCCCTATGCTGCTCAGATGGCTGCCGAAGATGCAGGCAAAAAGGCGCAGGAACATGGTATGCGCTCGCTCGACGTCGAGGTTCAGGGGCCGGGTTCGGGCCGTGAATCGGCGCTGCGCGCTCTGGCGGCTGTCGGCTTCAACATCACCTCGATCCGTGATGTGACTCCGATGGCGCATAATGGCTGCCGCCCGCCGAAACGCCGCCGGGTCTGATCCGCTACATCTCTTGGTGGGGCCGCGCTTTGGCGCGGTCCCGCTTTCGTCATTTTACATCCTCGGGCGCTCTGAACCTTTGGACATGGGAACAGAGCAAGAATGGAGGGACGCATGATCCACAAGAATTGGGCTGAACTGATCAAGCCGACACAGCTTGAAGTGAAACCCGGCAATGACCCGCTGCGTCAAGCGGTTCTGATCGCCGAGCCGCTCGAGCGCGGCTTTGGTCTCACGCTTGGCAACGCGCTGCGCCGTGTGCTGCTGTCGTCCTTGCAAGGGGCGGCGATCACCGCCGTTCAGATCGACAACGTGCTGCATGAATTCTCCTCGGTGGCCGGTGTGCGCGAAGACGTGACCGACATCGTACTCAACCTCAAGGGCGTTGCCATTCGCATGGAAGTCGAAGGGCCCAAGCGCCTGTCGATCAATGCCAAGGGTCCGGGCGTTGTCACTGCCGGTGACATCTCTGACAGCGCAGGCATCGAGATCCTCAACAAGGATCATGTGATCTGCCACCTCGACGAGGGCGCCGACCTGTTCATGGAACTGACCGTGAACCAGGGCAAGGGCTATGTCTCGGCCGACAAAAACAAACCCGAAGATGCGCCCATCGGCCTCATTCCGATCGACGCGATCTATTCGCCGATCTCGCGCGTCAGCTATGAGGTTCAGCCGACTCGCGAAGGTCAGGTTCTCGATTACGATAAACTGACGATGAAGATCGAAACAGACGGTTCGATTACCCCGGATGATGCCGTGGCCTATGCCGCGCGTATTCTTCAGGATCAACTGTCGATCTTCGTGAACTTCGATGAGCCCGAATCGGCCAGCCGTCAAGACGATGACGACGGTCTCGAGTTCAACCCGCTCCTGCTCAAGAAAGTGGACGAGTTGGAATTGTCGGTCCGCTCGGCGAACTGCCTCAAGAACGACAACATCGTTTACATCGGCGATCTGATCCAGAAGACCGAGGCAGAGATGCTGCGCACCCCGAACTTTGGTCGCAAGTCGCTCAACGAGATCAAGGAAGTGCTCTCGGGCATGGGTCTGCACCTTGGCATGGATGTCGAGGATTGGCCGCCAGACAATATCGAAGACCTCGCCAAGAAGTTCGAAGACGCTTTTTGACAAGGCTACACTGAAACGACGGGCAATCCCGCCCCAAGGAGAGGGGGCTGACACGCATCAGCCCCCCGGACAAAGCATAAACGCTAAGGAGTTAGAAAATGCGTCACGCCAGAGGATACCGCCGCCTGAACCGTACCCATGAGCACCGCAAGGCGCTGTGGGCGAACATGGCCGGCTCGCTCATCGAACATGAGCAGATCAAGACCACCCTGCCCAAGGCCAAAGAACTGCGCCCGATCATCGAAAAGCTGATCACGCTCGGCAAGCGCGGCGACCTGCACGCACGCCGTCAGGCTGCAAGCCAGCTCAAGCAAGATGCCTATGTGGCCAAGCTGTTCGATATTCTCGGACCGCGTTACAAAGAGCGTCAGGGCGGTTACGTCCGCGTGCTCAAGGCCGGGTTCCGCTATGGTGACATGGCACCGATGGCGATCATCGAATTCGTGGATCGCGATGTCGATGCCAAGGGTGCCGCCGACAAGGCTCGCATCGCGACATTCGAAGTGTCTGACGACGAATAAGAGCACCACCATTTGAAATGGTTGCAATCGCGCCCCCGCCTTAACCGGCGGGGGTTTTGCATGTCGGGCCTCAGGACTATGGCATCACAAGACGCTGCAAAGCCTTGCATTGGCGCGCCAGTCCCAGCATATCTCAAAGGCCAAGATCACCCTTGGGGAGCCGTCATGTTCCGCTTTCTATGTCTTGTTCTATTGGCCCTTCCCGGTCTGCCGCGCGCTGAAACCCGCGTGCCGGTCAGCCAGGCCGAAATCCAGTTGGGCTTTGCCCCGGTGGTGCAAGAGGCCGCGCCTGCGGTTGTCAATATCTACGCCAGTCGCGTCGTCGAGGCGCGCCGCAGCCCCTTTCGCGGTGATCCGTTCTTCGAGCGGTTCTTCAACGACTTCGGGGCCAGCCGTCCGCGCGTGCAGAACTCCCTCGGATCCGGCGTGATACTCTCGACGGATGGTATTGTGGTGTCGAATTATCATGTGGTGGGCGAGGCCACGGATATCCGCGTGGTGCTGAACGACCGCCGTGAATACGCCGCCCGCGTTCTCTTGGGCGATGAAGAGGCGGATCTCGCGGTCTTGCAGGTCGAGAATGCCCCGGACCTGCCTGCCCTCGATCTGCGCGACAGCGACACCGTGCAGGTGGGCGAACTGGTGCTGGCCATCGGCAATCCCTTTGGCGTGGGGCAGACAGTCTCGAGCGGAATCGTCTCGGGGCTTGCGCGCTCGGGCACCGCCACAGGCAATGCGCGCGGCTATTTCATCCAGACCGACGCACCGATCAACCCGGGCAATTCAGGCGGGGCACTGGTCGATGTCAACGGCGATCTCATCGGCATCAACACCGCGATCTTATCGCGCTCTGGCGGCTCGAACGGCATCGGCTTTGCCATTCCCTCGGGCCTCGTGACGCAGTTCGTGGCGCAGGCACGTGCCGGTAAAACGGTGTTCGAACGGCCTTGGGCGGGTCTGGGCGGTCAGCCCGTGACGCCCGATATGGCCGAGGGTCTGGGCATCGCGCGTCCTGATGGCGTGGTGATTTCCGAGGTGCATCCCCAAAGCAGCTTTGCCAGCCAGATCCGCCCCGGCGACGTGATCACCAGGGTGGGCGGTCAGCCGGTCAACAGCCCCGCCGAGGTGATCTATCGCATGTCTCTGGCGGGGATCGGGGCGGACACGACCATAACCCGCCTGCGCGATGGGGACGAGGACGAGGTCCAGATCGCCCTGATCGCCGCGCCCGACCTGCCGCCGCGCAATCCGCTGGACACCGGACCACGCGCCGCCATTCCACAGATGACCCTCTCGACCATCAATCCCGCCGTGATCGAGCAATACCGCCTGCCGCTGATGTCAGAGGGCGTTATGGTCGAGGACCCCGGCCCTTATGGCGTGCGGGCCGGATTGCGGCCCGGCGACATTCTGAGGCAGGTCAATGGGCGCCCGGTCGAGAGCAGCCGCGACGCGCGCGGAGCACTGGAGGGGGCGGTGAACACGTTCACGCTCGATCTTTTACGGGATGGGCAGCGCCTGACGCTGCGCTTCAGGATCTGACCGGTGGCGGATCTCTTTGATACGGGCGACACGCCCCGCGCCGAAACAGCCCCGCGCCCGCTGGCGGACCGGCTGCGGCCGCGTCGTCTGGCGGATGTGATCGGGCAGGAACAGGTGTTGGGGCCTGAGGCCCCGCTTGGGGTAATGCTGGATTCGGGCAGTCTTGGTTCGCTCATCCTCTGGGGACCGCCCGGGGTGGGCAAGACGACGATTGCCCGCCTCCTGGCCGATGAAACCGATCTGCATTTCGTCCAGATCAGCGCCATTTTCACCGGCGTGCCCGAATTGCGCAAGGTTTTCGAAGAGGCCAAGCATCGCCGCGCGCAGGGTCGTGGAACGCTGCTTTTCGTGGATGAGATCCACCGTTTCAACAAGGCGCAGCAAGACGGATTCCTGCCGCATATGGAGGATGGCACGATCCTTCTGGTTGGTGCGACAACGGAAAACCCGAGTTTCGAGTTGAACGCGGCGCTGCTCAGTCGCGCGCAGGTCTTGGTCCTGACGCGGCTTGCTCTGGCTGATCTTGAACGCCTCGCACAGCGCGCCGAGCAAGAGCTGGGCCGCGCCCTTCCGCTCGACGGTCCGGCACGCGAGGCCTTGCTTGAGATGGCCGATGGGGACGGGCGCGCCCTCCTCAATCTGAGCGAACAGGTTGCCGCGTGGAAGGTCGAGGGCAAGCTGGACAGCGCTGCGCTCGCCTCTCGCCTGATGAAGCGCGCCGCCAAATATGACAAATCGGGCGATGAGCATTACAACCTGATCTCGGCGCTGCACAAGTCGGTGCGCGGCTCTGATCCCGATGCTGCGCTCTACTGGCTGGCGCGGATGCTGACGGGCGGCGAGGACCCGCGTTACCTTGCCCGACGCATCCTGCGCATGGCGATCGAGGATATTGGCCTCGCCGATCCGCAGGCGCAATCCATCTGTTTGCACGCCTGGGAAACCTATGAGCGGCTCGGTAGCCCAGAAGGTGAACTGGCCCTAGGTCAGGCCGTGGCCTATCTTGCCCTCGCGCCAAAATCGAACGCCGGATATGTGGCCTACAAGGCCGCGCTGCGCGAGGCCAAAAAGACCGGGAGCGAGCCACCGCCCAAGCATATCCTCAACGCGCCAACTCGCCTCATGAAAGAGCAGGGATACGGCGACGGCTATGCCTATGACCACGACGCCGAGGATGGATTCTCGGGTCAGAATTACTTTCCAGATGGCATGAAGCGCCCGGTTCTCTACCAGCCGGTCGAGCGCGGATACGAGCGCGAGCTCAAAAAACGACTCGAGTATTTCGCCAAGCTGCGCCTACGCCGGACCTGAGAAAACCCTCAAAACCTCAGAATCTATGACCTTTTAATCTGTCCAGATGGCACGATTAGGGTCTGGAAACATGTCGCATTTCGTGTTTTGCTACAGACATGTCGCATTTGTGCATCCTCTTTGACCGTCCGAAACCCAAGCTTTCGGAATGGCCTGATGCTGCGTCGTCGCCAATCACAAATTCAAAACAAGACAGGGAAACCAGATGAAAAAGAAAACCGATCAGGTCCTTTTGGACCGGCTCGCGCAGGCTGCGCGTACCGGGGATATCTCACGCCGGTCGTTCATGCATTATGCCGCCGCTGCGGGTGTGACTGCCTCTGCCGCGACCGGCCTCTGGGGCACTTCTGCTGCCGCGAACCCTTCACGGGGCGGCACATTCCGCTGGGGCGTGCATGACGGCAACACCTCGGACACCCATGATCCCGGCACCTATGTGACACGTCAGATGATCTTTCTGGCCCATACACATCGCAGCTACCTAACCTTGATCGAGCCGGACAATTCGCTTGGGCCGGACCTTGCGACCAGTTGGGAAGCGACACCCGACGCCAAGCAATGGACGTTTGAACTCAATCCCGACGCCTCTTTCCACAGTGGCAAGCCGGTGACGGCGCAGGATGTGATCGACAGTCTCAACCATCACCGCGGCGACGCCTCGACCTCGGCGGCCAAGGCGCTCTTGACCGATGTTACCGATATCACCGCCGATGGTGATCATACGGTCACGATCAGCCTGGCGCGCGGCAATGCCGATCTGCCATGGCTGATGACCGACTATCACTTTGCGATCTGCCCCTCGAATGGCGATGGCACGATTGATTGGCAATCGGGCGATGGGACTGGCCCCTACAAGATCGAGTCGGGCGAATTCGGCATTCGTTGGGAACTGGCGCGGCACGATGGCTGGCACGGGAAAGGGGCCTATTTCGACAAGGTCACGATGATCGTCCTCAACGATCCCAACGCGCGGCAAACGGCGCTGGTGACGGGGGATGTGGATTGCGTCTCGCTGATCGAACTCAAGACCTTGGCGCTCTTGCAGCGCAATCCAGACATCTCGGTTGACAATATCCCTTCCGGGGGTGCGATCACCATGCCGATGTTCTGCGATACGGCACCGTTCAGCGATGTGCGCGTGCGCACCGCGCTGAAACTTGCGATGGATCGGGACGAGATCATCGAGAAAATTGCCTTTGGCGCGGCCACCAAGGGCAATGATTTCCACCTCTCGCCGGTTCAGCCCTATTGGCCGTCGGATATTCCGCAGCGCGAATACGATCCCGACCAAGCCAAGTCGCTGCTCAAGGATGCGGGGCAAGAGGGGCTCACCGTCAATCTCTCCGTGGCCGAGAGTGTCTATACCGGCGCGGTCGATATGTGTGTGCTCTATGCCGAACAGGCCAAGGCCGCCGGCATCAACATCAAGGTCGTGCGCGAGCCGAGCGACGGGTATTATTCCGATGTCTGGCTCAAGAAGCCGTTTAGCGCCGTTTCCTGGGGTTCGCGCCCGACGCCGGATGTCATGTTCACCCTCGCCTACAAGGATGACGCGGCCTGGAACGAAAGCCGGTGGCAGAACGAGCGGTTCAATGAACTGCTGCTTCAGGCCAAGTCCGAGCTGGATCAGACCCTGCGCGCCGAGATGTATCGCGAGATGTGTCTCTTGATGCGCGATGACGGTGGCACCCTTCTGCCGTTCTTCAACAATTGGGTCTATGCGCGCGGCAAAGGCGTCAAGCGCCCGGAACAGGTTGCGGCAAGCTGGGGCTGTGACGGCGCGCGCGCCGCAAGCCGCTGGTGGTTTGAGACCTGAGATTACCCCAAGACCCGGCACCGAAAGGTGCCGGGTTCTTAATCGCCGAAGCCGGGGCCATCATCCCGCTTCGGCACTCTGCGTCATCGTGATGGGTCAAACACGGAATTTGTTTACGCCCGGACCCAAATCACTGTTAGCCTGAGCCACAAAGGCCGCGCCAAAGACAAGGCGAGAGCTAAAACAACAGGAGGGAAAGATGGGGGACATCCTTGGGCTCGTTGTAAAACGGCTCGGATTGGGATTGATCATTCTACTGGTCATATCCGTGATCATTTTTTTCATGGTCGAGCTTTTGCCCGGTGACATCGCGCAGGCGGTGCTTGGACAAGGGGCGACACCCGAGAATCTGGCGGCATTGCGCAAGGAGATGGGTCTGGATCAGCCCGCGCTCGTGCGCTACCTGCACTGGCTTGCCGGGGCCGTGACGCTGGATTTCGGCAATTCCATCGTGACGGGGGCCAGCGTGGCCGAGACGATTGGCGAACGCTTTGCCAATACGCTGTTTCTCGCTGCCTATGCCGCCGCGATTGCCGTGCCGATTTCCATCGTGCTGGGCGTCCTCGTGGCCCTATTGCGCAACTCGATCTTTGACAGGGTGGCAAACGTCGCCACGCTCACCTCGATCTCCAGCCCCGAATTCTTTTTGGGCTATATCCTGATTCTCTATCTTGCGGTCAAAACGGGCATGTTTCCTGCCATCGCCAGCCTCAGCAATGACATGAGTTTTGGCGATCTCTTGTATCGCACCTTTCTGCCCGCGCTGACCCTCGTTCTGGTCGTGACCGCGCATATGATGCGCATGACGCGGGCGGCGATCATCAACCTTCTGGCTTCGCCCTATATCGAAATGGCCCGACTCAAGGGCGCACCGCCCTGGAAGGTTATCGTAAAACACGCCCTGCCCAATGCCTGGGCACCGATCATCAACGTGGTGGCGCTCAACCTTGCTTATCTCATCACCGGGGTCGTGCTGGTTGAGGTGGTCTTTGTCTATCCGGGAATCGGTCAGGCGCTGGTCGATGCAGTCAGCAAACGGGATTTCCCCGTAGTTCAGGCCTGCTGTCTGATCTTTGCCGCCACTTTCATCCTGCTCAATCTGGCGGCGGATGTGGGGTCAATTCTGACCAACCCGCGCCTGCGGCATCCGAAGTAAGGGGTTAGAGACATGAGCCTATTCGTCATCGCCTACTACACCCTGCTGCTCGGTGCCTCTTGCCTTGCGGCGTATTTCAACAAGCGGTCAGCCTTTCTGCTGCTCTTTTCCCTGACATTGGTGTCCTTTGTGCTGGGCATCATTGGTGGCGTGTCCGCGTTGCGGATCGTGGCCATTCTGGCCGGCCTCTTGGCGCTGTCGGCCATGGTGTCCTATGCCTTCCGCGAGTTTCTGATTGCCATCGCGTCCAGGAACCTTGCCAAGGAACTGCGCACCGCGCCGCTGACGGCCGCCTTTGGCATGTTCGTGATCTTTACCGTGGCCGTAGCGGGAATCTTTGCCCCGCTCATTGCGCCCCATGGCGAAGCAGAGGTGATCACCTCTGCCTTCGCCCCGGCGGATGCAAACATGCTGCTTGGGGCGGATCAACTGGGCCGCGATATCTTTAGCCGGTTGGTTTACGGCGCGCGAAATACAGTGGCTCTGGCCTTGGCGGGCACGGTCATGGCCTTTCTGCTGGGGGCGCTTGCCGGTCTCATGGCGGCCACTTCGGGCGGCTGGTTCGATCAGTTTCTCGCGCGGACATCGGATGTGATCATGTCGATCCCGTCGCTGATCTTTGCCCTGCTGATGCTGTCGATCTTTGGCGGCGATCTTGCGAATGATACCACCAGCTTTTGGTTGCTTTCGGCGTTTACCGGGATCACGGGCCTTTTGCTCGTCTCGGCGATTGCAGAGCGTAGCCTCATGGCTTGGGTGATCGGCCTTGCGGTCCTTGTGGGGGTTGCGGCAATGTTTGGCGGCTTTATGCTGACGATCTTCAACCCGTCCGAGATCATCCTCATTCTGGTGGTCGCGGTGATCTATAGCCCGCGTGTGTTTCGCCTGACGCGGGCCGTGGCGGGCAATGTGGTGGTGATGGATTACATCGAGGCCGCGAAACTGCGGGGCGAGCGCAAGTGGTATCTCATACGTCGTGAAATCCTGCCCAATTCCACAGCCCCTTTGATCGCCGAATTCGGTCTTGAATTCTGCTTTGTGTTCCTGCTCATCGCGGGGCTGTCGTTCCTTGGGCTTGGCATTCAGCCGCCCACCGCCGACTGGGGCTCGATGGTGCGTGAAAACGCAACGCTGATCTCATTCGGCGACATCACCCCGCTCATCCCTGCTGCGGCCATCGCGCTATTGACGGTTGCGGTCAATTTCGTGGTGGACTGGATGCTCTACCGCTCCTCCGGCCTGAAGGTGTGACCCCATGATCAAGAGCAAAGACGTACTGCTGAAAATCCGCGACCTGAAGATTCAGGGCTATTCCGATGAAACCTGGGTCGACATCATCAAGGGTGTGGACCTGACCCTGCATCGCGGCGAGGTGATGGGTCTGATCGGCGAATCCGGTGCCGGCAAATCCACCATCGGCGCGGCCTGCATGGGCTATGCGCGCGATGGCACGCGCATCTCGAATGGTTCGATCGAGTTTGACGGGATGGAACTGACCACCGCGTCGGAAAGTGAGCGGCGCATGTTGCGCGGCTCGCGGATCGCCTATGTGGCGCAATCTGCGGCGGCCTCGTTCAACCCGGCGCACAAGATCATCGACCAGCACACCGAAGCGCCCCTGCAATACCGGCTAAAAAAGCGGGTAGAGGCGCAAGAGGACGCCATGCAGCTTTACGAAAAGCTGCGCCTGCCAAATCCCACCGAAATCGGCTTTCGCTATCCGCATCAGGTGTCGGGCGGGCAGTTGCAGCGGGCGATGACCGCGATGGCCATGTCTTGCCGTCCCGATCTCATCATCTTTGACGAACCGACAACCGCGCTCGACGTGACCACGCAGATCGAGGTGCTAGCCGCGATTCGCGATATTGTGGATGAGTACAACACCGCCGCCATCTACATCACGCACGATCTGGCGGTCGTGGCGCAGATGGCCGACACGATCAAGGTGCTGCTCAAGGGGCGCGAGGTCGAAGAAGCGCCCACCAAGCAGATGCTCGACAATCCGCAAGAGGAATACACCAAATCCCTCTGGGCGGTGCGCAGCTTTCAAAGCCCGCAGCGACATCGCCCCAAGGATGGCGTGCCACTGATTTCAGTGCGCAATGTCGATGCCTCCTATACCGGCGGGGCCAAGGTGCTGGATGATGTCAGTTTCGACATTTACGAAGGCATGACCGTGGCGGTGGTGGGCGAGTCCGGCTCGGGCAAATCCACCACGGCGCGGGTGATCACAGGTCTCTTGCCGCCGTCCAAGGGTGAGGTCTTGTTCAAGGGCGAGCCCTTTCCGCCCAGCTACAAGGACCGCACCAAGGACCAGTTGCGCCAGTGCCAGATGATTTATCAGATGGCCGATACCGCGCTCAATCCCAAGGTTCGGATTTCCGAGATCATCGGGCGCCCTGCCGCCTTCTACTCAGGCCTCAAGGGTGTGGCGCTCAAGAACCGGGTGGATGAATTGCTCGACCTGATCGAGCTTGAACCCTCGCAATACTACAACCGCTATCCGCCTGAACTGTCCGGTGGCCAAAAACAGCGTATCGGCATTGCCCGCGCGCTGGCGGCGGAACCGACATTCATCGTCTGCGACGAGGTGACATCCGCGCTCGACCAGTTGGTCGCTGAAGGCATCCTGCGCCTGCTCGACCGGCTGCAAAACGAATTGGGGCTGGCCTATATGTTCATCACCCATGATCTTGCCACAGTCCGCTCCATCGCTGACGAGGTGGTCGTGATGCAGCATGGCAAGGTGGTGGAGCAGGGGCCGAAGGACGAGATGTTCACGCCGCCGCACCATCCCTATACCGACCTGCTGCTTAGCTCGGTGCCCGAGATGGACCCCAATTGGCTGACCACGCTGTTGGAAGAACGCGGGATCGACAATGTTGGCGATGCGGCCGCGGCGCGAATCGATCCGAACGATCCCAAACTTTCGGGTGCCAACGCTTGAAAATGATCATGGCGCGGAGGGGTCTCCCTCCGCGTGATCATATGCGCAGAGTCTTCGGATCGTGTGGCGTTAAAGGATCGCCATAGCGGACAGCACGAATGTGCCAATGATCGCGCCATAGACGATCATCACAGCCTGCCAAGAGGCACTATGCGCGCGCAGTTCGCGGTTCAATTCATCGCGGGTCATCGGCTTGCCTCCATTATAGCGTTGCGTCCCCGGATCGCTCTCACGATCACAGGGCGCACATAATTGATTTATGGATTTGCACAATGGGCAATCTGTCGAAAATCCATGCATTTGCAGCATGCCACCTGCCCGATTTTCACATATCAAGAGATTGCGAAGGATCAGTGCCAAAAGCGACGTTTGCAGAGGCTGCGCGCACGGTCCCGTGGTTCGCCGCGCGCTACTCTGGGAATCGCGCCTCGCATTGCTGAACCTGAATCTGCGCCTGCTTTCTCAGTTGCGGGAGCATCTTCTGGTAATCCGCCAGCTTGCGGCGTTCCTCAGAGACATCAATCGCAACCGGCGTGGTTTGGGTGCGATACTGCGTGGACGGGCACGGATAGGGCAGCACGATGTTGCGGTAGGGGTCGTTGCGATAACAGGTCGACGTGACCGTGTAGGGCACCGTTTGCGTGTGCAGCGCATAACCGCGTGCGATATTCCCTTGTGCCGTTGCAATCGCAGTTTCAACGCTGCGATAATCCTGCGTGGCCCCGGCGATACATTGCTCGCGTGGCGTTGCACAGGCAGCGAGCAAGCCGAGAGAGCCGATAATCGTCAAAGAAGCCAAGCGGATGCTCATTGCGGGATACCTTTCTGTAATCCCTGACCCTACCCACAATTCGGCCTCAAGCTCAACTGCCACTAGCGTTTGTCACCAACGCCCCGATGATCGCCTTGGCGCTCTCGGAATCCCAATGGGCATCCCCTTGCAGGCGGGCGATTTCGTGACCCTCGGGATCGAGGATCACGGTGATGGGCAGGCCAAAGACACCCATCGTGCGGGCGAGGGCGCTCTTGGGGTCGGTGTGCAGCGGCAGGTTGTCGACGCCGATCTCGTCAAAGAACTTGGCCATCGCCGTCGGTGCGTTGCGGCCTGTGGCGATGGTGACGACCTCGAATTTCTCGCTTTGCATCTCGCGTTGCAGGTTCGAGAGCGTCGGCATCTCTGCCCGGCAGGGGGCGCACCATGTCGCCCAGAAGTTCAGCAGGACATACCGCCCTTGAAAATCGGCCAGCGTGCCGGTGCTGCCATCGGCGCGGGTGTATTCGGTCAGGGGCACGGCGGCGGGCTGCGTATGGAAATTCAGTTTCTTCATGTCGCCGTCGCGCAGCGCCTCGAGCGCGGCTGTATCGGCCATGGCAGTATTTGCACCAAGGGCCACGGCCATATAAAGGACGATCTGACGAATGATTTTCATAATTCCCTCCGAAGGGCCAAAGACATGACTGACAAGACCTCGAACCAGATGTGGGGTGGCCGCTTTGCCGCCGGGCCGGATGCGATCATGGAGGCAATTAATGCCTCGATCTCATTCGACAAGCGGATGGCGGCACAGGATATCGCCGGCTCGAGGGCCCATGCCGCGATGTTGGCGGCGACAGGTATTGTCAGTGATAGTGATGCAGCGGCGATGAGGGAAGGCCTGCTCACGGTCTTGTCAGAGATCGAGGCGGGCAAGTTTCAGTTTTCGACCGCGCTTGAGGATATTCACATGAATGTTGAGGCGCGGCTCAAGGATTTGATCGGCGCACCGGCGGGGCGTCTTCATACCGGGCGTAGCCGCAATGATCAGGTGGCAACCGATTTCCGGCTCTGGGTGCGCGACCAACTGGATGCGGTCGATCAGGCGTTGCAGGCATTGATGCGCGCCCTTCTGGCGCAGGCAGAGGCGGGGGCGGATTGGGTCATGCCGGGCTTCACCCATCTGCAAACTGCGCAGCCGGTGACATGGGGGCATCACATGATGGCCTATGTCGAGATGTTTGGCCGCGACCTGAGTCGTGTGCGCGATGCGCGCGCGCGCATGAACGAATGCCCTCTTGGCGCGGCGGCGCTGGCGGGCACGTCCTTTCCGATTGACCGTGACATGACAGCCAAGGCATTGGGCTTTGACCGTCCCTGCGCCAATTCGCTCGACGCGGTCAGTGACCGGGATTTCGCGCTGGAGTTTCTGGGCGCGGCCAGCATCTGCGCGATGCATCTCAGCCGCTTTGCCGAAGAACTGGTGATCTGGTCCTCGGCGCAGTTCCGGTTCGTGGCGCTGTCGGATCGATTCTCGACCGGGTCGAGCATCATGCCGCAGAAGAAGAACCCCGATGCGGCAGAACTGATCCGCGCCAAGGTGGGGCGGATTTTCGGGGCCAATGTGGCGCTGATGATGGTCATGAAAGGCCTGCCACTGGCGTATTCCAAGGACATGCAGGAAGACAAGGAACAGGTCTTTGATGCCGCCGACAACCTGATGCTGGCCTTGGCCGCGATGGAAGGCATGGTGCGCGACATGGCGGCGCGCACGGATAATCTCGAGGCGGCGGCCGGCTCTGGCTTCTCGACGGCCACGGATTTGGCGGATTGGCTGGT
Source organism: Roseovarius mucosus DSM 17069 (assembly GCF_000768555.3). Lineage (GTDB taxonomy): Bacteria > Pseudomonadota > Alphaproteobacteria > Rhodobacterales > Rhodobacteraceae > Roseovarius > Roseovarius mucosus. The sequence continues at coordinate 315,949 of NZ_KN293991.1, forward strand.
GCGGGTGCTCGATATGCCTTTCCGCGAGGCGCATCATGTGACGGGCGCGCTGGTGGCCAAGGCCGAGGCCAAGGGCTGTGATCTGCCCGACCTCAGCCTGAGCGAGATGCAGGAGGTACATGGCGAAATCACCGCAGCGGTCTATGATGTTCTGGGCGTGCATAATTCGGTGGCCTCACGGGTCAGCTATGGCGGCACGGCGCCCGCGCAGGTGCGGGCGCAGGTGGCGCGCTGGAAGGAGCGGTTGGGATGATTCTACGCATGGCTTTTGCTCTTCTGAGCCTCGCGGTGCTGGCGGGCTGTGGTGTCGATGGAGAGCCGGTGCGCCCGACGGCGGGTGTGAACGTGGGCGTAGGCACACATGGCGTCAATGTCGGCGTGGGTGGCGGTGTGCGCGTGGGCGGTGTCAATGTCGGCGTCGGGGTAGGCCTGTGAGATGGGTCTTTGCCGCTCTGGCCATCTGGGGCGCCATCCACCCGATGTATTGGTTCCTGCAATGGTTCGGGCAGAATGGCTATGACCTGATGGGCATGGTCGATGCCTGGCATGCCAATGCCGCGAGTTCGGGCCTTGTATGGGATCTGACCATTGCCGCCGTGGCGCTGACGGTCTGGGTAATCGTCGAGGCGGTGCAGAACCGGCACTGGCTGGGCCTGATTGTCATTCCGGCGACCTTTTGCATCGGGGTGAGTTGCGGTTTGCCGCTCTATCTGTTCTTGCGGGCGTCGCGCGGTGATGCGCGCGGGATTTGAGTATTTTTGGAACGATGAAACGGGGCGAAACGGCGCGTGGATCATTTTCTCTATCATAACGGCGTGCTGCACGCCGAAGACGTGCCTCTCTCGGAGATCGCCGAAGCGGTCGGCACGCCCTTCTATTGCTATTCCACCGCAACGCTGACCCGGCATTTCCGCCTGTTTGACGAGGCGCTGGCGGGCATGGATCATCTGGTCTGTTACGCCATGAAAGCCGCGAGCAATCAGGCGATTCTCAAGACGCTGGCGGCTTTGGGCGCTGGCATGGATGTGGTTTCGGGCGGGGAATATGCGCGGGCCAAGGCGGCGGGCGTGCCGGGTGAGCGGATCGTGTTCTCGGGCGTGGGCAAGACGCGGGACGAGATGCGGCAGGCGCTTATCGGCGGTATCCGGCAATTCAACGTCGAGAGCGAGCCGGAAATGGTGGCGCTCAACGCCGTGGCGCTGGAATTGGGCGTTCGCGCACCAATCACCATCCGGGTCAATCCCGATGTGGATGCCAAGACCCATGCCAAGATTGCCACCGGCAAGAGTGAGAACAAATTTGGCATTCCGATCGCGCGCGCGCGCGAAGTCTATGCGCAGGCAGCCGCGCTGCCGGGGCTGGAGGTGATCGGGATTGACGTGCACATCGGCAGTCAGCTGACCGAATTGGCGCCTTTCCGCCTTGCCTATGAAAAGGTCGCGGAACTGACGCAGGTGTTGCGCGCCGATGGCCATGACATCCGCCGCCTTGATCTGGGGGGCGGTCTGGGCATTCCCTACACCCGCTCGAACGAGGCGCCGCCTTTGCCCACGGAATACGGCGCGCTGATCCGCGAGGTGCTGGGGCATCTGGGCTGTGAGATCGAGATCGAGCCGGGGCGATTGATTGCTGGCAATGCCGGGATTTTGGTTGCCCGTGTGATCTATGTGAAATCCGGCGAGGGGCGGGATTTCCTGATCCTCGATGCCGCGATGAATGACCTCATCCGCCCGGCAATGTATGACGCGCATCACGACATCGTGCCGCTGGTCGAGGCAGCGCCCGGTGTCGAGCAACAGCCCTATGATGTGGTGGGGCCGGTTTGCGAATCGGGCGATACCTTTGCCAAGGGGCGGATGCTGCCGCCGCTGGCCGAGGGCGATCTGGTGGCGTTTCGCAGTGCCGGCGCTTATGGCGCGGTGATGTCGAGCGAGTATAACACGCGGCCTCTGGTGCCCGAAGTTCTGGTGCATGGGCGTGACTTTGCCGTGATCCGGAGCAGACCGACCTTTGACGAAATGATAAATCGCGATACCATCCCCGAATGGCTCTGACGCGATGGGCGCGCGGGGCCGGGATGAGGTGCCGCGCATGGCTGCGAGCGAAAACCCCCTGAAGATGCTGAGCGCGCGCTTGCGGCGTCCGCTCCTGCTGACATGGGCGGGGTTGATTGCCGAACGTCTGGTGCGCGCGTTCTGGCCGGTCTGGAGTGTGATTGCGGCGGGCGCGGCGGCGCTCATGCTGGGGCTTCACGATATGGCCGCGGTCGAGGTGGTGTGGGGCGCAGGCATGCTGGGCGTGCTCGCGGTCCTTGTCTTTGGCGTGTTGGGCTTGGCCCGGTTCCGTTTTCCACGTCGGGCCGAGGCACTGGCGCGGCTCGACGATGCCATGCCGGGCAGGCCGCTGGCAGCACTTGGCGATGTGCAGGCGATTGGCGCAGGCGATGCCGGGTCGGCGGCGCTCTGGCGGGCGCATCAGGCGCGGATGGCGGCACGGGCGGCGCAGGCGCGCGCGGTCGAGCCGGATTTGCGACTGTCGCGGCAGGATCCTTTCGGGTTGCGCTATATTGCACTTCTCGCGCTCATCGTGGCGCTCCTCTTCGGCTCGGTCTGGCGTGCGGGATCGGTGGCGCAAATGGTGCCGGGCGGCGGTGCGGCGGCGCTGGCCTCTGGTCCGACATGGGAAGGCTGGATAGAGCCGCCCGCCTACACAGGCCTCCCGAGCCTATATCTGGCCGATCAAGATACAGTGATTGAGGTGCCGGAAAGAAGCAGGATCACTCTGCGGTTCTACGGCGAAGTGGGCGCCCTCAGCCTCACAGAAACCCTATCGGCTGAGGGTTCAGAGACCCCAAGCACCGATCCCGAGCAGCAATTCGAGGTCGCGCGAACCGGTGAGATGCGGATTGAAGGGCCCGGTGGCCGTGCATGGACGGTTCAGGCCCTCGCTGATAAGGCACCGGCGGTCGAGGTGGTGGAGCGCGAGGCGCGCACCGCCTTTGATGGGCAGATGAGCCAACCCTTTGCAGCGCGCGATGATTACGGCGTGGTGAGCGGTGGGGCCGTCTTTGAGCTTGATCTTGCGCGGGTGGATCGGCGGCACGGTCTGGCCATCGAGCCAGAGCCGCGTACGGCGATCCGTCTTGATCTGCCGATGCCCTTGGCCGGGGATCGGACCGAGTTCACCGAAACGCTGGTCGAAAACCTCTCGGAGCATCCTTGGGCACATTTGCCCGTCACGCTGCGGTTGCAGGTTGAGGATGCGGCGGGGCAACAGGGACAGTCCGAGCCGTTCGAGATGGCCCTGCCCGCGCGGCGGTTCTTTGACCCGATGGCGGCGGCGGTGATAGAGCAGCGGCGCGATCTCTTGTGGTCGCGGCAGAACGCGCCGCGCGTCGCTCAGGTGTTGCGGGCTGTGTCCTACAGGCCCGAAGATCGGCTATTCCGCTCTGAGAAGGCCTATTTGCGGCTGCGGGTCATCATCCGGCAGCTCGAGGCGATGACGCAGAGCGACGGGTTGGACGAGGCCGAGCGTGACGAGATTGCGCAGGCTCTCTGGGATCTGGGTGTCTTGCTTGAGGATGGCGATCTGGGCGATGCGCTAGAGCGGATGCGCGCCGCGCAAGAGCGGCTGAGCGAGGCGATGAAGAATGGCGCCAGCGAGGAAGAAATCGCGCGGTTGATGCAGAATTTGCGCGACGCCACGCAGGATTATCTGCGCCAGAAAATGCAACAAGCCGAGCGTGAGAATCCCGAAGGAAGCGACCAGCGCAGCGCTGAAAACATGATGCAGATGAACCAACAGGATCTGCAGGACATGATGGACCGCATTCAGAAACTGATGGAACAGGGCCGCTATGCCGAGGCGCAGCAGGCGCTCGAAGAGTTTCAGCAGATGATGGAGAACATGCAGGTCACCCAAGGGCAGGGCCAGCAGGGGCAATCGCCCGGTGAACAGGCGATGGAAGGGTTGGCCGAGACGCTGCGCGAACAGCAGGGCCTTTCGGATCAGGCATTCCGCGATTTGCAGGAACAGTTCAATCCCGGCGCGCAATCGGGCCAGTCGCAGAACAACGAAGGCCGCAGCGGCGGCGAGGGGCGCGGCGAGAGCCATGACGGTCAACAAGGTCAGGGTGGCCAGGGCGGCGAGCAGCAGGGCCAGGGCGGCGAAGGTCAGCAACAGGCCGAGGACGGTCAAGGTGCCGAAGGGTCATTGGCCGAGCGGCAAGAGGCGCTGCGTCGCGAACTGGAGCGGCAGAGACAGGGTTTGCCGCAACTCGGCGGAGAGGCCGGAGAGGCTGCGCGAGATGCCTTGGAGCGTGCGGGCCGTGCCATGGAAGGGGCCGAAGAGGCGCTGCGCAACGATGATCTGGCCGGGGCCATCGACAATCAGGCCGAGGCGATGGAGGCTCTACGCGAAGGGATGCGTAATATGGGCGAGGCGATGGCCGAGCAACAAAATCCCGGTGGGCAGGGCGATGCCGAAGGTCAGCCAGGGCAGGCACAAGCCGATCCTTTGGGACGCGAAGCGGGCCAGGGCAGACAGGTGGGCACACAAGACAATCTCCTGCAGGGCGAGGACGTCTATCGCCGCGCACGCGAGTTGCTGGATGAAATCCGCAAGCGCTCGGGGGAAGGAGAGCGCCCGGATGTCGAACTCGACTATCTCAAGCGTTTGCTCGAGCGGTTCTGAGGCATGGCCTGAGCGCTCGGCGGTCCAGGCGCGCGGGGAGAGGCCCGAGGTATTTCCCCACGCCGCGCAATGGAATTTTCGCAAACATTTTCGGGAATATGCTAAATCCCTGCTCGGGTGCGCGAAAAGGGCCCTGTGTGACAGTTATGAAAAGGGACGGAAATGATTCAGGAATTCAAGGACTTCATCGCTAAAGGCAATGTCATGGACATGGCCGTCGGTATCATAATCGGGGCGGCTTTCACGGCGATTGTTGGCTCACTCGTTGCCGATCTCATCAACCCCATCATCAGCCTGTTCTTGGGCGGTATTGATTTCTCTGGGCTTTATATTGTGCTGGGCTCGGGCGAGTATGCCTCGATCGCCGCCGCAGAAGAGGCGGGCGCTGCGGTGTTCGCCTATGGGCGGTTCATCATGGCTGTGATCAACTTTCTCATCATCGCCTGGGTGGTGTTCATTCTGGTCAAGTTGGTCAATCGCGCCAAGGCTGCCACAGCCAAGCCCAAGGTAGAGGCCCCCGCCGCTGATCCCGGCCCGTCGGAGCTGGATATCCTGATGGAAATCCGTGACGCGCTAAAAAAATAAACCGAAGAGGGCGAGGGCCCAACGCGCCTCTCGCCCTGTCACACCCGGTGATAAGGGCTGCCCGCAAGGATCGAGGCGGCACGATAGAGTTGTTCGGCAACCATCACCCGGACGAGCATATGCGGCCAGACCATCCGGCCAAAGGACAGCGCAAAATCGGCGCGCGCGCGCAAATCCGGCGCTATGCCATCGGCGCCACCGATCACCAAAGCGAGATCACCGCGTCCGGAATCCCGCCATCCGGCCAAAGTCTCGGCAAATTCAGGAGATGTGATCTGTTTGCCGCGTTCATCGAGCACGGCGAGCAGCGCGCCTTGGGGAATCACACGGTCTAGCAACGCGGCCTCGGCTGTCATCCCGCCGCCCTTCTTATCCTCGACCTCGTGCAGGGTCGCAGGTCCGAGACCATGCGCGCGCCCCGTTCGGTCGAACCGGGTGAGATAATCGTCGAACAGCGCACGTTCCGGGCCGGTCCGTAACCGGCCCACCGCGCAGATGTGAACCCGCATTCAGACCTGAGACGCTGCCGCCTGCCCGGAAGGCAGCCACATCTTCTCAAGCTGATAGAACTCGCGCACCTCGGGACGGAACACATGGACGACCACATCGCCCGTGTCGATCAGCACCCAGTCCCCGGTTTCCTTGCCCTCGGTGCGGGCCACAATCCCCATATCCTGCTTGAGCCGATCCATCAGCTTCTCTGCAATGGCAGAAACCTGCCGCGAAGACCGTCCCGAGCAGATCACCATATAGTCGCACATCGCCGTTTTGCCGCGCAGGTCGATCTGCACGACGTCTTCGGCCTTGTCATCGTCAAGAGAGGTCAGGATCGCCGCAAGCTGCGTTTCGCTCGTTGCGGTCATGGTGGGCATCATCGCGATGGCCCCCTGGTCAGCGGCACTGGCCGCATATGTCGTAAAAGACAGGACATCGTCCTCCTTTGCTGCGCACCGCAGGCCCCGGTGCTAGGAATGATATCAAAGTAGCAAGAGATGCATGACTTTTCAATAAACCGCCGCATCGTATTGCACCAAGACGCGGAAATGTGCTGCAAATTTACCCGATCTTTGGTTCGCTACCGGGCTCGTCCCCCAGCATTCTCACCTCGCGTTGCGGGAAGGGGATTGAAATGCCATGCTCTTGAAACGCATCCCAGAGCGCCAGATAGACATTGCCGCGAATGTTGGTCAGGCCTTGAGTGGGGTCTCTGATCCAGAATCTCAGGATATAATCCACGCTGCTGTCACCAAAGCCAACGATGTGACAAACCGGGGGTCTCTCGTTCAGGACGCGGCCAACGCTCATGGCGGCTTCGACTGCGATCTTGCGCACTTTATGGGGATCATCGCCATAGGCTGTGCCAAAGTAGATGTCGAGGCGCACAAAATCGTTGGAATGGGACCAGTTGACCACTTGTCCAGTGATCAGATCCTCGTTCGGGATGAGGTATTCGCGCCCATCTCGCGTTGTGATCGAGACATAACGGGCACCCAAGCTGTTGATCCAGCCGAAGGTTTCGCCCAGGCTGATGACGTCGCCGGGTTTGATCGACTTATCGAGGAGGATAATGATCCCAGAGACCAGATTCGAAACCACCTTTTGCAGACCAAAGCCGAGGCCCACGCCAATCGCGCCTGACAGCACGGCAAGCCCTGTGAGGTCCACCCCGACGGTGCGTAAGCCAATGAAGAATGCGGCACCATAGAGCAGCACCTGCATGAATTTAACCACCAGCACTTGCATCGAGGGGGAGAGATCTTCGTTGCTGCGGACCCGTGCGCTTGTCACCCTTGCGGTAAAGCGTGCCACAACGATGAGCGCGCCGATCACGATCACCGCCTGCACAACCAGCCAGAGTGAGAATCGTGTTTCGCCCACGTCTATTGCGGCGCTGTCCAACAGCGCTTGTGCCTCATGGGTGAGATTGAGAATGCTGAGCGTGACCCAAGTCCAGCCTGCGTAGCGCACAAGGCTGCGCAGCAGGCTATTGCCAATCAACCGCGTGACAATGGCGATCACCAGCCACGCAAGTGCCAATTCTCCTGCGATCGCCAGCAGATAAGAGCGGCTAGGCCATGTCACTTCACGCATGATCCAGCACACCGGCCAGATCAGCATCACGAAAAAGATAAGACGCAAGCGCCGGTGCAGCATGACAAGCAGCCGCATGCGCCATTTCGGCCAGCCTTCGCGCTGCCGCATCCATTCGCGGCACGCCGGTCCCAAGAGGCGTTCGAGCAGAAATGCCGCGAAGAGTAGGGCAAGCAGGATGCCCAGCTGATAGGCATTCCAAGGTCGCAGCATGCTCCACAGGAACAATTCGGCCTGCCCCCAAACGGCAAGCACGATATCCTGAGTCACTGAGACTGCATCTCCTTCCATGTCTGCCAGACTGGCACGCGGTCAAGCCGCCCACAAGGCTGCACTGGACAAGTCCTGCAATTCAGGCTCTTTTCATCTTAATGACGGAGGAGCGCCATGACCACAGCCCTGATCACCCACCCCGACTGCTTGGGCCATGAAACACCCGAAGGTCATCCCGAACAGGTGGCGCGTCTGGAACGTATTCTGGAGGCGTTGGAGGGCAAGGATGTGATCCTCGTCAAGGCACCGCTGGTGGCCGAGGACGACCTTTTGCGGGTGCATCCCAAGAGCCATGTCGAGGCGATCCGGGCCGCCTCGCCCGCCTCGGGGGCGGGTGCAGCTCGATGCCGATACCTGGATGTCGCCTGGCACGCTGGCGGCGGCGCATCGCGCGGCGGGCGGCGCTGTGCGCGCCGTTGATCTGGTGCTCTCGGGTGAGGCCAGCAATGCCTTTGTCGCGACCCGTCCACCCGGGCATCATGCCGAGCGCGAGACGACGATGGGGTTTTGCCTCTTTGGCAATGTGGCGGTCGCAGCCAAGTATGCGCTGGATCACCACGGGTTGAAACGTGTGGCGGTTGTGGATTTCGACGTGCATCACGGCAATGGCACGCAGGATCTGCTAGAGGACGAGCCGCGCGCGTTTTTTGCCTCTTCGCATCAATATCCGCTATGGCCCGGTACCGGGGCGGCCCATGAAACCGGGCCGCATGACACGATCCTGAATGTGCCTTTGCCACCGCGCTCGGGCGGGACGGTGTTTCGTCGGGAATATGAGGACAAGGTGTTTCCGCGCGTGCGGGCGTTCAAGCCGGATTTGATCCTGGTGTCTGCCGGATTCGATGCGCATCGCGATGATCCTCTGGCCGATCTGATGCTGGAGACCGATGATTTCGCTTGGGTGACAGAGCGGCTCTGTGATCTGGCGGATGAGCTTTGCGGCGGGAAATTGGTCAGTTGTCTAGAGGGCGGCTATAATCTCTATGCGCTGGCCGAGAGTGTGGCGGCGCATGTCGATGTGTTGATCGCACGCGGCGCGGCCTAAGCCCTGATCAATCCTGAACCCTGATCGACAAGGACATCCCATGCGCGCCGGCCTGATCCTGCTGTGCCTTGCCTATGTGCTCAGCCAGTTTTTTCGCGCCTTCCTGGCGGTTCTGAGCGGTCCCTTGGCGCTGGATGTAGGGGCCACGCCGGATGATCTGGCGACCGCCTCGGGTCTGATGTTCGCGACATTCGCGTTGATGCAATTGCCGGTGGGTTGGGCGCTCGACCGGGTGGGGCCACGGCGCACGGCGGCGGTTTTGCTGCTGTTGGGCGGCGGCGGTGGCGCGGCGCTCTTTGCTCTGGCGAGCAGCCCGTTGCATATCAATCTGGCAATGGCGTTGATCGGGGCGGGGTGTTCGCCGGTCTTGATGGCCTCTTATTACATTTTCGCGCGGCAATTCTCGGCAGCACGATTTGCCACGCTGGCGGCGCTCATGCTTGGGGTCGGGTCATTCGGCAATCTGGTGGCGTCCTATCCGATGGCTTGGGCTGCGGAGACAATCGGCTGGCGCGCGGCCCTCTGGGGCTTGGCGGCGGTGTCGGTTGCGGCAGCGCTGGGTATTCTGGTGCTGGTGCGCGACCCCGCGGCGGTCGGAGGGGATACGCGCGGCTCACTCCTGGATTTGCTCAAAATGCCCGCGATCTGGGCCATCCTGCCGTTGATGTTCGTAGCCTATGCGCCTGCGGCGGCGTTGCGGGGTCTCTGGGCCGGGCCCTACCTGCGCGATGTCTTTGGTCTTGATACCGGTCAGGTTGGACAGGCGACACTGGTGATGGGGGTGGCGATGATCGCGGGCACCTTTGCCTATGGTCCGCTTGATCGGCTGTTCAATTCGCGTAAATGGGTGATCTTCACCGGCAATGTGATCTGTATGGCGGCCATCTTTGCGCTGATGCTCTGGCCGGATCGTAGTCTCGGGCTGTCGATTGCACTTTTGGCGGTGATTGGGCTTGCCGGGTCCACATTCCCGGTGCTGATCGCGCATGGGCGTGCGTTCTTTCCGGCCCACTTGGCGGGGCGGGGCGTGACGCTGCTCAATCTGTTTGGCATTGGCGGGGTGGGAGTGGCGCAGTTTGCCTCTGGGCCATTGCACGCAGCGGCACCGAGCGCATTGGCAGGTTACACTGCGATTTTCGCCCTGTTTGGCTTTGCGCTTTTGGCTGGTCTTGTGACCTATCTGTGGAGTCGTGACAGTATGGCTTGAGCGCGGCCCCTTTCACATTGGCCGCAATCCCTGTATGACCCGGACCGCAACCCCCCGCTATGGAGGCAGACACACATGGGTTACAAGATTGTCGTCGCAGGTGCCACGGGCAACGTGGGCCGCGAAATGCTGAACATCCTCGCAGAGCGCGAGTTTCCGGTGGATGAGATCGCCGCGCTTGCGTCGCGCCGTTCTCTGGGCACCGAAGTCAGCTTTGGCGACCGAACTCTCAAGACCCAAGATCTGGACACGTTCGATTTCACCGGTTGGGATATGGCGCTGTTTGCGATCGGCTCAGACGCGACCAAGGTCTATGCCCCCAAGGCGGCCAAGGCGGGCTGTGTCGTCATCGACAACTCGTCGCTCTACCGCTATGACCCCGATGTGCCGCTGATCGTGCCCGAGGTGAATGCCGATGCGGTCATGGGTTATTCCAAGAAGAACATCATCGCCAACCCCAACTGCTCCACCGCGCAGATGGTTGTCGCGCTCAAGCCGCTGCATGATCGCGCGCGCATCAAGCGCGTCGTTGTCTCGACCTATCAATCGGTGTCGGGTGCCGGCAAAGAGGGCATGGACGAGCTCTGGGATCAGACCAAGGCGGTCTATAACCCGACCGATGACAAACCAGCCAAGAAGTTCACCAAGCAGATCGCGTTCAACGTGATCCCGCATATCGACGTGTTCCTTGAGGATGGTCAGACCAAGGAAGAGTGGAAGATGGTCGCCGAGACCAAGAAGATCCTTGATCCCAAGATCAAGGTCACGGCCACCTGTGTGCGCGTGCCGGTCTTTGTCGGCCATTCCGAGGCGCTGAACATCGAGTTCGAGGATCACCTGGACGAGGCCGAAGCCCGCGACATCCTGCGCGAATCCCCCGGCATCATGGTGATCGACAAGCGCGAGAACGGCGGCTACGTGACGCCGATAGAATGCGTGGGCGATTACGCCACCTTCATAAGCCGCATTCGGCAGGACCCGACGATTGATAATGGCATCAACCTGTGGTGCGTGTCGGACAACCTCCGCAAAGGTGCCGCGCTCAACGCGGTGCAGATTGCCGAAGTGCTGGGGCAGCGGGTGCTGAAAAAGGGCTGAGCGCCTCTGCACGGAAAGCGAACGGGCGTGCCATCAGGCGCGCCCGTTTGCATGTGTCCGGATTTCAGGGCGTGTCGCGCCCGATCTAAACGTCACACGTCCCGGGCGTGACCCGGGACCTCGCCAGGGCGGGGTAGAGGCCCCGGCACGGGGGCCGGGGCGATTGGAACCCGATCAGTCGCAATGCGCGTTATTTGACCGGTTCGACCTTGAACTGGACAGAGGAATACCATTCCGCCACCGCGCGGATGTCGTCATTCGACATCTCGGCGGCGATGCCGCTCATGATGTCGTGCTGGCGCTTGCCAGTGCGGAATGCCTTGAGCTGCGTGTCGATATACATCACCGTCTCGCCCGCCAGATTGGGGGCATCCTCGATCAACGCGATCCCATCGGCACCGTGACAGGCTGTGCAGGCCTCTGGCGCGTTCTCGGCGGTCTGGCTTGGGGCAAGGGACGCCACCGGCGTTTGGCTGCTATACCACATCGCCAGATCGGCAATCGCCTGATCCGAGAGGTTGGCCGCGACCACGCTCATCATTTCATGCACCCGCCGCCCCTCGCGAAAGGCGGTCAGTTGATGCTCGATATAGGCCGGATTTTCGCCGCCGATATGCGGAACGATGGGCATTTTCGCCATGCCTTCGATGCCGTGACAGGTGCGGCACTGGCTGGCCAGTTTGCGCCCCGCCTCTGGATCGCCGGTCACGCCCTCGGCCATAGCAATCTGGGCGAGGAAAACCCCGCCCAGACCCAGAATAAACGCCTTGAGCATCAATTGCCCTCGTACCAGATGCGATAGATCGCCCCGGCGAGATCGTCCGACACGAGGATCGAACCATCGCGCAATTGCGCCACGTCGACGGGACGACCCAGATATTCGCCGTTCTCGTCAATCCAGCCTTCTGCAAAGGGCTCCATCGTGGCGTTTCCTTCATCGTCGATGAAGGTGACCATCACGCGGGCGCCCACCGGTTCCGTCCGGTTCCACGATCCGTGCTGAGCCGAGAAGATAGCATTCTTGTACTTCGCAGGGAACATCTCGCCGGTGTAGAAGGTCATGCCAAGATCAGCGGCATGCGCCACGGTTTCAACCGCAGGCATCACAACTTCGACCGGCACCTCTTCGCCCTTGTACTCATTGGTGCGGACCGATCCGCCACCATACCACGGATGGCCAAAATGCTGGCCTGCCTCGGTCTGACGGTTCAACTCACCCGGTGGGATGTCATCGCCCATGCCGTCGACCTGATTGTCGGTCCACCACAGCTCGCCAGTTTCGGGGTGGAAATCCTGACCCACCGAATTGCGCACGCCGTAGGTATAGACCTCGCGGCCGGTGCCATCGGTGTTCATGCGGATGATGCCGCCGATGCCCCATTTGGTATTGATCTCAAGGTTCTCTTTCGGGGCGACGTTGAAGGGTTGTCCGAGCGAGATATAGATCTTGCCATCCGGGCCAATGTCGCAAACCCGCGCCGTGTGGTTAAAGCTCTCCTGCTCTTCGGGGATCAGATCCCCCTTGGCGACAAGGTTGAAGGCCGCCACATCGGGGCTTTCGTAAAAAAACTCGGCGGCGGGAAAGAGAAGGACGCGGTTTTGCTCAGCGATATAGAGAAACCCGTCCTTGGAAAAGCAGGGGCCATTCGGGATCGAGAATTTCAGCGAGGGCGCAAAATCCTTGACCTCATCCGCCACACGATCCTTGTTGCGATCGGTCACGGACCAGACCTTGTCCTTGCGCGTGCCCACAAAGGTCACAATGCCCTGTGGGCCGACGGCCATATGCCGTGCATCGGGTACGACGGCATAGAGGCCGATCTTGAACCCGTCGGGCAGGCTGATCCCCTCGAGCGTTTTCTTGATCCCTTCGGCATAGTCGCCGCCCTGTTCGATAAAGGTGAAGTCAGTCACGCCGGTCGACTGGAAGTTCGACAGTTTTTCCAGATTGTCCGGCACATTGGCGGCCTGCGCATGGGCAAGCCCGGCGCTGAGCGCCAGAGTGGCGATGGATGACAGCAGATGTTTCATTTGGTTCCTCCCGTTTCAAAATCCGTTTGGCCTGTCCGATGCATGAGGCCCGGACAGGGCCATGATCCTAGACTTCGTCAAGCTGACCCAACGCGCTCTCCCCTTCGCGCGGCTCATGCGAACTATCGTTTACGTTGCATTCGCACGTCTTGACCCTATCGCAGTTTCCGGGCGGGACAAGGGTTTGCTGTCGCTATTCCCTACGACCAAAGTCGGAGGTCTCACACCAATGTCATCGAGACGCCGCCAAGGCCCGCGATGTCACCCTGCGCCACGATGGGCGCTTGCACCCATGGCAACCCGTTGAGCGATCCGGTGATCACCACCTGGCCTGAGTGCAAGCCGCCGCAATGGTCCCCAAGGGCCCGCGCGAGCGCGCAGAGCGTGGCAAAGGCATCGCCGCCGGGCACCGCAGCGTCGCCGTCAAGCAGGGTATCGACCCCAAGGGTCAGATGCGCCTCGGCGCGGGTGACGTCGAGGACGTGCCAGTCGGCGCAAGGCGCGCCCAGAACCACAGCACCGTTGAGTTGATTGTCCAGCATCTTGAGCGCGGCATTAGCGCCCTTGGGATCGGCAAGCCGGCTCTGGACCAGTTCAAAGACGGGCAAGAGCTCGACAGCGTTGCGCAACTGGGCCTCAAAATCGGGGGCGTCCGGATCGGGCAGGGGCGCGATCAGACGAAACGCGTATTCGAGTTCGACGCCCGCCTCCTCGCCTGCTGCCAGTTGGATCGTGGCCGGGCTTTGGTAAATGTCGCGGGCCATGATCGGGGCAATGATGATCGGTGCGCCGGAGGGGCACGCGACCTTGAAGCCGCCCACGGGGCCAAGCTCTGCTGCCACCTCTTCTTGCACCGCAAACACGCGGTCCCGCGTCAACCCTTCGCCTGCGGACGCCGGGAGTTTGGGATCACCGTTTCGCGCCAGAAGCAGCGCCGTCGTCAAGGGGTCGCTCATGCCGCGATCACCGCACCAGAGGCAATCATTGCCTCGATTTGTCCACTGTCATACCCGACCTCGCGCAGCACCTCGCGGCTGTGCTGGCCGAGCAGCGGCGCGGCGCTGCGGATATTGGCGGGGGTCTCGCTGAACTTGACCGGATGGCCAAGGGTCTTGACCATGCCTGCCACAGGATGATCCACCTCGACGATCATCTCGCGCGCATGTGCCTGTGGGTCGGCCTGCATTTGCAGAATGTCGAGCACCGGGCCAGCGGGCAGGCCCGCACGTTCCATCCGCGCCAACCACACCTCAGAGGTTTGGTGGCGCAGGTGATCGTTCAGGATCTCTTCGAGATCCTTGAGGTGCTGCATCCGGTCATGGTTCGAGGCAAAGCGCGGATCATCGTTGAGCTCAGGCGCACCAATCACATCGAGAAACCGCAACCAATTGCGCTGATTGGCGGCCCCCACATTGATCCAGCCATCGGCGGTCTGGAACGCCTGATAGGGGCCATTGAGGGGATGCGCCGATCCCATCGGGCCAGGGGCCACGCCAGTGGCAAAGGCGATCGCGGATTGCCAATAGGTCTGGGTGATGGCCGCCTCGAATAGCGATGTATCCACCTTCTGCCCCTGCCCGGTTTGCAACATGCGCGCATAGGCGGCCGAAACGCCCATCGCCGCGACGATCCCTGCCGTGATGTCCGACACCGGCGCGCCTGTCTTGACGGGCGGGCGCCCCGGCCCCTCGCCGGTGATCGACATGAGGCCAGACATGCCTTGCGCAATCAGGTCAAAGCCGCCGCGCTCTGCATACGGACCCGTACGGCCAAAGCCTGAAATCTCGCAGTAGATCAGGCGCGGGTTGATCGCGCGCAGGTCGTCATAGCCAAGGCCCAACCGCTCCATCGTGCCCATGCGGTAATTCTCGATCACCACGTCGGCCTCTTCCAACAGGCGATGCAGCACGTGCACCGCCTCCGGGTCCTTGAGGTTGAGAGCAAGCCCCCTCTTGTTGCGGTTCATCATCATATAGGCGGCGGATTCACCCTCGATCGCGGGCGGCACAAAACGGCGGCTGTCGTCGCCATCGGGCTTTTCCACCTTGATCACATCCGCGCCCATATCGGCCAGCATGAGGCCACAGACAGGCCCGGCCATGATATGCGCAAGCTCGATCACCTTCATTCCGGCGAGGGGACCAGTCGCGCTCATGTGCCGCTCCATTCCGGTTTTTGCTTGGCGAGAAAGGATTCCATCCCATGACGGAAATCACGGCTCATGTAACACATCTCGATCAGGTCGGCGTCCTCGACCCGCGTGGCCGCGCTGACGCGGCGCATTGCCTCTTTGGTGGCACGCAGGGTCAGTGGGGCCATCTGTGCCAGCGTGTCAGCCAGCGCCCCGGCGCGTGCCATCAGCGCGTCTTCATCCTCCAGAACCTCCGTGACGAGGCCGCAGCCCTGCGCCTCCTCCGCGCCGATTAGGCGGGCGGTAAAGATCATCTCGCGCACCCGCCCCGCCCCCATCAGGGACGACAGCCGCGCCAGATTGGCAGCGGCCAGACAGTTGCCAAGCGTGCGGGCAATGGGAAAGCCGAACTTGAGATTGGCGGAGGCGATGCGGATATCACACACCCCGGCAATCGCCGCACCCCCCCCGGTGCACGCCCCGTTGATCGCGGCGACGGTGGGCAATGGGCACCGCTCGACCGCCTCCAGCACACGCTCGATCCGCGCCTCGTAATCCAGCGCATCCTGAGCTTTGTCAAAGGCGCGGAACTGCGTCATGTCGGTGCCCGCCGCGAACGCCTTGCCCCCCGCGCCATGGATCACCACGGCGCGGATACTACCGTCGGTCGGCACTTCGCGGCAGAGGGTTGCCAGGCCTTCATACATTTGAAACGTCAGCGCGTTGCGCGCCTCGGGGCGGTTGAAGGTGATCCAGAGCGTATGGCCCCGGACCTCTGACAGGATCTCGGTCATCTGCACCCCCTTAGCGGTAGAAATATTCGACAAGGAAAAGTGGCACCGAGGGCACATAGGTGCACAGCATCAGTACCGCCAAAAGAACCATGATGAACCAGATATTGACCTTGGACACCTCCCAGATATTCGCCCGCGCCACCGCGCAGGCGGTGATCAACACCGAGGCTACGGGCGGTGTCTGTTGTCCGATGGCAAGGTTCAGGGTGACCACGAGGCCGAAATGCACGGGATCAATACCCGCCGCCGTGATCAGCGGCATCACGATGGGAATCACGAGGATGATCGCGGCGGCAGAGTGCAGGAAGAAACCGATCACAAGGAAGAATACATTGAGAATGAGCAGGATCATCCACTGCTGATCGGTGATGTTGAGAATGCCCTGTGCCAGATGCTGCGGGATCTGCGCACGGGTCAGGAACCCGCCCATCAGCACCGAAGCCGCCACCAGCAGCATGACGACAGCGGTTTGCATCCCCCCGTCCAGCATGGCGCGGCGCAGATGTTTGATATCAATCTGACGATACCACGCCGACACGATGATCGCCGCGATCACGGCAAGACCGGCCGCTTCGGTCGCGGTGACATAGCCGCCAAAGATACCGCCCAGAATGATGATCGGCAAAAGGAACGCAGGCAGAGCGTCAACGAACGTCTCGCGCAGGCGCGGGATGTTGAACGCCTCTTCGGTCGGCAGATTGTAACGGCGGGCAAAGACATAGGCCACGAACATAAGGCCCGCGGCGCCCAAGAGGCCCGGCACCACGCCCGCGACAAAGAGTTGCTCGACCGAGGTATTGGACGAGGCCGCATAGAGGATCATCGGGATCGACGGCGGGATGATGATCGCAAGCGACGCCGAGGACGAGGTGACTGCGGCCGAGAGTTCCTTGGAATAGCCGCGCTTTTTCATCTGCGGAATGAGGATCGATCCCATGGCCGCCACATCCGCCACGGCAGACCCCGAGATTTCGGCAAAGAAGAGCGACACGCCGATATTGACCATGGCCAGACCGCCGCGCACGAAGCCGATGATGGCGGTGACAAAGTTGATCAGCCGGTCGGTGATCCCGCCCGCGTTCATGATGGCCCCCGCCAACACGAACATCGGAATTGCGATGAGCGAGAATTTTGTGGACCCGCTATACATATCAAGGGCGATGGTCACTAGGCTGCTTGGCCCTTCAGTCACCAGAAGACCGAGCACTCCGGCAAGTGCAAGCCCGATGGCAATGGGCACGTTGATGCAGATCATCGCCACGAGGGCCGCGAAAATACCCAGCATCAGCATCACACGCGCTCCTTGTTCTTGGCGAGTTCGGTTTCGACTTCTTCTTCGATCTCGGCATGTTCGAGAGAGATTCCGCGCGACGTCTGAACCCAGTAATTCGGCAGGCTGAGCAATTGGCAGACGATAAAGAGAATGGCCCCGATGGGGATCACCGATTGTGTCAGTTGCACCGGCACCCATGTGAGCGAGGTGAGCGTATCTCCCTCGAGGACCTCGAGCACCTGAAATCCGGCGCGCGCCATCAGCACGAAAAAGAGCAGAACCAGCGCCTCGCCCACCAGAACCGCGAGCATCCGGAACCGGCCAGGAATGGCCAGCAGAACCGAGTCAAATCCGATATGCCGCCGATGCAGCGCCGCAAGCGCGGAGCCGTAATACGTGATCCACGCGAGCATGATCGCGGCCACCTCGTCATACCACGAAAAGCTCTGGCCCATGAGCCGGGCAATAACGGCAACGATCACGACGATTGTGAGACCGACCATCAAAAGAACAGTGATCCATTCAAGCAGGCGGCTTGCGATCCGGTTGGTTTGGGTGAGGAGAGAGGTCATATGCGCAGCGTTCCGGTGCAAGAGAGGGACCGGCATGGTCGTGCCGGATTAGATCCGCGAAATCCTGTCAGGCTAGGTTGTGACGGCCCCTGTCAGGGACCGTCACGGGGATCGGATCAGCTTGCGTTGCCAAGCGCGAGGACAGAGTCGATCAGCTCTTGCCCGCCCTCGACCTGATCGGCGAACGCGTCGTAAACCGGCTTGGAGGCAGCGATGAACGCCTCCTTGTCTGCCTCGTTGACCTCGACCCCGGCGGCCTTGATCACGTCAAGCAACTCGCCTTCCATCTTGATGGCGGTCTCGTAGGTAAAGGTCTGCGTGTCGGCGGCGCACTCGGACAGAACGGCGCGCACATCTTCGGGCTGCCCGTCATAGCCTTTCTTCGAGGAAAGAATATACGCAGGCGTATAGACATGGCCGGTAATCGAGAGATACTTTTGCACCTCCTGGAACTTGGCCGTCGCGATCTGGGTATAGGGGTTTTCCTGCCCGTCCATCACGCCGGTCTGCAACGCGGTGAACACGTCGGAAAAGGCCATCGGCGTCGGGTTGGCGCCATATTGCTGGAACATCTTCACGCGCCATTCCCCGTTGGGTGTGCGCAGCTTGATGCCCTTGAGATCCTCGGGCACGTTGATTGGACGGATGTTGTTGGTGATGTGGCGAAACCCGTTCTCGGCCAGCCCAACGATATGATAGCCGTTGTTGTTGGCGGCGGTCTGGAACGTGTCCATCATCGCGCCCTGAACGCGGCGCATGTGGTCGCGATCCTTAATGATATAGGGCATCTCAAAAATGCCAAAGAGACCATCGACCGAAGACATCACCGACGAGGGCAGCGCAAAGTCGACCTGCCCCAGCTTGAGCTTTTGCAGCAGTTCCTTGTCATTGCCCAGTTGCGACGAGCCAAAGGTCTGAACCTCGGCCTTGCCACCGGATTTCTCACCCACGCAGGCGGCGAAGTGGTTGGCGGTCGCCTCGAAAAGGGACCCCGGTTCGCCCACATGGCCAAAGCGCATGGTAACGTCTGCCGCAATTGCCGGCACCGCCACAAAGGACGCCACCACGGATGCGAGTATTGCTTTTTTCATTGTCTTCCTCCCTTGGTTTTCATGTGTGCGCGGTTTCAGCCGCGCCTCGGTCTTTCCTTGTTGTGAAATCGTGACATGCAGTCCGCGCAGGCTCCTCCTCCTGCCCGGACCGATACCTTCAGGCCGCAGCGCGGGCGCTGTCGAACTTCTGACCCAAAAGATCCATCGCCGCCTGCACGCCCCCGGCCCGGTGCGGAACGCCTGCATCGCGCAGGCCCATTTCAACACCTGCAAGAGTGCCGATTAGCATGAGGTCGTTGAAATCCCCCAAATGCCCGATGCGGAATACCTTGTCCGCCACCTTGGACAGACCATTGCCCAGAGACATATCATAGTTGCGCAAGGTGACAGCGCGGAAATTGTCAGCGGAATGTCCCTCGGGCATCATCACGGCGGTCAGCACCGGCGAGCGGTCCGTGGCTTTCTTGCAGAGCACTTCAAGCCCCCAGGCCTCGACCGCCGCGCGCGCCGCCGCCCCATGCCGCTTGTGCCGGGCAAATACATTGTCGAGACCCTCTTCATGCAACATGTCGATCGCCTCGTTGAGACCGTAAAGCAGGTTGGTGGCGGGCGTGTAGGGGAAATAGCCGGTGTCATTGGGCCCGGCCATTTCCGCCCAACTCCAATAAGAGCGTTTGAGAGCGGCGCTCTCGGAGAGTTTCATCGCTTTGGCGCTGACCGCATTGAACGACAGGCCCGGCGGCAGCATCAGACCCTTTTGCGAGCCGGACACCGTGACGTCGACGCCCCATTCATCATGTCGGTAATCGACCGAGGCGAGCGACGAAATCGTATCCACCATCAAGAGCGCCGGGTGACCCGCGGCATCCATCGCGCGGCGCACGGCGGCCACATCGGTCACAGAGCCGGTCGAGGTCTCGTTATGCACCACGCAGACAGCCTTGATCTCGTGGCCCTTGTCCGCGCGCAGATGCTCTTCGATCTTTGCGGCATCCGCCCCGGCGCGCCAATCGCTGTCGATAAAGACAGGGTTCAGCCCCAGCTTCAGGGCCAGTTTCTGCCAGAGGGTCGCGAAATGCCCCGTCTCATACATCAGCACCGTATCGCCGGGTGAGAGCGTATTGACCAGCGCCGCCTCCCACGCCCCCGTGCCGGAGGAGGGGTAGATCACCACGCGGCTTTCGGTCTTGAAGATGCTTTTCATGCCCTCCAGCGCCTTGCGCCCGACATCGGCAAAGGCGGGACCACGGTGGTCCATCGTGGGGTAATCCATGGCCCGCAGGATGCGATCCGGCACATTTGAAGGTCCGGGGATTTGCAGAAAGTGGCGGCCAGCGGTCATTGTCATTCCTCCCAGACAGTGCGTCCTTGTCCGGTTACCCGCTTTGGTAACGGACTCGGATCAAGGTGAATTCTGTTGAATTGAATTCTGAATTCAATATTCTGTCAAGGCCAAACTCAGACCATCGACCGGATCGAGACCCATGCTGGACAGCACAATTCAACAGCGCCTCAGCCGCGAGGTGCAGGGCGAAACGCGCTTTGACGCCTTCTCGCGCGGGCGCTATGCCACCGATGCCTCGATCTACCAAATCATGCCGGCGGGGGTGATTCTGGCCAAGGCACCAGAGGATGTTCTGGCGGCATTGGATGCTGCGCGAGAGGCGGGTGTGCCGCTGACGATGCGCGGCGGCGGCACGTCGCAATGCGGGCAGACGGTGAACTCCGGCCTGATCGTGGACTGCTCGAAATACCTCAACCGGATTCTGGAACTGGATGTCGCGGGACGGCGTGCGGTGGTCGAGCCGGGGATCGTTCTGGATGATCTCAACCGCGCACTCAAACCGCATGGCCTGTGGTTTCCGGTCGATGTCTCGACCGCCTCGCGCGCCACGATCGGGGGCATGGTGGGCAACAATTCCTGCGGCTCCCGCTCTTTGCGCTATGGCACGACACGCGACAACGTGGAGAGGATCGAGGGGTTTCTCGCTGATGGCACGCCGTTCGATTTCGGTCCCGGTTCCGGCAATCGCGTGCCAGAACCCTTGTTGCGGCAAATGCTCGACCTGGGCGCGCGTGAGGCCCGCGAGATCGCCGCGCGCTTTCCCAAGGTGCAGCGTCGGGTGGGCGGCTACAACATCGACGCGCTCGTGCCCGGTGACACGCCGATCAACCTCGCCCATCTGCTGATCGGATCCGAGGGGACGCTGGCCACATCCACCGCCATCGAGATCAGGCTCTCGCCGCTGCCCTCTAAAACCCGGGTTCTGGGCGTCTGCCATTTCCCCAGTTTCCGCGCCGCGATGGAAGCGGCCAAGCCGCTGGTGGCGCTTGGCCCCACCTCGGTCGAACTGGTGGACAGCACCATGATCGACCTTGCGCGCGCCATTCCGCTTTATGCCAGAACGCTGGAGCAATTCGTGCGCGGGGAACCGGCGGCGATGCTTCTGGTGGAATTCGCCGACAGCCCGCCCGAGAACGAGGAAAACATGCGCCGTTTGGCCGATACGATGTCGGACCTTGGCTATGGCTTTGGCGCGGGGGGCACCCATGAGGGCGGCGTGGTCGAGGTCTGGGATATGTCCCTTGCCGCAGAGATCGGCGAATTGCGCAAGGCGGGGCTCAACATCATGATGTCGATGAAAGAGGCGGGCAAGCCTGTGTCTTTCGTAGAGGATTGCGCCGTGCCGCTCGAGCATCTGGCCGATTACACCGACCGCTTGACAGAGGTGTTTCATCGCCACGGCACCACGGGCACATGGTATGCCCATGCCTCAGAGGGATGCCTGCACGTGCGCCCGGTTCTCAACCTCAAGCTGGAACGGGACGTGCGCAAGATGCGCGAGATTGCCGATGCTGCCTTTGCCATGGTGCGGGAATACAAAGGCTCGCATTCCGGCGAGCATGGCGATGGTATCGTGCGGTCCGAGTTTCACGGCGCAATGTTTGGCCCCCGCATCCTGAGCGCGTTCGAAGAGGTCAAGGCGGCCTTTGATCCCGACACCCGCCTCAACCCCGGAAAGATCGTGCATGCGCCGAAAATGGATGACCGCAGCCTGATGCGCTATCCGCCGGGCTATGATTTCGCTGACCTCAAGACCGGGCATGACTGGTCTGCCTGGACCGGCAAGGGCGGCGGGTTTCAGGGCGCGGTCGAGATGTGCAACAACAACGGCGCCTGTCGCAAGCTGGCGGGCGGGGCGATGTGCCCGAGTTATCGCGTAACCCGCGACGAGCGTGACGTAACGCGGGGCCGCGCCAATACGCTGCGGCTGGCCCTGTCGGGGCGTCTGGGCCAGAACGCGCTGTTCTCGGACGAGATGGCCGAAACGATGAAGTTGTGTGTGGGCTGCAAGGCGTGCAAGCGCGAATGCCCGACCGGCGTGGACATGGCCAGGATGAAGACCGAGGTGCTCTATCAACGCGGGCAAAAGCTGGGCTTCGGCCTGCGCGCGCGGCTGATCGCCGAGATGCCCCGCTATGCGCGGATTGCCGTGGCGCTGCGTGGTCTGATCGCCCTGCGCAACCGCGTGCCGCTGCTGGCCGTCCTGGGAGAACGGCTGACCGGGTTTGCCGCTGCGCGATCCCTGCCGCTCTTTCGCGGTGATTTCTTCAAGGACTCGGAGGTCAAGCGCGCCCGCCCATCGAGCAAGAGGGGCAAGATCATCCTCTTTACCGACACGTTCAACCGTTGGATGGAGCCGGACATTCCCCGCGCCGCGCTCCGGGTGTTGACGCGCGCCGGTTATGAGGTGATCACGGCCAATGCCCCCGGTCGCCCGCTCTGCTGCGGGCGGACATATCTGGCGGCGGGTATGATCGAGCAGGCCCGCGCCGAGGCGCAGCGCACGCTCGATGCCCTCCTGCCGCATATCCGCGCGGGCGTGCCGGTGGTGGGGCTGGAGCCCTCGTGCCTCTTGACCCTGCGCGATGAGTTTCTGACGCTCTTGCCGGGAGAGGACGCGCGCCTCTTGTCTGAAAACGCTTATCTCTTCGAGGAATTCATCGCCCGCGAGGCGCGCGCCGGGCGGCTTGACCTGCCGCTTGATGCCTTGGGTCAGACCGCACATGTGCATGGGCATTGCCATCAAAAAGCAGCTGGCGTGATGGGCGATCTGGGACAGGCGCTGGGTCTGATCCCCGGCCTTGATCCCAAAACCATCGAGAGCAGTTGCTGTGGCATGGCCGGTGCCTTTGGCTATCAGGCCGAGACCTTCGAGGTCTCGCTCAAGATGGGGGAACTGTCGCTCTTGCCTGCGGTGCGTGCCGCCGCGCCGAACGATCTCTTGATCGCAAATGGCACCTCTTGCCGTCACCAGATTGCCGACGGCACCAACCGACGCGCGCTGCATATCGCGGAAATCTTCGACAGGGCATCGGGAAATGCTGTAAAGGAGGGCCGCAACAATGGATAACCACGGCCCGGAGGCCCCGATGACTGCCCTCAAACCCGATCCGATTGGCCGCACCGCGCTGGCTGTCGAGATCACCAACCGACTGCGCCAGATGATCCTCGAAGGGCAATTGCAGCCGGGAGAGAAGATCAACGAAAAGGCGCTGACCGAACAATTTGGCGTGTCGCGCACACCGCTGCGCGAGGCGCTCAAGGTGTTGGCGGCGGAGGGCTTGCTTGACCTCATCCCGCATCGCGGCGCGGTCATCACCCGCCAGAGCGAGGCGGAATTGGCCGAGGTGTTTTGCGTGCTTGCCGCCCTTGAGGGGCTAGCGGGGGAACTGGCCACGATGCAGGCCGACACGGACACGGTGCAAGAGATCGCAGAGATGACCGCCGCGCTGCGGCGCACCTATGACGAGGCGGATCGCCCGACCTATTTTCGCATCAATCAGGCCATCCACAAGGCGATTTTGGCAGCGGCGGGGAATGAAACGCTGGTGCGCGCGCATGAATTGCTGGCCTTCCGGGTCCAGCGGGCGCGCTATCAGGCCAATCTCACGCCCGAGCGCTGGCGCGCGGCGGTCGAGGAACATGAGGCCATCATCGAGGCGCTGCGCGCGCGGGATGCAGAGCGTTGTGGCAAGCTGATGAAGGATCACCTCCTGCGCAAATTCGCCTCGATCAAGGCCAAGGCACAGGGGTGACGGGCCGTCAAGTGGCCCCTTACGCCTGCCCGAACCGCCCCGGTGCCATGGCTGCCAGCACGTGATCCGAGACATCCGGCGCGCCCCCCGTGATCAGCGCCGCCGTCAGCCGCGACAGTGCGGGTGCTGTCTGCACGCCGTAACCACCCTGCCCGGCCAGCCAGAAAAACCCCGCCGCTTGCGGATCAAACCCCACCACCGGCGTGCGATCAGGCGCAAAGGTGCGTAGACCTGCCCAGCTGTGTTCGACCCGCGTCACCGGCACGGTGACCGCCTGTTCGAACCGATCCAGCCCCTCGGCCAGAACCATGTCATCAGCCCAGGCGTCATGGGGGGCAACCGGATCCTCGTCGGCGGGAGAAACCATCAGTTTGCCCGCCTCGGGTTTGGCATACCATGTCTCGGCGATAGAGCCAAAGATCGGCCAATGCTCGGTTTCATAGCCTTCGGGCGCAGGAATGATCGCGGCGGAGCGGCGATAGGGTTGCAACCCTGCTTGGCGTACCCCGGCCAGGGTGGCCACCTCATCCGCCCAGCCACCCGCCGCGTTGACAACGATCGGCGCGCTATGCGGCCCCTGCGCGGTGTCGACATGCCAGAGCCCGGCGCGCTGTGACACGCCGCTGACCGCCGCGCCGGTCACGATCCGCCCAGCCCGCGCCCGCAGCAGGCGCGCATAGCCCTGCAACAAGAGGTCCACGTCAATGCCCCGTGCGTTCCGCTCGATCATCGCAGCGGCAATGCGGTCCGCGCGCAGGATCGGCACAATTTCCGCGGCTTCCTTGCCGGTCAGACGGTCAATGCCGGTCGAGCCATCCAGATACGCGTCGAGGATCGGCAGTTCCTCCTCGGAAGCGACCATCAACTCGCCGCGCGGGCTAAGGAGGGGCTTGTCGCTGATCTCGCCCGGCTGCTCGAAGATCGGCTCTGCCACGGCGTTCAGCGCGCGCAGCGTGGCATTGCCATAGTTGCGGATAAAGATGGCGGCGGAGCGACCCGTGGCGTGATAGCCGATCTGCCGCTCCATTTCGAGGACGACAACATCTGCACCGCCGCGCGCAAGCTCTGCCGCCGCGCTGATCCCGGCGATGCCGCCGCCGATCACGATCACATCGGCCATGCTCACGCCCCCTCAAATCCCGTCAGGACCGATGTAAGGTTTTGGCCCAATTCCTTACAAAGATATCCACCCTCTTGCACAAAGAGCGTGGGCAGCCCCAGCCCGGCAATCGCCGCCCCGATGCGTCCAAATCCGGGCGTGGTGATGGCCAGCCCCTGAAACGGATCGCCCTCATAGGCATCAAGACCAAGCGCCACGACCACCACATCGGCCCCGAAATTCGCCACCCGCTCCAGAGCGATGTCGAGCGTTTTGAGGTAGGCGTCATCACCGGTGCCGCGTGCCAGCGGCAGGTTGAGGTTATAGCCGGTGCCACGCCCAACGCCCCGCTCATCGGCATGACCCCAGAAAAAGGGATAAAACCGCGCTGGATCGGCGTGAATCGAAACGGTCAGAACGTCGTCGCGATCATAGAAAATGCCTTGGGTGCCATTGCCGTGATGCACGTCGACATCGAGGATCGCGGCACGCAGCCCCCGTGTGCGCAACCGCTCTGCCGCAATGCCCGCGTTGTTGAGAAAGCAGAACCCCCCCGCCAGATCGCCAAAGGCGTGATGCCCCGGCGGACGGCAGAGCGCATAGGCGGCCCGCTCTCCGGCGGCCAGCATATCCGCGCCGGTCACGGCGGTTTGCGCCGACCAATAGGCCGCCTCCCATGTGCCCGCCCCGATGGGACAGGCGGTGTCGACCTGATGATAGCCTGCCTGGCCGACGGCGGACTTGGGGTAATTGTCGCGGCGACTGGCGGGGTGAATATTGGGGATCACCTCTGCGCCCGCGCCGTCGATATGCTGCCAGCGCGCATAGATGTTGCGCAGAAAGGTAACATACTCTGGCGAATGGAGCGCCGCGATCGGCCCAAGACCGGCATCCTTGGGCGCAACAAAGTCGCAGCCTGCCGCCGTGGCGCCGTGGGTCAGCCGCGTGATGCGCTCGGGCTGCTCGGGGCTAGGCTTGATCACCCCGTTGGCCATGAAATGCTTGGGATCGTGCTGCCATTGCCGCGCGTCAAAAATCGCCCTCATCCGTCCTCTCCCATCAATCTGCGCATCGCTGCCTGGGGCAGGCGCATCTGTGTCACCTGGTCTTGCGCCTCGAATCCCAACCGTTCGTAGAACCGGCGCGAGGCGGGGGTGTGGGCGTAGACCGCCAGCATCATCCATTCTGCCCGCCAGAGCATGCCCGCCCTGCGCGCCACCTGAGACAGGAGCGCGCGGCCCAATCCTTGCCCGCGCGCCGCCTCGGTGACCCAGAGGTCAGAGACATAGACGCCCGCCGCCCCGCGCACAGTGGAAAACAGCGGGCCAAAAAGAGCGGCACCGATCAAATCCTCTTCCAGCGCGAGCAAACCATAGGCCGCCGGTATCGCGCCCGTCAGCCCGGTGCGCAAGGCGTCCAGTCCTGCGCTATGGGGATCGCCCAAATCCGCGCTGAGTTGGCGCAGGGCTGTGTCCAGCAAGGTCAGATCGTCGTCTGTTTCAACCGCGCGAAATTCTGCCATCGCTTAGCTCGCCACTCGGTCTGCGCCCTTGAGACACAGCAGCGCGCGCGCCTCATCAGGGCTGACCACCACCCGGCCCAATGCCTCGACTATGCCGCGCACCTTGGCGACCTGTTCGGCGTTGGAGCGCGCCAGCGTGCCGCGCGCGATGGTCAGGCTGTCTTCGAGCCCCACGCGCACATGCCCGCCCATGGCCGCCGCCTGCGCCGCCATCGGCATCTGATGCCGCCCGGCGGCCAATACGGAGAACATGTAATCCTGACCAAAGAGCTTGTCTGCGATGCGCACCATATGCGTGAGGTTCTCAGGGTCCGCGCCCATACCGCCCAAGACACCAAAGACGAATTGAATGAAATAGGGTGCGCGGATCAAACCTCGGTCCGCGAAGTGCCGGAGCATGTAGAGGTGGCTGAGATCGTAACACTCAAACTCGAACCGCGCTCCGCGTTCGAGGCCCAGTTCCGTCAGGATGCGGGCGATGTCGCGGGGGGTGTTCTTGAATACCAGATCATCCGAGCCTTCGAGAAAGGGTTGCTCCCAATCGTGCTGCCAGTCGGTGATGCGCCCGGCCATCGGGTAGAGTGCGAAATTCATCGTGCCCATGTTGAGCGAGGCCATTTCCGGCGCGGCCTCGATGGGCGCGGCCAGCCGTTCATCAAGGCTCATCACCGCGCTGCCGCCGGTCGAGAGGTTGAGCACGGCATCGCAGCCCTGCTTGAGGCGCGGCAGGAAGGCGCGGAAATGTGCGGGGTCGGCAGAGGGCCGCCCGGTCTGCGGATCGCGCGCATGCAGGTGCAGGATGGCTGCCCCGGCCTCGGCCGCCTCGATCCCGGCGCGTGCGATTTCATCCGCCGTGATGGGCAGATGCGGCGACATGGAGGGGGTATGGATAGACCCGGTCAGGGCGCAAGTAATGATGATCTCGCGCATTACATCGCTCTGTCCAGCGCGGGGCGGATTTCGTCGGTGAACTCTGCCAGCGAGACATCGAGCATTTCGGTAATCTCGTCCAGATGCGTTTCGGTCACGATCATCGGGGGGGCGACGATGATGTGATCCCCCTCGATCCCATCGCGGGTACGGCGGGAATAGACGATCAGCCCCTTGTCATAGGCAATCTGAACAAAGCGATCAAACGCGCGCAAGCCCTTGGGCAGCGGCGCCTTGGTGCCACGATCCGCCATGAATTCGAACGCGGTCAGCAACCCCTTGCCGCGCACGTCGCCGATGATGGCATAGCGCTGCATCAGGCCGCGCAGACGCTCTTGCAGGCGCTCGCCCATCCGCGCGGCGTTGCCAACCAGATCCATGCGCTCGATCTCGTCGATCACGGCGAGACCGGCGGCGCAGGCCAGCGGATTGCCTGCATAGGTAAAGCCATGCAGAAAGCCGCCCGCGTCCAGAACCGGCTCGACCAGCCGTTCATGCGCGACCATGGCGCCAAGCGGCACGTAACCGGCGGCGAAGCCCTTGGACATCACGACAATGTCCGGGGCAAGGTTCCAATGCTCCGAGGCGAGGAATTTGCCGGTGCGTCCTGCTCCGGTCATCACCTCGTCCAGAATGAAGAGCACGCCGTATTTGCGGCAAATCTCCTGCACGCGCTCCATATAGCCGCGCGGCGGCACCAGCGCCCCGGTAGAGGCACCGCCGATCGGCTCGACCACAAAGGCAAGCACGCTGTCGGGGCCTTCTTCCAGTATCTTGGCTTCGAGCATGTCGGCGTAGTGGTGGCCTGTCGCCTCAAGATCGGCGTCTAGCCCATCCAGATATGCGCGCGGTGCGGGGATTTTCGGCATCGCCTGCATCATGGGCAGAAAGGGATCGGTCAGCGGCGCATAAGAGGTGATCGCAAGCGCGCCGAGCGTGCAGCCGTGATAACACGGCGCGCGGCTGATGATTTTCCAGCGGCTGCCCTCTCCGATTGCCAACGCGTATTGCCTGGCCAGTTTCAGTGCGGATTCCACCGCCTCTGACCCGCCCGAGACAAAGAACACCCTGTTCAGCCCCTCGGGGCAGAGGGCCGCGGTCTTGGCGGCGAGTTTTTCTGACGCCTCGGTCTCGAAGTGCAGGCGATAGCCAAAAGTCGATTTCTCCATCTGACGGCGCATCGCGTCGAGCACGTTTTCATTCGAATGGCCGATGTTACAGACCATTGCGCCGGATGATCCATCGAGATAGCGCTTGCCGTCCACGTCCCACATGTAGACGCCGCGTGCCTGATCGAGCACCGGCTTGCGCTCGCGCCCCTGATAGAAAAGGTGAGAGGGTTTTACGTTCATTGTCTTATCCCGGAAGCGCCGCGCAATCTTGCGGCCGCAAGTGCAGATGGACCGCTGCGCCCACCGCGAAAGGGTGGTCGTCGATCATGTTGATGGCTTGTAACTGCGCCTCTCCCGCCCGCACGAAATACCTCACCGCCTGCCCCTGATAGTCCACCGTTTCCACGGTGGCGGGAACAGAAATCACACCCTCGGGCGCGGCGTCGCGCGCGAGTTTCAGCTTTTCGGCGCGCACGACAAGCTTTGCGGGGCCGGTGCCCATCAGATTAGGCGCCTTGGTGGCGGGCACGGTCACGCGGCCAAAGACGACATCCTCGACCACAACTGTTGCGCCGTGTTCGACGCACCGCGCGTCAAAGATGTTGGATGCCCCCAGAAAGTTCGCCACAAACTCGGTTGCCGGGGTGTTGTAGACCTCTTCGGGCTTGCCCACCTGTTCCACGCGCCCCTCGGACATCACGACGATCAGGTCGGACATGGCGAGCGCCTCGGATTGATCATGGGTGACAAAGACCGTGGTGACACCGATGCGTTCCTGGATGCGTTTGAGTTCCACGCGCATATCCTCGCGCAGGTTGGCATCAAGCGCCGAAAGCGGTTCATCGAGGAGCAGAACGTCCGGTTCGATCACGATGGCGCGGGCTAGGGCGATGCGCTGTTGCTGGCCGCCCGAAAGGGCCTTGGGATAGCGGTCCCCGACATGGGGCAATTGTACGAGGTCAAGCGCGTCGCGCACCTTGGCCGCAATCTCGGACTTGGGCACGTTGCGATACTTGAGGCCAAAGGCCACGTTTTCGGCCACGGTCTTGTGCGGGAAAAGCGCATAGTTCTGAAACACCAGCCCAAGATTGCGCTTGTGGATGGGCACGTCATTGACGCGCTTGCCGCCAATGAGAATCTCGCCTTCGGTAGGATCGAGCAGGCCCGCGATCATGCGCAGATTGGTCGTCTTGCCACAGCCGGACGGGCCGAGAAGCGTGACGAACGCCCCTTCGGGAATTTCCAGCGTGGTGCGATGCACGGCAGTAAAGGTGCCGAAGCGCTTGACGATATTGCTGAGGGTGACGGCGCTCATCGGCGGGGTCCTTTTGGGGATGGGCCGCGCCCCCATCAGGGGACGCGGCAAGGATTCAATATCCGCGCTGCACGCGGCTGAAGGTTTCGGACCATTCGGCCTCGTTGCCATTCCAATAGGCGGGATTGGCAAAAGTGAGGGATTCGAGCGTGCCGGTCGGATCATACGCGGGTAGCGTCGGTATCTTGGACCCCAGATCGACCTTGGTTCCGTCCAGCGCGGGCGGATAGTTCTGACCCTCGGCCACCGCGATGGATGTCTCGGGCGCCAGCATGAAGTTCAAGAGTTCCTCGCAGGCCTCGACCGGGCTGCCCTTGAGCACGTGCAGACATTCCTGCCAGGCAAAGCTGCCGGGGGCGTCGTAATAGCCGATGTCATGGCCCTGTTGTTGCAGCGCGGCGATGCGACCTGACCAGCCTTCGGTGACGTAGATCTCTTCCTCTGCCAGAAGGCTCATCAGTTCCGCGCCCGACGACCAGTATTTCAGTGCAAGGTCGCGATGGCTGCGGATTGCATCCCAGACCGCTTCCATATCCTGAATGTTGTTGGGGTCTTGCCCGGTCTGGAGCGCGCCATACCACACCCGGGTGCGCCAATCCGACCAGCCGCCGATCTTGCCCTTGTAGGCGGCGTCGATCAGGATGCTGGCGCCTTTCTCCTTCATCTCCTCGTCGGAAATATACTTGCGGTTATAGGCCAGACCCGTGGTGCCGTAGTCATAGGGAACTGCCGAGAGGTAATCCGGCGTCACACCCCGGAATGCATTGGTCAGCGCATCCATCACCAGCGACATGTTGGGGATGTTGTCGAGGTTCAACTCGACCGTCAGGCCGAAGTTCACATAGCGGGCATAGTCGAACACGCCGGACAGGTGGGCGATGTTATACTCACCCTCCTGGCTGGAGCGGACCTGCGCCAGATATTCGTCGCCGCCGGCAAAGGTGCCATCGACCACGGTGATCCCGGTCTCTGCCGTGTAGGGATCAAACGCATATTTGCGAAACGCCTCGGACACGACCCCGCCCCAGCCGTCAAAGCGCACCTGTTTCACATCCTGTGCATGGGCGAATTTGGCAAAGGGCGTCTGCACGCCATAGGCGAGGCCCGCAGCGCCGATCAGGCCCAGAAAATTGCGCCGATCCAGATCACCGTTGCGGTAGCGATCCAGCAGTCTTTCGTAACGTTTGGTATTATCCATTTCTCAGGTCTCCTTGTTGAATGTTGGGGCGGTTCTCAGGTGCCGCCTTTCATGGTGAGTTTTCGGGCCACTGCCGCACCAAGCAGCGGCAGGCCGACGGTCATCACGATCATCACGGTGCCAAGGGCGTTGATCTCCGGGCTGATCGAATTGCGCAGCATTGAAAAAATCTGCGTCGGCACGGTTTCGACCCCGCCGGGTTTCCAAAAGAGCGTGCCGGTGATGTCATCGAAGCTGATTGTAAAGGCGAAGAGTGCGCCCGCAGCCACAGCAGGCAGCATGAGCGGCAAGGTTACGGCAAAGAAGGTTTGCACCGGCGAGGCACCAAGGCTGAGCGCCGCCTCTTCGACATCGCGCTTGATGCTGACCAGCCGCGCCTGCACCACGAGGATGACAAAGGGCAGGGTGAATATCACATGCCCCGCAAGCAGCAAGGCAAAGCTCTTGCCGATGCCCAGCCAGTTGAGAAAGAGCAAGAGCGCTACCGCCAGCACCACCTCTGGCACGAGAATAGGCGCGATAAGCAGCGTGGTGATCGCGTTGCGACCAGGGATGTTGTAGCGCACCAAGGCAAGGCTGGCCAAAATGCCCAATGTGGTGGAAATGAGTGCCGTCATCAGCCCCAGTACCAGCGAAGTGCGAAAGGCGCGCATCACCGCGTCGTTGTTCCACAATTCCTGAAACCAGTGCAGCGAAACGCCGGTCATCGGAAAGCTGCCGAACTGGTTGGCGTTGAAGGACAACAGCACCACAACCGCCACCGGCAGGAACATGAAGGCATAGACCAAAACGGTCCAGGCGCGGATGATCTGCCAACCCATCAGCCCAGCCCTTTGGCCAGTTGCGCCATGCCGAGATAACGGTTGTAGACAGCCACCAAGAGACCCAGCACGATCAACAGCAGCAGCGACAGCGCCGAGCCAAGCGGCCAGTTCAACTGTGTGATAATCGCCTCGAACACGAGATTGGCGAACATCGCATCGCGGGGCCCGCCGAGGATGACGGGCGTGATATAGGTGCCCGCGCCCAGCACGAAGCATAGCAATCCGCCCGCCGCAAGACCGGGGAGAGAAAGGGGCAGGGTGACTTGGGTAAATGCCTGCCACCGGGTTGCCCCGAGCGAATTGGCGGCATCCTCGAGGTTGGTGTCGATGCCCTCAAGGCTGACGTAGACGTTCAGCACCATGAAGGGCAGCAGGAAATGCACGAGGCCGAGGATAACCGTCGCCTCGTTATAAAGCATCTGGATCGGCTCGTTGATGATGCCAAGCGACAAGAGCAGGGAATTGAGCGCGCCAGAGGTGCCCAGAATGTTGATCCAGCTCATCGTGCGGATGATGTAACTGATCCAGAAGGGCAGCATCAGAAGGAGCAGCAGCACCATCTTGTTGCCGCGTGAGCGTGCAATGAAATAGGCTGCCGGATAGCCCATCAGGGCACAGATCACCGTGGTGATCGCCGCGATTTTCAGCGTGTTGATCAGAATGTCGCGGTAAAAGCGATCGGAGAGCGCCTTTTGCCAGTTGTCGAAGTAGAACCCGACCGTATCCGCGCCCATCGCCGAGCGCAGCCAGAACGAATAGACCACGATGAACATCAGTGGCACGATCAAGAGCAGTGTCACCGCCACCAAGGCGGGCGACAACAGAATCCACGGCTGCCTCGCTTCGCGGGCCTCGACCGACATGCTACTCCCTTTCTTGTGCGACCCGTCATGGGTGGGCTTGCGCCGAGGGTGCAAAGCGAGCCATCATTAATCAAATAGATAATAGGAATTGTGACAATAGATGCATTCTATGAATCAGCGGAACAGCCCCGAACGCATCATGCGCGAGATGGACTGGAACCTCTTGCGCACTTTCGTCGTGTTGGCGCAGTCCACCTCGGTCACCGACGCCGCACATCGGTTACGGCTGACACAGCCTTCGGTGTCTACAGCGTTGAAACGGTTAGAGGATCGGGTGGGCAAGCGCCTCATACACCGCACACCGGGACATTTCGCGCTGACCGAGGCGGGCGAGGTGCTATATCGCGAGGCGCTGGATATCCAAGGCTCTATCCTGCGCCTCTCGACCCTCATGCGTGACATGACAGACGAGGTGACAGGCCATGTTCGGCTGTCTCTGGCCTCGCATGTGATCTGCCCGCTTTTTGATCAGGTGCTGGCAGAGTTCCATGCGGAAAACCCCCGCGCCACGCTGGCAATCGAGGTGCATTCCTCGGCGCAGGCGATTGAAACGGTATCGGCGCGCTCCGCCTCTTTTGCCATCTGCCTCGTGCATCAGCGCAACCCCAAGCTAGAGTACATGCGCCTGTATCGAGAGTTCTTTGGCCTCTTTTGTGGGCCAAACCATGCCCTGTTTGGCCGGCGCGACCTGACGCGCGCCGATCTGGCCGGGCGTTCAGCGGTCAGCTTTGAAACCGACCGATTGCAGGACGCGCTAAAGCCTGTGACGTTGATGCGGGCGCAGGCGGAACTTGGGGATCAGATCATCGCGACCTCCAGCCACTTGGAAGAGGTCCGGCGTATGATCATTGCGGGGCTTGGCGTCGGTCCGCTGCCGTTGCATGTGGCGGCGCGCGACGTGCAAGACGGCCTTTTGTGGCAATTGCCACCCTACGATCAGACGGCTGCTGTTGATGTGCATGTGGTCTGGAACCCGCGCGCAGTGCTCAACCGCGCGGAACAAGGCCTACTTGACCGGTTGCTGGCCCGAATTGAGGTGACGCCCATCGAAGAGCGCACATATAGATAAAAGATTGTCATAAAACATTCACAAAACTGTCACACTTGGCGAATTCTGCCCCTGCGCCCCTTGCGCAGTGCAATTGTGAGGGTCACTCTCGGTGCTCTTGACCACGGCCACGCGGATGAGTCACCGAATTGGACGACCCAAACCTCACAGTTTTCTTTCTTCAGATTGCCGGAGCTGCGGCACTTCTGATCTGGTCTGTCCGCCTTGTGCGTACCGGGGTCGAACGGGCCTTTAGCGCAGAGTTGCGTCTCTGGCTGCGCCGCTCGGGTCAGAGCCGCGTGCTGGCCGTCTTCACCGGCATGATTGCGGCCATGGCCCTTCAGAGTTCGACGGCAGTTGCCATTCTGACTGCCGGTTTCGTGGCATCGGGCGGCATCGCCATTGCCGCCGGGCTTGCGATCCTGTTGGGCGCGGACCTTGGGTCGGCGCTTGTCGCCAAGTTGCTGCTGGCGAGGCAGGCGTGGCTGATCCCGCTTCTTCTGCTGGGTGGTGTGGTCCTTTTTCTGCGTGGGCACCAGAGGCGGGTGCGGCAGGGTGGGCGTATCCTGATTGGTCTGGCGCTGATCTTTGTTTCGCTCGATATGCTGCGCGCTGCGACCGAACCCTTGACCGACGCTCCTGCAGCGGCGGCGGCGATGCAGTATCTGGCCCGCGACCTCTTGACCGCCTTCTTGATCGGAGCGCTTCTTGCTTGGCTCGTGCATTCCTCGGTGGCTGCCGTTCTTCTCTTTGCCACATTGGTGATGGAAGGGCTGATGCCCGTTTCGGCGGCGATGGCGCTGATCCTTGGGGCGAATCTTGGTGGTGCCTTTATCGCATTTGGCTTGACGCTCGCCGCCGAGATCGAGGCGCGTCGGCTGATCCTGTCAAACCTTTGTCTGCGTGGGGGTGGGGCGGCCCTGACCCTTGCCGCGCTGACGGCGTTCGAGCCGCCTCTGGCATGGCTAGGGGCGACGCCTGCGGCACAGATCATTCATTTGCATATCCTCTTTAACCTGGCCCTGGTTGGCCTTGTTTTGCCCTTTACCGGAGTCGCGACGCGGCTCGCGGGTGCGTTGCTGTCGGCGCCAAGTCAAGGTGCTGCGCTTGATCACATCACGGCGCTTGATCCCGGCGCGCTGACGAATCCCAACCGTGCCCTGTCCTGCGCCACGCGTGAGGTGATCCGGATTGGCGAGATGGTTGAAGCAATGCTGCGCCCGGTGCCCACGCTCTTTACGCAGTGGGACGAGGGCACGGCATCGGCAATTCTCGACGCCCAAGAGACATTGCGAAAACGCCACTTCGACACCAAGCTCTATCTCGCACAGCTCACGCGTAACGGTCTGGCGGAAGAGCTGAGCCAACGCTCGCTTGATCTTTCGACAAACGCTGCCAATTTCGAGGCGGCGGGGGATGCGATTGCCACCACGCTTTTGGGTCTTGCGCAGCGTTTGACGGCGGAAGGTGTGCATTTCTCGCGTCCTGGCTGGCAGGAGATTTGTGATTTCCACGACCGTGTTCTGGCCAATGCGCAACTGGCTCTGCGGGTCATGATGACCCAGCATCCCGACGATGCCCGCGCATTGGTGGCGGAGAAGGACAGCATCCGCGCCCTCGAACAAGAGTTGCAGCGCGCGCACTTGGGGCGCCTGCGCGAGGGGCTGACCGAGAGTATCGAAACCAGCAATATCCATCAGGAGACGCTGCGCGCCCTCAAGCAGGTGAACACCGGATTCACCATGGCCGCCTATCCGATCCTCACGGAAACCGGCGACCTGCTGTCCAGTCGCATCTCGTCCCGGGCCTGAGTGATCCAGAGACGACGCACACAAGATCCGAGATAGCCTGCGCGCCATACAACCTTTTAGAGATTCAACGCGTGCCCAAAACGGTGTATCAAGGAGCGGACCGGCCCCAATGCCGTTTCACTGAATCACACATTTCTGGAGAACGCATTTGAACATCAAGGCATCGACCCCGCCCGTCACGCTGACTGTATCCATTGATGGCGCAGCCCCCGTGACCAAGACCTGCGACCTTTTGGTGGTCGCTTGCGAGCCGCGCAATCTGAGCGGCATTTGTGACTATACCGCCGCAGAGAACGCGGTCTTTGATCAACTGACCAATTTCACCTTTCATACCACTCTGGTGCGGGTGAAAGTTCCCAATCCCGCGCCGAAATACGGGATCATTCTTGCCCCTACCGAAATCACTGCGATGGCGGGGCATGTGAGCGGTTATCGCAACGAAACGGCCAAGCAATTCTCGCTCGAAACGGCCAATTCCATGACCGAGAACCTTGTGACCGTCTATCAGTTGCAGGGCCCGGCCAATCCGCCGATGACCGAGGCGGAATTTCTTGCCAATCTGGAACAGACGCTGCCCACGCTCGATTGGTGGCCCTATCCCGATTACGAAATCGTCACGGACAGCACGGGTGCGCCGGTCGATCTGCGGACACCCTATTTCGACCATTTCGACAACACCGGGCTGCGCGGGGGCGGGCCGTGGAACTATCTGGGCCTGCAAGGCAAGAACAACACGGTCTTTGTTCATGGCTCGACCTGCTTTGAATCCGTGCTGCAATGCTGGCAGTATGGCGGCATGTTGCTGGACCAGCAGGAAAAGCTGGGCTGGTCCTTGCCTGCGGACAAGACGGCGCCGATCATCGTGCTGGGGGCCGGCCCGTCGGGGATGATGTTCGCGCACCGCCTGCAAGGGTTGGGTTATACCAATGTCGAGATCCTCGAATCCACCGATCGTTTCGGTGGCAAGACGCATACCGTCACCTATGATCTCCCCTCGCCCAACGGGCAGCCCACGCCTTGCGAGTTGGGCACCTGTTACCTCTCGCCTGCTTATGACCAGATGGCCGCGCATTTCGCAGCCTGCGGGTTCATGGAGGGCAATATCCGCGAGGGCATGTACCTGACCGCCAACCATCAGGACCCGGCAGGCCACACGATCCGCGGCATGGTTACAACCGGGCAGTTTCCCGGCGTGACCGCACCGGCCACATTGATGGATTATGACGACTACACGCTTCTCAAGGGGTATTACGAGGCCAACCAGCCCTTTGCCGATCCTGCAAACTGGATGGCGGGGTTCGATGCGGACAAGGTCAAGGCCGAGATTTTCGTGCGCCTGGCGGAGTATGACGTGCTGCTGGCGCTCTATCGCGGCCTCACCCTGCCCATGCCGCTGAGCGCGCCGACGGAATTGCTGCAATATGACAGCTTCTACGATTTTCTCGCCAAGAATGATTTGCTGATCCTGACCGGCATGCTGGAATATGCCTATTCCGTGCAGGGATACGGACCGTTGAAGCAAATTCCGGCCTATTACGGAATGATCTGGATTTCGCTGCCGCTGACGCTTGGCTTGATCTTTAGCGACAAACCGGCCGTGACCGTGTTGTCAAAAGGTTGGCTAGATATCTGGACACAAATGGCCCCGACGCTATGTATCACCGCAAATGCTCAGGTGACAAATATAACGCGCATGCCCTAAATATAGGGGGCGGGCTGGGCACCGCGACGAAGGGGACAAAGGTGAAGACGCTGGAGCGCAAGGCGACAACCATCGCCGCCGCAGATGTGGTGGGGTTTTCCCGCCTTGTGGCGATGGACGAGGACGGGGTGTTTGCCCGTCTGCGCGACCTGCGACACGCGATCATCGACCCGGCCATCGCAAATCATGGTGGGCGGGTCGTCAAGTCCATGGGCGACGGGCTTTTGGTGGAGTTCCCCGGCCCTGCCGCCGCCGTCCATGCCTCCTTGACTGCACAGCGCGCGATTGCGGAGCATGAGCGCAACAATCCGGAGGATCTGCGCATCCGCCTGCGGGTGGGCATCAACCACGGCAGCGTGCTGATCGACGGAAGCGATGTGTTGGGTGATGTGGTCAATATCGCGGCGCGGCTGGAAACCCTATCTGCACCCGGTGGCATTTGTGTATCGCGCACGGTGCGCGACATGCTGGCGCGGGAACCGGGCCTGATCATCACCGGTCAAGGCATGCAATATGTCCGCAATATCCCGACGCCGGTCGAGGTCTGGCATGTCACGACCGGGGTAGAGGCCGAAAACCGCAGCACCGTCACCCAGAGCGCCGATCGTCCGTCAGTGATCGTTCTGCCGTTCGACAATTTGTCATCTTCGGTCGAGGATGGATTTCTGGCGGATGGCATCGCCGAGGATCTGATCAACGAGCTCTCGCGCTTTCGCTCGCTGTTCGTGATCGCGCGTGGGTCGTCCTTTGCCTATAAGGACCGCGCGCAGGACATGCGGCAGATCGCGCAGGACATGCGTGTGCGCTATGTGGTCAAGGGGGCCGTGCGCCGCGCGGGGGCGCGGCTGCGTGTCACTGCGCAACTGATCGAGGCCGAGACAGGACGTCAGATTTGGTCTGATCGCTATGATCGCGATATGGCCGATCTTTTTGCGCTGCAAGATGACATTACCCGTTGTATCGTCACCGGCCTCACCCCTGAAATTGGCGCCCATGAACGCGCCATGTCGCGCGCCAAACCAACCGAGAGCCTGTCGGCCTGGGAAATGTGCCAGCGTGGGTTGACCGAAATCGACATGCGCACCTCTGGCGGCGTCCGAAATGCGACCGCCCTGTTTCATGCTGCCGCAGAGGCCGATCCGACCTATGCCTTGCCGCATGCCTTGATTGGCCGTGTTCATGCCGTGCGGATATATTCGGGGCGGAGTCGCAATCCCCGCGAGGATGTGGTCAAGGGCATGTTCCACGCCAATCGCGCCATCGACTTGGATGACAGGCTAGAACTTGGGCATATAACACTGGCGCAGCTCTTGACCCTGCAAGGTCAGGAAAAAGATGCGCGTGATGCGCTCGCCCGTGCGCGCGCACTCAATCACAATGACGCGCTGATCTATAATGCGCAGACCTTCATCAACCTCTTTCAAAAGAACCCCGATACCGCAGAGATGGAAGAGGCCGGGTTAGAGGCCATTCGCCTCAGTCCCCAAGATCCGATGCTGTGGTCGTTCCATTGGATGCTCGCCGTTGCGATCTGGATGCGCGACATGACCTTGGGAGAGAACATGCGCCCATATCTCGAACCGGCGGCCCGCCATCCGGGGGCAGAGGCTTTTGTGCATTCTGCATATGCAGTGTTGTCGTTGCGTGCGGGCGACCGAACCACGGCAGAGCGCGCCTTGGCGCAGGCATTGACGGTGCGGTCCGATTTCTCGCTTGATGTAATCAAATATGGATTTCATTTCCCCAAGTGGCCCGCCCTGGTCGCTGGGATCAAGGATGATCTGGAAACGCTCGTCTCGATGGGATTGCCGCGCCGGTGATGCAATGGCGTGGCGGATGTGTTAGGCTATCGGAATTGTCGCTCGACCCAATTTGGATCAAATCGCGTTTCTAGCGGAGTGCCATCATTTGAGAGCCGCGCAGTTATGCCTATTGCCCGAGGTGTTTCATGACGAGCATTTTCGATATCTGCCTGTTTCTGACCTTGTTTCAGATCAAGCATTACTTGGGTGATTTTCAGCTCCAGACCGGATGGATCGCGAAGAATAAAGGGCGGTATGGGCATCCATCGGGCATCGTGCACGCCGGGGTGCATGGTGCGCTGAGCCTGCCTATCCTGCTCTGGTTCGCTATGCCGTGGGAACTGGCGCTTGGTCTCGCTCTTGCCGAGATCGCGGTGCATTATCATATCGACTGGGCCAAGGCGCGCCGTGTGGCGCAGGAGGGTGTGACCGAGACCGATCCGCGTTTCTGGCATTACCTTGGCCTCGATCAGGCCGCGCATCAGCTGACCTATATTGCGCTGTTGGCTGTGGCTGCCAGCCGCGCGGCCTGAATAATTCAGGCCACGCTGCGAGGGGCGTCAGAGGCCAAACGACAGGCCCATGTCCCAGAAACTGACTTCAAGCCGCGTGGCAGTGCTGAAGCGCTGACAGAGGCGACCCCAGCCGGGTGTTGTCTCGGCCCCTGCGCCCAGTCGCCGCGCCACGGCGCCGTCAAAGAGCACGCCAGCATCGCGGCAGACCTGTTGATAGGCGTCGCCAGCGTAGGTGTTGATCCAACCGGCGTAACGGTGATCCTCCGCCACCGGCCCCAGCCGCGCCCCAATCTCGCCATAACCCATGACGCAGGGGGCAAGCGCCGCCAGCAGGTCGAGGAAGTTGCCGGAATGCCCCGCATCGAGCACGTAACGCGTATAGGCGAGGTTGGCGGGATGTTCCTCGGCATTGTAGAGGTCTGCTTCGCTCAGCCCCGCTTCGGCGCAGGTTTTGACATGGAGGCTGAGTTCGTGATTGACCAGCGCGTCGACGGTGGCGGCACAGGAGCGCATCTCCTCCAGCGCATCGGCCTTGGTCACGGCCAGGGCCCAAGCACGGGCGAAATGGATAAGAAACACATAGTCCTGCACAAGATAGCCCAGAAACGCCTTGCGCGGTAGCGTGCCATCGCGCAGCCCCTCGACAAAGGGATGATGCGTGTAATCCTGCCAAACCGTCCCCGCCGCATCGCGCAAGCGGGGAAAGGTCACTCCGTAATCATGGGTCATTCCGCGTTCAGGTCCATGGCAAGGCCCGAAACGGGCGTTGCGTTCTCGATCATCCCGGTGTCGAGCAGGAACTGTTCAAAGCGCTTGTAGCGGGCGTGATCCAGGGCTGCGGGACGGGTGGCAAAGCGCGGAAAGGTGTCAACCCAGGCTTTTTCGTTCAACTCATCCTGCAATTCGGGCGAGGTGCCTGCGAAAATTTCCCAGCTCTCTTGCGGGTGATTCATGATGTACTGCGTCGCACGCTCGGTGGCATGCAGGAAGCGGCGGATCATGTCGGTATTCATCGTGTCGGGATTGGCAACATAGATCAGCTCGTCATAGGCCGGCACGCCTTCTTCCTCGATATAGAAACACCGCCCCGGAACACCTTCGATTTCCATCTGGTTAAGCTCGAAATTACGATAGGCCCCAATCACCGCATCGACCTGACCCGACATGAGCGAGGGCGAGAGAGACCAGTTGACGCTCACCAGTTCGATATCGCTCAGGCTATGACCGTGTTGGCCAAGAATGGTCGAAAGCAGCACCTCTTCGACGCCTGCCACCGAAAACCCGATCTTACGCCCCTTGAGGTCAGCGGTAGATTTGATTGGGCCATCTGCGAGCACCAAGAGGCAGTTGAGCGGCGTAGCAACGAGCGTGCCCACGCGTCGCAGCGGAAGGCCGTTCTCGATCTGCATGTGCAATTGTGGCTGATACGAGATCGCTAGATCAGCCTGACCGGCGGCCACCATCTTGGGCGGATCGGACGGATCGGCGGGTGCGATGACCTCGACCTCAAGTCCGGCCTCTTGAAAATAGCCCAACTCCTCGGCCACGATGATCGGGCCATGGTCTGGGTTTATGAACCAGTCGAGGATCAGGGTCATCTTGTCCTGTGCCATGGCTGGGCTGGCCATGAGGGCAAAAATCAGGGTGAGGTGTTTCATGCGTTAGTCTCCTGTTGAACGTCGCCAAGGGCGATCAAGGCTATCTCTCCGTGCCAATGACATCGAAGTCGGCTCGCGGCCTGCCACGACCGCAGGCCGGAACGACAGGCCAGCACGGCGCGCGCGCCTTGCGGGCGGGTGTCGGGGTGATCAAAATCGCCAACGCTGTGGCGGATGGCGTTTGGTAAGGCGGGGCCGCTCTCGGTCTCGGCGCGCAGGTCGACCAACCAATCGGCGGACGTGATCTGACCGGGCGCGATAAAGCGGAAGCCATCCCCTGGCTCGGGCGCTCCATCAAAGCGGAAACCGCCAAAGCGATGACCGACCGCCTCGAAAGTGACGAGCTGACCCATTGGAACAGGCTCTATTCCGGCCAGAATCGCCAATGCCATCTGCGCCTGAAGGCTGCCGATCACTCCCACGGATGGCCCCAAAACGCCATCAGCATCACAACTTCCTAGCCGGTCTGGCAAATCGGGGAAGAGCGCGCGCAAAGACGGCGCCCCCCCGCAAAACCCGCCCACGTAGCCTGAGGTGCCAACGATAGAGGCGCTGATCAGCGGCGTGCCCTGCGAGAAGCAAACATCCGACAGCATGTAGCTTGCTGCGAAACTATCGGCGCAATCAAGAACCAGATCAGCGGCGGCGACGTGATCGGGGGCATTCAACGGATCAAGTGGCTCCAACACGGCGAAAATCTCTATTTCGGGATTGAGCGCGGTCATATGCGCGGCGGCGACCTGTGCCTTGGGCTGGCCAATATCCTCCATCCGAAACAGCGTCTGGCGGTGGAGGTTTGTCAGGGACACACGGTCGCCATCCATGAGCGTGATCCGCCCAACGCCCGCGCCCACCAGATATTGCAGCACGGGTGCAGCCAACCCGCCCGCGCCGACCACCAAGACATTCGACGCCGCAAGCCGGTTTTGGCCTGCCTGCCCGAATTCGGACAGGGCGACTTGGCGGGCGTAGCGGTTCACCCTGTCACCTCGATCCATTGCCGCACCCGTGCCTCGGGGTCGGGATTAAGTGTGATATCCGTTACCGCAGAGACGATATCCGCCCCGGCCGCATAGGCACCGCCCGCTCGCTCCACCGACATGCCGCCAATAGCGACGAGGGGAATGTCGCCGGTCAAGCGCTTCCACTCCGTCAGCTTGTCCAGCCCTTGTTCGTGCCACTTCATCTTTTTCAAGATGGTCGGATAGACCGGGCCAAGCGCCACGTAATCGGGCGCATGCGTGAGGGCTCGGTCAAGTTCTGCATGGTCATGGGTGCTGAGCCCCAGTTTGAGACCGGCGCGGCGTAGGGCGGCGATGTCGGCAGTATCGAGATCCTCTTGCCCAAGATGCACCCATTCGCAGCCTGCATCAATCGCCGCTTGCCAGTGGTCGTTGACCACGAGAGTCGCCCCGTGGGCGCGGCATAGGCTCTGTGCCTGCACAACTTGATCCAGCAGAGCCTCGCCGGTGAGGTCTTTGATGCGCAATTGCACGAGCGTCACACCAAGCGGAAGCAGGCGGCGCAGCCAGTCCGTATGATCGAAAATCGGATAAAAACGCGGCAGCGACATCAGGTGAACGCCCTCCCGAACACAGGGGTAGAGGGGGCGGCCATATCGCGCGGCTCCATCGGGTCGGCCTCATAGGCCAAGCGGCCGGCCTCGAGTGCGCGTGCGAAACCTTCGGCCATTGCCGCCGGGTCGCCCGCTTTGGCCACCGCGGTATTGAGCAGAACGGCGTCATAGCCCAGTTCCATTGCGTGTGCAGCTTGTGAGGGCAGGCCCAAACCGGCGTCGATGACCAACGGCAGATCAGGGAAATGCGCCCGCAAGCTGCGCAAACCATAGATATTGTTGAGGCCAAGGCCCGTGCCGATGGGCGCGCCCCAGGGCATCAGCACCCGGCACCCGGCCTCGACCAGCCGTTCACAGAGCACCAGATCCTCGGTGCAATAGGGAA
This sequence comes from Roseovarius mucosus DSM 17069, assembly GCF_000768555.3. Taxonomy (GTDB): domain Bacteria; phylum Pseudomonadota; class Alphaproteobacteria; order Rhodobacterales; family Rhodobacteraceae; genus Roseovarius; species Roseovarius mucosus. Next base: position 359,253 of record NZ_KN293991.1, read on the forward strand.
ACACCTGAAATCCGTCATCGGTCAGGATGCGTGCGGCCTCGACCAGACCGAAAGGGTCCGGTTGAAGCGTGTCGGCATGGCCGATCACCTCAAGCTTGATCCAGTTGGTATCGAACAGTTCACGCGCCATCTGGGCCGTTGTCACGGCCTCGCGCACCGAATGGCAGCCGGCGGTATTGGGCAGGACATGCACCCCTAGGTCGGCGATCATGTCCCAGAACGCCTGCCCGGCCCGCTCGCCTCCGGCCTCACGGCGCACCGACACAGTGGCGATGCCTGCGCCAGAGCGGTGAAAGGCCTCGGCAAGGATCGCGGGCGATGGATATTGCGCCGTGCCGAGCATCAGCCGCGAGCTGACCTCAGTCTCATAGAAAACAGGCATGTCAGCCCCCTTGCCGTGGTGCGACAATTTCGATCCTGTCGCCCTCATTCAGTCTCTGTTCTGGCCTTATTGTGGCGGGAACGAAACTTTCGTTCACTGCTGTCGCCACCTTGGCCCCGCCATACCCCAACTCGACCAGCAGCGCGTCGAGCGTTGCCGCGGTACTGTCGCGCGGGGTGCCGTTAACCGTGATCTTCATGGGACAAAAACTCCAGTGTTTCGTTGTTGCCTGTGACCAGACCGGCCACCATCCGCGCCACCACAGGTGACAAGAGAAAGCCGTGACGGAAGAGACCGTTGGCATGGATCGTGTCGTTTTTTTGAATGATCCGCGGCAGATTGTCGGGAAAGGCCGGGCGTGCGTCGGCACCGATCTCCAACACCTCCGCCTCGCCAAAGGCCGGGTGCAGGGCATAGGCCGCGGACAGCAGTTCCATAACGGACCGGGCAGAGGCACGCCCGCGTTCCGCACTCTCGATCTGTGTTGCGCCCAGCATGAACACCCCATCGCCGCGCGGCACGATATAGAGCGGAAATCGCGGGTGTAGCAGGCGAACAGGCCTGGATAGGGTCACATCCCGACTGTGCAAGACGACCATCTCGCCTTTGACGCCGCGCAGATTGGGCAGGCTATCCTGTGCTGCAAGACCGCGACAGTCGATGACCGACCCCGTGGGGGTGGCATCGCTCTGCTCGAACTCTGCGCCGGCCTCATGCAACCGCGTGCGCAGGTGCATGAGAGCACCGCGCGGGTTGATGTGCGCCTCGTTAGGAAAGAAAAGCGCACGGTCATGGCGATCCGCCAGATGTGGCTCTAATTCAGCCAAATCAGAGCCTGAAACCATCCGATGCCCTCGGGTGCGGCGCGCGAATTGGTCGAGTTCGCGGCGGTCGCGGTCCAAGGTCACGACAAGCGATCCGCGCCGTATCACCTCGACACCCTGCGCCGCCCACCAGTCTGCAGCCTCTTGACCCAAACGCACCACCGGTTCTTCCGCGGAAAAGCCTTCGCAAAATGGGGCAAGCATGCCGCCCGCCCACCAAGAGCAGGCATGCGCGCCAGGTTCCGGTGCCGGATCACGCAGAGTAACGGAAATTCCACGCGCCACGAGTACGGTGGCCACGCAGAGGCCAACAATGCCCGCGCCCCGTATGGTGATCGCCTCGGTCATGTCCAGACCTCGTGGAAATGATGGACCGGGCCATGCCCTTGACCGATCTCCAGCGTATCGGCGGCAAGGATCGCGTGATGCAACCAGCCATGGGCGGCGGATACAGCTTTTGGCAAGGTTAGTCCCTTTGCAAGCTGTGCCGCGATGGCCGATGATAGCGTACAGCCGGTGCCATGGGTGTTTCGCGTGCTTATGCGCGGGGCGTCCAGGCGGATCACCTCATCAGCGATCAGCCAATCGGTGCAGGTCTCGCCCTGTGCGTGCCCGCCTTTCATCAAGACTGCCTTGGCTCCCATTTGACGTAAAAGCGCGCCCTGCGCCTGCATCTCGGCATCGTCCTGCGCCTCTGCCATGCCCAAAAGCGCTGCCGCCTCCGGCAAATTCGGGGTGAGGAGATCAGCACGCGGCACGAGATGCGCGATGAGCGCGGCACGCGCTGCGTCCGGCAAGAGGCGCGCGCCGGATTTCGCCACCATCACAGGATCAAGGACTATTGGGCCACGATACTCCGCCAGCGCCTCTGCCACGGTCTCGATCAAACTGGCATCGCCCAGCATGCCGATCTTGATGCAATCGACCCTAATATCGCCCAAAACTGCCAAGATCTGCGCCGCAACGATCGCATTCGGAATGGCATGCACATCGGTCACGGCACAGGTGTTTTGCGCGGTGACGGCTGTGATAACGCTTGCACCATAGACGTTAAGCGCCGAAAAAGTCTTGAGATCAGCCTGAATACCCGCACCACCGCCGCTGTCGGAGCCTGCGATCGTCAAAGCTGTGGCAACCATCTGCCGTTCCTCTCATTCTGCGGGGAAACGGACGGGGGGCGCGCTGGGCGTGCTAAGGTCCGTTCCCTACGCCGGCATCACCCGGATCAGGTTCGATGGGTTGGCTTTACACCTCTCAGCCCTGCACACGGGCACCCCAACGGATATGCACGATTGCTAACAGCCGATTCCATGCGCTGCAAGAGGAGAATGCGAGACAGGAAATGTCGCAAACAGCCGACAAACCGCCGTCAGAACGCGCCACGTTGAGACATGCCCTCTTGCAGAAAGTTGCTCCGATGCCCGTTGTCTCCAACCGTCTTCAATTCGACCGTGTCGCAAAATTTGCGCTCGACCCCACCCTTGAAGTTCCGCAGGAAGTGCTGGAACGAATGGCCCTTTTGCTGGTCGATACGCTCGGCGTTGCGGCGGGTGCGGCGACGCTGGAAGTGGGGCGCATCGCGCGCGAGTTCGCGGTCGAGTTTCATGCCGCAGGGAGTGACAAACACAGCGCAATTTTGCTCTTCGACGGGCGACGTTGCGCCATGCCTGGTGCCGCCTGGGCGCTGGCCACGCAGATCGACAATCTCGATGGGCATGACGGCTATAACCCGACCAAGGGGCATATTGGCTGCGCGCTGGTGCCGGCACTATTTGCCTATGCGGGGCAGCATCCGCAGTTGACCGGACGACAGGCGCTGATCGCGCTTGCCATGGGCTATGAGGTGGCGGCGCGGGCGGGGGTTGCGCTTCATGCAACGGCTGCGGATTACCACACCTCGGGCGCGTGGAACGCGCTGGGTGTTGCAGCTCTTGGGGCGCATTTGCGCGGGCAACCGTCGGATATTCTGCGCGAGGCGATGGGAATCGCAGAATATCACGGGCCACGCAGCCAGATGATGCGCGAAATTGCCAATCCCACAATGTTGCACGACGGGTCTGGCATGGGTGCTCTTGTGGGAATTTCGTCTCTGCTATTGGCAGAACGCGGGTTTACCGGCGCGCCCGCGATTACAATCGAGGGGGAAGAGGTTGCGCATATTTGGGAAGATTTGGGACAGGATTGGACGATCCTGCGCAATTACATCAAGCCCTATCCAATTTGCCGCTGGGCGCATGGCGCACTGGAAGGAGTGCGCGTGCTGATGGTCGAACAGGGCCTGCGGGCCACCGAGATTGAACGACTGGAGGTAGCGACCTTTGCGCAATCGGCGGCCCTTTTCCCCGGACTGCCCAAAACGACGAGCGAGGCGCAGTATTCGCTGGGCTTCGCACTGGCCACGCTGCTGGTGCATGGAAGAATCGGACCAGAGCATATCACTGATGCGGGATTGAATGATCCGGAGGTCGCCCGTCTGCACGCCCGCATCACGGTACGCGAAGAGCCCCGCCATTCTGCCCGCTTTCCCGCCGGGCGGTGGTCGGATGTGACGGCGATCCTGCAAGATGGGCGACGACTGACATCGGGTGATGTCAACGCGCGCGGCGGTCCAGAGGCCCCGATGCCCGATGCGGATGTGCGCGCCAAGCTGGGTGCGATGGCCGGGCATGTGCTGTCAGAGGGGCGTATTGCGGCGCTCTGGGATATGAAACAGAGACTGTTTCAGCCTGATATGCCTTTCTCGGAAATGGCTGATCTGGTTGTGCCCGCCCCAGACAGATAAAGAAAAAAGCCCCGCCAAGAAGGCGGGGCAGGTCAATGGTGCCCGAGAAAGTCAGGACTTGGGCACCGGCGGTGTCTGGGTAATCAGTTGGGGCGTTCTTCCATTTCTGAGCGGATCTGCTGGCGCAACACGTCGATCGGCACCACTTTGCCTTCGCGCTTGAAGCACCAATAGGTCCAGCCGTTGCAGGAAGGTGCGCCTTCGAGATGCGCGCCGATCTGGTGGATCGAGCCGTTTACGCCATCGGCTACCAGCGTCCCATCGGCACGGACCTTGGCCGCCTTGCCGTTGACCGAGGTAAGAACTTCACCGGGGCGCAACATACCGCGTTCGATCAGCTGACCAAAGGGCACGCGCGGCTCTGCCCGTTTCGAGGTCGAGACCTGAAGCGCGTCGCGGTCAAATTTGCGGATGTTTGCCAGCCGTTTCTCTGCGACCACACGATAGGCCGCCTCGCGCTCGATCCCGATGTAATCGCGGCCCAGCATCTTGGCCACGGCGCCGGTCGTGCCGGTGCCAAAGAACGGGTCGAGGATCACGTCTCCGGGGTTGGTCGAACCGACCAGAACGCGGTGCAACAGGCTCTCGGGTTTTTGCGTCGGATGGGCCTTGTCGCCCTTGTCATCCTTGAGCCGCTCATGTCCGGTGCACAACGGCAGCACCCAGTCTGAGCGCATCTGCACCCCGTCGTTGAGCGATTTCAGCGCTTCGTAATTGAAGGTATACTTCGCACCCTCGGATTTTGACGCCCAGATCATCGTTTCATGGGCGTTTGTCAGGCGTTTGCCGCGAAAATTCGGCATAGGGTTGGATTTGCGCCAAATCACATCGTTCAGGATCCAATACCCTGCGTCCTGCAACGCCGCCCCAACCCGAAAGATGTTGTGATAAGATCCGATGACCCAGATCGCGCCATTCGGCTTAAGCAGTCGGCGCGCCGCCTTGAGCCAGTCTTGGGTGAATTTGTCATAGGCGGCGAAGCTGGCGAATTGGTCCCAGGCGTCATCGACCGCATCCACCTGGCTGTTGTCGGGGCGGTGCAGATCGCCCTTGAGCTGGAGGTTGTAGGGAGGATCGGCAAAGATCAGATCAACGCTTGCCTCTGGCAAGCTGTTCATCACCTCGATGCAATCCCCGGCGATAATCGTGTTAAGAGGGAGCGCAGGCGCGCTCTTGGCCTTGGTCATTGTCGTCATCTTCTGCCTCTATCCCGGCGCTTGTGCGCTCTGGTCGTTGGAGACCAAGATGAGTCAAACCCGAATCGCCGTCAAATTCTTTTTTGAATCAGTGGCTTAGTTATTTTCTTGATACAAGATGTTGTGGACCGGTTTGAACGAACGTCTATGATGTGGGGTCACACCAAGATTTAGCAGCGCCTCTTTGTGGCTTTTCGACGGGTATCCGGCGTTCCGTTCCCAGCCATAGCCGGGGAACTGTTGCGCCAAATCCCACATGATCCGGTCGCGCCTGATTTTTGCCACAATTGAGGCCGCCGCAATCGAGAGAGAGACCGCATCGCCGCGCACGATCGCACGGGCAGGAAGGGTCAGGCCGCGCGGGATCAGATTGCCGTCGATCAAGACAAGATCGGGCGCAGGGTCGAGGGCTGCGATTGCCCGCTCCATCGCCAGATGCGCGGCGCGCAGGATATTGATCTCGTCGATCTCTGCGACGCTGGCATGGGCCACGCTGACTTGGGCAGAGGTATGGATCGCCTCACAGAGCGCGGTACGTCGCGCGGCGCTCAGTTTCTTTGAGTCGTTCAGGCCTTCGGGGACATTCGCAGGATCAAGGATCACGGCGGCGGCAGTGACCGGCCCGGCCAAAGGCCCACGCCCAACTTCATCCACCCCGGCGATACGGAGATACCCCTCGGACAGGGCGGCGCGCTCATGGGTGAAATCGGGGCCAAGCATGGCTTCTCGTCGCATGATCCGCGGGTAAATGCAAAGGGAGGGGCGCGCCCCTCCCTCTGTTTGCCTGCTTGGTGGGTTCAGTAATATCCGTATTGGTTCAAACAGTGATCGCGGTAGATCACTTGATGTTGCCCACCCACGCGAACGGCGCAGGCCGACGGCAACGCGCGGTAAGAGCCGTAGCGGTGGCTCAGGCAGCGGCCAGAATATCCCGCGCGGTTGCCCGCATAGACCCGGCATGCCCCCGGCAGGTTGACACGCTGCGCCCGCCCGTAATTTCTGTCATAGCGCCCGTGATCATTGTCATGGCCGCGATGACCATGGCCTCTGTCATAGCGCCGATGATCGTCGTCGTAGTCCCGATCATCGTAGTCGCGGTATCTGCGATCATCCCGATACACGCCGTTGTTGTTTTGCTTGTTGTTGCTGGCAATTGCCGCGCCGACGATGGCCCCAAGGGCAAGCCCGACGGCGAGGTTGCGATTGTCGCTCCGGTCGCGGGCGAGAGCGGGGGTTGCGGTGGCCGTGGTCAGCGCAAGCGCTCCGATCACAAGGGCTGAGGTGAGTTTTCTTAACATGGCATGATCCTTTCCGAGGCGCAGGACTCAGTTGCGATGGTTGTCGCGGTGATAGGGCAGGTGGTTGCCATAACCCCGCTGATAGACCGGTCGGCCCTGATGAGGGCGGCCATAGCCGCGCTGCGGCTCGTAATAGCGGTTCTGGCTATAATGGTGGCGATTGTGGCCGGGGTTGTAGCCGTGTTTGTGATGCCGTTTGGGGGCATAATACGGCTGCTTATAACCATGACCCCGCGTGGCGTAATCGTTGCGGCGATCACGATCGCGGTTGCGGTCATCGGAAATCGCGGCGCCAACAATGGCCAGTGCGGCGACACCCGCGATAATGGCGGCGGTTTCGCCCCGGTTCTGTGCCTGGACCGGCGCGGCAGCAAGGCTGCTCACGGTCAGGGCCGCGCCGATGATGAGAACGATGAACTTGCGATGCATGGTCATTCCTTTCAGGGTACTGAGGGTCATTTCTCTGCGTTGGCCCACATGACCAGACGCTGTGATCCAAGGGTGGGCTCAGTCCCCCAGGACAGGCAATAACGCCCCGATGTTATCAGATAGCAGGCTGTTTTCTGGTCACTCTGTCGCACAAGTTATTGAATAGCCGTGGGGCTTGGCGCATCTTGGCCGCATGGAACAGATCACACGCCCCCTCATCCTTGCCTTCGGCCTTGTCCTTGCCGCGACCACGGCGCAGGCGGCTTGCCAGGTGGAATACAAGGCCAAGCGCGATAAACCGCTTGAGCTTTATTACGACGTGACCGTCGTGAACGCGCCCTGCGCCTCGGCAGAGGCGGCGCTCCGGGCGCAATTGGCACAGCAGGGACTGACCCTGCTCAAGGTGTTATCGAAGAAGGAAAACTAAGGTGACCAGCAGAGGCGTGCGCGGATGCGCGGGATAACCACCACCGCCGCCGATGCGCGCCGGTCCGGCAACCGGGTGGTGATCGCCGGGGTGGGGGCCATCGTTGCGATTCTGACCAGTGCAGCCGTGTTTCTTTTCCTCAGTCTGCCAGATGCCAATGCATTCAACGCCAAGGTCGAGCGGATCTTTGTCGAGAATGACGCGCTGACCGGTCAGGGCGAAATCAAGTTGTTGGAAATTCTGGCGCTCTCGGGCACAGCATTCTCGGAAACACTGGTCAGCTATCGGATGGTAATTTTTGTGCTGCTGGTTTTTGCCACCGCGCTTCTTGTGGCGTCGCTGGTCTTTCTGGTGATGCTGATCACCCTCAACCGCCGCATGGCCCAGATCGAACGGTCGGGGATTCAGGTCAGTTCCCTGCTGATCAGCCGCGAGGAAAAGACGGTCTATCTGAACGATATGGGCTTCAAGCTGACCGATGCCGCCATGGAAACCCTCAGTGTCCTGGCCGAGGCACGATTGGACGATGACGTGATGACCGGGGCCGAGATCGAAGCGGTGATTTCCGGGCGCAAGCCCGAGGATTGCGAAGAGGCAGCAGGTGCCACGCGCATCAAGCGGCTACGTGATACCCTTGGCAATCAGTTGGTGAGTGAGCTTTTGGTCAAGAACATCGCGCGCAGGGGCTATATGCTGGCCATCGACAAGGATGTGATCCGGGTGATCTGAGGCGTTCAAACGCCCAAAGCCGCCACCAACCGCGACCAGTCATGCGCCCAGCCGTCATCGCTACGGTCGCTGAGACGGATCATCCAAAGTTCCATTTCCTGTTCTGGAAGCGTCTGATCGAGCGGCACAAGACGCCCCTCGTCCAGATCTCGGTGCACCATCCCCTCGGGCAACCATGCCACTCCGATTCCCCGGCGCGCATATTCATGCGCCGCGAGCGTCAGCGCGGTTTCTGCACGACGTCGCAAAATGCGGTGTGCGGGAATACGTGGCAGAATCGCGCGCGCCATGATCTGCCCCAGAAACACATCTGCCGGATATCCGATGAACGGCAGGTCATTGCCTTGCGCCAAACGGGGGGCCGCCACCGGTCTCAGCCGCTCGCGCCCCAGCAAAATCTGCTCAAAGCTGCGGTTGAGCGTGAGTGGTGCAATCTCGGGCACGGCGTATACCACGGCCAAATCCGCCTCGCCGGACAAGAGGCGCAAAAGACATTCCTCGCGGTTATCCGAGCGCACCCGCACCGGCCGCCCGCCCTGTGCTGTCAAGATACTGACAATCGCGGGGGAATGGGTGGTGGTGATGGCATGCTGACATGCGAGTGTCAGCCCCCGCGTCCCGGTGCGCTGTATCAGGCTTTCTCGCAAGTGGCGCAATTGCGTGGCCAGCGCGCGCATCTCGCCTGACTGCACCTCGATGTCGGGCAGGAGAACGACGGGTTTGCGTCTTCGGTCAAAGAGCGGCACTCCAAGCGCCTCCTCAATGGCACGCAGCCGACGGGTAAAGGCGGATTGACTGACATGCCGTATCTCGGCAGCGCGGGCGAGTGATCCGGCATCGGCCACCGCCAGAATATCATCCAGCCACTCCAATCTCATATTGCAATCCTTGCACTTTACGGGGCGATAATAGCATTAGACGCCGCCTATGTCCCGTCTTACCATACAGAAAACGCATGTTAATGGAGGACACCCATGCATCTTGCCCGCTATCCCCGCCGCTTTCTCGCACATCTGCCCACACCGCTCGAGCGGCTGGACCGCTTGACGAAGGAATTGAACGGCCCGGAAATCTGGATCAAGCGGGACGATTGCACCGGGCTCAGCACTGGCGGCAACAAGACCCGCAAGCTTGAATTCCTGATGGCCGAGGCGGAATTGCAGGGTGCGGATATGGTGATGACCCAAGGGGCCACGCAATCCAACCATGCGCGCCAAACGGCGGCCTTTGCCGCCAAGCTGGGGATGGATTGCCATCTGCTGTTGGAAGATCGCACTGGATCGAACAACGCCAATTACAACAATGGCGGCAATGTTCTCTTGGATCACATGCATGGGGCGACCACGGAAAAGCGCCCCGGTGGCGGCGATATGAATGCCGAAATGGAAAAGGTCGCGGACAAGTTCCGCGCCGAGGGGCGCAATGTTTACACCATCCCCGGTGGTGGGTCCAATCCGACAGGCGCGCTTGGCTATGTCAACTGCGCCTTCGAAATGCTGGCGCAGTTCAATGATCGGGCGCTCAAGGTGGATCATATCGTTCACGCCACCGGCAGCGCCGGCACCCAGGCGGGGCTGATCACCGGCCTCAAGGCGATGAATGCACAAATTCCGCTTTTGGGCATTGGTGTGCGCGCGCCCAAGCCCAAGCAGGAAGAGAATGTCTATAACCTCGCCTGCGCCACCGCTGAAAAGCTGGGCTGCGCCGGAGTGGTCAAGCGTGAGGATGTGGTCGCAAACACCGATTACGTTGGTGAGGGCTATGGCATGCCCACAGAATCCGGCATCGAAGCCATTCACATGTTTGCCGAACTTGAGGCGATCCTGCTTGATCCGGTCTATTCCGCCAAGGGGGCCGCAGGCTTTATCGACCTCATTCGCAAGGGCCATTTCAAAAAAGGCGAGCGCGTCGTCTTTCTGCATACCGGTGGTGCGGTTGCGCTCTTTGGCTATGACAACGCCTTCGATTTCTCGGGCCGCTGGAAGAAGTAACCCACTCCACAGGGTGACCAAGACAAAGCCCCGCAGCAATGCGGGGTTTTCCATGCCTGACATATCCGGTAAAGCGCTCTGTAACCCATATTTGCCGGCGGAAGAGCACGCATGAAATTCACATTGTCCTGGCTGAAAGAGCATCTGGAAACCACCGCCTCGGTGGAGGAGATTGCCGAGACCCTGACCGATTTGGGCTTGGAGGTGGAAGGGATCGCCGATCCCGCCGCACGCCTGCGTGACTTTACCATCGGCAAGGTGCTCAAGGCAGAGCCGCATCCCGATGCAGACCGGCTGCGCGTCTGTCAGGTGGCCACGGCGGATGGCGAGACGCAGATCATCTGTGGCGCGCCCAATGCGCGTGAGGGGATCACCGTGGTCATCGCCAAGCCCGGCGTCTACGTGCCGGGCATCGACACCACCATCGGCGTGGGCAAGATTCGTGGCATTGAGAGCCACGGCATGATGTGCTCCGAACGCGAAATGGAGTTGAGCGAAGAGCACGACGGCATCATCGAACTGCCCTCGGGCGAGGTGGGGCAGCGGTTCACCGATTGGCTGGCTGCACATGAGCCCGCCAAGGTGGACCCGGTGATTGAGATTGCCATCACCCCCAACCGCCCCGACGCGCTTGGTGTGCGTGGCGTAGCACTCGACCTCGCGGCACGAGGTTTGGGCACCATGAAGCGCGCCAAGACCGTAGACATTGAGGGGCAGTTTTCCTGCCCCATTGGCGTGACGATCGACGATGATACCGCAAAGGGTGGCTGTGAGGTTTTTGCCGGGCGGTTGATCAGGGGGGTCAAGAATGGCCCCTCGCCGGAATGGTTGCAACAGCGGCTGCGAGCAATAGGGCTGCGCCCGATCTCGACCCTCGTCGATATCACCAATTTTTTCACCTATGATCGCAACCGCCCCCTCCATGTCTTTGACGCAGACAAGGTGAACGGGAACCTGCGTGTGCACCGCGCCTCTGGTGGCGAAACGCTGATCGGGCTGGATGACAAGGAATATACATTTGGCCCCGGTCAGGTGGTGATTTCCGATGACAGCGGCATTGAGAGCATTGGTGGCATCATGGGCGGCCTTGCCACCGGCTGCACCGATGAGACCGCGAATGTCTTTCTCGAAGCCGCCGTTTGGGACACGGTGCAGATCGCCACAACGGGCCGCGCCCTGCGCATCAATTCCGACGCACGCTATCGCAATGAACGTGGCATTGACCCCGCGTTCAACATGGAAGCACTGGATCTGGCGACGCAGATGATCCTTGATCTCTGCGGCGGCGTGCCCTCGAACCGCGTGGTCGCAGGTAAGGTTCCGGATGTGAGCCGTGCCTACCGCCTTGATACCGCGCGGGTGCAATCGCTGGTCGGCATGGATATTCCCGAGAGCGAGCAACGTCAGACGCTGACCGCCCTCGGCTTCAAACTCGAAGGCAATATGGCCTATGTCCCAAGCTGGCGACCGGATATTCTGGGCGAGGCCGATCTGGTGGAAGAGGTGGCGCGCATTGCCTCCCTGACCAAGCTGCAAGGCCGCCCGATGGCGCGCGCCCTGCCGGGCGTACCCAAGCCGATCCTCAGCCCGATGCAAAAGCGCGAGCAGATCGCGCGGCGCACAGGTGCGGCGCTCGGTTATAACGAATGTGTCACCTACAGTTTCATCGACCATGCGGCGGCCGCGCTCTTTGGTGGCGGCGATGATGCCACGATGCTGGCCAATCCGATCAGTGCGGACCTCAGCCACATGCGGCCCGATCTGCTTCCGGGGCTCTTGCGGGCGGCGGCACGCAATCAGGCGCGCGGACTCATGGATCTGGCGCTGTTCGAGGTTGGCCATGCCTTTCATGGTGGCGAACCCGGCGAGCAACATTTGCAGGTGGCGGGTCTCTTGGTCGGGCGCACCGGCCCCAAGGATGTGCATGGTGCGACGCGTGTCGTAGATGTGTTTGATGCCAAGGCCGATGCCGAGGCGATCCTCGCGGCCATTGGTGCTCCGGCCAAGGTGCAAATCCTGCGTGACGGCCCGGCGTGGTTCCATCCCGGACGGCATGGACGGATTTGCCTAGGTCCCAAGAAGATGCTGGGCATCTTCGGCGAGGTGCATCCGCGCATCTTGCAGGCGCTGGATGTCAAAGGGCCTGCCGTGGCCTTTACGCTCTATCCGGGTGAAATCCCACTCCCGCGCAAGACCTCTGCCAGCCGGGGCGCGCTTGACATCAGTGATTTGCAGGCGGTCGAGCGTGATTTCGCCTTTGTCGTGGACTCTCGAACCGAGGCGCTGACCCTGATCAACGCGGCGGCCGGGGCCGATAAGGCGCTGATCGAGGATGTGCGGGTGTTCGACGCGTTCAGCGGCGGCAATCTGGGCGAGGGCAAGAAATCCCTGGCCCTGACGGTGCGGTTGCAACCGCGCGACAAGACCCTGACCGAAGCCGACATCGAGGCGGTATCGGCCAAGATCATCGAAAAAGTGACCAAGGCCACCGGCGGAGTTCTTCGGGGCTGAAGAAAAAGGAGGAAACCATGCTCAAGGTCTATCTGTCAGGCGAAATCCATACCGATTGGCGGGAACAGATCATCGCGGGGGCCGAGGGGCTTGATGTGGTTTTCTCTGGTCCGGTCACGGATCATGCGGCGAGCGATGATTGCGGCGTGGTGATTCTGGGTGAGGAGCCGAACAAGTATTGGCACGACCACAAGGGGGCCATGGTCAACGCCATCCGCACCCGGAAAGGTCTGGCCGAGGCGGATGTGGTCGTCGTGCGCTTTGGCGAGCAGTACAAACAATGGAACGCGGCCTTTGACGCGGGTTATGCTGCGGCGCTTGGTAAGTCGCTGATCATCCTGCAACGCCCGGAACATGACCATGCTCTGAAGGAGGTGGATGCCGCCGCCCTCGCCGTGGCGCGCGAACCGGCACAGGTGGTGGACCTGCTGCGCTATGTTCTGACCGGAACCTTGCCCGGATAGGGGGCGCTGCCCCCGTCCCGGATGACATCCGGGACTCCCCCAAGGTATTTTGGGCCAGATGAAGGCGAGCGGCCCTTTATGTGAAGGGGATCACAAGCCCGACAAGGATCAGGAGCGCGCCCGATCCGACGTTCATACGCCGGAGCGCCGCTGGACTCTGCAACAGGCGTCGCGCGCGGTCGAGAAAGAGCGCAAGCGCCAGATTGCCAAGCATGGGGATAATGGCCGATATGGCGAGGATGGCGGCGATATCCGGTACTGTCACCTGCGAGAGATCGAAGAAACCTGGCAGAAACCCCATGTAAAACAGGATTGCCTTGGGGTTGCCGATGACCGCGGCAACGCCTACGGAAAACCCGGCCCATATGCCGGGGCGTGTCATTCGGCTATCGGCGCCGGGCACCCGCGCAGGCGCCCGGATCAGCAAAAGCCCCATCACGATGAACACCCCCGCTGCAACCCAACGCAAGAGGCTGAGGGCGTCGCCATAGAGCGAGAGCACCCAGGTAAGGCCGAGAATGGCGCAAAGAGGCCAGATCAGATCGCCCAAAGCCACGCCGACGGCCAAGGGCCAGGCCCCGCGCATGCCCCCCGAAAGTGCGCGCGCAGTCAGCGCCACCCACACGGGCCCCGGCACGGCCCAGAGGCCCGCCATGGCGGCGGCATAAAGCAATAGATCGAAAGGGGCGATGGTCATGGAGCCTCTGGTAAGGTCAGGCTGCCATCCTCGGAGAGCGGCCAGAAAGGGTTCATCGCCAGTTCCCAGACATGGCCGTCGGGATCGGCGAAATAGCCGGAGTAACCGCCCCAGAACACCTTGTCGGGGTGTTTGAGCGCAGTGGCCCCGGCCGCGAGGGCGGTGGCAAAGGCGGTGTCCACCTCTGCCTCGCTCGAATAGTTCTGCGCCAGCGTGATTGCGCCAGTGCCGAGGGTAGCATCCGGGCGCCCCTGATCGGCGGCGAGATGCGCCTTGCCAAAAAGGCCGAGGACAAGCCCGTTCATCTGGTAGAACACGACCTCATCCAGCGCCTCTGCCGGGGTCCAGCCAAGGGCCGCGTAAAAGGCACGCGACCGGTCGAGATCATCGACGCCAAGGGTGATGAGAGTGACGCGTTGCGGAGTCATGGTTAGGTCGCTTTAGAAATCTGACTGATGCCGTCGATGTCGGTGACGTGAATATGTTGTGCGCGTGCGCCCAGTTCGGAGAAAAGTTCGGGTCCGGTGCCGGTCATCCACGCCTGAGCGCCCAGTGCGCAGATTTCGTCATAGAGCGCGGCCCGGCGGGTGGCGTCAAGATGGGCCGCGACCTCATCCAGCAACAAAAGCGGCGGCGCACCGAAATCGCGGGCGAGCGCGCGGGCATTGGCGAGGATGAGCGAGACCAGGAGCGCCTTTTGCTCGCCGGTGGAACAATCGGCGGCGGGCACGTCTTTGGCGGCATAGACCCCGTAGAGATCGGCCCGGTGCGGACCGATAAGGGTGCGCCCGGCGACAAGGTCGCGAAAGCGGCTCTCGGCCAGCGCCTGACGCAGGTCGTCGGCGGTCCCGGGCATTTCGCCTTCGGTTTGGGTCAGCTCAAGCTCGGCTGTGGGAAAGGCTGTTTCCGCCTGCATCTGCGCGCCCGCGATCAGCGCGAGGGCGTGCTGGCGGTTGGCGTGGATTTCAGCACCCGCCTCGGCCATTTGCCGTTCCAGAGCGAGATACCATTGCGCGTCGCGGACCTGATCCTTGAGCAGGCGGTTGCGTTCGCGCATCGCCTTGTCATAGGCAAGCGTGGCCTCGGCATGGGCGGGAACAAAGCTCATGGTCATCCGGTCGAGAAAACGGCGGCGGCCCTCTGCCCCTTCGATCCAGAGACGGTCCATGGTAGGGATGAGCCAGAGCACACGCGCGATGCGCCCTAGGGCGATCTGCGTGGCGGCTTTGCCGCCGATACGGACCTGGCGGGCGGTCATGCCCTCGGCGGAGGTCTCGACTTCATGGGCTTGGTGCAGGGAATGAAGGATCGTTGTGATCTTCCAGCCGAGCGCTTCGGGCCGTCGCGCCATGTCCTGTGCCGCGGCGCGCCGCAGGCCTCGACCGGGCGACAAGAGCGACACCGCCTCGATCAGATTGGTCTTGCCCGCGCCGTTGGGGCCATGAATGGCGACGGGCCGCGCGTCAAGCGAAAGCCGCCCGAATTTATGCGAGCGAAAATGCGAGAGGGTCAGTTCCGATAGGTAAAGGCCGGGCATTCACGGCCCTTTCATCGTTCCGAAAAATACTCCCGCCGGAGGCTCCGACAGGCGTCACACCCGCATCGGCATGACGACATAGACCGCCGTCGTGTCATTGCCTTCGCGCATGAGGGTGGGATCGCCCGAGGAGTTGAACAGGAAAACGGCATTCTCGCGGTCGACCTGGCTGGCGATTTCCAGCAGGTATTTGGCGTTAAAGCCAATCTCCAGCCGCTCATCGCCATAGGCCACGGCCAATTCTTCTTCGGCAGCACCGCTATCGGGGGCATTGACCGAGAGGATCAGACGGTCCTCGTCGAGCGAGAGTTTCACCGCACGCGAACGCTCGGAGCTGACGGTTGCAACCCGATCGACGGCCTGCGCGAATTCGGCGGCGTCGACTTCCATCCGGCGGGTGTTGCCCTGTGGGATGACGCGGGTGTAGTCGGGGAAGGTGCCGTCGATCACCTTGGACGTGAGGGTGATGTCGGGGGTGGCAAAACGGATCTTGGTCTCCGAGACCGAGACCGCGATCTTCATGTCGTCATCCTCGAGCAACTTGCGCAATTCGCCCACGGTCTTGCGCGGGACGATCACGCCGGGCATGTCTGATGCCCCGTCGGGCAGGTCAGCGTCAATGCGCGCGAGACGGTGGCCATCGGTGGCCACACAGCGCAGCACCTTGCCGCCGTCGGCGTCAGACACATGCAGATAGACGCCGTTGAGGTAATACCTTGTTTCCTCGGTAGAAATGGCGAATTTCGATTTGTCGAAGAGGCGGCGCAGCACCGGTGCCGGGGCCGAGAAATTGCTCGCGTATTCCGACGAGGCCATCACCGGAAAATCTTCTTTCGGCAAGGTGGCCAGATTGAAATTGGAGCGCCCGGCCTGCACCGTGAGGCGACCAGAGGCCCCATCGTCGCTGAGGGTGACGAGCGATCCATCGGGCAGTTTGCGCACGATTTCATGCAGCATGACCGCCGAGACGGTGGTGGCACCCGCACGCTCTACCTGAGCGGGCGCCTTATCCACCACCTCGATATCAAGATCGGTTGCGCGGAACTGTACGCTGTTGCCTTCGGCCTCGATCAGGACATTGGCGAGGATCGGGATCGTGTTGCGCCGTTCGACCACCGATTGGGCCTGGGACACGGCCTTGAGCAATGCGCCGCGTTCGATGCTGAGTTTCATTCCCTCGCTCCTGTCAGGTGCCGGTCCAATGCCGGGAGGGGCAAGGTAGCAACTCCACCCCGCACCTCAAGTGTTTTTTGGAGTTTTCGGATGGAAAACCGGCAGCGTCAAGGGCTGCTGCCGCTTAGCCTTCCAGCGTGCGGCGCAGAAGCTCCAGATCCTCGGCGATCTGCGCATCCTGAATACGCAACTCGTCGATACGCTTGACGCCGTGCATTATTGTTGTGTGGTCGCGACCACCGAAACGGCGACCTATCTCAGGTAGCGAGCGCGAGGTCATCTGCTTGCACAAATACATCGCAACCTGACGCGGACGTGCGTAGCAGCGGGTCCGCTTGGGGCCAATCATGTCGCTCAGGCGGATGTTGTAATGGTCCGAGACCTTGCGCTGAATTTCCTCAATGGACACTTTGCGCTCGGAGGCGCGCAGCACGTCCGCCAGACAATCCTGCGTCAGCTCGAGCGTGATCGGTTTGCGCACCAGCGAGGCGAAGGCAAAGAGCCGTGTCATCGCCCCTTCGAGCACGCGGACATTGGTGCTGATCCGATGGGCAAGGAATTCGAGCACACCGTCATTCAGGATGAGGTCGGGATATTGCGCGCGGTAGCGGTCGACCTTGGATTGCAGGATGCCAAGACGCAATTCGTAATCGGTTGGGTGCAGGTCGACCACGAGGCCACATTGCAGGCGTGACTTGATGCGTTCCTCGAGATTGGCAATCTCACCGGGGGCGCGGTCGGCCGAAATCACGATCTGCTTGTTCTGATCCACGAGCGCATTGAACGTGTGAAAGAACTCTTCCTGCGTGCTGTCCTTGCCGGCGATGAACTGCACATCGTCCACCATCAGCACATCAACCGAACGGAACACGGATTTGAAATCCATCATCTTGCGGTCGCGCAGCGCCTGAACAAAGCGGTACATGAACTGTTCCGCCGAGAGATAGACCACGTTCAGATCGGGACGGGTGTTTTTCAATTCCCAGGCAATCGCGTGCATCAGGTGTGTCTTGCCGAGCCCGACGCCGCCATAAAGAAACAGTGGGTTAAAGGTGACAGGGCCACACTCTGCCACACGGCGCGCGGCGGCATGCGCCAATTCGTTGGGTTTGCCAACGACGAAACTGTCAAAACTGAATCGCTCGTCCAGCGGCGCAGATGGCACAAGGCTGTCGGCAATAGGTTCAATCGGGGCCGCGGTAGCGGGACGAGACGGGCGCGCACCACTGTTTGCGGCGACACGAAATTGCACACGCCTCACGTCGGGAGAGAGATTGGTCATCTGATAGAGGATCAGCTCGCCAAAATGTTGCGAAACATAATTGCCAAGAAAGGTCGTGGGGACATGAAACGTCGCAACGCCATCATCGACGCGAGCAAATTCCAGCGGTTCGATCCAGTTCTTGAAATTGCTCTGCCCGACGGATTGCTGAAGTTTTTGCTTCAACTGGCCCCATTGCTCTTGTGTCATTCTGTCCCCGTTCCGCGACTCTACCGTGCTTCTCAAATCGGACCGGACAGCAGGTGTTCGATCCGGGGCGACACAGTTTTGAGTTGGCAAAAAAACCTAACTGCCGTCGCGAGTGCAACGGGTGCATGTTTCTTCGTCAATAGGCGTGCATCTTGCAGTCAAAAAACATTCGTGCGCGGCCCGTCCCAAAGCCACGCGGTTCCTGACCGCAAAATACATTCGCATTGGACATGACCAGAGCATAGTGCTCAGTCCCGGTGTCATGGCTGAGGGTTTCCCTCTAATGCCCGACCCCGACGCAGCCTGTCCCCCCAAGCGTGAATCGCAGGTCTGAAACTAGCAACGTCTTGCCCGTGGCGGCAACTATTCTATGCGCTTGACAGGGGCTTTGGCTGAAAAGAATCTCTGACCGTCCTCCGATCACCAGACACGCAAAAGGCAGCATCGACGACGCTGCCTTTTACTTTCAATGGGTTGCTTCTCAGCTCTGTGCGATGGCTTTGACGCGGGCCGAGAGGCGGGAAATTTTGCGCGATGCGGTGTTCTTGTGCACCACGCCTTTGGTCACGCCGCGCATCAATTCAGGCTGAGCATTGCGCAGGGCGGTCACAGCCGCGTCTTGATCGCCAGAGGCGATGGCCTCTTCGACCTTGCGGAGGAATGTACGGATACGCGAGCGGCGCGATTTGTTGATGGCAAAACGCTTCTCGTTCTGGCGGGCGCGTTTTTTGGACTGCGGCGTATTGGCCATGTAGGTGACCCTTTCTCGGTTCGATATGTGTAAACGCACGTCATACCCAACCGGGACCCCCGCCGAACGGGGTGATTCTTGCCTGAGCGGGCATCACGCGCATGTCTGGCGTGCCGTATACGCCAGTTGGGCTGGAATGCAAGCCCTAGTGGGAACAGATCAGTCGCCCAGCTTGGCGTGCACCTCATCAAGGTCGATCTCTCCTACCGGCATCTTGTTTGCAGGATTCTCGAAATCATATTTGAAGAGGTCGAAATCGCGTTTGTAGATCTCGTAGATCAGATGCATCGAGAGATCGTCGAAATAATCCTCGACCGGGTGAGCGCGTTTCGGCCCATGGCCTTCGGATTCGTTAAAGCGCGGAATCGTCTTGAGGTCGATGGGATGCTTGGTGTTGATGGCCGCCAGCACCTCGCCCATACCGTCGTCGAATTTCTCGGTCCAGAAAATCTTGTTGTAACGGCCCCCGTTGACGATGAAGGTCGATATGTGACCCGACATGGCGGACCAGTGAATGTCCGGCTCCATGGGGCGTTTCCAGCGGATAGTGTCCCGCGCAAAAAGCAGGAACCGTCGAAAGCTCTTGATCTGGTCGAACTCTTGCTTGCCGTCGTCGCCGCCCACCTCAATCCCGTATTTCTGGATGATGGTCGGCACCAGCTTGCCGCGGTAGCGGCTGCCGTTGCGCTGGATGCCGCAAATCTTGTCGAAAAAAGATGACAGGATTCGGGTATAGGGATTGCGCACGCAGGAAAACGCATAAGAGGTGTGGGTTTTCACATTGGCGTTGATCAGCTTTTGGCTATCCTCGCGGGCCCATTTGTGCAGACCCTCCGTCGCATCGTGAATGTCGCCATCAAAGAACACGCCGTGGTCAGAGTAATACAGAATTTGCCCGATCGTCGAGCAGGCGCATTTCGGCACCACGCGATAGACCACGCTCTCGCTTTCGGTCATCCAGGTTCCGGGAAATCCCATTATCGCTGCCTCCGCCAACACTTTCCCGCTTCATACAGGCTTGATCCTGTCTAACCTGTTCAAAAAACCAAAGAAAGTCTGTTTATTCAGGCGCGGTTCACCGTTAATGCTATAAACAGTCGGTAACTCGAAGGCTAAACCGTTTCCGTAATGGCTAAGATCGCATTCATCTTGCTCTGCCACAAGGACCCTGAGGCGATCATCCGTCAGGCAGAAATGCTGACGGCTGCGGGCGACTATATGGCAATTCATTTCGACGCCCGCGCCAAGCCAGAGGCTTTTACCCGGATCAAGACGGCATTGGCAGACAATCCCAGTGTAACCTTTGCGAAAAAACGGATCAGATGCGGTTGGGGCGCTTGGTCTCTGGTGCAGGCCACGCTCTACGCGGTTGAGGCTGCGGTCGACGAATTTCCGCGCGCCACGCATTTCTACATGCTGTCCGGCGATTGCGCACCGATCAAATCGGCCCGGTTTGCGCATCAGTTTCTGGACAACCGCGATGTCGATTATGTCGAGAGCTTCGATTACTTCGACAGTGACTGGATCAAGACCGGTATGAAGGAAGAGCGGCTCATTTACCGCCATTTCTTTAACGAACGCACACAGCCCAAACGGTTTTATGCATCGTACAACCTCCAGCGCAAACTGGGACTGACGCGCGCTATTCCGCATGACATCCAGATTCAGATCGGAAGCCAGTGGTGGTGCCTGCGTCGGCGCACGGTGGAATGGATTTTGGACTTCACGCGCAAGCGCCGAGATGTGATGCGGTTCTTCCGCACAACGTGGATCCCAGACGAGACGTTCTTTCAGACGCTCGTGCGTCATCTCGTGCCGGAGCGCGAGATCGAGACACGTACGCTCACATTTCTGATGTTCACTGACTATGGTATGCCGGTGACGTTCTATAATGACCACTACGACCTGTTGCTCAGTCAGGATTATCTCTTTGCCCGCAAGATCAGCCCAGAAGCACTGGAGCTTAAGCGCCGATTGGGCACCCTCTATTCCGACGAGCGGGCGCAGTTTCAGATTTCGAACGAGGGCCGCAGCTTGTTTCAGTTTCTGACTGCGCGCGGTCGTGAAGGTCGGCGATTTGCGCAGCGGTTTTGGGAAACCGAGAGCACACTCGGGCGTGAGCGTGAGTTGATGATCGTGGTGTGCAAGAAATGGCATGTGGCCAAGCGCCTGCTGGAGCGTATCCGACAGGTCACTAACCTGCCCGCGATCGAATATCTCTTTAATGAAGAGGGCACCGCCCTGCCCGACCTGGGGGGTATTCAGGCTACATTGGCCAAACGAACCCGGCACCGGCGCGCTCTTATGCGGATGCTGTTCGATTACTATGAAACCGATCGCCTGCTTGTCTGCATGGACCCCGGAAGTATTGATCTTTTGCAGGATTTCTGTGGCGACCGGGCCGTGACCAAGCTCTTGGAGGTTCAGTGCCATTTCACCGATGAGTATCTGATCGGCCACGCCATGCGTGTCGGCCTCGCGGGTGAGCAGACCCCGACCGAGACCTTGGAGCGGCTTTTGCCCACGATCCGTGGCGACATGACCTATGAGAGCGACCGCATCCGCGATTCCGAATTCGAGAATCACATGATTTTGCGGCAATCGGATGATCGGGGCCAACGCGCCGATCTCTTGTCGCGGTTCCTTGATATTCCGCGCGAAAAAGCGCAGGAAATCGCGGAACCCGACCACCTGTTTGCAGATTGAGGATGCGCCATGCCCTATGCCTATGATCCCCAAAATATCTTTGCCCGCATCCTGCGCGGCGAGATCCCAAACAAGACGGTGCTGGAGACTGCGTATACCCTTGCCTTTCACGATATTCAGCCGCAGGCGCCGGTGCATGTGCTGGTGATCCCCAAGGGTGCCTATGTTAGCTATGACCATTTTGCCGCCGAGGCGAGTGATGCCGAGATTGTCGATTTCAATCGCACCGTGGCAGAGGTCTGCCGCCTCACGGGTGTTGATCTGGGCGAAGACGGTCAGGGCTTTCGCGCGATTACCAATGCCGGCGCCCATGGCGTGCAAGAGGTGCCACACTACCATCTCCATATCTTGGGCGGACGTCCGCTTGGCCGGATGCTGGCGCGCGCCGAAAGCTGAGGCAGCCCTGCTTGTGCCACGAACAAGATGCGCCCATATGGGACGCATTGGTCAGACACAGGACTTTGCAGGTAGCCACATGACTTTTCGCACCCGCGTCGGCGCGTTTCTAGATACATCGCTGTTTCAAAACGCCATTCTGGGCGTAATCCTGTTCAATGCCGTGATACTTGGGATGGAAACCTCAGCGCCGATCATGGCGCGGGCGGGCGATGTGATCCTGATGCTCGACAAGCTCTGTCTTGCGGTTTTCGTGGTCGAGATTGCGGCCAAACTCTTTGCACGCGGCCTCGGGGGTTTTTTCCGGAATGGCTGGAATATCTTTGATTTCGTGATCGTGGGGATTTCGCTTGTCCCGGCCACGCAGGGCCTGTCGGTGCTGCGGGCGCTGCGTATCCTGCGTCTTTTGCGCGTTGTCTCAGTCGCCCCGTCGTTGCGCCGGGTGGTAGAGGGGCTGGTGACGGCCCTGCCCGGCATGGGATCGGTGTTTTTGCTGATGGGGATGTTGTTTTATATCGGATCCGTGATGGCGACCAAGCTGTTTGGTGCGGCCTATCCTGAATGGTTTGGCGATCTTGGGCGCTCGGCCTATTCGCTCTTTCAGATCATGACGCTGGAATCGTGGTCCATGGGGATCGTACGCCCGGTGATGGAGCAGTTTCCCTATGCGTGGGCCTTCTTTGTGCCCTTTATCATGGTCACGACTTTCGCCGTGGTGAACTTGCTCGTTGGTCTTATCGTCAACTCCATGCAGGATGCGCATCACGCCGAAGATGTGGAAAAGACTGATAATTACCGCGACGAGGTGTTGGCGCGGCTCACGCAGCTTGAGGCGCTGCTCCGGGACGTTCAGGACAAAAAGCCGAAAGGCTGAGCGCAGATTGCGCAAGAAGCGGGTCGTCTCATGACGCAGCCTTGGGGCAGATTTGGGGAAACCCGAACCGGAGACCCTAGAATGATTGCCATCACCGCCTTGCCCACAGAGACTGTCCGCGCCTTGCAAGCCGGCGCGCCCGATGCCTATGGAAACCCGCCTGAACACCATGTGGCGCAGGGATCTGGCAATCCTTGCCGCCATTGTCTGCGCTTCATACCCGAAGGGGCGGCGATGCTGATCCTCGCCTATCGGCCCTTTGCCGGGTCGCATCCCTATGCGGAGACCGGGCCGATTTTCCTCTGTGCGGATGCCTGCGCGCGCCATGAAGGCGCGGCGATTCCCGAAGTTTTGCGCGACAGCCCCGACTATCTGCTCAAGGGCTACAATAGCCAGGATCGCATAGTTTACGGCACCGGTCGAGTTGTGGCAGTGGCCGAGATCCCGGCCTATGCCGAACAGGTTTTCGAGCGGAGTGATGTGGCCTATATCCATGTTCGCTCGGCGCGCAACAATTGCTATCAGGCGCGGATCGACCGGGCTTGACCGGCGCAATCGCTTGCACGCCGCGCCGATGCGCGGTAACTCGCCGGGGACACCAGCGGGATGGAAGCGATGAGTGATCTGCGGGAAAAATATCTGACGGCGATTGCCAATGCCGGTGACGAGGCCACGCTAGAGGATCTGCGCCTGCAGGCCGTGGGCAAAAAGGGCGAAATCAGCCTTGCGATGCGCGAACTGGGCCGGATGAGTCCGGAAGAGCGGCAAGAGGTCGGACCCCGTCTGAATGCGTTGAAGGACGAGATCACCAGCGCGCTCGCCGCTAAGAAACAGGCGCTCGGCGATGCCGCTCTGGACGAGCGGCTGCGCGGCGAATGGCTAGACGTGACGCTGCCTGCGCGGGGGCGGCGGATGGGCACGATCCACCCGGTCAGCCAAGTCACCGAGGAAGTGACCGCGATCTTTGCTGACATGGGTTTTGCCGTGGCCGAAGGGCCGCAGATCGAATCCGATTGGTTCAATTTCGACGCGCTGAACATTCCCGGCCACCATCCGGCGCGGGCAGAGATGGACACGTTTTATACGCATCGCGCTGAAGGGGATGAACGTCCACCGCATGTGTTGCGTACGCATACCAGCCCTGTGCAAATCCGCAGCATGCAGGCCAATGGCGCGCCCATTCGTATTATCGCGCCGGGACGGGTCTATCGCGCGGATTACGACCAGACGCATACGCCCATGTTCCACCAGGTCGAGGGCTTGGCGATTGACAAAGACATCAGCATGGCCAACCTCAAATGGGTGCTGGAAGAGTTCGTCAAGGCGTTCTTCGAGGTGGATAATGTCGAACTGCGGTTCCGCGCCTCGCACTTCCCGTTCACCGAGCCATCGGCCGAGGTGGACATCCGCTGTTCTTGGGAAGGTGGCACGTTGAAGGTCGGTGAGGGCAATGACTGGCTGGAGATTCTCGGCTCTGGCATGGTCCATCCCAAGGTCTTGCAGGCTGGGAACATTGATCCGAATGAATGGCAGGGCTTTGCCTTTGGTATGGGAATCGACCGGATCGCGATGCTGAAATATGGCATCCCCGATTTGCGGGCGTTCTTTGACTCAGACTTGCGGTGGCTGCGGCATTACGGGTTTGCCAGCCTCGATCAACCGACGCTGCATGGCGGGTTGTCGCGCTAGGATGTGTTCAAGCTCGCTGAGAGCCTCCAAATCTACGAACAGACGATTCTCTTCTATCAATCGCGCCTTTCAACGCTATGCTAACGTATCGCGTATACCTGTGGGTGGGTTGATCCAACTGGAATGGAGACGTATCTGGGTAGCGCGCGCCGCCGTATGGGTGAGTCATGGTTGTGTGGCCGCTTACGCATAGCGGTAAAGACAAGCGCTCACCCGGAAGTGACGTAGGGACCAGGTCGACGGCTGGATTTGTGTCGTATAGCTATCCCGATTGAGGAGCCACAACATGCCGCTGACCCAGTTGATCTATGCCTCACAGCCTTTCGGCTTTGATCCAGCATTGCTGGCGGGCATCCTGATGGACGCACGGCGCTACAATGCGCGCGACGACGTGACCGGTGCTTTGATCGTACGCGGGGATATGTATCTGCAACTTCTCGAAGGCCCGAAACCCAAGGTCGAGGCGACCTATGACCGGATCATTCGGGATGACCGGCATGTAAATCCGGTGCGCCTGATGCACCGCGAAGTGCAAGAGCGGATGTTTCCCGAATGGTCGATGCTCGACGATCCGGCGAAAAGCTGGGTCTGGAGTATTGCCGAGGTTCGTGGCGGCGCGCTGGAGCGGTTTTCGGCCGGGCAAGAGGCGCTGAAATTCTTTCAGCGTCTGGCGGCATCGCGGCTTGACACGGCGGGGTGAGCCCCGCCGCATCTGTTCCTGTCACCCGACCACGTTGAACGCGGGCCCATAGGGGTAGCCCGTGATGTTCTCGTTTCCGTCCTCGGTGATGACGAGAATGTCATGCTCGCGGTAGCCGCCCGCGCCAGGTTGATCAGCTGCCCGTGTCAGCATCGGCTCCATCGAGATGACCATGCCCGGTTCCAGCACGGTGTCGATGTCCTCGCGCAGTTCCAGACCTGCCTCGCGGCCATAATAATGGCTGAGAATGCCAAAGCTGTGACCGTATCCAAAGGTCCGGTACTGCAGCAATTGGCGCTCTTCGAAGAAGGTGTTGATCTTGTGCGTCACCTCGGCACAGCTCACGCCGGGCTTCAGCAAAGACATGCCATATTCATGGGCGGCGACGTTGGCCTCCCAGATTTTCAGGCTGGCATCGTCCACCTCACCCGCAAACATCGTGCGCTCCAGTGCCACGTAATAGCCTGACACCATCGGAAATGTGTTGAGCGACAGGATATCGCCGCGTTCAATCGCGCGGGCGGTGACGGGGTTATGCGCGCCGTCGGTGTTGATGCCGGACTGAAACCAGACCCAGGTGTCACGATATTCTGCGTCGGGGAAGCGCTTGGCGATTTCGGCCTCCATCGCGTCACGGCCCGCCATGGCCACGTCAATCTCGCGCGTGCCGACCTTGACCGCGTCGCGGATGGCATAGCCGCCCACGTCCGCCACCTGCGCACAAGAGCGGATAAGGGAAATTTCCGCCGCCGATTTTTTCATGCGCTGACGCATGGTGGCGGGGGCGATGTCGATCATCGCACCGGGCTTGAGGAAGTTCTCCAGCTTGTCTCGGTTTTGCAGCGTGAGGTGATCGCCTTCATAGCCGACCACACGCCCCTCACCCGTGACCGACAGGATCGCGCGCCAGAAATTGTCGCGCTGCCAGTCGGTATAGGTGATGTTGTCGCAGAAACAGCGGCGCCACGGCTGACCCGCGTCAATGCCCGCCGAGATTGTCACGCAGGCGGTGTCGGTGACGACAAGGCCATAGGGGCGGCCAAAGGAGCAATAGAGAAAGCCCGAGTAATAGGCGATATTGTGCATCGAGGTCAGAACGACGGCGGTGGTGCCGTTCTCTGCCATGATGGCGCGCAGACCGGCAAGCCGGGCCTCATATTCAGACACGGCAAAGGGCAGCGGGGCCTTTTCGCCATTGTGGAAACGGTAGAATTCAGGACGTGCAGTCATAGTGACCCTCCTTGCAAAAGAAGGTCCCGGCGTTCAGGACTGTGGGGAAAGGCCATGAAGGGGCGACGCCATCGCCCGGGCCTGAAGGGTTCTTGCCGATTGGGTGCGGTCTGGCAAGCGGGTTTGCGACAGCGATGGAGGGATTGCGGCATGGAGACGAAAATTGCTGCGCAAAATCTGATCACCGATGTGGCGGGGCTGCGTGTAGGGAATGCGCAGGACATGCGCCTGCGCTCAGGCGTGACGGTGCTGGTGGGCGATACGCCCTTTACCGCAGGCGTACATGTGATGGGCGGTGCGCCGGGCACGCGTGAGACCGATTTGCTTAGCCCGGACCGTGTGGTCGAGCAGGTGGATGCGCTGGTGTTGTCGGGTGGTTCGGCCTTTGGCCTTGATGCCGCGTCGGGGGTTGCCGACGGGCTGCGGGACATGGGGCGTGGATTTCCCGTGGGCGATGTTCGGGTGCCGATTGTGCCGGGGGCGATTCTCTTTGACCTCTTGAATGGCGGGGACAAGGCGTGGCGCGAGAACCCCTATAAGGTGCTTGGCCATGCGGCGCTAAGTGCTGCATCAAGGGATTTCGAGATTGGCAGCATCGGGGCCGGGACTGGTGCGACCACGGCCAATCTGCGCGGCGGGCTCGGGTCGGCTTCGGCCCTATTGCCGGGGGGCGTGACTGTGGGCGCATTGGTGGCGGTCAATGCGCTTGGCTCGGCCACGGCGGGCGAGGGGCCAGAGTTCTGGGCAGCCCCGTTCGAGCGCGGCGCGGAATTTGGCGGGCGCGGCGTGGCGCGGGCCTATCCCGATCCGCTTTTGGCCCCGACGAAGTTGGCGCAGCATGGCAATACTACGATTGGCATCGTGGCGACCGATGCTACGCTCACTCAGGCGCAATGCACGCGATTGGCCACAGCCGCGCAGGATGGGTTTGCGCGGGCCTTGGTGCCCTCGCATACCGTGATGGATGGCGACCTGATCTTTGCCGCCGCTACCGGTGCGCGTCCCGCGCCCGATCTGGTGGCACAGGTGATGCTGGGCCATGCGGCGGCTTGCGTCATGGCGCGGGCAATTGCGCGGGCAGTCTTTGCGGCGCGGTCTGCGCCGGGCGATACGCTGCCGGCGTGGCAGGACAGATTCGGCTGAGGCGGAATCCCCCTTGCAGACTCAGGGAGAGGGGCGTATACGCCCCTCAACAGCGGCGCTTTCGGGTCCACTCGAATGCACCACCGGAGAGTGTAACGGGCCGCGCGCCCGTTTTTTTGTGCTTGGGAACCATGACGAACGACTTGATTGCAAAGGCAGCGATTGATCGCAGACTGGCCGAGATCATCACCCCAGTGATCGAGGATTTGGGCTATGAGCTGGTGCGCGTCCGGCTGATGGGCGGGCAGTACCATACGCTTCAGATCATGGCGGACAAGCCCGAAGGCGGGATCGAGGTGGATGATTGCGCCGCAATTAGCACAGCGGTCAGCGCAGTGTTGGATGTCGAGGACCCGTTGGTGGAGGCTTATACACTAGAAGTGTCGAGCCCCGGTATTGACCGGCCATTGACGCGGCTCAAGGATTTCGAGGCCTTTGAAGGGTATGAGGCCAAGATCGAGACGACCGAGTTGATCGACGGACGCCGCCGCTTCAAGGGTGTGCTGGCGGGCGTCGAGGGTTCCGAGGTGCTGATCAATGTCGAGGAAGGCACGATCGGGCTGGAGTTTGACTGGCTTAGCGATGCCAAGCTGGTGCTGACGGATGAGTTGATCAAGGAAATGCTGCGCCAACGCAAGGCGGCGGGCGTGATCAACGAAGAACAATTTGACGAGATCGAAACCGATAGCGGTTCTGAGGAGGACTGACACCATGGCAATCACATCCGCCAACCAGCTGGAGCTGTTGCAGACCGCAGAAGCGGTCGCGCGCGAAAAGATGATCGACCCGGCATTGGTGGTCGAAGCGATGGAAGAGAGCCTCGCTCGGGCCGCCAAGAGCCGTTATGGCAGCGAGATGGACATCCGGGTGGAGATCGACCGTAAGACGGGTCGTGCCAAATTCACCCGCGTCCGCACCGTGGTCGAGGATGACGCGGTGGAAAACTATCAGGCCGAGATGACGGTCGCGCAGGCCAAGCAATATCTGGACGACCCCAAGGTCGGCGACACCTATGTTGAAGAAGTGCCGCCCGTCGAGATGGGCCGCATCGCCGCACAGAGCGCCAAGCAGGTCATCCTGCAAAAGGTGCGCGAAGCCGAGCGGGATCGTCAGTTCGAGGAATTCAAAGACCGCGTGGGCACGATCATCAACGGCGTAGTCAAGCGCGAGGAATACGGCAACGTCATCGTCGATGTGGGCCGGGGCGAAGCGATCCTGCGTCGCAACGAAAAGATCGGGCGCGAGGCGTATCGTCCCAACGACCGCGTGCGCTGCTACATCAAGGACGTGCGCCGCGAGCAGCGCGGACCGCAGATCTTCCTAAGCCGCACCGATCCGCAGTTCATGGCCGAACTCTTCAAGATGGAAGTGCCGGAAATCTATGACGGCATCATCGAGATCAAGGCCGTGGCACGCGATCCGGGCAGCCGGGCCAAGATTGCCGTGATCAGCTATGACAATTCGATTGATCCCGTCGGCGCCTGTGTCGGGATGCGCGGTAGCCGGGTTCAGGCGGTGGTCAACGAATTGCAGGGTGAGAAGATCGACATCATCCCGTGGAACGAGGATCAGGCGACTTTCCTCGTGAACGCGCTCCAACCCGCCGAGGTCAGCAAGGTGGTGATCGACGAGGACGCGCAGCGCATCGAGGTTGTGGTGCCGGAAGAGCAGTTGAGCCTTGCGATTGGTCGTCGTGGCCAGAACGTGCGTCTGGCTAGCCAGTTGACCGGGCTTGATATCGACATCATGACCGAGGCCGAGGATAGCGAACGCCGCCAGAAGGAATTCGAGGAGCGCACCAAGCTCTTTGTCGATGCGCTTGACCTGGATGAATTCTTTGCGCAACTGCTGGTCTCAGAAGGGTTCACCAACCTCGAAGAGGTGGCCTATGTCGATCTTGACGAATTGCTCGTGATCGACGGGGTTGACGAAGACACGGCCTCTGAACTTCAGGCGCGCGCCCGCGATGTGATCGAGGCGCAGGCCAAGGCCGCCTTGGACAAGGCCCGCGAATTGGGTGTCGAGGACAGTCTGATCGCCTTTGAGGGGCTGACGCCGCAGATGGTGCTGGCATTGGCCGAGGACGATGTGAAATCGCTTGAGGATTTCGCCACCTGCGCCGATTGGGAACTGGCCGGTGGCTGGACCACGGTCAAAGGCGAGCGCGTCAAGGACGAGGGTATTCTGGAGAAATTTGACGTCTCGCTCGAGGAAGCGCAGAATATGGTGATGACTGCCCGCGTGATGCTGGGCTGGGTCGATCCGACCGAACTTGAAGCCGATTCCGACGAGGCCGATATCGACGGCGATGATGACGAGGAGGCTGAGGCCTGATCGCTCAGGCCTTGGAGCACATCATGGGGCGCGGTGGTGAACCCAAAGACCGGAGCGACGGTCCTGAGCGTAAATGCATCGCCTCGGGTGAGGTGCAGCCCAAGCATGGGCTCATCCGCTTTGTGATCGGTCCCGAAGGACAGATTGCCCCGGACCTCGCGGAAAAGCTGCCGGGGCGCGGTATTTGGGTCGCGGCGGATCGCGCCGCCCTTGAAAAGGCTGCAAACAAGGGGCTGTTTGCGCGCGCGGCCAAGCAGCCCGTGCAGGTACCCGAAGAGCTTGTGGATCAGGTCGAGGCCCTTCTGGTGCGTCGGGTGATCGACCTCATCAGTCTCGCCCGCAAGGGTGGGCGCGCGGTGTCGGGCTATGAAAAGGTCAAGGACATGCTCATGCGCGAGGATGCGCGTGTTCTCATTCAGGCCAGCGATGGCTCTGAGCGCGGAAAATCCAAGCTGAGCACGCCTTATGGTGGCTCTTTCATTGGCTGGCTTACGGCGGACGAGCTGGGCCAGGCCTTTGGTCGACAAACCACAATCCACGCGGCACTGGGTGCTGGAGGTTTGTTGCAACGTGTTGTAGAGGAGGCGGCAAGACTGAAAGGTCTGCGCGTCTCGGACGGCGAGACAGCGCGCCGGAAAGGAAAGTAGAAGACTATGAGCGACAACGACGGAAAGAAACCTTTGGGGGTGCGTGGCGCAGGTTCCCGGCCGGGGAACGTGAAGCAGAGCTTTAGCCATGGCAGAACCAAGAACGTCGTGGTGGAAACCAAGCGCAAGCGCGTCGTCGTGCCCAAACCTGCGGCCGCGACCGGCGCTGCGGGTTCCGCAACGTCTTCGGGTATTACCAGTGCGTCCAAGCGTCCAGCAGGGATCTCTGATGCAGAGCTGGAGCGCCGGATGAAGGCGCTCGCCGCAGCCAGAGCGCGCGAAGCTGATGATGCAGCCCAACGCGAGGCGGATGAAAAGGCGCGCGAGGAAGAGCGAAATCGCCGTCGCGAAGAAGCCGAGGCCAAAGAGCGCGAACAGCGCGAAGCCGAGGAAAAGGCCCGCGCCAGGGAAGAAGAAGAGGCCCGCCAGAAGCGCGCGACCGAACAGGCCGCGCTCAAGGCTGCGGCCTCGGCGGCGGAGCCGGACGCGGCTCCTGTGGCGGCTCCCGCATCACGTGCGCCCGCCTCCAAGGTGGCACCGGTTGCACGCAAGCGCGAAGAAGACGAACAGCAAACCCGCCGGGGCAAGGCGCGTGGGGGCGAAGATGCCCGTCGCGGCGGCAAGCTCACGCTGAATCAAGCTCTGGCTGGGGGCGAGGGCGGTCGCCCGAAATCCATGGCTGCGATGAAGCGCAAGCAGGAGCGTGCCCGTCAAAAGGCAATGGGTGGTTTGCAAGAGCGCGAAAAGATCGTGCGTGATGTGCAACTGCCAGAGACTATTGTCGTGTCGGAATTGGCGAACCGTATGGCCGAACGCGTCGGCGATGTGGTCAAGGCGCTGATGCAAAATGGCATGATGGTAACGCAGAACCAGTCAATTGATGCCGATACAGCCGAACTCATCATCGAGGAGTTCGGGCACCGCGTGGTCCGCGTAAGCGACTCGGATGTCGAAGATGTGATTGATCAGGTCGATGACAGGCCCGAGGACCTCACGCAGCGCCCGCCAGTCATCACCATCATGGGCCATGTCGACCACGGCAAGACCTCTCTTTTGGATGCGATCCGCGATGCCAAGGTTGTGGCGGGCGAAGCCGGGGGTATTACGCAGCACATCGGGGCCTATCAGGTCACGACCGACAGCGGTGCCTTGCTGACCTTCCTCGACACGCCGGGTCACGCGGCCTTTACCAGCATGCGTGCGCGTGGTGCACAGGTGACGGATATCGTTGTGCTGGTGGTGGCCGCCGATGACGCGGTCATGCCGCAGACCATCGAGGCAATCAACCACGCCAAGGCGGCCAAGGTCCCGATGATTGTGGCGATCAACAAGATCGACAAGTACGAGGCCAACCCGCAAAAGGTGCGCACCGATCTCTTGCAACACGAGGTGATCGTCGAACAGATGTCCGGCGATGTACAGGATGTCGAAGTGTCGGCCGTCACCGGGCAAGGTCTGGACGAGTTGCTTGAGGCGATCGCGCTTCAGGCTGAGATTCTCGAACTCAAGGCCAATCCGAACCGTGCCGCCGAAGGTGCCGTGATCGAGGCCCAGCTTGACGTGGGTCGCGGCCCGGTTGCGACTGTGCTCGTCAAGAAGGGCACGTTGCGTCAGGGCGACATCTTTGTCGTGGGCGAGCAGTATGGTCGCGTTCGTGCGTTGATCAATGATCGCGGCGAGCGCATCAAAGAGGCTGGCCCCTCGGTGCCGGTCGAGGTTCTGGGCCTCAACGGCACACCCGAGGCCGGTGACGTGCTGAACGTCGTCGAAACTGAAGCGCAGGCCCGCGAGATTGCCGAATACCGCGCCAATGCCTCCAAAGAAAAGCGTGCTGCCGTTGGTGCAGGCACCACTCTCGAACAGCTTTTGGCCAAGGCCAAGGAAGACGAGAACGTCAAGGAACTGCCCATTGTCGTCAAGGCGGATGTGCAGGGCTCTGCCGAGGCTATCGTTCAGGCGATGGAAAAGATCGGCAACGAAGAAGTGCGCGTGCGCGTACTTCATTCCGGTGTGGGCGCCATCACCGAGTCTGACATCGGTCTGGCCGAAGCATCAGGCGCGCCGGTGTTTGGCTTTAACGTCCGCGCCAATGCGCCCGCACGCAACACCGCCAACCAGAAAGGCGTCGAGATCCGGTATTATTCGGTGATCTACGATCTGGTCGACGATGTGAAAGCGGCGGCAAGCGGTCTCTTGGGTAATGAAATCCGTGAGAAGTTCATCGGCTATGCCAAGATCAAGGAAGTGTTCAAGGTCACCGGCATTGGTCGCGTGGCGGGCTGTCTGGTGACAGAGGGCGTCGCACGGAAATCTTCGGGTGTCCGTCTCTTGCGCGATGACGTGGTGGTCCATGAGGGCACGCTCAAGACGCTCAAACGGTTCAAGGATGATGTCAACGAGGTCCAGTCCGGCCAGGAATGCGGTATGGCCTTCGAGAATTATGATGACATCCGTCCCAACGATGTGATCGAGATTTTTGAGCGCGAAGAAGTCGTGCGCACGCTGGCCTGATCAATAGGGCCGGAAAAAACAAAGGGGCGGCCCCAGAGTGCGGCCCCTTTTTCATATCAAAGTTCGTTAAGGCAGACGATACGGTATCAGGCGGTGCGCTGTTTCACCGGGCGACCAGAGTAAAGCCGGCTGCCAACCCTGACCTGCATCAAGCCATTGCTGAGAAGCCGAACGAATATTCCCTGTATGGAAACACAAGATCCCAACTGAACAGTTCGCAGCATGTCATTCCCCCCGCATGTAACAAGCCTGTCAAAGTTGTATGAGTATTTCCATATTTGATGAAAAAGATACTAGCTATTCGCATAGTGTCGAATTTTTTTGCAGCTACCAGAACCCTACCGGGCCGCAAGCGCAAAACGATTGACAGTGTTGAATTTAAGGGGAGCGAAACCCTGGTTTGCGCGTCAGAGCCAGTCGCGCAAGATGGGTATCAGCGGAATATCTGCTGGCGGCATCGGGTATGATCGAAGGTCCGCCGCGCGCACCCACTTCAGCGCTTGCCCCTCGCGCCCCTGTACGATTCCCTCCCATTTGCGACAGGCAAAGAGGGGCATCAGCAGATGGAATTCAGGGTAGGAGTGGCTGGCAAAGGTTAAAGGGGCCAAGCAACTGGCCCAGGTACTGATTCCCAGCTCCTCGTGCAATTCCCGAATCAGCGCCACCTCTGGCGTCTCGCCCGATTCGACCTTGCCGCCGGGAAATTCCCAGAGACCGGCCATGGATTTGCCCTCCGGCCTCTGGGTCAAGAGAATACGACCGTCCACATCAATCAGGGCGACCGCCGAAACCAGAACGGTTTTCACGACCGGTAATCCGCGTTGATGTCGATATAGCCATGCGTCAGATCGCAGGTCCAGACGCGAGCGGTGCCACCGCCAAGACCGAGATCGACATGAATGACAATCTCCTGGCGCTTCATGTAGGCGGCGGCGGTGGCCTCGTCATAGCTTGGGCTGACAAAACCGTCCTTGGCCACCTGCATGTCGCCAAACCAGATCGCGAGAAGATCGCGGTCCGCCCGCGCACCGGATTTGCCGATCGCCATGACAACGCGGCCCCAGTTGGGATCTTCGCCCGCAATGGCGGTCTTGATCAGAGGTGAGTTGGCGATGGCCTTGGCGTGAATATGCGCCTCTGCGTCCGAGGCGGCACCGGTGACGGAGATTTCAACGAACTTCGTCGCCCCCTCTCCATCGCGTACCACCTGATGCGTCAGATCCAGCATGACGCGGCGTAGCCCTTCCATGAACCCCATGCTGTTTTCGGTCACGCGAATGCCAGAGGCACCCGTCGCCGCAACGAGCAGCGTGTCAGAGGTCGAGGTGTCGCTATCCACGGTGATGCAATTAAAGGTCGTGCGATTAAGCGCGCTGACCATGTCCTGAAGGATCTCTTGATCTATCGCGGCATCGGTAAAGATGTAGACCAGCATTGTCGCCATATCAGGCGCGATCATGCCAGAGCCTTTGGCGATCCCCGCGATATGCACGGCCTGCCCGTCGATCGTCACCACCTCGGAGGCGCCTTTGGGAAAGGTGTCGGTGGTCATGATGGCGCGGGCTGCGGTCTCTATCGCGTGGGGCGACAGAGCTGCGACCAGATCATCGAGCTTGTCGATGATACGCTCATGCGGCAGCGGCTCGCCGATCACGCCCGTCGAAGAGGAAAAGACGCGGCTCGCGGGGATGTCCAGCGTCTTGGCCGCCGCCTCGGTGATGGCCTGCACCGACTCGGCCCCGCGTCGGCCGGTAAAGGCATTGGCATTGCCCGAGTTGACCACGATCGCGGCACCAGAGGCCGAATCGCAGCCGATCTTGTCCTGACAATCCAGCACCGCCGCGGAACGCGTGGCAGAGCGGGTGAAGGCCCCGGCAATCGCAGTTCCAGGCGCCAGGCTGACCAAGAGCAAATCGGTGCGGTTCTTGTAGCGTACACCAGCCTCTGCCGTGGCAAAGCTAACGCCACCGATCACAGGCAGTTCTGGGAAACCCGCCGGTGCAAGCGGGGAGAGCGGCGGCTTGGCACCCATGGCTCAGTTCTCCAAGAGGTTGGTTTGGTTGATGACAGCGGGGTCCATCGTGCTCGTATCGGTGCGGGTCACGTCGGTAGCGGCCTCGCGCTCGGCGATATAGGCGTCAAAGGCCTCTTGGCGCAGGGTGTTGGTCAACTCATCGCGCACGGCATCAAGGGTGGGACGCTCCTTGACACGGGTCTCGTTGAGCTTGATCACATGCCAGCCAAACTGCGTTTGCACCGGGGCCGAAACAGCGCCCACCTCAAGCGCTGCAACAGCAGCAAAAAACTCGGGCACCATCACACCGTCCCCAAACCATCCCAGATCGCCGCCCGACGGGCCAGAGGGGCCGATGGAACGCTCTTTTGCAAGCTCAGCAAAATTCGCCCCTCCTTCCAACTCGGAAACCAACTCTTGCGCCGCTTCCTCGGTCTCGACCAGAATATGAGCGGCCTTGTATTCGGTTTCCTCCTCGGCTCCGGCATATTGTGCCTCATAGGCCGCCTGCAGACGCTCTTCTGTCATGTCGGCGTTGACCACGTCCTCGGCCACGTCAGCGGCCAGAACGGCGCGACGCTCGTTCTCGAGTTGCAGCGCGGCGGCGCGCGACATCTCGCCCTCATGCGCCTGGCTCAGCAATTCCTGTTGGATCAGTTGATCGAGAACGCCCTTGAAGAGCACCTCGGGGGGCACCTGATCATATTGCGCGGGCAATGCTGCGCGCACCGCCAGCATATGCCCAAGAGTGATGTCGGTGCCGCCTACGGTGGCCATCACCGTATCTGCACTCGGGGTGTCCTGCGCGAAGGCTTGCGTGCCAAGGGCAAGCCCGGTCACGAAGGCTGCGGTCGAAAGCAGGGGGCGAAACATGAAATCATCCTTTGGTGGAGCCCGCAGAGCGGGGGTGCGCGGGTGCGCAGCGTTGACACTCAACCGGCTGGCCCTTACATCGCCTTGAGACCAAGGCAGAACCGCCGTCTTGCGTCCCGTTTTAGGGGGACGCGACAAGAGGGGCAAGCGGTTGCCTGCCACGGATAGGCAAAACACCGGAACGGATAAAACATGTTGGGTATTGGAACGGTCGCCAAAAAGATCTTCGGCACCCCGAATGACCGCAAGATCAAGGCGACACGCCCGCTGATCGCAAAGATCAACGCGCTGGAACCCGAATATCAAGGCCTGAGCGATCAAGCGCTGATAGACAAGACCAATGAGTTCAGAGCTCGGATCGCCGGAGGCGAGAGTCTCGATACCCTCCTGCCCGAAGCCTTTGCCAATTGCCGTGAGGGGGCCCGTCGGGCCTTGGGCCTCCGAGCCTTTGACGTGCAGCTCATAGGTGGAATTTTCCTGCATCAGGGCAATATTGCCGAGATGAAGACCGGCGAAGGCAAGACGCTGGTCGCAACCTTCCCCGCCTACCTCAATGCCCTCTCGGGCAAAGGCGTTCATATCGTCACCGTCAACGACTACCTCGCCAAGCGTGATGCCGAATGGATGGGCAAGGTGTTTGGCGCGCTTGGCATGACCACAGGCGTGGTCTATCCCCAACAACCCGAGTCCGAGAAAAAGGCGGCTTATGCCGCCGACGTGACCTATGCCACCAATAACGAACTCGGCTTTGACTACCTGCGCGACAACATGAAATCTTCACTCGAGGATATGAACCAGCGCGGGCATAACTTTGCCGTGGTCGACGAGGTGGACAGTATCCTGATCGACGAGGCGCGCACGCCCTTGATTATTTCAGGTCCAAGCCAGGACCGCAGCGAACTGTATCAAACGATCAATGCGCTCATCCCGGAGTTGCAGGATGAGCACTACAAGCTGGATGAAAAGACCCGCAACGTTACCTTCACGGAAGAGGGGAACGAGTATCTCGAGAACCTGCTCGTTGCGCGGGGAATTCTGCCCGAAGGACAATCGCTCTATGATCCCGAAAGCACGACCATCGTGCATCACGTCAATCAGGGTCTGCGCGCGCACAAGCTGTTTACCAAGGACAAGGATTACATTGTCCGCGGCGGCGACGTGGTGCTGATCGACGAGTTCACGGGCCGGATGATGGCCGGGCGTCGCCTGTCGGACGGGCTGCATCAGGCAATCGAGGCCAAGGAAGGCTGCACCATCCAACCTGAGAACGTGACCCTCGCCTCTGTCACCTTTCAGAATTACTTCCGCCTATATGACAGGCTGTCGGGCATGACAGGTACCGCCTTGACCGAAGCTGAGGAATTTGGCGAAATCTACGGTCTGGGCGTGGTCGAAGTTCCGACCAACCGGCCCATCGCACGGATCGACAAAGATGACGCCGTTTATCGCACCGCCCGCGAGAAGTTCGATGCTATCGTCGCTGCCATTCGCAGCGCCAATGAAAAGGGCCAACCGACGCTGGTGGGTACCACGTCCATCGAGAAATCCGAGATGCTCAGCAAGTTGCTGACCGATGCCGGGATCGCGCACAACGTGCTCAATGCGCGCCAGCACGAGAAAGAGGCCCAGATCGTTGCCGATGCGGGCAAGCTGGGGGCGGTCACGATTGCCACAAACATGGCCGGACGCGGCACCGACATCAAGCTGGGTGGCAACGTCGAATTCAAGATCATGGAGGCCATCGCCGCCGCCCCCGACGCTGACCCGGAAGACATCCGCAAGCGGATCGAATCCGAACATGCCGCCGACGAAGAGGCGGTCAAAGCCGCGGGTGGCCTCTTTGTCCTTGCCACCGAGCGGCACGAAAGCCGCCGGATCGACAATCAGCTACGGGGCCGCTCTGGCCGTCAGGGCGATCCGGGCAAATCGGCCTTCTTCCTCAGCCTTGAAGACGATCTGATGCGCATCTTTGGCTCTGAGCGGCTGGAAAAGGTGCTGGCGACACTCGGGATGAAAGAGGGCGAGGCGATCATTCACCCTTGGGTCAACAAGTCGCTGGAACGCGCACAGGCCAAGGTCGAAGGGCGCAATTTTGACATCCGCAAGCAATTGCTGAAATTCGACGACGTTATGAACGAGCAGCGCAAGGTGATCTTCAAACAGCGACTCGACATCATGCGCGCCGAGGATCTCAGCGAGATCGTCAAGGACATGCGCGGCGAAGTGATCGACGATCTCGTCGATCAATACATGCCGCCCAAGACTTATGCCGATCAATGGGATACCCAAGGGCTCTATGCGGCCGTGATCGAAAAACTAAATATGGACCTGCCAGTGATCGACTGGGCCGCAGAAGAAGGCGTGGACGACGAAGATATCGTCGCCCGGCTGGACAAGGCCGCCGACGAGATGATGGCGGCCAAGGCGGCGCAATTCGGTCCCGACACGATGCGGATGATCGAGAAGCAGGTTCTGTTGCAGACGATTGACGGCAAATGGCGCGAACATCTGCTGACGCTCGAGCATCTGCGCAGCGTCGTGGGCTTTCGTGGCTATGCACAGCGCGACCCGCTGAACGAATACAAGAACGAGGCGTTCCAGCTCTTCGAGAATATGCTCGACAGCCTGCGTATGGATGTCACGCAGAAGCTGGCGCAGATCCGTCCCATGAGCGAGGCCGAACAACAGCAGCTCATTCAAGAAATGGCGGCACAGCGCGCAGCGATGATGGCGGCGGCGGACACCGGTGAACCGGCTGAAGTCAATGAGAGCGCGTCCCCCGGCTTTGATGAGAATGATCCCGCAACATGGGGCAATCCGGGCCGCAACGATCCGTGTCCGTGTGGATCTGGCAAGAAGTTCAAGCATTGCCACGGGCGGCTGGCCTAGCGCCGACTGCCCGATTGACACCCATTCCCCGCCATATGGGGGCCATTTTTGAAATGTAGCTTCCCCGTGACAATTGATGTGTCAGGGAGAGTGGTATGTCCAAGGCCAGACGTTACATCACCGCAGGCGGCACGCTCGCCTGTGCATTGGGTATAGGCTATTTCATGCAGGCAGGGGCACAGAGCCCCGCGCAGAGCGCCGAACTGGTCCCCGCCCAGACTGTTGAGGCGCCAGTCGAGATCACACAGATCGAGCTGACCTCGGCGGAGGCGGTGCCCCCGATAACCGCGCCAGAGCCTGTGGCTCTGCCAGCAGCCCCTGTGACGCTTGCTGTGGCAGAAGAGGCCCAGCGGACCAACACGTTACCCAAGGAAGAGGTCGCGCCAAGTTTCGCCTGTGATTATGTCATGCAGGCCCGTGCACAGGCCGCTGCCATGGTCGAGGTAACACTCAGCGCGCCCTGCCAGCCCAACACCGGATTTACGCTGCATCACAACGGCATGATGTTCACAGCCGTCACCGATAATAATGGCGAGAGCACGTTGAGCGTGCCCGCTCTGACCGAATCGGCGGTGTTCATCGCAGCCTTTGAGGATGGACAGGGGGCCATTGCCACCGCGACCGTGGACACGCTCGCGCTCTATGACCGCTATGTCGTGCAATGGCGGGGTGGTACCGCGCTGCATGTGCATGCGCTCGAATATGGCGCTGATTTTGGCGGGTCCGGGCATGTCTGGGCCGGTGCGGGTCGGGACATGACGCGCGCACTCAAGGGCGAGGGCGGTTTCCTCACATCCCTAGGCGAGCCGGAAATGGATCAGGCGCTGCGTGCCGAGGTCTATACGTTTCCCACCGGGGCAGCATCTCGGGATGGCACCGTTCTCTTGCAGGTCGAGGCAGAGGTGACAGACGCCAATTGCAGCCGCGATTTCGAGGCGCAATCCATCGCTACCGGCGCAAATGG
This sequence comes from Roseovarius mucosus DSM 17069, assembly GCF_000768555.3. Taxonomy (GTDB): domain Bacteria; phylum Pseudomonadota; class Alphaproteobacteria; order Rhodobacterales; family Rhodobacteraceae; genus Roseovarius; species Roseovarius mucosus. The sequence continues at coordinate 398,885 of NZ_KN293991.1, forward strand.
GCTCGAAGTGCAGGATATCGTGCTGGCAATGCCCGATTGCGACGGGATCGGAGACTTTCTTGTGTTGAAAAACCTGTTCAATGACCTGAAGATCGCGTCCAACTGAAGCGCGGACTTGCAGGGGGCAAGCTATGACAATTCTGCGTGCGGCGATAATCGCCGCACTTTGGTTTTTGGCCCAGCCGGGCGTTGCCCTTGCACAGGATGTCACACTGCGCTCACACGATGGCGCGGTCGAGATTTCCGGCAATCTTTTGGGCTTTGATGGTGAATTTTACCGTGTAGATACGATTTACGGCGAGTTGACGGTCGATGGTTCGGGCGTGGCTTGCGAGGGGCCGGGCTGTCCGGATCTGGAACATTACGTGGCGCGGCTGGTGTTCTCCGGGGCACCTACGATTGGCCGGGTGTTGATGCCCGCGTTGATTGAGGCGTTTGGCATCCGTGGCGGTTATGATGTGACCCGCAATGAAATCAGCCCGCAAGAGTTGGTTTTTACGCTGCATCAGGGTGACGGTACGCTGGTCGGTGAATTCGTCTTTCGCTTGACCAATACCGATGAGGGATTTGCCGATCTTCTTGCGAACGAGGCCGACATTGCCCTGACCCTGCGCGAGGCGCGCCAAGATGAAATCACGCGCGCGCGCGAGGCGGGATTGGGCAACCTGATGGCACCAGGGCAGGTGCGGGTGCTGGCGCTTGATGCCCTCATTCCCGTGGTCGCACCAAGCAATCCGGTTCAGGACATCAGTCTTCGGGAATTGGCGCAGGTGCTGTCGGGCGAGATTACCAATTGGGTCGCTTTGGGGGGACCAGATGCGCCGATAGACGTGCATCTCTGGGACGCAGCCACCGGCATAGGCCAGGCCAGCGTCGATCAGGTGCTGCGCCCCGATGGACGGGACGTTGTGGCCAACGCAGTGCGTCATCCTGACGGCTCCGCATTTGCCGAAGCGGTCGCGCGCGATCCCTTCGCAATTGGTCTGACCACGCGCTCGGAGCAGGGCGACACTTGGGAATTGGCGCTCACGGGGGACTGTGGCTTTGCTCTCAGCGCCACGCGCCGCGCGGTCAAGACAGAGGATTATCCGCTCACGGCGCCCCTCTTCATCTATTTGCCCGCACGGCGGCTGCCGAAACTGGGGCGAGAATTCATGACCTATCTGCGGGATCCCTCGGCGCAGTTGGTGATCCGGCGCGCAGGCTTCGTTGATCAGACCCCTGAAGAGATCGAGATCAACGCGCAAGGCGACCGGTTTGCCAATGCAATTGCGCAGGCTGGCGTAGAAGTGGGGCTGGAGGAGTTGCAGCGCATGGTGCGGGTGCTGGGGCCGCTCAAGCGGTTGACCACCACCTTCCGCTTTGAAGCGGGCTCGATCCGGCTTGACGCGCAATCTCGCTCGAATGCCGAGCAACTGGCCCGGGCGATGGAATTGGGCCATTACGATGCGCGGCGCTTGGTCTTTGTTGGTTTTTCCGACGGGGATGGTCCTGCGGGCACCAATCGCGACATTGCCCTGCGCCGGGCCGAGACGGTGCAGCGTGCCGTGACGCGCGCCGCCGAGACTGCAAATCTGGAGCGGATCGGTCTGGAGTTGGATGCCTTCGGCGAGGCGATGCCAATGGCCTGCGACGACACCGCTTGGGGGCGGCAGGTGAACCGGCGCGTTGAGGTCTGGGTGCGGTAACGCAGCTCAGAGATAGCCCGCAGAGCGAAAGCTGACCTCAGAGGATTTACCAATGACAATATGGTCATGCAGCGTCAGGCCAAGCGCCTCGGCGGCGGTTTGCACCTGTCGTGTCATGTCGATATCAGCGGCAGAGGGCGTGGGATCGCCCGAGGGATGATTGTGCACCAGAATGAGCGCGCTTGCATTGAGATGCAGCGCGCGTTTGACCACCTCACGCGGATAGACCGGCACATGATCCACGGTGCCGCGCGCCTGTTCTTCATCCGCGATGAGAGTATTCTTGCGGTCCAGATAAAATACGCGGAACTGTTCTATCTCGGCATGGGCCATGGTGGTGTGGCAATAGTCGAGCAACGCGTCCCAAGAGGAAATGACCTGACGTTTGAGCACACGGGCGCGGGCCAGACGATGCGCTGCTGCTTCGACGATCTTGAGTTCCGTCGCCACCGCCTCGCCCACGCCGGGCAGCGCGATAAGCCGGTCCATCGGGGCTGAGATGACCCCGTTGAAATCCCCGAAATGCGCCAGCAGCATATGCGCCAACGGTTTCACATCGCGTCGGGGAATGGCGCGAAAGAGCACGAGTTCCAGTAACTCGTAATCCGGCATCGCCGCAGCACCGCCGTCAAGAAAGCGAGCGCGCAGACGGGTGCGGTGATCGCGAATGTAGGAAGGCTGCGTCGCACTCCGTTGTCCCTCTGCCACGTCATTGGCAAAGAGGGGAAGGGGCATGTCGGAGAAGGCGCGGCGTTTGCTCATGCGCCCACATTGTTGCAAGAGCCTTAGCAAAAGGTTAACGAATGCGCGGTGGATGAAAAAACCCGGCCATGTCTGGCCGGGCTTGGTTTAGCTCTTCATCGAGTCCCAGAAACTTCGGACCGATGAGAAAAAGCTCTTGCTCTCGGGGCTGTTATCCTCGCTCAGAGCCTCGAACTCGCGCAAGAGTTCGGTTTGCCGCGCGGTAAGGTTGACCGGCGTTTCCACCGCCATCTCGATGAACATATCGCCAGGAGCCCCGCCACGCAGCGCGGGCATCCCCTTGCCGCGCAGGCGCATCTGCCGACCTGATTGCGATCCCGGCGGGATCTTGACCCGGCTGCGTCCCCCGTCGATGGTGGGCACTTCGATATCGCCTCCTAGGGCCGCCTTGGTCATCGACACAGGGACGCGGCAAAAGAGGTTGGTTTCCTCGCGCTCGAACAGCTCATGCTTGGCCACTTCGATGAAGATATAAAGGTCACCTGACGGACCGCCGCGCATGCCTGCCTCGCCCTCACCCGCAAGCCGGATACGGGTGCCGGTTTCCACCCCGGCCGGGATATTGACCGAGAGCGCGCGATCCTTTTGCACGCGGCCTTGACCCTGACAGCTTTTGCAAGGGTTCTTGATGATCTGTCCCAGACCGCCACAGGTGGGACAAGTCCGTTCAACAGTAAAGAAACCCTGCTGCGCACGCACCTTGCCCATGCCCGAACAGGTGGGACAAGTGCTGGGCTGTGCACCACCTTCGGCCCCGGAGCCCTCGCAGGCATCGCAGGGCACGGCGGAGGGTACCTTGATCGTCTTCTGCAGGCCGGCATAGGCCTCTTCCAGCGTCACACGCAGGTTATAGCGTAGATCGGCACCACGGGCCGCGCGTTGACGTCCGCCGCCACGCCCGCCACCCATGAAATCGCCGAACAGGTCATCGAACACATCCGAGAAAGCAGAGGCGAAATCACCTTGGCCGGCGCCTCCGCCAAAGCCACCCGGACGCGCACCACCCCCGCCCATGCCGCCCTCAAAGGCCGCATGACCGAAACGATCATAAGCCGCTTTCTTGTCGGGGTCTTTGAGCACGTCATACGCCTCTCCTGCCTCTTTGAACTGGCGTTCAGAGTCGGGATTGTCGGCGTTGCGGTCGGGATGCAGTTCCTTGGCCTTCTTGCGATAGGCCTTCTTTATGTCGTCTGCCGAGGCGCCCTTGGACAGCCCGAGCACTTCGTAATAGTCACGTTTGGCCATCGGGGATCTCCTTGGTATAACCCTGTCGGGACCGGTCCGGTGCAATTCCGGATCGGTCCCAGTGGGTCAAGACGGGCCTCAGGCGCGCTTGTTGTCGTCGAGATCCTCGAAATCGGCGTCAAGGATATCATCCTCGTCGCCGCCACGATCGGCTGCACGCGGCTCGTCGTCAGACTCGCTCTGGCTTGACTTGTAGATCGCCTCTCCCAGCTTCATCGACGCTTCGGCCACGTTCTGGATGCCAGATTTGATCTTGCCGACATTGTCGGTCTCAAGTTCGTCCTTGAGTGCGGCAATGGCCAGTTCGATCGCCTCGACCGTGGTCGGATCGACCTTGTCGCCATGCTCCTCGATCGACTTTTCCGTCGCGTTGATAAGGCTTTCGGCCTGATTCCGGGCTTCGACCAACTCGCGACGGGCCTTGTCGGCCTCGGCATTCTCTTCGGCGTCCTTGATCATCTTTTCGATGTCTTCGTCAGACAGACCGCCCGACGCCTGAATCGTGATCTTCTGTTCCTTGTTGGTGCCCTTGTCTTTGGCCGACACCGACACGATGCCGTTGGCGTCGATGTCGAATGTCACCTCGATCTGGGGCATACCGCGCGGTGCGGGCGGGATGTGTTCCAGATTGAACTGGCCCAGCATCTTGTTGTCCGCCGCCATTTCCCGCTCGCCCTGGAACACGCGGATCGTCACAGCCGACTGGTTGTCCTCGGCTGTCGAGAAGATCTGACTCTTGTTGGTCGGAATGGTCGTGTTGCGGTCGATCAGGCGCGTGAACACGCCGCCAAGGGTCTCGATCCCGAGCGACAGCGGCGTCACGTCGAGCAGGACCACATCCTTGACGTCCCCCTGAAGCACACCGGCCTGAATGGCCGCACCCATGGCAACCACCTCATCGGGGTTCACACCCTTATGCGGCTCTTTGCCAAAGAACTTGGTCACTTCCTCGACCACGCGCGGCATGCGGGTCATACCGCCAACAAGGACCACCTCGTCGATATCCGCCGCTGTCAGGCCAGCATCCTTGAGCGCGGCCTTGCAGGGCTTGAGCGAGGCGGTGATGAGATCCCCAACCAGGCTTTCGAGCTTGGCGCGGGTCAGTTTGACGACCATGTGCAGCGGCTGGCCGTTCGACCCCATCGATATGAACGGCTGGTTGATTTCCGTCTGCGAAGAGCTGGACAGCTCGATCTTGGCCTTTTCTGCCGCTTCCTTTAGGCGCTGAAGCGCCATCTTGTCCTTGGTCAGGTCAACGCCATGCTCTTTCTTGAACTCCTCGGCGAGGTAGTTGACGATCCGCATGTCAAAGTCTTCACCGCCAAGGAAGGTGTCGCCATTGGTGGACTTCACCTCAAAGAGACCATCGTCAATCTCGAGGATGGTCACGTCAAAGGTGCCGCCGCCAAGGTCATAGACGGCGATGGTATGCGTATCTTTCTTGTCCAGACCATAGGCCAACGCAGCCGCCGTCGGTTCGTTGATGATGCGCAGCACTTCGAGACCGGCGATTTTACCGGCGTCCTTGGTGGCCTGACGCTGTGCGTCGTTGAAATAGGCGGGCACGGTGATGACGGCCTGCGTCACCTCTTCGCCGAGATAGCTCTCGGCGGTTTCTTTCATCTTGCCGAGGATGAAGGCGGAAATTTGCGAGGGGCTATACTTCTCGCCGCGTGCCTGAACCCAAGCGTCGCCGTTACCACCGTCAATCACGGTGAACGGCATGTTCTTCTTGTCTTTGGCGAGATAGGTGTCGTCAGCGCGACGGCCGATAAGGCGCTTCACACCAAAGATCGTGTTTTCCGGATTGGTCACGGCCTGCCGTTTGGCCGGCTGACCCACAAGACGCTCTGTCTCGGTGAATGCGACGATGGAGGGGGTGGTGCGCGCACCTTCGGAGTTTTCGATCACGCGGGCCTGAGAGCCGTCCATGATCGCGACGCAGCTGTTGGTGGTGCCGAGGTCAATACCAATAACTTTGGCCATGTTGTTCGATCCCTTCTAACTTAGGCGATGTGACAGAGGCCCGACCCGTTCCGGCATCCGGCCCCCGGTGAATTACAGGTCTGCTCGTAGCGTGACCAGTGTTTCCGGGCGTATATAGGCAGGGGATTGTGCCCCTGCAAGCGGTGGCTGCGGGGCAATTCCTCGAATTTGGTCCGAATTGGTGCTGTCCGGCACAAAAGGAGACAGAGGATGTCAGAGCCCACGCTGATTCTGCGGGATGTCGCAATCTACAAAGGGTGGCTTGATCTTGGGGAACAGGCGGCACTTGTTACCGCTTTGCGCGATGTCGTGGCTCGAGCACCGCTCTTTCAGCCCGTGACGCCCACCGGCCGCGCGATGAGTGTGCGAATGACCTCGGCGGGCCGCTATGGCTGGATCAGTGACGGGCAAAGGTATCGTTATGCTCGCCACCATCCGGACGGTATGGCCTGGCCTCCGATTCCCGAGCCTGTTCTAGCAATCTGGCGTGCCTTGGTTAGCGAAACGCGCCTTCCCGATTGTTGCTTGATCAATCATTACACGACAGAGGCGCGCATGGGTCTCCATCAGGATCGCGACGAGGTCGATTTCAGTTGGCCGGTGCTGTCGGTCTCTTTGGGGGATGACGCGCTCTTTCGCATCGGAAATCTGACACGTGGCGGCAAGACCGACTCTCTCTGGCTCGCGTCTGGCGATGTGGTGGTGATGGGGGGTGCGGCGCGGTTGGTTTATCACGGGATTGACCGGATCAGACCCGGCAGTTCCAGCCTCTTGCGCGGGGGAGGGCGGATCAATCTTACCTGCCGGGTGGTTATGTGACGCGCAATGCCGCAGCTCATGAAAAAGGCCTTGTCCGCAAGCCAGCGGACAAGACCCGTGATGAGATATCCGGCGCTGTCAGGCGCTGACAGAAAGGCGCTCGATTTCTTCCTTGATCTTGAGTTTCTGCTTCTTCAGCTCCGCGATTTCTAGCGTGCTGCTGCCCGGCGCGCGCTGCGCCCGTTCCACTTGTTCCGAGAGCGCGAGATGTTTCTTCTTCAGTTCTTCGATATGCGAACTCAAGCTCATGGGCAGTCTCCTCTGTGGTGTGGGTGTGTCTATTCGACATGGGAAGTGCACCACATTTTTACAATACTGTCACGCTGCACTTGCAAACTGCGCGGCGCTTTGCCTGCGGCATTTTAAGTAAATCAGGCAGGGAATGGCAGCGCTGCTGCCTTCCTGAGCACATCCGAGGTGGCGGAGGTGTAATCTTCTCCATCCTGCCCGTGATTTTCGCCGGCGTGCAGCAGCCAGCCATCGTGCAGTCGTAGTGCTGCGCGTCCGTTCTTGCGCCCCCGAAGCAGAAACAGCCGCGCCGCACGGCCCCGGCGCGGTATCAGCGGCAGAATCTCGATGCTGCCCAGATGTGCCGCCATCGCCGCCAGAAGATCCGGCAATCGCTCTGCCCTCTGAATGAAGGTCACGGTGCCCCCTGCGCGCGTGCGCCTGGCCGCGGCGCGCACCCAGTCCGCCAGCGGTAGCGCCTCGCCCATCGCCCGCTCGCGGCCGGCATCCTCGGCGGCGGTGCTGTGGCTTCGGTCGAAATAGGGAGGGTTGGCGATCACGTGATCGAATTGCTTCGCGCGCAGGGCGGCGGGCATGTCGGCAATGTCGCCCTCTGTTACCTCGAGCGACAGACTGTTGGCCGCAGAGTTTCGGAGTGCGAGGGCCACATAGGCGGGCTGAATCTCCAGCCCCGCAAGCACGACGCCCGGCACCCGCGCCGCAACGCAAAGCGCGGCGATTCCCGATCCGCACCCCAGATCAAGCAGGCTCTGACCCGCCCGGGCTGGCACGCTGGCTGCCAGCAGCACCGGATCAATTCCGGCGCGATAGCCCGTCTTTGGTTGCGCAATCCGCAGTCGCCCCCCCAAAAAGGCGTCGTGGCTCAGGTCTTCCTCGGCAAAAGGCTCAGTCCTCAAGCGAGAACCCATTGTCGATGAGCGTGATCCGCGCGTCCTCATAATCCTCGTTGGCGACCATCAGGCGCCTTGGAAAGACCCCGATCGAACCCTCAAGGATGCTCATGTTTACGTCCATTTCAAAGCAGTCTATACCCTCGCCCTGAAGAAGAGCCTGAGCAAAGGCGATGGACGCAATGTCATTGGTTCGCAAAAGTTGTTTCATGGGCCATAGATAAGAGCAGGGCGCGCACTATGTCGAGCCATGTTGACGGGGGACTTATGGGATTGGATGAAATCGCCACGAAACCGCACGAACAATTGGCCGCGCATCTTGCGGTCAGGATGGATGCGGTCAATCTCTTGATCCGCGAGCGGATGGCGTCCCGCCATGCACCGCGCATCCCGCAAGTGACCGCGCATCTGGTCGAGGCAGGGGGCAAGCGCCTGCGCCCCATGCTGGTTCTCGCGGCAGCGGATCTGTGCGGTTACGATGGTCCTTTCGACGTGCATCTGGCGGCGACGGTTGAGTTCATTCACACGGCCACGCTTCTGCATGATGACGTGGTGGATGAGAGCGCTCAGCGGCGCGGGCGCCCCACCGCCAACCTGCTTTGGGACAATAAATCCAGCGTTCTGGTCGGCGACTATCTTTTCGCCCGTGCTTTTCAGTTGATGGTCGAGCCCGGATCACTCCGGGTTCTCGACATTCTCTCCAACGCTTCGGCTACGATTGCCGAGGGCGAGGTGCTGCAACTGAGCGCGGCGCAGGACCTAGCAACGACCGAGGAAATCTACCTCCAAGTGGTGCGCGGCAAGACAGCGGCGCTCTTTTCTGCCGCGACCGAAGTGGGGGGCGTGATTGCGGGCGCGCCAGAGGATCACGTCAAGGCGCTCTTCGAGTATGGCGATGCGCTCGGGATCGCCTTTCAGATCGTCGATGACCTGCTTGATTATCAGGGCGACGTCAAATCCACCGGCAAGAACGTCGGTGATGATTTCCGTGAGCGCAAACTGACCCTGCCGGTGATCAAGGCGGTGGCAGCAGCCAATGCCGAAGAGCGCGCTTTCTGGAAACGCACCATCGAAAAGGGCGATCAACAAGAGGGCGATCTGGAGCATGCCTTGACGCTGATGCGATCACAGGGGGCCCTGGAGCAAACCCGCGCCGAAGCGCTGGAATGGGCCGCACGTGCGCGCAGCGCGATTTCCGTGTTGCCGGATCATCCGGTGCGGCGCATGCTTGATGCGCTTGCTGGCTATGTGGTGGCGCGGATCAGCTAAGCCGCGTGGCCTGCACCCACCAACCGGGGTGTGCGGCACTCAGCGATTGTGCAGCGCGCGTGGCGGTCGCGGTATCGGGATAGAGCCCGAAACAGGTGGCTCCTGATCCGGACATCCGCGCAAGGGCACAGTGCCGCGTCGATGCAATCTCTTGCAGGACATTGGCCACTACCGGCGCTTCGGCAATAGCCGCATCTTGCAGGTCGTTGCGTTGCGCGCCCAGCCAGTTGATCAGAGCGGTGGCGTCAGGCCATTTGGGCAATTGCGCAGGCATCGCCGGATTGGCGCGCTGTGTAAGCCTGCGAAAGATCGCTGGCGTCGAGACCGGCACACCGGGATTGACCAGCACGGCATCAAGCGTGGGCAAGCCGTCCAACGGCACGACCTCCTCGCCAATCCCACGCATCCGCGCGGCGCGTGCAATCAGGCAAACCGGCACATCGGCCCCAAGCGCCGAGACATCGCTTGGCACCGGCAGACGGCACATCTCCGAGAGCGCGCGCAGGCAGGCCGCCGCATCGCTGGACCCGCCGCCAATGCCCGCCGCGGCTGGCAGATACTTTTCGAGCGTTATATCCGCGGTGATCCCCATCAGTGCAGCCGCCCGCAGCACAAGGTTGTCAGCGCCCGTCGGCACACCCTCGGCCATCGGACCGGTCACGCTTAGCAGAGGTTCGGGCGCAAGTCGCAGGCGCAGGCGGTCGCCCATATCGGCAAAGACCACCAGGGAATCAAGCAGGTGGTAGCCATCCGGCCGACGCCCGGTGACATGCAATGATATGTTTATCTTGGCGGGGGCGAATCCGTCAGTTGCCATCTTTGACAAGTTTCAGCGGCTCCGCGCCTTCGTCCTTCAGCACCTGATCCAGCCCGACTTCCAGCTTGCGGCGCACGCGCTCTGGCTCCAGGTCGGGCGAGGGTTCGCTTTCATTCAGGGACAATGCGCGTTTCCACTGAAACCGCGCCTCTACCTTGCGGCCCACAGCCCAGAGAACATCTCCAAGATGGTCATTGACCACCGGATCGGTCGGCATCAACTCGGCGGCGCGCTCCATCTGCACGATGGCCTCTTCATAGCGTCCAAGACGATAGAGCACCCATCCCAGACTATCGACGATATAGCCGCTGTCGGGCTGTGCCGCGACGGCGCGCTCGATCATGTTCAACGCCTCATCTAGATTGATCTGCTTTTCCACCATCGTGTAGCCGAGATAATTCAATACCTGCGGATGATCCGGGTTCAATTCCAATGCACGACGAAAATCGGCTTCGGCCTCGGGCCAGTTGTCCAGCCGCTCGTGGCTGATGGCGCGGGCATAACGCACGAACCACTGATCGTTGCCCCGCGCCTGATAGAGATCGAGCGCTTGGTCATAGGCTGGCACCGCAGCAGCAAAGTTCTCTTGTGACCGGTAGAGGTCGCCAACCGCAACATGCACCTCCGCTAGGTTGGGATAGTCTCGCGCCAATTGCTCCAGCACTTCGATGGCCGCGTCCGGTTTGCCTGCGCGGCGCAACACGTCGCTGCGCCCGAGTTCCGCCAGATGATACGAGGGATGATCGCGCGGCACTTTTTTATAGGCTTCAATGGCCAGATCGAACCGCTCCAGATCCTCTAATAGGCCAGCGGCCATCAACACCGCATCGACATGGGCAGGCTTGATCATCTCTGCCACACGGGCATAGATCAGGACATATTCGTCATTGGCCTCTTGCATGAGCGCGCGACCGAGCGAGAAAAATACTTCGGCAACCCCGTCCGACGCGCTGTTGACCAGATCGAATGGCACGCTCTCTCCCGCCGCAAGCCGTGCGCGGAGGGTTTCAATCTCGGGATCGAGATCGGTGCCAAATGTATCGTCGATAATGGTGACGGCGCGCCCGTGTTCTCCCAGTTGGCTCAGAACCTGTGACCAGCCGATAACACCGCGCCGTGTGCGCTGAATGGGTCCGTCATCCTCGCCGCTGAACACTTTGTCCGCGCCTTCGAAATCCCCAACCGAAGCCAGCGCCAAAGCTTTGTGGTAAATTGCAAAGCTGCGCAGTCCGCGCTCTTGCGCCACGGCATCGAATCGCGACAGCGCCGATGTCATGTCGCCCTTGCCCAGATCGGCCCATGCCGAAATCATCCCATCCGCAAGATCGCCAACGCCACGCTTCTCTTCGATCCGTTTCAAGAGCGCATCCCATTGCCCTTTTCGCGTCTCGTCGGCAACAAGCGCCATCTGGCTTACCTGGCTTCGCAGCCCGTCCGCCTCGATTTTGCGTGCGACGGCAACGGCGGGCTCCAGCTTGCCCAAGGCAAGATAGGCCACAGTCGCATTCTCAAGCAGCGCCGGATTGGATGGATCACGGGTGAGTGCCTGCGCATAATACTGGGCGGCGGCGGAAAAATCGCCCGTCGCGCGTGCCTGTTGCGCTGCAAGATAGGCCCCGGCGGATGGCTCTGCCATGAGGGGCAGGGGCATGACCTGCAAAAGGGCGGTGAATGCAAGCGCCGTAAGGGGTCGATAGGTCACGCTGTCCTGCCTTTTATGGTCCGGTTCGATGCAAACGTAATATGCCCGCCCCCCCAAGGCAATGCGGCGCGGCACAATTGCCACGCCGCATTCCCGAACATCACGTTCTGCTTACATATTGGGATAGTTTGGCCCATCCCCACCCTGCGGCGTGACCCAGTTGATGTTCTGGCTCGGGTCCTTGATATCGCAGGTCTTGCAATGCACGCAGTTCTGAAAGTTGATGACGAAACGCGGGTCCTTGCCCTCTTCGCGAACCACCTCATAAACGCCCGCCGGGCAATAGCGCTGCGCGGGTTCGTCATATTTCGGCAGGTTCACGCCAATCGGCACCGATGAATCTTTCAAGTGCAGGTGCGCGGGCTGACTTTCCTCGTGATTGGTCATCGAGAAGCTGACATTGGTCAGCCGGTCAAAGCTCAGCTTTCCATCGGGTTTGGGATAGTCGATGGGCTTGTGTTTCGCTGCCGGTTCGGTCGCGGCGGCATCGGTCTTGCCATGGCTCAGCGTGCCCAGCAGGCTGAACCCGATGGTGTTGGTCCACATATCGAACCCACCAAGGCCGAGCGAGGCAAGAAGGCCATATTTCGACCAGAGCGGTTTGACGTTGCGCACCTTTTTCAGGTCCTTGCCGATCGCACCGCTGCGCACCTCGGTCTCGTAGTCGCTCAACTCATCGCTGGCGCGCCCTGCGGCCAGCGCCGCATGCGCCGCCTCTGCCGCGGCCTTGCCCGAGAGCATGGCGTTGTGGTTGCCCTTGATCCGCGGCACGTTGACCATGCCCACCGAACATCCCAAGAGCGCCACGCCCGGAGCAACCATCTTGGGCATCGACTGATATCCGCCTTCGGAAATCGCGCGCGCGCCGTAGGCCACGCGCTTGCCGCCCTTGAGCAGATCGGCCACCATCGGATGATGCTTGAACCGCTGGAATTCCATATAGGGGAAAAGGTAGGGGTTTTTGTAGTTCAGATGCACCACGAAACCCACATAGACCTGATTGTTCTCAAGGTGATAGATGAACGATCCGCCACCGGCGTTGCTGCCAAGCGGCCAGCCCATCGTATGCGTGACTGTGCCGGGACGATGCTTGGCGGGGTCGATCTCCCAGATCTCCTTCATGCCGAGGCCGAATTTCTGCGGCTCCTTGCCCTTGGAGAGATCGTATTTGGCGATGACCTCTTTTGCGAGCGAACCGCGCACCCCCTCGCTCAGGAACACGTATTTGCCGTGCAATTCCATCCCCGGCTCGTAATTCGGACCGGGGGTGCCGTCTTCGTTCTTGCCGAACTCGCCAGCCACGACGCCCTTGACCTCGCCGTGCTCGCCATAAACCAGCTCCGAACAGGACATGCCCGGGAAGATCTCGACGCCCAGTTCCTCGGCCTGTTCGGCCATCCAGCGACAGACATTGCCCATCGAGACGATGTAATTGCCGTGGTTGTTCATCAGGGGGGGCATCGGCAAATTCGGCACCCGGATCTTGCCCGCCTCGCCCAGCATGTAAAAGTTGTCCTCGGTCACCGGCGTGTTGAGCGGCGCGCCGCGCTCTTTCCAATCCGGGATCAGCGCATCAAGACCGCAGGGATCCAGCACCGCGCCGGACAGGATATGCGCCCCCACCTCTGACCCCTTTTCAAGCACCACAACGGCGCAATCGGGATCAAGCTGCTTGAGGCGGATCGCCGCCGAGAGACCGGCCGGGCCCGCGCCCACGATCACAACGTCATATTCCATCGTCTCGCGTGTTGTCTCGGTCATCGTCCTCATCCTTTTCCCGGGGCGCGGCTATCAAGGCTTGTCGCGCAACAAAGTTGCGAGTGTGACTAGCCTGCGCATGTGTCAAGCGTCAATTGAAACACGACGTAAAACCAATTGGAAAACGGCAATTTGTCACGCGACAGCGGCCTAATCTCGCGCGCTCCGCGATCCGCTCTTGCAATCGGGCGCGCGCTTCGGGCAATCTGCTTCGAAATTCGAGATGTGATGTGACGGGGCCTGCTATCCAGCGGCCCCGCTTCTGACAATGGACGGTTGATATGGAAAAGATACCGATGACGGCTGGCGGCCATGCCGCGCTTGAGGTCGAGTTGAAGCAGCTGAAATCGGTCGAGCGACCGGCGATCATCCGTGCGATTGCCGAGGCGCGCGAGCATGGTGACCTGAGCGAGAATGCCGAGTATCATTCCGCCAAGGAGAAACAGTCCTTCATCGAAGGCCGGATCAAGGAACTCGAGGGTATCCTGAGCCTTGCCGAGGTGATCGACCCGGCCAAGCTGTCGGGCCCGATCAAGTTCGGCGCAACCGTGACGCTGGTGGACGAGGACTCAGGCGAAGAACGCACCTATCAGATCGTGGGCGAGCATGAGGCCAGCATCGAAAAAGGGCTTTTGAACATAAAATCGCCGATTGCCCGGGCGCTCATCGGCAAAGAAGAGGGCGATAGCGTCGAAGTGCGAACGCCCGGTGGTGATCGCGGCTATGAGGTGATAAAGGTCGCCTATATCTGATCAGGCACCCTATCATGCGCCCAGCCCGCACCGAAAATAGCCCCGCCAAGGGGTTTGACTCAAAATCCGAAGCCGAAGGAGTCACCTCGATCGAATGGATTGCGGTGGCTCTTTCTGCGCTGTGGCTTTTGGGCTCAGCGGTGTTTTTTCTGGTTCTTACCCCACGAGAGGAAACTGGCGGCGGCGCGCTGCAATTCGTCATCGTTTTGATTGCGGTCTTCATGCCTGTGGCGATGATTTGGGTTGGGGCGACTGCCGCCCGCACCAGCCGCGTGATGCGCGAGGAGAGCCGCCGCCTGCGCGCGGCCATTGACGCAATCCGCGCGGCCTATCTAGCTCAGAGCCAGACGATTGGTCAGGCCGTGGACAAGACTGTCAGCCAAAAGCTCGACGAAATCGCCGCCGCTCAACGCAAAACCGAAACGGCATTGGCGACGTTTTCCTCGATCCGCGCGGGCATGCCCGAACCGCGCCCGATACTGGCCCCGGTCCCCTCGCCCAGCGACCCCGGCGATCAGGTGTCGCTGCCGCTTGGTACCTCTGCCGAGGATATTCAGGCCCCGCTCGAGCGCGCTGATTTTATTCGCGCTCTGAATTTCCCCGACAACCCCGAGGACAAGGTCGGCTTTGCCGCTCTGCGTCGCGCGCTCAAGGATCGGCCCACCGCTCAATTGATCCGCGCCTCGCAGGATATCCTGACGTTGATGTCACATGATGGCATCTATATGGACGATCTGCGCCCCGATATGGCCCGCCCCGAGGTATGGCGCCGCTTTGCCGGGGGAGAGCGTGGTCGCACCATCGCCGCCTTGGGCGGTATCCGCGACCGCTCGTCTCTGGCGTTGACGGCAGCCCGAATGAAGCAGGACATGATCTTTCGCGATGCGGCGCATCATTTCCTGCGTCGCTTTGACAAGATGTTTACCCAGTTTGCCGAGACCGCGAGTGATGCCGAAATTTCGGAGCTTTCCGAAACCCGCACCGCCCGCGCCTTTATGCTTTTGGGGCGCGTTGCGGGCACTTTCGACTGATCCTTCCTCGGTTTCATATGACCTCGAATACCCCCGACGGGCGAGGTGCAGAGCCCCCCGACTCTGCGATTGCCCCCAAGAAAAATCCACGGCATGATGCGCGCCTGAGGAGATAGACCGATGCGCAAGTTTCTCGTCGTGCTGGATGACAGCCGCGAATGTCTCAATGCGATGCGCTTTGCCGCGATGCGCGCCGCCCACACCGGGGCCGGGGTAGAAATCCTCGCGGTGATCCCGCCCGAGGAATTCAACCACTGGATCGGGGTGGGTGACCTTATGCGCGAGGAACAGCGCGAGCGGATCGAGGCGCATTTCGAGGTCTTTGCCAAATGGATGCGCGACAAGCAGGGGATCAACCCGGAGCTGGTGATCCGCGAAGGTGATCCGGCGGTCGAGATCATCGCGCAGGTCCAGGATGATCCGGCGATCGGCGTGCTGGTTCTGGGGGCTGCCGCTGGCAAGAAGGGGCCGGGCCCGCTGGTCACGCAGCTGACCAAGACCGCCGGCACATTGCCGATTCCGATCACTATCGTGCCCGGCGATCTCACCAAGGAACGGCTCGAGGCCATAACCTGAGGCCGGCGAGCCTCAGTTTAGAATCGTTCCAATCCTTGACAGTACAGGGCGTCGGGCGCATATCTTGGGCAACCACGAAAGGGCGCGCCATGTTCATCCAGACCGAATCCACACCCAATCCCGCGACACTGAAATTCCTGCCCGGTCAGACCGTGCTCGAGGCTGGCACCGCAGATTTCCCGAGTGCCGAGAAATCCGGTAGCTCCCCGTTGGCTGAGCGTATTTTCCGCGTGCCGGGCGTGTCTGGTGTGTTTTTCGGCAATGATTTCGTGACCGTGACCAAGGGTGAAGCGATCGAATGGGACCATATCAAACCCGCTATTCTGGGTGCGATCATGGAACATTACCAGTCCGGTCAGCCGGTCATGCTGGGCGAGGGCGGCGGTGCGTCGGGTCATGCCGAACACACCGGCGAGGATTCTGTGATCGTGAACCAGATCAAGGAATTGCTCGACACCCGCGTGCGCCCGGCCGTGGCGCAGGATGGGGGCGACATTACCTTTCACGGCTTTGACCGCGGCGTCGTCTATCTTCACATGCAGGGTGCTTGCGCGGGCTGTCCGTCTTCGACCATCACGCTCAAGATGGGGATCGAGAATCTGCTGCGCCACTACATCCCCGAGGTGACAGAGGTGCGTCCTGTTGGTCTCTGAACCACTGATACTGGCGTTTGACACATCGGCCGCGCATTGCGCGGCCGCTTTGTTGCGGGGGAATCAGGTCTTGGTTGCGCGTACCGAAGTGATGGGGCGCGGACAGGCCGAACGCCTCATGCCTCTGTTGCAGGAGATTCTGGAACAGGCCGGGATCACATGGTCCGACCTTGACCGCATTGGTGTGGGCGTCGGCCCCGGAAATTTCACTGGCATTCGAATTTCCGTGGCGACCGCACGGGGACTGGCCCTCAGCCTTGGGATTCCGACAATCGGAATCAGCACGCTTGACGCAATCCGCGCGCAGGGGCGTGCGGGGACGCCCTGCGTGCCAGCGCCTCGTGACATGGCCTATATTCAGACCGGCAAGGATGCGCCGGAACTGGTGGAGATCGCCACTGTCGCCGATCCTGTCCTGCCGCCCGATCCCGCCCACCTGGCTGAACTGATGGCGCGTCTGGCCGTTCAGGCACCGCAGGAAAGCCCGCCGCCTGCGCCGCTTTATGTGCGCCCCGCCGATGCCGCCCCCGCGCGCGATTTGCCGCCAGTGGTTCTTGATGACGCCTGAGACCCTCTCTACCTGCCACGCCCGCGCCTTTGCCAATTCGGGCCGCGCCTGGTCCGCCGAGGAATTCGCGACGCTTCTGGACAGTGCCTTCGTTTTCGTCTTGGGCGACGCGCGGGCCTTTTTGTTGGCCCGCGTGATCGCGGATGAGGCCGAAGTGCTGACACTCGCCACAGACCCCGATCATCGGCGCAAAGGTCTGGCGCGGGTCTGTCTGAGCGCCTTCGAGGCACGCGCGCGGGCACGCGGCGCAATCACGGCCTTACTTGAGGTGGCCGAGGACAATGCTCCCGCATTGGCGCTCTATCGCGCCGCAGGCTATCGGGAAACCGCGCGCCGTGCCGGATATTATGCCCGCAACCAAGGGCCCAAGGTCGCTGCCCTGATCCTGAGCAAGACGCTGGACTGATGGGAATGGCCCTTCGATAGGTCCAGTTGTAAGAAAATCATCAGACCTGCACGGCTCTGCACGCCCCCCGCCCTTGCAAAGCGACTGGACATGGGGCTAGGAATTGCCATGCAGATTTACCTCCCCATAGCCGAGGTGTCGGTCAACGCCTTTCTCCTTTTGGGGCTGGGCGGTCTTGTGGGGATTCTCTCGGGCATGTTCGGGGTGGGCGGAGGTTTCATTCTCACGCCACTTCTGTTTCTTGTCGGTATCCCGCCTGCTGTTGCGGTGGCCACGGGGGCCAATCAGATCATGGCCGCCTCCTTTTCTGCTGTGCTGGCACATTTCAGGCGCAAGACTGTAGATCTCGAGATGGGAACAGTGCTGCTCATAGGCGGCCTTATCGGGGCCGCCCTCGGGGTGATGGTGTTCAACTATCTCAAGTCATTGGGCCAGGTCGATCTGCTGGTCACTCTGTGCTATGTGGTCTTTCTGGGCGTCATCGGCGGCATGATGTTTTTCGAGAGCCTGCGCGCCATCCGCAACACCCGGCGCGGTGTGCCCCCCAAGCGCAAGAAGCACGGCTGGGTGCATCGCCTGCCGTTCAAGATGCGGTTTCGGACCAGCGGCCTCTATATCTCGGTGATCCCGCCGCTTCTGGTGGGGACCAGCGTGGGTGTTCTGGCCGCGATCATGGGTGTCGGTGGCGGGTTCATCATGGTGCCCGCGATGATCTATATCCTGGGAATGCCGACCAAAGTGGTCGTGGGCACCTCGCTCTTTCAGATCATATTCGTGACGGCCTTTACCACGCTCCTGCATGCGACGACCAATTACACGGTGGATATTGCACTCGCTGTGCTCTTGCTGGTGGGGGGCGTGATCGGCGCGCAGTTTGGCACGTCGATCGGTACCCGGATGAAGGCCGAGCAATTGCGCATCCTCCTTGCGATCATGGTTCTCGCGGTCTGTGGCAAGCTGGCCTTGGATCTCTTGATCACGCCATCGGAACTCTACTCGCTTGGTGCGGGCGAGGGCGCATGATGCTCTGGCGTCTGGTGCTCTTGCTTTGCTTTGCCGCCCTGCCACTCCGCGCCGAAGAGGTTGTATTGGGCTTGAGCAAGGACAAGGTCGCCATCACCGCTACCTTTGAGGGTTCCGAGATCCTGATCTTTGGCGCGGTCAAGCGGGAAGAGCCGATTCCCGATGTTCCGCTGGATGTCGTGATCGCCGTCGCAGGGCCGTCAGAGCCCGTCACCGTGCGGCGCAAGGACCGTCGCTTTGGAATCTGGGTCAATACCGATGTGGTTGTTCTTGATTCTGCGCCCAGTTTTTATGCCGTGGCAACGACGGGCCCGCTGGACAAGGTCATGTCCGATACCGAGGATTTGCGGCATCGCGTGTCGATCCCGCGTGCGATCCGATCCGTTGGTGCGGCCAGCATGGCCGAGGATGCCGAGCGGTTCACGGACGCCCTGATCCGCATCCGGCGTGATCAAGGGGCCTATGCCATGCGCGAAGGCGCTGTGGTGCTGGATCAAGAAACGCTCTTTCGCGGCGCGATCCAACTCCCGGCCAATCTGACCGAAGGTGAGTATCTGACCCGGATATTCCTGACCCGAGAGGGGCGCGTGGTGTCACAACTTGAGACAGTGATCGACGTCCAGAAAGTGGGGTTGGAACGCTGGCTCTACACCCTGTCGCGTCAGCAACCGCTGGTCTATGGCCTGATGTCACTGGCCATTGCCATCGCAGCAGGCTGGGGCGCGTCGGCGGCGTTTCAAGCGATGCGGCGCGGCTGATGCTGACGTGGGCCGCGTGCCCTGCCGCCCATGCCCAAACCCTTTGACCACGATAGAGAGCCTATGCGCCTGAACATCGACGTGACCATGGATTATCAACTGACAGGGCATGACACCGTGCTCCTGACGCTGGAGGCGGCCCAGACCGATGGGCAAGTCGTGATCGAAAGCAAGCTCGAGGTTGAGGGTGCCGATCTGCGTTGGATCGATGTCGAGGGTATGCCGGGGCGGCGGGTTTGGGCGCATGTGACCAGCGACCGGATGAAGCTGCGGTATCGGGCCTTGGTAGAGGTGACGCGCGCGGGGGCAGCGTTAGAGCGGCTTGCAGGCACGCCGATGCGCGACCTGCCCGGCGACGTGGTCAGCTACCTGCGTCCCTCTAGGTTTTGCCAATCCGATCTCTTGACCGAATTTGCGGCGCAGCAGTTTCGCGGGTTGGACGGTGGCGCGCGTATTGCGGCGATTATGGACTGGGCCCGGTCCGAGATCAGCTATGTGCCCGGCTCATCCAGTGCCACAACTTCAGCGGTGGACAGTTTCGTCGCCCGCCGGGGCGTGTGCCGTGACTACGCCCACCTCGTCTGCAGCCTGGCACGCGCGGGCAATATTCCGGCGCGCTACACCTCGGTCTATGGGGCTGACGTGGACCCGCCGGATTTTCACGCGGTGGCCGAGGTGTGGCTTGAGGGGGCGTGGCACCTTGTCGATGCCACCGGCATGAGCCACGCCGCCGACATGGTGGTGATCGGCTCGGGTCGGGACGCAAGCGATGTTGCCTTTATGGAAACCGAAGATTGGGCGCGCCCACTCTGGCAAAAGGTCGACGTGCGGCGGATGTGATCCTTTAACCTCGCCCGATATAGGGCATCTTCGTCGCCATCAGCGTCATGAACTGCACATTCGCCTCGAGCGGTAACTCTGCCATGTGCAGCACCGATGCGCCCACATGCGCGACGTCCATCGTGGGAGGGGGTGCATCAGGATTTGCGGCGATGATCCCTTCCAGCAATTCGGTGCGGGCGTTGCCGATGTCGATCTGGCTGCAAGCGATGTCATAGGGGCGGCCATCAAGGCTGAGTGTCTTGGTCAAGCCGGTGATTGCATGTTTGGTGGTGGTATAGGCCACCGAACCGGGGCGCGGCGCATGTGCGGAAATCGAGCCATTGTTGATGATCCGCCCCCCCATCGGGGATTGATTGCGCATTTGGGCAAAGGCCGCGCGGGCACAGAGAAACATGCCATTCAGATTCACATCCACGACCCGGCGCCACTCCTCAAAGCTCAACTCGTCGATCATCGCGGCGCGACCAAAACTGCCGGCGTTGTTGAAGAGCACGTCAAGCCGACCGGCGCGGGCGATGAAATCCTCGAACACCCGCACCACATCGCCAGGGTCCGTGACATCGCCCGGCAGGATCACGGCGTTTTCATACCCGTTGGCCACCGCCTCGAGCGCCTCGGCGCGTCGCGCCATCAGCCCCACATGCCATCCAGCCTCCAGAAAGGCACGCGCGCAGGCGGCCCCGATACCGGCGCTTGCCCCGGTGATCAGCACGGTTTTCATGTCTCATCCTCCTGTTCGAGTTGCAGAGGTGCAGGC
Organism: Roseovarius mucosus DSM 17069; assembly: GCF_000768555.3. Lineage (GTDB taxonomy): Bacteria > Pseudomonadota > Alphaproteobacteria > Rhodobacterales > Rhodobacteraceae > Roseovarius > Roseovarius mucosus. Next base: position 419,437 of record NZ_KN293991.1, read on the forward strand.
CCTCCGCGCAAATCATCGACCGTGAGCGGTGCCGTCGGTTTGGACAGTCGGTTGCGCACGATCCAGTGCAGGCGCTCTTCGGCGCGGGTGATCGCAACATAGGCCAGCCTTTTCCAGAGGGGTTGGCCCGCCTCTGACCGGCCCATCTGCGCGGCGGCATAGATGTCCGGGGCGAACACCTGTACATCGGACCATTGGCTTCCTTGCGCCTTGTGGATTGTCACTGCTGCGCCATGCAAAAAGGTGGCCCCCATGTTTGCGGCAAAGGGGATGAACGGCTCTTCCTCATCTGGCTTTTCGATCTTGACGATGGAAGCGGCCGAGATTTGCGGGTCTTCGGCCCCGATCACATGCAGACGCGAAAAGCCTGGTTTGCGCCCCGGCCCAAGGTAAACCACCTGCGCCCCCTTGATCAGCCCGCGCGCCTCGAGATCAAGCCGCTTCTTTCGATGCTTGAGCGGCAGTTCGATTCCGTCGCAGATCAGCGGCTCGCCTGCCAAGAGCGCGGTTTCGGGCGCGCCATGCACGGCACGAAAGGCATTGATCAGGCGGATGCGCGTGGCATTGCGCCAGACCAGAACCGGTGATCGCGCCATCAGATCGACCTCAACCCGCTCGGCCCATCTTACCCGCTCATCCTTTCGCGCTGCGTCCTCGATCATCCGCTCGAAATGGTGAAATTCCAGCGCAGGATCGGCGAGGGCGTGGGCCAGATCAAGGATCGGGTTATCCGCGTCCTGCCGATGAATACGGCTTAGCTCCAGCCGCGCAGGGGCGGGCAAGGTTTCAAACACCATCCCGCCCGTAGATTTGACAGGCGGCAATTGTGCCGGATCGCCAAAGAGCAGAAGGGTCGGGAAAATCTCTTGCAGGTCTTCGAACTGCTGTGCGTCAAGCATGCTTGCTTCATCGACAAAGCCAATATCCAGCGGCTCTTCACGGCGCTTCCAGCCGGTGATGAAATCCGACCCGCGCAGGCCAGCCGCCGCGAGCGCGCCGGGAATGGATTTGTTGCTCTGATAAAACGCAAAGGCTCGGTCGAGCGCCAGATCTGTCAACCCCTCGATCTCGGGGCGTTCACCCTGACCGGCCAGCCATTCGGCGATCTTCTCATACTCCGGGTGATAGACTGGGGTGTAGAGGATGCGGTGGATGGTGGTGGCCGGCACGCCACGCATGCGCAATACGCTCGCCGCCTTGTTGGTGGGGGCAAGAATGGCCAGGGTGCGTTTGTCCCGGCGTTTGCGGCTTTCGTAATCGCCCGAAACAATCTCGACGCCGGCCTCCTCCAGCGCGCGGTAGAGGGCCGCCAAGAGCAGCGTCTTGCCAGATCCCGCCTTGCCGGTAACAGCCAGAACCACACGCTTGCCTTCGCGTGGCGGTGTCAACATAACGGTGTCGATATCCACGCCAACACCGCGCAGCGCCGCGGCGATACGGTCATGCGCCTCGGCCTGATCGGGCGAATAGGTCAGTGCAGTTTGCGTCATGGCGCGACCCTAGCCTTGGTGTGCGGCAGGTGCCAGAGCCAAAGGCGCTTGACCAGCCGGGGCGCACTTCCCTATTGCAGCGCAGCCGGGTAATGTCCGGCAAAAAGACCGGGGGCGGCAATGATCCGCACCTCGCGACCAAGGGGAAATGGACAATGGCGCATATCATCGTCGTCGGCAATGAAAAGGGCGGCGCGGGCAAATCGACCGTGTCGATGCATGTGGCGACGGCTCTGGCCCGGATGGGCCACAAGACCAGCGCGCTTGATCTCGATTTGCGCCAGCGTACCTTTGGTCGCTACGCCGAAAACCGCGCCAAGTTCATGGCGACGTCGGGCCTCGATCTGCCCAGCCCACGGTATCACGAATTGCCCGAAGTGGCTGCGGATCAGCTCAAGCCGGGCGAGAATGTCTATGACCGGCGCCTTTCGGCGGCGGTGGCGGAACTGGAGGCGGACAGCGATTTCATCGTGATCGACTGCCCAGGTTCGCACACCCGACTGAGCCAGGTGGCCCATAGCCTCGCCGATACGCTGGTCACACCGCTCAACGATAGCTTCATCGACTTTGACCTGTTGGCCCGGATCGACAGCGACGGCAAAAAGATCCTTGGTCCCTCGGTCTATTCCGAAATGGTCTGGAGCGCGCGACAACTGCGAGCGCAAGCCGGATTGCGCGCGATTGACTGGGTCGTGGTGCGCAACCGTCTTGGCGCGCAACAGATGGTCAACAAGAAGAAGATGGGCGATGCCGTCGATAAACTTGCCAAGCGGATCGGTTTTCGCGTGGCACCGGGGTTCAACGAGCGGGTGATCTTTCGCGAATTGTTCCCGCGCGGCCTGACCCTGCTCGACCTCAAGGATATTGGCGTGAAGGGTCTCAATATCTCGAACATCGCCGCGCGTCAGGAATTGCGCGAATTGATCAAGGCGCTGAACCTGCCGGGTGTGACCGCCAATTTTTAACCCTCTACATGGGTCTCAGGTCACGAACTGATCCCGCGCATAGCCTTGGATGTATAGGAGCGCCGTCAGATCTCCGTGATTGATGCGGATGTCGCATTGGGCGGCAACGCTTGGCTTGGCATGAAGCGCCACGCCCGCGCCCGCACGGCCCAGCATGCCAAGATCATTGGCCCCATCCCCGACCGCGAGAACGTCGGTTTCTGTGATCCCCAGCCGTGCGCTGATCTCTTTCAGCGCTTGCACCTTGGCCGCGCGCCCCAGAATGGGGCGGGCAACGTCGCCAAGAAGACGCCCATTCTCGGCCAGAAGCGTGTTGGCGCGGTTCTCGTCAAATCCAAGATGTGCTGCAACAGAGGCTGTGAACGCGGTGAACCCGCCCGAGACCAGCGCGCAATAGGCACCGTTGGCCCGCATCGTGGCCACCAAGGCATCGCCGCCCGGCATATAGGTAATCCGGCTGGACAGAACCTCTCCGATCACCGTTTCGGGCAAATCCCTTAGCAGCGCCACACGTTCGATCAGCGCGCCCTCAAAATCCAGTTCGCCATTCATCGCCCGCGCGGTGATGGCGCGGACATGCGCGCCCACACCCGCAACCTCGGCCAGCTCGTCGATACATTCCTGCTGGATCATGGTGCTGTCCATGTCGGCGAGCAGCATCTTCTTGCGCCGTCCCTCGGTGGGCTGAACCACCAGATCAACGCCTTGGTTTTGCAACTCGGCCCAGACCTCCCACCGGTTGCCAGGCACATGCGCCATGTCAAATTCCGCTGCTTCATCAGGGGCCAGCCATTGCACCGCGCCGCCGCCCCAGGCGTTGCGCAACGCCTCGGCCAGAGCGGGTTGCAGCGCGCCGGGTGCGGCGATCAAGGTGGTGGTGAACATGGGGCAAGTTTCCGATCGTAGGCGCGCGGTGTCGCAATTTCTCACTCAAGCGGCGTTCTAGCGTCATTTCTGCGCTTGCGAAAGACCCCGGTTGCCCGTAATCCGGTCCGTGGGACACCCCTCCCCAACGAGGGGCGCTTATCTGAGAGGGTAGCTAAATGGCTATTGAAGCACCGGCGACGCGGCCGGCAAATCCGCGTTTTTCCTCTGGCCCCTGTGCCAAGATCCCCACATTCACGCTCGACATGCTATCTGACGCCCCTCTGGGCCGCAGCCACCGTGCTGCTGTGGGCAAGGCCAAGCTAAAGGCCGCAATCGAGAACACGCGCGCCATTCTGGGCGTGCCTGCCGAGTACAAGATCGGCATCGTGCCCGCCTCTGACACCGGCGCCGTGGAAATGGCGATGTGGAGCCTTCTGGGCGCGCGCCCGGTCGAGATGCTGGCGTGGGAGAGTTTCGGCGCAGGCTGGGTCTCGGACGTGGTCAAGCAACTCAAGCTCGACGCGGTGGTCAAGACCGCCGAATATGGGCAGATCGTCGATCTTTCCTCGGTCGATACCGACAAGGATGTTGTCTTTACCTGGAACGGCACCACCTCTGGCGTGCGCGTGCCGAATGGCGACTGGATCAAGGCGGATCGTAAGGGTCTGACGATCTGTGACGCAACCAGCGCGGCCTTTGCGCAGGATCTGCCGTGGGACAAGCTCGATGTGACGACGTTCTCTTGGCAAAAGGTGCTGGGGGGCGAGGCGGCGCATGGTATGCTGATCCTTAGCCCGCGCGCGGTGGAGCGGCTCGAAAGCTATACCCCCGCATGGCCCCTGCCCAAGATCTTCCGCCTGACCAAGGGTGGCAAGCTGATCGACGGTATCTTTGTCGGCGAGACCATCAACACGCCTTCGATGCTGGCGGTCGAGGATTACCTTGTTGCGCTCGATTGGGCGGCTTCTGTGGGCGGCATGGCCGGTCTGCAAGCGCGCGCCAATGCCAATCTGGCGGCGGTCGAGGAATTCGTGGCGCAGAATGATTGGCTGGCGTTTCTCGCGGCTGATCCGGCGATCCGCTCGAATACATCGGTGTGTTTGACCTTTGAGGATGCCCGGATCACCGATGGCGCCGCGTTCGCCAAGGCGGTTGCCAAGCGGCTGGAAACAGCGGGTGTGGCTTATGACATCGGTGCCTATCGAGATGCGCCCGCTGGTCTGCGCATCTGGTGTGGTGGCACGATCGAGACCGCTGATGTCGCGGCCCTCATGCCGTGGATCAAATGGGCGTTCGAGACCGAGATCGCAGCGCTGTCCGTATCAGCCTGATCCCGATTTCTTGAAAAAAAAGCGGCCCGGAGTCTTTCAAAGACTCCGGGCCCCTCCCCCAAAGTTTTCATAAAAGGACCAGACAGATGGCCCCCAAGGTTCTCGTATCCGACAAACTCTCTGAAACCGCCGTCCAGATCTTTCGTGATCGGGGCATCGAGGTGGATTTTCGCCCGGAACTGGGCAAGGACAAGGAAAAACTCGCCGAGGTGATCGGTGACTATGATGGCCTCGCCATCCGCTCCGCGACCAAGGTCACGGAGAAGATCCTTGCCAATGCCCATAAACTCAAGGTGATTGCGCGGGCCGGGATCGGCACCGACAACATCGACAAGGAAGCCGCCTCGAAGAAGGGCGTGATCGTGATGAACACGCCCTTTGGCAACATGATCACGACCGCCGAGCACGCGATTGCGATGATGTTCGCCGTCGCACGCCAACTGCCCGAGGCCTCTGTCTCGACCCATGCTGGCAAATGGGAAAAGAACGCGTTCATGGGCGTTGAGCTTTTCAACAAGACCCTTGGGGTGATTGGCGCAGGCAATATCGGTGGCATCGTCTGTGACCGGGCGCGCGGCCTCAAGATGAAGGTGATCGCCTACGATCCCTTCCTTGGTCAGGAAAAGGCCGACAAGATGGGCGTGGAAAAGGTCGAGCTTGAGGAATTGCTTAAGCGGTCCGATTTCATCACGCTGCATGTGCCGTTGACCGATCAGACCCGTAATATCCTCAGCCGCGAAAACCTGGAGAAAACCAAGAAGGGCGTGCGCATCATCAACTGCGCGCGTGGCGGTCTGGTGGATGAGCAGGCGCTCGCGGACCTCCTGAAATCCGGCCATGTTGCGGGCGCGGGCTTTGATGTGTTCACCGAGGAACCGGCGGTGAAAAACCCGCTCTTTGGCCTGCCTAATGTGGTCTGCACGCCGCATCTTGGGGCTGCCACGACAGAGGCGCAGGAAAATGTTGCCTTGCAGGTGGCGGAACAGATGTCCGATTACCTTCTGACCGGGGCTGTCACCAATGCCCTCAACATGCCGTCGGTCACGGCAGAAGAGGCCAAGGTGATGGGGCCGTGGATCAAGCTGGCGGATCATTTGGGCAACTTCATCGGTCAGATGACCGATGAGCCGATCAAGGCGATCAACATCCTTTATGACGGTGTCGTTTCCGAGATGAACCTGGGCGCGCTCACCTCTGCGGCTGTGGCGGGGATCATGAAATCGGTGAACCCTGAGGTTAACATGGTCTCAGCCCCTGTTGTGGCCAAGGAGCGTGGTGTCAAGATCAGCACCACCAAGCAGGACAAATCAGGTGCCTTTGAAGGTTATGTCAAGATTACCGTAGTCACAGACAAGCGCGAGCGCTCGATTGGCGGTACGGTGTTCTCCGATGGCAAGCCGCGTTTCATCCAGATCAAGGGGATCAACATCGACGCCGAAATCGGTCGTCACATGCTCTATACCACCAACGAGGATGTGCCAGGCATTATTGGTACGCTTGGTCAGACGATGGGCGATCATGGCGTCAATATCGCCAACTTTACCCTCGGGCGCGCCGATGCGGGCGGTGAGGCGATTGCGCTTCTTTATGTTGATGCCCCGGTGCCCTCTGAGGCGATCAAGGCGTTGCATGACACGGGAAAGTTCCAGCAAATTCGCGAGTTGAAATTCGACGTGAGCTGACGCCCCACCCAGACTTGGCTTAGGGCCCTATTTCTACCGATTGACCGCCGTCCTGCATGCGCAGGGCGGCGGCTTTCTGTCTTGCTGAAGTTTTGGGTAAAAATTTCTTGAAAGCGCCTTTCGCCGCTCTAAAACCACTCGGTGCCTGCCTAATTTCTTGGTGTGGGCAATCTTAAGATCAGGAAAATCTGCCAGACAGGCTGTCTTGAACTCGATGGATTTTGCAAAGTTTGACTTGAACCTTTTGCGCGTACTCGACGCGTTGCTTATCACCCGTTCCACGACCATTGCAGCGCAACAGGTGGGCCTTTCCCAGCCAGCCGTGTCTTCGGCCCTTGGGCGGTTGCGACAGGCGTTGAATGATCCTCTTTTTCTGCGTGAAGGACGGCATCTGGTACCAACAGATTATGCGCAATCCCTCGCCCAACCCGTACGGGCCATTCTCGCCGAAGCCGAAGCGCTGCTGGCACGTCCAACGAGCTTTGATTCTGCTCGGTCCGAACGGCATTTCCATATCTTGGGGGCGGAATTCTGGGGTGCGCATCTCTTGCCCGAGCTGATGGCATATCTGGCTTCCGAGGCGCCAGGCGTCACTCTTTTTTGTGCGACAATGCCCGGCGCTGATCCCACTGAAGCGCTTTTGCTCAAGCGCGCTGATATGGCGCTTTGCCCGATGTGCGATCTGCCGGATTGGGCGGCGGCACAGCCGCTCTATCGCGCGGGTCCTATGGTGCTGGCGCGGGCCGATCATCCGCGTTTGGCCGCGGCAGGGATTGCCCCCGGTGACACGCTCTCTCCAGACCTGGTGGCAGAATTGCCGCGTGCGGATTGTGTCGCTGCCCCCGGCAATGGGCACGGGCGGGCGGTGATCACCCTGCCTGATCTGCACACGCTTGCGACCCTCTTGGGGTGCACCCCGCTGGTGTCGATACTGCCCCGGCCCTTGGCCGAGCATCTGGCCGCGCGTCAGGGTCTGGCTGTGTACGCCCTTCCTGAACCAACTCCTGCGACCGAGGTGGCGATGATCTGGCATGTCCGGTCGCAGAACGACCCGGCGCATCGCTGGCTGCGCGAGCGTTTGGCCTGCATCCTGTAACCCTAGTGGGAATCGCTGGACATCCGCCGCGCACAGGGGTTCAACGGCACCATGACTGAAGTGATTTATGCCATTCCCGATATTCACGGGCAGGATGCCCTGCTCGAAGATGCGCTTGACCGGATTGCTCGCGATGGTGGGAAAGACGCGCGGATCATATTTCTTGGCGATCTGGTGGACCGGGGGCCGAATAGCCGGGCCGTGATCGACCGTCTTATGACGGGTCAGGCACAGGGGCGGCCATGGACCGTGCTGCGCGGCAATCACGATCAGATGTTCGTCGATTTTCTGGATAGCGGCGTGATCCAGTCCCCGCATATCCGCTCTGGCCTGTCGTGGTTGCATTACCGCTTGGGTGGGGCCGCGACGCTCGCCTCATACGGGCTCGACGTGAGTGAATACACGACCGAGTGGGAGGCCGCCCGCCGTGCCGTGCCTCAGGCGCATCGTGACTGGCTGACCGCTCTGCCGCTCTGGCAAGAGGCGGGGGAGTTGCTCTTTGTTCATGCCGGAATCCGCCCCGGCCTCAGCCTGCCCGCCCAAGACCCTGCCGACCTGATGTGGATCAGGGACGGATTTCTGGATTACGAGGCCCCGCATCCCTGGCTCGTGGTTCATGGTCACACCGCGCTCGAGATGCCCACTCATTTCGGCAACCGTATTGATCTGGACGGGGGGGCCGCCTATGGGCGTCCGCTTTGGCCAGCGGTGTTCGAGGGGCGCGATGCCTGGCTCTTGACGGAGACGGGCCGAATCCCTCTCTGATTGGGGCATGTCTAGCCTCTGACGACACGTCCCCGTTGCCATGGGGGCGCCCCTGCCGCTAGGCTCGTGCCAAAGCAACCCGGGGGGAGGATACCCATGACTGACATCGTGATTCTGGACGGATGCCGCACAGCGATTGGCACTTTCGGTGGAGCGCTTGCGGGCACGCCGCCCACCGCTCTCGGGGCCATCGTGGCGCGTGAGGCGCTTGCCCGGGCTGGGGTTGAGGGCGGGCAAATCGGTCACGTGGTGTTTGGCCATGTCATCAATACCGAACCGCGCGATATGTATGTCAGCCGTGTGGCGGCGATGGAGGCGGGCATCCCGGACACGGCACCGGCGATGAACGTCAACCGGCTCTGCGGTTCTGGTGCGCAGGCGATTGTTTCGGTGGTGCAGTCCCTTATGCTGGGCGATGCCGATTTCGGTCTTGCAGGCGGGTCCGAGAATATGAGCCGCTCGCCCTTTATCATCCCCGACCAACGGTGGGGTGCCAAGATGGGTGACGTGAAAACGCTCGACATGATGTTGGGCGCGCTCAACTGTCCTTTTGGCACCGGGCATATGGGCGTCACCGCCGAGAATGTCGCGGCGGAGCATGGGATCAGTCGCGCGGATCAGGATGCCTTTGCGCTAGAGAGTCAGCGACGCGCCGGTGTGGCGATCAGCGAGGGGCGATTCAAATCTCAGATCGTGCCTGTCGAGGTGCGCGTAAAGCGCGATATGGTGGCGTTTGACACCGATGAGCATCCCAAAGCAACCACCGCCGAGGCGCTTGCTGGTCTCAAGACCGTGTTTCAGAAGGATGGCACCGTCACCGCCGGTAATGCGAGCGGCATCAACGATGGCGCTGCCGCCCTTGTTTTGGCGCGTGCCGATGCCGCAGAGGCCGCAGGTCTCAAGCCGCGTGCGCGTATCCTTGGTTATGCCCACGCCGGTGTGCGCCCTCAGGTGATGGGCATTGGCCCGGTGCCTGCGGTGGAAATGCTGCTCAAGCGGATTGGACACGAGGCGTCCGATTTTGACGTGATCGAATCCAACGAAGCTTTTGCGGCCCAAGCACTTGCGGTCAACAAGGGGCTTGGCCTTGATCCCGCCCGTGTCAATCCCAATGGCGGCGCGATCGCGCTTGGCCATCCGGTTGGGGCAACCGGAGCGATCCTGACGGTCAAAGCGCTCTATGAGCTGGAGCGGACCGGGGGCAAGCGTGCGATCATCACCATGTGCATTGGTGGTGGTCAGGGGATTGCTCTCGCGATCGAGCGTCTCTGAGCGGGTATTTCCAGCGGCCTTAACCACTTGTTCACGACGATGCCGGATGGTGACACGATCACGATCCGGCATGTCGGAGAACGGGCATGAGCCTTGCGAACAAACTGGCAGAAGAACGGCGCGCCAGACTGGCCGCAGAGCGGCTATTGGAACAGAAACAGGCCGAATTACAGGCCGCCAATCGCAAGCTGGGCAAGCATGCATTGGCCCTCTCGCACGAGATTCATGAGACACGGGCAGAGGTTCAGACCGTCCGAGACGAGAACCAGCGTGTCAAATCCGATCTGAACGTCGCCTATCAAAAGGTCGAGATTGCCGAGCGCCGCCTCTGGCATTCGATCGAGACCATTCAGGACGGTTTTGCCTTTTTCGACGCCGATAGCCGTATGATCGCGGCCAACAATGCCTATCTTGCGGTTTTTGACGGGTTGGAGGCGGTCAAGCCCGGTGTCAGCTACATCGAGATCCTGCAATTCATCACTGAAGAGGGAATCGTCAACATCGGCGGGTTGAAACCGCATGAATGGCGCGAGAAGATGCTGGACCGCTGGCAAAGCACGCAACCTGAGCCAGAAGTGATCCGCCTCTGGAATGGCCAGTATATCAAGCTGATCGATCAGCGCGGACATGGCGGCGATGTCGTAAGTCTTGCCCTCAACATCACCGATACGATTCGCTATGAAAAAGAGCTCAAGGATGCCCGCCGTCGTGCGGAGGCCGCGAACCGGGCGAAATCATCCTTTCTCGCCAATATGAGTCATGAAATCCGCACGCCGATGAACGGCGTTGTCGGCATGGCAGAACTGTTGATGGAAACCGAGCTGACCGAAGAACAGCGGCTCTTTACCTCGACCATCAAGAACTCTGGCGAGGCGCTCCTGGTGATCATCAATGATGTGCTGGACTACTCCAAGATCGAGGCTGAAAAGCTGGTTCTGCACGCCGAACCCTTTGACCTGGAACGATGTATTCACGAGCTGGTGACGCTGATGCAGGTCAATGCCCGTGATAAGGGGCTGGAGTTGCTGGTGGATTACGATCTCTTCCTGCCGACGCGGTTCGTGGGTGATCCAGGACGTATCCGGCAGATCATGACCAACCTTCTCGGCAATGCGGTGAAATTCACCGAAACGGGTCATGTTCTGGTGCGGGTGACGGGCCTGCATCCTGATGCCGAGGGGCGAGCGAGCATTCATGTCACAGTCGAGGATACCGGGATCGGGATTCCGCTGGACAAGATTGACCACATATTTGGTGAGTTCAATCAGGTCGACGACGAACGCAACCGCAAGTTCGAGGGCACGGGTCTTGGCCTTGCCATCTCGCAAAAGCTGATCCGGATGATGGGTGGCAAGATCTGGGTCGAGTCCGAGCAGGGCAAAGGGTCGATCTTTGGGTTTTCGGTTTCTTTGCCACTGGCAGAGATTGTCGAGGTCGACGTGCCCAACCTGATCAACGGCCCGTGCAGGGCGCTGATCGTCGAGCCGCAGACAGCCAGCCGCGCCATTCTGGAGCGGCAATTGGACCAGTTGGGGATCACGGCGGTCTCTTGCCAGAGCGCGGCAGAGGCCTTGGCGCAGGTGGGCGCGGGGTTTGATCTGGTGGTCAGCGATCACAACTTGGCCGGGATGGATGGGTTGGAGCTTGCCGAGGCGCTGCGCGACGCGGGGCACGACATACCCTTTCTGCTGCTTAGTTCGAACACCGGCTATGCCGAACAGGATCCGGCGCGCGCCCATGTGCAGGCGGTGTTGCAAAAGCCTGTGGCGCGGCAGGATCTCTTTGCTGCCCTGGCTGCCGTGATGCCCCCTGTCACCGCGCCCGACCGCGCGATGCGGGTGCTGGCGGCTGAGGATAACCGCACCAATCGGCTGGTCTTTTCCAACATGGTCAAGGGGTTGGACATCGAGCTGATCTTTGCCGAGAATGGTTCCGAGGCGGTTGACCTCTTTCGTTCTCTGGCACCAGACGTGATTTTCATGGATATTTCGATGCCCAAGATGGACGGCAAAGAGGCCACGCGCGCCATTCGCGCGCTTGAGGCGCAAAGCGGTGGCCACGTTCCCATCGTGGCAATGACGGCCCATGCGATGACCGGGGATGACACGGACATCATGGCGGCCGGTCTTGATCATTATCTGACCAAACCGCTGCGCAAGGAGATGATCCTTGGCCATATCCGCGCGGCCTGTCCCAGTGGCGCACGTGCGCCCGACGGCGTGGCCCGCTCGGTTCAGGCGGTCGGATGATCGCGCAGGAACGCCGGCTGATCGGGTTTCGACAGGCTGGCCTCATGGCGATAGCCGCCGCTGTCAAAATCCAGAATGGCGTCGGGATCCGTCAGGCGGTTCTGGATGATGAAGCGTGCCATCGCGCCCCGCGCCCGCTTGGCGTAAAAGCTGACGATCTTTGGCGTGCCCGCCTTTTCCTCCATGAACACCGGCGTGACCACACGAAGGCGCAGCGCCTTGCGGTCAACCGCGCCGAAATATTCCTGACTGGCGCAATTGATCAGCGTGTCGGTCCGGAGCGTTTCCGCCTGCGCATTCAGTGCCTCTGAGATCTGCGCGCCCCAATAGTCATAGAGCGTTTTGCCGCGCGCGGTCTTCAGCCGGCTGCCCATTTCAAGACGGTAGGGCTGGATCGCATCAAGGGGGCGCAAAAGCCCGTAAAGCCCGGACAGAATGCGGAAATGATCCTGCGCCCAAGACAGTTCGTCCGGGTCCAGTGATCCCGCCTCAAGCCCCTGATACGTGTCACCGGCAAAGGCAAGAGCGGCGGGCTTCTCCTCCATCTGGCCAAACTCGGCAAACCGGTCGGCGTTGAGGCGCGCGAGGTTTTCGCTGATATGCATCAGCTTTTGCAACTCGCCCACGTTCAATCCCTGCGCAACCCGCGCCAGATCCTCGGCCTCCTGGGCAAAGGTGGGGCGCGTCGGCGTGATCCCTTTGACCGGGCTCATGTCGAGTTTCTTGGCTGGGGAGACGACGACAAGCATGTATTGATCCTTTTGACAACGCAGTCTGTGATCTAGGACGCGGCGTGCAGAACGTCCAGAAAGGCGGCGCCAAAACGGTCGGCGTATTTCTCGCCCAAGAGGCGCTGCATCTCTTGCGCGGTGCGGGGTCTCTGGCTGGCCACCTTGGCAAGAAGTGCGGCAGAGCAACTGAGCGGGCGCTCGATGCCTGTCTCGCCCCGGCTCAGGTCGGCCTGCACCTGCATCAGCCGGTCGTAAACTTCGCCTGCGGTGCTGCCTGCCAGCTTGCGGCGGGTCGGATGCACGGTCGCGCTTGCTCCGGTGATCACTTCGAGAAACTCTGCGCCATAGCGCTCCAGCTTCTTGGCGCCGACGCCGCTGATCCGGGCCATCTGGTCCAGCGTTTCAGGCCGGGTTTCAGCCATTTCGATCAGGGTCCGGTCGTTGAAGACGATATAGGCCGGAACGCCCGCCGCCTCTGCCAGCGCGCGGCGCTTGGCCTTGAGCGCCGAGAGAAGCGGCGCATCCTCGTCAGACACGAGCGCACGCACGGCGGGGCGGGGGGTATGGTCGATCGTATCGCGGCGCAGGGTCACGCTCTCTTCACCACGCAGGATCGGGCGGGCAGTTTCCGTCATCACCAGCGCGCCATGCCGCTCGCGGTCAGGACGAATGAGGTCACGCCCCATCATCTGCCGAAACACGCCCTGCCAGCCGCGTTTGTCCATATCGCGCCCGACGCCAAAGGTCGGAAGTGTTTCATGTCCGCGTTGGCGCACCTTGTCGGTCGCGGTGCCTGTCAGAATGTCGATCAGATGGCCAGAACCAAAACTCTCGCCGGTGCGCAGGATCGCCGATAGCGCCTTGCGCACCGCCTCGGTGCCGTCAAAGGTATCGGGTGGGGTATCGCAGAGGTCGCAATTGCCACAAGGCGCGGCGCTCTCGCCGAAATAGCGCAGAAGCGTGGCGCGTCGGCATTCCAATGCCTCGGCCAGACCCAGAAGCGCGTTGAGCCGCCCATGATCGGCCATGCGCCGGTCAGGCGGGGCAAGCCCTTCGTCGATCTGGGTGCGGCGCAGGCGGATGTCGTCGGGGCCAAAGAGCGTGAGCGTTTCGGCAGGGGCACCATCGCGCCCGGCGCGGCCGATCTCCTGATAATAGCCTTCGATGGATTTGGGCAGGTCGGCATGCGCGACCCAGCGGATATCGGGCTTGTCCACGCCCATGCCAAAGGCGACGGTGGCCACCACGATAAGCCCATCCTCGCTGCTGAACCGCCCTTCGACGATACGCCGCGCCTCGGCCTCCATCCCGCCGTGATAGGCGCAGGCGGAATGGCCGGCGTCAGAGAGCGCGCGCGCAAGGGTTTCGGTCTTGGCGCGGGTGCCGCAATAGACGATGCCCGACTGCCCCTTGCGGGCGGCGGCAAACTCCATGATCTGTGCGCGCGGATTGTCCTTTGCGGCAAAGGCCATGTGGATATTGGGCCGGTCAAAACCTTGCAAGAAGGTCTGCGGCGGCTGCCCGTCAAAGAGCTTGTCGACGATCTCGTCGCGGGTTTCGGCATCGGCGGTGGCGGTAAAGGCCGCAAGCGGCACGTTGAGCGCGCGCCTGAGTTCTCCGATGCGCAGGTAATCGGGGCGGAAATCATGGCCCCATTGGCTCACACAATGGGCCTCGTCCACGGCGATGAGGCCTACACCGATGCGGCGCAGCATGCCAAGGGCAGAGCCCGCCGCAAGTCGTTCGGGCGCGATATAAAGAAGGCGCAAACGACCCGCCTCCAGTGCCTGCCAAACCTCGGCCGTCTCTTCGTCGGTATTGCCAGAGGTAAGCGCGCCCGCCTCGACCCCCGCCGCCCTGAGCGCTCGGACTTGATCGCGCATCAAGGCAATGAGGGGGGATATGACCACGGTCACACCCTCGCGCATTAGCGCAGGGATTTGAAAGCACAGGGATTTGCCGCCCCCTGTGGGCATGATAGCCAGCGTGTTGCAGCCGGTGGCGACGGTGTGAATGATCTCTTCCTGCCCGGGACGAAAGGCATCGAATCCGAACACATCGCGCAATAGCGTGGCGGCGCTTGGCATGAGACCCCTGTAAGGTTTGACTATATCTGCTCTTACAAGAGGTTTTTCATACTAAGATTAGGTGAACAAGCCCCGGAAATCAGTAAAACGCCGCGGCGTTGTTGATCAGCACGATTCGCAGGGCATAAACCGCCACCAGAACCACCAGTGGGGCCAGATCAATCCCGGACATGGGCGGAAGTATGCGGCGTACACGGCCATAAATCGGCTCTAGCAGGCGATTGAGGCCATACCAGACCTGCGCCACAAATTGCTGCCGCAGGTTCAGAACCTGGAAATTGATCAGCCAGGACATGATCACATGCGCGATGATGAAGAACCACAGGATGTCGAGAATGAGCATTAGGATCTGGAAAAGCGATTGCATGGGCGGATATCCTCTGGGTCTGGCCGCCTATGACCTATGCAAGCGCGCGCCAAAGCGCAAGCCTGACGCGCGGTCGCGGTTGACGCGCCCCGGCGCGGATGCCAAGCCGCCCGCGAAGGAGACCGAGCATGTATCCCGTTCTGCGCCTGATGTGGCAATTCTACCTGCACCGCAATTCCCCGCGCCTGCCGCTGACGGGGACGCATGTGTCGCACCACATTTGCATGCCTTGGGACATCGACCTGTGGCGAGAGTTGAACAATGGGCGGACGCTGACGATCTTTGATCTGGGACGGATACCACTGGCGGGGCGTGTGGGGCTGATTGGCGCGCTCAAGCGCAATCGCTGGGGTTTGGCGATTGCCGGGGCGAGCGTGCGTTATCGCCGCCGGATCACCATGTTCGAGCGGATCGAAATGCGGTCTCGCCTGCTGTCCTGGGATGATAAATTCGTCTATGTCGAGCAGTCCATGTGGAAAGCATCGGGCGAATGCGCCAACCACATCCTGCTCCGCGCGGCCATCACGGGGCGCGAGGGGATCATCGCGCCGGACCGTGCCGTTGCCGAAATGGGGCAGGACATGCGCGCGCCCGATCTGCCGGACTGGGCCGCAGCCTGGATCGCGGCGGATGCCACACGTCCTTGGCCGCCCATGCCGGACACACAGGAATAGCTTGCGCAAACCCTGCAAGGGTTGTCATATCCCCTTGAAACCAAAGGGGTTGGGGCATGGCAGGCATATCGCAGCGCAAGCGGATCTGGGGCTGGTATTTCTTTGACTGGGCTAGCCAGCCCTATCACACGCTGCTTGTGACCTTTGTCTTTGGGCCCTATTTCGCCTCTGTTGCGTCCGAGTATTTCATGGGCAGCGGGCTGATCGAAGAGGCGGCGGATGCGCAGGCGCAGGCGATGTGGTCTTGGTGCCTGACGGTGACGGGGTTGATCATCGGGTTGGGGGCACCGATCATGGGGGCCTTTGCCGATACCACCGGGCGGCGCTTGCCATGGATCATCGTGTTTTCAATGATTTACGTTCTGGGTGCCACGGCGATCTGGGGCATGCTGCCGGATGGATCGAACCTCTGGTGGGGGCTTTTTGCCTTTGGGTTTGGTTTCATCGGGGCGGAATACGCGCTGATCTTCATCAATTCGCAACTGCCCTCGCTCGGCGAGTCGGAGGAGGTGGGCGACATCTCGGGGTCCGGGTTTGCCTTTGGCTATCTGGGGGGGGTCCTGTCGCTGATGATCGTGCTGGCGCTCTTGGTCGAGCAGTCAAGTGGCAAGACCCTGATCGGGTTTGATCCGATCCTCGGGCTGGATGCCACGCAGCGCGAGGGGACGCGGGCTGTAGGGCCGTTCACGGCGCTGTGGTTCGTGGTGTTTATGGTGCCCTATTTTCTCTGGGTGCGGGATACGGGGCCACGGGGACCGGGTGGAGGTGTGGCCACAGCGCTTGGGACATTGCGAAAGACAATCAAGAGCTTACGCCACAGGCTGAGCCTGAGCACCTATCTCGGCTCGTCGATGTTCTACCGCGATGCGCTCAACGGGCTTTACGGTTTTGGCGGCACCTATGCGATCCTGGTGTTGAACTGGTCGATCACCTCTGTGGGCATTTTCGGGATCATCGGGGCGATTGCCGGCGCGGTGTTTAGCTGGATTGGCGGCAAGGCGGACAAGCGGTTTGGCCCCAAGCCGGTGATCAAAGTGGCGATCTGGGCGCTGATGGGGGTCTGCGTGATCGTGGTAGGCATGGATCGGAGCCAGATTTTTGGGATGCCGCTGGCGGAGGGGTCTAAGCTGCCGGATATGATCTTTTTCGGGTGTGGCGTGCTGATCGGTGGCTTTGGTGGGGTGTTGCAATCGGCCAGTCGGTCGCTGATGGTGCGGCATACTGATCCGGCTTTACCCACTGAAAACTTTGGACTTTATGGGCTATCTGGGCGGGCGACGGCATTTATGGCACCGGCGCTCATCGGCCTTGTGACCACGCTGAGCGGGTCGGCGCGCATCGGGGTTTCGCCGGTGATTTTGCTTTTTGTGATCGGCCTTGTTCTGTTACGCTGGGTCAAGGCGGAAGGGGACAGGGAAACATGGGTCGGATCGTCGTCATAAGTGCGCTGTTGCTAGGGCTTGCGGGCTGTATGCAATCCAAACCGGAGCCTGAGGCAAGCGGTGTCTTGTCCAGTCAGAGCATCCCCGCCGCGATGCAAGGTGTTCATGCCAAACAACTTTTCGGTGCGCAGCGCGGTGCGTCAGAGCATAGCCCGGCGGCTTATGGCAGCTATGCCAAGGGTTGTCTGGCGGGCGGCGTCGCCCTGCCCGAGAGTGGACCCACCTGGCAGGCCATGCGCCTGAGCCGCAATCGCAATTGGGGACACCCGGAAACCATTGATCTGGTTCAGAAATTGTCGCGCGTCGCGGCGCAGCAGCCGGGGTGGAGCGGGCTCTACGTCGGGGATATCAGCCAGCCGCGGGGCGGTCCGATGCTGACAGGGCATGCCAGTCATCAGATGGGATTGGATGCCGATATATGGCTGAGACCGGCGGACAATCTGAATCTGAGTGCGACGCAGAGAGAAAATATCTCTTCTATTTCAATGCAGAAGGCGAATGGCGCCTATACCAACAGCCAATGGACCCGCGCCCATCACGAGATCGTAAAGGCCGCCGCCAAAGACCCGCGCACAGCCCGGATTTTCATTTTCCCGGGGGCCAAGGTGCAGATGTGCAAGGATGAACAGGGCGGTGATCGAGAGTGGTTGCGCAAGGTTCGGCCGTGGTATGGGCATCATTACCATTTCCATGTCAGGCTGAATTGTCCAAGCGGAGCAACGGGTTGCGTGCCACAAGAGCCGATGCCGCCGGGGGATGGCTGTGCCGAGGCGCAAGAGTGGGTGCGCAATATCCTGAACCCGCCACCGCCCGATCCCAATGCGCCCGCGCCCAAGCCCAAGCGCGAATTGACCATGGCTGATTTGCCGGGCCAGTGCGTTGCGGTGTTGCAGGCTGAATAAATCAGCATGATGCGAAAATTTTTGCGGGCACCACATGATTTTGTTTTGACAAGCACAAAATCTGTGGCAACCTGTGGATAAGTTCAACAAGCGAAAGGAGGTGGTCCAGTGTCTATAGAGGGATTGGAGCGAGGTGTCGGAACAGTTCGGGAGGGGATCGCCTGAGGCAGCCCTTGGGTGAAAACGACCTGAATTGGTGCGCCTAACCGGCCCACCTCCGCGACTTCTAGAGGGCCGTTCCCAGATGGGACGGCCCTTTTGATTGGGCGGTTTGCCTGTGTAAGTTCTGTAAGCTTTGTAAGGGGATTTTGTAAGGTCGTGGGGCATTTTGGGGGCCTCGTGACGATTAAATCCGCAGAGAGCCCCGGATCAGGTCCGGGGCGGGGATCTGCGGGGGCATGGCCTTGCCTCAAATCAGCGGCAAGATCAGCGCCACTTGCAGGCCGCCCGACGGCCGGTTGCGCAATTCGAGCCGTCCGCCTGACTGCTCGGCAAAGCCCTTGACCATCGAGAGGCCAAGACCCGAGCCCTCGCCCACCTGCTTGGTGGTAAAGAACGGCTCTGTTATGCGGTCGATCATGGCGGGGGGCACACCGGGGCCGGTATCCTCGATCAGGAAAGCCACCTCGCGTGCGTCGGGATTGTCCTGAGCCGAAAGCCGCAAAACGCCCCCCTCGGGGTGCATCGCATCGCGGGCATTGATAGCACAATTCAACAGGGCTGTTTCCAGCAATTGACGGTCTGCGTGCAGGGTGAGATCGGGCAAGTTGCCCGAAAGAACGACGCGCACGGATTCAGGCAGCAGGCGGCGCAGCGAGAGGGCAAATTCCTCGAGAAAGGGGCCAAGGGCGATGTTGCTGCGGATCATCTGGGATTTGCGCGAAAAGGCCAGCAGTTGCCGCACCAGATGGGCAGCGCGGTCGCATCCGGTGCGGGCCTCATCCAGCATGGTTTCCCGCTCGGCCGGATCGGGCAATTCCGAAGCCAGATCGAGATTGCCGCGGATCACGGTCAGGATGTTGTTGAAGTCATGGGCGATGCCGCTGGTCAGTTGACCGACCGCACGCATTTTTTGCGATTGCACCTCGGCCTCTTGGGCGCTGCGCAGGGTGGCGCGGGTGCGCATCATCGACAGATAGGTCATCATATAATAGGCATTGATGCCGAACCCGGCAAAGACGATGGCGATCTGATGGCTCTGGGTCTCGGTCTTTGCGACAAAGGCCAGCACGATGCCGATGACGCAGAATGTGATCAGGAGCGTGTCCCACATCGCCAGATAAGTCAGATCGGTGTGCCGGCTGAGATTGTAGAGGCCAAGGCCGATCAGCCCGCAGATACCGATAAATTCGAACACCCGGGCATCGAGCGTGGTTAGATAAACGGTCATGGCTGCATACCAGCTTGAGATGATCATGCTGGCGAGAAAGAGCGCGCAATAGGTCGCGCGCCCTTTGGGCAGTTTTGGGGAGCGCAGGAAGAGAATGTAAATCCCGTTGAGGAGACTATAGCCAAAGCCCCATGCCAGCATGAGCGCCTGCCCCGTGCCGATCCAGAGCAGGACAGCGCCTCCGACGACGATGGCGTGGCGCGTGAGAATCTCGGTCACGGAGGTGGCGTCCGCGTGTCGGAGGATTTCGATCTGGCGGCGGTATTTAGCCGTGTCTGTCATGGCGGCCTATGGGGATGAAACGAAAGGCACGTCATAGGAGCATAGGCGAGAAGCCCCTTGCGACGCCACCCAAAGGTTACGGGACGGGTGCGCGTCTGCGATCAAAGCACGTTGCGTCCGATCAGGGTCACATCGCCCCGGCCCCCGAGCCGGGGCCTTGGCGAGGTCCCGGGCCAAGCCCGGGACGGGTGTGTCTTCGATGGGGCGCAAGCCGCTCTAACGGCTGTATTTGATGAACGGGGTCACTGTGGCGATGCGATCGTAAAGTTGGCGCGCGGTTGTGTTGAACTCTTGCGTCATCCAATAGACCGCCGGGCGCCCATCGGCATCGGCGCAGGCATAGACCGCCTCGATCAGGGCGCGGCCAATGCCGATGCCGCGGGCCTCGGGGGCGGCGTAGAGATCCTGAAGATAGCAGACCTGTTCCACGCGCCAGTTATGGGCGTGATAGATGTAATGCACCAGACCCACGGCGCGGCCATCAAGGAGCGCGATCAGCCCGTTCTGATCCGGGTGATCGGGCGAGAGCAACCGGCCAAAGGTGGTGTCATAGACCGTTTCCGGCAGGGTGGTTTCGTAGAAATCGAGATACGCCCGCCAGAGATCGCCCCAGGCGGGGCGATCATCGGGCACAATCGGGCGAATCTCCAAGGCGGCGGTCATTCCGCCGCGACCGCCTGAGGATCAACGAGGGTGACGATATCCATCATGATGGTGTTGAGCTCGAAATCCTTGGGGGTATAGACCCGCGCCACGCCCATTTCGCGCAGGCGGCGGGCGTCATCCTCGGGGATGATGCCGCCGACGATCACCGGCACGTCGCCAAGCCCCCGCCGCGCGCATGCGGTCCATCAGATCCTCGACCAGCGGCATATGGCTGCCGGAGAGGATCGAGAGGCCGACGACATGGGCGCGATCTTCGAGCGCGGCATTGACGATCTGTTCCGGGGTGAGGCGGATGCCCTCGTATCCGATGTCCATGCCGCAATCGCGGGCGCGACAGGCGATCTGTTCGGCCCCGTTGGAATGGCCGTCAAGGCCGGGTTTGCCGACAAGGAATTTGAGGCGGCGTCCAAGCCGGTCCGAGACCGCGTTGACGGCATCGCGGATGTGATCCAGACCTTCGGTCCGGTTCGAGGGGTTGGCAGACACGCCCGTGGGCCCGCGATATTCGCCAAAGACCGCGCGCATCTGTGCGGCCCATTCGCCGGTGGTGACACCGGCGCGGGCGCAGGCGATAGAGGGCTCCATCACGTTGCGCCCCTCGGCGGCGGCGGCGCGCAGGGCGGCGAGGGTGGATTTGACGGCGGCCTCGTCGCGGGCGGCGCGCCAGTCCTTGAGGCGGGCGATCTGTTCGGCCTCGACCGCCGGATCAACCACCATGATGCCGCCATCCTCGGTTTGTAGCGGCGAGGGCTCTCCTTCTTGCCAGCGGTTGACGCCGACGACGATGGTGTCGTTGCGCTCGATCCGGCCAAGGCGGTCGGCGTTCGACTCGACCAGGCGGGACTTCATATAGGCGATGGCGGACACCGCGCCGCCCATGGAATCGAGATTGGCAAGCTCGTGCCGCGCGCCGTCCTTGAGCGCCTCGACCTTGGCATCCACGGCGGGGTTGCCATCGAAGAGGTCGTCGAATTCAAGGAGGTCGGTTTCATAGGCGAGGATCTGTTGCATCCGCATCGACCATTGCTGATCCCAAGGGCGCGGCAGGCCCAACGCCTCGTTCCAGGCCGGAAGCTGCACCGCGCGGGCGCGCGCGCGTTTCGAGAGGGTGACGGCCAGCATCTCGATCAGGATGCGGTAGACGTTGTTTTCCGGCTGCTGTTCGGTGAGGCCCAGCGAATTGACCTGCACGCCGTAGCGGAAGCGGCGGTACTTGGCGTCCTGGATGCCGTAGCGCTGTTCGAGGATTTCATCCCAGAGATCGACGAAGGCGCGCATCTTGCACATTTCGGTGACAAAGCGGATGCCCGCGTTGACGAAGAAGGAAATCCGCGACGCGAGCGCCGGGAAATCGGCGGCGGGCACGCGCGGGCGCAATTCGTCGAGCACCGCGATGGCCGTGGCAAGGGCAAAGGCCAGTTCCTGCTCGGGCGTGGCCCCCGCCTCTTGCAGATGGTAGGAACAGACGTTCATCGGGTTCCATTTGGGGACATTCGTGTAGCAGTATTCGGCCACGTCGCCGATCATCTTGAGGCTGGGCGCGGGCGGGCAGATATAGGTGCCCCGGCTGAGATATTCCTTGATGAGGTCATTCTGCACCGTGCCTTGAAGGGCGGTCACATCGGCGCCCTGTTCCTCGGCCACGGCGATATAGAGCGCCAGGAGCCAGGGGGCGGTGGCGTTGATGGTCATCGAGGTGTTCATCTGGTCGAGCGGGATCTGGTCGAAGAGCGTCCGCATGTCGCCCAGATGGCAGATGGGCACGCCCACCTTGCCCACCTCGCCTTTGCTCAGGATATGGTCGCTGTCATAGCCGGTCTGCGTGGGCAGGTCGAAGGCCACGCTGAGGCCGGTTTGCCCCTTGGCGAGATTGGCGCGGTAGAGCGCGTTGGATTTCGCGGCGGTGGAATGGCCCGCATAGGTGCGGATCAACCAAGGCTTGTCTTTCTGCGGCTGCGACATACGGGGCCTCGTGAATCAGGGGGCGTAATTTTGTTTCGTTTCGACGCAGGGTATAGGCAAGAAGGTTGCGCTGTCAATTCGCTGCATTGCGGCATATGGGTTGGGGCATTTACGAAAACCCAAAACCCTGATTTGGTGCGGTCATGGGACAGACCGTGGAGATGCCGCTCTGGGCGTTGGTGTTGTTGGTGGGGTTTGCGGCCGTCACCTTTGCCAGTCATTTTCTCTTTCCGTCGGTGCGGTGGTTCCTGCGGCGCAGGCTGGAACGGGCGGTGGCGCGGCTGAACACGCGGTTGCAGCGCCCCATCGAGCCGTTCAAGCTGGCGCGGCGCTATGACATGATCCAACGGTTGATCTATGATCCCGAGGTGAGCCTCGCGATTGCCGCCCATGCGCAGGCCGAGGGCATCCCCGAGAACGTGGCCTTTGAGCAGGCCAAGCGCTATGCGCGCGAGATCGTGCCGAGTTTCTCCGCCACGGCCTATTTCGGCATTGCGATCAAGCTGGCGAAATGGCTGAGCCGGTCGCTCTATCGCGTGCGGTTGGGGCATTTCGACGAGGCGGCGCTGGAGGCGGTGGACCGCGAGGCGACAGTGGTCTTTGTGATGAACCATCGCAGCAACATGGATTATGTGCTGGTGACGTGGCTTGCGGCGGAGCGGTCGGCGCTGAGCTATGCGGTGGGAGAATGGGCGCGGGTCTGGCCGCTGAGCCGGTTGATCAAGGCGATGGGGGCCTATTTCATAAGGCGCAAATCGCGCGGCGATCTCTATCGGCGGGTGCTGGCGCGCTATGTGGGTATGGCCACGGATGGCGGCGTGACGCAGGCGATGTTTCCCGAAGGCGGGCTGAGCCTGTCAGGCGGGTTGCAGCCGCCCAAGCTGGGTTTGTTGAAGTATCTGGTGGAGGAGCGCCGCCCAGGAGGGCGCGATGTGGTGTTCGTACCCGTGGCGATCAATTATGACCGGGTGTTCGAGGATCGGCTGTTGGTGGCCGCAGAGCAGGCGGGCGGGCGGCGGTTTCCGGCGCGGATCAGCGTTGTGGCGGGGTTCGTGCTGCGGCAGGTGTGGCTGCGGCTGAGGCGGCGCTATCACCGGCATGGCTATGCGGCGGTGAGTTTTGGCGCGCCGATGTCGCTGGCGGAGTTCGAGCGCGATCATCCGGCGGCGGGGGTCGAGGGGCTGGCGCGGGCGCTGATGGCGCGGATCGGGGCCGAGGTGCCGGTGCTGCCGGTGCCTTTGGTGGCGCGCGCGCTGATCCGGGCCGAGGGGCCGCTGACGCGCGAGGGGCTGGATGCGGCGCTGGCGGAGATGCTGGCAGAGGCGCCGCGCGCGCATGTGCATCTGCCGCGCAAGGATCTGGGCTATGCGGCGCGGTTCGGGATACAGGTGCTGCGCAAGCGCGGGATGATCGAGGAACGGCACGGTGCCTTTGTGATTACCGAGGCGGAGCGGCCCGTGGTGGCCTATTATGCCGCCTCGATCGACCATCTATTTCGCGGGTGCAGCGGGGTATGAGCGGATTTTCTGCATCCGCTCGGTTATAAAATTACAAAAAACGATCAAATGCTATTGCATTATTGCGAGGCCGTTTGTATCTCGGGTCAAGACGGACGATTCTGCATCGCGGCATTCTGAGACAGGAGGTTGACCATGGCCCTGGATACCAAGACGGGCATTGCGCCCTACGACGCCCCCGAAAAGGACCTCTATGAGGTTGGGGAAATGCCGCCCTTGGGCTATGTGCCCAAGAAGATGTACGCCTGGGCCATTCGCCGCGAGCGGCATGGCGAGCCGGACGTGTCCTTTCAGAAGGAAGTCGTCGATACATGGGAGATCGACAGCCAGGAGGTTCTGGTCCTCGTGATGGCGGCGGGTGTCAATTACAATGGCGTCTGGGCCGGTTTGGGCCAGCCGATCAGCCCCTTTGACGTGCATGGGCAGGACTATCACATTGCCGGGTCGGATGCCTCGGGGATCGTGTGGAAGGTGGGCGACAAGGTCAAGCGCTGGAAGGTCGGCGATGAGGTGGTGATCCACTGCAATCAGGACGACGGCGACGACGAGGATTGCAACGGTGGCGATCCGATGTTCTCGCCCACGCAGCGCATCTGGGGCTATGAGACCGGGGACGGATCATTCGCGCAGTTCACCCGCGTTCAGGCGCAGCAATTGATGCCGCGACCCAAGCATCTGACCTGGGAGGAAAGTGCCTGCTACACGCTGACGCTGGCCACCGCCTATCGGATGCTGTTCGGCCACGCGCCGCATGATCTCAAACCCGGTCAGAACGTGCTGGTATGGGGCGCGTCGGGCGGTCTGGGCTCTTATGCGATCCAGTTGGCGAATACGGCGGGCGCCAATGCGATTGGCGTGATCTCGGACGAGAGCAAGCGGCAATTCGTGCTGGATCAGGGGGCGAAGGGCGTCATCAACCGCAAGGATTTCAAGTGCTGGGGTCAGTTGCCCAAGGTGAATTCGCCCGAATATAACGAGTGGCTCAAGGAGGCGCGCAAGTTCGGCAAGGCGATCTGGGACATCACCGGCAAGGGCGTCAACGTGGACATGGTGTTCGAGCATCCGGGCGAGGCGACATTCCCGGTCTCGTCGCTGGTGTGCAAGAAGGGCGGCATGGTGGTGATCTGCGCCGGGACCTCCGGGTTCAACTGCACCTTTGACGTGCGCTATATGTGGATGCACCAGAAGCGTTTGCAGGGCAGCCACTTTGCCCATCTCAAGCAGGCGGCGGCGGCCAACAAGCTGATGGTCGAGCGGCGGCTAGATCCCTGCATGTCCGAGGTGTTCCCCTGGGACGAGATTCCGCAGGCGCATGTCAAGATGCTGCGCAATGAGCATAAGCCGGGCAATATGGCCGTGCTGGTGCAAGCGCCGCGCACCGGGCTGCGCACGGTCGAGGATGTGCTGGACGCGGGCCGGTAAGGCGCGTCTGGCAGAGGGAGGAGCGGCTCGCGGATCAGGAGGGGTTCGCGGGCTGTTTCATTTTGCAGATATGGCACGCAGAGTGGGAGAGGCCCCGGGTCAGGCCCGGGGCGCGCAGCCCTCGTGCCGCGCCCTATTCCAGCGTGGCGATGGTGGCGCGCAGGGTGGCCAGACCCTCTGACTTCTCGCTGGAGGTGAGGATCAGCTCGGGGAAGGCGGCCGGATGGGGCGCGAGTTTGGCGCGCACCTGATCCAGCACACGCGCACGATCGGTGGCGTTGATCTTGTCCGTCTTGGTCAGCACGCATTGAAAGGTCACGGCGGAGGCGTCGAGCAGCGACATGATCTCTTCGTCCACGGATTTGATCCCGTGGCGGGCATCGACCAGCACGAAGGCGCGGCGCAGGGTCTGGCGACCCGAGAGGTACTGCTTCAGAAGCGCCTGCCATTTTTGCACCACGGCGAGCGGCGCATTGGCATAGCCATAGCCGGGCAGGTCCACGAGATAGTGGCTCTCGCCCAGGGCGAAGAAGTTGATTTCCTGCGTGCGGCCCGGCGTGTTGGAGGCACGCGCCAGCGCCTTGCGCCCGGTGAGGGCGTTGATCAGGCTGGATTTGCCGACATTGGAGCGCCCGGCAAAGCACACTTCGAGCCGGTCGGCGGGCGGCAGGCCGGACATCGCGACAACGCCTTTGACAAAGTCCACAGGCCCCGCGAAAAGCTTGCGCCCCTGTTCGGAGGTCTCGTGATCGGGGTCGGGGGCAAGGGAAAAGCGCAGTTCCATCACAGCACCTCGAGTTGGTCGCCAAGGGCGAGGGTGCCGCCGGTGATCACCTCGGCGTAGATGCCGAAATCCTGATGGTCCCAGTTCTTGTTGAGCGCGGCCAGCGTGTCGAGGTCGCGCACACCCGTGGCCGGATCCGCGGTGGTGGCAAGGCAGCGGCGGATCGGTTCGCGCACGAGCAGCTCTGCGGTGCCAAGGCGCAGCGTCTTGCCGATGAGATCGAACTCTGCCCAGGGGGCAAGCCCGTCGAGATGGATGTTGCAGCGCCAGCGCAGGGGCGAGACATCGGCCCCCATCTTGTCCGCGAGATCGGCGTTGGAGGCGAGGTTGAGCAGGCTGACCGACGGGTACTCGGTATCGGTAAAGCCGCGCCCGTCGAGCCGGTAGAGGCGGGTCGGTTGCGTGCCATCGGGGGGCATCAGGGGGCGCACCCAATCAAGAAACGCCTGCCCGTCGTGATCGGGCCGAAAGGTCAGGTCGGGGCGGTCGGGGTGGCTGAGGGTGACGGTCTCGGATGCCTCATCGAACCGCGCGTTGATCGCCATGATCGCCCCGGTCTTGGACCCGCGCGAGAAGTTGACGCAAGGCCCCCATTCACCGGTCGTCAGCCGGGCGATTTCGAGGGCGACGGCCCAAAGACGGTCGCCGGGCATGGCCTGCCCGGCGGTGAGGGTGACGGCGGTCAGCGCTTCGCGCCCGTGGCCTTTGATGGGGTGCCGCCAGAGGGCGCGAATCGCGGTCATTTTTTCTTGGTCGTTGGTTTTGGCGCGGGCTCCGGCGCAGGCTTCTTGCGTTTGAAGCTGGACGCGATATTGCCGAACACGTCCGGTTTATGGCCGTGGCTGCGCATGATCAGATATTGCTGGGAGAAGGTGATCGTGTTGTTTGCAATCCAGTAGAGCACGAGACCCGAGGCAAAGCTGCCCAGCATGAACATGAAGACCCAAGGCATCCAGGCAAAGATCATCTTTTGCGTGGGGTCGGTGGGCGACGGGTTGAGCTTTTGTTGCAGCCACATCGAGATGCCCAAGCAGAGCGGCAGGATGCCGATGAAGATCAGCGCGAGGATCGAGCCCGGTTCGGGCGCGGCCCAAGGCAGGATGCCCCAGAGGTTGTAGAGCGACGAGGTGTCGGGGGCCGAGAGATCCTTGATCCAGCCGATCCAGGGCGCGTGACGCAGTTCCAGCGTAACGAAGATCACCTTGTAGAGCGAGAAGAAGATCGGGATTTGCAGCAGGATGGGCAGACAGCCCGCCGCCGGATTGACCTTTTCCCGCTTGTAAAGCTCCATCATCTCTTTCTGGAGCTTCTGGCGGTCGTCGCCGGCGACCTCCTTGATCTTCTCCATCTGGGGCTGGAGTTCCTTCATCTTGGCCATGGAGACATAGGATTTGTAGGCCAGAGGCAGCACGAGTGCCTTGATCAGCAGGGTGAGGGCGATGATGGCCCAACCCATATTGCCGATCACCCCGTGCAGCCAGTGCAGCGCCGCGAAGATCGGTTTGGTCAGGAAGAAGAACCAGCCCCAGTCGATCGAGTCGAGAAAGCGGTCGACGCCTTCCTCATTCTGGTAGTGACGGATCGTCGCCCATTCCTTGGCCCCGGCAAAGAGGCGGGTTTCGGCGCTGGCGGTCTGGCCCGGCTCGACCGTCTGGGTCGGTTGCACAGCCTCGGTCTGGTAGATACCACGCTGCGGATCGAACTTGGCCACGGCCTTGAACGGGCTGCCAGCGGCTGGGATGAGGGTGGTCATCCAGTAATGATCGGTATAGCCGATCCAGCCATTCTCGGTCACTTGGGTGACTTCGGCGGGCGCACCTTCGCGGGCGTTGAAGGGATATTCCTCGACATCGTCATATTTGATTTCCGAAAGCGTCCCATCGGCCATGCTGATGAGACCCTCGTGGAGAATGAAGAATTTCTTGAGGTCGGCGGGGCGGCCATGACGGGCAAGGATACCGTAGGGCGCAAGGCTGACGGCATTGGCACCGGTGTTTTCGACCGACTGGCGGACGGAGAACATGAAATCTTCGTCCACGCTGAGTTCGCGGCGGAAGATGAGGCCCGCGCCATTATCCCAGGAGAGGGTGACGGGAGTGGTGGTGGTCAGCGTGTCGCCGCTCTCGATCTGCCAGAGCGTATTCGCGCCGGGCACCTGTTCGGGGGTCAGGCCCGCGCCGGGAGCCCAGCCATAGAGCGCGTAATAGGGCGTATCGCTGCCCACGGGGGAGAGCAGGCGCACGATCTCTGAGGTGGGGTCGATCGTCTCGCGGTAATTCTTGAGAAAGAGATCGTCGATCCGGCCGCCCTGCAGGGAAATCGTGCCTTTCAGGCTGGGTGTGTCGATGGTGAGGCGCGGGGCGTCCGGCTCGGTCGCAGGGACCGCGGTTGTGGAAGTGGTTGCCTCGGTGCTGCCTTGGGCGGTGGGGGTGGGCAGGCTCTCGGTCGCCGTGGGCACGGCGGCGTTGGGGTCGACCGGGGCGGGCTCGGGTGGCGGGAACATCACGAACCACACCAGAATCACGACGAAACTGAGTGCTGTTGCCAAGATGAGGTTCTTGTTCTGATCATCCATCGTCGATGGCCATCCCTGTGTTGCGTGTCAGGGGCGGTTCAACAGAGTGCGGCGGCAAAGGTCAAGCGGATTCCGGGGATTTTGGCCGTTGGCGCGGGGATTCATCGCAGGGGTCAGCCCTTGGCGCGGGCGATCCGGGGCACGGGGCCGAGTTTGGCGCGATGCGCCGCGATCCAGTCCGGCGTCGCCTCGAGCGGCATGGGGCGGGCGATACCAAAGCCCTGCACATGGGCGCAGCCCAGTTGCGCGAGCATGGCATGTTCGCCTGCCGTCTCGACCCCTTCGGCGAGGGTGGCAAGGCCAAGGCGGTCCGCCATCGACAGGATTGCCCCCACCATGCGCTGTTGATCCGGGTCGCGGTCAATCGCGGTGACGTAGGAGCGGTCGATCTTGAGCCGTTGCACGGCAAAGCGGCGGATGGTGGCAATCGAGGCGTGCCCGGTGCCGTAATCGTCAAGGTCGATGGGGCAGCCCATGCGCGCCAGCGCCGCGATATTGCGGGTGATGACGTCATCGGCAGAGGTGGCGACCACGGTTTCGAGCACCTCGATCACCAGCCGGTGCGCAGGCAGGTCGCAGCGATCCAGTTCCCACGCGAATTTCTCGGGCAGGGTGGGATTGCGCAACTCCTCGGGCGAGAGGTTGAGGCCGACGCGCGGAATGTCGAGGCCGAGGTGATCCCAGGTTTGCAGGGCGCGCAGCGCATTGGCGAGCATGGCATCGCCCAGCACCTCCATCCGGCCCGAGGCGGCAAGGAGCGGCAGGAATTCCGCCGGAGCGATGAGGCCTGCGGTGGGATGCTGCCACCGCGCGAGCGCCTCGAACCCGGTGATCTGGCCGGTGTCGGTGCAGATCTGCGGCTGAAACCATGTGATGAGTCGCCCGTCTTGCAGGGCGGTCGTCACCTCCTCTGCGAGGGCGCGGGGCAGGGGCGCGGGCGCGGTCATGCCCCGGCCATAGGCGCGGATTGCCGAGGGGCCATGGTGCTGCGCGTCGTGCAGGGCGGCAAGGCAGGCGTCATAGAGCGCCGGGGCGGTGCGCGCGGGGGCCTGTGCATCAAGGCAGAGGCCAAGCGAGGCAGAGATATGCAGCGTGGCCGCATCAAGCGGGATCGGATCAGCCAGCGCCGCGCGCAGCCGTTCAGCTAGGGCCAGAAGCGGGCCGAGTGTGAGGCCCGGCATCGGGGCCAGGAGCACCCCAAGCCGCCCCGCGCCGAGATCGAAAAGCTGGTCCGCGGGCCGCAGCGTGCGCGCGAGGCGTTCAAGGCTCTGAAGGATCACGCGGTCGGCGGTGGCGAGGCCGTGACGATCCGTCAGCCTGTCGAAATCGTCGATCTGGAGGAGAAGGCAGGCGGTGCGTGCGCCCCCCTGTCGCGCAGCGCCGAGGGTATCGGCGATGGCCTGTTGCATGGGCGCGCTGCGCGCCGCCTCATCCGTCAGGGGCGGGGTTTGGCGCCGATCCGAGAGGGCAAGCGCCAGAAAAGCCAGCGGCAATGCCAGGATCAGCGCCGCAAGCCCGAACCAATGGGTCGCCAGCCCCGCCGCGCCGATCAGCGCCAGCGATTGTGGCCAATGGCCCGCGCGCAGCCGTGCCGCGATCCCTGCTATCCGCTCTTGCCCCGTTCTGACCATCGACCCTGTTCCCGCAATCTGGCGTTGAGCCTAGCGCGGCAGGAGTTAACGGAGTTTGGGCAATCCTTCGGGATTTGCGTCGGATTTTATCGATTCGGTGGTCAGGCCCATGAAATCGAAGAGTTTGGGATCAAGAAGATGCGAGGGCCGCGCGTTCATCAGGGCGCGGAACATGACCTGACGGCGACCGGGGCTGCGTGATTCCCAACCGTCGAGGATCTGTTTGACCTGCTGGCGTT
Organism: Roseovarius mucosus DSM 17069; assembly: GCF_000768555.3. Classification (GTDB taxonomy): domain Bacteria; phylum Pseudomonadota; class Alphaproteobacteria; order Rhodobacterales; family Rhodobacteraceae; genus Roseovarius; species Roseovarius mucosus. The sequence goes on from NZ_KN293991.1 coordinate 449,825, forward strand.
GCAGGCCGTCCTGTGATCCACACAGATCGCAAGGGATGATCGGATAGTTCATGGCGCGGGCAAACCGCTCGCAATCCTCTTCGGCGACATGGGCAAGCGGGCGATAGACGAAGAGATCGCCCTCTTCGTTCACCAGCTTGGGCGGCATGGTCGCGAGCCGCCCGCCGTGAAAGAGGTTCATGAAGAAGGTTTCGAGAATGTCGTCGCGGTGATGGCCGAGCACGACCGCCGTGCAGCCCTCTTCGCGGGCGATGCGGTAGAGATTGCCCCGGCGCAGGCGCGAGCAGAGCGCGCAATAGGTGCGCCCCTGTGGCACCTTGTCCATGACGATGGAATAGGTGTCCTGGTATTCGATGCGGTGGGGCACCTGCATGCGTTCGAGAAACTCGGGCAGGACGGTGGCCGGGAAACCGGGCTGACCCTGATCGAGATTGCAGGCGAGCAACTCGACCGGCAGGAGACCGCGCCATTTGAGTTCGTAGAGCACGGCAAGCAGCGTGTAGCTGTCCTTGCCGCCCGAGAGACAGACCAGCCATTTGCCGCCGGGGGCGATCATGCCATATTGCTCGATCGCCTCGCGGGTGTGGCGCACGATCCGTTTGCGCAGCTTTTTGAATTCGGTGCTGCTGGGCGCCCCGTGGAACAGCGGATGGATCTCTTCGGTCTCGTCTAGCATGGGCTGGCTTTAGGGGTTTTACGCTGGGCAGGCAAGGGTTTGGGTGGGGGCTGAGGAATTGCCGCCGGACCCTTTAAAAGGGTCCGGTTCGTTTTCTTTTCAAGAAAACGGGTCAGATGCCCTCAGAGCTCCCGGTCGAAGAGTTGTGCGAGGAGGGGGTTGGGGAATTTGCGTTTGGCGGTGACGGCGTGGAAATGTTCGGTCAGGCCGACGCTATGGGCGGCCTCTTGCAGGAGGCCGGATTCCAGCTCGTTCTTGACCACGATGGGCGGCAGCACCGCAAGGCCGATATCCTCGCGCGCGAGAAGGCGCATCATGGCCATGTCATCGACTTCGGCGGCGAGTACCGGGCGGACGGATAGGCGGGCGCAGAGTGCGTCGAACCCGGCGCGCACCGGAGATTCGAGCGTGGGCACGATGATCGGATTGGCCGTGAGCAAAGCGGCAAGGCTATCGGCCGCGTCAATCCGGGCGGGGGTGCCGATCACGCTGACGGGTTGCTGGGCCACGGGATGCACGATGAAACTGGTCAGCGCGTCGGCGCTGGGCGCCAGATTGGTGAGCACGACATCGAGGCTGAGCGCCTCGAGCCCCTGGAGCAATTCGATCGAGGTGCCGGAGCGCAGGACAAGTTCGATCTGGGGCTGGCCAAGGAGAGGGCGCAGAAACTCGATCTGGAAATTGCGCGACAGCGTGGCGAGTGCCCCCACGCGCAGCACCTGTTGCGCATGGCCGGTCTGGCGCAGCGTGGCGATGAGTTCCTGCCCCGCGCCAAAGATGGTTTCGGCATAGTCGAGCGTGATGCGCCCGGCCTCGGTCAGGTGCAATTGGCGATTGCGCCGCTCGAACACAGGCTGGCCCAGACGATCCTCGAGCTTGCGGATCTGCACCGAGAGGGCGGATTGCGAGAGATTGAGGCGCGCCGCGGTGCGGGTGAGGTTCCCGTCGCGGGCGACCTCCCAGAAATAGCGCAGGTGGTTGTAGTTCATCTCGGACATATCATTCTCTTTAAACGAACGAATTGTTTGGAACAATGAATTTTTATTATGTTCCGGGCTTGGCTATCACCGGGCAACCCAAGTTTCGCCCCCGGAGGTTTCATGCTGATCCATCTCTTGCCGCTGCTGGCCCCTGTCGCTCTGATCGCAGTGGCGGTCGTGATCCAATTTCAGCGCGGCATGGCCCCGCGCCGTGCTGCGGGGTGGGGCGAGGCGGCGGCGCTGATGGCGCTGATCGTGGCATCGGCGATGCCGGTGATCCTGATCGGCGCAGGGGCGGGCGACGGTGCCCTGCCGGGTGTGCTGGGCCATGTCATCGCGGTGCGGGTCGATGTGGTCAGCGCCGTGATGCTGATGCTGGTGGCCTTTATCGGCTGGGTCGTGGCGCGCTATGCGCGGACCTATCTGGAGGGAGAGCCGGGGCAGCGGCGGTTTGCGGTCTGGCTATTGGCGACGCTGGCGGCGGTGCAGATCCTCGTCCTGTCGGGCACGGTGGTGCAATTCGTGGGCGCGTGGATTGCCACAAGCCTTTGTCTGCACCGCCTGCTGCTGTTCTACCCCGAGCGGATCGGGGCACAGCGCGCGGCCTACAAGAAATTCGTGACCGCACGGCTGGGCGATGCCGCGCTGATCGGGGCGGCTGTGCTGTTGGTCCTGGCCTATGGCACAACCCAGATCGCAGGGATCCTGAGCGCCGCGCGTCTGGGTGAAGGTGACGGGATGGCCGCCACGGCGGCGGGGCTCTTGGCGCTGGCCGCACTCTTGAAATCGGCGCAATTCCCGAGCCATGGCTGGCTGACCGAGGTGATGGAGGCGCCGACGCCGGTCTCGGCGCTGCTGCATGCGGGGGTGGTGAATGGCGGCGGGTTTCTCTTGATCCGCTTTGCCGATGTCATGCTCTTGTCGCCGCTGGTTCTGGCGGTGCTGGTGGGGATTGGCGGATTTACCGCGCTCTTTGGCGGGGTGGTGATGCTGACGCAACCGACGGTCAAGGTCTCGCTGGCGTGGTCCACCGTGTCGCAGATGGGCTTCATGATCCTGCAATGCGGTCTGGCGCTCTTTCCGCTCGCCTTGCTGCATATCGTGGCGCATTCGCTCTACAAGGCGCATGCGTTCCTGTCGGCGGGCGGCGCGGTCGAGCGGGTGGCGGCGCAGCGGCGGCCGGGGCCGGTGGCGGTGCCGGGCTTGCGCTCTGTGGCGCGCGCCTTTGGTCTGGCGATCACGATCTATGGGTTGGTTTACCTCGCCTCGGGGGCGCTCATCGGCTTTGGCGCGAAATCGCCGCAGGCGGTGGCGCTGGGCGCGATCCTGATTTTTGGGGTGGCCTATCTCTTGGCGCAGGGCCTTGCGGATGCGGCCCCGCGCGCGCTCACACGGCGCACGGCGCAGATGTCGGTGCTGGCCACATTGGCCTATCTGGCGCTGCAACGGGGATCGGAATGGCTGACCTCGGGTGTCTTGCCGCCCGCACCGGCGGCGGGGCCGCTCGAATGGGCGCTGATCATCCTGGCGTTGGTCAGTTTCGGCGCGGTGGCGGTGGCGCAATCGACCCTGCCGCTCTGGGCGCATCATCCGGCGGCGCAGGGGCTGCGGGTGCATATCACCAACGGGTTTTACATCAACGCCGTCGAGGACCGCCTGTTGCGGGTCTGGTCGCGGCCACGGGCACGCAAGGGAGCGGTATCATGAAGATCGAAACGCACGCCGGGTTTACCGGCCCCCATCTGGAACTGATCGCCCTGTCCGAAAAGGTGAGCCGCGCTATTCCGCCGCTCTGGCCGCTGGAGGCGACCGTTGCGGTCAATCCCTTCCTTGGCCAGACGGGGCAGAGCCTGTCGCAGGTTTCGGCGCTGTTGGGGCGGATTGGCGGAATGCGCGTGACCATGCCGAATGCCTGGTATCGCGCGCGGATCGCGGATGGGCGGATCACCGATGCCGACCTTGAGGCGGCACTGGCGGACGCCCCGGCGGGCGCGCCTGCGACGGTCGCCGCGTTGAAAGCTGCGGCAGAGGCGGAGGACGCGATGCCAGAGGCATTGCCCACGATCGCGCATCTGGCGCAGGAGGTGTCGGGCGTGGATTGGCCGGGGCTGATCGAGGCGCGCATCGGGGCCTGGGCGGCAGGCTATTTCGATGCGGGGCAAGCGCTCTGGCAGGTGACGGCGGGGCGCGGGGCCTATGAAAGCTGGCAGATCTTTGCCAGCCGGGATCTGACGCCGGAAATCTCGGGTCTGGCCGGGTTCGCGGCGCATGTGGCGGCACAGCCCGGACGGGCAAGGGTGGCGCTGTCGCTGGCCTGCGATGCCCTGGGGCTGAAGGCGGCCGCGGCGGAAAGCTATTTTCACCAGCTTTTGCTGGGGCTTGGCGGCTGGGCGCAACTGGCGCGGCAGCGGCTGTGGCAGGCCGAGATGGACGGGCGGGCAGAACCGATCACGACCGATCTCTTGACCATCCGGGTGATCTGGGACGCGGCGCTATGGGCGCAATATGGCGACCGTATTGCGGATCGCTGGGCCAAAATCCGCGCCACCCACGCCACCCCGCCGCGCGCCACGGCGGCGCAGATGGCCGCCTGCGTGCTGCAAGACGCGGCAGAGCGGGCGGCGCAGCGCGATCTGGCCGGGGTTCTGGAGGCAGAAGTGCCGGAGCGGGCCGAGGCACGGCCCCTGCTTCAGGCTGCGTTCTGCATCGACGTGCGGTCAGAAGTGTTCCGGCGTGCCTTGGAAAGCCTTGACCCCGGCATTCAGACGCTTGGTTTTGCCGGGTTCTTTGGTTTGGCCCACGCGCATCGGGATTTCGCATCCGATGTGAGCGAGGCGCGGTTGCCGGTGTTGCTTGCGCCGAAACTGTCGAGCACGGCCACGGCCCCGAGTGCTGCCGAGGCCGATCAGGCGGCGCGGTTCGGGGCGCGGGCGGCGCGGGCCTGGGGGCGGTTCAAACTGGCGGCGGTGTCGTCCTTTGCCTTTGTCGAGGCGACGGGGCCGGTCTATCTGGGCAAGCTCTTGCGCGATGCGCTGGGGGTCGTGCCACGCGCGACCGAGGCCCCTGCGCCGCAGTTCAGCGCCGAATTTACCCTGCCCGAGCGGATTGCGACGGCGGCGGCCATCCTGCGGGCGATGTCGCTGACGCAAGAATTCGCGCCCGTGGTGCTGTTGGTCGGGCATGGGGCAAGCGTGGTCAACAATCCGCATGCCAGCGCGCTGCACTGCGGGGGCCTGTGGCGGCTACCGCGGCGACGCCAATGCACGGCTTTTGGCGGGGTTGCTGAACGATGCCGAGGTGCGCGCGGGGCTGGCGGCAGAAGGCATCGCCATTCCGCATGACACGGTTTTCCTTGGCGCGTTGCACGACACGACCACGGATGCGGTGACGCTCTATGCGCAAGACCCCGGGTGTGCGGTGTCGCCCGATCTGCTGGGGCGTGCGCGCGCATGGCTGCAAGAGGCGGGGGCGCTGGCACGCGCGGAGCGGGCCTTGCGTCTGCCGCGTGCGGGCACGGGCGATGCGGTTGCGGCGCGCAGCACCGATTGGGCCGAAACCCGGCCTGAGTGGGGGCTGGCGGGGTGCAGGGCCTTTGTTGCCGCGCCGCGCCATGTCACGCGGGGCAAGCCGCTGGGGGGGCGCGCCTTTCTCCATGATTATGACTGGCGGCAGGACGAGGGCTTTGGCGTGCTGGAATTGATCCTGACCGCGCCGGTGGTAGTGGCAAGCTGGATCAGCCTGCAATATTACGGATCGGTTGTGGCTGCAGAGGTGTTTGGCGCGGGCAACAAGCTCTTGCACAATGTCACCGGCGGGGTCGGTGTGGTCGAGGGCAATGGCGGTGCCTTGCGGGTAGGCTTGCCGTGGCAATCGGTGCATGACGGGACGGATTTCGTGCATGAGCCGCTGCGCCTGACGGTCTGCGTGGCGGCCCCGGCAGAGGCTGTGACGGATATTCTGGCACGGCATCCCGATTTGCGCGCGCTGTTCGACAATGGCTGGCTGCATCTGATGTTGCTCGATGACGCGGGGCGGATCGCGGCGCGCTATCGGGGGGATCTGAAGTGGCAGGGCAGCGGCGAAGATCGGAGGATGCACGCGGCGGCCTGAAACCCGCCGGGGGAAAGGATTGCAGCGCCGGAGGGGGCAGATTACAACTTGCAGGGGTTAGCGGCCTTGTGCCGTGGTCCTGATCCGTAAATCCCGGATGCCATCCCGACCGGAAAGAAAGCCTCTGCCATGCCCGTCCCCTTTCGTGATACGCCGACGCTTCTGGCAGAGCTTGCGCGGTTTCTGGAGCATCCGCAGCCCGATCAGACCGGCGCGCCATCGCTGGACCTCGCTGCGCAGCTACAGGCCGCGCAAGCGTGGCTCTGCCAGCAAGAGGCCGATGGCGCGGGCGCATTGGCGGATTTCCTCGGCGCACTGGGGGTGCGGTTGGCGCAGGACGGGCTCAAAGGCCGGATCACCACGCAGGCCGCGCAATTCGAGCTTTTGACCCTGCGCGCCGCGCGCGCGGCGGAAGAGACCGAGAGGCTCTCGGGGAAGGCGCAGGCGCTCAACCTGCTGTTTGCACAGGCGCTGGCCGATCTGCCGCAAGACCGGCAAGGGGGGATTTTCTCGCCCAAAGACTATCTGGCGCTCAATCCCGATGTCGCCGCTGCCGGGATTGATCCGCTGGCGCATTATCTGTCAAGCGGGGCGGCAGAGGGGCGCGCGCCGCGACGGATTGACGATGCCGGCGAAGGTCTGATGACACTGGTCGAGACCTGCCCGCCGCCCCGGTTCTGTCGCGACATGCCCGCGACCGTGCGGGCAGAGGCGCTGGCGCTCTTGGGACAGCAAAGACCGGAGGTCAGCGTGATCCTGCCCACGTGGAACCGGGCGCAATCGGTGGCAACGGCGGTCGCCTCGGCGCTCTTGCAATCCTATGCGCCCAAAGAGGTGATCGTGATCGACGATGGCAGCCAGGACGCGACGGTTGCCCTCTTGCAGCAGCGGTTTACCGAGCCTGTGGCGGAGGGGCGGCTCGTGATCGTGACACAGGAAAACGCGGGCGTGTCGGCGGCACGCAATGCCGGTCTGGCGCGGGCGCAGGGCGATGTGATCGCCTATCTCGACAGTGACAATCACTGGGACTCGGATCATCTGCTCTATGCGGTCGGTGGGTTGCTGGCGGTGCCAGAGGCGCAGAGCGCCTATACCGCGATTTGTCGCCACAACCTCTCGCAAGGATGGAGCGATGTTCTCTTTCAGCGCTTTGATTGGGCGCAGTTGGCCGAGGAGAATTTCATCGACCTGAACAGTTTCGTGCACCGGCGCGCGTTGGCCCAGACGCTGGGCGGGTTTGACACGGCGTTGACGCGGCTGGTGGATTGGGACCTGATCCTGCGTTATGCGGCCGGATCGGCACCCGTTGCCCTGCCGGTCATCACGGGGCATCACGTGGTGGACAGTCTTGGCCTTGACAACATCACTACGCGCGAGGCGTTGGGCCCGAACCTGGCCCATATCCGCGCCAAGCACGGCAGCATTCCGGAGGTCACGTGAGCGAGCCAGAGGATGAAAACGCGCAGGCCATCGCCGCGCTGCGCGCCCAGAACCGGCTCTTGCTGGAGCAGGTCGAGGCCCTGCGCGCGGCGCTGGCCATGCGCGAGGACGAGATTACCCGGCTGAGTGCGCGGTTGCTGGAGTGTGAGGCCGCGCCCCCCGAGCCCCCCGGTCTCTTGGCGCGGTTGCGCCCCCGGTGGCGGTGATACATGCGGCCAAAGGTTGATCCAGAGGCGGTGGCGCGGCTGCGCCGGTCGCCGTGGTTCGATGCGGCGTGGTATGCGCGCGCTTATGCGGATGTGGCGCGTCTGCCGCTGGACCCGGCCACGCATTATGCCTGGATCGGGGCCTATCTGGCGCGTGATCCGGGGCCGCAATTCGCGGCACGCGCCTATCTTGCTTCCAATCCGGATGTGGCGGCGGCGGGGCTGGACCCGCTGACCCATTACCAGAGCGCTGGGCGGGCCGAGGGGCGTGCGGCGCATCCCGGTGCCGGGCCTGCGCGTGCGCCTGCCGCGTTGCGGCGGCTCCGGCATCTGCGCGATTTGCTGGAAACCGGCGGGCTTGACGCAGGGCCGCGCGCGGCCCTGGCAGAGATGGCCATGGGAGAAGCGGACCCCGAGGCCGCCGCCGGTGCGGCCGAGGCGCTGGGCCTCATGGCCTTGCATCGGGGTGAGGTCGCCGAGGCGCGGGCGTGGTTGGCTCGCCGCCAGGAGATTTCGGCCGCAGCGCTGGCGCGACTGGCGCCGGTGATGGCGATTGCGGCGGCGCGGGATGGGGATAGGGCGGCGGCGGAGGCCTTGGTGGAGCAGGCGCCAGCCTCGCCGGCGCTGCATTTGGCGCGCATCTGGTGGGCGGGCACCGAGGCCGAGGCGCTGAGTTCACTCAACGCCGCGCTGGGGCTGGCCGGTCATGCGCCCGTGGCGCTGGCGGACGGGGCGGGGGCGCTGATGGATCGGCTGATCCCGGCGACACCGGGCGGCGGGGGTGCCGCGCAAGGCCCGCTGGTCAGCGTGCTGATGGCCGCGCATGACAGTGCGGCGACGATTGAAACAGCGCTCCGGGCGATGCAGGCGCAAAGCTGGCGGGCGTTCGAGCTGTTGGTGATCGACGATGCGAGCACGGATGCCACGGCTGACATCGTGGCCGCCCATGCCGCGCGCGATCCGCGTATCCGCCTGATCCGGCTGGCGCAGAACCGGGGGGCTTATGGTGCGCGCAATGCAGGGCTGGCCGAGGCGCGGGGCCGGTTCGTGACGCTGCATGATGCCGATGACTGGTCGCATCCTGACCGGCTACGGCTTCAGGTGGAATTTCTGCTGGGCAATCCCGGCCATGTCGGTTGCCTGAGCCAGCAGGCGCGGTGCCTGCCCGATCTGCGCCCCTGTCGCTGGACCGGCACCGGCGCGCTGATTTTCGAGAACATGACCTCGCTCATGCTGCCCACCGATCTGGTGCGCGACTGTCTGGGGGAGTGGGACGCGGTGCGCGTCTCAGCCGATAGCGAGCTTTTGCGCCGTGTCCGGCATCTCTTTGGCGAGAGCGCTGTTGCTGCGCCAGAAACCGGCCCGCTGGCCCTGCAACGCGCGAGCGGTGAGAGCGCGACGGGGGAGGGGGCCACCGGCATGGACTGGTTCTATTACGGGGTGCGGCGCGAATATTACGAGGCGCAGCGGCACCATCACGCGCGGGCCGCGCATCTGTGGTATCGGCCCGGCGGTGCACGGCCCTTTCCCGCCCCTGCGCGGCTCTGCTCCGGGGGGGCTGAGGTGACATGCGACCGGGTTTACGCGGGGCTGATGACCATGCGGGATGCGGGGGTGACGCAGCTTTTGCACTGGTTGGCCGAGGACCGCGCCGCGGGGCGCAGGGCAGGTCTGGTGCCGCTCTATGATCTGTCGATGTCTGAGGAGGCTGGGCTGTCGCTGCACCCATCTTTGCGGGATCTTGTGGATGGGGTGGCGGTGCGGGTGCTTTGCCATGGCGAGGTGGTGCGCTGCGCCCGGTATCGCCGTCTGCCCGGACAGACCGTGACCGAGCCGCATCGCTATCTGCCGGTTGTTGTGGAAAACGACCAAACCGTGCTGTCACCGGGCGCGGTGCCAGCGCAGGAAGTGACGGAGACGCCTTAGGGCATGTTGCGCCCCGTCGAAAACGCACCCGTCCCGGGCTTGACCCGGGGCCTCGACGAGGCGGCGCAGAGACCCCGGCTCGGGGGCCGGGGCGATGTGACCCGGATCAGATGCAGCCCGCTCTAGAGGAATGTGAAATCGTCCACGGTCAGCTGCGCCGCCGCGATGCCCTCGACGAGGATCGTGTTGCCGTTCACGGTCATTTGCGCGCCCGCCGCCGTGTCGACGATGTTCATCGCCGCAATGAAACCTGCCAGGCCATTGCCACCGTTGGTGATATTGGTCTCGCCCGTGTCGGGATCCACCCGGCGGATGAAGAAGCGGTCGATGCCATCCTCGAAATCGGTGATCACATCGGCCTCACCATCAAAGAAGGACGAGAACACGAACTGATCCGCGCCGTTACCGCCGGTGATCACATCATTGCCGGCCCCGCCATTGATCGTGTCATTGCCCGTGCCGCCGTCGATCGTATCATTGCGCCCGCCGCCAGCGAGGAAATCATTGCCGTCGCCGCCAAGGATGCTGTCATCGCCTTCGCCGCCGCCCACGCGGTCGTCGCCCGCGCCGGCATCAATCGTGTCGCGCCCGGTGCCGCCGCCGATGTCGTCATTGCCCGCGCCCGCGTCGATGCTGTCATTGCCAAAGCTGCCCGACATGCTGTCATTGCCGTCACCGCCCGACAGCGTGTCATTGTCCGCCCCACCCGCGACCACGTCATTGCCTGCGCCGCCCGAAATCGAATCCGCGCCAAAGCCGCCGCCGATGATGTCACCCCCATCGCCACCGTCGATGGTGTCATTCCCCAGACCGCCGCCGATGTTGTCGTTGCCGGGGCCGCCGGACACGAAGTCGTCCCCATCGGAGGCGGAAATGGAATCGTTGCCGTCGCCGCCATCAAGCGAGTCATTCCCCAAACCGCCCCCCAGCACGTCATCCCCGTCACCGCCAAAGAGGGTGTCATTATCATCGGTGCCCGTCAGCCTGTCCGCGATGCCGCTTCCGGTCAGCTGGACGCCAATCGGGCCGCTGATTTCTTCGAACACCTCGGACACCCGGATCGCCTCGTCAGAAAACTGAATCCATTCAACGTCGACCAGCGTATCGGTGCCAAGGTCCGAGACCACCTGTAGCCCGTCCTGAACAACCCTGAACCGAGCCTCGGCGCGCATGATGGCACCCAGAAAGGCCCAGTCGTTCCCGACACCGCCAATCAGCAGGTCATCGCCTGCGCCCCCCTCCAGGGTGTCATTGCCGACCAGACCATTCAGGGTTTCATCCCCGTCCGTTCCGGCGATGTGGTTGCCCAGATTGTTGCCCAGAACGGTCAGTTCTTCGGGATTGTGCAGCAGGGTCAGATCCCTGAGCCCTGTGGGCATGCTATAGACCGCCGCCGCGCCATCCTGCCGGCCATAAATCTCGCGGATGCCCGCGATGTCATCGGCCAGAATATCGGGCTGAGTCAGGATTGAATTCATGATCGCGTCGACGGTTTCGATATGTTCGAGCCCGAGCGCATGACCGATTTCGTGGATCGCCAGCCCTTCGAAGAGCGGCACATCGAAATTCAACGACCGGTCCACATCCAGAAGGATATCCCCGGCGATGGGCACCTCAAGCGGTGAGGGAAAGAACGCAAAGCCCAATGTATTGCCGGGAATCGGGGCAAAGAAGATGCGTATATCGGGGTCTATCTGATCTCCGGCGGCACCGCCGGGGTCTGTAACCTGCACGAACTCGATATTGCCGTAGCGCGACCACTCGGCAAAGGCCATGCGTATCGAGGCCTCGAAATCGAAAGTATAGACCGTGGCCGGATCGACCGAAAAGCTGGTGCCGGCCTGCTCTTCGGTGAACCAGTGTATGTCCTCGCCACTGGGCGCGATGCTCCAGGTCACGACGCCACCCGCCGTGCCGGGTTCGTGCGAGCCCCATTTTGTGCCGCTCAGTTCCGGCATGGTCGCGTTCTCCGATTCCAAGTCCCGGTCTTGATCAAAGCCGCAAACTACACGTTAGAGATGCCTCGTGAAAAGATATCCTTTCGAGAACAATCATTAATGGAGGATGAGGTGTTTGGAGAAGTGGAAAAATCACGCATAACGACGGCCTGCGACAGCATGTATCAGCGCCTGCGGGTCGAGTTGCACATGTATTCAGCACGGCCCGCCCTGTTTCGGGCGAGCCGTCATTGATCGGGTTAGAGGAACTGGAAATCATCCACGGTCAGCTGCGCCGCCGTCACGCCCTCGACGAGGATGGTGTTGCCATTCACACTCATCTGCGCGCCAGCCTCCGTGTCGATGATGTTCATCGCCGCAACGAAACCTGCCAGACCGTTGCCGCCGTTGTCGATATTTTGAAGCCCGGTGTCGGGATCGATGCGGCGGATGAAGAATTCGTCGATGCCATCCTCGAAATCGGTGATCACATCGGCCTCGCCGTCAAAGAAGGACGAGAAGACGAATTGATCCGCACCGGTGCCGCCGGTGATCTGGTCATTGCCGGCGCCTGCGTTGATCGTATCATTGCCAGCGCCACCGTCGATGATGTCGTCACGGCCACCGCCGGCGAGGAAGTCGTTGCCGTCGCCGCCCGAGATGCTGTCGTCGCCTTCGCCGCCACCGACGCTATCGTTACCGGCCCCTGCATCAATCGTGTCGCGCCCGGTGCCGCCGCCGATGTCATCCGCGCCGCCGTTGCCAAAGATCAGATCATTGCCAAAGCTGCCCGACATGCTGTCGTTGCCCTCGCCGCCCTCGAGCGTGTCATTGCCCGCGCCGCCCGCGACCACGTCATTGCCGTTGCCGCCCGAGACGAAATCATTGCCAAAGCCCGCGCCGAGCACGTCATTGCCGTCATTGCCAAAGATCGTGTCGTCGCCGAGACCGCCGCCGATGCTGTCATCGCCCGGACCGCCAAAAAGGGTGTCATTGCCATCCGAACCGGAGACGTTGTTGTTGCCGCCACCGCCGGAGTCGATGTTGTCATTTCCATCCCCCCCCGCGAGCGTGTCGTCATTGACCGTGCCGATCAGACTGTCATCGCCATCGGTGCCCACGATCTCTTCGCCGGGGATGCCCGCCCCGTTGATCAGGTCATCCGCACTGATGAGGAGGTCGTCGAACTGGAAAAACTCGACCGAAGTGAAGAAATCCGTGCCATCGGCAGAGATGATCTGAATGCCGCCATTGATGACCGAGACCCGCGTGTCGGCGCGGTTCACCGCGAGAACGGCGGTATCGCTACCATCCTCGCCGTCAATGCGATCATCCCCGAGACCGCCCACAAGCCGGTCATCGCCGGACCGCCCCTGAAGCCGGTTGGCACCACCGTCCCCGATGAGGATATCGTTGCCGAACGACCCGCGCACATTCTCGAAGCCCGAGATTTGATCGCTGAACGTGCCGCCGCCCGTGAGCGTGCCCGTTGCGCTGTTGGTCGAGAGGTCGACCGCGACTGACTCAACCGTTCCAAAGTCATAGCGCAACCGGTCGGTGCCGCCGCCCCCCTCGACCGTGTTGTTGGTGCCGCCGCCGTAACGGAAGGATTCGTCCGCGTCGGAGCCGATCATGCGATCGTTCCCGCCTGACCCGGTGACTTCCCACACACTGTTGGTGCCGCCGATCACCTCGGCATTGCCGAACCCGTCATTGGCGATCTGTCCCGTGGCGAGGTTGATATCAATGCCGTTGCCATTGCGGAAATCCAGCCTCACAAAGCCCGAGCCATTGATGGTGAAGCTGTCCACGCCCGCGCCGGGGCGCAAAGCCATCCATTGGTCGGCACCCGGCGCGACAACAAAGCTGTCGTTGCCGCCTGTGCCGACGATCTGAAGGCCGCCATTTGTATTTCCGGCCAAAAGCGGCAGTTCGACATTGACGAGCGTGTCGGTGCCATTTGCCCCTTTGTTTACAGTGCCGGTATTCGCCGCCCCGTCGATTGCGACAGAGATCGGCGCATTCAGCCCGCCGTATCCCAGAACGACAAACCCGTTTTGCCCGTCATTGCCGGAAAAGTCGATCGTATCGTTGCCCGTGCTTGCCCCGACGAAATCGCCGTTGGGTGTCGCATTGCCGGTCAGGATCAGGTCATTGCCGGGGCCGCCGTCGAGTTCGTCATCGCCGTCGAGCCCGTTCAGCGTGTCATTGCCAGTGCCGCCAAGCAGGGTGTCGTTGCCATCGGTACCTGTGAACAGCTCGCCGTCGGGCAGCACCGAAACACTCGTGTTATCGAAACCGTTCAACGGGATCGTCTGATTCGGCGCAAATTCGCCAGAGGTGACGGCCCCGCCGCCGGTGATCGACGACTCAAGAGCGTTGAACCCGGCCAATGTCGTGGGCAGGCTCACGCCGGGATCACCGCCGATCTGGAAAATATAATCCGCATCTGACGCTTCATCAAAAAGTCCCAGAACGATAAGCGTTCCCGCCGTTGTCTGGACAAACCCTAGCGTCAACTCGAACGGGTCTCCCGCGTCGCCGGTAAGATCGAGGCCATCCAGGCGCGCCACCGTGACGTCGGCATCATTGTTCAACTCGATCACTGGCAAAAGGTCTTCGGGGCTTGATAGTCCAAGGACACGATAATTGAACACATCGCCTGTGATCGCGAGTTCGAACTCTGTGGGGGCTACTGCGACGGCATTGCCTGCTGGCGTTCCATCGTACTGCACTCGAATGCCTGAAACAGTAAACAGGTTCATGGCTGTGTCCTTCCTGAAATCGTCTGTTTTTCAAGTTTTAGTTTTGGCATCACGAAAACGTGTTATCAACCAGTTTCCCAATATTTACAGGATTGCAGCCTAGGGTTGATAGCAAAAAAGGGGCGCTTTGGGCGCCCCCTTTGTCGAGATTTTTTGATCGGATCACAGGGTCGTAAAGGGGGGCGGTGCGTGGCGCCTCAGAACCGCCCTGCCAATTCGATCACGCCATCGGGCACTTCTGGCCAGACTGGATCGGTGCCGGACAGGATTGCGCGGCGGCATTCGGTCTGCATCGCCGCGACCCATGCTTTCCACATTTGCGCCAGCGTCAGGTCGCCTTCTTTCAGGCCAGAGGCCGCGAGGGCATCAGCGCGCGGGGCACCATCCAGCACGGCGGCGGTGAACACGATTCCGGCCTGCGCGATGTTCATCTGCGTGGTCTCAGATCCGACAGCGAGGATGCGCGTGCGGCACTCGGCCTTGATCGTGGCGCCGCGCACCATGGCGGCGGTCTGGGCCTTGGCCTCGGCGGTAATCGCTTGGGTAAAATCAATCTGCATCGGGTGTCTCCATGGCGTAGGGAGGCAATGTCACGGGGCCGTTGCCTGTGAGGGTGAGGGGCGCGGGAAAGAGCGTTTCTTGCGGCGCGTTGGCCCCGTGAGGCAAGACGAGCGACAGGCGCAGCGTGCCGTCCACCCGCTCGACCGGGCCTGCGAACCAGTCGCTTGCGATTGCCTCGCGCGGCAGGGTTGCGCCATCCGGCAGGGGCGTGAAATCGAACACCTCGCCATTGATCGTGAGCGCATCGCCAGTGCGGCTCAGCGTGAGGGGGGTGTCGCGGCGGGCGGGGGAAAGGGTGATCTGCATGGGGTGCCTCCTTTAGAACCAGCGGCCAATGGCAAAAACGTTAGATACCGGCGCGGTGGCGACAGGTGTAAATCTCTCGGCAATGAGCGATGCCGCAGTGTTGCTTGCGACAAAGGACGACACCCAGACTTTTCCGACGTTCGTGCATGCGCCGCCGATGGATGGGGTGATGCCGGGTGCGAACCCGGCGGGATAGGTCCAATTTGTCGATGTGGCGCCGGAGAAGCCCGCGCCATCCGCGACGTTCGGAGCACCGAGGGTAATCTGACGTGTGCAAATCTGTGTGCCGTCCGCAAAGCGGACATATTCGCCGTTGGCATTGCTGCCCCGCTCGATGACCGCCCCCGTGGGCACGCCATTGGATTGGCTCACGGCGCCCAAAACCGAGTTTTGATGGTAGATTTCTCTCCACTGGTGCCATGACCCGCTTGCTGGTGGGGCGTCTGACACATATCGGATCGCAGTGCGCCCGCTGCTATGCTCGTAGGCGAGCTGAAGCGTCCGTGATGCATTGGTGGAGATGACCAAAACCGCCCCACCCTGCGAGAACGGCTTGTTGGCAGCTGCACCCGCATAGTTGTAAAAGCCGGCAAGTGCTGCATCATTCAGATCCGTGACCGAAGGTGGAATGGATGCCAGCAATCCCCCCGCCCCGGTCAAGAGCACCCGGCCGGCTGTGGCATCGGTTGGATTTGATTGCACACCGGCACCGCCAAGATGCCCGGTCTGAGCATTGACGCGAAGCGCCTCGGTCCAGGTGGCACCATCGGCGCTGACCTTGATGGTAAAGTCATCCTGCCCGGCGATGCCCATTTCCGCACGGCCCGAGAATCCCGTCTGGAAAAGCAGGCTGGCGGTGGCAGCAGCGGTGGCCTTGTTGATCTTGAGCTGATGGCCTTCTCCGGCATGGCTGAGCAAGGTCGCCCCCGCCGCCACGCTCAGACGGTTGAGCGCATCGGCATCCGTGGCAATGCCCAGCCTCTCGATCCGTTCTGGAAAACGCTGCCAGGCGCCCTCTTGGTAAAGACGCAGATCGGCGGTGCCGCGCGCGGTCGCGATCCAGCCCTCTTGCGGTGCGACAAAGGTCCAGGCCTCGCCGAGGAAGACGGCGATTTGCCCGTCCTGCCCGGCCCAATCCCCCATCGCCCCTTGACCCAGCGCATAGCGCGCGCCGGTCTCGGGGGCGGTCGGGGGCTCTGTCGCCTCGAACCCGTCCAACGCCATTTGGACCAACAGATCCAGCCGCTGCACAGCCTCATTATGGGTCACATGCTTTTGCGCCTGTGACGGGGCGATAAACGGCAGGTCTAGGCGGGCTGATACATCCGACATCGGTCTCTCCAGAACGGTTGCGCAGCGGAGAGACTCGGAAAAGGGGCTTACCAACCCATTAACACAGGGGTCGGGTGCAGGGTATCTAGCAGATTACGTTGAGAAATTCGGCTTGACCATATCCCACCAACCGCAGAGGATGCCCAGTGTCAGGGCCCGTGCGAAAAGGGATGCAGCCTGCGCCTGACATGCTAATCTGTTGTGGGAATCGGAAGGCCGCCACACATTACTCCAAACCGCTATTTCAGCACGACGCCTTTCGTTCTGACCGTTAGATATGACTGAGGGTCACTGACCCTCGCTTTGACCAAGGAGTTTGAGATGAAATCCACCTGCTGCGCGCTTGCGCTCTTTGCCCTTGCCCTGCCCGTATCGGCGGCGGATCTGGGAAAATCCGAAGAGCCCATCAAACTGGCGCTGACGCAAGAGACCAGCGCCCAGATCACCGCGCATGTGGCGGGGGAAATGCTCAAGGCGGCGGGCTATACGGTCGAGTTTGTGGCGGTCGAGGATATGGCCGTGTTTCGCCAGATGGGTCGGGGCAATATCGACGCCAATCTCGAGATTTGGCCCGCCAATGCCGCGCCGTCCTATCGGGATATGGTGATGGATCGCGAATTGGTCGAAATGGGCGAATTGGGTCTGACCTTGAGCGAGGGGTTGGCCTATCCCGCGCATATGGAGGCGACCTGTCCCGGTCTGCCCGCGCTTGATGCGCTGCGCGCCTGCACGGCGGCCTTTGCCACCGATGGCGGAACGCCTGTGCTGATCGACTATCCAAGCGATTGGGACGGTCAGGGGGCCGATCTCATGGCCGCGCTTGATCTGTCCTTTACCGCGACCCCAGCGGCGTCGGAAGCAGCACTCGTCGAGGCATTGGTCAAGGCGAGCACCGATGGAACGCCCGCGCTTGCGATGTTCTGGCAGCCGCATTGGGCCGTAGCAGCGCATGATCTGCGCTTTGTGGAATTGCCCGAGGCGGAGGCCGCCTGTTTCGAGGACGCAAGCTGGGGGCCGAACCCGAATGCCGTGGGCGATTGCGGGTTCCCGACAATCACTTCGGTCAAGGCCGTTATCAAAGGGTTCAAGCCGCGCTGGCCCGCCGCCTATATCCTGATCGAGAATTTCCAGATGGATAACGACACCCTTGCCGCGCTTCTGACCGCAGTCGAGCGCGATGGCCGCCCGGTCGCTGACGCCGTGGCAGATTGGGCCGCGGCGAATGAAGAAAGCTGGCGTCCGCTGGTGGAGAGTGCCACCAACTGAAGACATTGGCGGGTGCGGGGCGGTGTTGTGCCCCGTTCCCACCCGACAATGTGGAAGAAGAGCGGTCTGCTTTTGGTCTTGAGCAGACAGTAGCCCCAATCATTTTCGTGCGGCTCTGTGCTTGGGGTCAGCGTTTCCCTCAACCCCACCTAAGAAACCGCGCTACACCCCCACATAACGATCCACGAGGCTGCGGTTGGCGCGCAAGTCATCGGCGGTCATCACCGTCCCGCCTGTGCCATTCTCGAGAAAGGCCACCCGGTCGGCCAAATCGAGCACGGCATCAACCCGTTGCTCGACCAGGAGCACGGCAACGCCCGCCTCGCGCAGCCCGACAATGACATCGCGAATGGCGGCAATCATCGAGGGCTGCAAGCCTTCGGTCGGCTCGTCGAGCAGAAGAACCTGAGGCCGCAGGCAGAGCGCGCGCGCCATGGCGAGCATCTGCTGTTCACCCCCCGAGAGAGTCTGCGCCTTTTGGCCCAGCCGTTCGCGCAGGCGCGGAAAGCGCGTCAGCACCTCTTCGCGCACCTCCGGACCGCTCTGGCGGGCCATCAGGCCGATTTCGAGGTTCTGCGCGACGCTGAGGTCGGTAAACAGCCGTCGCCCCTGCGGCACATAGCCGACCCCGGCGCGCGGCACCTGATGCGCGGGCAGGGCGCTCAGTCGCTCATCCCCCAGCCAGACCGCCCCGGACATGAGCGGCACAAGCCCCATGATCGCGCGCATCACCGTGCTTTTGCCAGCACCATTGCGCCCCAGCAGGCAGAGGATTTCACCCGGCTGCACTTCGAGGCTCAGATCGCGCAGCACCTGTGCACGGCCATAGCCCGCGCTGATCCTATCCAGCCGCAGCATCGGGCAGCCCCCCCAGATAGGCGGCCTGCACTGCCGGGTTGGCATGGATTTCTGCAGGCGTGCCCTCGGCCAGCACCTGACCAAAATTGAGAACCGTGATCCGGTCCGCCAGATCCATCACCACACGCATGTTATGCTCGATGAGCAGGATCGTCGCCTCCTGCGCCACCTCGCGGATCAGGCGTATGAAGCTGTCTATCTCACCCTCGGCCAGCCCCTGTGTCGGCTCGTCAAGGATCAGGAGGCGTGGGGATTGGGCAAGGCCCATGGCAATCTCCAAGAGGCGCTGATGCCCATAGGCCAGATCGCCCGCCTCTTGGTCTGCGCGCTCGGCCAGCCCCACCCGCGCCAGCGCCCTCTCGACCGCTGCGTCAACCGCCGCACCCCGCAGATGCCGCCGCGCGGCCAGCGCCACGTTTTCCCGCGCGCTCAACCGGCCAAAAACCGAGGTGATCTGAAATGTATAGGCCATGCCCAGCCGCATCCGCCGATGCGCAGGCAGCGCAGTAATGTCCTGTCCATCAAAGATCACGCGCCCGGCACTCGGGGTGATCCGCCCTGAAATCATGCCCACCAGCGTTGTCTTGCCCGCGCCGTTGGGGCCGATGAGCGCGCGGATCTCGCCTTTGGGCAGGTCGAAATCCACGCCTTCGACGGCGCGCAACCCGTCAAAATTCTTGGACAATCCCCGCGTCGACAGCAGCATCACGGCAACCCCCGCCAGATCCGCCGCCGTACCTCGCCCATCAACCCCTGCGGCGCAAAGAGCGTCAGCACCACCAGCGCCACACCGGCAATCAGCATATAGGCGGTGGTCACGCCGGAACTGAGGTCAATCAGGTAGAACATGAAGAGCGTGCCGATGAACGGCCCCAGCACCGTGCCGGCCCCGCCCAGGAGCACCCAGAGGAGCGGAAAGATCGAATATTGCACCGAGGCAAATGTCGCCCCGACATAGCCAAACAAGAGGCCATAGGAGGCCCCCGCCGCGGCCGCCATTGTGCCCGACAGGACCATGACCGCGAATTTATGCGCGAATACGTCATAGCCCAGCATGCGCACCCGTTCCTCATTCTCGCGGATCGCCACCAGCACCCGGCCAAAGGGCGACCGCACCAACCAGAGGCAGAGCATCAGGCAGGTGCCAAAGAGCAGAAGCGCCGCCAGATAGCGGTTGCCCTCATCGCTGAGGTTGACGCCCCAGAGCATCCGGTCCGCCTGTTGAATCACGAACCCCTCATCGCCCCGCGTCAGCGCCCCGAAGTAGAGCACGCTGAGGTATCCCGCCTGCGCGAACATCAGCGTTACGATCATAAAGGCCACACCCGCCGTGCGCAGCGCCAGCGCCGCCAGCACGCCCGCCACCACCGCCCCCGCCGCCAGCCCGAGGATCAGCGCCGGCGCGGCGCTCAGCCCCAGATGCTGCACGCCGAGACCCATCCCATACATGCCCGCCGCGAAAAACAGCGCGTGGCCGAGACTGAGCAAGCCGGTATAGCCGAACATGAGATTATAGCCCATCGCGTAACTCGCCAGCACCATCACCCGCGCCAGATTGCCGTGGTGATAGGCGGGCAGGACGAAATGCAGCGCCAGAAGCAGGGCCAAGAGCCCGACGTGCAGGGCATAGACCTTCATGCGCCGCGCGCCCCGAACAGGCCCTGAGGCCGAAACACCAGCACCAGCCCCACAAGCAGCGTCGCCAGTATCTTGGCCAGTGTGGGCGAGAAAAAGACCGAGATGATCCCGTCGCTGAGGCCAATCAGCACCGCCGCCAGAACCGTGCCCGGCAGGCTGCCAAGCCCGCCGATGATCACCACGATGAACGACAGCAAGAGCGGGTCCGCGCCCATCAGGTAATGCGCCTGTTGAATGGGCACGATCAGCACGCCCGCCAGCGCCGCCAGCGCCGCGCCGAGGCCGAACACCCCGGCATAGACCCGCTCGACCGGGATGCCAAAGGCCAGCGCCATCTCGCGATCCGCCTGCGTCGCCCGCATCACAAGGCCGATGCGCGTGCGCGCCATCAGCGCCCAGACCGCGCAGAGCAGCGCCACCGCCGCGCCGATCACCGCCAGCTTGTAAGAGGTCGTGCCCAGCCCCCAGGGCCAGATCATTTGCCAGCCCTCGGCCCCATGTTCAAACCATGGGAGTGCAAGCCGCGTGTTGAACGGCGCCTCGACAGGGCGCGCATCCGGGCCATAGCCCATCAACGTCACTTGCTGAATGATGTAGAGCAGGCCGATCGTCGCCACGATGGTGCGCTCCGGGTCATAGTCCAGCCGCTTGAGGATCGTCATGTCGGCGGCCACCGCGAGCGCCCCAACGATCAGCGGCGCCGCCACCAACGCCAATGCAAAGCCGATGGCGGGATGCCCCACCACGCTTTGCGCGATCCACCACGCCAGCACCGCGCCCAGCATGAAAAACTCGCCATGCGCGATATTGACCACCCGCATCACGCCGAAAACGAGGCTGAGCCCAACGGCGGTCAGCGCCAGCACCGCCGCCGTGACCGCGCCTTCGAGCGTGGCCAGAACCAGATACGGGCCTAGCTCCATGCGGGCGGCCACGTCATTGCGCGGCGAACTCCAGACCGCCCATCAGGATGCGGTCATCCTCGGTCAGGGTCACGATCTGGCCATGTTTGCGTTCCAGCGCGCGGGCGACCACCTCGTTGCGTGGCTCCCAGGTATAGTCCTTGTCCCAGGCCACGGGTGCCCAGGTCAGCCGTCCGCCCTTGCGCCAGGGGTCCAGAACGATCCCCTCGCGAAAACTGTCGCCCTTGGCGCTGATGACCGCGGTGCTGTGTTCCAGCCGAAAGGCGTTGTCGGCATTGGCCACGGCGCGGTGCAGATCGAGCGTCTGGAAATTCTCGAGCTTGAGCCGGTCCTCCATGTCCCGCGCCCAATGCCAGCACAGGCCGCGTGGTTTCAGACCCATGTTGACCTTGGTGTTATGCACGATGGGCGGATCGGTGATCTCGTATTCCAGCGCAAGGCGGTGACTGTGTTCATAGGAGATGCGCGCGGCGCGCGCTGCCTCTTCCGGGTCTACCTGCGGCCCAAGGTCAAGGATCGCCGCAGCAAGGCGCGTTACGTCGCTCTCTTCGGGCGGTGGGGGCGGCGCGCCGCACCCCGCCAGAACCGACGACACCAGACCTATTAGAACAAGCCTCCGCTTCACGCTATCGCCCCGTTTGCCAAACCCGTCTCAGAGCGGCTGAGCCGTGTAATCCACCTCATCGGGATAGAGCGTATCCTCGATCGAGGTGCGATGCACGCGCACCAGCTTTCCGCCCTCGACCCGGCTGATATTCTGATGGCCAAAGACCTGATGCGTCTTGCCGTTGAAAATCTTGTCGCCCTGCGGATGCGCCAGGCTCTCAGGCAGGGTGGTCATGGCCTCGACCGCCTCGATCAGCGCGGCGCGGTCCTGCGGTCCGGTATAACTAGCCGCCTCCATCCCCGCCTTGATCACATGCAGCGTTTCCCAGCAGCCGAACATATGCGCATAGGTGGCCACGTCGCGCGGATCACTGACCGATGCACCGTGTTCATTGACCCCCACCGCCGTGCGATAGGCGGTTTCATATTCGCTCTGATCCGCTTGCTGGTTGCGGCACATCCCTTCCCAGAAATAGCTGTTTTCAAGGAACTCGAGGCCGGGGCTGTCAATCGCCACCGCTTCCAGGCTGTCGATAAAGCCAAAGAGCGCCGGACCCTGCCCGCCAAAGAACTCGCCCAGTTCCTTGACGAATGTCAGTACGGCGGGCCCCACCATGACGTGATAGAGAACTTCGGTGTCACGCGGGATCTTGGGGAAATACTTGGTGAAAGAGGTTTCCGAGGGCGGGATCGCGATATGCGCCAGCACCTCGCCGCCCTGCGCCTCGATCGCCTGGGTAAAGAAATCCCGGTGATCATGGCCAAAGGCGAAATCCGGGAACACCATCGTGACCTTCTTGCCCAGATTGGCCGCCACATAGGGGGCCATCGCCTGAACCTGGCTCTTCACATCGGTGATGCCCGGTTGCAGCGTGTAGCGGTTGAGCATGCCAGAGGCGACGTGATGCCCCTCGGAGACCACGAAATACGGCAGCTTCAATTCGCCCGCGCGCGGGGCAGAGCCGATCACGACATGGCTGAAGAGCGTGCCAAAGCCGATGTCGCAGCCATGTTGATTGGCGAATTTCTCGACCACCTCGGCGCCGCGCTTGGGGTCGGTGCCGTCATCCTCGGCGACAATCTCGACCATGCGGCCATTGATGCCGCCGCCCTCGTTGATCAGCTTGACCGCCGCCTGCGTGGTGCGGTCATACCAGCGGCCATAGGCCGCGCCGATGCCGGTGCGATGCACCTGAAAGCCGATCTTGATGGGCGCTGCGGTCTGCGCATGGCTGTAACGCGCCCAAAGCGGCAGGGTTGCCGCCGCGACACCGCCCACCAGCGCCCCGCGTCGCGTGATGCCGGTTTTCTGGCCAGGTTTCGAGGTATTCATCGCGCATCCTCCAGAGATCAGTCGCAGTCAGAGGGCAAATGCCGCACCTGCACACCTTGCGCAACCCCCTTGGGGTTGTCCAGCGCTTACATGTCACGCCCCGCGCGGTGTGGCGAGCAGCCAGAGGCCAAAGACCGTATACGCCACCATGAAGAGGGCGAGCGGCACCTGACCCAGCACCGCGCGCGCCCGCCCATCCCCCGCGCGCATCGCCAGCGCATGCGCAAGCAGGATAGCGATGACATGGCCCATGACCACCGCCCCCGCCTGTGTCATCCAGATGATCTTGACCGGGCCGGGCGTATTCAGGAATCCGGCGGAAATCGGGTGCGATGCAAGGCCCAGCGCCCGCGCGAAGGCAGCCAGAACATACTGTCCATCCACCAGAAACGCCGTCAGGTAATGGGCAATATGATAGGCCAGCGCGATGGGCAGAATGGTGGGCGCATAAAGGCAGAACAGCCCCCGCAAGGGGCGCGGTTGCCCCCCCGCCAGCCGCTCGCCCAGCCAGAGGGCGCCGGCAAACACCCCTATAAGGGCTGCGTTGGATGCCAGAAGGCCCAGTATATTCGGGAGGATGACCGCCGAGCGCCCCGGAAATTCCAAAGGGTTGATCCCCAGTAGACCGAGCCAGAGAAAGGTCTCGTTCATCCCGTCAAAGCTGCCTGATCCCAAGAGGATGAGGCACAGAACCGCCAATCCCAGACTGGCCCTTGGTCCGGTCAATATCTGCCACCCGGATAGCCCTGCGGATATGTAACCTTTTGAAAATCCGATGAAAGAAACCCGGCAATAGAGCCGCATCAGCACCGTGATCGCTTCGCCTCGGGCCAGCCAGGCAGGGCCGAAGAGCACCATTCCGCTCAGCATCGCATACCAGTAGAATCCCACCACCACCGCCAGCCGACCCGGATCCGTGGGGGCGGGATCGGCCATGAGAAACCCGCAAAACGCAAGGAACCCCACGACACTAGGCCAGTATCCCAGGGCGCGCGGATAACGCAGCGGCGCGCGCATGTCCGTGAGGCGGCGCAACAGGGCCCCCACACCCACCCAGGGATTGATCCAGCGCCAGAGATCGCCCACCAAACCCTGAAGCGTGACCAGCACAATCCAGAACACCACCCAGATTGTCAGAGGCAGGGGATTGACCCCCGGATCGCCCGGCCCCATCAGCCCGCGCCACACGAGCCAACCCAGCAAGACGGTCACTGCGAGATTAAGGAAATATCGCATGAAAACAGGTAATTGCAGGCGAAATATTGCGATGGGCCGGAACAGCGTTTCGGCAAATCCCCCCGGCAGAACGGCCAAGAGCGCCACGGTCAGCGCCACGGTAACGCCCCCGGCGGCGATGTAGACATTGGTGGGCAGCAAGAGGACAAACCCCTGTTCGCCCGCATGTGCCCAGACCGCCCCCGCCGTCAGCGCCAGAAACATCCCGCCCAGCATGATTGCGCGCATGCGCCCGTCCCCGATTTTCCCAACCCCTGAGAGTCTGACCTTTCCCCGGGGTGCGCGAAAGGGACAAATCGCCCCAGAGATACGAAAACCCCCGCACCAGAGGCGCGGGGGCGTTACCCTTCACCATACAATGGCGTTGCGCTCAGCCCGCGTGGCGGCGGCCTGTCGCGCGAAATTCGGTCTCTTCGGTCACGGCAAAGCGCCCGCCGGCCAGCTTTTGTAGCTTGCCCTGGCGCAGCAATTGCCCAAAGGAGCGCAAGCTGTCCTCGCGCGAGAAGCGCTCTTGCTCGACTTCCTTGAGCTTGCCCATCAACATCGGGCGCGAGAATTGCGGGCGACCCTCGACATCCGACATATAGGCCGCCGCCGCCTCGAGCAGGTCGGGCAGGCTGTTTGCGCCCACTTCCTCGGCAAAGGCACTAAAGCTGCCCTCCTTGGCCTGTGCCGCGATATCCACCTCCAGTTCGGCGGCAGAGATGCGGCGCGGGCGAATGGGCGCGCGCGGCGTGTCGATCCGCTGTTCCGCCACCAGTTTGAGCGGTGCGGGGCGGCTTTCTTCGGGGCGGGCCGAACGCTCTGCGGGTGTGGCGATCTGCGGGCGGCGCGGGCGCACGACACTGGCCAGATCGCTGCGGTAGGGGGCATCATCGACGTTCTCGCGCAGTGTGGATCCGGCGTTGTGTTCCGCGCGGGTGGCCGCCACGGCGGCGCGCAGATGCTGGATCGCATTGCGGCGCTGGCTGGACGCAGGGGCGTCGAGCTGGGTGTCGGTCTTGTCGAAGATACGTGTGAGGTCGTTGGACGCGGCGGCTTCATCGAAGCGTCGCGTGCTCTGGTCCTGCACGGGCGTGACGGCGAACTCGTCCTCGTCCTCGGCGTCATCCTGCTCCGCGGCAACCGGCGGGGTCGGCTCGTCCTCGGCTGCGGTCTCTTCAGTCGCAGTCGGCTGTTCATCGTCCTCTGCCGCCTGCACCGCGATTTCAGCCTCGGGTTCCGGCTCGGATGCCATGGCATCTTCAAGGGCCAATTCGGCCTCGACCTCGGCCAGTTCGCGCTGCAACTCGGCCTCTTCCTCGGGGCTGAGGATGGTGTTCTCGGTGTCAAAGAGGTTGTCGTCGGCCCCGTCGAAATCTTCGTCGTCCTCGTCATCCTCTTCAAAGATACCCTCGGCCACGGCGGCCTCAAACTCGGCGCGCTTGACCTTGATCACGCGGGCGAGGGGCAGGGTTTCCGGTGTCGTCTCGGGCGCATGGCTGGTCTCGGTGTCGGTCGGTGTGGCGTCTGCCATCAGCGCGGCCAACGTATCCTCAAAGTCGTCGGCTCCGGTCTCTTCTGCCTCTGGCTCCTGCTCGGCCAGGACCTCTTGCGGCGCGGGCGTTGCGATGGGCGCGGCGGACAGGATTGCGTCGAAGTCCACGTCCTCTTCGACTTCGTCGATTTCTGCACTCTCGGCGCGGTCATCCTCGGCCAGAACGGCGCTCAGGTCCTCGGCGACCGTGTCGAGGAAATCCTGTGCGTGCTCGTCTTCGGAATACTCGGCGTCGGCGGTTTCGGTCTCCTGCGCCACGACCGAGCGGATGCGGCTGAGCTTGGCGGCGATGCTTTCGCTGTCCGGTGCCAGTGCTGCCGGCGCGATGCGCGGCTCTTGTTCCAGCCCCTCGGGCTGGTCGGGGGCCTCGCTTGCGATGGCCTCTGGAACCTCTGCGACGGTCTCTTCGGGCAGGTTTGCAAGCTCTTGCGCGGTCTCGTCGGTTTCGACCATTTCCGGTGCTGCCTCGGCCACAACCTGTGGCGCGGGGGCGGTTTGGGTCATTTCGGGCGCGGTGTCGGGGCGTTCCGGTTCCGGTGTCGTCTGAGGCGCCGGGGCGGGGGCCACAAGGGGGGTGTGCATCGCCGCCTGTTCGTTCGCGGCGCGCAGCACGATCTTGCCACGCTCCTCATGCGCCTCGACCCGCCGGGCGATTTCCCGCTCGGCGATACGCGCCAGCATCTCGGCATCGGGGGTTGGCGGCTCTGCTCCGAAATACCGGTCATCCGCCGCCAGATCGCGAAAATACTCCGCAATCGCCTTCATCGTATCAAATGAATCGTCAAAACCTTCCAACGTGCACGAGAATGTGCCGTAGGAGACTGTCAGTATCTTGTTTGAACCAACCATAATATGCGCTCGCTTTGCTTGCCTGCAAAGACAGGGTTTACCATGACGCCATAGACCAAAGCGGCCCGATTCTTAGATTTTTACCGTATCATTTCGTGTTCAGAATGTGACATCAGGTACGTTAACGCAACGATAACAGGTAAATTTGATGATTGTTCGCGAAACAGAACCGGTGATCCTGATCGGTGGGGCCTCTCTGCCTGAGGGCCAGGTTAACCACGCGCTCAGACTTGCCCGGATCGTGATCGCCGCGGATGGCGGGGCCGATGCCGCGCTGGCACATGGCATCACCCCGCAGGCGGTGATCGGCGATTTCGACAGTATTTCGCAGTCGGCCCGCGCTGCAATCCCCGAAACGGCGCAGTTTCCGGACCCCGATCAGGATACGACGGATTTCGAGAAATGCCTGGGCGCGATTGCGGCCCCGCTCATTCTAGGCCTCGGGTTCTGTGGCGACCGGATGGATCACCAACTGGCGGCCTGCGCCGCGCTGGTGCGTCATCCCTGGCAGCGCTGTATTCTCTTGGGCTCGCGGGATTTGATGTTTCTCTGCCCGCCCTCGCTCAACCTGCCACTGCCAGAGGGGTGCCGCGTCTCGCTTTTCCCGATGGGCGCGGTCGAGGGGGTGTCGCAGGGGCTGAAATGGCCGATTGGCGGGCTCAATCTTGCGCCTGATGGGCGCATTGCCACATCGAACGCGGCACTTGGGCCGGTGCATCTGGCGGTGACAGCGCCCAAGATGCTGGTGATCCTGCCGCTTGAGATGCTCGACATCACGATGGCGGCACTGCGTGCAACGATTGCCCACTGGCCCGATGCCGCGAGAGGGAGTGATCGCGCATGACCCTGACACAGCGCCTGATGACATGGGCCGATGCCGTCGTCTTTGATCTTGGGCGGCAAATGCGCTGGACCTTCCTGCCGCCCCTGATGGTCTATTTCGCCGCCGGGTTTTCCGGGCTGACGATGATCGTCGGCACATTCTTTGTGAAAGAATATCTCGATCTCTCGGCGGCCTATCTGGCGGGGCTCGCCTTCTGGGCGGGGTTGCCATGGGCGCTCAAGATGCCGCTGGGGCATCTCGTCGACATCATCTGGCGGTGGAAATGGCTGTTGATCTATCTCGGCGCGGGGCTGATCGGGCTGTCGGTGCTGATCATGTATCTGCTGCTCACCCAGACCGAGGCGATGGTGGCGATCATGCCCATGGCGGCGTGGTATGTCACCTCTTACATTCTGGCACCCTGCGGGCTGGTCATTCAGGATGCGGTGGCCGATGCCATGTCGGTCGAGGCGGTGCCGCGCTTTGACGCGGAGGGGCGGGCGATTGACGTGGATACGGCGCGGGCGCTGCATACAACGATGCAGACGCTGGGGCGCTTTGCGCTGATTTCCGGCACGCTCGCGGTGGCGGCGCTCAATATCTACATGTTCGCGGGCATTGAGGACCTGGGATCGGATGCCAAGCGCGCGACCTACGCGCTGATCTACTTCTCGGCCCTGTCGATTCCGCTGGTGTCGGTGTCGGGGGTGCTGTTGGCGGCCTGGCAGAAACACCGCCTGCGCCGGGGGCTGCGCCAAACCGGGCTGAGCGAGGCGGAGGCGGACACGCTTTTCGAGCGTCCGGGCGAAGAAACGCGCGCAAACCCGTGGTATTTCATCGGCGGGGCCGGGTTCGTGGCGCTGTCTCTGAGCATTGGACTGAGCGAAATCCCCTATGGGCAGGAAATCATCTTTGCCGGGTCCATGGCGATCGTGCTCTTACTCATGCGACAGCTTGTGGCGGTGCTGCCGGTGGCGCAGGCGCGCACGCTGGTGGGCACGGCAATCATCATCTTCATGTTTCGCGCTACGCCGCGTCCGGGCGATGGGTATACGTGGTTTTCCATCGACCTCTTGGCGTTCGACCAACAGTTTCTGTCGGTGCTCTCGCTCATCACCTCGGTTCTGACGTTGGTGGGGATGGTGATCCTGCGGCCGCTGATGGCGCATCGCAGCATTGTCTATATCGTGGTGCTGCTGACGCTGGCGGGGGGTGTTCTGTCCCTGCCCAACATCGGGCTCTATTACGGGGTGCAGGAGGTGACGGCGGCCATGACAGGCGGCATCGTCGATGCCCGCTTCATCGCAATCCTTGATACGGCCATAGAATCGCCCTTGGGGCAGGTCGCCATGATCCCGATGCTGGCCTGGATCGCGCGCAACGCGCCGGACAATCTCAAGGCCACGTTCTTTGCCGTGATGGCGTCGTTCACTAATCTGGCACTCTCGGCAAGCTCGCTGCTGACCAAATACCTCAACCAAGTGTTTGTGGTCACGCGCGAGGTGAAGGATGCGGCCACAGGCCAGATCACGACGGCGGCGGATTACAGCGCCTTGGGGACGCTCTTGATCACCGTGACGCTGATCACTGTCGGCCTGCCGCTCTTGACCGTGGTCGTCATTCAACGCTCACCGCTGCGCAGTAAGGATTAGGGCAACTCCGCCTCAGGGATCACCGGAAAGAACTGGCCGCCGGACCAGAGACCGAACCACCCCTCGTGCCGGTCGCCAATATCCACGAGGCGGTAAAAGCTCTTGCGGTCGATCAGCGCCTCAAGATTGGCGCGCACCAGCACATAGGGTGACGGCTCTCCGGTTTCGGGATCGCGGGTGACGCGGATCGGGTGATCGGGGCCGGCGGTCACATGGTCGCCGACATTGGTTTCAAACCGCAGGGTTTGCGCCGCGCCGGTGCCGTCGGATTCGAAATCCACGGCCACGAAAGGCGCGTCATCGACGGTGATCCCGACCTTTTCAACCGGAGTGACCAAAAAATAAGCGTCGCCATCGCGGCGCAGGATGGTGGAGAAAAGCCGCACCAATTCGGGCCGCCCGATGGGGGTGCCAAGGTAGAACCACGTGCCATCCCGCGCAATCCGCATGTCCAGATCACCGCAAAACGGCGGATTCCACAAATGCACGGGCGGCAGCCCCTTGCCCTTGGCCCGCACCGCGCGCGCCGATGCGGCGAGTCCATCGGCTGACGGGCTTGTGACGGAATCTTTGCTCATTGCTTTTGCCATTTCTGTCCCAAGCTATACACTCATAGGGGACGATATAGGTTTGACGGGAGTTTTTCCATGACCGATGACACTGATCTCTTGGCCGGTCTCGAGGCGCTCGAGGGAAAATTGGCCCAAGCGCGGGCCTCGATCACCCGGCGGTTCATCGGGCAGGAACGGGTTGTCGACCTGTCCTTGTCGGCGCTTCTGTGCGGGGGACATGGCCTTTTGATCGGTCTGCCCGGTCTGGGCAAGACGCGGCTGGTCGAGACATTGGGCACGGTCATGGGCTTGCACACCAACCGGGTGCAGTTCACGCCAGACCTGATGCCCGCCGACATTCTGGGCAGTGAGGTGCTGGAAACCGCCGAGGATGGCAAACGCGCGTTCAAGTTCATCGAAGGGCCGGTGTTCTGCCAGCTCCTGATGGCCGATGAGATCAACCGCGCCAGCCCGCGCACGCAATCCGCACTGTTGCAGGCGATGCAGGAACGCACCGTAACGGTAGCCGGTGTCAGCCGCCCGCTGGGCACGCCGTTTCACGTTCTGGCAACGCAAAACCCGATTGAACAAGAGGGCACCTATCCGCTGCCCGAGGCGCAGTTGGATCGTTTTCTCGTGCAGATCGAGGTGCCCTATCCGGACCGCGACACCGAGCGCGCGATCCTTTTGGCGACTACGGGCGCCACGGAAGAGGCGGCGCATGGCGTCTTTACCCCGGACGAGTTGATTGCCGCGCAGCAGATGCTGCGCCGGATGCCGGTGGGCGAAAAGGTGATGGAGGCGATTCTCGATCTGGTGCGCGCCTGCCGCCCCGAAGATGCAAGCGCCGCCGATGCGGTCCGCGCGAGCGTGGCCTGGGGGCCGGGGCCGCGCGCGGCGCAGGCGCTGATGCTGACGGTGCGGGCGCGGGCGATGTTGCAGGGGCGGCTTGCGCCTGATTCCAGCGACGTGGCCGCCATGGCGCAGCCGGTCCTGGGCCACCGGATGGCGCTCAATTTCGCGGCGCGCGCGCGCGGCGAGAGCCTGCCTGACTTGATTGCTCGCACGGTCGAGGATGTGACCCAAGTGCAGGCCGCCGCCTGAGATGGCCAATCTCGCCCTCTCTCCCCTGCGCCCGCGCGCCGAGGCCGAAGCGAGCCGCCTGCCGCCCCTCCTGGCGCAGGCGGAACTGCTCGCGCGCACGGTGCTCTTGGGCGAGCATGGGCGGCGGCGGGCAGGGGCGGGCGATGATTTCTGGCAATACCGCCCGGTGCAACCCGGCGACAGCCGCCGCATGATCGACTGGCGCCGTTCTGCGCGGTCAGACGTGCAATTCGTGCGGCAACGCGAATGGCAAATCGCGCAGAGCGTGATGCTCTGGGTCGATCCCGCAGCCTCCCTGCGCTTTGCCAGTGACAAGGGCCTGCCCGAAAAGGCGGATCGCGCGCGGCTCCTGGCGCTTGCGGTGGCCATATTGCTTGTGCGCGGCGGCGAACGGGTGGGCCTCACCGGCGGCACCCTGCCCCCCCGGCGAGGCGAGATGCAGGTGGCGCGACTGGCCACGGCGCTGATGCAAGAGAGCGCCGAGGATTATGCATCCCCCGATATGTCCGGCCTGATCCCGCATGGCCGCGCGCTCTTGATTTCGGATTTCATGGGCGATCTGGCCCCTCTGCGCGACGCGCTGACGGCGGCGGCGGATCGGGGCGTGCGCGGGCTGCTGTATCAGATGCTGGACCCCGCCGAAGAGGCCTTTCCCTACACCGGCCGCACCATTTTCGAGAGTGTGGGCGGCACAATCGCCCATGAGACCCTGAAGGCCGGCGATCTGCGCACGCGGTATCTGGAGCGTCTGGCGGAACGCAAGGACGCGCTCGACGCGCTCTGCCAGGCAACCGGCTGGCGCTATGGCTGTCACCATACCGGCGAGAGCGCGCAATCGGCGCTCTTGTGGCTGCATGGGGCGATGGCGGGCGGGGGGAGCGCATGATCCTGGGCCCCATCGGATTTGCCGTCCCGTGGCTCTTGTGGGCGCTGCTGGCCTTGCCGATCCTGTGGATCATCCTGCGCGCCGTGCCGCCTGCGCCGATCCGGCGGCGCTTTCCCGCCGTGGCGCTGCTCTTGGGTCTGCGCGACGAGGATCACGTCAGTGACCGCACGCCGTGGTGGCTCTTGCTGCTGCGGATGCTGGCGGTGGCGGCGGTGATCGTGGGGCTGGCGGGGCCAGTGCTCAATCCGCGCGACGAGGGCGCGGCGCGGGCCACCGGGCCGCTTTTGATCCTCATGGATGGCAGTTGGGCCAGCGCCCGCGACTGGGCCGCGCAAACGGCTGTGGTTGACGCGATGCTGGCAGAGGCGGGGCGCGATGGGCGGCCTGCGGCGCTGATGCAACTCAGCGACCCGCAAGCGCCGGTGTTTCAGGCGGCGGACAGTCTGCGCGCGCGGGTGCCGGGGCTGATCCCCGCGCCGTGGCCAGTGACGCCAGAGGGGATGGCCCGCGCCGTGGACCTGTTGGGCGAGAGCGCGTTTGAAACGCGCTGGTTCTCGGACGGGCTGGCCGCAGAGGGGCGCGCACCGCTTCTTGAGGCGCTCGAGGCGCGCGGCCCTGTCACCGTGCATGAAAGCCCGCGCGCCGTGCTGGCGTTGACCCCGCCGACACTGGAAGACGGGCAAATCCAATTGCGCGCGTTGCGGGCCGTGCCGGGGCCGCTGCGCGAAATTGCGGTCAATGCCCACGGGCTTGATCCCGCCGGGGTGTCGCGGGTGCTCGCCACCCTGCCGATGACCTTTGACACGGGCGCGCTTGAGGCGACAGGTGCACTGTCCCTGCCGCCCGAATTGCGCGCCCGTGTCACCCGGTTTGAGATTGCGGGCGAGGCGCAGGCAGGGGCCGTTTCCCTCACCGATGACGGGCTGAAACGGCGCGAAGTGGCGCTGATCGCGGGGCGCGACGATCGTGAAGGTCTCGAACTGCTGTCGCCGTTGCATTACCTCGAACAGGCGCTGAGCCCCACGGCGGACCTATTGGACGGGGGGCTGATGGATGTGCTGCCCGCCAATCCCGATGTGATCGTGCTGGCCGATGTGGCGACGCTCTCGGGGGCGGAACAGGCGGCCTTGCTCGACTGGGCGGACAAGGGCGGGATGCTTTTGCGCTTTGCCGGGCCGCGCGTGGCCGCCAGCGATGTCTCGCGCAGCGAAGAAGACCCGCTGATGCCGGTGCGCCTGCGCGCGGGCGGGCGCACGGTGGGCGGCGCAATGTCCTGGGGCGAACCCAAGACGCTGGCCCCCTTCATCGACGGCAGCCCATTTCAGGGGTTGGCCATTCCGGACGATGTTACCGTGAGCGCACAGGTGATGGCGCAGCCTGATCCAACCTTGGCCGACCGGGTGATCGCGCAACTGAGCGATGGCACCCCGCTTGTCACGCGCAAACGGATCGGGGCGGGGCAGGTGGTGCTTTTTCACGTCACCGCCAATGCCGAATGGTCGAGCCTGCCGCTCTCGGGCCTCTTCGTGCAGATGCTGGAGCGGCTGGCGGTTTCGTCCGCGATGGCCCCGCCCGATGCGGGCGAACTGGCGGGCACTACGTGGCAACCGGCGCGGTTGCTGGACGGGTTCGGGCGTTTGACAGAGGCCGATACGCGCCCTGGTGTGGCGGGTGAGCGCCTTTTGTCGGCGCCGCTTGGTCCCGATCTCTGGCCCGGTCTTTATGAGGGGCCAGAGCGCAGCGTCGCGCGCAATGTGATCGCGGCCGATACCACACTCAGCCCGGTGGCATGGCCTGCACGGGTGGCGGTCGAGGGTCTGGAGCGTGCGCCCGAAACACCGTTGGGCGGGTGGCTGCTGGCTGCGGCCCTGATGCTGCTGACGGCTGACATTCTCGCCTCGCTGGCGCTCTCGGGGCGGCTCTGGCCTGCGCGGGCGGTGGCGATGCTGGTCCTCGCGCTTAGCCTTGGACTGGCCCCCGAGGCGCGGGCGCAGGACGATGCGCGCGCGCTGCTGGCGACCGAGGAGCTGGCGCTGGCCCATGTGATCACCGGTGATGCACGGCTGGATGATACCGCACGCGCCGGGCTGCGCGGGCTGGGGCAGGTGCTCAATTTCCGCACTTCGGTCGAGCCGGCAGAGCCGATTGCCGTCGATCTCGAACGTGATGATCTCACGTTCTTTCCGATCCTCTATTGGCCGATCAGTGCCGATCAGCCGACGCCCTCGGCAGAGGCCTATGTCAAGCTCAACGATTATTTGCGCAACGGCGGCCTCATCCTGTTTGACACGCGCGACGCCGATGTTGCCGGGTTCGGTGCGGCGACGCCAAATGGCGCAAGGTTGCAGCGGATCGCGGCCCCGCTGGATATTCCACCGCTGGAACCCGTGCCAGAGGATCATGTGCTCACGCGGACCTTTTATCTATTGACCGATTTTCCGGGGCGCTATGCTGGCCGATCGGTCTGGGTCGAGGCGGCCCCGCCCGATGCCGAACAGATCGAGGGCATGCCGTTTCGCAATCTCAATGACGGGGTGACGCCGGTGGTGATCGGTGGCAATGACTGGGCGGCGGCCTGGGCAGTGAACGAGCGGGGCGATCCGATGTTTCCCGTCGGCCGCGGCTATGCTGGCGAGCGGCAGAGGGAACTGGCCTATCGCTTTGGCGTCAATCTGGTGATGCATGTGCTGACCGGCAATTACAAATCTGATCAGGTGCATGTGCCCGCACTTCTCGACAGGTTGGGCCAATGACCGGCAGCGTGGTGTTCGACCCTCTCTTGCCGCTCTGGCTTATTGCAGCGCTTGGGGCGCTGGTGCTGGCAGGTCTGGCGCTGGCGCTCTGGCGGGGGCTGGCAGGCTGGCCGCTCCGGGCACTTGCGGGGCTGGTGATCCTTGCGGCGCTGATGGGTCCGGCCTATCAGCAAGAGGAGCGCAATCCCCTCAGTGACATCGTTCTGATCGTCGAGGATGAAAGCGCCAGTCAGGGATTGGCGGATCGCGCCACGCGCACTGCCGAGGCCGCCGACACTCTGACGGCAAGGCTCGAGGCGCGCGGCAATACAGAAGTGCGCCGCGTGCGGGTGCCGGATGCGCCCGAGAATGGCGGCACACAGGCCATGACCGCGCTGGCGCAGGCGATGGCAGAAGAGCCGCTGGGCCGTATCGCGGGCGTTATCCTGCTCTCTGACGGGCGTGTTCACGATGTCGAGCGGGCACCGGACATTCCCGCGCCGCTGCATCTCCTGCACACGGGCCGCGCGGGAGATTGGGACCGGCGGCTCAGGATCGACAATGCGCCTGCCTTTGCCATTCTCGGCGA
Source organism: Roseovarius mucosus DSM 17069 (assembly GCF_000768555.3). Lineage (GTDB taxonomy): Bacteria > Pseudomonadota > Alphaproteobacteria > Rhodobacterales > Rhodobacteraceae > Roseovarius > Roseovarius mucosus. Next base: position 484,647 of record NZ_KN293991.1, read on the forward strand.
AGAGGTGCAAATGACCCTGACCGTCACAGATGAGGGCGCAGCCCCTGCGGGCGTGACCACTGTGCCGCTTGATATTTCCGTGGACGGGGCCGAGTCGCGCCGCTTCGAGGTGCCTTTGGGCGAGGAAATCACCCTGCCTCTTGTCTTGCCGCATGGCGGGCGCAATGTGCTGCAATTCACCACCCCCGAAGCACCCGGCGAGTTGACGGATCGCAACAACACCGCGCTGGTGCAGATCAACGGTGTGCGCGACCGGCTGAGCGTTCTTCTGGTCTCCGGCCAGCCCCATCCCGGCACGCGCACCTGGCGCAACCTGCTGAAATCCGACAGTTCGGTCGATCTGGTGCATTTCACAATTCTGCGCCCACCCGAGAAACAGGACGGGGTGCCGGTGCGGGAATTGTCGCTGATCGCCTTTCCCACGCGCGAGCTGTTTCTTGAAAAGGTGGATGATTTCGATCTGATCATCTTTGACCGGTATCGGCGGCGAGGGATTCTGCCGAACGTCTATCTCGAGAATATCCGCCAATATGTCGAGAATGGCGGGGCGGTTCTGTTTGCGGCGGGGCCGGATTTTGCCGGGCCGGAGAGCATTTATCGCGGTCCGTTCGAAGCGATTATCCCAGCGCGTCCCACCGCGCGTGTGGTCGAGGAAGGCTATCTGCCCAAGGTCACGGACCTGGGCGAGCGGCATCCGGTGACGGCAGGGCTGGCCCAGGAGTTTGACGGGGATTGGGGCCGCTGGCTCAGGCAGGTGGAGGTCATGCAGTCGGCGGGCGATGTCGTGATGTCCGGGGTCGGTGACCGGCCTTTGCTGCTGCTTGACCGGGTGGGCGAGGGGCGCGTGGCGCTCTTGGCCTCGGATCATGCCTGGCTCTGGGGGCGCGGATTCGAGGGCGGCGGGCCGCAGCTCGAACTGTTGCGGCGCCTCGCGCATTGGATGATGAAGGAACCCGAGCTGGAGGAAGAGGCGCTCTGGGCCGAGGCCACGGGCCAGCAGATGCGCGTGATCCGCCGCTCTCTGACCGAAGATGTCGGCCCCGTCACCATCACCACGCCCTCGGGCGATGTGATCGAGCGGCCCCTGCAAGAGGTATCACCGGGCCGGTTCGAGACGCTGTTCGACGGGCCGGAAATTGGGCTCTATCGCCTGGAGAACGGCGATCAAAGCGCGGTCATTGGCCTTGGCCCCGCCGCGCCGGTCGAATTCGAGCGCACGATTGCGAGCGCCGAGGCGCTACAGCCGGAGATTGATGCGACCAACGGCGGCGTCTGGGCGCTGGAGGACGGTATGCCCGCGATCCGTGCCGTGCGCGAGGGGCGGCCCGCCGCCGGGCGCGGCTGGATCGGGATCACACCGCGTGGGGCCTACGAGACCCAAAGCCTGCGCCAGATGGCGATCCTGCCACCCTGGCTCGTGCTGCTGCTTGTGTCAGGATTGATCCTTGGGGGATGGCTGCGCGAGGGACGGCGATAACGGTCGGGCTTAGGGCCGCAATTCGACGCGAAAGGGCGTGGTGCTCCACCCATCCACCGAGCAATGCGCCCGGACGAACACCTCTTGCGTGCCTTCTGGCAGGGTCAGCGAAGGGAGCGATCGGGTAAAGGGCTGTTCCTCGACATGCGGGTGATGCAGCAGGCGATAGCCCAGCCTATTTCCCGCCGCGTCCAGAACCTCCCACCCGTCAACATAGTGACCCCAGCCGGTGTCGGGATGCAGGACCGTGACCGCGACTGTCCAAGCGCCGCCGGTCTTGTCGAGTTGCACGCCGAGAATTTCGGGTTCATCCGCAGCAACGGGGCCGGCGACAAGGGCGAGGACAAGGCACAAACATCTCATGCTCATAGATTAGCCCAGTCTCGCGCAAAAAACACTCACGTATGTGTGTTCTCGTCGGGTCGATCAGGTTGGAGCAGCACCGCGCGCGATTGTGAGGCGAATTCGCGGCGCAGCAGCATCAGGCATGTGATCCCCGTGGCCCCGATCAGCGCCTCTGGCCCCAAGAGCCAGGCCGCCGCCGAGAGCGCGAAATAAATCGCTCGCAGACCCCGGTTGAAGCCGCGTGCGGCGGTGATGTTGATCTCTGCCGCCTTTTGAGCGCGCGGCAGGGCGGCGGCATCGCCGGGGTCATTAGGCACGGCGGCCATGATCACGGCGCAATAGCCAAAGAGCCGATTGGACCAGACAAATTTGAGAAAAGCATTGGCGAGAAAGACGAGTATCACGAGGATCTTGACCTCCCAGACGATGACCGGTCCGGTCGCGGGGGTCAGATCGTCGGCGATGCCCATCACCCGCTCCAGATCACCGAGCATCGCCAAGGCGCCACCGATGGCGATGAGCGTGGCTGAGGCGAAAAAGGCGGTGCCCTGCCGCAAGCTTCCCAAGAGCTGCGCGTCAAAGATGCGCGCGTCGCGGGCGACCATCTGGACCATCCATTCGCGCCGATACTGCGCCATCAGTTTCGTCACTGAAGGCCGCGCGCGGGGTGGGTTTTCGATCAAGAGACCAAGACCAAGCCAGCCCAGCACCAATCCGCCCAAGGCGAGGGCATCAAGCGTGCTGAAATGTGTCAGTTGATCCATCCAAATCATGGGTGCAAGCTATCCTTGCAAGGTTTGACTTGCCAGATGCAAAAATTGGTTATATTTTATTACCAATCAGGAGGAATTCTCATGGAAATGCCCATCCCCCGGCCAGAGATTATGGCGCGCAAGGCCGAATTGGTGGAGCGTCTGTGCGAAGTTCTACCAAAAGATGCAGTGATTTCCGATCCGGCCGAAACGCGCGCCTATGAATGCGATGCGCTGACCGCCTATAAATGCGCGCCCTTGGTGGCAATCCTGCCGGGGTCTACCAAAGAGGTCTCGGAGGCGCTGCGCATTTGTCATGAGATGGGCGTGCCGGTGGTGCCGCGTGGCTCGGGGACGTCGCTTGCCGGCGGCGCCTTGCCCACGGCGGATTGTGTCATTCTCGGCGTGGCGCGGCTCAATGCGGTATTGGAAACCGATTACGACAACCGCTTCATTCGGGTCCAGACCGGGCGCACCAATCTGAGCGTGACCGGCGCGGTCGAGGAATACGGGTTTTTCTATGCGCCTGATCCCTCCAGCCAGCTTGCCTGTGCCATTGCGGGCAATATCGCGATGAATTCGGGCGGGGCGCATTGTCTGAAATACGGGGTTACGACCAACAACCTGATGGGCGTGACCATGGTGCTGATGGACGGCACCGTGCTGGAATTGGGCGGCGCACATCTTGACGCGGAGGGGCTCGATCTCTTGGGGATCGTCTGTGGGTCCGAGGGGCAATTGGGCGTCGTGACCGAGGCCACGCTGCGTATCCTGCGCAAGCCCGAGGGGGCGCGTCCCGTGCTGATCGGGTTCGATTCGAACGAGGTGGCGGGTGCTTGCGTGAGCGACATCATCAAGGCGGGTGTGCTGCCGGTGGCGATTGAATTCATGGACCGTCCCTGCATCGAGGCGACCGAGGATTTCGCCAAGGCAGGCTATCCAATGTGCGAGGCGCTGCTGATCGTCGAGGTGGAGGGATCGGATGCCGAGATTGACGAGCAGTTGGGCCTGATCGAGGGCATTGCGCGGCGGCACAATCCGGTGGAGTTTCGCCAGAGCCGTTCGCCCGAAGAAAGCGCCGCGATCTGGCTGGGCCGTAAATCGGCCTTTGGTGCGATGGGGCAGATCAACGATTACATGTGTCTGGATGGCACCATCCCGGTCAGCCAATTGCCGCATGTTCTCAAGCGGATTGGCGAGCTGTCCAAGCAGTTTGGCCTGGATGTCGCCAATGTGTTTCACGCCGGCGATGGCAATATGCATCCGCTGATCCTCTTTGATGCCAACAAGCCCGGCGATCTCGAGCTGTGCGAAGATTTGGGTTCGGAAATCCTCAAGCTCTGCGTCGAGGTGGGGGGATGCCTCACCGGCGAACACGGGGTGGGGATCGAAAAGCGCGATCTGATGACCCATCAATATGCCCCCGAGGATCTGGAGGCGCAGATGGCCATCAAGGATGTGTTCGATCCCAAATGGCTACTCAACCCGGCCAAGGTCTTTCCGCTGGCGTCCTCTGACGCGCGGCGCGTGGCCTGAGCGACCCGACCGGGGGCCATGCTCCCGGAGCAATGAGTATTTTGACCAAGAAGAAGCAGCATGACACCCAACACCGAGGCAGAGCTTGCCGAGATCATCCGGGGGGCCGAAGCCCCCTTGCGCATCGAAGGGGGCGGCACGCGCCCGCTGGGCGCGCCATCGAATGGCGCGCGGCTGTGCACCGCCGCACTGCGTGGGATCACGCTCTATGAGCCGGGCGCGCTGACGCTGGTGGCGCAGGCCGGCACGCCGCTTGCCGAGATCGAGACTGCGCTGGCGGCAGAGGGACAGCGCCTGGCCTTTGAGCCGATGGATCACCGGGGATTGCTGGGCACAACCGGCACGCCCACGATTGGCGGTGTCGTTGCCGCCAATGTCAGCGGGCCGCGCCGGATTCAGGCCGGGGCCTGCCGCGATTTCCTGCTGGGTGTGCGTTTTGTCGATGGGCGCGGGCAGATCGTCAAGAATGGCGGACGGGTCATGAAGAACGTCACCGGCTATGATCTGGTCAAGCTGATGGCAGGCAGTTACGGCACGCTGGGAGTGCTGACCGAAGTGGCGCTCAAGGTGCTGCCGCGCCCGCGCAGCATGGGGATGCTGCGGATCGAAGGGCTGAGCGATGCGTCGGCCGTGACGGCGCTCTGTCGCGCACTGGCCTCGCCCTACGAGGTGACGGGGGCGGCCCATCTGCAAGCGGGGCCGACAGGGGCACCGGTTACGATGGTCCGGCTGGAAGGCTTCGAGAATTCGGTGGCCTACCGCGCCGAGGCGCTGATGCGGCTCTTGGCTGAATTTGGCACTTGGACCTTCGAGGCGGATACGGACAAGACCGATGCCGCATGGGCGCATATCCGCGACGTTGGCCCGTTTCAGGAGCGGGCGGGCGACGTCTGGCGCCTGTCGGTCAAGCCCACCGACGCGCCGGGGGTGGTGGCGGATCTGCCCGGAGCAGAGGCGTTCTATGATTGGGGCGGCGGGCTGATCTGGGTTCTGGCGGCCCAAGGATCGGGCCTGAATGCCGCAAGAATCCGCAGTGCCGTTGCCGCACGCGGCGGCCATGCCACGTTGATCCGTGGCGACCGCAGCCAAGGCGTGTTTCATCCGCTCTCTGCGCCGGTGGCGGCATTGCAGGCGGGATTGCGCCAGAAATTCGACCCAAGACAAATTTTGAACCCCGGCCTGATGGCCACGGGTGCAGCCGTTTGAATGGCGGGAAAGTAGAAACAGATGAAAACCGAATTTACCGCCGAACAGCTTGAAAATCCCAAGATTGCCCGCGCCAACGAGATCCTTCGCTCTTGCGTGCATTGCGGGTTTTGCACCGCCACCTGTCCGACTTATCAGGTTCTGGGCGATGAGTTGGACAGCCCGAGGGGGCGGATTTACCTCATCAAGGACATGCTGGAGAACGACCGCGTGCCGGATGCCAAGACGGTCAAGCATATTGATCGCTGCCTGTCCTGTCTGGCCTGCATGACGACGTGCCCCTCGGGCGTGCATTACATGCATCTGGTGGATCAGGCCCGCGAATACATTGAAGAACGCTACAAGCGACCCTTGGGGGATCGCGTGCTGCGCTGGATTCTGGCGCGCATCCTGCCTTATCCGATGCGGTTCCGGGTGGCACTGTTGGGGGCCAAGATCGGGCGGCCTTTTGCGCGGTTGATGCCCGATGCTCGGCTGCGCGCGATGCTGGAGATGGCCCCGAAACAGGTGCCGCCCGTCAGTCGAAATGACGACCCGCAGAGCTTTGCGCCGCAGGGCGCGCGGAAAAAACGGGTGGCCCTGATGACGGGCTGTGCGCAGCGCGCGCTCAACACCGATATCAACGATGCCACGATCCGCCTGGCTCACCCGGCTGGGCTGCGAGGTGGTAGTGGCCGAGGGGGCGGGCTGTTGCCGGGGCGCTGACGCATCACATGGGCAAGACCGACGAGAGCCACGCAACGGCGGCCAAGAACATCAAGGCCTGGGCGCGTGAGATGGAAGGCGCTGGTCTTGACGCCATCGTCATCAACACCAGCGGTTGCGGCACCACAGTCAAGGATTACGGTCATATGTTCCGGCACGAGGCGCTGGCAGAAGATGCCGCGCGCGTCAGTGCCATCGCCATGGATGTGAGCGAAATCCTGATGCAGCTTGATCTGCCGCAGGGCGAGGACAAGGAGATGGTGATCGCCTATCACGCCGCCTGCTCGCTGCAGCATGGGCAAAAGATCAAGACCTATCCCAAGGACCTCTTGAAGCGGGCCGGGTTCGCGGTGGTGGAACCGGCGGACAGCCATTTGTGCTGCGGCTCGGCGGGCACCTACAACCTGATGCAGCCCGAGATTTCCAAGCAGCTCAAGGCGCGCAAGGTGCAAACGCTGGAAGCGAAAAAGCCCGATGTGATCGCGGCGGGCAATATCGGCTGCATGATGCAGATCGGGTCCGGCACGGGGATTCCGGTGGTCCACACGGTCGAGTTGCTGGATTGGGCCACGGGCGGGCCGAAGCCGCCGGCCATGACCCGCGCGGCCCAAGGCATGTCCGGGGTTCCGATCCTGCGCTGATCCGGTCATAATCTGGCCCAAAACGCTTGCTATCCGGCAGGTGGATTGAGCAGGAAAAAGACCACATGCGGCGCATCATCACCTTTCTCTTATCCGCCTGTGTCGCAGGCGCGGCCATGGCGCAGGACAGTGGCCTGCATCGTCTGGATGTCGGCGACGAGGCCCGTGATTGGGAGGCTGTGGGGCGCCTCGAACTGGCCGGGCGCGGGTTCTGCACGGGCGCGTTGGTGGCGCCCGATCTGGTGCTGACGGCGGCGCATTGCCTCTTTGACAAGGAAACCGGCGCGCGGATTGATCCGGCGCGGATCGAATTCATGGCCGGGTGGCGCAATGGCCGCGCGGCGGCCTACCGCTCGGTTCGACGCGCGGTGACTCATCCCGATTATGCGCCGGCGACGGATGTCACCGCAGAGCGCGTGCGCAATGACGTGGCGCTGCTGGAATTGCACCATCCGATCAAAAACACGCGCGTCACCCCGTTCGAGACCGACGAGCGCCCGCGCAAGGGGCAAAAGATCGGCGTTGTCAGCTATGCCCGCGACCGATCCGAAGCGCCATCGCTGCAAAACATCTGTGAGGTTCTGGCGCGTCAGGACGGCGTTCTGATCATGTCCTGCGATGTGGATTTCGGATCGAGCGGTGCGCCGATCTTCAGCTTTGAAGGCGGGGTGCCGCGCATCGTGTCGGTGGTGTCGGCCATGGCCGAGGTCGAGGGGCGCAAGGTGTCGCTGGGCACTCAGTTGACCGATCCGCTCCGGGTTCTGCAGGCGGCGCTCGATGGCGGCGCAGGCGTGTTTCAGGACGCAGCGCCCAAGATGTTCACCTCTGGCATCCGCCGCGATACCGGCGCAAAGTTTGCCAAGCCATGAGCGGCGCGCGCGTCACGATGGCTGCCATCGCGGCGCTGCTGTTCGCCACGTCAGGTGCCACGGCGCAAACCAGCGGCCTGATCCGCTTGACCGATCGTGACGATCTGTTCGGATGGGAGGCGGTGGGGCGGGTCGACCTTGGGCGCGATGGCTATTGCACGGGCGTTCTGATTGCCCCCGATCAGGTTCTGACGGCGGCGCATTGTGTTTATGATCGCGCAGGGCAAGGGATCGCGCCCGACATCATCCGGTTTCGCGCCGGGCTGCGCGATGGGGTGGTGATCGCCGAGGCGGGCGTGGCGCGCTATGCGGTCGCCCCTGGCTATGATCCGGCGGCGGGGATGCAGGCCGCGAATGTGCGGCGCGATGTTGCGCTCCTGCAGCTTTCCACCCCCATTCCGGCGGCGCTCGCGGCTCCCTTCCACCTGGCTGCGGCCCCCGCCGCCCATCAGCGCGTGAGCGTCGTGTCCTACGGCCGGGATCGTGACAAGGCGCCGTCATGGCAGCGTGATTGCGGTCTCTTGTGGCGGTCCAAAGGGGTCATGGGCTTTGATTGCTCGGTGATCAACGGCTCGTCCGGCGCGCCGGTCTTTGCGCGGGACGGCGGACGTGCGCGCATCCTCTCGCTGGTCAGCGGCGGCAAGTGGGACGGCGGCGACAGCCGCGCCTATGGCATGGACCTGCCCGAGGTCGTGGCGCGCCTGAAACAGGATCTGCGCGCCGCGTCCGCTCCGGGCATCGCGGCCAATCCCGGCTTTCGGCGGGTAACAGTGGGCGGCGGTGGCGCATCAGGCGCGAAATTCGCGCGACCCTGAGGGCGCGCGCGGGGGTCTTGACAGCCGCCAGAGCACTTCCCAAATCAAGAGCGTTCCGGTGCCGCGTGACGGGCCGGACAGATCGCCTGTCCCCAGAGGGGAAGGCACTAATCCGGTATCGCTCAATGGAGGATGACCCATGCGTAATTTTGATCTTGCCCCGCTCTATCGTGCCACGGTCGGTTTCGACCAGATCGCCGACCTCTTGGATCGCGTCATGTCCACAGACGTGACCCAGCCGACCTATCCGCCCTACAACATCGAAAAGACCGCTGACGATGCCTACCGCATTTCGGTGGCCGTTGCGGGATTCTCTGCCGATGATCTGGGTGTGGAGGTCAAGGATGGCTCTCTTGTCGTTTCTGCCCGCAAAAGCGAAGAAGAGGAGGGACGCACATATCTGCATCGCGGCATCGCGACCCGTGCCTTTGAACGCCGCTTCCAATTGGCCGATCATGTCCGCGTGATCGGGGCGACCCATGCCGACGGGATGCTGCATATCGACCTGCGCCGCGAGGTGCCCGAGGCGCTCAAGCCGCGCCGAATCGCGATTGCCAACGGCGACATCGTGGCCAAGGATGTCGTGGACGCCGACAAGGTGAACTGACCCGCGCCGTGAATTAAGCCACAATCCAAGTCTGCGCCCGGTCAGCCCTTCTGGCCGGGCGTTTGCCGTTCAGGGGCGCCGTGCCTCGATCAGCACGCCATCCGCTGCCCCGCCAATCAGACGCAGCGCGCCATCCTCGGCGATGTCGAACCGCGTCACCTGTTCCAGCGCGTCGAGCATACGGCGCTCTTGTTCCATAAGGGGGTCGGGGCAGGCCATCATCGTGCTGCCCATGGCCCCGAATTGCAGCCCTTCGCCCGTGATCGTATAGCCGCCCACCAGACGGTTGCAGCCGGTGCTGCCCGCCACACGCCCCGGCGTGATGAAATTTAGGGTCAGGCGCTCTGGCTCGATCAAAGAGGGGGCCCCTAAGGCAGTCACCTGCCACGCGGGGCCGGTCAACAGGTCCTCGGGCGCGCCGCCACACCCCCGGAACTCTCGCGCGCCCAGTGTCAACACCGCCGCATCGGGATGCGGCATGCCGGTGGCATCGTCGCGGCAGATGCCTTCGCGGATGGTCAGTTGCGCCTTGATCTCAGGCATGTCGAATACGTAAGCGCCGGGTAGGACCTGCACCTCGGGGCGGGGCAGGCTATGGGTGATCTCGCCGTAATCGGCGCTGATCTCGGCGGTCTCGGCGGTCAGGGCAACGAACCAGCCCGGCTCATTGCCGCCTGCGCGATAGGTCTGTTGCGCGGGCGGGGGTGCCTGTTGACACTCGGGCAGATCCCGACCCTCGAGACGGACCATGGCCCGATCACCCTTGTTCCAGAATTCGGTGTTCTGTTCCTTGATCCCTTGGAACCGGGCACCAGAGGCTGAGATGACCTGCTTCATGGCAATGTCGCGCCCCTCGGCGCGCAGCACGGTTTCATCGCCCAGCATGCCAAAAGAGACCGTGGTATCGCCGCAGATGAAATCGACCGCAAAGGCGAGCGCTGTTACCGGCTCGAGGATGAGCGTGCCCAGATCGACCGGCTCTGTTCCCGCCTCAAAGGGCATATCCCGCAAGAGCCAGCGCGGTTGATTGTTGACCCGGATCACCGCGCTGAGTTGCCCGGAAAGATTGGCGGGCACCGTCATCCCGAAGGGCAGCGGCACCTGCTTGCCATCAGCATCCAGCGTCACCTCGCCCAGCATCGCGCCAAACCGCCCCTCAGCCACCACCACGGCGCGGGCATCTGGGGGGAGGGCGATCCGTTGCAGATAGCCGACCGCGCCGGACACCTGGCGCGTTTCGTCGCCCTGTGCCTGCACCGCGGCAGCAGGCAAGACAGCCATCAGGCCGGCCAAGAGGAAAGAGCGGGGCATCGCCGGCCTCCTTTGCTTCTAGACTTGCTCACATCCTAGCGAGGGACCCGTCCTTGGTCGAGTACCGCTTTGGTCAGACGCTCATGCAAATGTATTTCATCTCAAGGAAATCCTCGATGCCGTGATGGCTGCCTTCGCGGCCAAGCCCGGACTGCTTGACGCCACCAAAAGGGGCCACCTCGGTCGAGATGATCCCGGTGTTGACGCCCACGATGCCATATTCCAGCGCCTCGGCCACCTTGTAGACGCGGCTGAGATCCTTGGCGTAGAAATACGAGGCCAGACCAAAGATCGTGTCATTGGCCATGGCGATCACGTCATCCTCGCTTTCGAACTTGAAGAGCGGCGCGAGCGGCCCGAATGTCTCATCGGTGGCAAAGGCCATGTCCTGCGTGCAGCCGGTGACGATGGTGGGGGGCAGGAAATATCCTGCTCCCTGTACCGGTTCGCCACCACCCAGAATGACCGAGGCACCTTTGGCCTTGGCGTCAGCGACATGCTCTTGCACCTTGGTGATGGCGTCCGCGTTGATGAGCGGCCCAAGCGCCACGCCCTCGTCCATCCCGTCGCCCATCTTGAGCTTTTCGACCGCTGCCTTGAGCTTGGCGGCAAAGGCATTATAAACGCCCGCCTGTACATAGATGCGGTTGGCGCAGACGCAGGTCTGACCGTTATTACGGAATTTGCAGAGGATCGCGCCCTCGACCGCCGCATCGAGATCGGCATCGTCGAACACGATGAACGGCGCGTTGCCGCCCAATTCCATCGAGCATTTCATCACCTGATCGGCAGCCTGCCGCAAGAGGATGCGCCCCACTTCGGTCGAGCCGGTAAAGGTGATCTTGCGCACCACCGGGTTCTCGCAGAATTCCTTGCCGATCTCCGAGGCGCGCGACGAGGTGACGATGTTGAATACCCCCGCCGGAATCCCCGCGCGCTCGGCCAAGAGGCCCATCGCGGTGGCCGAGAGCGGCGTTTCCGCAGCCGGGCGCCCGACAAAGGCACAGCCCGCCGCCAGCGCCGGGGCGGCCTTGCGCGTGATCATGGCGTTGGGAAAATTCCACGGCGTGATCGAGGCCACCACACCGATGGGCTGCTTGATGACGGTGATGCGCTTGTCGCGCTGATGGCCGGGGATGGTCTCGCCATAGATGCGCTTGGCCTCTTCGCCAAAGAACTCGATGAACGAGGCGCCATAGCCCACCTCGCCCTTGGCTTCGGCCAGCGGCTTGCCCTGTTCGGCGGTCAGGATGACGCCCAGATCGTGCTGGTTCTCCATCATCAGGTCAAAGAAGCGGCGCAGCACGGCGGCGCGTTCCTTGCCGGTCCATTTCGCCCATTCCTTTTGCGCGGCCTCCGCGGCGGCAATCGCACGCGCCACCTGAGCGCGGCTGAGATCGGCCACATGCGCGATCACATCGCCGCGCGCGGGGTTCGTGACCTCGAAGGTGCCATTATCGCCATCCACCCACTCGCCATTGATATAGGCCCGCTCGCACAGCAGGCTGGGGTCCTTGAGCATGGATTTCAGGTCGGTCTTGGTCATTGCGTTTCCCTCTTGGCATGGCTTTTATCTCGCCATGACAGACCAGCTTGGGCTAGGAATGTCTAGGGCCAGATAGAGAGGAATACGCCGTGGAACTGGACGATGCTTATGCCAATGTGCCGTATATTCCGGGCGGCGCGCAATATCCGGCGCGCTGGACCGTAGCGGCCGAGGCGTTTCGCGCCAGGCTGAGCGCCGAGCGGCGGGCAGAGCTTGGCCTGCCCTACGGCGATGGCGCGCGGCAGGCGTTTGACCTCTTTCACCCCACCGGTGCGGCGCGGGGGCTCTGTGTCTTTGTCCATGGCGGCTATTGGCTCCGGTTTGACCGGACGCTCTGGTCGCATCTCGCGGCGGGACCGCTCGCGCGCAGCTGGGCGGTGGCCATGCCCTCCTATGACCTCTGCCCCGAGGTGCGCATTGCCGACATCACCCGACAGATTGCCCGCGCAATCTGCGTTATGGCGGCGCGCACCGACGGGCCATTGGCGCTGGTTGGGCATTCGGCGGGCGGGCATCTGGTGGCGCGCATGGCGGTGCCCGGTGTTCTGCCCGGCGATGTCGCGGCGCGCCTCAGCCATGTCATGCCCATCTCGCCGGTCTCGGACCTGCGCCCACTGCTGCAAACCTCGATGAACGAACAGTTCCAGCTCGACCGCGCGGCGGCAGAGGCCGAAAGCCCTGCGCTCATGCGCCCCTTGCCGGTTCCTGTCACGGTCTGGGTCGGCGCCGAGGAGCGGCCCGTGTTCCTCGATCAGGCGCGATGGCTGGCCGCAGCCTGGAACGCCGGCCACGAGATTGCCAAGGGCCGACACCATTTCGATGTGATCGAGGCTCTGACCGATCAGAACAGCCGCATGGTGGCGCAACTCCTTGGGTGACGAGAAATCGTGATGCGCCCCATCACAAAGCCTGAATTGACGCCCCTCGCCATTCGCCTAGAGTGCCCGTGAACCGCGCGAGGATAGAATGCCTAAATCCGCCCCCCTGATTACACCCGTTCTCGTGGCGGGCTGCACCATCATTCTGATTTCCTTCGCGATCCGCGCCTCCTTTGGCGTGTTCCAGATCCCCATCGCGACCGAATTCAACTGGCCGCGTGCCGAGTTTTCGCTGGCCATCGCCATTCAGAACCTTGCGTGGGGCATCGGCCAGCCACTTTTCGGCGCGCTGGCCGAGAAAATCGGCGACCAGAAGGCGATCATTCTGGGGGCCATCACCTATGCGGCGGGGCTTGTGCTGTCCTCCTTTGCAGTGACGCCAGAGGCGCATCAGCTTTATGAAATCCTCGTGGGGTTTGGCATCGCGGGCACCGGCTTTGGCGTGATCCTCGCCGTGGTGGGCCGCGCCAGTTCCGATGAAAACCGCTCCATGAGCCTTGCCATTGCCACTGCTGCCGGGTCGGCGGGGCAGGTGTTTGGCGCGCCGCTGGCGGAATTCCTGCTCTCGCTGATGACATGGCAGAGCGTGTTCCTGATCTTTGCCGCCGTGATCATCGCCGTGCTGGCCATGCTGCCGCTGATGCGCGCGCCCGCGCCTGTGGACCGCACGGTTATCGAGGAATCCATGGGTACGATTCTGAACCGGGCCTTTCGCGACCCGTCCTTTACTCTGATCTTTCTGGGCTTTTTTAGCTGCGGTTATCAACTCGGCTTTATCACCGCGCATTTCCCGGCCTTTGTCACCGAGATGTGTGGGCCGATCCTGCCCGGTGGGGCGCTACACAATATCGGGATCACCACCACATCGGCACTTGGGGCTGTAGCCATCTCGGTCATTGGCCTTGCGAATATCGCGGGCACGCTGACGGCGGGATGGCTGGGGAAACGCTATTCCAAGAAGAACCTGTTGGCGGCAATATATCTGGGCCGGACGCTGGTAGCGGCGGCGTTCATCATGACGCCAATTACACCGGCTACGGTGCTGCTCTTTTCGGTGACGATGGGGTCGTTGTGGCTGGCCACCGTGCCGCTGACCTCGGGATTGATCGCGCATCTCTATGGGCTGCGTTACATGGGCACGCTTTATGGGATTGTGTTCTTTTCCCACCAACTCGGGAGCTTCATGGGCGTGTGGTTGGGTGGAAAGCTCTATGATTTGCACGGCGATTACAGCGTCGTGTGGTGGATCGGCGTTGGCGTCGGCGCATTTTCCGCCATCGTGCATCTGCCGGTCAAGGAGCGGCGGCTTCAGGCCGCTTAATCGCGCATGAGGTCGCGCAGCGCGGCCAGCACCGCCTCGCTATGGGTATAGGTCAGACCATGCCCCGCGCCCTCGATCACCTCTTGGCGGGCGCTACGGTTGACCTCGGCCAGCCGCGCCATGCTGCGCAGCGGGATCACCGTATCCTCGCGCCCCCAGATCGCCAGCACCGGTAGGCGCGTTTCGGCAATATCCGCATGTTCTTCGGTCAGGTCCTCAGAGACCATCCCACTGATCGACCGGGCCACCGCAGGCACGAAACCGCGATAGCGCAGTTCTGCTTGTTGCAGGTCGACGATGCCCGGCACACTCGACGGCAGGTGCCGCTCCGCCTCGCAGCCCTTGCGAAAGCTGCGTGGGAATCCCGCCAGCATCAGCCATGTCGCCATCGGGCCGCCCCGCGCCACCCGTTCCGCCAGACGCCCCAGATCATGCCCCTGCCCGGCGGGCGCGATCAGCACCAGCGCCCGCAGCCGTTCGGGATGCAGCGCGGCAAAGGCTGTGGCAATCGCGCCGCCCATGGAATAGCCCAAAAGCGTGAAATCCCCGGTGATCCCCTGATCCTCGAGCAGTTCCTCTAGCTGGGTGATGAAAAAGGCGCTGTCCTGCGGCCCGTCGGGCCGGTCGCTATAGCCGCGCCCATAAAGGTCATAAACCAGCACGCGGTAGCCGAGCGCCCCAAGCCCCGCCGCGATCCCCTGCCAGACAAACGACGGCGTGGTCAGCCCATGCACGCAGACCGCCACCGGCCCGCGCGTGGCCCCCAGCCAGCGGTAATGCGTGATGCCGCGCGACAGGCGGGCAAAGTCGCCGGGGGCATTCTTGCGAAGCTTGTCAGTCATCGCGGGTTTCATCACCTCGCGCAGAATGGGGGCCGCGATGAGCACCCCCACAAGGATCAAGAGACCAAGCCAGATCATGCCGCCGCCCTCCAGGCATCGAGGATATAGCGGCTGGTCATCAGGTCGAGATGCGCACCGCCACCGTTCTTAAAAAGGGTGATCTCTTCGGGCGAGTGGCGCCGGAACCTCTCGGGCTCGTAGAAATCCGCGACAAGATGATCCCGGGCGATCACGCCGCGCTCCAGTGGCGTTATGATCTCGCCGATATGCGCGACCGTGGTGTCGAAACTGTCGACAAAGACCCGCGCCCGCGCGATGGCCGCATCATCCGCCTCGCGCATGTCGGGGCGATAGGCCCCGATCAGGTCGATATGCTGGCCGGGGCGCAGCCATTCTCCCTTGATCAGCGGGTCGGTCGACATGGTGGCAGAGGTGACAATATCGGCGGCGCGTACCGCCGCTTCCAGATCCCCGGCCACGGTCATGCCCTCACACTCTGCCGCCATCGCCTCGGCATTGACACGGGTGCGGTTCCAGACGCTGAACCGCGCCTGCGGAAAGACCGCGCGATAGGCCTGCCAGAGCGTGCGGCCCACCGTTCCCGCCCCGACAATCAGGATGCTCTCGCTGTCGGGCCGCGCCAGCCGCGTGGCGGCATAGAGGCTGTCACCGGCGGTTTTCCACTTGGTCACAAGATGAAAATCCACGAGCGCCTCCAGCGTGCCATCGGTATCGGAATAGAGATTGACCGCGCCGTTGATCATTGGCTCCCCCCGCTCTGGATTGCCCGGAAAGATCGTAGCGGATTTCACCGCCAATCCCATCCCGTCGATCCATGCCGCCCGGTTGAGCAGCGTGTCGCGGCCCCGATAGAGCAGCGTATCGGCAATCTCGGCCTTGGGCAGGCGATGCCCCGCCTCGAATGCCGCGCAGAGACCGAGCCACTCCAGATGCGCCTCGCCCTCGTCAAATGGAATGATCGTCAGGCTCATGGATTTCTCCCTCGGTCAGCGGCGATAGGTCGGAGCTTTGGTGGCAACCGTCGCATCCTTGACCGACTCGCGCCACAAGAGATAGAGGCCAGACCCCACAATCAGGGCAATTCCGATCCAGGCGGTCGCGTCAGGCCAGGTGCCAAACACCGTCACCCCCCACATGATCGCCATCGGCATGGCCACATATTCAAAGGGGGCGGCAAAGGCGGCCTCGGACAGACGATAAGCCTGCGAGATGAAGAGACCCCCCAACATGCCCGATATGCCCAGCATGATCAGGACCGGCCAATCCCCCGGCGTGGGCCAAACCCAAGCGCGGAACAGGAATTCGAGTGACGGATGCCCCATCCCCGCAAAGCGACCGTCGCCAAAGCTGAGGCCGATGATTGTGCTGGCGATGATAAACGTGAGCTGGATGTAAAAGGCCATCGTTGGCGCGCTCTCGGTGCCGCCGATCTTGCGCGCGAGGATGTGCATCACCGCATAGAGAAACGCCGCCGCAATGGGCAAGAGCGAGGCCAGTTGAAACGCTGATGTGCCCGGTTTTACGATCACCAGAACGCCGATAAATCCCACGGCAATCGCCGCCCATCGCCGATTGCCTACGGTTTCGCGCAGGAACAGCACCGAGAATACCGTGATCACCAGCGGCGAGACAAAGAACACCGCCACGGCATCGGCAATCGGCATTGCCGCCAGCCCCAGAAAGAGACAGGTATTGGCGCTGACCACGCAGAGGCCGCGCAAAAGGTGCATTTTCGGGCGGCGCGTGCGGATAAGGGTCAGCCCCCCCGCAAAAGGCATGACAAAGGCCGCAAAGGCCGCCATGCCCACCAGCGCCCGGATGAACACCACCTGATGCAGCGCATAGCTATCCGAGAGAAACTTGATCCCCACATCGTTGAGCGAAAAACACAGCACCGCCGCAAGGGCGTAGGCAGCGCCGATCAGGTTGGAACGCTGGATTGTGGTGGGGGTCATGGGAAACCTTTAGATGTCATTGGCTGCCGCCCGTACCGCCCGCTCCAGCGCGTCGAGAAACCGCGAGCGGTCGGCCTTGGTAAACCCCTTGCCGCCCCCCTGCCGAAACGGATCGGCGGCGCGCAGGTCGGCCATCAGATCGCGCGTGGCCAGAACATTGCCGATATTGGCCCCCGTCAGCGCCTCGCCATTGTGTTTGAGCACGCGCGCGCCCGCTGCCACGCATTTCGCGGCCAGCGGAATATCCCCGGTGATCACCACATCGCCGGGCCCTGCGCGCTCGGCAATCCACATATCCGCCACGTCGGGGCCATCGGGCACGATCACTGTCTCCACCAGCGGATTGCGCGAGGGGCGCAGGCCGCCGTTCGAGACCACGAATATCCGCAGCCCATGCCGCGTGCCGACGCGCTCGACCTCGTCCTTGACCGGGCAGGCATCGGCATCGACATAAATGGGCATGGGCTGGTCCTCTGGTTCGGGGTCATTCGGCCGCATCGAGCCAGGCGCGGATTTCCGCACTATGCTCTCCGCGTGTGGGTGGTGGGGCCACCGTGCGACGGTGCCCATCAAAGCGCGGGGCGGGTGCGGGGCTGAGACAGCCGCCGTCCTGCTGCCAGACACCGCGCGCCGCCATATGCGGATCAACCGCCGCCGCATCGGGGGACAGGACCGGGGCGACGCAGGCATCAGACCCGGCAAAGACCTCTGCCCAATGTGCCAGCGGCTGCACGGCAAAGAGCGCCGCCAATCTTGCCCCCTGTTCGGGCCATTGCGTGCGGTCATGCTGCGCGGCGAGCTTGGGATCGTCCGCGAGGCCAAGGCGGGACAGGAACTCGGCGTAAAACTTTGGCTCAAGGCATTGCACCGAGAGCCAGCCGCCGCAGGCGCAGGCGTAAACCCGGCTCCAATGCGGACCATCAAGCAGGCTTTGACCGCGCATCATGCTGAGGTTGCCCGAGGGCATCATCGACATCAGAAGCGCCATCATATGCGCCGAGCCATCGACAATGGCCGCATCCACAACGGCACCCCGCCCGCTGCGCGCGGCGCGGATCAGCCCCGCCAGCATCCCCGCCACGAGATAGAGCGCGCCGCCGCCCACATCCCCCACAAGGGTGGCGGGGGTGACAGGCGGCGTGCCGGGCTCGCCCGCATACCAGAGCGCGCCGGAGGTGGCGATGTAATTCAGATCATGCCCCGCCTCCTGCGCGCGCGGCCCCGCCTGCCCCCAGCCGGTCATGCGCCCATAGACAAGGCGCGGGTTGGCGGCCCGCATCGCCTCTGGCCCCAGCCCCAGACGCTCCATCACGCCGGGGCGAAACCCCTCGATCAGCGCATCGGCGCGAGTGATGAGCACGCGGGCGGTGGCCACATCCTCGGCGCTCTTGAGGTCGAGCACGATCGAACGCTTGCCGCGATCCAGCAGGTTGCGCGCGCCTGCCACCGGATTGCCCGCGCCGGGGCGATGGATCACGATCACCTCCGCGCCCATCTCGGCCAGCATCATCGCGGCAAAGGGCGCAGGCCCCAAGCCCTCGAATTCCACCACGCGCAGCCCTGACAGCATCCTTGCCTCTCTTCCGTTTCGGCGCAGGGTAAGGGGAGTGGCGCGCGAAGGCCAGAGCGCTTGCGCCGCTCCGACCTTCTGCTCCCTTGGCGCGGCAAGGGGGCTGCGCTAGGGTGCGGGCAGGATGCAACGGGAGGGCATGACAGATGCAGATGAGTGACGCGCGCGACATCAAGGCGGATCGAGCGACGGTCTGGGCGGCCCTGCTCAGCCCCGAAGTTCTCAAGGAATGTGTGCCCGGTGCGCAGGAGGTGACAGGCACGCCCGAAGACGGGTTCGAGGCGACCGTCGTGCAAAAGGTCGGGCCGGTCAAGGCCACGTTCAAGGGCATGGTCAAGGTGTCCAACATTGTCGAAATGCAGAGCCTGACCTTGACTGGCGAGGGCAAGGGCGGGGCCGCAGGCTATGCCAAGGGTGGGGCCAACGTTCGGCTCGAGGATAGCGAGACCGGCACGCGGCTGAGCTATGATGTCGAGGCCAGCGTGGGCGGCAAGCTGGCGCAACTCGGCAGCCGTCTGGTCGATGGCTTTGCCAAGAAGATGGCGGATCAGTTCTTTGCCCGGCTCGAAGAGGTGCTCGAAGGCCCCTCCGAGGACGACCCCGAACCCGAGGCGGAAAAGAAAGGTTGGCTCAAGCGGTTGATCAGCTAGAGCGCGTTGCGTCTGCCTGAGTTGTCGCGTCTGAGCGGGTTCCCATCGCCCGGCCCCCGCGCCGGGGCGTCCGAGTTGTTTTGGCGAGGTCCCGGGGCAAGCCCGGGGCGGCTGCGATCTCGATAGGGCGGACCACGCCCCAAGGCATTGTCATTCCGTCAGTGGCCGGTTGCGTGAAACCGTGCCGGTGTCATGCGTGACGATGATCTCTGCGATGCGTTGGCCAATCATGCGGCTGGCCTTGAACGAGGGGTGAATAAGGTCGATGGCATGATAGGAGCGGTCGCCATGCGGCACCATGTCCGACAGCGGCAGAAAATGTACGCCCCGGTCAAGCCCGGCCAAGAGCGCCACGCGCCGATCCATCTCTGCCCCCTCATCGGTGCAATGTTCCACCGGCGAGGTCACGCCCGGCGTGCGCAGATAGCCCACATAGATCACCTGCGCGCCGCTCTGCCGCAAGCGCGACACAAAGCCGGGGATTGCGCCGCGCCGCCCGTCACGAGAAATCAGGCGATCCAGCTTGCCCGCACAGCGCATGCAGCCACAGCCAAGCCACAGATCATTGCCGCCGCCATTCAGAACGGCCCAATCCCAATCGCCCTGCCGGTACTGTTTGGTGATGTTGAGGCCAAGCGCGCCAGTAATTGGCAGGCGGTAGAGAAACCGGGCCCCGGCCACCGACATATCGGTCACGCGCACACCCAATTCCCGCTCGACAGAGGAGGAGACAGAGCGCCCTGCCAGCTTGTGCATTGCCAAAAGCGAATCACCCATGACCAGAATCCGCGGCTCCGCCTGCGCTTGGCTGATCCCTGTCATCATTACACAAGCCAGCAGAACAAGCCTGAATATATGCTTGATCATTCCGTTTCCCTTGCCGTCATCAGGCCCGCCACCCTGTGCGGTGGATAGTGTAGCATCCTGCCGGGAAACTATGAACAAACTCACAAAAACAGATTGTTTTCTTATTGGCGACATCGCGCATCGGCGCACAGGGGCCTATGCTGGGATGCGCGTTGCGTTCGGGTGTCGTTTGATTAGGTTCCGCGCAAAGGGGAATACCTATGACAGCTATCGTAACGGTCGAGGGTCTGAGCAAGACCTACAAAGGCGGCTTTGCCGCGCTCAAGGCGGTGTCGCTCCGCATTGAACAGGGCGAAATCCTCGCGCTGCTCGGGCCTAATGGCGCGGGCAAGACCACGCTGATTTCCACGCTCTGCGGCATCACCACACCATCCGGCGGCGAGGCCCGTGTGGGTGGGCATGACATCGTCACCGGCTATCGCGAAGCGCGGGCGATGATCGGCCTCGTGCCGCAGGAAATCGCGCTGGAACCGTTTGAAAAGGTCATCAACACGGTGCGCTTCTCGCGTGGTCTCTTTGGCAGACCGCGGGATGAGGCGCTGATCGAGCGTATCCTGCGGCAACTGTCGCTGTGGGACAAACGCAATAACCGCATCCGCGAGCTTTCGGGCGGAATGAAACGCCGGGTTCTGATCGCCAAGGCGCTCTGCCACGAGCCTCGCGTTCTTTTTCTCGACGAGCCGACGGCGGGCGTCGATGTCGAACTGCGCCGGGATATGTGGGAGGTGGTGCGCGGGTTGAAGGAAAGCGGCGTCACCATCATTCTGACCACCCATTACCTCGAAGAGGCCGAGGCCATGGCCGACCGGATCGCGGTCATCAACAAGGGGGAAATCCTGTTGATCGAGGACAAGGCGGCGCTCATGCGCCGGATGGGGCGCAAATCGCTGAGGATTGATCTGGTAGAGCCGATCGCTGCGGTGCCGGACACGCTTGCGTCCTATGCGCTGGAAAAGACCCCCGACGGTCAGGCGCTGATTTACAATTATGAGACACGCGCCGAGGGCACGGGCATCACCCGCCTCTTGCAGGCACTGGCCACCGAGGGGCTGTCTGTGCGCGACATCGAAACAAGCCAAAGCAGCCTCGAAGAGATTTTCGTGGGCCTCGTTCGGGAGGATGCGGCATGAACCTGCACGCCATTCGCGCCATCTATATCTATGAAATGAAGCGATTTTTCCGCACTATCCTCGAAAGTTTGCTGTCGCCGGTCATTTCGACCACGCTCTATTTCGTGGTCTTTGGCGCGGCCATCGGCGGGCGGATCCAAGAGGTCGAAGGCGTGAGCTATGCCGCCTTCATCGTGCCCGGCCTGATCATGCTAAGCGTGATGACCCAGGCGATTTCCAACGCCTCTTTCGGCATCTATTTCCCGAAATTCATCGGCACGATCTTTGAACTGCTCTCCGCCCCGGTGAATTTTCTCGAAATCGTGCTGGGCTATGTCGGCGCGGCGGCGACCAAGGCATTGATGATCGGTACGGTGATCCTGATCACGGCCAGCCTGTTTGTCGATCTCGATATTCAGCATCCCTGGATCATGGTGCTGTTTCTGGTGATGATCTGCGTCACCTTTGCGCTCTTTGGCTTTATCATCGGCATATGGGCTGAGAATTTCCAGCAGTTGCAGCTTATCCCGCTCCTGGTGATCACCCCGCTCGTGTTCCTCGGGGGGGCGTTCTATTCCATCTCGATGTTGCCGCCCGCATGGCAGATCGTGACGCTGTTCAACCCGGTGGTCTATCTTATCTCCGGATTCCGTTGGGCCTTCTTCGGGGTGGCGGATGTGGGCATCGGATACAGCCTGTTGGCGGTAGGCGTGTTCTTCGGCCTCTGCCTCGCGCTGGTCGGCCTGATCTTCAAGACCGGATACCGGATCAAATCCTGACCCGTGCGCGTGATTTTTTTGACGCGAGGGCGGGGGAAATACCGGGCAAGTCCCCTCAGATGCACGGGCCGCCTTGTTTGTGGTGGCCCTGCACTCTACATCGGGCGGCATGAAACATCTGATCCCTTTCCTCAACCGCCGGCCCACCGTCGCGGTCATACGCCTTGCGGGCATGATCGGCGCGGGGCCCCGCGCCCCGCTGAGCGACGAGGCCATCGGGCCGGTGATCGACAAGGCGTTTGCGCGCGGCAAACCGGTGGCTGTGGCGCTGGTGATCAATTCGCCCGGCGGTTCGCCGGTGCAATCCTCGCTCATCGCGGCGCGCATCCGGCGGTTGGCGGAGGAAAAGAAAATCCCGGTTCATGCCTTTGTCGAGGATGTGGCGGCCTCGGGTGGCTACTGGCTGGCGGTTGCGGCGGATGACATCTGGGTCGATGCCTCGTCGGTGCTGGGCTCGATCGGGGTGATCTCGGCGGGCTTTGGCGCGAATGAGTTTCTGACCCGGCAGGGGATTGAACGCCGCATCTACACGGCAGGTAAATCCAAGAGCACGCTGGATCCTTTCCTGCCCGAAAAGCCCGAGGATGTGACCCGCCTCAAGGGCATTCTGGAGGATATTCACGCGGCCTTCATCGACCATGTGAAATCCCGGCGCGGTGCGCGGCTTGCCGACGATCCCGATCTTTTCACCGGCGAATTCTGGCTGGGCGCGCGCAGCGTCGAATTGGGGCTGGCCGATGGCATCGGTCATCTGTTGCCCAAGCTCAAGGAGCTTTATGGCGACAAGGTGCAGCTTGCCCGCTACGGGCGCAAGCGCGGGTTTTTCCCGCGCTTTGGCGCGACCATTGCTGAAGATGCGCTGACCGCAGTCGAGGAACGGGCAAGCTTTGCCCGGTTCGGCCTCTGATTTGCTGGTCAAGGTCGTCATATTCTTTCTTCTGGCGATGGGGGTCCTCGCGATGTTCGGACGCCTCCGATTCCCCGGACAAAAACGCTTGAGCGAGGCCAAATGCCGGAAATGCGGGCGCTACCGCATCGGCAAGGGTCCGTGCTCCTGCGAAAAGGGTAAGTTGAAATGATGCCATGGCTTTTGTCGGCGCTGGGGCTGGTGATCCTGCTTCTGGCTGGGGATGCCTTGGTCAAAGGGGCCGTGAACCTCAGCTTGCGGGTGGGGATTCCCGCGCTGATCGTAAGTCTCACGGTGGTGGCCTTTGGCACCTCGGCCCCGGAACTGCTGATTTCGGTCAATGCGGTGCTGGATGACAAGCCGGGGCTGGCATTGGGCAATGTGGTGGGCTCGAATACCGCCAATATCCTCTTGGTGCTGGGGATACCGGCCATTCTTTCGGTATTGCATACCAGTTCGTGCAGTTGCTCCAAGTCTTACCTCCAGATGCTTGCGGCCTCGGCTTTGTTCATACTGCTGGCCTTTCGCGGCTCCTTCGACTGGGTCGCGGGCCTCATCCTGCTCGGGGCGCTGGTACTCATGCTGGCGGATGCCTTTCGCGATACCATGGCCCACCGGCGCGATGCGGCGATCACCGCCCTCTCCGAGACGGACGACATCGAAGATGTCGAAGGCGCGGACCCCAATATGCCCTGGTGGCAGATCATCACCTTTCTGGTGCTTGGCCTTGTCGGTCTGCCGCTGGGCGCCGACATCCTCGTGGACAATGCCTCGATCCTCGCGCAGCGCTATGGCGTGAGCGAGGCGGTGATCGGCCTCACGCTGGTGGCGGTCGGCACGTCGCTGCCGGAACTGGCGACTACGGTGATGGCGGCGCTACGCAAACAGGCGGATGTGGCGCTGGGCAATGTCATCGGCTCGAATATGTTCAACCTCTTGGGTATCATCGGTGTGGCGGCGCTGGTGGGTGAAATTCCCGTTGATGCGCAATTTCTCAGTTTCGACTTCTGGGTGATGCTGGGTGCCTCTTTGGTGATAATTCCTTTCGTTTTCTTCAGGCTCGACATCAACCGTTTGTGGGGCATCGCCTTGACCTCGGCTTATGTGGTCTATGTCTCGGTGATATTGATCTGAGGGGAGCGATGGCATGACGCGGGCTTTGGTGACGGGTGCCGGCAAACGGCTGGGCCGGGCTATGGCGCTGGAACTGGCGCGGCAGGGTCACGATGTGGCCGTGCATTACGCCACCTCTCGCGATGCGGCAGAGGCGGTGGTCGAGGAAATCCGGGCGATGGGCCGCAAGGCGGTGACGCTAGAGGCGGACCTCTTGGATGAGGCGCAGGTGACGCCCTTGGTGGCGCAGGCGGCCGAGGCCTTGGGCGGGCCAATCACTACCCTCGTCAACAATGCCTCCATCTTCGATTACGACAATATCCAGACCGCCACGCGCCGCAGCTGGGATCGCCACATGGAAAGCAACCTGCGCGCGCCCTTCGTGCTGACCCAGCAGCTTGCCGCTCAGGTGCCCGCCCCCACGCAGGATGAAGCGGGCGAGCCGGTGGCGCAGGGGCTGGTGATCAACATGATCGACCAGCGCGTTCACAAGCTGACACCGGAATTCATGACCTACACGATTGCCAAGATGGGCCTCTGGGCGCTGACCCGTACCGCGGCACAGGCATTGGCGCCTAAGGTGCGCGTTAATGCCATCGGGCCGGGGCCGACCCTTCAGGGGCATCGGCAGAGCGACAGTCATTTCCAGAGCCAGCGGCGCAACACGATCCTGCATCGCGGTGCCAACCCGCAGGACATAACGGCGGCACTCGTCTATTTCCTCCATGCGCCCGGCGTCACCGGCCAATTGCTCTGTGTGGACGGCGGTCAGCACCTTGGCTGGCAGACCCCCGATGTGCTGGGTATAGAGTAGAAACCGCGCCCGCCGACAAAAGTTTTGCACCGGCGCGGTTTTCGTTACGTAAGCGTTACAAAATCGTTAGTGTTTTCAATATTTTGCTATGCAGTTAATTTTTTAACGAAGGATATCAGGGGGTTGCGAATTTGCCTAAAAATTAGGCAAGTCAACGAAGCCAGCCGAATTCAAGGAAAATTTCCATTTCACGGAAACCTATCCGCAGAGTTATCCACAGAAACCGTGGACAGCTTCCCTCTTGCTCTCTTGCTCGGATCATTGCAGCACTCGGGGGAATCATATCTGAGGACCGATGACCGACAACGCCCCCGAATCCCCGCCCAAACCCGGCCATGAGGTAATCCGAGACTATCTGCGCACGCTCGATGCGTCGCCGGGGGTCTACCGGATGCTCGATGCGCATGCGCGGGTGCTATACGTGGGCAAGGCGCGCAATCTGCGGGCGCGCGTGTCGAACTATGCGCGCCCCACGGGCCATACCGGGCGCATCGCGCGAATGATCTCGGAAACCGCGTCGATGATGTTTCTCACGACCGCGACCGAGACCGAGGCGCTGCTTCTCGAACAGAACCTGATCAAGCAACTCAAGCCGCGCTACAACGTGCTCCTGCGCGACGACAAGAGCTTTCCCAACATCCTCGTGACCGCGCATGACTTTCCGATGATCAAGAAGCATCGCGGCGCCAAGCGGGAAAAGGGGGCCTATTACGGCCCCTTCGCCAGTGCCGGTGCCGTCAACCGCACGCTGGCGCAGTTGCAGCGCGTCTTTCAACTGCGCAACTGTTCGGATGCCATGTTCGAGAGCCGCACGCGCCCCTGTCTGCAATTCCAGATCAAGCGCTGCACCGCGCCCTGCGTGGGCAAGATCAGCCGCGCCGACTATGCCACACAGGTCAGCGATGCCGAGCGCTATCTTTCTGGCCGCTCGACCGAGATTCAGGAAAAGCTGGCGGCGCAAATGGCCGAGGCCGCCGAAGCGATGGAATACGAACGCGCCGCCGCCTTGCGCGACCGGATCAAGGCGATGACGCAGGTGCAGACCGCCCAGGGGATCAACCCCCGCACCGTGGACGAGGCCGATGTCATCGCGCTGCATCTCGAACAGGGCCAGGCCTGCGTGCAGGTGTTCTTCATCCGGGGTGGGCAGAACTGGGGCAATCAGGATTTCTATCCCCGCGTCGGGGCCGATGTCGAAGAGGCCGAGGCGCTCGAGGCCTTCATCGGCCAGTTCTACGACAGCAAGGAACCGCCGCGCAGTCTGCTTTTGTCGCATCCGATCGAGAATACCGATCTCATGCAACAGGCGCTCAGCGACAAGCTGGGGCGCAAGGTGACGCTCACCGTGCCCCTGCGCGGCGAAAAGGCCGAGTTGATCGACGCCGCGATGCGCAATGCCCGCGAAAGCCTTGCGCGCAAGATGGCCGAGACCGCGACCACGGGCAAATTGCTGCGCGGTCTGGCCGAGGTCTTCGATCTGCCCGGCCCGCCGCAGCGGATCGAGGTCTACGACAACAGCCATATTCAGGGCACGGATGCCGTGGGCGCGATGATTGTCGCGGGCCCCGAAGGCATGATGAAAAACCATTATCGCAAGTTCAACATCCGGGGCGATGACATCACGCCGGGCGATGATTTCGGGATGATGAAAGAGGTTCTGACCCGCCGCTTCAAGCGGTTGTTGAAAGAAGACCCTGATCGTAGCCAAGGGCATTGGCCCGACCTTTTGCTGATAGACGGCGGCGCGGGGCAGGTCAGCGCCGTGGCCAGCATCATGCGCGAGATGGGAGTCGAGGATATCCCGATGGTTGGGGTCGCCAAGGGGGTGGACCGCGACGCAGGCAAGGAAGAGTTTCACCGCGTGGGCAAGCATCCCATGGCGCTGCGGCACAATGATCCGGTGCTCTATTTCATCCAGCGCCTGCGCGACGAGGCGCACCGTTTCGCCATTGGCACGCATCGCGCCAAACGCGCCAAGGCGGTAGGGGCCACCCCGCTCGATGAAGTGCCGGGCATCGGCGCTGCCCGCAAACGGGCGCTGCTCGCGCATTTCGGCAGCGCCAAGGCCGTCAGCCGCGCCAATCTCGCCGACCTGCGCGCCGTCGACGGGGTTTCGGACGCGATGGCGCAAAAGCTCTACGATTTCTTTCACGACCGCAGCTAAAGCCATTTCAGAAAAGCCGAGTGACTTTTTCGGTTCGAAATCGCGCCGATTCAAAGAGCTAAAGCGTTTTGGAGCGGGTTGGTCTGATCGCGTTCACATCGCCCCGGCCCCGTGCCGGGGCCTCTGTGCTTCCTCGGCAAGGTCCCGGGTCAAGCCCGGGACGGGTGCGGTTTCGATGGGGCGCGACAGGCTCTGACGTTTCAGCGAAATGCCGAAACGCTTTCAGTCGAACCGCGCAAACCGGCTTGACAGGGACGATCAAAAAACTGAACATGAATTCAGTTTCATTTTGAGTCGCCATGCCCGATCCCACCGATCACACCAGCTATCCGGCCTTCCTTGCCGCGCAGGTCGAGGGCGAGGCCAAGGGCGTTCGCACCGCACAGGCCCTGCGCATCGCCGCCTGCGCCCTGCTTGAACGCGCCGCCCTGTCGGATCTGACCATCGCCGCGATCTGCAAGGAGGCGGGCGTCGCCAATGGCACCTTCTACCTCTATTTCCCCGATCAGGCCCATCTGCTCGACGATCTCTTGCAGGGCTTTGCCGCCTTCCTGCAAGCGGGGATGATCCGCGCCAGCCAGACCAGCCCCGAGCGCGGCATGCGCCCCGCGACCGAGGCCTATGCTCGCCTCTTCGAAGCCAATCGCGGGCTGATGAAATGCCTTATTCACCATCTCGATGCCTTTCCCGCGGCGCGCGCGGCCTTTCACCGGCTCAATCGCGAATGGATCGACACTGTCGTTGCCGCCACCCGCCGCAGGCTGGCGCGTGAGGGGCGCGATACCCTCAGCGATGCCGAACTCACCCGCCGCGCCTATGCCCTGGGCGGCATGACGGATCAGTATTTCTCCAGCCTCTATCTCTCGAACGAGCCGGGGCTGGTCGATGTCTCCACCGATCGCGCGGCGGTGATTGCCACGCTCACAACCATCTGGGAACGAGGATTGCAGCCATGAGCCTGCTCGACCAAGCCGAATTTGCCAGCCCTGAACGCCTGCGCGCCCATCAAGCGGCGGCCTGGGCGGTGCAGAGCGCCTATGTCGCGGCACAGTCAGAGTTTTATCGCGATCTCTGGCAGGGGCGCACACCGCCCGCCGATCTGCGCGACCTGCCTGATCTGCCGTTGTCGGACAAGGCGCAGCTGCGCCTCGCGCAGGCCGCACATCCCCCGTTCGGCAAATACATGGCCGCAGAGCGCCGCGCCGCCGTGCGCCTGCACCGCACCTCCGGCACCACCGGGCAGGCGATGAACCTCGCGCTCTCAGCCCGCGACTGCGCGGTGACAGAGGCCGTGGGCGGGCGCTGTCAATCCGCCTCTGGCCTCACCCCCGAGGATACCGTGGTGCATTGCCTGAACTATCAGATGTGGATGGGCGGATTGACAGACCACATGACCTTGCAGGCCACCGGCGCGATGGTGGTGCCCTTCGGCGTGGGCTCGACCGAGCTTTTGGTGCGCACCATTCAAGAGGTGGGGATCACCGCCATTTCCTGCACCCCCTCATATCCGGCGGTTCTGGAGCGGGTGATCGCCGAGAAATTCCCGGGGCTGACCCCGCGCGATCTGGGCCTGCGTCTGGGGCTCTTTGGCGGCGAGGCGGGGCTCGATGATCCCGCCTATCGCGCGCGCCTGCGCGAGGTCTGGGGAATGGAGCCGCGCAATGCCAATTACGGCGTGTCCGACGTGTTCTGCAATTTCGCGGCGCAATGTGAACACGACACGCGCCTGCATTACATGGCCGCCGATGTGCTCTGGCCCGAACTCATCGACCCCGACACCGGCGCCCCCCTGCCGCTTGTTGCGGGGCAGACGGGCGAGCTGGTCCTGACACATCTGGCGCGCGACTGCCAGCCGCTCGTGCGCTTTCGCAGCGGCGACATCATCACCGTGGATGAAACCGCCCCGTGCACCTGCGGGCGAACCGGCTTTCGCTTCCGCGTGGTGGGGCGCTCGGATGACATGGTTGTCGTGCGCGGCCTCAATCTCTTTCCAACGATGGTTGCGGCGGTGATCAACGAATTCGCAGCCCTCTCCGGCGATTACCGGATCACCCTCGACACACCGCCGCCCTATGACGCGCTGCCGGTCTCGGTGGAGCTGGCCAAGGGGCGGCCCGCCTCCGACGGATTGGCAGAGGAGGTGGCCACCGCGATCAAGACCAAGCTGGGCGCCACCGCACGGGTGACTTTGGTGCCGCATGGCACCTTCCCGCTGACCGAGGGCAAGACGAAACGCGTTGTGAGGACCTACGAATGACCACCTTCACCTATGACACTGTGCTGAGCGAGATCGCAGCCGAGGGCGTGCGCTGCATCACCCTCAATCGCCCCCATAGCCTCAACGCCATGAACCGCGCCCTGATCGACGATGTCGCGCGTGCCTTCGAGGATGCCAATGCCGATCCCGCCACCCGCGCGATTATCCTGACAGGCGCGGGCAAGGCGTTTTGCGCGGGCGACGACCGGCGCGAACACGTCCACCCCACCTGCGAAGAAGAGGCGCGCGATCTGGTGCGCGCGATCCAGCGCGCGACCGATGCCATCGTCCTGAACCACAAGCCCGTGGTGGGCGCGATCAACGGCTGGGCGGTGGGCGGCGGCTTTGAATGGGCGATCAACTGCGATTTCCCGATCTGGGCCGCCTCGGCGCGCGGTTTCTTCCCCGAAGTCTCGCTCAACCTTTTCGTCACCGGCGGCGTAAGCAGTCTTCTGCCCGCCCTCGTCGGCCTTAACAAGGCCCGCGAAATGCTCTTCTTCGGCGACCGCTACGCCGCGCCCGATCTGCAGGCGATGGGGCTGGCCTGGAAATGCGTGCCCGACGCCGATCTGATGCCTGAGGCCCTCTCGACCGCCCGCCGTCTGGCCGATCTACCTCCCTTGGCCGTGCGCGCGATGAAGCGGGTTTTGAACGCTACCGCGATGACTGATCCGCGCCGCGCCATGGACCTTGAAACCGAGGCGACGATTGCCGGGTTCATGGACCCGGAAACCACGCGGCGCCTACGTGATTTCTAGCGATCAAGGGCGCTTTCCCTCGTGCCTGTGACAGGATAGAACAGAGGCCATGACGTGGACCTTGCCCAATATCCTGACCACGCTCCGCCTGCTGGCCGCCCCGGCAGTTGCGGTTATGTTCCTCTATTTCACGAGACCTTATGCCGATTGGTTCGCCCTGATCCTGTTTGTCAGTGCCGCAATCACCGATTGGTTCGACGGCTATCTGGCGCGCAGCTGGAAGCAAGTGACAAAGCTCGGCACCATGCTCGACCCGATTGCCGACAAGGCGATGGTGGTCATCGCCCTGATGGTGATCGTCGGCTATTCCAGCATGTCGCCCTGGCTGGTGCTGCCCGCCACGGTCATTCTCTTCCGCGAAGTCTTTGTCTCGGGCCTGCGCGAATTTCTCGGTGACACCGCTGGCACCCTCAAGGTCACGCAACTGGCCAAGTGGAAAACCACCGCGCAGATGATCGCGATTGCCGTGCTGTTTGCCCAAGGCGTGTTCGAGCACTATTTTGGTATGTCGGTGTTCGGCATGGATGACCACTTGGTATTGTCCATCCTTGAGGGGCGAGAGGATGATGTGCACGGGTTGACGTGGAAATATGCCGGCATGGTCTGGGCCGGGCATGTGGGAATCTGGCTCTTGTGGTTGGCGGCGGCCCTGACCCTGCTGACCGGGTTCGACTATCTCGCCAAGTCGATCCCCTATCTGAAGGATGAGAGATGATGGATGTGCTCTATTTCGCTTGGGTGCGGGAACGGATCGGCGTTCCGAAAGAGCGGATCGAAACCGCGCCCGCCACGGTCATGGACCTCGTGAACACCCTGCGCGCGCGGGAAGAACGCTATGAAGCAGCCTTTTCCGATCTGAGCGCCCTGCGCGTGGCCGTGGATCAGGAGCTGAGCGATTTTGACGCCTCTCTCGCGGGGGCGCGCGAGGTGGCCTTCTTTCCGCCGATGACCGGGGGCTGAGCCATGGACATCCGCGTGCAAGAGGCCGCCTTCGACCTTGGCACCGAGGCCAATGGCTTTGTCGCACGACAATCCCGCATGGGCGCGGTCGTCACCTTCACCGGCATCGTGCGCGATCTCGACGACACTGACCTGCAAGCCATGCAGATCGAGCATTATCCCGGCATGACGCAAAAGGCGCTGGAAAAGATTGCGCAAGAGGCACGGGACCGCTGGACCCTTGGCGATGTGCTCATCATCCACCGCTACGGAAAACTCACGCCCGACGAGGTGATCATGATGGTGGCCACCGCCGCCCGCCACCGCGCCGATGCCTTCCAGGCTGCGGAATTCCTGATGGACTTCCTGAAATCTCGCGCGCCTTTCTGGAAAAAGGAAGTGACCGAGAAGGGCGCGGATTGGGTTGCTGCACGCGACGCGGATGAGGATGCGCTGACCCGCTGGTAGGCGATGCGACGCGCGGTCCCGCTTGCGCCGGGCCGGGTTTCAGGGTGATCTGCCTCCAGACCGTTTTCTTGAAAGACCTCCCATGACCGCCATCATCGACGACTATATCACCACGCTCACACCTCGCGCCAAGGGCCGGATCAGGGGCCTTGCCAAGCTTGTGATCACGGGCCACGGCAGCGTCATGCTGAGCGAAGACGGAGCCATCGCCGGGGATGCGGCGGCGGATGTGGTCCTGAGTGCCAGCGACGAGGTATTTCGCAACATCCTGTCGGGGGCGCAAAACCCGATCATGGCCTATATGTCAGGCAAGCTGAAGGTCGAGGGCAATGTGCAACGCGCGCTCAAGGTCAGTGCAATCCTGACGGGCGAGGGTTAACGCGCCCACGCTCAAGGAAAAGCGGCGGTACCATGGGGACCGCCGCTCTGATCTGTATTCTGAATTCCCGGATCGCTTACTTGCAGCGTTTTTCGGCCTCTTCCACCGCAGCCGTATACCCCAGAAGCGAGAACGTATCCTTGGTCACGGTGCCCCGTGCCGAGCGTGCGGTCAGCACGGCATCCGCGCCGCGCTTCATCGCCGCGAGAACCTGCGCGTCATCGGCGGCGCTTGCGGGCCAGGCCCACTCGCCCTCGGTGAAGAGTTCAAACTGCGTGCCGCCGATATTGAGGTTCACGGTTGATCCCCCGGCAAACGGATAACCGCCGGTAAAGGTGATCTGCCCCTGCACCCCGGCACCGGGGCGGAAGAATGTCATCAGCAGAATATCACCGCGCCGCACCGCAACCACGCGCCCATCCTTGGTGTTGACCGTTTCGGTCGGGGCCGACACGGCCCAGCATTCCCGAGGATCGCTATCCTCGAATACGCTCCATGCGGTGCTGGTTGCGACCTGATTGGTGCTTGTGCTTTGCGCCTGTGCGGCGGGCGTGATCAGCATCGCCACCGCAATGGCCATGCCGCCTGCAAATCGTGATATCATTTGTCCAGCCTCCAAGCTGTCCTGAGCCTCAAATCCATCGGTCGCCAGCTACCCTTTACGGGAATATTTTTATATGCGACCAGTTCCGTCTCGACATTGCAATATTAGCCTGAAACACGCGAGAAGTGAAAGACGCAATTGGCGGATTTCCGCATATCCCGCCTGTTCCCCGATCTGCCGGAGCATACCGATGACCCAAGCTGCCCCTCTCACCGAAATCTGGCGCGGCCCTCGGGCCGAGAGCGTTCATTTGGGTCATGCCGTGATTTGTGACGCAGGCGGCGCGATTGTCGAGGCTTGGGGCAACCCGTCCGAAACGATCCTGCCACGCTCGTCCTGCAAGATGCTGCAGGCGCTGCCGCTTCTCACCAGTGGCGCTGCGGATGCGCATGGGCTGACCTCCGAACAGCTTGCCCTCTCCTGCGCTTCGCACAACGGCGCGGCGATCCATACCGAGCGCGTCAATCGCTGGCTTTCCGATCTGGGCCTGACGGACGACGATCTGCGCTGCGGCGCGCATGACCCGCAGGACAAGGAGGCGCACAAGGCGCTCTTGTGCTCCGGGACCGCGCCCTGTCAGGTGCATAACAATTGCTCGGGCAAGCATGCCGGGTTTCTCACGCTCAACCGGCATCTGGGCGGGTCTGCCGAATATGTCGAGCCCGGCCATGTGGTGCAAAAGGCCGTGCTTGAGGCGTTCGAGGAAGCCACTGGCGAAACCTCACCCTATTACGGCATTGATGGCTGTTCCGCCCCCAATCACGCCAGCTCCCTGCACGGCATGGCCCGCGCGATGGCGCGGTTCGCGGGCGCATCCGAAAATGGCGACGCGACAGAGCGTGCCTCGGTGCGTCTCTGGCAGGCCATGGTCGCCCATCCCGAACTGGTGGCGGGCGAAGGGCGCGCCTGCACCGAACTCATGCGCGCCTGTTCCGAGCCTGTGGCGCTCAAGACCGGGGCCGAGGCGTTCTTCATCGCGATCCTGCCCCGGCGCAAGCTGGGCGTGGCGCTCAAGATCGCCGATGGCGGCACGCGCGGGGCGGAATGTGCGATTGCCTCGATCCTCGTGCGTCTGGGCGTGCTCGACCCCGAGCATCCGGCGGCGCGCAAATACCGCAACGCGCCCATCGTCAACTGGCGTGGCATCGAAACCGGCATGATCCGCCCCGCCGCTACCCTCGCCTGATCCGACTCGCCGCGCGGGCATCGGCGGGGGCTCCACCGATGCCAACGCCGGGGCTTTTTCGGCGCTTGCCTGCCCAATCCGCCCCTCGCCATACGCGGCCTGTCGCCTGGTCCCTCGGACCGGCGTAGGTCCGCGTATCGGCCCTGCCGCATCTGGCTGCTTTCCGCGCCTTTTCGCGTGAAATCAGCACCGCCCGCGACAACCCGGTCAACTATGCTCATCTTCTGGCCTTGGGGGCGCAACCGCGCCCTCGCAACCAGAGAAAGGATGATCCACATGACCAAGGATTTCGTTGCCGCCACCTTCGCCCTCGCCCTTGGCCTGCCCGCCATGGCCCTCGCGGGCGAGTTTTCGACGATGGACGCGGATGGCGACGGCTATGTCACCATGTCCGAGTTTCAGCAGGCAATGCCCGAGGCCACATCCGAGACCTTTACCACGGTGGATGCCAATGCCGATGGGGCGCTGAGCCAGGACGAGGTGGCCGCCGCGGTCGATGCGGGCGTGCTCCCCGCAGCGGATGGCTGATCCCCGGCCAGACCCATGATAAACGCCGGGGCGGGGGCAACCCCCGCCCCAAGACCTTGCCCACTTGAACGCGCGGACTGCGGTCCCATATCGTCCGAAACGACCATTTTCCGCCGCAGACTTGGGGGCCGCGACGTGACGGATCGGACCAGAAAATCAGACCCGACCGGGCCAGGGCCCGCATTCTCCACATCGAACCGTTGGGACGGTGTGCTCACACCAGAACAAAAGACATGGTGCGAGGCGCGGGGCATCACGCTCGCCTATGATCCCTTGCAGATCGGCTGGGTCATCGCCGAAGAAAACGCTCCCTGCCCACGCTCCACCCCCGTCGCCCCCCTCTCGTGGAAGGTCAAGACACCGGGCACCCTGGGCTTTCGCCGCTGGCAACCCCAAGACGTGCCGGCCTACAAGCGGCTCCTGTCAGACCCCGAGGTCTGGCAGCACATGCACGAGGATTGGCCCGGCCCGCTGACCGACGCGCTTGCTCGCGACCTGATCGACATCTCCGGGCTCAGCGATCACCACGACGTTCTCGCTGCAACCCTCGATGGCCAACCCATCGGGCAGATGCGCCTGGCCTTCGGCACAGATGCCAGCAGCCGCGACACCGCCGAACTCAGCTACTGGTTGGGGCGCGATCACTGGGGCAGGGGCCATGGGCGCCGCCTCGTCCGCCGCGCCACGAGGCGCGCCTTCGCGGATCATCCGTGGCTCTCTCGTCTGGTGGCCTTCGTTCATCCGGGCAATGTCGCCTCGGCCCGCTGCCTGCGTGCGGCGGGCTATCACGACCGTGGCCACCGCGACGACGGCTGGTCTTGTTTCGTGATCTACCGCGACGGCTGAGACCTAGACAGGCGGTCCGGTGCGCGGCTGCGGCCGGTTGCGCAAGCGCCGGTTATGCCGCAGCGCCCAGAGGTTCGACGCAAACAGCGCGCCGATCACCACCACACCCCCGACAATGGCCCAGCGGCCGGGGTCCTCGCCCACCACGGCCCAGACCAGCAGGGGGGCCAGCACGGATTCGAGCAGGATCAACAGCGCCACCTCCGCCGAGGCGAGATAACGCGGCCCAAGCGTGAGCAGGCAGGTCGAGACACTGATGAACGCGCCATGCGCCAGAATCAGCGGCCAGTTCGCCTGCCAGACCGCCATCGGCTGTGCCACCGGCCAGATGGCCAGCGAGGCCCCCAGAAAGGCCAGCGGAATGGCAGGGATCATCGAAACGGCGCGCAACTGCCGCGCCGTGGTCATTGCGCCTGCAAAGCTGGCCGAAACCCCAAGCGCGATCAGGTCGCCATGCCAATGCGCGCCATGCGTCTCGCCCGACCCCCAGGCGATCACACCCAGCCCCGCAAAAACCCCCGCCATGGTCAGGACCATGCGTTTGCTGATCGCCTCGCCCAGAAAAATCCGGCTGAAAATCGCGGCAAAGACCGGCATCGAGGCCAGGATAAAGACCACATTGGCCACGCTGGTCAGGCTGACCGCAAAGACGAAACCGGGCGCGGTGATGGCAATCAGAAAGGCATAGAGCAGACCGTGCTTGCCGGTTTTCACCACCTCCCGGATGCCGCGCTGGCCCTGAAACAGCAGCACACCCGTCAAGATGACAGACCCCGCCGTGATCCCGCGCCAAAAGGCGATGCTGGCTGCGTCCCCGTCGATCAACCGCACGAAAAGCGAATCCGGCACGACGAAGAGAACGCCGAGCGCGGTGATGATCAGACCTTTGAGATGCGTATTCATTGGGCAATCTCTGGGGGCAATACCGGGCAAAGTAAACCCCGTCTTGCCTCTCGCCAAAGCGCGCGGGCGCGGTCTATCTTGTGCCGGACAATCACAGGAGAGCCGCCATGCCCGCCCCCGAAAGCCGTTTCAAATCTGCCCTGATGCGGGGCGAGCGCCTGATTGGGTGCTGGGCCGGGTTCGCCGATCCTTATGCGACCGAGGTTCTGGCCAGCGCGGGTTTCGACTGGCTCGTGATCGACGGCGAACACGCGCCCAACGATCTGCGCTCGATTTCGGCGCAACTGGCCATGCTAGTGGGGCGGCACAGCCTGCCGGTGGTGCGCCTGCCCATGGGCGAGGCCTGGGCGATCAAGCAGGTGCTCGACGCAGGGGCCCAGAGCCTGATCATCCCCATGGTCGAGAGCGCGGATCAGGCCCGCGCCCTCGTGCGCGCCACCCGCTATCCGCCCGACGGCATCCGCGGGTCCGGGGCCGCCCTTGCACGCGCCTCCGACTTCTCGCGCATCCGCGATTACATCCCCACCGCCAATGCGCAAATCTGCCTGATCGTTCAGGTCGAGAGCATGGCCGGAATCGACGCGCTGGATGATATTCTCGCGGTCGAGGGCGTGGACGGTGTCTTTATCGGCCCCTCCGATCTGGCGGTCGATATGGGATATGTCGGCGACAGCCATGCGCCAGAGGTGCAAGAGGTCATCCGCTCGGCGCTCAGCCGGATTGCCGCCTCGCCCAAGGCGGCGGGCATCCTCGCGCTCGATCACGACACGGCACAGCACTATGCCGATTGGGGCGCACAGTTTCTGGCGGTGGGCATTGACGTGGTGATGCTGGCACAGGCGGCGCGCGCAACCGTGGCCCGTTGGCGCGATGGCTGAGGGGCTCGTCGCCGATGTCGGGGCCAGCCATACGCGCCTCGCGCTGATTTCGGACGGGTCGTTGAAGCCGGGCAGCGCGCGGCACTTTCTCAACGCCGATTTTCCCGGTGTCCTCCCGATGATTGCGTCCTATCTCGACGAACAGGGCGCACAGCCAAAGGCAATCTGCGCCGGGGTGGCGGGGCCGGTGCGGGCGGGCACAGCACAGCTGACCAATCTCGATTGGGTCATCGATGGGGCCGAGATTGCCCGCGCCACCGGGGCCGCCGAGGTGCATCTGATCAACGACCTTCAGGCGCAGGGCTATGCGCTCGACGATCTCGACCGGCAGAGCGTAACGCCTATTTTCGCCGGGCATTCTGATCCCAACGGCCCACGCATGGTGCTGGGGCTGGGCACGGGCAGCAATATCGCGGTGGTGCATCGCGTGGGCGCCGATCTCTTGGTGCCCCCCGCCGAGGCCGGTCATTCCGGCCTGCCGCATCTCGACACAACTGCCAATGCGGTGATTTCGGCCTTGGGGGCCGAGGTGCCGCACAAACCCTATGAGGCGCTCTTGTCCGGCTCGGGGCTCATGCGCCTGCACCGCCTGCGCTGTGGCGCGATCCTCACCGCGCCGGAAATCCTCGGGCAGGCAGAGCAGGAGGAGGGCGACTGTGCCGAAACCCTCACCCTCTTTCTTGAACTTCTGGGCGCTGTCATGGGCAATCTGGCCCTGACCCATATGGCAACAGGGGGCGTGTTCCTGATCGGTGGGCTGGCCCGCGCCATGGCGCCGATGCTCAACGCGCCAGAGTTTCGCGGAAACTTTGCCGCCAAAGGCCCCTATCGCCCCATCATGGAGGCCATGCCGCTCCATCTGATCACCGACGATACCGCGGCTCTAACGGGCTGCGCGCGCTATCTGCGGCAGCGGTTGAAATAATAGACATTACAGTGTATATTTTACCGCACACTTTAGGGAGCATCCCATGAAACGCCTCTTGACCAACCAGATCTGCACCATGACCGAACTGCGCGAACCGCAAAAGGTGCTCGACGCGGCAGGCGGCAAGCCGGTGGCGATCATGAAGAACTCCAAATGCATCGGTTATCTGGTGCCTGAAGAGGCCACGCTGCAACAGGAACCGCGCCATGCCACGATGGACGAGGTGATGGCCTCCCTGCGCAAGCGGAGAGCCGAGAACCAGCCAGTGCTTGAGTATCTCAAGGACAAATGAGCTTCCTGCTTCTCTCGGTCGAGCTTGTCGAGGTTATTCACGATGCGGTTCTCAACCCCGGTGAACTGCCGGGGCGTGCGCGCGACAAATCGCTTGAAGGCGCCTTGGCGCGCGTCGACAATCGTATCCTCTACGGGATGATCGAAGACGTCTTTGATCTTGCGGCCAGCTATGCCCAGGCGATCTCGCAGGGGCATTGCTTCAACGATGGCAACAAGCGCACAGCGCATCAGGCGATGGACGTCTGCCTTGATCTGAACGGGATCGAGATTGCGTGGCAGCCCGAGGACGTCGGCCAACGGATTATCCGCCTTGCCCAACGTCTCGATGATGCGGGCGACATGGCCGATTGGTTGCGCACGCAGGCAGGCTGCTAGGCCGCACCCACTTTCCCCGCCGCCTCCGCTCTGCCATAATGCCCCCCAACCAACAAAAAAGAGCAGCGGCATGAACGATCTTCTCTCGCCCACCCCGAAATCCGATTACGATGCCTCCTCCATTCAGGTGCTCGAGGATATGGAGCATGTCCGCCTGCGCCCCGGCATGTATATCGGCGGCAAGGACGATCGCGCCCTGCATCACATGGTGGCCGAGATCATCGACAACTCGATGGACGAGGCGGTCGCAGGCCATGCCACATGGATCGAGGTGGAGCTGCACGCCAACGGCCATGTCAGCGTGCGCGACAACGGGCGCGGCATCCCGGTCGATCCCCACCCCAAGGATCCCAGGAAATCCGCGCTCGAAATCATCTTCTGCACGCTCAACGCCGGCGGCAAATTCTCGGGCGACAGCTATCAGACCTCGGGCGGCCTGCACGGCGTCGGCTCCTCGGTCGTCAACGCGTTGTCGGATCATCTCCGGGTCGAGGTGGCGCGCAACCGCGAACTTTACATGATGGAATTTTCGCGCGGCATCCCGCAGGCGCCCTTGGCCAAGATTGGCGCTGCCCCCAACCGGCGCGGCACCTCCGTCACCTTCCATCCCGACCCCGAGATCTTTGGCTCTCTCACGCTCAAACCCGCGCGGCTCTTCAAGATGGCCCGCTCCAAGGCCTATCTCTTCTCCGGCGTCGAAATCCGCTGGAAGACCGAGATCAGCGATGGCGACACCCCCGCCGAGGCTACGTTCAAATTCCCCGGCGGGCTTGCCGATTACCTGGGCGAGGCGCTGGGCGGGGCGACCACCTATGCCGAGCGTCCCTTTGCCGGCAGCGTCGATTTCCGCGACAAGTACAACGTGCCGGGCAAGGTGGAATGGGCGATCAACTGGACACCCGCGCGTGACGGCTTCATCCAGTCCTATTGCAACACCGTGCCCACGCCCGAGGGTGGCACCCACGAGGCCGGATTCTGGGCCGCGATCCTCAAGGGGATCAAGGCTTACGGCGATCTCGCCAATAACCGCAAGGCGGCGCAGATCACCCGCGAAGACCTGCTCGCGGGCGGCTGTGCCCTCGTGTCGTGCTTTATCCGGGAACCGGAATTCGTGGGCCAGACCAAGGACCGTCTTGCCACCACTGACGCTGCCCGCATGGTCGAAGGCGCGGTGCGCGACCATTTCGACAACTGGCTGGCGGCGGATACAAAATCCGCGGGCGCAATTCTCGATTTTCTGGTGCTGCGCGCCGAAGAACGCCTGCGCCGCCGTCAGGAAAAGGAAACCCAACGCAAGACCGCAACCAAGAAACTGCGCCTGCCCGGCAAGCTGGTGGATTGTGCGTCAAACACCCGCGATGGCACAGAGCTGTTCATCGTCGAGGGCGATAGCGCGGGCGGCTCCGCCAAGATGGCGCGCGACCGCAAGACCCAGGCGCTCTTGCCGCTCCGAGGCAAGATTCTGAACGTGCTGGGCGCGGCCTCGTCCAAGCTGGGCAGCAACCAGGAGATCAACGATCTGACTCAGGCCTTGGGCGTGAACCTTGGCAGCAAGTTCAACCTCGACGATCTGCGCTACGACAAGATCATCATCATGACCGACGCCGATGTCGACGGCGCGCATATCGCGGCGCTGCTGATGACCTTCTTCTTCACCCAGATGCGCCCGATGATCGACGCGGGCCATCTCTATCTGGCCTGCCCGCCGCTCTACCGCCTGACCCAAGGGTCAAAACGGGTCTATTGCCTTGATGAGGCCGAACGCGATCAATGGCTGGAAAAGGGGCTGGGCGGCAAGGGCAAGATCGACGTCAGCCGCTTCAAGGGTCTGGGCGAGATGGACGCCAAGGATTTGAAAGAGACGACGATGGACCCCAATTCGCGCAAGCTCATCCGCGTGACGATTGACGAGGACGAACCCGGCCAGACCGGCGATCTGGTGGAGCGTCTGATGGGGAAAAAGCCGGAACTGCGGTTCCAGTATATTTCGGAGAATGCGCGGTTTGTGGAGGAGTTGGATGTTTGATGAGGCGTACTCCCCCAACTGCGGTCGCTAGACAACTACGTCAAGAAGCAGGCTTTGGCTGTGCTGACTGCGGCTGTCCGATTGTTGAGTACCATCACATTGTTGAATGGCATGAAAGGCAACACTTCGAGCCGGAGCATATGGTTGCGCTTTGTCCGACCCATCATACTGAATATGGGAAGCTTTCACGAGACAAAGCATATAAAGTAAAGCAAAATCCAATCAACGTTAGCAAAGGCAGAATAAAAGGTTTCCTTGGTGGTAATAAGAAACAAAAAGCTCTCAGAATTGGCGGCGTCATTGTTTCTGATTGCGAATCCGCATTAAACTTTTCTGGAATTGATATTTTTTCTTATGCTCTGGAAGAAGAAGAGTTCAGGCTCAACGTATTCATACCTGATGACTGTTTTTGGCCTGAAATTGAGATCAAAAAGAATAATCTAATCGCGAACACGGCTGAGTTCTGGGACATCGAATTTAAGACAAACTGGGTGAAGTTTCGTCGAAAACAGCGTGATATCTTCCTAGAAATTGATTTCAGAGGTGATCATGTAGAAATCGATGGGGAATTTAATATCGGCGCTACAACCATATCACTTAAAGAAAAGAACTCTCAGATAAACCATGCTCAATTTAGCAATGTGCATTTGTCTGGTTCTAGAATTGGGCTGGCAATTGGGCCTGAGGGGCGTATCCTCAAACCCAACTTTGCAATGACAAGGCCAAGAATGGTGTATCTGCCTCACTGGAAAAGATGAATGGTCGTAGCATTGTCCCGCGCGGAATCAAGGCGCGCAGCGCCGCCGCGCGATCGCCGGGCCGCCCCCCGGCCTGGCGATTTTGAGGGCGTGGCACTCCGTCTTTGGGTCACACGTATTTCGCAGGCATAAAATGCCATCCACCGCCGTAGTCTCGCCAGACCGCGGCCCGTCGACCGCGCGGCCCCCTCACCCCCCTTGCCGCCACGCCCCCGCCCGCTTATCTTCCATGATG
Source organism: Roseovarius mucosus DSM 17069 (assembly GCF_000768555.3). Taxonomy (GTDB): domain Bacteria; phylum Pseudomonadota; class Alphaproteobacteria; order Rhodobacterales; family Rhodobacteraceae; genus Roseovarius; species Roseovarius mucosus. The sequence continues at coordinate 525,809 of NZ_KN293991.1, forward strand.
CAGCACCGGCCCCGCGCCGTGCCTGCTGCGCCCGAGGGCTCATCGCCCTGACCCTGTCAGGCCCCCTGATCCCCTGAGCACGACCCGGCCCGGCACCCTGCCTGACCGGGATCATTCAGGAGACACTCCCATGTCCAAAGGAAAAAGCCAGAGCAACCGCGAGGCCAAGAAGCCCAAGAAGGAAAAGCCCAAGATTCTTGCCACCGCGAATTCCAACAGTGGCAAGAACGCCACCGTGATCGCGGGCAAAGCGGTCAAGTAAACGCTGGGTCGGCATTCGCGCAATCGGCGCGGATGTGGCCTGCCCCTCAGGCCGAGCGCAGGCCGGTTTCCACCAGAAGCCCCTTGCGCTTGGCCTCGTAATAATACCCCCGCGCATACCACATGATCGCGGCATCCGGATCGCCATTCGCCACGATATAGGCCCCGCGCAGGTATTTGACCCCGTATTTCAGGTTGGTCTCGGCATCGAGCAGTTCCGACGCGGGCCCCCGGTGCCCCATCCCGCGCGCGGTCTGAGGCAAGATTTGCAGCAGGCCATAATACGGCCCGTTGCGCGCACCGGGGCGATGCGTGCTCTCTCGGATCGCCAGACGATGCACGAGGCTGCGCGGCACCTGATAATGATCGGCATATTTGTTGATCAGGTGGCGCAACTCTGGCGTTTCATTCGGATAGAGCGGCGGATCAAAAGGCGCGTTGCGGCTGGACACCTCGGGTTCGGGGCGCGCACAGGCAGCGAGCGGAGCAACCGCGATGAGACCCAGAACAAGACGACGACTGATCAAAGACATGGCGGCTCCTGAAAAACGCTGCGCGCAAGATGCCCGGATCGTGCAAGTCGCGCCAGAGGGCTTGTATGGGGCAGGCGGAACCCCGCCACCTTGCCAATCCTCGCCACCCGCGCCATGTAAGGGTCATGACACAAACGCTTCTTTCCTTTGGCCACGGTTTTTCCGCCCGCGCCCTTGCCGCCCGTCTCTTGCCGCAGGGCTGGCAGATCATCGGCACCACCCGCAGCGCTGACAAAGCCGAGGCTTTGCGCCACGAGGGGGTGACACCCGTGCTCTGGCCCGACGAGGATTTGGCACCCGCTCTGGCCTCAGCCACGCATCTGTTGATTTCTGCCGCGCCCGATGCGGCGGGTGATCCGGTGCTGGCGCGCTATCGCGATGCGATTGCCGAGGCGGCCAAGCGGCTGGAATGGGTGGGCTATCTCTCGACCACGGGGGTTTACGGCGATCATGCGGGCGGTTGGGTGGATGAGGCAACGCCGCTCACCCCGTCCACCAAGCGCGGCCAGATGCGGGTCGAGGCCGAGGCGGCGTGGCAGGCGATCCCCGGTCTGCCGCTGCACATCTTTCGCCTTGCGGGCATCTATGGCCCCGGACGCGGCCCGTTCGAAAAGGTGCGTCAAGGCACGGCGCGGCGGATTGTAAAGCCGGGTCAAGTATTTAGTCGTATCCATGTCGAGGATATCGCCCAGGTGCTGGAGGCATCAATTGCGCGCCCCAATCCGGGCGCGATCTATAACCTCTGTGATGATGATCCGGCCCCGCCGCAGGATGTGATCGGCCATGCTGCCGAATTGCTGGGTCTGCCGTTGCCCGAAGAGGTGGCCTTTGATGCCGCCGAGATGACGCCGATGGCGCGATCGTTCTATGCGGAATCAAAACGCGTCTCGAACCGCCGGATCAAGGAAGAGTTGGGGATTGACCTCCTCTATCCTGATTACCGATCCGGGCTGCGCGCGCTTTTGGCGTCGGGGGATTAAGAGGGGGCGCTGCCCCCATCCCGGACGGTGTCCGGGACTCCCCCGAGGTATTTTCGGCCAGACGAAGCCGAGATCAGGATTTCGTCACGATCCGGTTGATATGACCCATCTTGCGGCCCGGCTTGACCTCTGCCTTACCATAAAGGTGCAGCGAGACACCGGGCGCGCGGGACAAGTCTGGCACGCGGTCCATATCCGCGCCGATCAGGTTTTCCATCACGATATCGGCGTAGCGCGTGCCATCGCCCAAGGGCCAGCCCGCCACCGCGCGAATATGCTGCTCGAACTGGTCGATGGCGCAGCCTGCCTGCGTCCAGTGGCCTGAATTATGAACACGCGGCGCGATTTCGTTGACGATGAGACCCTTGGGCGTCACAAAGAGCTCGACCCCCATGACGCCGATATATTTCAGACTGTTCAGTATCTTGGCTGCCAAGAGCACTGCATCTGTGCGCTGCGCTGACGTCAGGCGCGCCGGCACGGTGGTGGTACGCAGTATCCCGCCCTCATGCACATTCTCTCCGGGATCATAGCAGGCTACATCCCCTGCCTGATTGCGTGCGGCGATGACCGAGACTTCATGGGAGAACTCGACAAAGCCTTCGTAGATTGCGGGTTGGCCGGCCATGTCGGCGAGCGCCTGTTCGGCATCGGCGGGGGACATGATCCGCGCCTGCCCCTTGCCGTCATAGCCAAAGCGCCGGGTCTTGAGGATGGCGGGCGTCCCGATCTCGTCCATCGCCTCGGCCAGATCCACGGCATCGTCAACGGCAGCGAAGGGGGCGGTCATCAGCCCCAGATCACTGAGGAATGCCTTTTCCAACAGTCGGTCCTGACTGACCCTCAGCGCACGGCGGTCGGGGCGCACGGGGCGCAGTTTCTCAAGCAGATCGAGGGCTGCGGTGGGGATATTTTCGAACTCATAGGTGATGACATCGACCGCCTCGGCAAAGCGGCGCAGCGCGTCCTCGTCCGTGTAGTCGGCCTGAATATGGCGCTGTGCCACATGGCTTGCGGGGCAATCGTTCGCGGGTTCGAAGATCACGGTCTTGAACCCCAACCGTGCGGCGGCAACAGAGAGCATGCGGCCCAACTGCCCGCCGCCGAGGATTCCGATGGTCGCACCTGTGGGAAGCGTATCAGTCATCGGTTGGCTCGTCGGGAATAGAGGCAGAGAGGGCCGCGCGCCAATCGTCGAGGCGCTGCGCGAGGTCGGCATCGGAATTGGCAAGAATTGCTGCCGCCATCAGCCCGGCATTGGCCGCCCCGGCAGCGCCAATCGCCATGGTGGCCACCGGAAAACCCTTGGGCATTTGCACGATGGAATATAGGCTATCCACGCCCGAGAGCGCCCGCGTCTGAACGGGTACGCCGATTACCGGCACGCGCGTCTTGGAGGCCATCATCCCAGGCAGATGTGCCGCCCCACCGGCCCCGGCGATGATCACCTGCAAGCCGCGTTCTACCGCCGATTTACCATAGTCCCAGAGCCGGTCCGGCGTGCGATGCGCTGAGACGATCCGGGTCTCATAGGCCACGCCCAATTCATCCAGAATTTGCGCGGCCTCGCGCATGGTGGGCCAGTCGGATTGACTGCCCATGATGATGCCGATTTTCACGCCTGCCATATAACGCCCCTCGTGTCGAAGCGCGCACTATACTGATCATCGGCAGCTACGCAATGATGTCCGGATAGAGCCGGTCCTCGATCCGGGCAATCATGTCACGCAGCCAGAGCTTTTTCTTCTTGAGCCGCTGGATCATCAACTGATCCGCCGTGCCTTTGTCTTGTAACGCGCGAATAGCCTCGTCGAGATCGCGATGTTCGCGGCGGAATTCTTCAAGCTCGACGCGCAACACATCCTCGGATTTCATCGACAGGTCGCTAAAGGCATTCATGGCACACGATTCCTATGGGGTCGTAGGTGCATACGATACCGAAACGCAGCGCATTCGCAAAGCCCTTGCACGCATGCGGACCAGACCCCATATTCAATCCGAGGTCGCCGAAACGGGGCCTGCGCAATGGACGGTCGCTTACGCTCAAGGACGTGTCGATGACAAAGCTTACTCTGGGGTCACACCCCTATATGCTGGGGTTTGAACAGCTGGAACGCATGCTGGAACGCAGCGCGAAATCCGGGAACGAGGGCTATCCGCCCTTCAATATCGAACAAACCTCGCAGAACTCTTATCGCATAACGTTGGCTGTGGCCGGCTTCTCGGAGGAGAATCTGGCGATCACGGTCGAGGATCGACAGTTGGTGATCCGAGGCCGTCAGAGTGACGATGCCGAAGACCGGCTCTATTTGCATCGCGGGATTGCCGCGCGGCAATTCCAGCGCTCTTTCGTTTTGGCCGACGGGGTCGAAGTGGGCGAGGCGATCATGGAAAACGGTCTCTTGCATGTCGATCTGACGCGGGCGCAGCCCGAACCGGTCGTGCAGAGGATCAAGATCAACAAGGGGTAAGCGGTCATGGATACGCGATATGATTTTGGACAGGACACAGACCGCCCCATCGTCTATGTGCGCGCAGTCAAGGTGGGCGATCTGCCGGCCGATATGCGCGAACAGGTAGGGGATCTGACCACACTTTACGCGGTGCATACAGCTGAGGGCGAGCGTCTGGCGCTGGTGCGTGACCGCAAGCTGGCGTTTCTGCTCGCGCGTCAGAACAATATGGAGCCGGTGACGGTGCACTGAAGCGCGACAGCGCGGGTGCCCCAATGACGGAGGGCCGCCCCACGAGGGACGGCCCTTTTTGATGCGTAGCGACAGGTCGCTCAGCCTGCGATCAAACCGAGGCTTTCAAGCTTGAGAATGACCTGATGGGCGCAGTTATCGACATCGACATTCTCGGTCTCGACACGCAGTTCGGGATTTTCGGGCACGTCATAGGGATCGGAAATGCCGGTGAATTCCTTGATCTTTCCCTCGCGTGCCAGCTTGTAAAGGCCCTTGCGGTCACGACGTTCGCATTCCTCAATGCTGGTTGAGACATGCACCTCGACGAAGGCACCGAATTGCTCGACATCCTCGCGTACCGCGCGCCGTGTCGCGGCATAAGGGGCGATTGGCGCACAGATGGCAATGCCACCGTTCTTGGTGATTTCTGAGGCGACATAGCCGATACGGCGAATATTGAGGTCGCGGTGTTCCTTAGAGAAACCCAACTCCGAGCTGAGATTCTTGCGTACAAGATCGCCGTCAAGCAGGGTTACAGGACGGCCGCCCATCTCCATCAGCTTGACCATCAGGGCGTTGGCAATGGTGGATTTGCCTGAGCCTGAAAAGCCAGTAAAGAACACGGTAAAGCCCTGCTTGGACCGGGGCGGCCGGGTGCGACGCAGTTCGCGCACCACTTCGGGGAACGAAAACCACTCGGGGATTTCAAGACCTTCGGCCAGACGGCGGCGCAGTTCGGTGCCTGAGATGTCAAGCACTGTCGACCCCTCCGGAACTTCGGAAATCGGGTAATACTGCGCTTTTTCCTGAACATAGACCATGTGTTTGAAATCGACCATCTCGATGCCAATTTCGTCTTGATGCTGCTTGAACAGCTCTTGTGCGTCATAGGGGCCGTAGAAATCCTGTCCGGCAGAGTTCTTTCCCGGACCGGCGTGGTCGCGGCCGACGATGAAATGCGTGCAGCCGTGGTTCTTGCGGATCAGACCATGCCAGACCGCCTCACGGGGGCCCGCCATACGCATTGCCAGGTTGAGCAGGCTCATCGTTGTGGTCGAGCTGGGGTATTTGTCGAGTACCGCTTCATAGCAGCGCACGCGGGTAAAGTGATCGACATCGCCCGGCTTGGTCATGCCGACAACAGGGTGAATGAGCAGGTTTGCCTGCGCCTCTTTGGCGGCACGGAAGGTCAGTTCCTGATGCGCGCGGTGCAGCGGATTGCGGGTCTGGAACGCCACAACGCGGCGCCAACCCAGTTTGCGGAAGAGGGCGCGCAATTCGTTCGGCGTATCGCGGCGGCCACGGAAATCGTAATGCACCGGCTGCTGAATGCCGGTGACCGGACCACCCAAATAAATCTTGCCAGCTGTGTGATGCAGGTAGTTTACCGCCGGATGTGCGAGATCATCGGCACCAAATACTTGCTCGGCTTCGCGCGCCTTGTTGGGCGTCCAGCGATCGGTGACGGTCATGGTGGCGAGGATCACACCCTCTTGGTCGCGCAGCGCGATGTCCTGACCGATTTCCAGACTTTCCGCGAATTTCTCGTTCACATCTAGTGTGATCGGCATCGGCCAGAGCGTGCCATCGGCCAGCCGCATGTTCTCGACCACACCGTCATAATCGGCTTCGTTGAGGAACCCCTTGAGCGGGTTGAAACCGCCGTTCATCAACAGTTCTAGATCGCAGATCTGGCGCGGGCTGAGATCCCAGCTGGTGAGGTTGGCAGCCTCGACCTTGAGCTTTTGCGCACTCTCGTAAGAGACGTAGAGTTCGGGCACGGGGGCGAGATTGGGCAATTGCATCGGAATCCTCGGATAATGACGTTTTAAGAGATGTTGCAGCGGCAACGTATTGCGGCGCGGCTTAGACCCGGATGAGGCCTGAAATCAAGGCATAGCGGCATTGCGCGGGCATTTGAGGCAAAAATGATGCGAAAAGGTGCCGATAGCGAATTTTAGGACATTGGTTGCCTATATTCGGCGAACAGCTATGGCAAATACGCGGTCTTTTGAGGTGGATCAATCCGCACGGTCATCTCCTAGCTTAGAATAGTTCTAAGCGCGCGATTCCTTTCAGCTAAGGAGCTACTCCGTGACACATCCTCTCAAAGTGCTTTTGGGCACCCTGTCTGCGCTGGCTTTGGCACAAGGTGCTGCGGCCTCGGAACTGCGCGAACGTGCGCAGGAGCTATTCTCGCCCTTGCCGTCTACCATCCCGGCGCTGAATGACAACATGATTACCGAGGAGAAGATAGACCTTGGCAAGGCGCTGTTCTTTGATCCGCGCATGTCAGCCTCGGGCGTGTTTTCCTGCAACTCCTGCCACAACCTTGCCACCGGTGGCGATGACAATATGGAGACCTCGATCGGGCATGCTTGGCAAAAGGGTCCGCGCAACTCTCCTACCGTATTGAATGCCGTGTTCAACGAGGCGCAGTTCTGGGATGGCCGCGCCGCTGATCTTGCGGAACAGGCCAAAGGCCCGGTTCAGGCAGGTGTCGAGATGGCCAATACGCCAGACAATGTGGTCGCCACGCTGATGTCGATGCCCCAGTATATCGACTGGTTCACCGCCTCTTTCCCCGGCGAGGAAAACCCTGTCAGCTTTGACAACTTTGCCAAGGCAATCGAGGCCTATGAGGCGACCTTGATCACGCCCGCGCCCTTTGATGCGTTCCTCAACGGTGACGAGGCGGCCTTGAATGAGGATCAAAAGACCGGTCTCGCGCTGTTCATGGATAAGGGATGCTCGTCTTGCCATAATGGGATCAACCTAGGCGGCAATGGCTATTACCCCTTTGGCCTGATCGAGAAACCGGGGGCTGATGTACTGCCGCCCGATGATCGGGGAAGATTTGCCGTGACCGAAACCGCAGATGATTCTTATGTGTTCCGCGCGGCTCCGCTTCGCAATATCGACCAGACGGCGCCCTATTTCCATTCGGGCAAGGTCTGGGATCTCAAGGTGGCGGTGCAGATCATGGGCACATCGCAACTCGGCGAGGAAATCAACGATGCCGAGGCCGATCAGATCGTGGCCTTTCTCGGGGCGCTGACCGGCAAGATGCCGGACGTGACATATCCGGTTCTTCCTGCGGAGACGCTCAAGACACCACGCCCCACAGGTGAGGTGAAGTAAGCAAAGACGGCGGGCGGCAAATTGCCTCCCGCCGTGCTTGGAACAGAATTCAGTTGATCAGCCCGGCGTGGCGCATGCCATCCTCGACCAGTGCCTTGGTCGGGTCGCTCAGACCCACCAAGGGCGAGCGGACCTCTTCACTGCAAAGCCCCAAACGCGACATCGCGTATTTTACGCCCACGAGCCCCGGCTCGACAAAGATCGCGCGATGAAGGGGCATCAGGCGGTCCTGCAATTCCAGCGCCTTGGCATAGTCGCCCGCAAGCGTTGCCTCTTGTACCTGTGCCACCAGCTTGGGCGCGACATTGGCGGTGACGGAAATCACGCCAACCCCGCCTTGGGCGTTGAACCCGTGGGCGGTCGCGTCTTCGCCGGAAATCTGGACGAAATCCTTGCCGCAAGTGATCCGCTGTGCGCAGACTCGCGCCAAATCTCCGGTGGCGTCCTTGACGCCAACAATGCGTGGCAATTGCGCCAGCTTGCCCATCGTTTCAGGTGTCATGTCCACGACGGAACGACCGGGAATGTTGTAGATGATGATCGGCAGGTCGCAACAATCATGTAGTGCGGTAAAATGCGCGATCAGCCCGGCCTGCGTCGGCTTGTTGTAGTAGGGGGTCACGACGAGGGCCGCATCTGCCCCGACCTTGTGGGCGTGCTGCATCAATCGGATGCCTTCGAGCGTGTTGTTGGAGCCTGCACCGGCAATCACCGGAATCCGGCCTGCGGCGGCGCGCACCACCTCTTCGACCACCATCTCATGTTCCTGATGGGTCAGCGTCGGGCTTTCGCCCGTGGTGCCCACGGGGACAAGGCCATGGCTGCCTTCGCCGATATGCCATTCCACCAGTTTCTTGAGCGTTTCCACATCCACTGCGCCGTTCTTGAACGGCGTGACCAGGGCAGGAAAAGATCCTCTGAACATGACACGCTCCTTTTGCTGACGTTTGGGCGGGGCCCGCTGAAATCTCGGGCCATCGGCGGTAGTTCGCACATTGCTACCGGCATCGTGCATGGACGCGGGCGCGCGGGCCGCCTAGGCTGGCGTTGTCTATCCTTCGCAATAGCGGAAAATGCAAGAGATGTTGCGCGCGCTGACCATGGTTTTGGGGCTGAGTCTGTCGGTTTCGGCGGGGTATGCGTCTGATCTGCCACGTCAGGCGCCGCGTCCGCTGGGCAGCGCGCTTGATGCCATGCAGGGCGGGCGTTGGGAGGTGGCTGCGAGTCTGGCGCGGCGCGATGGCATCGCGGCCGCCGACCTGATCGAATGGCACCGCCTGCGCGCGGGCTTGGGTGAGCCGCCCGCGATTCTCGATTTTCTGGGCCGCAACTCTCATTGGCCCGGTCTCGATCATCTGCGCAAGCAGAGCGAAGAGCCGATGACGCGTGCCGATTTCGACGATGTGCTGGCTTTTTATAAGGGCTACAGGCCGCAGACCGGTACAGGTGCCCTCAACCTGGCGCATGCGCTTCAGGCGCGCGGCCGACAGGGCGAGGCCGAGATCGGTCTTGTGTTGGCCTGGCGCACGCTGGACCTGAGCCGCGCCGAACATGACGATTTCCTGCGCGAGTTCGGAACGCTCTTGACACCGCATCACGAGGCCCGCTTGGAAATGGCGCTCTGGCGCGGCTTGGACGATGTGGCGGATATGCTGCCCTTGGTCTCGGAGGAGGTGCGCCGTTTGGCGAAGTTGCGCGAGACTGTGAAGCGCGACGGCGGCAAGGGGCTGACCGAGGCCGAAGCGCGCAATCCCGGTATCGCCTTCGAGCTGTTTACCCGACATCTGAGCAACGCGCCCGAAGATGCCATTGCGGTTCTCTTGCGCCAGAGCCGCATCAAGGCAGGGTTGGGAGAGCCGGAGCGTTGGGCCAGTTGGCGGCGCGCCTTGGCGCGCCAGAGCATGCGCGCGGGCGAGGCGCAATTGGCCTATGACATCGCGTCTGTGCATCAGCTGGTCGAGGGGGCAAATTTTGCGGATCTCGAATGGCTTTCGGGGTATCTGGCGCTGACATATCTCGACGCGCCTGAACTTGCGCTTGATCATTTCCAGCGCTTTCGCGCTGCCGTCGCCACGCCGATTTCGCTTGGGCGCGCAGGCTATTGGATTGGCCGCACCCAAGAAGCTTTGGGCGACCCGGAGGCTGCGCAACTGGCTTATGCCGAAGGGGCCGCCTATCAGACCAGTTTTTACGGGCTGTTGGCCGCCGAGGCGGGCGGGCTGCCGTTTGACCTGCGCCTTGCGGGGAATGAGGCAACGCCAGACTGGCGTGGCGCCGCGTTTGCCAAAACCGACCTGCATGAGATTGGAACGCTCGCCCTGCGCATGAATGATCTTAGTCTTGCGCGGCGGTTCTTCCTGCACCTGGCCGACTCTCAGGATCGCACGGGCCTGATGCAGATGGGTCACATGCTCGAAGATCTGGAACAGTCTCATCTTCAGGTGATGCTGGGCAAGACGGCGGCAGAACGCGGGGTGATCGTGGAGCGCCCCTACTACGCCCTGCATCCGATGGCGGAGATGGATATGCCCATTCCGATGGAACTGGCGTTGGCCATTGCCCGGCGCGAAAGCGAATTCAACTATGTGGTTGTCAGCGGCGCGGGCGCACAGGGGTTGATGCAGCTCATGCCCGGTACGGCGCGGGACATGGCGCGCGAACTGGGCCTGCTCTATGTGCCTTCGGACGTCCTGAATGATTGGGTTTATAACGCGCGGCTTGGCTCGGCCTATCTGGCTGGTTTAGGCGCGCGCTTTGGCGGCAATATCGTGCTGGTGTCGGTCGGCTATAACGCAGGGCCAGGGCGGGCGGCGCAATGGATAGAGGAATATGGCGATCCGCGCGGGCGTGATGCCCATGCCATCATTGATTGGATCGAGCACATCCCGTTCCGCGAGACGCAGAATTACGTGATGCGCGTGGCCGAGAGCCTGCCGGCCTATCGCGCCCGTCTGGGCAAGGAGCCGCTGCCGCGTCCCTTTTCCGAGGAATTGGCGGGTAACAGCGTGGCCCCGGTCGGAGAATAGACCGCGCGACCAGAGGGTCGCGCGGTCCGTATCTTTTAGCCGATGATTGCGTTCAGCGTCGCGCTTGGGCGCATCACGGCCGCCAGCTTTGCCGGATCGGCGTGGTAATAGCCGCCGATATCAGCGGGCTTGCCTTGGGCCGCCGCCAATTCCCCGACGATCTTGGCCTCGTTTTCGGCCAGTGCCTGTGCAACGGGGGCGAACTCGGCGGCCAAGGCTGCATCCTCGGTCTGTGCGGCCAAGGCTTCGGCCCAATAGCGAGCAAACCAATAGTGGCTGTCGCGGTTGTCCGGTTCTCCGACCTTGCGGCTGGGCGAGCGGTCGTGGTCCAGAATGCCCTGGGTCGCGACCTCGGCCGCCTCACCCAGAATGCGAGCGCGCTCATTGCCATTGGTTTCAGCCAGAAACTTGAGGCTCTCGCCAAGAGCGCAGAATTCACCCAAGGAATCCCACCGCAGATGGTTCTCGGACTGCAACTGCTGCACATGCTTGGGCGCAGAGCCGCCGGCCCCAGTTTCGAACATGCCGCCGCCCTGCATCAGCTTGACGATGGACAGCATCTTGGCACTGGTCGCCAGTTCGAGGATCGGGAAGAGGTCCGTGAGGTAATCGCGCAGCACGTTGCCGGTGATGGCAATGCTGTTCTCGCCCTTGGTGATGGTCTCAAGGCTGGCGCGGGTTGCCTCGCGCGGGGCCATGATCTCGAACTTGTCGGAGACACCCCGCGCCTCAAGGATCGGTTTGACCATTGCGATCAGTTCCGCATCGTGCGCGCGCGCCGCATCCAGCCAGAAGATCGACCGATAGCCGGTCGCCTTTTGCCGCTCGATGGCCAGATTGACCCAATCCTCGATCGGGGCCTTGCGCGCCGAGGCCGAGCGCCAAATGTCGCCGGCTTCGACATTATGCTGATGCAGGACGGTGCCATCCTCAAGGATCATCTTGACGGTGCCGGACTGGGGCATTTCGAACGTGGTCGGGTGGCTGCCGTATTCTTCGGCCTTTTGTGCCATCAGGCCGATGTTCTGCACCGTGCCTGCGGTGGCGGGGTTCAGCTTGCCATTCTCTTTGAAGAACTTGATTGCCTCGTCATAGACCGGCGCATAGGCATTGTCGGGGATGACACAGACCGCGTCATGTTCTTTGTTATCCGGTCCCCATCCCTTGCCGCCTGCGCGGATGAGCGCGGGCATCGAGGCGTCGATGATGACGTCGGAGGGCACGTGCAGATTGGTGATGCCCTTGTCGGAGTCCACCATGTAGAGCGGAGGGCGCGCGGCCATGCAGGCGTCGATCGCCGTCATGATTTCGGCCTTGTCTTTGACGCGAGCCAAAAGATCGCCAAGTCCGGAATTCGGGTTCACGCCAAGGGCGGCCATCTCATCGCCAAATTGCTCGAACACTGGGGCAAGAAAGGCTTTGACCGCGTGGCCAAAGATGATCGGGTCCGAGACCTTCATCATCGTGGCCTTGAGGTGGACGGAAAACAGCACGCCCTCGGCCTTGGTCCGCGAGATTTCTGCGGCGAGGAAGGCGTCCAGAGCGGAGGCGCTCATATAGGTGGCGTCTACCACTGTGCCTGCCGGATAGCTCAGCCCGTCCTTGAGCACGGTTTCGCCATTGGCGGTTTCCAGAACGATCTTGGCCTTGGTCGCGTGAGGCAGGGTTGCGGATTTCTCGTTCGAGAAGAAATCCCCGCCTGACATGGCCGCCACGCGCGTCTTGCTGTCGGCGGTCCAATCCCCCATGCGGTGCGGATTGGCTTGCGCGTATTTCTTGACGGCACTCGCGGCGCGGCGATCAGAATTGCCCTCGCGCAGAACCGGGTTCACGGCAGAGCCCTTGAGCGCGTCATATTTGGCGCGCGCGGATTTTTCAGCCTCGGTCGCGGGCTCTTCGGGATAGTCGGGGACGGCATAGCCTTGGGCCTGCAATTCGCGAATCGCGGCCAGGAGTTGCGGCACGGAGGCCGAAATATTGGGCAGTTTGATCACATTCGCTGTCGGGGTTTTTACAAGTTCGCCCAACTCCGCCAGATCGTCGGAGATTCGCTGATCATCGGCGAGCGATTCCGGGAAGGCGGCAAGGATACGGCCCGCGAGCGAAATGTCCTTGGTGCCCACGCTCACGCCAGCAGCCGCTGCAAAGCGTTGAATGATGGGCAAGAGCGAGGCGCTTGCCAGCTCAGGGGCCTCATCGACCTTGGTATAGATGATGTCGGGGGTATTGGACGTGGCCATCGGGGATCCTTTCCGATCAGGGGATGCGCGCGGCGGCCCTGCGGCGCAGGCGCGCGACTCGTTGGATTGGGCTTGTCTTAGCGGATATTTCGCGTCCGATAAAGATAGTATGCGACGGTATACAAAATAAAGTGACTCAGACCATCTCTGCCGTGCGCGCCCGCAAGCGCTGCATCAGGACAAAGCCCGTCAGCACCGCGCCCAACACGCCCAAATGCGCGGGCATCGGGGTGCCCGCGAATTGCTGCCCGATGGGCACGGCAATCGCGACGCTGCCCACGGTGGCCACAGCGCCGGTCACGCTGGCGGCCATGCCTGCGATTGCGCCCATAGGGGCCATCGCCAGCGCATTGAGATTGCCAAGCGTCAGCCCGGCCTGAAAGAAAACGCTGGTCTGCCAGATCAGGAAGGTGGCGAATTGCGCGCCGGGCGGCAGGCCGATCTGCCAGAGCGCAATCGCGACGATGGACAGCGCGATTTGTGACGCCAGTGCTGCGCTCACCATCCGCTCTACGCCTAGGCGCATGACAAGACGGGAGTTTAGGAAACTGCCACAGCCCGCAATGAGCGCCATCAGGAAGAACCAGTAGGGGAAACTGTCTGCGCGATGGAATGTCAGATCGAACACGGGCTGCACCATGCTGAGCGAGGTGAAAAGCGTGGTCATGCACAGCATTTGCACAACAATGGCCACGCGTGTCACCGGATGGGCCAGAACCTCTCGCAGCGCGGCCCAGAGGGGCGCGGCCCGAAACGCGCGGCGCGCTTGTGGTGGCAGGGGTTCAGGCAGGCGCAGCGCCATCCAGAGTGACAGGGCCAGCGCAAAGACCACGAAGGCCGCAAAAACACCGCGCCAGCCCGTCAGTACGATCAGGCCCGCGCCCAGAAGGGGGGCCATGGCAGGTGTCAGCGCAAAGACCATCATCACGAAGGACATGAGCCGTGCCATTTCGCGTCCCGCGTAGAGATCGCGAATGATCGCGATCGACACGATGCGAAAGGCCGCAGCGCCCATACCCTGTACCGCGCGCGCGGCAAGCAATGTCTCAAGACTTGGGGCTGCCATTGCGAGGCCGGCCCCCGCCGTATAGATCGCCGCACCGATCAGGATCACCCTTTTGCGGCCAAAGGAATCCGAAAGCGGGCCGGAAACAAAGGTGCCCACCCCAAGTCCCAGCAAAAAGGCGGTGATGATCAGCTGTGCGCGGTTCGGAGCGTCCGGTGTCAGCGCCTCGGCGATATGGGGCAGACCGGGCAGCATAGCGTCGATGGAGAACGCGACTGTCGCGGCCATCATCGCCATCATGGCGATGAATTCAGGCCGCGAGAGGGCAGGTTTGGCGGGCGCACTGTCAAGCATACGGAAACTTTCGTCACGCGAATGGACCGCGTTTAGCATGGCGTCAGGGGACTGACCAGACGAGGCTTTACAATTAGTTGACTAAAACAGTATGTGAAAAGTTCAAATACCTGATAAAAGGAATCAGATAATGAAACTCTCCTTCTTGCGTGCTCTTAGTCTTACCGCTCTTTGCGGTGTTGCGGCGGCGGCATCTCATGCCGAAACGGTCAAGGTCGCCGACGGGCGCATGACCTATGAGGTGTTCGAGCACGCCATCGAGCATGTCGATCTTGCGATATGTCCGGCAGAGTTCGACATGGACAAGATGTTCTGTCGCATGACACTTGCGGATGATCGAGCGCATGTGTTCGTATTTGCACATGATGCCGAACAGCCGCTGATTGCGATCAAGTCCTATGAACTTGATGACGGTCTGCCGCAATTCTGACGCGAATGTTCCTCAAGACGACTGATCGGCGCGACTTGCGCAAGGCTGGTTTGCCTCTCATACCGGCCTTGGGCCGCCGACGGGTGCGCGATGCCGCCATCGTCTTGGCCCCGACCCAGGTCAGCTAAGGCTGGACAAAACGGCGCTACTGGTGTGTTGTGACGGTAATCAACTGGGTTGCCGTCGATATTCATTGTTTACAAAGAACAATGTTGGCACATTTCCGAATGGCAACCCCAATCAAACAAGTCAAACAGGGAGCAAAACCATGAAGAAATATCTGAGCTACACCGCCGTGGCGGCCCTTAGCCTCGCCTTTGCGGGCGAGGCGATGGCAACGGAGTGGAACGTGTCCGTTTGGGGCAAGCGCCGCGCCTTTACCG
This sequence comes from Roseovarius mucosus DSM 17069, assembly GCF_000768555.3. Classification (GTDB taxonomy): domain Bacteria; phylum Pseudomonadota; class Alphaproteobacteria; order Rhodobacterales; family Rhodobacteraceae; genus Roseovarius; species Roseovarius mucosus. The sequence goes on from NZ_KN293991.1 coordinate 540,850, forward strand.
AGCATGTGGAAAAGATTGCGGAATTGGTGAGCGCCAAGACCAATGGCGAATTCACCCTGAACATCAGCTATGGCGGCCTCTCGAACGAGAAAGAGAACCTCGATGGGATCTCCATCGGGGCGTTCGAGATGGCGCAGTTTTGTGCCGGGTACCACGCCGACAAAAATCCGTCGCTGACGGTGATGGAATTGCCCTTCCTCGGCGTGGAAACGCTGAAGCAGGAAACGGCGCTGGCGCAAGCGCTCTATGCGCATCCGGCTGTTCAGGCCGATCTCGCACGTTGGAATGCCACGCTTTTGATGCCCACGCCGATGCCGCAGTATAATTTTGTCGGCGCCGGTGACGTGCCTGACAGCCCCGAAGATTTTCAGGGCATGAGCGTGCGCGCTCTTGGCGGGATCGGCGCGGCCATGCAAGCTATTGGTGCTGTGCCCACCTCGATGTCGGCGACCGAAGTGCGGCAGTCGATGGATAGCGGTGTCGTTAAAGCCGTCAGCTTTGCACCGCATGCCCATATGTCGTTTGGCACCATCGAGAGCGCGACATGGTGGACCGCCAACCTCAACCCCGGCACGGTGAATTGCCCAGTTGTCGTGAATACCGATGCTTTGAACGCCCTGAGCGATGCCGAGCGCGAGGCGCTGCTGGGGTCGGTCGATGAGGCGCTGGCGCATTACATCGACTATTACGAGAACGAAACCATGAAGGCATGGGGCCCGGCCCTCGAAGAGCGCGGAATTACCTCGGTCAGCTTTGATCAGGCGTCGCTCGATGCGTTCAAGGACGCGGCGGCTGGGCCGGCCGCGCAGAGCTGGATCGAAGAGAATACCGCACGCGGCCTGCCGGCGCAGGAACTCTATGATTTCGTTACGACCAAACTGACTGAAATCAAGGGTGGCTCCTGAGCCGATGACGTCGGCCCGCCCCGCAATCCGCGCGGCGGGCCGTTTCTCATCCCATAAAGACAGGGGGGAAAACCGATGGCGGGCTCTGCATCTGTGCTGTCCGATAACAGCCTTCTGAGCCATCTTGACCGGCACCTCTATCGGCTAGAGAGGCTGCTCGCGCTGCTGAGCGGCCTCGCGGTCTTCAGCATCATGATCCTAGCGGTGATCTCTGTCAGTGGGCGGAATTTCTTTAATCAGCCTGTGCCCGGTTATGTCGACTGGATCGAACAGATCATGCCGCTTATTGCGTTTATGGGCGTGGCCTATACGCAGAGGGACGGCGGGCATATTCGCATGGATGTGGTGGTCGGGATGCTGCGTGGCCGGACGCTCTGGTTGGTCGAGTTCATCACGACTCTGGCGGTGCTGGTCCTGATGCTACTGCTGGTTTGGGGCAGTTGGGCGCATTTCCAGCGCAGTTTCGATTGGGCCGCGCCGATGTGGAGCCGGGACAGCACCATCGACATCGGCCTGCCGATCTGGCCCGCCAAGATATTGGCACCCATCGCCTTTGCAGTGCTTTCACTACGGCTGACACTGCAACTCTGGGCTTATGGGCGGGCGTTCACCTCTGGGTCCGAGCAACCAATAGCGGTGCCCCTGATCGAGGATGTGGCCACGCAAGCCGCGCGCGAAGCCGCGCAATTGACCGGCCATGACACGTAAGGAAAGCGCCTGATGGAACCCATCGAGATCGGAATCGTCGTCACCGGTATCATGCTGGTCGTCGTGATTTTGGGCATGCGGGTGGCTTTTGCTGCGGCCCTTGCCGGTGTCATTGGCCTGATCTGGATTTTCTGGTCCAAAAAGGGCTATGCGGGTGACGAATTCTTCTGGGCCCTGACCGTTGCAGTCAAGACCGCGGGGCAGGTGCCCCATTCCAAGGTGAGTTCGCAGGCGCTGAGCCTCATTCCCACATTCATCCTGATTGGATATCTCGCGTATTACGCAGGCCTCACGCAGGCTCTGTTTGAGGCGGCAAAGCGCTGGATTGCATGGGTTCCGGGGGGGCTTGCGGTCTCGACGGTGTTCGCCACCGCGGGCTTTGCCGCCGTGTCGGGGGCGAGCGTGGCGACGGCGGCGGTCTTTGCCCGTATCGCCATCCCCGAGATGCTCAAGATCGGATATGACAAGCGTTTTGCTGCAGGCGTCGTGGCCGCCAGCGGCACCTTGGCCAGCCTGATTCCGCCCTCCGCGCTCTTGGTGATCTACGCCATCATCGTCGAGCAGGACGTGGGCAAGCTCTTGTTGGCGGGCTTCGTACCGGGGGTGTTCTCGGCCGTTGTCTATGTGACCTTGATCATCGGTTTGGCCCTGACGATCAAGGGGTTCGGCCCGCCGGTCACGGGCTTCACATGGCGCGAGCGGTTCGTTTCCTTGCCTCCAGCGCTGCCCATCGTCTTTGTGGTCGTGACCATCGTATTCTTTGTCTACAACCCGTTTGGCGGCGATGCCTGGGGCACTCCGACCGAAGGCGGAGCCATAGGGGCGTTTCTCGTGTTTCTGGTCGCGCTCTATCGTGGAATGCGGTGGCCCGAGTTGAAGGATGCGTTGCTGGAAACCGCCAAGCTGAGCGTGATGATCTTCACGATCATCTGGGGCGTGCTGATCTATGTGCGCTTCCTCGGCTTTGCGGATCTGCCGCATGCCTTTGCCAATTGGATCACCTCTCTCACCATGTCGCCGATGCTTATCCTGATCTGCATCCTGTTGGCCTATGCCGTCTTGGGCATGTTCATGGACGCGATCGGAATGCTGCTGTTGACGCTGCCGGTGGTCTATCCGGCGGTCATGGCGCTGAATGGCGGCGTTGCGGTCAGCGCGGCCGACAGCACCTTTGGCATGTCGGGGCCGATGTGCGCGATCTGGTTCGGGATACTCGTGGTTAAGATGGCCGAATTCTGTTTGATCACCCCACCCATCGGGCTCAATTGCTTTGTCGTGGCGGGGGTGCGGGACGATATCAGCGTGCAGGATGTGTTCAAGGGCGTGGCGCCGTTCTTTGTCGCGGATGCCATCACCATTGCGCTGCTGGTGGCCTTTCCGGCGATTGTCCTGTGGTTGCCGGGGCAGGCTTAGGACCGGTAAGTTGTTAAAACTTGAGGTGTTAACAGCCCGGTAAGCTCTGTTGTGCTAACCCTTAACGCGGGTGAGTACAAAGGTGGTGAGAATGGGCGCGCAGAGCAATGCCGCGCCAGTCATCATCAAACGGAAAAAGGTTGTGGGCGGTGGTGGGCATCATGGCGGTGCCTGGAAGGTCGCTTACGCAGACTTTGTCACGGCCATGATGGCCTTTTTCCTGCTGATGTGGCTGTTGAACGCGACGACGGAACAACAACGCAAGGGGATATCGGACTATTTCAGCCCGACCGTCCCGATCAGCCGCACCTCAGGCGGGGGTGAAGGTGCCTTTGGTGGCGAGAGCGTCTTTTCTCAGGATGTTCTGGCGCAGAATGGCACTGGTGCCTCGCAACGTCTGGCAACCTCCAGCCAGCAGGCGCGAGGCGAAATGGGCCAGGTCGAAGGGGGCAATCTTTCGGCTGAACAAGAGGCCGAAGTGCAGGCATTCTCCACTATTGAGGCTATGCTGACCGGGCGCAGCGGCGAGAGTATGGTATCGGACGACCTGTTGCGCCACATCGTGACCCGTGTCACCGATGAGGGGCTGGTGATCGAGATTTTCGACCTGCCCGGTGCCCTGCTTTTTGAGGCAGAACAGACCAGTCCGACGCGACTGCTCCAAGACCTTTCGGTGCTCTTGGCCTCGGCCGCCAATCTTGTGATCAACGATGCGGCACTTGCGGGCTACGCGCGTGCGCAGCCCATTACGCTGGTCCGAAACCCTGTCTGGGACCTGTCCACCGCACGTGCCAATCAGTTTCGTCGGATGCTAGAGGAGGCGGGTCTCGCGGCCACCCGAATGCGCCGGATCACGGGCCATGCGGACCGGTCTCCGAATGTCACCGATCCGATGGACCTGCGCAACAACAGGCTCCAGCTGATCCTGCTGCGATCCCGAGATGGAGAGAACTAGCGAGATTTTTATCCATTAGCGGACTGTTAAAGTTACGCGCGTATGCCTGTGTCCCAAGGTTGGTCGACGCAGCAGAAGGGCGTATCCATGACAATTTCCTCCTCACTCAATGCCAGCGTTGCGGGGCTGAACGCGAATGCCACGCGGCTCGCCACGATCTCGGACAATATCGCCAATTCATCAACCTTTGGCTATCGCCGGGTCGAGGCTGATTTCGAGTCGGTCGTCATCTCTGGTCGTGGTGGCAGCTATGCGGCAGGCGGGGTGCGCGCAGGAACGCAGCGCCTGATTGATCAGGGCGGCGCGATTGTCAGCTCTGCGAACCCAACAGATCTCGCTGTGCGTGACCGTGGGTTTTTGCCGGTGGCGCGTGTCACCGACCTTGCCGTTGGCAACGGCGATCCGCAGATGTTGCTGACCACAACCGGTTCGTTCCGCACCGATTCCCAAGGTCGGCTGGTCACGGAATCCGGGCTCGTTCTCTTGGGTTGGCCCGCCAATCCCGATGGCTCCATCCCCGAGTTTTCCCGCGACACGAGCACCGGGCTGGAACCCGTCCAGATCAATGTCAACCAACTGACCGGTGAGCCGACCACCGCCATTAATTTGGGCATCAACCTACCTGCCACGGATACGCGTTTTGATAGTTTGGGCGATCCGCAGCAGCTCTCGATCGAGTATTTCGACAATCTCGGCACGTCCGAGACGATTTCGATGCAGTTCGCGCCGACCGTTCCCACCACGGGTCTCTCGAATGAATGGACCGTGACCCTGACCGACTCCGCGCAGGGCAATGCGTTGATCGGGGAATATGTTTTGACCTTCGACGACGCGCGTGAGACGGGGGGCACTCTTCTCAATGTCCAGAGTTTAACAGGCGGCGCCTATGATCCGAGCAGCGGCACCATCATCGTCGATGTCGCGGGCGGACCGATCGAGATCAATATCGGGCGCCCCGGCACCTCCGATGGGATGAGCCAGCTTTCGGACAGCTTTGCGCCGCTCTCTATCGCCAAGGATGGCTCTCCGGTCGGCAACATGACCTCTGCCGAAGTGGACGCCAACGGATTTGTTCGCGCCACCTTTGACACAGGCGTGAGCCGGATCGTCTATCAGGTGCCGCTCGTGGATCTGCCCAATCCGAATGGTATGGTGTCGATGGACCAACAGACCTACCTGCCCTCGACCGCTAGCGGTTCGTTTTTCCTGTGGGATGCGGGGGATGGGCCGACGGGCGATATCGTGGCCTTTGCCCGCCAGGAATCCGCCACCGATGTTGCGGGCGAGTTGACGGATATGATCCAGACACAGCGCGCCTATTCTTCGAATGCCAAGGTGATCCAAACCGTCGACGAGATGTTGCAGGAAACAACCAATATCATCCGCTAATCGCCTGTTTGAGGCAGAAGGAAAGGAAATGCCATGACCCTCGGCTCGGCCTTGTCCAGCGCCCTCAGCGGGCTGGCTGCCAACACCCGCGCGGTCGACGTGCTGTCGGGGAACCTCGCGAACGCGCTGACCGAGGGGTTCGCGCCGCGCGAGATCACGCTTGCGGCGACGCGGGATAGTCGTGGCGTCCAGGTCACGGGTGTTGTGCGGCAGGTCGATCAGGGTCTTCTGTCCGACCGGCGTCTGGCCGACAGCGCGCGCGCGGCCTCTGAGGTGCAGGCCGGGTTTGCACGCGCGGTCGAGAATGCGGTTGGCACGCCCGATGCGCCGAACTCCCTGACAGGTCGTCTGGCCGCATTTGAAGTGGCGCTCGAAACGGCGGCCAACCGCCCCGAGGACACGAACCGGCTTGCGGCGGTCCTGAGTGCCGCGCAGGGCCTGACCACGGGGATCAACGATGCCGCCGCAGACATAGCGCGCCTCAGAACGGCCGCAGATCGCGACATCGCCACAGCGGTACAGGCGCTGAACGCGGGTCTCAAAGATGTCGCCGCGCTCAACGCCCAGATCACCAAGGGTCAGTCGCGCGGTCATGACATCACAGCACTTGAGGATCAGCGCCAACGTGCGATTGACGCGCTGTCACTGATTGTTCCTCTGCGGCAGCTGCCGCGCGGGGATACCTCTGTGGCGCTTGTGACCACTGGCGGGGGAATGCTGCTGGATGGTCGGGCCGTCAGCCTCACCTTTGAACCTGCGCCGCTGGTGACGCCACACATGACATACGAAGGGGGGCATCTCTCGGGCATCGCAATCGACGGCACCGAGGTGACTATCGCTGCCGACCGAGGGCCGTTGCAAGGTGGGCGGCTTGGCGCATTGTTCGACATTCGGGATCGCGCGGCGGTTGAGGCGAATGCAAAGCTCGATGCGCTGGCACGCGATCTGGTGGAGCGATTTCAGGAACCGGGCCTGGACGCGACGCGCGCGCCTAACGCGCCGGGTTTCCTGACAGATGCGGGCACTGCCTTTGCGGCAGAAAACGAGCCGGGCATTGCCAACCGGATCGCAGTCACACGTCTTGTCGATCCCGCCCAAGGGGGCGCCCTTTTCCGGATTCGAGACGGTCTCGGGGCGCCGCTCGCCGGGCCACCAGGCAGCGGGGCGCTACTTGGAGCGTTGAGCCGCGCCTTGACGCAGTCCAGCAGTTTGCCGTCCGGCCTTTTGGGAGGTGGCACGCGCTCTGTCGCCGATCATGCCGCCACCCTGATTTCAAGCCTCTCTCTAGAGCGGGTCGCAACTGAAGAACGCCAGAGCTTTGCCACGGGTCAGGCCGCAGAGTTCAGGGCGCAAGAATTGGCCACCGGCGTAGACAGCGACGCGGAATTGCAGCGCCTCTTGCTTGTGGAGCAGGCGTTCGGCGCCAATGCCCGCATGATCCAGACGATTGATGACATGCTTGATACCCTGTTGAGGATATGACCATGAATTTTCAGACCATTGGTGATCTTGCCCAATCCTTTGCGCTGCGCCGGCAAGGCGTGGACCTACGCCAGCAACTGGACCGCCTTGGGCTGGAGTTGAGCAGCGGACGGGCTGCGGACCTTGGGCGGCACCTGTCGGGAAACTTCCTGCCACTGGCCGATATCGAGCACGAGTTGGTGCTCTTGTCGGGGCATCGTACGGCCGCACGCGAGGCCGCAACCGATACAGAGGTTATGCAGGCCTCTCTCGCCCGTGTGCAGAGCGCAACCACCGAGTTGGCGGCGCAGGCCATCACCCTCGGGACGGCAGGTACAACTCGCCAAGTCTCAGACCTTGCCGCCACTGCTGCTCAGACCATGGGCTCTCTTATCGGTTCTCTTAACACCGAGGTCGCCGGTCGTTCCCTGTTTTCTGGCGCCCAGACCGAAACAAGCCCGCTGGCCCCAGCCGAAATTCTGCTGTCCGAGGTGCGAAGCGCACTCATTGGGGCCACGAGCGCCGCAGAGGTCCAAAGCCGACTGGATATCTTTTTTGATAGTTCCACAGGCGGATTTCTGGCCTCGATTTATCAGGGGGGGAATAGCGAGGTTGCCACTTACAGGCTTGGCTCGGGCGAGTCTGTGGCTCTTGATATCCGGGCTGATGATAAGGGCTTGCGCGAGGCGCTCAAGCAGGTGACCCTGATCGCCGTCAGCGATGATGCAGATCTTTCCCTAGGGTTGGACGATCGGATCGGCCTTGCCTTGGGGGCGGGTGTCGCGCTCTTGGCGCATCAGGATGTGCTGACCGAAATGCGCGCCAGCCTCGGTCAAGCTGAGAACCGGATCGCGCAATCGACCGTGCGCATCGCCACTGAAATAACCAGTTTCGAGATTGCGCGCGCGGAACTGATCTCAGTGGACGCGTTCGAGACGGCGGTCGAATTGGAGCAGGTGCAATTCCAATTGGAGTCCCTATATACCGTCACGGCGCGCGCGTCGCGCCTCAGCCTCTTGAATTTCCTGCCATGAGTCTCTGGTTGCAAATCGTCAGGGGGATTGCGACTCTGGCTCTTGCGGTCGCTGGCGTGGCGGCATCCGCCAGCCCTATCCGGATCAAGGATCTGGTCGAATTCGACGGGGTGCGCGGCAATGATCTTGTGGGTTATGGCCTTGTTGTGGGCCTGAATGGCACGGGAGACGGGTTACGCAACGCGCCGTTCACAGAAGAGATAATGTCGAACATTCTCGAACGCCTCGGGATAAACGTCTCGGGGGAGCAATTTCGACCCAAGAATGTCGCTGCAGTCTTTGTCACCGCGGAATTACCCCCCTTTGCCCGGGCTGGGGGCCAGATCGACGTAACCATATCCGCTATTGGTGATGCCAAGAGCCTGTTGGGCGGAACCCTTGTGATGACGCCCCTGAATGCGGCCGATGGTCAGATCTATGCCGTGGCTCAGGGTACCATCATCGCGGGCGGTGTGGCCGCCCAGGGGGATGCGGGCGGGGTTGTGCAAGGGGTGCCGACGGCGGGCGTGATTCCCTCTGGTGCGCGGGTCGAACGCGAAATCGACTTTGACTTTACCGCGCTGGATTCGGTGCGTCTTGCCCTGAGAGAGCCGGATTTTACCACGGCTGCGCGGATCGAGAGAGCGATCAATGGCACCCTCGGCCGCGACGCGGCCTTTATGCTTGACGCGGGCACTGTGCAATTGACGCTCTCGCGCATGCGTGCCGCTTCGCCTGCCCATGCGCTTGGCCAGATCGAGAATATTCTGGTCGAACCCGAGCGCAAGGCGCGGGTGGTGGTGGATCAACGCTCCGGCACGATCGTGATGGGGCAGGATGTCCGGATTTCGCGGGTGGCCGTATCGCAGGGCAATCTGACCCTGCGCATTCAGGAAACGCCACTGGTGGTACAGCCCAATCCCTTTGCCCAAGGCGAGACAGTTGTGGTGCCGCGCACGCAGGCGGGGATAGAAGAAGAGCCTGGGATCGGATTGGCCGAGGTTTTGCCGGGAACCTCGCTCTCGGAGGTGATTGCGGGCTTGAATGCGCTGGGTGTGGCCCCGCGAGACATGATCGACATACTCAAGAGTATCAAAGCGGCCGGGGCGCTGCATGCCGAATTCGTCGTGCGATGAGGGCGCGGCGGTTTGGGGCCGAGATCCGGGGGTCACCCCGCCTTGAGTGCCTCGAGACCGATGCGCACGGCGCGATTTGGGTTCTGAGCCAGAATTTTCGCCCCAAGCCTTTCGGCAAGCTTGGTGTGCCCTTTGGCAACAGCGCGGTTGAACAATTCGCGTTGGTAGCGTGGCAAGTCGCGCCGGGCGCGCAGCAGGCGATAATAGTCCTGCGGGGTCAGAGTGCCGTTCAGGGCCCCAAGGATGATCGGGCTGAGAATACCCATCTGATTGAGCGCGCTGCCCAAACGATGCCCCAGAAGGGGCGCGCGCAGATGCTGTACATTCGGATGTTGGAAGCGCGCTGCATGTTGCGCATCGAGCGGCTCATAGGGATCATAGAGGATCGATACACGATGGGCCGCACGACTGACCTCGGCGGCGTCCCCGTACTTTCCGGTAAAATCCCTATCCCACACAGTCTTGTAGCGGGTTTCCCACGGGACGATGGATCTGTCGACCGTGCTCTGAGGCGAGATCGCAACCACATCACAACCGGGTGCCGCCGGCGCAAAGGCACAGGCCGCATAGCCCCCCATCGAAGCGCCATAGAACACGACCCGGCGAAATTGTTTGAAGAAGCCTTCTTGCTGGAGCGTGTCGAACTGATCGCAAACCCATGGCTCGCGATACCATGTCCAGCCGCCTGCCAGAACGCCCAACATCGACCAGCCTTGGTCCTGAATGAAATTGTATCCCCAAGGGCGCCGATCCTCGCGCTTGGTCATGGCGATATCGAGATTGTCGAATGTGACAACCAGCGTATCCGGATCGCGGGGCATGAAGAGAAAGCTGTGCCCTTCTGGCCCTGCGCGATACCAGCCGTCCTGCCCGGCCAATTGGTGCGCGATCTGGTCCCAGTTGTCTTCGGTTGGCGTAACCTCTGGCGCTTTGGGCTGGAGGCGGATGCGGGTGATCTGATGCCCGTCTTCCTCGCGCGTCGAGAGCGTTGTGTAGGTGCCGAACGCCTTGAGAAATGGAAAAGCCCCCGAGCCTTTGCGCACATCCATGAAGACGCGGCTATCCGCATGCAAACAGCGTTCGAGGAATTTCCCAAGAAACGGAACGTTGTGACGGTCGCCAAATCCCGAGAGATTGCACAGCACATCCACCGGGCGCAGGTCCGACTCTGCGCGCAGGACCCGGATGCGGTCGGGGCTTACGTCATTTTCGGTCAGGAAAGACATATAGCCCGCCAGCCAATCCTGATCACTGTCTTTGAATTTGCCCCGCCGGTTGCAATTGATCACCTGGATGTCGCAATCGAACTTGTGATGCAGGGCCAGCATGAAGCCGCGGGCCTGTCCGGTCAGATCCGCCGCAACGGTGACAGTCTGCAGGTCCAACTCGTCGATCAAAGCCCCTTCGAATGTGGTGTTGCCGCGCCCCCTGATTGGCGCAAGCGCGGGCGTGATGCCGGTCTCCTGTACCAGTTTCTCCAGATACGATCCTTTGGGCGGCAGGCCGTTGTGGATATTGCCCAATTGACGTTTGTTCGAGGCCCAGAGGTGCAGCGCCGTGGTTTCCGGCGTGATCAGCCCCTCGGCCAGATCTGCCCGGCGCAGGAACTTGAACCGTTCTGGAAAGGTGATCGGATAAAAGGCGTTGAGCGATTGCACATGTGCCTCTAGCCCCAAGGTATGGACATAATGCGTGACCATCATCGGCCCCCAAACGCCCCAAGGTTGTTGCGAAACATGCACTGGTTTGCCCTTTTGCGCCTGTTTGCGCATCATCTCTTGCCGCTTGCGGGGCAGGAAGGGCGCAATGGAATAGCGATCCGAAGTAAATTCCAGCATCTGCGCCAGAATCTCGCTGTCGGCGGGCAGGCCCAGCACCGCGTTATTGACGCGATGCTCCCCCGGAAGCTCATACCCAAGGACATAGTCGCTGTCATAGTCCATCGGGCGATGGCAATAGACATCGGTATCCACCCAGATCATGCCGGGGCATTTGTGGATCATGTGTAGGCGAAACCAGTCGGCAAAGAGTGCGTAGCTGTTTTTTTGCTCGTATTTTATGAAATCTTCAGTGTCGATGATCTCGCGCCCGTCGCGAAAGATGACCCCTGCGGGCATGTTCGGGATGGGTTCATAAGCGAAAAGCGTGATTTTCTGACCTTTGTCCACAAAGGACTTTAGGCAAATCTGTTCCAACCAACTCAGTGCACCGCCAATCCAGAGTGTTCCAACCTCGCGTATCCGTGCCACCAGAAACTCTCCTTTTAGCGCGCCATGTCGCCGGCACAGTGCGATTTTGAGCAGATTAGACGCTCTGACCGGGTTTGTGAATCGTCAGAATGGGGGGCGTTGGCGAAATTGCGGGGTCGTGTCAGCGCCGCCATGCGGCTTGTCTTGGCGGGGATGCCCACGTTAAGGTGTCATCAAAACAAGGCGGCCAGATGGCGCACGTAAAGAGGCGGATATGAGCACAGAGACCTATACCGTCGTCTCGACGATGAAGAACGAGGCGCCCTATATCCTCGAATGGGTGGCGCATTACAAAACGCTCGGCTTCGATCATATTCTGGTCTGCACCAACGATTGCACCGACACGACGGTTGAGATCCTGCGGCGGCTGCAAGAGATGGGCCATGTCACGCAGCATGACACAGTTGTGCGCAAGGCGGGCATCCACCGCAGCGCCCTGCGGCAGGCCAGCCGCCGCTATGACATCGTGTTAAATGCCGCTTGGATTTTTGTGTGCGATGTCGACGAATTCCTCAATATTCATCTGGGTGACGGTTCTGTGCGGGCGCTGGTCCAAGGGTCCGGCGCGGATGCGGATGTGATTTCGGTGCCGTGGCGTGTATTCGGACCGAATGGTGTCGGCCAGTTCGTCGACAAGCCCGTGACCGAACAATTCACCAAGGGCGAATATGAATGGGACGCCGAGACGCGGCCCAGTACCGGCAAGTTCGTCAAATCTCTCTACACCAATCAGCACAAGTTCCTGCGGATGGGCCTGCATGCGCCGGTGTCGCGGGAGGAGCATATTGCCACCGTCCGACGCGTGCTGCCCGGCGGCCTTGATTATGTCGTGAACGGGCGTCGCACGGACAATCCGCCTCTTTTTACGCATGCACAGGTGAACCACTATGCGTTGCGCTCGATGGACAGCTTCTTGGTCAAGCGTGCGCGCGGGCGGGCCAACCATTCGCATCACGTTCTGGGTAAGGAATATTGGGACAAGTTCAACCTGAACGATGAAACCGATGGGTCGATTGCGCGTTATGGCGAACAAACCTCGGAATGGCTGGAGCGTTTCAAACGGGATCCACAGTTGGCAGACTTGCACGCCAAAGGGGTTGAGTGGCACCGACGCAAGGCTGCGTCATTGCGGATGGACCCCGATATGGACGAGCTTGTAGAGGCGATTTCAGCCGATTTCGGCTAATGTGCGGTATCGCCCTGCAACTCCACGGTAAAGAACCACTCATCCATGGGGTCGCGTGATGCAACCTCGTCAGGGATCACGCCCGGACCGGATAGAAAGACATTCGATCCAAAGTGGCTGTGCAACCGCGACAGGCGTTCCATACGGGGGCTGGTCAGCTCCGCGAAGAAATTGCTGTAATTCTCGGTCGCGCGCAATTCGTCGATTTTTGCGCGGTGGCAGGCAACCGAATGGTGATGCGCTGCGGCAATTTCGGGGTCCTGCATCAGCCGATCCAGTTCGGCCCGCATCATCGCAAGGCGCGGTTGAATAGAGAGGTCCTCTTGGAAATTGTTGTTCATGCGAAACCAGTAGGCGAGGCCTTGGTCGCGGTCCACATGGTTCACCCGGCCCCTATCACGCTTGACCAAAAAACTCTCGGCAGAGCGGACGGCGTAGTGATTGAGTTGCACGAGGTCGTAGCCATAGGTCTCGATCGTTGAGCGCCAGCCATTGCGATACATTTCGCGCGGCAGGGGCTTGCCCGATCCGTTTACCCAGTTGATCTCTTCCCAGAGTTGCGGGTTAAGCCCCTTGGGGCGATGTACCCCCAGTTTCTTGAACAAGCCGATATTCTGGAACAGGGTCTTGAATCCCCAAGCCTGATGCGGCTTGCGCGCAAATTCCGGGGCGCAGCGCAGGAATTGTTCGGTAATGGGGCGATCGACATAGTCTCGAACATCGCCATTTCCAAAAAGCCGCCATGTCATCGCGATCATGTTGGCCTCTGGCACCGCCTTGAATAGCGCATCAAGCGTGCCGTCGCCGATCTTGATGTTAATGTACTCGTCCACGTCGATGCATGTAATCCAAGTGGCAGATTTGATCAGCGGCTCGCTCTCGGCGGATTGCAGAGCGGCATGTTGCGGGGGCAAGCCCATCTCGCGAAAGCGGTTGTCGCGGTGCTGTACCAATCCCTTGTGCTCCAGCAGTTGAAGCATGGTGTCGGTGCCGTCGACACAGTCGTTGGTGTAAACGAGGATGTCGTCGAACCCAATCGCGCGGTGATAGGCCAGCCATTCGAGGATAAAAGGGCCTTCATTCTTCATCGTGGTAATGATCGCCGCGCGCCCGCGCCCGCAATGCAGCGGATCAGGGGCGATTTCGGGCATGCGCACCGGAGTATGGTCAAAGTAGGATTGCGCACGTTCCAGCAGCGGTGGATGCTCGATCAACGAGGATTTCGGCACGATCCGCGAGATCGATTGGGTTGGGTGGCGCAGGGCCATGTGCCGATAAAACCCCTGCGTGCGCGCCGCATCGGGGCGGGCATTGCCCACCCGCAGCAGACGCCAGACCGCATCCTTGGGCAGTTTCGAGGGCGCGAGGCACCAGCGCTGCCGCCCGCCGCCCGAATCGAATTGAACGCAGATATGATCGGCAAAGCGCGTGGGTTGACCATTGCGCACGCGCCAAGGATAGCAATGCCGCCCGATAAGCGCGATCAGTCCCCCGCGAGCGGCAACCGCACTGTCAAAGATCGTCTCGGGCCCTGTCGCGATCAGATCGTGAACGTCGATATTGGCCACGGCGCGGGCCTCTGCCAGAAAGCGGTGACGGGCAATTTCGTAATAGCTGAGCGCTCCGAGGGGCGACTCCCATGGTGCGGGCGCGGGGATTTCCATCCGGTCCTTGCCCGGCGCCTCTGGCACGCAAAAGGGATGCGCTTCGGGCGGGGCATCGGGATATCCCAGCGGCTGATCGCTCGTGAGCAGGATCACCGAGATGTCGAGGCCGCTCTCGCGGAGGCCGTCTCGCAGCGCGCGGGCAAATTCGCGGTCCGAGCCGGGACGCGCACGGTCGAGGATCACGGCACCGGTCATCCGCTGCTGATCGGCGTGGAACGCCAGCCATGTCAGAACGGTGGCGGCATCCTCTCCGTTGCGCACGGCAGCGATGGTGTCGCGCCCTTCAAGCAGGGATAATTCGGCTTCGGCTGGGGTCACGTCCATCACGCCGTTGGGCGTTTGAAACGCAAGGCGGCCTTCGGGCGCGGAATAGACGAGGATAGGCGCACTGCCCACGCTCATTTCTGCTAGGAGCACGGCACCCTTTGGGGGTTTTATCAGGGCAGGGTCAACTTTGGGGGCTAAAAACAGTGTTATTCGCCGCTCGCCCTCGTGATGCGTTTCGACGGCATCGAGTAGGGTGCCCCCCTCGAACATTTGGCTCGCCATACGGCGTTCGATCACTTGCCCGGTCATGAGTCGGTGCCACCTCTGGTCAAGTGCAGCTGTGCGGCCAAAAAGGCGCGCCCCTCTTCGGCGGAGGGGGGCGTGCTACCGGTTAGAAAGCCCACTCTGAACGCGAGGCGAACATAATCGATATCCTGCATCAGCGTTTGATAGCGGTTTGTGTGTGTCTGAAGACAGGCCGCATGCGCCGCTGCGACACCGGGCACGGCCATGAGTTGCTCGAACTCTTGCCGAGTCTGGCGCATCATGGGCATAATCTCTGTGGCGTCGACTGTATTCCAGTTGCGTTCGGCCCAATAGGCGATCCCGATTTCGCGGTCCATATGATTGGGCAATCCACGGGCACGCTTGAGCATGAATTCCTCGACCGAGCGGAGCGAATAGTGGTTGAGCCACGCCAATGCTGGGGCGTTGAGTGCGCCATAGAGCGAGATTGCGCTGTCACTGACCGCGAACCCCTCGGCAAGATGCCTACCGTCCGGACCGATCCAACTTGCAGCATGAGCTTGGCGTGCGCGTGGGCGGTGGACGCCGGGCTGCCGAAAGGCACGCGGCCGGTGCAGCGTCTTGAAGAGATGGGCGAGCGGGAAATGCAGATCAAGTGGCGCCGCGCGGGTGAAACGCTCTGGTGTCAGGCCCGCAGCACGTCGCTTGTGGCCACCCGAGCCGAACAATCGCCACGGAAGGGCGAGGGCGTCGAAATTACCGGCATGTCGTTCGTAATCTGCAAGCAGGTCGCGCAGGCTGTTGAAGTGACCACACAGAAATTCGTCGCAGTCAAAGAAGAGCGCCCAGTCGGCCTTCTTGTACTCTTTGGTGTCGCGCAGGTGGCGCAACGCTTGC
This sequence comes from Roseovarius mucosus DSM 17069, assembly GCF_000768555.3. Classification (GTDB taxonomy): domain Bacteria; phylum Pseudomonadota; class Alphaproteobacteria; order Rhodobacterales; family Rhodobacteraceae; genus Roseovarius; species Roseovarius mucosus. The sequence goes on from NZ_KN293991.1 coordinate 556,342, forward strand.
CATTGCACGGATTTGCCACCTTTGGGGGAAAATTCCACATGCAATATCCGCGGGTCCTGAGTGAGGAGGTTCAGCAATGCCGCGCTGCCATCGGTGCAGTCATGGCTGTAAACCAGCATCCTGTCAAAACCGAGGGCTAGATGGTGCGCCAGCCATTCAACGACATAGGGGCCATCATCGTGCAGACAGGTCATTCCCAGAATAGTCAATGCGATCCCCTGCTGTCTGGCTCGTATGGTTGGCGCGCTGATGGACACTATAGACAGGGCTGTGGATCAAAGTCACCCGAAGGGCGATGTCCTTTCGAAAATTCTCTTTCCGACTCGCAGGTGCGGCGGGCTGTGTTCACAGTGCGGCTTGGGTTGGTTCGCTAGAGGTATCCGCGCACAAGGCTTTCTGCGATCAGTGTCCAACCATCGGCAATAACAAAGAACGCCAGCTTGAAGGGCAAAGAGACGATGGCGGGCGGGACCATCATCATACCCATCGACATCAGGATGGCCGCAACCACAAGGTCGATGATCAAAAAGGGTAGAAAAACCAGAAAGCCAATTTGAAAGGCGCGTGCGATTTCCGAGAGCATGAAACTGGGAATAAGGATCGAGAGCGGCGCGTCCGGCCCTGCTGGAACGGTGGCTGTCTCTGGGCGCAGGGTGGCCATGGTTGCCAAAGTGTCAGGGTCTACGCGGCCGAACATGAACACCCGAAATGGTGCCAGTGTCCGCTCGATGGCGAGGTCGGTGGACAGGCGTTCCTGCAATAGCGGCTCGATCCCGGTCTCCCAAGCTTGGGTAAAGACGGGCTCCATCACGAAAAAGGTGAGAAAGAGCGCGAGACTCACGATCAGCATGTTCGGCGGGGATTGTTGCAGGCCGATCCCTTGTCTCAGGATAGAGAGAACCGTGACGACAAAGGGAAAGCACGTCACCATGATCGCAAGACCCGGCGCGAGGCTGAGCACCGTAATCAAGGCGATCAGTTGTAGCGTGCGTGCCGAGAGTGAGGCACCGTCACCCAAAGACAGGGTCAGATCCTGTGCCGCTGCACCAGAGGCATGCCCTGTCAGCAAGAGGGCGCTCAGTCCGATGAGGATCAGACCTGCCCTCATCATAAACCATCCTGCAAATTAGCGACCTCTGTCACACGCACGGCAATCTGACCGTGTTGATCGCCTTCGAGCTCTTCGAGTTGACCGCGCGCGATCAGGCGCTCGCCCACGTATAGTTCGACAGCATCGTCAACACGCCGGTCGAGGATAAGAACCGCATTCTTGCCAAGTTTCAGAAGGTCCCGGATCAGCGGGCGCGCCTTTCCGACCGACACAGTTATCTCGATCGGGACCGAGGAAAACGGATTTTGCAGATCGTTGGGATAGGTTTCATTGCCGCCATTTTTGTCATCCATCATGCCACTATCCTTTGATTTTGCTGAAAAAATCCGGATATCGCGTGCTCAATTCTTAGCAGGACGTCCGGCATATCGAGGGCGCGTTCGCTCTCGCCCAAGCGCACGAAAACCTGGCCGCTTGCCAAGGTTTGATCCTCTGTCAAGGTGCAGGCAAGATCAGGCATCTCGGCGCTCAGGCGGCGCAGGATCGCGAGGTCCGTGGGGCCGGCTGTAAGCTGAACCGGCTGACGCCCGTTGGCTTCGAGCAAGTCGTGGAGGATTTCGGTCACATGCGGGACCAGCATCGCGTGACTGAGCGGTGGTAGGACCGTTTCTGTGATCTGCTGTAAAAGCCGTTGCATCGCCTCCATGATCTCGGCGCGCACTTCTTCATAGGTAAAGCCGATGTCCTGCAGGTTCTGGACAAGATCGGCGGTGATCCTGCGGCCATCCTCGACCTGCGATTTTACACAATCGTCCCACCCCGCCTGATAGCCTTTCTCGAAGGCTGCGAGGCGTTCTTCCTCAAGCGAGACATCCGTGATCGCAACGGGTTTTCCTTGGGAGAGCGCGCCAAAATCGTGCAAGAGATGTGCAATCGACATCAAACCCTCTCCTCTTCGCCTTCCAGCCAGTTGCGCAGGATTTCAACCGTTTCCTCTTGGCGTTGACCGATCAGCGCGCGCAGGCGTGCGACCGGATCGTCTGTGCTGTCATCAAGACGCTGGCGCAGGCCTGCTTGCGGTGTCTCTGACACATCGGACAGACCGGCGACGTCGATGTCGCCGTCGTCGATCACGCCAGAAAGGGGCGTGAGCGCAGGCTCTGGCTCCGGAACCCGCCGTGCTGGGGCGTTCAGTTGAGAGGCGGGCTGAAGGGCGGGGCGCGAGAGGATCGGACGCAGTACAAAAAGGCCCAGCACAAGCGCTACGATGGCCAGAACCAGCGATTGCACCAAGGTCATCGTGTCGATGGCAAGACGCTCAAGCAAGCCTGTTTCGACGAGCGTACCGACAGGCTCGGTAGGTTGGAATTGCAAGCTGCGAATCGTCAACGCGTCGCCGCGCGCTTCGTCCAGACCTACCGCAGAAGCAACGAGATCGCTAAGCGCGGTCAGTTCCTCTGCGGGGCGCGGCGCAAAGATTGGTGTGCCGCTTGCGTCGGGGGTGATGATCCCGTTGATCAGAACCGCAACTGTCATGCGCTTGATCGCACCGGGTTGCTGGATGATCTCGCGCTCGGTGCTGGACACTTCGTAGTTCACGCGTTCGCGCGTCTCGGTGTTCTCGCTGGCCGATGTTCCGCCTGCGGCCGCATCCCCGTCCGGCAGGTTGGAGGCGACTGTAACGCTAGTGTCGCCGCCGCTTGAGGTATTCGCGCGTTCTTCGGTATCCGTGCTTATGGCAACACGCCCTTCGGGGTCAAATCGCCGCTCGCGGGTCGATTCGGTTTGCGTGACGGTTTCTAGAGCGATCTCGACGACTGCATTGCCTGGCCCGACGCGCGCCTCAAGCAGACGCTGTGCGCGTAGGCGCAAACCCTCTGCGCGTTCATCCGAGGTGTTGACCTTGGTTTCCTCGGTACCGCTCACCAAGGCCCCCTCGGCATCAATGATGGAAACATCGTCAGGCGTAAGATCGGCAACCGCAGATGCGACGAGAAATTGCAGCGCGCGCGCATGTTTGGCGGAGATCTCGGCCCCGTTTGTGGTAATCGACACCGAAGCGGACCTGCGTATATTTCGCTGAAATGGATTGGCACCGGTCGAGGCGATATGAACCCGTGCCGCCAGAATCGCCGGATGCGAGACGATCGTACGCGCCAATTCACCTTCCTTGGCGCGCCAGTAGGCTGCGTCGAACATCTGTGATGTGGTGCCAAAGCCCGACAAACCATCGAGCAGCTCATAGCCGCTCGTGCCCGAGCGCGGGAGACCCTCGCCGGCCAGGATCATGCGCAGTTCATCCCGCCGAGTCGCGTCGACGAGAATCGCATCGTTGCGCACTTGATATTGGACCCCTTGCTGCTCAAGCGCCGCGACAACCTCGCCCGCAGCCCCACTTTCGAGGCCTGCGTAAAGCAAGGTCATGCTGGGCGTGGATGCCATGCGTGCAAGGGCCAGAACCGCCCAGAACATCACGACTGCCGCGCCGATGACGATGATGCGATTGCGCAGGGTCAGCGCTTTCCAGAGTTTCGTGATCTGCTGCACAGCATGCCCTCCGCCACCTTGAGTTCCAGTAATGTTCCGAGGTCATCATTCCTGCATCAGGCTTAACAATCGGTTAGTTTCTGTGGGTCTATAAGGGTTTATCGACAGCAGGATGGATGAGCATGCCAGAGACCGGAGAATTGGAGACAACAGCCGTGGCGAGGCCGTCAAAGAAGCCATTGATGATCGGACTGGTCTTGTCGCTCTTGGGGGCGACCGCGGGATTTTACACCATGTGGTCTGGCTTGATCCCGCTTGGCGGGGGTCACGAACCTGTTGCCGAGGCGCCTGTTGAAGGGGCGACCGATCCCGGCCTGCCGACAGTTGAATTGGTCTTTGTGCCGGTGGTTCCTGTGGTTGTTTCGGTGGGGCAGGGGGCCGCGCGGTCGCATCTGCGATTCGCCGCTGAACTGGAGGTGAAGGCCGCCCACAAGTCGCATGTCGAAAAGCTGATGCCGCGCATCGTCGATGTGACGAATACCTATCTGCGCGCGCTCAAGCTAGCGGATCTCGAAGACGCTCAGGCCTTGATTCGCCTGCGTGCGCAGCTTTTGCGCCGCATGCAGGTCGTGACCGGGGCCGGGCGGATCAACGATCTGTTGATCATGGAATTCGTGTTGAACTGAGGAGCGCGCATATGGAAATGATCTCGGATATTTTGCTCGTTGCGGGCGCAATCGGGGCGGGGGTCTATTGCTTTGTGCTGGCCCGACGGCTCAACCATTTCAACGATCTCGAAACCGGCATGGGCGGTGCGGTGGCGGTGCTTTCGGCGCAGGTTGACGATCTGACACGAACGCTTCAGGCGGCGCGGCAGACGGCGGACGGGTCCACCCGTTCTCTTGTTAACGTCACCGAACGTGCCGAAGATGTGGCACGGCGGCTCGAGCTTCTGGTGGCTGCGATGCACGATCTGCCCCATCAAGAGGGACCACCCCCACCTCATCGCCAAACGCCCGTCAGCTCCCCGGTTGCTGAGACTGGGCCCGTTTTCAAGCGCCATCACGAACCGGCGCGAGGGGCGGCCCAATGATTTGGCGCTCCTCCTCAACCAAGCCATCTGCGCGATCAAGACCCGCACGCGGCGTGCTTTTAATTCTCTCGACCTTTTTGATGGCATCAGCCTTGCTGCGGTTTGGCGATGGTATCGGCGGGGCCTTTGCCCTCGCGTCAGAGCCTATAGAAGAGAGCAGCACGCCTCCCGCAAAGGACTGCGAAACGCCGGAAGATATGAAAGTCCTGCTTGAAGCGCTGCAAGAGCGCGGGCGCACTCTTGAGGAGCGAGAGGCGGCCGTGCGAAACAGGGAACAAGCCCTCAAACTGGTCGAGCAGGAGGTCGGCGAAAAAATCACGGCACTGACGTCTGCCGAAGAGGATTTGCGCCGCATGATCGCCGTCACGGAAAGTGCCGCTGAGAATGACGTGCTGCAACTCACCAAGGTTTACGAGTCGATGAAGCCCAAACAGGCGGCCGCACTCTTTGAGGAAATGGACCCGGTCTTTGCGGCCGGATTCCTTGCCCGCATGCGCCCCGACTCCGCGGCCGATGTGCTCGCTGGGCTGTCGCCCGGTGCGGCACATGGCATCAGCGTGATCCTCGCGGGGCGCAATGCCACCGCGCCTCGGGAATGAGGGCGGACCGTCAGGGTTTGTTAACGGCTTGATGGCAGTCTCGGATCAGGGATTGCCTGTGGGGAACACGATGGTCGGGATTATCGGGATTGTCATAATTTTCGTCATGGTCTTTGGTGGTTATATGGCCGCCGGGGGCAAGCTTGGGATCATACTCAAGGCGTTGCCGTTCGAATTCATGATGATCGGTGGGGCGGCTGTCGGAGCCTTTCTCATTAGTAATGACGGACCTGCGATCAAGCACACACTCAGAGATGTGGCCAAGGTCTTCAAGGGACCGAAATGGAAGCCGCAGGATTACAGGGATTTGCTCTGTCTTTTATTCGAGTTGATCCGTTTGGGTCGGCAGAACCCAATCGCCGTCGAAGAGCATATCGAGGCCCCAAAGGATTCGGCAATCTTCTCGAAATACCCCAAGATTTTGGCCGATGCAGAGGCTGTGGCCCTGATCAGCGACACGCTACGCTCGGCCTCCATGAATTACGACGATCCGCATCAGGTGGAAGAGGTTCTGGAAAAGCGGATGGAGGCCACTCTTCACCATGCTTTGCACTCAAGCCATGCCCTGCAAACCATGGCGGACGGGTTGCCCGCTTTGGGGATTGTCGCCGCTGTCCTAGGGGTCATCAAGACGATGGCGTCGATTGACCAGCCACCGGAAATCCTTGGCAAGATGATTGGTGGCGCGTTGGTTGGGACCTTTTTGGGCGTCTTCCTCTCGTACGGGCTGGTCGGGCCCTTCGCGGCCAAGGTCAAGGATGTGGTCGAGGAGGACGGGCATTTCTATCAACTGATCCGCGAAGTGCTGGTGGCCAATCTGCATAACCATGCCACAAATATCTGCATTGAAGTGGGGCGGCAAAACACACCAAACCACAAGCGTCCAAGTTTCAACGAGTTGGAAGAGGCATTGAAATCTCTGAAACAGGAGGCGGCATGATCCGGGCGTGGGTCACAGTGTTGTTCCTGTCTCTATGGGCCATTCCAGCGCTTGCTCAAAACGTTGTGGTGCGCTCGGGAGAGCATGAGGGGTTTACGCGGCTGGTGCTGGATTTTCCAGCGCGACGCGACTGGCAGGGGCAAGCCCGCGAGGATGGCATCACGATTACCTTTTCCGGCCAGAGCCCCGCATTTGACCTGAGCCGAGCCTTTGACCGGCTGACCCAAGGGCGGCTTGCCGCGATTGACGCTCCGGACGGCTCTGGACAACTGGACCTGACATTTGGCTGTGCCTGCACAACGCGGACGTTCTGGCATTCCGGGTCTATGTTGGTGATTGACATTCTCACATTTGCCACCACCGAGATGCCGCCAGCGCAAACAAAGGAAGCGCGTGCGGCAGAGGACGAGACCGCTGGCCTCGTGCTGTCGATGATGGCGCGGCCCGAGTCTTCGGCGGCCAGATTGGTGGCATCGGGCATAGCCCCGCCTCTAGGCATGACGCAGACCGGCATGCCTCCCATCGCGCCTGCGCCGGATGATATACTGCGGACGGCGCGGCGGACCCTTCTGGAGCAGATCGCCCAGTCAGCCAATCAGGGACTGGTCGAGCCTGTACGCTTGCTCGACCACGTTGCAGAGCCATTGTCCCCCCCAACACCTCTAAGTGCGACGGTCGAGACTATGCCGCCTGACGACATGGCACCGGGTACCGAGTCTCGCTTGATCAAAGTTTTGCCTTTGGCCCCGGGCGACAATCTCCGGGTGATGGGCGCAATCGACCGCGCTCCAAAACTGGCCTTGTCCTCTGCGCCGTCCGACACACCCACGACCGCCTGTCTACCAGAGGCCACTCTGGACGTTGCGACCTGGGGAGAGCGGGCACCGCTACCGGAGCAGATAGGTGATCTCTATCCTCGACTTTCGGGGGAATTCGATGTTGTCGATCCAGAAATCGCGCTGCAACTTGCAAGGCTCTACATCTATTTCGGATTTGGCCGAGAGGCGCTGCAAGTGGTGTCGTTGATCCCGTCTGATGCCCATGAGGTCTCGGTTCTCCTAGAATTGGCGGCGGTGGTTGACGACCCAGATGTCGCGCTATCAGTGACCCGCCTCAAGCAAGATCTGGGATGCAGTGGGCGCAGCGCCTTATGGGCTGCGCTGGCGCATGAGGCAATTCCAGAGGGCGAACTGCTCGACCATCCGGCGATCCTACGTGGGTTTGCAGAATTACCCGAGCACCTGCGTCGACATCTTGGCCCGACGCTTGCCCGCAAGCTGCTGGCGGCCAAGCATCGTGAAACATCGGATATGATCTTGCGGGGTCTTGCGCCGACGGACTTGCCGGGCACCGCCGGCGAAAAAATCGCAAGAGCAGAGCTTGCGATGGCAGACGATGATTTCGACGCGGCCGACCAAAGCCTGAAAGGCTCTTTGTCGCGGAATGATGCGGACTCTGCGCAGGCTCTGTCAGTTCTGATCAAATCCCGAATCTCTCGGGGGCAAGCCATAGACTACGACACCGCACAACTGGCCGCCGCTCTCTATCAAGAGGCCCGTGGAACCCCGCTGGGTCAAGACCTTGGGCGCTCTTATTTGCTGGCCCTGACCGCATCGCGATCCTACCACGAAGCTTTTGCTGAATTTGATCGCGTCAGCCCTGATTTGCCGATCGAAACGGCAAAGGAAACGCGCAATGAGATGTTGCACCTGCTTGTCGCACATGCCGAGGATCTGGCGTTCCTCCGACAGACCCTGAATGAGCCTAAGGCAAATTTCTCAATGATGCCTGCCGATCTGAACCGGCGGATCGTGGAGCGCGTGTTGACCTTGGGGTTTGCCGATCTTGCGGATGCGCTTCTCAATACGGCACCGCCGCCGGAAAAAGACCCGCAGTATCGGCTCTTGAAGGCAGAAATTGCGCTGGCCCGGGGACGTCCGCACCTCGTGGAGGCAGAGATCATCGGTCTTGCCTCGCCTGAGGCCGACACCCTGCGCGCCCGCGCCCGGACCGCTCTTGGAGATTACGCCGGAGCAATGCGCTATGCAAAGGGGCTTAAAGATGAGGCCGCAAAGCAGAAAGCCGCATGGCTTTCACGGGATTGGCAAAGTCTCTTGTCCTCGGGTGACCCGTCGCAGCAAAAGCTGGCCCAAGCCATGACGCAAGCTGCGCCAGACAAATCCGGCGGAGTTCTGTCTTTCAATCGACAATTGATTGATCAAAGCGTTGCTGCCCGCTCCGCTTTGAGCGCGCTGTTGGCGAGTACCGAAATTTCCATTTCCCCCTGACAATCGGGCAACAAGTTACCGAATCGCAAGAGATAGGGCGCAGGCTGGTCGTGGAGATTCCGAGAGCGTGGGCGCTAAAGCGAAAGAACGCCAGTGTCGAGGCCTTCGTCGCAACTAAACTTGGAGCGTTAATGGCTGACCTTCTGATCATAGGCCGCTTTGTTGGTGGACAGCCTGTGTCTGGCAAACTTCTGGCGCACATAGGGAGCGGAGCAGAGCAAACGCATGACCGTAGAGTTTTACAATCTGTCCCTATCAACCGGGTAAAGAAAGGTCTGACCCGTTTATGGTGCCTGCTATGGCACCTAACGATCTACAGTTTTATGGGCGCGGTACAGGCCATGGCGACCCCCGTCGATCTTTGTGATGACGCGGCCCGGCACGCGGCGGGAAAAGCGGATGTTCCCACAAATGTGCTGCGCGCGATTGCCAAGGTTGAAACGGGCCGTTTCGTGGCGGGCGAATTTCAGGCTTGGCCTTGGACCGTGAACTTGGAGGGCGACGGCTATTGGTTCGAGAGCGAAGCGGCGGCGCATGCCTTTGTGCGCGGCGCCTATGCTCGCGGTGTCCGCAGTTTCGACATTGGGTGCTTTCAGATAAACACTCGGTGGCACGCTGCAGCGTTCGACTCGTTTGAGAGCATGTTCGATCCAAGGGAGAATGCGCTGTACGCTGCGCGATTTTTGGGTGACTTGCGGCGTGAGATGGGCACTTGGTCCAAGGCGATTGGGGCCTATCATTCCCGGCAACCGCAGCGCGCCCAAGGCTATCGCGAAAGGGTCGAAGATATCCGCGCCGGGCTAGACGGCATCCCGCCCCAAGAATCTGAGACAACTACGCGGCAGTGGCCCGCCGAGCCTGTTCTGTCCCGGAACGGCTATCCGCTGTTGCAGAATTCGAATGGTGTCTCGCGTCGGGGCTCTCTCGTGCCGATGGGGGAAACTCGGGGCTACATGATCCGTCTCGATCAAACAGTCGCGGTAGGTTTCTAAGGCATGACCGGCCTATCCATCAAATCGGTGTTTCAACCAACGGTCCTTCTGGCACTCGCCCTTATGGCCGTGATCGTGATGATGATCCTGCCCGTTCCGGCATGGATGCTGGATGTCGGCCTGGCCGCGTCCTTTGCTCTTGCGATCCTGATCTTCACGATCACGCTCTTTATCGACAGGCCACTCGATTTTTCCGCATTCCCGACAATCCTGCTGGCGTCCTTGATGCTCCGACTGGCGCTCAACGTCTCCTCGACCAAGCTGATCATCGGAGAGGGTCACACCGGCGCAGATGCCGCCGGAGAGGTGATTGAGGGATTTGCCAATTTCATCATTGGCGGCAATGTGCTGTTGGGGCTCGTCGTGTTTCTGGTGCTGTTGATCGTCAACTTTCTGGTGATTACAAAAGGAGCCGCGCGCATGGCGGAAGTGGGCGCGCGCTTTGCCCTCGATGCCATGCCGGGCAAACAACTTGCTATTGACAGTGACATGTCGGCGGGCGCCATCAGTCATCATGAGGCCAAGGAACGACGAGAGAGGGAGCAACAAGAAACCACCTTTTTCGGATCGCTTGATGGAGCCTCTAAATTCGTCAAGGGCGATGCGGTTGCGGGCCTTTTGATCACGCTCCTGAACTTTCTGGTTGGTCTCGTGATCGGCATCGCGATGCATGACATGCCGATCGGTCAAGCCTTTGAAACCTATACGATCCTGACAATCGGCGACGGGCTCGTCACGCAGATTCCAGCGGTAATTATCTCGATTGCTGCCGCTCTGCTGCTGGCTCGGGGCGGCAACAAGGGCGCGACGGATCTTGCGATTTCCGAGCAGATTGGCCGTCATCCAAGGGCGCTCGCAACGGTTGCGGTCTTGATGGGGCTTTTCGCGCTCGTTCCGGGCCTTCCGTTTGTGCCTTTTCTCCTCGGCGGCGTTGGGTTGGCCGCGTTGGCCTTTGCCAGCCATCGCAGCCGGGTCTTGAGCGCGGCTTCCCCGGCCGAGGATACTGCCCCAGCAAGCGCGCCGGTCAGGTCGATGGGCGATATTCTGGAGTTGGATGATATTCATGTGGAATTTGCCCCGGACCTCGTCAACATGGTGCTTGATCCCGGCGTCGGTCTTGAGGCGCGCATCACCAATATGCGCCAGTATATTGCAACGACATATGGGATAATCCTCTCGGATATCCGGTTGACCGATGATCCCGGGATGCCGCCCGGCAGCTACCTGATCCGCATTCAAGGGGTGGAGCGGGCGCGGGCGTTCTTGCGGGATAATCACCTTCTCGCTCTCGATCCCGAGCACTATCCTTCGTTGGCACCGGGTGAAACGGTCAAAGAACCGGTTTATGGCGCACCGGCACGTTGGATACCGGCATCCGAACAGGATCGCGCGGCGCTCTGCGGGGTCACTTTGGTTGCGCCGCCCGAGGTGCTGGCAACCCATCTGCTCGAGGTGATTCGCCGCAATCTAAGTCGATTGCTGACCATGAAGGCCATGCGGCGTCTGCTCGATGAAATGGTGAACCTCTCTGACAAAGGCAGGTCAGAGGCTAATCGCAAGCTGCTCGAAGACATGATCCCGGACCGGGTTGCACCGGATCTGCTGCATGCCGTGCTGCGTCTCTTGCTGGCAGAGCAGGTCTCGATCCGAAACCTGCCGCTCATTCTTGAGGCCATTGCCGAATCCCGCCACTTGGGGTCCCAATCCGAGACGATATGCGAGCATGTGCGCCAGAGGCTTGGGTTTCAGTTGGTGGCCGGGTTGCAACGCCCCGATGGCAGCCTGCCCCTGATCCAGCTTGCTCCGGAATGGGAGGATACATTTGCAACCTATGAGGTGAACAGCGAGCGGGGTCGTTCCGACGTTGCCTTGCCACCAGAGCAATTCAGCGCGCTCACGGCCGGAGTTGCCGAACAGGTGCAACTGGCCGGGGAAAGGGGACTATCGCCTGCCCTCGTCACCTCGACCTTGCGACGCCGGTTTCTGCGCACGCTCTTGAGTGCGAGGAATGTCAACGTCCCGGTTCTAAGCTTTGAAGAAATTGGATTCGAGGTCAAACCGTCGCTTGTTGGGGTAGTGCGCTCGTGACGCCCTTTGCCCAAGTCTTTGAACTGTCGATTGACATGCTTTGGCTGCATGTAGGCGTATTCCTGCGGGTGGCGCCGATCATCGGGCTCTTGCCGGGAATTGGCGAGGCCTCTGTTCCGATGCGGATCAAGTTGGTTATTGTCATCGCGTTTACGATGATCGTGGCCCCCGTGCTGTCGCCTGATCTAACGGCACAGGTGCATTCGCCGACTGTGGGCTTTATCCTGTCTGAAACGATCATCGGTCTCGCTCTCGGTCTCGCCTTACGGCTCTTTCTGATGGCCTTGCAGATGGCAGGGTCAATTGCGGCGCAGTCAACCTCTCTGGCGCAGATCCTTGGGAGTGTCGGACAAACGCCGCTCCCGGCCATTGGTCACCTGCTCGCAACGGGGGGCGTTGCTCTCATGATGATCATGGGCTTGCATGTCCGTGTAACAGAGATGATCGTGCTCAGTTACACGGTTTTTCCTGTTGGGGAGCCCCCGGATATCGGTGCCCTGTCGCAATGGGGCGTGGCCCGGATTGCGCAGGCGTTTTCCTTTGGCTTCTCCCTTGCCGCGCCCTTTGTTCTTGTCTCGGTTCTCTACAACCTGACTCTGGGCATCATCAATCGGGCGATGCCGCAGTTGATGGTTGTTCTGGTTGGGGCCCCGGTGATCATGGCCTTTACACTTTTTCTGCTGATGTTGGTGGTGCCCACGATGCTGATGGTTTGGGTCGAGGCATTGCAGAATTTTGTCGCGAACCCGTTCGGAGGATAGCGATGGAAGGGCAAGAGGACGACTCTGACAAGACGCTCGAGGCGACACAGCACAAGCTGGATGAGGCCCGCAAGAAAGGTGAGTTCGCGCGCTCTGCCGATCTCAACACGGCGGGATCCTACGCCGGGCTACTGCTCGCTCTTTTGGGTGCAAGCGGTATGTTGCTGGAGAAGGTTGGCGACAATCTTGTGGCCTTGCTGGAACAGTCCGACCACTTGGCGTCGCTCGTGTTTCAGGGCGGTCGCGCCGCCTCGGCGTTGGGCGATATGGCGGGGCAGATCGTGCTCGGCCTTTCCCTGTTTCTCATCTTGCCAATGGCGCTCACACTTGCGGCCGTGATCGCACAACGCGCGTTTGTGGTGGCCCCAAACAAGCTGGAGCCGAGATTATCGCGTCTCAATCCGGTCGAGAACGCCAAGAACAAGTTCGGGGCGACGGGGCTTTTTGAATTTGCCAAGAGTTTTGCGAAGTTAGGTCTTTACGGCCTCCTGCTTGGAGGGTTCCTGTCCTATCGGCTACCTGACATGGTGAGCGCCGTGCATGCAGAAGCCCCGATCATCGGGGCGGTGATGGGCGCGATGATGATCGATTTCCTGATCCTTGTTTTGCTGATCACGCTCGCAGTTGGTGGGCTTGATTATCTCTGGCAGCATTTCGATCATCTGCGGCGTCAGAGGATGTCACATAAGGACATGCGCGACGAGCAAAAGCAGAATGACGGCGATCCCAGCGTCAAGCAGCGGCGCCGGCACCGCGCCACGGAATTGGCATCTGGCAGGATGATGGCGGATGTGCCGACGGCCGATGTGGTGATCGTCAATCCCACCCATTTTGCCGTGGCTCTGAAATGGAGCCGCAAACCGGGGGCTGCACCAATCTGCGTAGCCAAGGGCCAGGATCACATCGCGCTCGCGATCCGCGACCTTGCTCGTGACAATGACGTGCCTGTCTTGTCGGATGCGCCCACCGCGCGCGCGCTGCACGCCACGACAGAAATCGGCCAGGAAATTGATCCCATGCATTACGCCGCAGTGGCCGTCGCCATCCGCTTTGCCGAAGACATGCGGCGCAAGGCAAGGAGTTTTGGATGACCTTCCGAAGCGAGGCCGACATGATCGCCCTGACAGAGGCGCTCTATCGCGCGGACTCGGCCAGGATGCAAAGGCTGCTGACGGAAGAGGCAGGTTTGCGCGCTGACCTGCGCCAGCTTGAAGCGATGCGCCGCACCGCAGGCGAGATGCCCCAAGAGGATGCAAGCGGATATCGTGCGGTCGGCGCGGATCTCTTGTGGCAGGGTTGGATCGGGCAGAGCAAGGCGCGGCTGCATTCCGAACTGGCGCGTGTTCTAGGGCGCAAGGGTCAGCTGAGCCGAGAGCTGCATCGCAGTTTTGGGAAGTATCAGGCGGCGACCCAACTCTCGGAGGAGGAAACGCGCTGCGCTGTGCAAAGGCGCGACAGGGCGCGGACCGCGCTTTTGGACAGTCTCGCTCAGCTTTTGCGGACGTACCCCGACTGACTGCCGTCGTTCAGATGTCCTGGCGTGCGATTTCGGTGATCAGAACTCCTAGGATCGCATCCCCCAGCACCTCGCTTGCAGCTTCGGCCAACGCCAGGCGCAGAACATCCATGTTCCGGGCTTTGGTGAACTCTCCGTCAAAGCCTCCACGGTTGGCGTGATTGAAAAGGGCTTGCAACAGAACATCCCGCAGCTTCGGTTCGCGGTCATAGATCTCCGATGTGCGACCTGCGGCGGTTTCGACGCTGAGCGACAGCACCATCAGTGCAGTGATCCTGTCTTTGGCAACCAAAGGGATGACAAACTGATTGTTGAGTTTCACGATGTCACTGGCAATGGGGGTTTCTGGCGCTGGTGCTGCATGATCCTTGCCGGGCATTGCCGGATTTTCCACCTGCACGCTCTCAGTCTCGGGTCTGAGGACAAAGCCCGCTCCGGCCCCGGCCGCCACGCCGAACAGCAGCAAAAGTAGAGGCAGCAATTTCGCAAGCATTGTGGTGGATCCTGAAGCTGGGTGTCAAAAGGGCAGAAGGCCGTCGAGCAATTGCTGACCGATCCTGGGTTGCTGAACATCGGTGATCTGGCCGCGTCCCCCATAGGAAATCCGTGCGGCGGCGATCTTGTCATAGGTGATCTCGTTCTGGCGCGAGATGTCTTCGGGACGTACAAAGCCGGACACCAGCAACTCCCGCAGCTCGAAATTGACCCGCACCTCCTGAGAACCCTGTATCTCGAGCACCCCATTTGGCAGGACCTGCATCACGGTCGCGGCCACGCGCAGGGTCAATTCCTCACTTCGGCTGACAGAGCCCTCTCCGCCCGATTGGCTGGTGGAATTGAGACCGGCGGCGCGGTCCAGGCTGGCCCCCTCGGGCAGGTTGCGGTTGAGCCGTTGCGGGATGCCGAAGAGGTCCGGGATCGCAAGGCTCTCGGACCCGTCCCGAGAGCGCGATGTGGAATTCGAGATCTGCGCCTCTTCGTCAATCTCAATGACAACGGTCATGATGTCGCCACGCTGGGCTGCGCGCCGGTCGCCCAAGAGCGACTGCTTGCCGCCGCTCCAGAGCGAGGCTTGTTGAAAGGGCGTGTCCTGCGCGGTGCTGCGTGGCAAGCCTGGATCCAGCATGGCAAGCTGTTCGGTGGAGTTCATCGTCGGCGTAAAGCTGGGCGGCTTGCCGAGATGGTCGAGACGCGCGCAGGCGGCGCTGAGCAGAACCACACCAAATACTGTGACAAAACGAAAGGCGGGCATGGCGACTCCTATTGAGAAACAAGTATTCGGCCGCTCGCTGTGACGCGCCCCGAGACGGTGGCGCGCGACGCCAGGTTCATAACGCGGACATGATCCCCGATCCCCGCCCGGTCGAGCGAGCGACCCTCGGTCATGATCTCAAGACCGCCACGCAAATAGATCAGTGGCACGACTTGATTGCGCTCGACCACGGCGGGTGGTCCGACATCGCCGGGGCGCACCGGACGCCCTGCATAGAGGGCCACCCGCGCCTCTTGTCCGATCAGGTCCTCCAGCGTGACATTGCTCTGGTCTGCGCCCTCTTGCAGCAACAGGTCTGACGGCCCAAGGATTTCCTGGGGGCGTATGGTGCGGGTGGCGATGATTAAATCTGCCAAAGCGGGACCGCTGAGGAGCACGCCGAGAATGAGGGTAAGCCACCGCATCACCGCACCTGTGTCGTGGCACTGAGCATTTGGTCGGCGGCAGTGATGACCTTGGCATTCAGCTCATAGCCCCGTTGAGCTTCGATCAACTCGGTGATCTCGCGCACCGGATCGACCGAACTGTCTTCGAGATAGCCTTGGCGCAGCGTGCCCAAACCATCTTGTCCAGCGGTGGTTACATTCGCGGGGCCAGAGGCCTCGGTCTCGACAAAGAGATTGCCGCCGATGGCCTCAAGCCCCTTGGGGTTGGTAAAGCCGACAAGGTCGATCTGGCCCAGTTGCTGTGCTTCGGCCGTGTCTTGAAAAAAGGCGAAAACCTCGCCTTCGGCGTTTATGGTGATGCTGCGAGCATCCTCTGGGATGGTAATTTCGGGGGCGACGGGAAAGCCGTCGGAATTGACGATGACCCCATCCGCCGAGCGTTTGAGGGCGCCGTCGCGGGTATAGCCGGACTGGCCCGAGGGTAATCGGACCTCGAGATAGCCGCTCCCGTCGATGGCGAGGTCGAGATCGCCATTGGTCTGGGTCAGCGACCCTTGCGCCAGTTGCACCGAAATCGCCGAGGGCCGCACGCCGAGGCCCAGTTGTACCCCCGTGGGCAGGACCGTGCCATCGGCAGCATTGATAGTGCCTGCGCGGGCCAACTGCTGATAGTGCAGATCGGCGAATTCCGCCCGGCGCGCGTTATAGCCGGTGGTGGACATATTGGCGAGGTTGTTCGAAATCGTCTCGACCCGCATCTGCTGGGCGGCCATTCCGGTGGCGGCGATCTTGAGGATATGCATGGCGTGCTCCTGGCTTATCGGATGAAGGACTCGAGTGCGGAGGTCACGCGCTCATGTTCGCTATCGAGAAAGCTCTGGCCCATCTCATAGGCGCGCTGCACCTCGATCATGCGGGCGACCTGGCCGATGGGATCGACATTGGCACCCTCCAGAAACCCTTGGTGGATGCGCCCCTCTTCGACCGGCTCAATCTCGCCATCGGCGCGGAACATGACGCCATCCTCGCGGACCATGGCAAAGCCGTCGACGGGGCGCACGAGACCGATCTGGGCCAAGGGGCGACCGTTATCGCTCAGCGTGCCGTCGGGCGAGAGGCCGATATTCGTGGCGTCGGGCGGAATGAATACAGGCGCCCCGCCGACATCCAGCACCCGAAACCCGTCAGGCGTCACCAGATCGCCCTGAGCCGAGAGCGTGAAATTACCCGCGCGCGTCAGGCGCTCGCCCGAAGGGGTCTCGATCAGGAAAAAGCCTTCGCCCTCTATCGCCAGATCAAGCATGCCGCCGGTGGGGGCAAGTGGCCCTTGTAGCATAGAGGTCATTCGCACATTGCCGCGTGCCATCGAGAGCGATGGACCGCCTTCGGTTTGCTTGACGAATTCGGAAAAGATCAACCCGTCCTGACGATAGCCGGTGGTTGCGGCATTGGCGATGTTGTTGGCGACAACCTGCAATTCGCGCAAAAGCCCGGTCTGTCGGGTGAGCGTCGTGTAACCTGCGCTTTCCATCTCAGCCTCCTGTGATGATCGGAATGAGCCGGTCCTGAAAGAATGTGACCAGCGTTTGCGTCATGAACCCCATCGTGATCCAGAACACGACGATGATCGCGCCCAGCTTGGGAACAAAGGTCAGGGTCAGTTCCTGAATCGAGGTGAGGGCCTGAAAGAGCCCGACCACGAGGCCTGCCACCAGCGCTACGGCGAGGATCGGCAAAGAGACGATGACCGATATCCAGAGGGTTTCGCGCAACGTGTCAAAGAACAGGACCTCGTTCAGCATCGGATCAGACCGGCATGCGGAGGATTTCCTGATAGGCCTCCACCACACGGTCGCGCACCGTGACAGCGGCCTCAACCGCGAGTTCGGTTTGCGCGAGCGCTTGCACGAGAGAATGCGGATCGGCCTTGCCGATCATGCTCGCCTTGGCGAGGGTCTCGCCCTCGGAGAGCGTGGCAGCAAAATCCTTGGCGAGAGTCTGAAAGGCGCTGCCGGCGGCGGCCTGACCAGCCAGCGGTTCGGTGGCCGGTCGCGCGGCAGAGTATTTCTGGGCGGCATTCAGTGCTGTAATATCCATTCTGGATCTCCTTTATCGGCGTAACAGGTCCATCAGCCCGGCGGACATCTGCCGCACCTGATCGAACATCTTGAGATTGGCCTCGTAACTGCGCTGTGCTTCGCGGGCGTCAGCGATTTCGATCATCAGATCGACGGTAGACCCCTGATAATGCCCGCTCTCATCGGCAAGCGGGTGGCTGGGATCGTAGATCCGCTGCGGTTCGCTGCGGTCAAGGTTGACCCGGCTCACTGCGACGGCGCCATCGGTGCCAGTCCCGGTGAGGGTCGTTTCGAACGACACGGTTTTGCGCCGATAACCGGGCGTGTCGGCATTCGCGATATTCTCGGACACATGGCGCAGGCGTTGGGCCTGTGCCTTGAGACCGCTGGCAGAAACGGAAAGGGCGTCGGAAAAATCGCTCATGACCTGCCCCTATCGCCGCCCGATCGCCGTGCGCAGCACGGTGAGCGAGGATTTGTAGATCGCAAGCGCGCGGTCATGTTGCCGTTTCACATCGACCGCACGCAGCATTTCGGTCTCGAGCGTGACCGAGTTGCCATTAGGGTCCGCGACCGCAGTCGGATCGTCGGCCACAGTGAATTCAAGGCGCGTCTCGGATCCGAGCATATGCCCATCCCGCGTGATGCGCGGTGACTGCGCACCGCGATCCGAGTCGTAGACCTGCGCGAAGGCTGCGATGTCGCGCGCGGCATAGCCCGGCGTATCGGCATTGGCCATGTTCTGCGATACCACGGCCTGACGGGCACCCGCATGCTGCGCCAACGCATGGGCCATGCGAAAGATTTCCATAGTCTCAAACATCGGGGCTTCTCCCTCGATTGGCTTCAACCAAGGCTTAACCCTGATTCCTTTAGAAATTGTTTGCGGGATCAGGATTGGAGCAATCGATGCAGAGACAGGACATGACGGCGTTGCGGGCGGAACTCTCTTCGTTGCGCATGTCGCGGGTGATGGGGCGGGTCAGCGCGGTGCAGGGAAATACCTTGAGGATCAGTGGCCTATCCTCTGAGGCGCGGCTTGGTGACAGGGTGGATATCCGGCGTCGCTCGGGCGCCCCGCTTACGGGCGAAGTGATCCGGCTCGAGGCGGCCTCGGTGATGGTCCTGCCTGATTCCAGCCCTGAGGGGGTCGCGCTTGGCGACCGGGCGATGTTGGGGCAGGCCGAGTTCATTGCGCCCTCTGCGGGCTGGTTGGGTCGGATCATTGATCCCTTTGGCACCCCGCTTGATGGTCGCCCTCTGTTGCGGGGGGCCGAGGCACGGATGCTGCGGGCTGATCCCCCAGCACCTGCGCGGCGACGTGCGCTTGGCGTACGGCTGGAAACCGGGATGGCGGCGTTCAACACGATGCTACCCATCGTGCGCGGCCAGCGTGTGGGCTTATTTGCCGGATCGGGCGTCGGCAAATCCATGCTGCTTGGGCATCTGGCGCGGCATATGCAGGCGGATGTCGTGGTGATTGCCCTCATTGGCGAGCGCGGGCGTGAATTGCGAGAGTTCGTCGAGCATGTCCTGGGGCCAGAGGGTATGCGCCGCAGCGTCATTGTTGCTGCCACCTCGGACCGCTCACCGCTCGTTCGTCGTCGCTGTGCCTGGACGGCGATGGCGGTGGCCGAGTTCTTTCGTGATCAAGGGCAGCAGGTGCTCTTTCTTGCCGATTCGATCACACGTTTTGCCGAGGCGCATCGAGAGGTGGCGACGGCAGCAGGAGAAATGCCGGCACTGCGCGGATATCCCGCATCAACCTCGCATCTCATCATGTCTCTTTGCGAGCGGGCGGGGCCGGGGGAGGATGGGGCAGGGGATATCACCGCGCTCTTGACTGTCCTCGTCGCGGGCTCGGATATGGAGGAACCGATCGCCGACATTCTGCGCGGGGTTCTTGACGGACATGTGGTGCTGGATCGTCAGATTGCGGAACGTGGACGCTATCCAGCGATTGATCTCTTGCGGTCCGTATCGCGCAGCCTGCCACGTGCCGCAACCGAGGAGGAGAACGCACTGATTTCACGTGCGCGTGGCCTTTTGGGCAGCTACGCCAGATCTGAGACAATGATCAGGGTTGGTCTCTACTCAGAAGGCAGCGATCCAGATCTGGATCAGGCGATCCGGGTGTGGCCTGAGTTGGACGGATTCCTGGCCGAGAACGAGTCGGTTTCGGTCAAAAACAGCTTTGCCCGCCTTGGTGTCATCCTGCGGCGGGCAGGCACCCCACCCGCGCGCGGAGCGGCGCGTTGAGCAGGCTCATGCGGTCATATGCCGTGCCCGTGCGCCGCGTTCGATGGCGGCGGCATGCAATCTATCGATCGTGAGTTCATAGCGAATCTCTTCGAGCAGACGCAGTTCGCGCTCGTTCAAAGTCCCATCCGCCGCGGCCACATCACAGGCAAGCGCATAGGCCGTCTCGAACAGCCGTTCGGGCAGATTGGCACGCACCAGACCAAAGAGCGCATCAAGACCGTCTTCTACCGTGAAAAGATCGAGCACGGTTTGCGACATCAGCTTCAGCCGATCCAGATCGTAATCGGCAAAGATCGGCAGATTGTTCACCGTGCTCTCTATCTTGATGAGTTCGGCGGTGCGCATGTCCTCGTCTGAGGCCGAGACAGCGATCATGACCGCCACAAGACAATCCTGCGGTGTGAGCGGGTGGGGCATCGGTTCGGACATATGCGGGCCTTTCGCGCGGGGCTATGTTGCGGTGCAGAATATTGACTGTCACGCCCCCCGGCAATAGGAAGCGCAGATGCCGCGCCGGGATTTTGGCGAGGCGCAACCTGGAGTGTGACAGATGTCCGACCTGCGCGACGCCGCGATGAATTCGAAAGCCTGGCCTTTTGAAGAGGCGCGCCGCGTGCTCAAACGCTATGAAAAGGCCCCGCCGGAGAAGGGCTACGTGCTCTTCGAGACGGGCTATGGTCCCTCGGGCTTGCCCCATATCGGCACTTTTGGCGAGGTGCTGCGCACCACGATGATCCGCCGCGCCTTTGAGGTGATCAGCGATATTCCCACCCGGCTGATCTGCTTTTCCGACGACCTCGACGGCATGCGCAAGGTTCCGGGCAATGTGCCCAACCGTGAGATGCTGATGGAGCATCTGCAAAAGCCGCTCACCTCCGTGCCGGACCCCTTTGGCACGCATGAGAGCTTTGGCCACCACAACAATGCCATGCTGCGGCGGTTCCTCGACACCTTCGGGTTCGAGTATGAGTTTTATTCGGCCACTGAATTCTATCGCTCTGGCCAATTCGACGCCGTGCTCTTGCGCGCCGCCGAGCGCTATGACGCGATCATGAAGATCATGCTGCAATCCCTTCGTGAAGAGCGGCAGCAGACCTATTCGATCTTTCTGCCCATTCATCCCGAAACGGGCCGCGTGCTCTATGTCCCGATGAAAGAGGTGAACGCCAAGGACGGCACCATCACCTTTGACGACGAGACCGGGCGCGAATGGACCCTGCCGGTGACGGGCGGCAATGTGAAACTGCAATGGAAGCCTGATTTCGGGGCCCGTTGGGCGGCACTCGGTGTGGATTTCGAGATGTATGGCAAGGATCACTCGACCAACACGCCGATTTATGACGGCATCTGCCGCGCGCTGGGCGCGCCCGCGCCAGAGCATTTCACCTATGAGCTCTTCCTTGACGAAAGCGGACAGAAAATCTCGAAATCCTCGGGCAATGGCGTGTCGATTGACCAGTGGTTGACCTATGCGGCCACCGAGAGCCTGTCTTACTTCATGTATCAAAAGCCCAAGACCGCCAAGCGGATGCATTTCGATGTGATCCCCAAGGCGGTGGACGAGTATCACCAGCAATTGCGCGCCTTCCCCGATCAGACGCTGGAGCAGCAATTGGCCAATCCGGTCTGGCATATCCACGGCGGCAATGTTCCCGAGAGCCGGATGGTCGTGCCCTTCTCGATGCTGCTCAACCTTGCCTCGGTCTCTGCCGCAGAGGACAAGGAAACGCTCTGGGGGTTCATCCGTCGCTATGCGCCGGACGCGCGCCCCGAGACCCATGCCGACCTAGATGCCGCCGCAGGCTATGCGGTGCGCTATTACGAGGATTTCGTAGCCCCCGAGAAGGTCTATCGCGCGCCCACCGATCTGGAGCGTGAGGCGCTGATGGACTTGCGCGATCAACTGGCCGCCTATGATGGCCCAGCTGAGGACGAGGCGCTGCAATCCATTGTCTATGCGGTTGGTCGTGACCGTTTCGAGCCGCTGCGCGACTGGTTCAAGGCGCTCTACGAGGTTCTGCTGGGGGCCTCGCAGGGGCCGCGCTTTGGCGGGTTCATAGCGCTCTATGGCGTCACGGAAACCGTGGCCCTGATCGACAAGGGGTTGGCGGGCGAGCTGTCCTGATCAGGGGCGTTGCGCAGTCATGGGGCTCTTGCTACCCTTGGCGAAAACAAAGGGGCGAGCGATGCGTATCTTGGCAATCCTGACCGCCGCAGGTGTTGCGGCCTGTGCGGCGACCCAATCCATGCCCGACGCGGGCGAAGGGGCCGCGATCTATGACGCCAACTGCGTCCAATGCCACGGGGCATCGGGCAAGGGTGACGGGCCTTGGGCCTCTGGTTTCACGCCGCGCCCGGCGGATTTGACGCGGCTCTCGAACGATGGGGTGTTTCCCCGCGCGCATGTGCTGTCCGTGATCGACGGCTACGACCGCACAGGCCTACCGGGACAAGAGATGCCGGAATTCGGTCTGTTACTGGAGGGCGACACCGTGCCGCTCGACGTGGGTGATGGCAGGCTTACACCCACACCGCGCCCACTTGCGGCGCTGATGGCCTATCTCGAAAGTATCCAGACCAAATAAAAACGGGGCTGACCGGGATGCGGTCAGCCCCTTCTCGCGTTTCAGGAACCGTCAGGCGTTCGGCAGGATCACGATCTCTACGCGGCGGTTCTGTGCCTTGCCCTCGCTGGTGAGGTTCGACGCGACCGGCTGATCCTCGCCACGGCCAAAGGCGCGGATACGGCCATAAGGCACGCCGCCGCTGGCAAGCACATCCGCAACCGCATTTGCGCGACGTTTGGACAGGCCCTGATTATATCCTGCATCGCCGTCGCTGTCGGTATGGCCTACGACCTGCACGGTGGTGTCGGGATAGGCCTGAAGGCTCTGCGAGACCTTGAAGAGGTCGTCACGCAGGGCAGGAGCAACGGTGGCCCCGTCCACCGGGAAGAGAATGTCTTGCGGCATGGTCAGGATCAAGCGGTCGCCGGTATTGACGATCCGCACATCGCTGTCGAGTTGCTGGCGCAATTCCGCCTCTTGCCGGTCCAGCGCACTGCCGATGGCGGCGCCGCCCACGGCCCCCAACACGCCACCAAGCAGCGCGCCCTTGCCCTTGCTGTCGCTGACAATTGCGCCGGTCCCAGCCCCGATGAGGCCGCCGATGATCGCCCCCCTGCTGGGCCTTTTGATTGGGGTTGGGGCCGCCCACATAGCCCGGGTCGGTGCAGGCCGTCGCCAGCAGCAGGGATGCGCCAGAGAGCATCAGCAAGGATTTTTTCGCTCGTATCATGGTATTCGCCTCTTCGGTTCAACTGGCCCGATGGATCGGGTCTGGTGCGATGATATGCAATATCACGCGGTATCCCAAGGGACATTCACGGGGAAAAGACGCGCTTGGCGTGCAACTTTCCGCCTACTCGTCGGCGCGCGCGCCCTCCCAGGCGAGCATGGCGCGTTTGACTGGCAAGCCCCAGTGATAGCCGCCCAGCGCGCCGGATTTGCGCAAGGCGCGGTGGCATGGGATGAGATAGCTGACCGGATTGCGACCGACCGCCGTGCCCACAGCCCGCACCGCGCGCGGGTTGCCTATGGCACTTGCGATTTCCGAATAGGTCGTCACGTGGCCCGACGGGATTTGCAACAGCGCCTCCCAGACCTTGATCTGGAACGGCGCGCCGATCATGTGGAGCGCAGCCTCGCCCCGCCCGCCAAAGGCCGCCTCTACCCAACCTGCGATCCTGTCGGGAGCCTCGGTGTATATGGCCTTGGGCCAGCGAGAGCGCATGTCCGCCATCGCCACCTCACGCCCGAACTCCTCGGAAAAGGCCAGGCCGCAGAGGCCACGCTCCGTGCCCATGGCAAGGGCCTCGCCAAACGGGCTGTCGAACCAGCCGTAATGGATCGTCAGCCCGTCACCGCCGCGGGCGAACTCACCGGGGCTCATCGCCTCCCACCGCAAGAAGAGATCGTGAAGCCGCCCGGTGCCTGACAGCCCGGCCTCATCTGCCGCCGCGAGAGTGGTGAAACGCTCTGTGAGCAGCGCCTTGGCGTGGCCCAGCGTCAGATACTGCTGATAGCGTTTGGGTGACACGCCCACCCATTGCGAAAAGAGCCGCTGGAAATGCGCGGCGCTCATGCCCATCTCGCGCGCCAATTCTTCGAGTGTCAGTGCCGTATCGCGGCTGTCGATGAGGTCAATCGCGCGGCGCATGACGTGGTAATGATAACCGGGTTCAGGTTGGGCGTTCATTATGGTCGTCCTGTCGTTGCGCAAGCAAGATATGACGCCCTATTGCAGTATGCGACCCGAATGTTGCGCATCCCGCCAAATCCCGGCATAGAGCAGCCATGGCACGCCAACTTGACTACCACACGATCCGCGAGATCTTCACCCGGTTCGAGGCCGCAGAGCCGGAACCCAAGGGTGAGTTGGACCATGTCAACGCCTATACGCTCGTAGTCGCCGTGGCGCTCTCGGCGCAAGCCACCGATGTCGGCGTCAACAAGGCGACGAGGGATCTCTTTCAGGTCGCTGACACGCCACAAAAGATGCTCAATCTGGGCGAAGAGGGCCTGATCCAGCATATCAAGACGATTGGCCTTTATCGCAACAAGGCCAAGAATGTGATGAAGCTGAGCCGCATCTTGGTCGAGGAGTATGGCGGCGAAGTTCCCAATTCCCGCGCGGCACTACAATCGCTACCCGGTGTCGGGCGCAAGACGGCCAACGTCGTGCTCAACATGTGGTGGCAGTACCCGGCGCAGGCGGTGGATACGCATATATTCCGCGTGGGCAATCGCAGCGGCATTTGCCCCGGCAAATCCGTAGAGGCGGTCGAGCGCGCCATCGAGGACAACGTGCCAGTGGATTTTCAGCGCCACGCGCATCATTGGCTCATCCTGCACGGCCGCTACACCTGCAAGGCGCGCAAACCCGCCTGCGGCACCTGCCTTATTCGTGATCTCTGCTTATTCGAGGACAAGACTCTATGACCAAATATCAGGCCGTTGGCATCGGCAATGCCGTGGTGGACGTGATCAGCCAATGCGACGATGCCTTTCTCGCACGCATGGGCATCGAAAAGGGCGTCATGCAATTGATCGAAACAGAGCGTGCCGAATTTCTCTATGAAAACATGACCGACCGGCGGCAGGCCCCGGGCGGGTCGGTCGCCAATACCATAGCGGGACTGGGTGCGCTTGGCCTCTCGACCGGATTTATCGGGCGGGTCAGCGATGACGAACTCGGGCGCTACTATGCCGCGGCGATGACCGAGGTTGGCACCGACTTCGTCAACGCACCGCGTGGCGATGGCGTGCTGCCCACCTCGCGGTCGATGATCTTCGTCTCGCCCGATGGCGAGCGCTCGATGAATACCTATCTGGGCATTTCGACAGAACTTGACGACGCAGATGTGCCCGAAGCGGTGGCCGGGCAGGCCGAGCTTTTGTTTCTGGAGGGTTATCTTTTTGACAAGCCCAAAGGCAAGGCGGCGTTTCAAGCAGCGGCACGCGCCGCGCGGGCCGGTGGCGGCAAAGCGGGGATCACCCTCTCGGACCCGTTCTGCGTCAATCGCCACCGTGACGATTTTCGCCGTCTCCTGCGTGAGTTGGATTATGTGATCGGAAACGAGCACGAATGGTGCGCGCTTTACGAGACCGAGGATCTGGGGGCGGCATTGGAACAGGCAGCATCTGAAAGCGGTCTCATCGTCTGCACCCGTTCGGGCCATGATGTCGTCTTGGTGCAGGGCGACGAGACTGTGACCGTGCCGGTGCATCGCGTGACCCCGGTCGATACCACAGGCGCGGGGGATCAATTTGCCGCTGGCCTGCTCTACGGTCTTGCAACCGGTCGGTCATTGGCTGTGTCCGGGCGCATGGGGTGTATCGCGGCGGCCGAGGTGATCGGCCATTACGGTGCGCGGCCCGAAGCGGACGTCAAGGCGCTCTTTGCGGCTGAAGGGTTGATCTGAGAGGTTGGCGTCTGGCGGCAGAGCGTGGAGTTTGAGTATTTTTGCCAAGAAGAAGCGCAAGGTTTATTAACCCTGATGTGAGATCCTTGGCCTGCAGTACAGGCTGGAGAGCCGATGACCGCCCATGAAGAAGCCGCGCCCGGGTGTTGCGTGTGTCAAACCCGGGCGCGCGTTTTCATGTTTCTTTGTGGTTCAAATTTTTCGGAGTGAATTGGCCGCAGGCCAAGAGGGGCAGCGCCCCTCTCGCTGCAAACGCGCTTACTTGTCGCGGAACTGCGCCTCGCGCTTTTCGGCGAATGCGGCCATGCCCTCTTTCTGATCTTCAGTCGCAAAAAGCGAATGGAACACGCGGCGCTCGAACAAGAGCCCTTCGCGCAGTGTGGTCTCGTAAGAGCGATTGACTGCCTCCTTGGCTGCCATTACGGAAATCTGCGATTTTTCGGCGATCTTCTGCGCCACCGCCATCGCCTCTTCCATCAGCTTTTTGGCAGGCACCACGCGGCTCACCAGCCCCGAACGCTCTGCCTCTTCGGCATCCATGAAGCGCCCCGTAAGGTTCATGTCCATTGCCTTGGACTTGCCCACCAGCCGTGTCAGGCGCTGCGTGCCGCCAATGCCCGCGATCACGCCCAGATTGATTTCGGGCTGGCCGAATTTGGCGGTGTCCGAGCAGATGATGAAGTCGCACATCATCGCAAGTTCACAGCCGCCGCCAAGTGCGTAGCCCGACACCGCCGCGATGATCGGCTTGCGCACCCGGCATATGGCGGCGCTGTCGGCGGTAAAGAGGTCTTCGGTGAAGACATCGACAAAGCTCTTTTCGCTCATCATCTTGATATCGGCGCCGGCGGCAAAGGCCTTTTCCGAGCCGGTGAGAACGATGCAGCGAACCTTCTCGTTCTGTTGCGCCTCTCCTAATGCCTCTGCGAGTTCCGACATCAACTGCGCGTTGAGCGCATTGAGCGCGTCGGGGCGGTTGAGCTTGATGAGGGCGACGTGGTCTTCTATTTCGACGATGATCGTCTCATAGGCCATGAAATCAGCTTTCATTTGTTGTCATCAGAGCCGATTCATTACCACTGTTGGCCGCGCGTTCAACCTATCTTTGACACTGAGGGCAATAGAAGCTGGAACGGCCGGCCTGAGTGACGCGGGCGATATGGCCCTTGCATCCGGCGTTGCGGCAGGGGTCGCCTTCGCGCCCGTAGACGTCGAAACTGTGCTGGAAATAGCCCAACTCCCCGTCAGCCTGTCGAAAATCCCGCAAAGAGGAGCCGCCGGCGGTAATCGCATCGGTCAAGACTGCGCGGATGATCGGCACTAGGGCAGCGGCACGTTTGCCCGAGAGGGAACCTGCCCGGCGCAGCGGCGAGATCCGCGCGCGAAAGAGAGCCTCACAGACATAGATATTCCCGAGACCCGCAACGATTCGCTGATCCAGCAGGGCAGATTTGATAGGCGTGTTGCGGCCTTTGAGAGCGCCCATCAGATAGGGTTCGTTGAACGTATTGCCCAAAGGCTCAGGCCCCAACCGGGCCAAGAGCGGGTGCGCCTCCGCTGTCTTGGTGGGCAGCAGGTCCATCGCCCCAAAACGCCGCGGATCGTTGAAGGTGATCCGCGCGCCCCCCTCCATATCGAGCACGACATGGTCATGTTTCTCCGGGGCCGGGTGATCATGCACAAAGCGGCCCAGAGGATCGCCCGACACCAGCATGCGGCCCGACATGCCCAAGTGAATGAGCAGGCTCTCGCCCGATGTCAGATCGGCGAGGATGTATTTCGAGCGTCGCCGGAGCGCCGTCACCGTCTGACCTGTCAGACGCACGGCCATGTCGGGGGGGAAGGGCCAGCGCAGATCAGGCCGGTTGACGGTGGCACGGGCAATGACCTGACCCTCCATCACCGGGGTCAGGCCGCGGCGGACTGTCTCAACCTCGGGCAATTCTGGCATATCGGACCTCTATCGGCACAAGGGGCGCATTGTAACCCTCTGTCATAGCCCTATAAGAAAGGCGAGACACAAGAGCGGCAAGGCCATGAACGAGAAAACCACGCATTTCGGATTTCAGGATATCCCCGAGTCGGAGAAGGCCGGGCGCGTGCGCGGCGTTTTTGGCAGCGTGGCCAGCAAATACGACGTCATGAATGACGCCATGTCCCTTGGAATTCACCGGATCTGGAAGGATGCGATGATGGACTGGCTGGCCCCGCGCGCGGGCCAACGTCTGCTCGATGTGGCGGGGGGCACGGGGGATATTTCCTTTCGTTTTCTCAAGCGCGCCGGGTATGGCCAAGCCACCGTGCTAGATCTGACAGAGCCGATGCTGGTCGAAGGACGAAAGCGGGCCGAGGCCGAGAGCATGGCCGATAGCCTCGATTGGGTGGTGGGCGATGCGATGGCGTTGCCCTTTCCGGATGCAAGTTTCGACGTTTACACCATCAGCTTTGGGATCCGAAACGTGACCCGCCCGCAAGAGGCGCTGAACGAGGCGTTTCGTGTGCTCAAACCCGGCGGGCGGCTGATGGTGCTCGAATTCAGCCAGATTCCCAATGATCTGATGCAAAAGGTCTATGACCTCTACAGTTTCAACATTATCCCGCGGTTGGGGCAGATGATTGCCAATGATCGCGACAGCTACCAGTATCTGGTCGAATCCATCCGCAAGTTTCCCGATCAGGAGACGTTTCTGGACATGGTCCGCCAAGCCGGGTTTGAACAGGCGAAATACCGCAATCTGAGCATGGGCATCGCCTGTCTGCATTCCGGCTGGAAGATCTGAGCAATGCGTGGCCCGCACAACATTCTGCGCCTCATTCGTACCGGCGCGACGCTGGAACGCACGGGTGCGATGGGTCTCATCATGGATGCTTTCGAAGCCCCGCCTTTGGTGCGCGGCACGATGCGTTTTCTGGCCTGGCCGTTTCAGTGGTTGGGCGACAAGGGCGATCTCGCGACCCCGCCCGCGCCGCGCGCGCTGACCGCTCTTGGACCTGCTTATATAAAATTCGGCCAAATCCTCAGCACACGCCCCGATTTGGTGGGCGAGGAATTGGCGACGCATCTGCGGGTCTTGCAGGACAAGTTACCGCCCTTCTCGGTCGAGGTGGCCAAGCGCAGTATCGCGCAGGAATTGGGCCATCCGGTCGAGGACATCTTTGACGATTTCAGCCAGCCAGTTGCCGCCGCCTCGATCGCACAGGTTCACAAGGCGCGGCTACGTGGAACCGGCGAGGAGGTGGCCGTCAAGGTCTTGCGTCCGGGGATCGAGCGGGCTTTTCGCCGCGACATTGACGCCTTTTATTTCGCCGCGCGCATGGTCGAGCTTTTGGCCCCCGGCGCACGACGCCTCCGCCCGACAGATGTGATTTCCCATTTCGAGGGCGTCGTAATGGGCGAACTCGATCTGCGGCTTGAAGCGGCCTCGGCCTCGGAATTCGCGGCCAATACCGCCAAGGATGCCGGTTTTCAGTTGCCAACGGTGCAATGGCCTCTTTCTTCGCGGCGAGTGATGACCATGTCTTGGGCCGATGGTTTGCCGCTTGGGGACAATGCCGCGCTGGATGCCGCAGGACATGATCGCGCCGAATTGGGCGAACGGGTGTTGCAGCTTTTCCTCAGCCATGCTCTGCGCGATGGGTATTTTCACGCCGACATGCATCAGGGCAATCTCAAGGTTTCCGGGAATGGCGATATCATTGCCTATGATTTCGGTATCATGGGGCATATCGACGAATACACCCGCCGCGTCTATGCCGAGATCCTTTACGGTTTCATAAGGCGCGATTACCGACGTGTTGCCGAAGTGCATTTTGAGGCGGGCTATGTGCCTGCGGATCGCGATGTCGATGCCTTTGCCCGTGCGCTACGCGCTGTGGGAGAGCCAATCTTTGGCATGGATGCCAGCAAGATTTCCATGGGCAGCCTGCTCAGTTATCTCTTTGAGGTCACAGAGCGGTTCGGCATGGAAACACGCACCGAACTGATCCTGCTGCAGCGCACCATGGTCGTAGTCGAAGGTGTGGCGCGCAGCCTCAATCCGCAGATCAATATCTGGCAGGTCGCGAAGCCCGTGGTCGAGGATTACATCAAGCAGACCATTGGCCCCCGCGCTGCCTTGCGCGATCTGGGGCGCACGGCCATGGTGCTGTCGCGCTATGGTCCACGTCTGCCGGGACTGGTTGAAGCGGCGCTCATCCGGCAAACCGCAGCGCCGGTGCCGGTCAAGCGGGCGGTTTGGCCAGAGCGCGCGCTATGGACGGGGCTTGGGGCGCTGGTCGGGGCGGTTGGTGCGGGGCTCGCGGCATTTCTGGTTGGAATGTGACGGATTCTTGCGCACGACAGCGGCAATCACGCCGTCAGCGGAAACTCACGTTGCCGTGTCGCGCTGTGATCGTTATGGTCGCCCGGGAGAAGTTGCAAGGCGCTCGAAACCGGTGAACAGTCGATGACAATCAGATTGCGAAACATCTTGGGCGCGGTGGCCATTCTGACGGGGGCCACTGGCGCATCCGCAAACGATCTGGTCACGACTATCACGAACAATTACGGCACGCCGGGCGGTCTAATCGACATGCCGACCGCTGAAATGGCTCCGGATGCGCAATTGTCGACGACCGTTGCCTATTTCGACGGGTTCAGCAAAACGACCCTCAGTTTTCAGGTTGCCCCCTGGCTTACAGGCAGTTTTCGATATTCCGGCACCCGGGATCTGACGCCTCAGTTCGATACTTTCTATGATCGCAGCTTTGACTTGCGGTTTCGACTGTTCAAGGAAACCGAATATTCACCGGCCATCGCGGTGGGCCTTCAGGACTTTCTCGGCACAGGGGTGCTCGGTGCGGAATACATCGTTGCCACGAAATCTGTCGGCAGCCGTCTGAGAGTGACAGCGGGTCTGGGATGGGGACGTTTAGGATCCAACAATGCGATTGGCGGCTTCGGCACCAGAACTCCCTTCAATTTCGCAGGGGTGGGCACCGGCGGCGATGTCAGCATTTCCAACTGGTTCAAAGGCGACATCGGCCTTTTTGGTGGTTTCAGCTATGACGTCACGGACAAGTTGGCGTTCGCGCTCGAATATTCATCCGACAGTTACGACACCGAGCGTCGTGCCGGAATCTTTGAGCAGAGCACGGCGGTTAACGCCAGCCTGACCTACAAGTTGGCGCAAGATGCCAATGTCCGGGCTTATGTAC
Organism: Roseovarius mucosus DSM 17069; assembly: GCF_000768555.3. GTDB lineage: Bacteria > Pseudomonadota > Alphaproteobacteria > Rhodobacterales > Rhodobacteraceae > Roseovarius > Roseovarius mucosus. The sequence goes on from NZ_KN293991.1 coordinate 587,335, forward strand.
TGCATGGCGAAGAGATCGGCGTGAACTTCACGATCGGGATCAACCCACGTGGCATGCCCATACCGGGCGGTCTCGAGGCTGCGCCGCTGCCGGTTGCGGTGCGCGATCCCGACGCCGCCCGCGATCTTGGGTGGGCGGACCAGCCAGCCGCGCGCGCACAGGTTGCAAAATCGCTCGACGAAACGCTGGCTCTGGATGAGATTGACCTGATCCGCCTTCGGCTCGAAGGGCGTGCAGCCTATGTCGGCATCCAGAACGAGACTTACGACCGTACATCTCAGGCGCTTGGCCGAACCGTACGTGCCATGACCCGCGCGCTGCCTGCCTCGATCGAGGATTTCCACGTCACGCTCTACGCCAAGGGTATCCCGGCAAGCACGGTCAGTTTCAGCCGAACTGACATTGAGCGTCTGGAACATAAGGCCTCGGATGAGGCGTTGGCGGCGGCAACCTTTCGTGACAGCCTGCGCTTTGGAAATCTTCCCGAGCCCCTGCCGGGCAAATTCCCACGCTACGGATGGAGCATTTATCCCTTCACACGGGTCAGCCTCTTTGATCCCGACGAACCACTGCGCTTTGACGTAGCATTGCGTGTGCAGGGGCAGGCGGAATTGGGGCGGGGCTGGATGGCTCGGGCGGCAACCTCGGTCAAGCTGTTCGGTAATCTGGATCAATCCAACCGTTTCAGCAATTCGCGCATTCCGCGCGTGCGCTCGGATGCCGCGAGATATGCACAATCCGATGCGCCGCGTGTCGACTGGCTGACACTCAGCAAGTATCAGCGACTTGCGCCGGATTACTACGGGCGGATTACTTTGGGATATCTGGAGCAGATGTATGCCGGCGTCTCGACAGAGGTGCTCTGGCGACCCGTGGATAGCCGCATCGCCATTGGCGCAGAACTAAACTATGTCCGCCCGCGCGATTTCGATGGCGATTTCGGGCTGCGCGATAGCAACACGCTCAGCGGAACCATCCCGGATTTCAACGGGCATGCTTCGGTCTATTACGATTTCGGCGGGGGCTATCATGCGCAGGTTGACGCGGGTCGCTATCTGGCTGGGGATTGGGGCGTGACCATCGGTTTTGACCGAGAGTTCGCCAACGGCTGGAAGGTTGGGGCCTTTGCAACCAAGACCGACGTCTCGGCGCAGGATTTCGGCGAAGGGTCCTTTGACAAGGGCATCCGCATCACTGCCCCGATTTCATGGCTGTTCGGCAAGCCCACGCAGCAAGCGCCAACCGCGGTGATCCGCCCACTGACCCGCGACGGGGGCGCGCGCGTCAATGTGACGGGCCGGCTGTATGAAACCATTCGCAATTCGCACGAGCGCGACACCGTGGCAAGCTGGGGGAAATTCTGGAGATGATCGCTGCGTCCCTGCCTCGGCTGAGCCTTCTGGTTTGCGCCATGATTCTGGCCGCCTGTTCGAACCAGCGCAGTTCGGAGAATGTTTTTACCGTCACCAAGAGAGTGATCGAACAACGCCGGGTCAAGCCTGTGGCCCCTGATCCGCAAGTCGTGCAAGCGGTAGCGATCGACGCACTCGCCAAGACGACAGGCCCTGTGCTCCTCTACCAATTGGAGGATCGCAAGGCCGTCGCCATCCTTCGACCGATTGCCCAAAATGGCGCTTATCAGACCTGGGCCGCCTATGGCAGTTCCGAGCGGCTGAGTGCCACCACATTGAACGGTGTGCTGGTCTCGACACGCGGCCTTGGAAATGACCTGATGTCGTCCCGGGTAGAACCGCTTCTCGAGGTCGTCGCGCGTCGCGAGGATGGGGTAGCCACGATCCAGCAACGCTATCTGGATGGTGAAAACCAGATTGTGAACCTGAAATCCGACTGCAAAATCACGCGTGGCGAGACCGAAATGCTGGCCAGTGTCAGTGGATCAGTTCCAGCGGTGCGGATGACGGCGGAATGCTGGCAGGCCGATCGCAGCGTCGAGAATTCCTATCTGGTCGATGCAAATGGCGCAGTGGTACAATCCCGCCATTGGGCGGGGCCGACCATGGGCTATAGCACCATTCAGCGCCTGCGCTGACCGATCAGAGCGCGCTATCTGCGGACTTGGCTGCATTGGGATTTATGAAATATTCGTCATCCGTCGGCAGCGCCCGTCGCCCCGCCAGATAATCGAGCGTGGTTTCGCAGCGCGACCCGCCAAAAAAGCGTGCGAGCACATGATCAAAAATTTCCGGGCCGCCTGCTTCGGCAAAGAGTGTCGCGCAAGACTGGAGCTTGAGCGCGTCGATTGGACCCAAAACCTTTTCGGCAGAAATATCCTCAAGGGCCACCATCGCCGCGCAGGTTTCAATCAGCCGCGGCCCTAAAACGGGATGCGCCAAGTAGGCGCGCGCATGATCCAGATCGTCAATGGCAAAGGATTTCGCGAACTCAGAGCGCCCCAACCCCTTGACCTGGGGTAACGTGAACCAGGCCCAGTGATGCCTCTTTTCCCGATTCCGAATCTCGGTCAGAGGCAGCGGCCAGATCCGGTCCTGTGCCGATACGAAACGCTCCAAATTCATGGCGTCACCTTTTGTTGGTTAATACTGGATCATGTCAAAATACCTGTAAGGTTTAACCCATGTTCGCGCGCGCAATCCAGCGCAATCTCATACCCCGCAACCGCGCCACCGTCGATATTCCGGTGATCCGGCAAGAGGTGGCGGCCCTTGGCATGAGCTATGGCTATCGCCATCTGAGCCATGCGCAGGTCACCCCCCTACACGGCGTCGCGTTCAGGAATTGCGGCGACGCCACTTACGTCTGTGTGAATGTTACAGCGCTGCATCAGGATTCGAGTGCTCGCTACGTGTTTGAACCTAGTTGGATCAATCTGCAAATCGTCGCGGGCGCTGCCACGCAGGATTTTATAACAACCAGTGCCAATGAGTTTCTCTTGGCCCTTGTGCCTTATACTCATGGGAGAATCCGCTTTGTAGCTGAGGCCACAACACCTGATGAGGCGCGCCTTTTGGGCAATGATCCCGGCGCGCCTTTTTTGTCATGGAGCGACGGACAAGGGATTATGCGCGGGCCGTGACGCTTGCGCGCCCCTGATATGCGCCGGCAAAGCGGTTCGTGAGCCCATTGGGCACCGCCCCTGATCCAAGGCGGCGATGGTCATGGACGGGTCCGCTTGCTTGGGCTATCAGGCGGGCAATGCAGACTACTCAAGAGGCGCATCATGTCCGGCCACGGCACCCCTATCCCCATGACCTCTCACCGCTCCGGGCCGCTGTCCGGTGTCGCCGATGTGCCGGGGGACAAGTCGATCTCGCACCGCTCGCTGATCTTGGGTGCGCTCAGCGTGGGCGAAACCGTTATCACCGGGCTTCTCGAAGGCGAAGACGTGCTTGATACGGCCAAGGCGATGCGGGCCTTCGGAGCAGAGGTGACGCGCGACGCGGCGGGCGTATGGCATGTGCATGGCGTGGGTGTGGGTGGCTTTGCAGAGCCCGACCACGTCATTGATTGCGGCAATTCAGGCACGGGCGTGCGGCTGATCATGGGGGCAATGGCCACCTCGCCGATCACGGCTACCTTTACCGGCGACGCCAGTCTGAACAAGCGCCCGATGGCGCGGGTCACAGACCCCTTGGCCCTTTTCGGGACACAGTCGGTCGGGCGCGCAGGCGGGCGGCTTCCCATGACCATCGTGGGTGCGGCCGAGCCTGTTCCAGTGCGCTACGTCGTGCCTGTGCCCTCGGCGCAGGTCAAGAGCGCGGTACTTTTGGCGGGTCTCAATGCTCCGGGGCAAACCGTTGTGATCGAACGTGAGGCGACGCGCGATCACACCGAACGTATGCTGGCCGGGTTCGGGGCAGAAATCACCACCGAAGAAACCGAAGAGGGTCGTGTCATCACCCTCACCGGTCAGCCGGAGTTGCGGCCCCAGACCATCGTGGTGCCGCGCGATCCGTCTTCGGCGGCCTTTCCTGTCTGTGCCGCCCTGATCGTCCCCGGTTCGGATGTTCTGGTGCCGAATATCGGGCTTAACCCGACACGCGCGGGGCTCTTTACCACGCTGCGCGAGATGGGGGCCGACCTCAGCTACGAGAACCTGCGCGAAGAAGGTGGCGAGCCTGTCGCCGACCTGCGTGCGCGCTTTTCGCCGGACCTCAAAGGTGTCGCGGTGCCACCCGAACGCGCGGCCAGCATGATCGACGAATATCCTGTCCTCTCGGTGGTGGCGGCCTTTGCCAGTGGCGAGACGGTGATGCGCGGCGTCAAGGAATTGCGCGTCAAGGAAAGCGACCGGATCGAGGCCATGGCCGCCGGATTGCGCGCGGGCGGTGTCGAGGTCGAGGATGGACCGGATTGGTGGATCGTGCGCGGGCGTGGTCATGGCAATGTGCCCGGCGGCCAGACCTGTGCCAGCCATCTTGATCACCGGATTGCCATGTCTTTCCTCGTGATGGGCATGGCCAGTAATTCGCCGGTTCAGGTTGATGATGCCAGTCCAATTGCCACCTCCTTTCCGATTTTCGAGGCGCTGATGGCGCAACTTGGCGCGGAGATACGGCGTGACTGAAATGCGAGCGCTCGGTCGATCGCGGGTCATGCAAATGCACGTGATCTGCACGTGAGTCCCATTGTGCGCGCGAAGGCGCTGGGCCTAGACTCGCCCTATGGATGACTTCACCCGCCCTGCCACGCCTCCCGTGCCGCCTCCTGTGAAAACCGGCTTGTTGCGTACGGTGGTTCGCTTGGCTGCTTTGGCAGTTTTGGCCTTTGCCTTGCACCTCTTGTTTGCGTGGGCCGAAGGCTACATCCTTGAAAATGAACAGGGCTGGACGATGCCAGGGTTCCTCGTGGTGGCCTTGCTGATCTATGCCGTTCTTATCGCTATCCCGTTTGTGCCGGGGATCGAAATCGGGTTGATGGTGTTGGCCGCGGGCGGGGGCGATATCGCGCCCTTTGTCTGGCTGGCCACAGCCTCTGGCTTGACGATGGCCTATATGGTTGGGTGCAAAGTGCCCTATCGCTGGCTACACCGTATTTTGCTCGATCTTCATCTGACGCGTGCCTGCCGCATGTTGGAAGAGTTTGAGACCCTGTCGCCGCCAGAGCGTGCCGGGTTTATCGCGGCGCAATTGCCGGGGCGCTATCTCGACTGGATTGTCCATTATCGCTACTTGCACCTTGCGGTGCTGATCAATGTTCCGGGAAATTCGATCATTGGCGGTGGTGGTGGCATTGCCTTTGTCTCAGGCCTTTCCGGCGTTTTTCGCGCGCCTCTGGCGGTCCTGACGCTCTTTGCGGCGACGGCCCCGGTGCCGCTGACGATCTGGCTTTTTGGCTGGTCGCTGACCTGACGGACCCTGCCGGAGCGCAGCATGCCGCCCGCCGACGATTTTCTGACGCTTGTGGGCTGTCGGACAAGCGCCTATGGCTTATGTTCCGCCCAAGCAACGCCTCAGAAGCAGGATTTCGCATATGTCGACCGACCCACTTGTCGTTTTCACGCCCTCCGGCAAACGCGGACGCTTTCCCAAGGGAACGCCGGTTTTGACGGCCGCGCGCCAGCTTGGCGTCGATCTCGATTCGGTCTGCGGCGGGCGCGGTATCTGTTCAAAATGCCAGATCACGCCGGGCTATGGCGAATTTTCCAAACATGGCGTCACCGTCCACCCCGACGCTCTGTCGGAATGGAACGCGGTCGAGGAACGCTATGACCAGAAACGCGGCTTGAAACCGGGCCGCCGTCTGGGCTGTCAGGCACAGATCATGGGTGACGTGGTGATCGACGTGCCCCCCGAAAGCCAAGTTCACAAACAGGTGGTGCGCAAGGCCGCCTCTGCCCGCGTGATCGAGATGGACCCGGCCACCCGCCTCTATTTCGTTGAGGTGGACGAGGCCGATATGCACGAACCCACCGGCGATTTCGAGCGGTTGAAACGCGCGCTCAAGGCCCAGTGGGAGATCGACAACATCCGCGCCGATTTGAGCCTTTTGTCCAAATTGCAACCTGTGCTGCGCAAGGGCAAGTTTCAGGTGACGGTCGCCCTGCACCGCGGCCATGTCGAGAGCCCGGCACAGGTGCTGGAGATTTGGCCCGGACTGCATGAAGGCGGCCTCTTTGGTCTGGCTATCGACCTGGGTTCGACCACGGTCGCGGCCCATCTCACCGATCTGGAAACGGGCGAGGTCAAGGCATCATCGGGCATCATGAACCCGCAGATCCGCTTTGGCGAGGACCTGATGAGCCGCGTCAGCTATGCGATGATGAATCCCGGCGGTGACCGCGAAATGACTGCCGCCGTGCGTGACGCGATCAATACCTTGGCCGAAGAGATTGCCAAGGAGGCCGGGATTGACGCCAACCTAATCGTCGAAACGGTGTTTGTCTGCAACCCGGTGATGCATCACCTCTTGCTGGGGATCGACCCAGTGGAATTGGGCCAGGCACCCTTTGCGCTGGCCACCTCGGGCAGCATGGCCCTGAACGCCCGGGAACTGGATCTGAGCGCGATCAATCCGCGTGCGCAGGTCTATGTGTTGCCCTGCATTGCGGGCCATGTCGGTGCCGACGCCGCCGCCGTCGCGTTGAGCGAAGAGCCGGGCAAATCCGACGACCTTGCGCTCATCGTCGATGTGGGCACAAATGCCGAAATCCTCTTGGGCGACAAGACGCGCGTGCTGGCTTGTTCGTCGCCCACAGGTCCCGCGTTTGAAGGCGCGCAGATTTCCAGTGGCCAACGCGCCGCCCCCGGCGCCATCGAGGCTATTCGCATCGACCCAGTGACCAAGGAACCCCGGTTTCGGGTGATCGGCTCTGACATCTGGTCGGATGAGGACGGTTTCGATGAGGCTGTGGGCGACGGAGGCATTACCGGCATTTGTGGCTCTGGCATTATCGAGGCTGTGGCCGAAATGCGCATGGCGGGGCTATTGGATGAAAGCGGTCTGATCGGATCATCAGGGGCCACGGGCACGGCGCGCATGATCGAGGACGGGCGCACCCACTCCTATGTCATCCACGATGGCAGCGCCAAGGGTGGTCCGGTTATCACCGTGACTCAGGGCGATATTCGCGCCATCCAGCTTGCCAAATCGGCGCTCTATGCCGGGGCGCGCTTGTTGATGGATGAGCGCGGCGTGGACAAGGTTGACCGCGTTGTTCTGGCTGGTGCCTTTGGCGCGCATATCTCGCCGCTGCATGCGATGGTTCTGGGCATGATCCCCGATGTGCCGCTCGACAAGGTGACGTCGGCGGGCAATGCGGCGGGCACCGGCGCGCGCATCGCGCTTTGCAATGTCGCTGCCCGGCGTGAGATTGAGCGCGTGGTGGGTGAGATCACCAAGGTCGAAACCGCCATCGAGCCAAAATTCCAGGAGCATTTCGTTGCCGCGAATGCGATCCCGCACAAAACTGATCCTTTCCCGGAACTGTCCAAGATCGTGATCCTGCCCAATCCCAACTTTAACACCCATGGAGATGGCAGCGACGGAGGACGGCGCAAGCGGCGACGGTGATAACGCAAAATCGATGCTTTTCATTGTCATAGGGGCAGGATATGGACGCGCACATTCTGTGAAAAGGTAATCAGATGAAACAGTTGTTCGTGCCAGCCCTTCTGTCAATTTCCCTCCTGAGCGCATGCGGTGGTCGCACGCCTGACCCAGTCGCCGAGGTGCAGCCCGGTGACAGCGCCCTCAACTGCACGCAGTTGCGCGGCGAGATCACGGCCAACACCCGCGCCATCGAAGGCCTGATCAAGGAACAGCAAACCAAGACCGCGCAGAATATTGTTGCCGGGACCGCAGGCGCCTTTCTGCTCGTGCCGTGGTTCTTTATGGATATGAAGGGTGCCGCAGGTGACGAAGCCCGCGCTTATCAGCGCCGCAACGAATCGCTGGTCAGCCGCTACAATGGCATGGCCTGTAAACCAGAGATGAAGCTGGCAAAGCCAACGGCAACTGCCGAGTAAAGGCATCCCCATAGCAAGCATGTGGTCGATGCGCTTCGGCCTATGGGCTTGCGCTTGGTCCTCTGCCACGCGACACTTGCAATGTGTCGGAGGGCATAGCATGGCAGATCTCGAGCAACGCATTGCACAGGGCCGCGGTGATGAGCCCGCAGACCTCGTACTGCGCGGTGCTCAGGTGTTCGATCTTGTCACCGGGGATATGATTTCGGGTGATGTGGCTATCTGCGGTGATTCCATTGTTGGCCTCGGTGCGAGGTATGATGGGCGCGAGGTGATTGACCTTGCAGGGCTGATCCTTGTGCCCGGCTTTATCGACACCCATCTGCATATCGAAAGCTCGCTCGTAACGCCCTTTGAATTCGACCGCTGCGTGACGCCGCATGGCGTGACCACCGCGATCTGTGATCCCCACGAGATCGCCAATGTTCTGGGGCTGGAGGGCATCCGTTATTTTCAGGCGGCTTCCGAACATACCCTGATGGACATCCGGGTGCAGCTCTCGTCCTGCGTGCCGTCGAGCCATATGGAGACCTCGGGCGCCGAGATTGATGCCGAGGACCTGCGCGCGGTGATGGGGCATGCTTCGGGGATCGGTTTGGCCGAGGTGATGAATTTTCCCGGTGTGATCTATCGCGATCCGGGGATGATGGACAAACTGCGGCTCTTCGAGGGAGGACATATCGACGGGCATTGCCCGCAACTGTCGGGGCGCGATCTCAACGCTTATTGCGCGGCGGGCATTCGCACTGAGCACGAGGCGACCACCGCCGAAGAAGCGCGCGAGAAACTGCAACGCGGCATGCGCGTGCTCATTCGCGAGGGCTCGGTCAGCAAGGATCTTCATGCGCTCGCCCCACTGCTGTCGGATATAACGGCCCCCTACATGTGTCTCTGTACCGATGATCGAAACCCGCTCGATATCGCGGAAGAAGGGCATCTTGATCACATGATCCGGGTGCTGATCGCAGAAGGGGCATCGCCTCTTGCCGCCTATCGCGCGGCATCGCTCTCGGGTGCAGAGGCGTTTGGGCTGCGCGACCGGGGTCTGATTGCGCCAGGTCGACGGGCGGATATCGTGGCCGTGGGGTCGCTTGCGGCTTGTGATGTGCAGCATGTGTTCTGCGCCGGGCGGCGTGCCGATGCGGCGGCCTTTGCCGCGCGGGGCACCGTGCCCGCGATCGGGCGACATTCGGTGCGTGCACCCGCGATCGGCCCGCAGGATTTCCGCCATGCCAGCAATCGCGCGGAGACGGATGTGATCGGCATAATAGAAGGCAAGATCCTGACCGCGCATCTGCACGAACGGATTGAGCCGGTGAACGGAGATAAACGCCCCGACGTCGCGCGCGACCTCGTTCGAATCGCGGTGATCGAGCGGCACGGCAAGAACGGCAATATCGCAACCGGATTCGTGCACGGTTTTGGGCTCGAATCCGGGGCTATTGCCTCGACCGTTTGCCACGACCACCACAATATCGCCTGTGTCGGGGTGGATTATGCGGATATGGCCCTTGCCGCCACGCGGCTGGGCGAGATTGAGGGGGGCTTTGTCGTTGTGCAAGGCGGGCAGGTTCTGGCGGAGCTGCCCTTGCCGCTCGCAGGATTGATGAGCCTTGAGCCCTTCGAGGCGGTCCAAGCCCGTCTTGTCGACCTGCGCGCCGCGGCACGATCCCTTGGTGTCACCTTGCAGGAACCCTTCCTGCAACTGGCCTTTCTCGCGCTGCCGGTCATCCCGGCGCTCAAGATCACGGATCGCGGTATGATTGATGTCACCCGGTTCGAAATCTTGAGCTAGAACGCCTTGAACGTCAGGGTCGTTTCAGTACGCTCGATCCCGGCGATATCCAGAAGATTGTCGTTGATGTATTTACCGACATCCTCGGTCTCGGGGATGTAGAGCTTGAGCAGCAGGTCAAAGGGACCGGAGGTGGAGTAAAGCTCTGAATGAATTTCGCGCAGGGCGATGGCCTCGGCCACGCGATAGGAATGTCCCGGTTTGCAGCGGATATTGATAAAGACGCAGCGCATGTATCTCTCCTGTTGCTCAGCCCCATAGGGCTTTTACTCGCAGGCAATTGCAACGGCAAAATCAGAGATTTCTCACTGCGGAGGCATAAGCCCCCAAGGAACAGCCGGTATCAAATGCTGCGCGGAACCGATTGCAGCAGCGTCAGAGCGATGGCCTGCGAGGATTGGACATTTAAGCCGGCCACCTGATCACGCAACAGGAAACGTCGGATCAATTGTTCGCGCAGGCTTTCATCGCTCAGATCCGAGAGGGAACCAATGTTCAACTGTCGCGCGCTGCGCGATTTGATCTCGTCCAACTGCCGGTCAAGATCTGCCTGTGCGAAACTGTCTGGCAGACCAAGCGCTACCTCGAACACGCGCCGCAGGGGCGGGTTTCCTAAAATTCGAAACCAGCGCGTGTCCTCGGATTCCGCGTCGCCTGCGATGTCGCCCAGCTCGCGCTGGACGTTCAGGGCCAGACGCAGGGCCTGATCCTGATCTCCGACAGCGACCTCAAACTCCCGACGCCTGAATTTCTCGGTGATTTCGGTGCCGAAACTCAAGAGTTGCGTGCGCGGGACCGGGCGGTCTGCAAAGGCAAACGCTTCGGACAGTTGTTTGTAACGGTCATCCGCAAGGCGATTGGCAAGCGCGTCGTCCCGAATCGTGCCTTCCTCAAGGATGGCGCGGATAAAGGCACGGCTGTCGATATCCTCCTGAAGCCCAAAGGCTCCCAAGGCCACCCGTAACAGTCGGCGATCAGAGACCAACCCCTCTGCCGTTGTGATCTTGCCGATGTTCTGCTCGAAATACTCGGTATCACGCACGATCTGCGGGGATTTGTTGAACAGATCCGTCTGACGCTCAAACGTGCGCGACAAGAGCGCCCAACCCGGCAATCCTCCAATGGTCAATACAGGGCTAAAGTTCATGATGCGCGATGCGCCAAGAGGCGCTCTTCACGCGGCAGCAGGACGCGCAGCGCCTTGAGACATTTGTAGTGTTCCCCATCCAGAAGTGCCTGCGTGGCAAGGGTTAGCTGGGCTCGGCTGTCGGGATCGCGCAACACCTGACTCAACTCCTCGATGCGGCGCAGGACCTGACGGCGTGCGTCCTGAGGATCGCCATCGCCCGAGAGTAGAAGTTGTGTGGCAAAACAGGCCCGGCGCACGGGAGTCGTTGCGCTTTCGGGGTGAATCGCATCCCGAAGGCGCAGTATATGCGCATTCGGCGTCATGATGGACAGCCGCGAGCGACGATCGCCATTCTCGATCACGGCACCGTTGATGAGCACCCGCTCCTTCGGATTGAGTTTGAGGACAAGGCCGCTCATTGGCTGGCCCTCCGGTCGCTCAGCCCGCGCATGATGGCGGTGTTAATGTCGATCAAGGGCTGTAGCGATGCCTTGGTGTTTAACACCGCACTGCTATGCTGATGACAAAACTGCGCGAGATAGACAATTCGCGCCCGCAGGGACGCTGGCAGCGGATTCTGAGCATCGGCCACATCGGTCGCAAGGATGGTCCAGAGCCGCCGGTTGTCATGCAAGGCCGCCGCAAGATTGACCATATCCTGTTGGTCCTTTCCAGCAACCATCACAAGGCGTTGGGTTACGCGGGCAAAGGCATCATATTCCAACCCACGGTCAGTCCGCACGGACCGGGCTTGGTCGCGATAGGCGCTCTGCGCAAGACGGGTCGCATTCACGTCATGTCCTTTCAAATTCAGTCTGTCACAGGTCACGTGTCAGGGACGCCCCGAAGAGCGCCCCTAAGTGGTTTAGTTCCTGAACAGCGACAGGATTGCCTGCGGGGCCTGATTGGCGATGGACAAGGACTGTGTCGCCAACTGCTGTTGCACCTGCAATGCCTGCAATCGCGCCGAGGTCTCTTCCAGATCGGCATCGACCAGCGCGCCGATGCCGGATTTGATCGCATCCGTGACCTTGCTGACAAACTCGTTCTGATCCGAGATCCGCTTGGCCGAGGCACCTAGCGCGGCCGCGCCATCCACCGCCGTCTGGATATGAACTTCAATCGCCGCGAGTGAGGTATCGGCAGCCGCAGAATCCGACACGTCGATGTCGCTCAGGTCAAGATTTGTTTCGAAATCGACAGAGGCCACAGTGATATTCGAGGCTGTCACTGTGCCGGTTGCGTCGCGGTCAAGCGACGATAGTACGGTGATGTCACCACCTGCCGTATTGAGCAGGTTCGCCCCGTTGAATTGCGACGCGCCGATGATCGACGTGACCTGATTCACCAACTCGTCGACATCGTTCTGGATCTTGCCGTGATCGACGTTCTCACCGGTTGCGGCGACGACCTTTTCCTTGATCTCGTTGAGGAGGTTGGTGATTTGCTCGGCCCCGGCCGATGCCACGGCGACGGTCGATTCCCCCAAGGACAGCGCATCAGACACGGCCTTAAAGCCGCTCACATCGGATTCCATCACTTTGGAAATGGCGAAGATTGCGGAATTGTCCTTGGCCGTCGCCACAGCCTTGCCCGTCGAGATCATATCTTGGGTCTTGGCGAGGTTGGAGTTCACGGATTGCAGGGTCTGAAGAGCCACCATGGCGCTGTTGTTGGTCAGAATACTGGACATATCAAGTTCCTTTCGGGTTTGGCGTATTTCGCCATTTCGGTGTCCGTTTCCCAGTTGGGGAACGATCTGGGCTGTCTTTCTGACGATTGCAGGATGCGGGATGCCCCGGCTGCGCCATCCGTTCGGGATGCAAGAGGCAGAGTGCCCTCAAGATGCTAACGGAGTGCTAAGCCGTTTGTCGAAACGCCAAGAATTTTAGCCAATCCGTCAGGCGCGCTTTTCGAGATGGTGCGCAATCTCGCCGGGAATGGAGTGTTTGCGCCCATTCTGGTCATATGTGTCCAGAGAACGTCGAATGCGCCGATGCGCTGCGAGGCGCGCCGCCACGGTGCGAATCCCTTGCAAAGCCCCATCAAGCAGGGCCTGATTGCGGCTCAGCTTCCCGCGAACCCCTCTCAAATCCCGGGTTGTCGTTGCAATGGCGTTGAGCGCATCTACCAGGCGCTCCTTTTCCGACATGAGCGCCATGATCTGCGAAAGGTCCCCGCGCAGCAGTGCCTCGCGCTCCTCCTCTAGGATGCGATCAAGCTGTTGGATGATGCTGTTACTCTGATCAAGTGTCATGGGCGCGCTCCATCATGGATTGAAAAAAGACATCCGCAAGCCCAATACCCCCGGCCTTGACCATCTCCTGCGCCAGTGCATCGCGGTGAAAGGACGCGAATTGCGATTCGCCGGTGCTTGCCCCGAAACCGTCGCTTTTGGGGTCGAGCCCCCCGAACTTGAGCATTTCGGCCAGAAAGCTTGCCTCCAGTCTCTGGGCCACAAGCCGGGTCGGATTTGGGCTATTTGGTGGCCGGTCCACAGTACCAAAGGCGCGAGTTACAGCATCGGTCATTGGAATCCCTCAAATTGATCACACTAGGCAAGAGAAGAACCGAAACCGGTAAAGAAGCAGTAACCGGTTTCTGCGATCTTCGACGAAATCGTCACGCCATGACTGAGGGGGCCGATGTCTGCTATACCCGCCACGAATTCTCTGCACCCCACGCTTGAGCGCTCACCGGCATCGCTGACCGGTTTGCGGACGGTGGCCGTCGGTGCCCTGCCATCTGAAGGCGCGCGAACATTCGCTGGCGTCTTCCGAAGTGTTGAAGAGGGTGCAGTGGAGCGGCAAAGCGAAGAGGAGGATTTGTCAGATACCGGGCTTGCCGCATCCCCCGCGGACGTCACCCGGACCCAGCCCCACGAGGGGTCGTTGCCTGAGACTGGTTTGCCGGTCACCGCCGCCGCGTCCGGACCCCGTGTCGGATCGGTGCCCACATTGTCGGACGCCACCCACCACCACGCGCAGGTAGTGCCAATGCCCTCTGAAAAAGTGTCTTCTGGTATGGGCAGTGTTTCTCTGTCAGAGCCGATCAAGGATCACTTACCCACGCAAGATTCCCTGAACTCTGCCAATCGCACGCAACCCTTGGTCGGGCAACCGCAAGCGGATGAGGGCAGGCCCCCGGGGCAGGGGCAAAAAACGCCTTGGGCTGCCGATTACACGGATGCTCCCCCTGTCAATCAATCGCAGGGTCCTGCGCCAGAGACCTCGCAAGAGGGATCCAACCAAATGGATCAAGATGCAAGGGCAGCGGCAAGGACAGAGTTGGAAGAGCGCGACAAATGGCTCTTGGTATCGCGCGCGGGCCTGGCCAAGCCTCAGCCCCGGGCGGGGGCTGAATTCGGCCTTTCCCTACCGCCAGGTATGCGCAACTGGGCAGGGCTTGAAGGCCCAGCTCTGGCCGCTTTTGCGGGGCAATCTGAACTTGACCCGGACAATGCTTCGGATTCAGATCCGACCACCGGCTCGCCACGGGAGGCGAGATTTGGTTCGGGCCAGCCTTTTCTTTCGCAGAGGGATCTAGGGCCATCGCCCCTGGCTTCTTTGGCGATGCGATCACCGGGGCTCTCCGACCTCAACGCACGGGATGCCTTTTCACTAGTTACTCTGTCTGCCGACGCAAAAGCGACTGATCTCGGAGACGAGGGGGGCGCGCCAACGGGCACGGAAGTGTCCGACTGGCGCGTCGTCCCCTCTGCAGGACCAAATCAGCCTCTTAGCGCCTTGGCACGACCCGATCTTGCACAGGCGCTTGCCCGGCAAATTGCGGTGGCGGTGCAATCAAGTGATGGGGGGAAACCGACCGTTGATCTCAGGCTCGCGCCCGAGGAACTGGGCCGGGTGCGCCTGAGGGTGAGCAGCCATGAGGGTGTCGTGACCGTTGCGGTCGTCGCGGAGCGTTCAGAAACGCTTGATCTTTTGCGGCGGCATGTCGAGGCGCTTGCGCGGGGGCTGCTGGATGTCGGGTATCAAGAGGCGCGATTCTCCTTTGCCGGGCAGAACTCCGGCGAGAACGCGGCCAAGGCACCTAAAGCACAAGGTTTCCACCAGGCCGAGGAACAGGGATTGGGCCCTATTCTGGATATGTCCTTGCCCCCAAACTTGCTTTCGCTCGCGATGGCGGGCGCACGCATCAATGTTTTGATTTAGAGGAAACAAGATGGATGTGACGACGATTTCACCGGGCACCGCGTCGGGTCGCGCAGCGGCAGCCGCCCCTCAGCCGGATGCCACCGCTGCGCGACCCACAACCGGATTCAGCTCTGATTTTGAGACCTTTCTCAAGATGCTCACGACCCAATTGCGCAATCAGGACCCCCTCAATCCAATTGAATCCTCGGATTTTGCCGTGCAACTGGCGACTTTCTCGACGGTCGAACAACAGGTTCTGACCAACGACCTGCTCACCGATCTGGGGGCGCGACTGGGCGCACAGGGCTTGTCGCAAGTGTCCGGATGGATCGGGATGGAGGCGCTGGCAACCGGCCCTGTCGCCTTCTCCGGGCAGCCGATTTCCCTGATTGCTACAGTCGACTCCCAGGCGGATGCCGCTGAAATTGTTGCAACCGATGCCCAAGGCATCATCGTGAACCGCCAAGCGATCCCGGCGCGCTCTGGCCCGGTTGTTTGGTCTGGCCTCGATCCGGCAGGATTCCCGCTCGCGCAGGGGGAATACACGCTCACGGTGCACTCCCTCGCGGATCAAGAAACCCTCGCGCGCCATACCGCAAGCTTTTATCGTCAAATCGCCGAAGCACAGTTCGAGGCGGGCGAGACCGCCTTGATTCTCGAGAATGGCGAACGGATCGCCCCGGCGCAGGTTCTTGGCCTGCGTCCGGCGCCGAGATAGCGGTTCGCTCGTGATGTTGGTTTTGCGTATGGCTTGGCGTGCCCTGCCGTCATCATCCCACGAACTCTTGCGCGGCTTGGGGCAGCAGATAGGGCACATGTCCAAGCGGCAGCGTGCTGACCCTGAGAGCGCAGCCGTAAACCGCCGAGAGTCTGCCAGAGGTCAGTACCTCGTGCGGCTTGCCGGCACCCGCAATCTCGCCCTGTTGCACCATCACGACATGATCGGCAAACATCGCGGTCAGGTTCAGATCATGCATCACCGCGACCACACCGCCCCCCGCCTGCGCATAGTTGCGAGCAATCCGCATCACGCTCAGCTGTTGGCCGATATCGAGGCTCGATACCGGTTCGTCCAGGAAGAGCCAGTTTGCCCCGCCCGGTCCAACAGGTTCCCAGACCTGAGCGAGAACGCGCGCCAACTGGACCCGCTGCTGCTCGCCGCCCGAGAGATCCTGATAGAAACGATTGGCCAGATGCCCCAACCCCACACGCGCCAGCGCGCGGTCAGGAATGTCGGCGCGGGTCGCATGTTGTCCCGCGCCATGCCCGATACGCACCAGTTCGATCACCGTGAAGGGGAAAGCGATCCGCGTGGCCTGCGGCAATACCCCGCGCCGCGCGGCAAGGGCTGTGGCCGCGCGCGGATGCACATCCAAGCGGTCAAGTCGCACCCGGCCTGCTGCGGCGGTTTCGCCGGTCAACACCCGCAAGAGCGATGTCTTGCCAGAGCCGTTAGGGCCCACAATGGCCGTGATCTCGCCCGCCCGTGCACTGAGGCTGACATCACGCAGAATGGCCTTGCCCCCGATTGCGAGCGTGATCGCTTCCGCGTGGAGCATCAGAAATCCCCCATAGGGCGCTGCCGTAGCAAGATCCAGAGAAAGACGGGTGCGCCGAGTACCGCCGTGACAATCCCGATAGGCAGTTCCGCCGGCGCGATGATCACCCGGCTGAAGATATCCGCGCCGAGCAAAAGGCTTGCCCCCAACAGGGCCGCATTCAGGAGGAGCGGGCCGTGGTCTGGTCCGGTCGCCAATCGAAGCAGATGTGGCACCACGATGCCGATAAAGCCGATCCCTCCCGAGGCTGCGACAGCACCGCCAGTGGCCGCTGCCACGGCGAGAATGGCCAGCGTCTTGACCCGTTGCACCGGAATGCCCAGGTGAAGCGCCGTTGCTTCGCCAAAGGCCAGCCCATTGAGGCCGCGCCCAAGCGTCATAGCCCCCGCCATGGCCAAAAGCAGGATCGGCGCTGCGGTGGCCACCTTGGCCCATGTTGCCCCGGCCAACGATCCCAGCCCCCAGAACGTCAGATCGCGCAACTGCTGATCGTCTGCCGCATAGACCATCAGGCCAGAAACCGCGCCCGACAAAGCGCCAAGTGCAATCCCCGCCAGCAGCATGGTTGCCACCGACGTCCGTCCGCCGTGCGTTGCGACGCCATAGAGCAGAAGGACAGAGACCCAACCGCCGAAAAACGCTGCAACCGGGATCAAAAAATGTCCCAGACTGTCGCGCAGCGCGATGGGTAACAGGCTGCCCAACACAATCGCCGTGATTGCCCCAAGGCCGGCTCCTGCACTGACCCCCACGATCCCCGGATCGGCGAGCGGATTGCGAAAGAGCCCCTGCATCACTGTGCCCGAAACCGCGAGCGCCGCGCCCACCAGCACCCCCAAGAGCACGCGGGGCAGGCGCACCTCCCAGAGAATGATGCCCTGCATTGGGGTGTCCTGCCCCCCTAAGCCGATCATTGACCATAGAGATACGCCTGATGCTCCGATCTCAAGACTGAGGACGCAGGTCAGGAGCAGACCAAGACCCAGCCACAGATGCGCGCGCCTGGCGCGCGTGCGCCGGTCTTGCAAAGGGCGATGCGACAGGGCGTCAGCTTGGGTCACGGTCATCATCGGCCCCATGCGGCTGCGGATAAAGAGCGGTGTTCAACTCCAGCGCGGCCTTAGCCGTTCGAGGTCCAAATCCCAGCAGATAGAGCCCATTCATCCGGACAATCGATTCGGTCGCACCAGCCGGCGTGACCCGGATCGACGGCAGGGCAAAAAGCTGTTCGTCAAGGATGGCATGATCCCCCGTGCGGTCCATCATCAGGATCACATCGGGGGCGGCTTCTGCCACCGCCTCGTCTGTCATCTGCTTGTAGCCGTCAAACCCCGTGACCGCGTTGATGCCCCCTGCCATTTCGATGATCGCGGCGGCCTGCGTGTCGCGTCCGGACGCAAGGATGCGCCCGCCTTGCAGGCTGAGGATGAAGAGGACGCGCTTGCGCGCGCCCTCTGGCACCTGCGCCGTGCGTTCTGCGGCGGTCTCGAGTGCGCCGCGCGTCTCTGTCGCCAAGACTTCGGCGCGGTCAGGCACGCCCAGTGCCGCGCCGACGGCGATGATCTTGGCCAGGATGCCTTCTGCGCTTTGCGCCTCGGGGATGTTGACATAGGTCACGCCCGATTGCGCGAGAACCTCGATCGCTTCGGGTGGGCCAGCCCCTTCGATGGCCAGGATGAGGGAGGGCGCGACCGAGAGCACGCCTTCGGGGCTGAGCGCGCGGGCATAGCCCACGTCGGGCAATTCCGTCGCCTTGGGCGGAAAGGTCGAGGTGGTGTCGCGCGCCACCAGCCGATGTTCCTGCCCCAAGGCATGTACGATCTCTGTCACCGATCCGCCGATGGAGAGCACGCGGTCCGCCTCTTGCGCAAGGCTCGCCCCGGCCAGAGCCAAGAGCGCGACTTGTGCCAAGAGCACCCGGCGCGTCAGGGTAATCCCGCTCATGTCAGCGCCTCCGCGTCCGCCTCTTGCAGGCCCGGCAACGTCTCGACGATCTGGCCAAAGGCGTCGCGGTTGTCGCGCCCCTCCTTGCCCAACCCGAAGATCTGAAAGATCAGCGACCCTTGGGCGTCGAACGCTTCGACGGAAATCGCGGCACCGCGCTGGGTGGGTTTGTCTACAGCCCAAACCTCGGCCACGTGATCCAGTCGCAGGTGCAGGTTGAATCTCGGGTCCATCACGTTTTGCCACGGCCCCATGGGTTTGAGCGTGACAATCGGGCCCGAATGGATCTGGATACAGCCCCGATTGCCGACAAAGATCATCACCTCGGTGCCCGTCTGTGCCAGTTGGGTCAGCAGCGTATTGACCGCTTCGGTCGCCAGTGCGCGCACAAACGGCGCGCCCGCGATGCGGTAGGCCCCCAGCCGGTTCATCCGCAATTTGGACGTGAGGCGCAGGAACTGATGCGTATCGGTCATGCGCCGCCATTCCTCGCGCAGGACGTCGATTTTTTCGGCGTTGGATTTCGCGGCCTCGGGGGGCTTGCGCGGATCGACAGAGAGGGTTGGGGATTGCTCCGGCAGGGCCAGCGAGAGGCGCAGCGCCTCCCATGCGGTGAGCGATGATCCCGCGCGCAGGAAAATCTTGTGTACCGCGTCGCCTGCGGCATCGAACACTTGCAGGCTGCGTTTGGGACCGGAGTCGGTCTCGGTCTCGACCATGAAGGCATGCCGCCAATGGCTTGGGAACATCCTGAGGTCGATCTCCTCGGCCAGCACCATCGCCGCGTGTGGGCCGGTGTGATAATTGTCATATCGCCCCACTTTCTCATGCACGCAGCTCTCATTGCGGGTGAGGGCCATCACATCGCCCAGCCGTTGAGCAGCCCCAATCACCTGATCGGGATGGGCGGCGATTGCGGTCACGCCGCGCCCGACATGAGCGGCGACAAGTTCTGCTTCACTGATTCCAAGGTGGTTCGCTTGATCGCGGCTGCGCATCTTGGGGTTCTCGGCCTGAAAGGCCCGGATTGCGTCGGGGGTAAGGGGAGCGGGGTTTGTCATGCCGGCCTCATGTCTGGATGGATGGGCTGGCTGCATCGCGCCTCGGGCGCGGACGTGGCTCTGAACTACGATCCCTGAAACCTGGATCGCAATCTTGACTCTTTTACTCATAAAAGATTAAAGAGCGCAAGGCCGATCCGGAAAAGATCGCGCAACCACTGAAACCAAAAGAAAAAACCGTGCCAGCCTTTCGCAAGCACAACGGTGTGACAGCCATTGTCAACGAAACGAAAGGGACACGTGATGACATCGCGCAGGCGCTGCATATTACTGACAACAACCTGCCTCTGCATTGGGCTTGGCCAAGGATGTGTCGGTTTCGCTCAAGAGACCTTACCGCAAGAGGGCTTTCTTGGCACCCTGACGCTTGGAGAAAGCAAGCGCGCGGTGCAGACCGAAACCGCCACGCCGACGACCGTGATCGACGAAGAGGAAATTCGCGACCGTCAAGCCGGGTCTGTGGCCGAATTGCTGGTAACGGTGCCTTCGGTGGCCCTGCTCAACGGCGACACGGCGCAGGGGTCTGGCATCTCGATCCGGGGCTTTGGCTCGAATGACACATTCGGCACGGATCAAAAGGTGCTGATTCAGGTCGATGGGGCCACGCGCGGTTCCGAGGAGCTTTACCGTATCGGCACGCAGCTCTTTACCGATCCGTTCCTTTTCAAGGAGGTCGAGGTGATCCGGGGCACGGTCGGGTCGTTCGAATACGGGTCTGGCGTTGTGGGCGGCGTCGTGCGGCTCGAAACCATCGACCCAGAGGATGTGACCGAAGGCGAGACCGGGTTTGGCCTGCGTCAAACTCTGGAATTCCAGACCAACGGCAATGGTGTGACGTCTTCGACCATCGGGGCGTGGCAACCGACCGAGAATTTCGGCCTGCTCTTCAACTATGTCAGCCGCAGGCTGGGTTTTCCCGAGGATGGCAGTGGCACTGTCATCAACCCGCTCAGGGCGCGGATCGACGATCCCTCGATGTTGATCAAGGCCAAGTATCGCTTTGGCGAGGATAAGGCCCATTCGATCGAGGCCAGCTATCAGGACACCCAAAGTTCACAATTCGACGTGCCGTTCGACAGCTTTGGCAATCTCACCTTCTTCGGCAACGTCGACCGCGAGGTCGAGAGCCAGACAAGCATCCTCAAATACAACTTCAACCCGCTTAACGATCTGGTTGATCTGACGCTGCAATATTCGCATGTGGATGAATCAATCCTTCAGTCTCCTGTCTCTTGCCCTGGCAGCCCACCGGCTCCGATCAGCATTTGTTCGGCGCTGCTTGATGCGGACCATGATTACGAAACGACCACGCTTACACTCAAGAACACATCCCTGTTCGATACCGGCGCATTGCGCCACGATCTGACAGCGGGGGTCGAATACATCAACCGCGAGCGCGTCAATGCCTTTGCCGCACCGGGGGGAGAAGATAACCGCTGGGCGATCTTTGCTGTGGATGAGATCGACATCGGTCGTGCTTGGACGTTGACGCCCGCCATCCGTTACGAAACCTCTGAGGTCAACGGAAACACCGCCCCCAACGATGGGCGCTTTTCCGAGGACGCGCTGGTGGGCGGTCTGTCGCTGCGCTATGCGTTCAACAACGGCTTTACCCTGTTCGGCAGCGCCGCCTATACCGAGGTTTTGCCGATCATCGACGATCTGGAATTCCCTATCCGGATTGGGCGGAGCGAAAAATCGCGCACCTATGAGCTTGGCTTTTCCTATGACCGTCGCGGTCTCTTGCGCGACAGTGACAGTCTGGCGCTCAAGGTCACGTATTTCGACAGTGAACTTTGGGATGTGAATTCCTTTGTCGATACCACGCCCGCCCAAGCCCTACTGGATGAAATCCAGACCCAAGGGCTGGAGTTTGAAGCGTCCTATGCCATGGGAAACGGCTTTTACGTCGATCTCAACGCCACAATCTCCGATGGCGAAGAGGTGGACGCATTGGGTGGGGTCCGTGATTGGCGCAACCTTGCTGCCAACAGCCTGCGCGCCACTGTGGGTAAGGTGTTTGACGACACCTATGACCTGAGTTGGGAGGTTGTCAGCGCCGACTCCATCACCGTCAACGGCGTGCGGGACGAGGGGTATACGGTCCACAACCTGCGCGCTACCATCGCCCCCGAGCGGGGAGTTTGGGAGGGAACCGAATTTCGCGTCGGCATCGAGAATCTGCTCGACGAGCAATACATGCCCAACCTGGCCACCCGTCCGGCGGTGGGGCGAAATTTCAAGCTGACGCTCGCCAAGACATTCTAAGAAGGAATCAGGGGGCAGGGCGCTTCGACTTGCCCCCTTGTTACCGCAGCTTCGAACCGTGCCAACAGCTTTCAGACCTTGCGCGCGCGGGATCGCTCGATCACGCTGACGACGAGCGAATCCAACCCTTAGCCTCAATACGCCGTGTACGATCGGCAGGATCCGACAGGACACCATGGTGAGGGGAATTTGAACACCAAGGAGCCAAGGCATGAAAGACATTGATCCCGATGCAACACCGGTCATCCCAAAGCCACTGAACCTGATTGGCAACGCGTGGGTCCCCGCACTCTCGGGCAAGGTGATGGAGGTGCTTTCGCCCATTGACGGGCTGCCCTTTGCCCAGATTGCCGACAGCGACGCCAGCGATATCGACGCGGCGGTCGCAGCGGCGCGTGCGGCCTTTGACGGCGGCGAGTGGTCCAGACTAACCGCCGCAGAGCGGGGCCGCCTGATGATCCGCCTCTCCGAGCGTATCCTTGAGAATATCGAACCACTGGCACAGCTCGAGCGGCGCGATAACGGCAAGCCGATTGCGCAGGCGCGCGCCGATATGAAAGTCACTGCACGCTATTTCGAATTCTACGGCGGTGGCGCGGACAAGGTGCATGGCGAGATCGTGCCCTTTCTCAACGGCTATAATGTCGAAGTGCACCGCGAGCCCTATGGCGTGACCGGCCATATCATCCCGTGGAACTATCCTGCGCAGATGTTTGGCCGTTCGGTTGCCCCGGCGCTCGCCATGGGCAATGCCACGGTCCTGAAACCCGCTGAAGACGCCTGCCTCAGCGCGTTGCGGATTGCTGAACTGGCGATCGATGTGGGCTTTCCCCCCGGTGCCATCAATATCGTCACCGGGCGCGGTGCCGTGGCCGGTCAGGCGCTGGCGGATCATCGGGGGATTGATTTCATGTCCTTCACCGGGTCGCCAGAGGTCGGCGTGATCGTCCAGACCGCAGCGGCCAGGAATTTCATTGGCTGCACGCTGGAATTGGGAGGCAAGTCACCGCAGATCGTGTTCGACGACGCTGACCTTGAGGCGGCGATGCCGGTTCTCGTCAATGCGGTGATCCAGAATGCCGGCCAGACCTGCTCGGCGGGCACCCGCGTGCTCTTGCAGCGTGGCATCTACGACCGCGCCGTGGCCGAATTGACGTCCCGGTTCAGCGCCATCGCCGCCTCGGATTCCGGCGAGGATGCGGTGCTTGGGCCGCTCATCTCCGCCAAGCAGAAAAAGCGGGTCGAGACCTATATCGCTGAGGCCGACGCGCCGCTTATGGCCCGTGGCAGCATCCGCCCCGATGCGCCAAAAGGCGGTTATTACGTTGCCCCCGCCGTGTTCGGCCCATGCGATCCCAAGGCGCGGATCGCACAAGAAGAGGTGTTCGGCCCGGTGCTCTGCCTGATCCCGTTCGAGGATGAAGCCGAGGCGATTTCGATTGCCAATGCCACTGACTATGGCCTTGTCGCCGCCGTCTGGACCCGCGATGGCGGACGCCAACAGCGTGTGGCCAAGGCGATGCGCTGCGGTCAGGTGTTTATCAACGGCTACGGCGCGGGTGGCGGCGTCGAATTGCCCTTTGGCGGCATCCGCAAGTCGGGCCATGGCCGCGAAAAGGGCTTTGCCGCGCTGCTCGAATTCTCGCGGATCAAGACGATCATCAACCATCACGGCTAGGCCGCGCTGCGGGTGGCACTGACAAGACCAAAGGAATGCAAGATGAGACTACAGGGAAAACGAACACTTGTGACCGGGGCAGCCTCGGGCTTTGGCAAAGGAATTGCAGAGGCTTATATCCGCGAAGGTGCCAAGGTGGCGGTGGTCGATTTGAACGAGGCCGGCGCGCGCGCCGTGGCAGAGGCGCTTGGTGAGAATGCCATCGCCGTGACCTGCGATGTGTCCAAGGGCGATCAGGTTCAGGCCGCCGTCGATGCCACGGTTGCCGCCTTTGGCGGGCTTGATGTCGTGGTCAACAATGCCGGTTGGAGCAATCCCAACAGCCCCCTGATGGAAACGGACGAGGCCACCTTTCGCAAGATCTACGACATCAACGTGCTGTCAATCTTTCACATGACCAAGACCTGTGTGCCGCTCTGGCGCGCTGCCGGGGGCGGGGTGATGATCAACATCGGCTCAACCGCAGGCATCCGCCCGCGCCCGGGCCTGACCTGGTATAACTCGTCCAAGGGGGCGGTGAACCTGATGACGCGCTCTTTGGCCGTGGAACTTGCCCCTGACAAGATCCGCGTCTGCTGTATCGCGCCGGTGATGGGTGCAACGGGCCTGCTGGAGCAGTTCATGGGTATGCCTGACACGCCCGAGAACCGCGCGCGGTTCATCTCGACGATTCCGATGGGCCGCCTATCCGAAGCGCGCGACATCGCCAATGCGGCGCTTTATCTGGCCTCGGATGAGGCGGATTTCATCACCGGCGTGGTGCTGGAGGTCGATGGCGGGCGGACGATATGAGAATGGGTGCGCGCTTCGGGACAATGCGCCGACCGCTCGGATCAAGGGGTGCCACGCCTTGATCGTGCGCCCATTTGCGGCAAGCTTGCCACAGAGCACTTTGCCGCAACAAGGAACCCCATGACCCCCTTTCGCTTCCTTCATAGCTCGGACCTGCATCTTGGCCGCGCCTTTGGCGGCTATCCCGAGGGTATACGCCACCGCCTGCGTGAGGCGCGGCATGGGGTGATTGCCCGGCTGGCCAAGGCCGCGCGCGACGGCGGGGCAGGGGTGGTTCTGCTCGCGGGTGATACTTTCGATGCCGAAACGCCAGCCCCCGACACATTGCGGCAAGCCCTCAGTGCGATGGGCGAGGAAGACGATTTGACTTGGGTGCTGCTGCCCGGCAACCATGACAGCCTTGCGGCCTCCGAACTCTGGCGGCGCATCGCGCGGGCCTCCCCTGCGAATTTGCGCGTCATCGCCTCCGATGCCCCGGTCGCTCTTGCCCCCGATCACTGGCTTTTGCCCGCGCCCTGCACGCAGCGCCGCCCGGGGCGCGATCTTACCGAGGCAATGTCGGCCCCTACGCCCCACGGCGCGCGGCGCATCCGGGCTTGGGCATGGGGCGATCACCGATTTCTCGGGCGAAGAAGGTGCCCTTGGCATCATCCCGCCCGACCGGGCCACGCGCTCGGGTCTCGATTATCTCGCCCTTGGCGATTGGCATGGGCAGATGCAGGTGACACCTACTACTTGGTATTCCGGAACACCAGAACCGGACGGGTTCAAGCATGACACACCGGGGGCCGCACTCCTCGTGACACTCGCGGGCACAGCAGAGGTGACGCCGGTCGACACCGCGCAGTTTCGCTGGCGCCGGCCGACCCTAGACGTTTTGCCCGGCGAAGATGTGATAGCGCGCCTTGCCGCCGCCCTTCCGCAGATCCGCGCTCGTGATCATCTGGTGCGCCTCACCGTGACCGGACGCCTGCCTTTGGCCGAGCGCGCCGCACTCGAGGGTGATCTGGCCACGCGCGCCCCGGCTTTCGGCTGGTTCGCGGCGGACCTCTCTGCTCTGGCCGTTGAGGCGATTCCCGAAGACCTCGATCAGATCGACCGTGCCGGCGCGCTGCGTCAAGCCGCCGAGGTTTTGATGGCCGAGGCGGGGGATGCCACGCTTTCGCAATCCGACCGCGATACGGCGTCAGCGGCGCTCGCCCGGCTCTATGCCCTTAGCCAAGAGGTGAGGACGTGAGGCTACGCGTCATCGAGTTGACCAACGTGCGCCGCTTCGCGGGGCAGCGGGCGCGCCTCAGCCAGATTGGCGACGGGATCACCGTGCTCTCCCAGCCCAATGAATTCGGCAAGTCGACCTTTTTTGACGCGTTGCACGCATTGTTCTTCGAACGGCATAACAGCCGCAATGCCGCCATCAAGGCTCTGCAACCGCATGCTGGGGGCGCGCCCGAGGTTGCGGCCGAGGTAGAACTCGCAGAGGGGCGCTTTCGCATTGCAAAGCGGTGGCTCAACCGCCCGCAGGCGCAGGTGCAGGATGCCACTGGCCGCCTGATCGCTCAGGCAGACGAGGCCGAGGCGTGGATTGACCAGCTTATGGGCGGGGGGCTGGCAGGCCCGTCTGGCCTGCTCTGGGTACGGCAAGGGTTGATGGGGTTGGAACCCGAGGGCAGCGGCGCGGACGACAAGCGTGAGCGTGAGCGCGGGTTGAATGCGCGACGTGATCTTTTGTCCTCCGTCGCGGGTGAGATCGACATGATGACCGGCGGACGGCGGATGGACGGCGTGATTGACCGTGTGACCGACGCGCTGATGCGCTTGACGACAGCCACCGGACGCCCCAAGGCCGGAGGCGAATGGGCCCGCGCGGTTGAAGAGGCCGCAACACTCGCCAGCGAAGAAGCCGAGTTGCGTCCGCGCGCCGCGCGGCTGTCGGGTGACCTCATCCGTCGGGCCGAGGTTCAGCGCAACCTTGCCCGCTTGACCGATCCCTCCGACATCGCTGGACGTGCGCAGGCCCTCGCTCAGGCCGAGGCGGAGCATCAAGCCGCGCAAGCGCATCAGGCCGAAGGTGCAAAGGCCGAAACCGCCCTGCGCCTTGCCCGGTTGGATGCCGAGCATCTGCAGCGCGATGTGCTGGCAGCAGAAGGCCGTGCCGCCCGCCTAGAGAAGGCAAAAGAGACGATGTCGCAGGCCGAGGAAATCGCAAAAAGAGCTTACACCCGCTTTGCCAACCTGGCCGAGTGCGACCAGGCCGCTGCCGAGAGCGCCGAGGATCTTGCCGCCAAGGCGCGCGACCTGCGCCGCCGCCTGCAACAGGCCACCCGTGCCCAAGCGGCGCATGCAGCACGGATCAAGGC
Source organism: Roseovarius mucosus DSM 17069 (assembly GCF_000768555.3). Lineage (GTDB taxonomy): Bacteria > Pseudomonadota > Alphaproteobacteria > Rhodobacterales > Rhodobacteraceae > Roseovarius > Roseovarius mucosus. Next base: position 614,018 of record NZ_KN293991.1, read on the forward strand.
GGAGGATCTCCAGCGCCGGTTGGACCGTGCCACCGAACTTCTGGCGGTGCTGTACAAGACCGAAGCCGCGCGGGCGGGCATCCGCGTCACGGCCAAACTGCTTGACGCCGCCGACAAGTCCCAAAGTGATCTCGATCTGGCACGCGCGCGGGCCGAGGCACAGGCCGTGACGATTACGGCGTACCCCGACGGCCTCCCGGCTTTGCGCAATGGTCAGCCCCTTGCCGCGCGTCCCACGCCGATCTTTGTCGCAACTGACATTGCCTTGCCGGGCTTTGGGATGTTGCATATCGACCCAGGTCTCGCGCGCGGCACGAACAGTGCCGCCGAAATTGAACGAGCAGGCAGGACGCTAGCGCGTCTCTTGGCGGAGGCGCAGGTTGACACGCTAGCCGACGCCCGCACCCAATGGGCCAAAGCTCAACGGCTTGAGGCAGAGGCCAAGCAGGGTGCGGCTCTCTGCGCCGAAGTGGCGCCTGAGGGTGTTGAGGCGCTGCGCGAGGCCTTGGCGCGGGCGCTGACCGCCGCAGCTGAGGCCCCGCAAGAGGCTGAGGATTTTGATGGCTTGACCAAGGAGCTCACCGCTGCCGAGGCCGACGAGGAGATCGCGCGCGCCACCGCGAAGGCGGCGCATGATCTGGCCGTGGCCGCAGGTGAAACCCGCGCCGCTGCCGAGGCCAACCGCAGTAGCGCAGAGCGGCAATTTGAGGCCGCCCTGTCCGAAGCCGGGGATCCGGATGCGCTGGCCGCCCATATTGCCGATCTCCGGGCCCGCCAGCCCGCGCTTGCCAGCGCCTGTGTGGAGGCCGAAAGGGCATGTGATAACCTGCGCGCCACCGCCCCGGACCTTGTCACTACCAAGGCCCGGTTGACCCGCGCCAAGGGAGCGGTCGATCAGACCACGCGCGATCTGGCCATGGCCCGCGAGAACCTTGCCAGCCTCAACGCCACTATCGCGGCACTGGCCGAAGAAGGGATTGAGGAACGTCTATCCGCCTTGGCCGACGCCCGCGTCGAATCTGAGGCGCGCGCCACCCGCTACGAGGCCGAGGCGCGGGCCCTCACCCGTCTGCGCCGCGCGTTGGACGAGGCGCGAACTCTCGCGCGCGAGGCCTATTTCGGCCCGGTCCTGCGCGAGTTGCAGCCGCTTCTTTCGATCCTCTATCCGGGAGCGCAGCTATCTATTGACGACACCAGCCTTTTGCCGGCGATTCTGACCCGCAATGGTCAAGCGGAATCGCTCGACATTCTTTCGGGCGGCACCCGCGAACAGGTTGCGATTCTGACACGGCTGGCCTTTGCGCGGCTATTTGCGGCCTCGGGACGTCCCGTCCCGGTGATTTTGGATGATGCCCTAGTTCATTCCGATGATGATCGCATCGAAGCCATGTTTGATGCGCTCCATCGTTCGGCGCGCGAACAGCAAATTCTTGTTCTCACCTGCCGACAACGCGCCTTTGCGGCTTTGGGTGGCACGCGCGCAGAGGTGACGGTTGAGGCAACATGAGCGCGGCCTCTGGGCCGTGCTGCCAAAGGACCAACGTGGGGCACGCCACCGGCAATCCGTGCAGAGATCTCATGCCGCGCTAGGAGGGAAAGCGGAGCCCGACCTGCAGACCAGGGCCCGCATCTTTGAGGGCCAACGTCGCATCATGCACTTGCGCAATTCCCGCAACAAGGCTCAGCCCTAATCCATTCCCGGGGGTCATGCGGCTACGATCCAGCCGGTAAAGTCGGCGCAGCACCAGATCCCACTCTGCCTCGGGGATGCCGGGGCCGTTATCCGTGACCGCCAGATACACATGGGCTTCTGACTGACACAGAGCAACGGTGATCCGGCTACCTTGCGGGGTGTGATGCATGGCATTCTCAATGAGATTGGCAAGAACCTGCCCCAACAACGTGCGATCCCCCATCACTGGACGCACCGGGACATCGGGGAGGGCGCAGATCAGAGTTTGCCCATTCTCAGTGGCAGCGGGCTCGTAGACATCACAGAAGGTCCGGCATAGCTCGGACAGGTCCACCGGCGCAAACCGCGCCCGTGGCGAGCCGCTTTCGATCTGTGCCAGTTGCAATAGCGCGTGAAAGATCGACACGATCCGGTCGAGTTCCGCCTGTGCCTTTTCCAGCATCTCCCGCGCATTCCCGGTCAGATCCGGGCTCTGACTCAATTCATCCAGATGGACGGCAGCGCGTTGAATCGGGGTCTTGAGGTCATGGGCAATATCCGATGAAACCTGCCGCAGGCTCTCGACCACATCCTCTTGGGAGCGGGCCATCTGATCAATCTTGGCGCCAATTCGGGCCAGATCGTCAGACCAGCCTTTAACAGCGCCCACCCGCGCTTGCAGGTTGCCCGAAGTCAGCTGATCCAGCGTTCCGCTGATTACCGCCACATGCCGCGCGCCGCGCCGCGCCAGAAACAGTCCGCCCGACAGCGCCACAAGAACCGTCGGCAGCAGCGATATACCCAGTATGTTTAGAAAAGTTTCCCGCAGCGCGTCGATATGCGCAAGGCTGCGTGCCACAGTGAGTTGACCACCACGCAGCGAGGTGGTCAACGCCAGAAACCGCCCCTCGATTTCCGGGTTTCCCGGAAGATAGGACAGAATCCGATAGCCATCCGCATCGCGCGCCACCAGTGCGTTGCCATAGTGCCGTCCGTTCGGCGCGAAATAACTCAACACGACTCGTTCGGGATCCGTGTTGCGCGCCTCCGCCTCGACCAAAGAGGCGAGTGCGGCGGCAGAAGGGGCCGCGTGAAATCCGGCCATATCCTGCGTAAGATCGGCGCGAAGCGTCTCCTCAAAGGAGGCTTGCGTGTAAAGATAACTCGCAAGGAGCCCCAACAGCGATACGAGCGAGAACAAGAACACGAGGCCAGCCGCCAGCCGGATCGGCATCGAACGGAGAAGTGAGACGCGAGTCAGGATCATCCGTCAATCCGATAACCTGCACCGCGCACGGTCTTGATAAGCTCTGTCGCGAATGGCTTGTCCACCTTGGCGCGCAAGCGGCTGATATGGGTTTCAACCACATTGGTCATCGGATCGAACGAGATGTCCCAGATTGCTTCGAGCAGCATCGTGCGTGTCTGCACGCGCCCCTTACGGCGCAGCAGATGCTCAAGAATTGCGAACTCTCGTGGCAAAAGGTCGATCTCCTGCCCCTCCCGCGTTACCTTGCGGGCGATCAGGTCCATTTCCAGGGGACCTGCGCGCAACACGGTCTCTTGCTCCAGCGCATGCGGACGCCGCGCAAGCGCTGCAACCCGTGCCGACAACTCGCCAAAGGCAAAGGGCTTGACCAGATAGTCATCCGCCCCCGCGTTCAGCCCGCTGACCCGCTCTTCGACACTCCCAAGCGAGGTCAGAAAAAGGACCGGCGTGTGATTACCCGCCCCGCGCAGGGTCTTGACCAGTGTCAGCCCGTCAATTTCGGGCAACATCCGGTCGATGATCAGAACGTCATAGGAGCCGCTCGTTGCTTGGATCAACGCCTCCCGCCCGTTGCTGACCAGATCGACAGTATGCCCCTCTTCGCGCAGACCTCGCGCGATATAGGCCCCTGTCGTTGCATCGTCTTCGACCACGAGCAGTTTCATGTCATCCTCTCGATGTGCGTCGCCTGCAAACAGCTATCCTTGTTCGACCTGCATTGCACCCGCTTTTGGCCGCGCCTGCCTTTCCTAAACTATTTGTATAGTCGGGCACATCCGGCTGTGAGACCTGTGCAGCATATGGGCAGCATCGGACGCAACACAACGGAGCTTTCAATGATGTCCTCCACACCTCTTTCCCGTCGCCTTGCAGGGTCCGCAGCCCTTGTCGCCGTTCTGGGCGCAACAGGCCTTTCACTGGGGGCCGCCAACCCGGCGCTAGCGGTGCCTGCGGGCGGATATGGCGATCTCGTCGCCGCCGTCTCGCCCGCGGTTGTCTATATCGAAGTCACCGCCAAGGCGCAGCCAACCAACATGTCCGGCGAATTACCCGAGGGCCTGCCCGAAGAGTTGCGCCGTCAGTTCGAGCGGATGATGCCCAGAGGTGAGATGCCGGCCCGTCAAGGTCTTGGGTCAGGCTTTATCATTTCCGAAGACGGCAAGATCGTCACCAATAACCATGTGGTCGAAGGTGCCGAGACCGTGACCGTCAAACTCGCGGATGGCCGTGCATTTGACGCGACCGTGGTCGGTAGCGACCCGCTGACCGATGTGGCCGTGCTCCAGCTCGACACCGAGGAATCCCTGCCCTTCGTGCGCTTTGGCGACTCCGACGCAATGCGGGCCGGGGATGAGGTGGTCGCGGTCGGCAATCCCTATGGTTTGGGCGGCACGGTGACATCCGGCATCGTCTCGGCCCTGTCGCGCAACATCAACTCCGGCCCCTATGATGACTATATCCAGACAGATGCCGCCATCAACCGGGGTAATTCCGGAGGGCCGCTCTTCAACAACGCAGGTGAGGTGATCGGCATGAATACCGCCATCTTTTCGCCCGATGGCGGATCGGTCGGTATCGGTTTTGCGGTGCCGTCGGACCTTGTGCAGCACATCGTTGCGGACCTGTCCGATGACGGCACGATCACGCGTGGCTGGCTCGGCGTGCAGATCAAGCCTATGCCCGAAGATATCGCCCAAGTGCTAGGGTACGAAACCCCCAGAGGCGCAGTGATCGAGAACGTTACGCCCGATAGCCCCGCCGCCAAGGCCGGGCTCAAACAAGGCGATATTATCCTCAGCTTCAATGAGACTGAGATTTCCGAGTTGCGCGATTTGACCCGCGCTGTGGCTGCAACCACACCAGAGGCCATCGTGCCCGTCAAGGTGCTGCACAAGGGGGCGGAGAAGACCCTCGACGTGACGATTGGCACGCTCGCCAATCCCAACGCTTGAGGCAATACCGCGTCGGCGTATCCATGCGGCGCCGACGCGGATGATCCGGCCTCTCTTGACTAATCGATGCGCAGCTGGTGCAGGCCGACCGTTTTGCGGTCTTGGATAACCTCAAGGTCACCCTCAAGCCATTGTCCAAGCTGTACTCTTGCGATCCAAGGACCCTGTCACGCCAAGATGGGTGAGGCCATTCTTTCGGCCTCAAGCAACATCAAAGAGCGGCCAGTATAAGCGCAGGAAGTCCCACCATTCCTGCGCAAATGATACCAATTGAAATGCCTAGGCCTTTGAACATTTTGCATTTTCCTTCTTTGCCGGTGTCATTACTGGCCAGATAGGGCGATGCGCCGAGAAAAAATGCGGCAGGCTGACGCACTTCCCATCTGCTCACGCCACTTCAGGTCGAGGTTCGGTTTCTCCAAAACTCATTCGGGCCATGTTTCATTAAATCAGGGGGAATGGCCCCAATCGTCGGACGATCTCTGACGTCGCCGCGTGAGATGATCCCACGCCGCAGCGTCTGAGTGATCTGTCTGCGGGGGCATAAAAGCGGACACTTGCGCCCTGCACACAGCCCGCGCGGCTTAATCTAACGGAGAATTTAGAAAAATTGGCTGGGGTGGTAGGATTCGAACCTACGGTACACGGTACCAAAAACCGACGCCTTACCACTTGGCTACACCCCAACGTGACGCGCTAATTACTCTGGAGCTTGGCGCGGTTCAAGGGTGCTTGGCAAAAAAAACGAGATGCAATCCGGATGACGCGGCATCCATCTGATAAAAATACATAAATTCATTGTCTACGGGGGTGGTTACTCGAAAGTCTCACCCTCCGTGACCCCCCAGAGCGCAGATTTGGGGGCCCAGCCCTCATAGCCACCGGCGGATACTGCGCACCAGTCCGCTTGGCATTCCTCGAGTCGCGCGATTACGCCCTGTTCCAGACGGGCCACTACCATGGCATTCGCTTCGGGCTTGGCCAGCAGGTCCAGCATCTCGACCTCGACACTGGCGGTGCGCACGCCAGAGAGAAGTGTGTAATGCACCCAGCCGCCCGCACCGTCCCGGTCGCGCACCCGGCGCCAATGGCCATGCTCTGCCGTGATCTCGAGCGGCATGTCGCGCCGCTTGAAGATCCAGTCGATGCGATGCGTCAGGCTGGGGCCGCGGCGCACATTACCCTCAGCGGCCTTCATCGACACAAAACGTGGCAGCGGCAGGTTCGTGACCGGCCCGCGTTCTTGGGCCAAGGCACCTAAGGGGCCCAGTCCCATCACCATGACAAGGGCGGCAAGCCCGGATTTCATTGCCGTCATTCGAATTCTGCCCGCAAACTGCAAGGGGGTTCTTGTGCCCCGCTCTTTCCTGCGCCACTCTGGCAGTAACGCGCCTGAAAGGAAAGTTTCAAGGAGGGCTTCATGCCATCTGCACGCCTGAGTGTTGTCGTTACGCGACGCCTGCCCGAGCCGGTCGAGACGCGGATGCGCGAACTTTTTGATGTTCGCCTGCGCGAGACGGACGCGCCCATGACACGCGAGGAACTGGCCCGCGCGGTCAAGGAGACGGATGTTCTGGTGCCGACCCTGTCCGACCGGATCGACGCCAGCCTGATCGCCCAGGCCGGGGACCGGCTCAAGCTGATCGCCAACTACGGGGCGGGGGTGGACCATATCGACGTGGGCACCGCGCGTCAGCACGGCATCCTTGTGTCGAATACACCGGGGGTTTCGGCTGACGACACTGCTGACATGACGATGGCACTGATCCTCAGTGTCACGCGGCGCCTGCCGGAAGGGCTGGCGATGATGCAAACGGGCAATTGGGGCGGCTGGTCGCCAACGGCGCTTTTGGGGGGGCAGGATTGCCGGTCGCAGGCTGGGTATCCTCGGAATGGGCCGGATCGGTCAGGCGGTGGCGCGGCGCGCGGCGGCCTTTGGCATGCAGGTGCATTATCACAATCGCCGCCGCCTGCGTCCCGAGATCGAAGAGAGCCTTCAGGCAACCTATTGGGAAAGTCTGGATCAGATGGTGGCGCGCATGGATGTGATCAGCATCAATTGCCCGCATACGCCCTCGACCTTCCACCTGATGAACGCCCGGCGCCTCAAGTTGATGAAGCCGGAGGCGGTGATCGTCAACACTTCGCGCGGTGAGGTGATCGACGAAAACGCCCTCACGCGGATGTTGCGTGCCGGAGAGATCGCGGGCGCAGGCCTCGATGTCTACGAGCATGGGGCTGACATCAATCCGCGCCTGCGCGAGTTGAAGAATGTCGTGCTCTTGCCGCATATGGGTTCGGCCACCGTCGAAGGGCGGATCGAGATGGGCGAAAAGGTGATCATCAACATCAAGACCTTTGACGACGGCCACCGCCCGCCGGATCAGGTCGTCCCCTCGATGCTGTGATGGCTCGCCTTTGGCCTCGCTCTGGCCTATGACGGCGCGATGACCCAGCCAGAGCCTTTTGAAATCTTCCTTGCCGCTGCACCGGGACATGAAACCGCCCTCGCAGAAGAGGCGGTGGAGAATGGCTTTGGCCCTGTCACGATCCTGCCCGGCGGGGTAAGCTTCATGGGCCTTTGGCCTGATGTCTGGCGCGCCAATCTCGTGTTGCGCGGGGCAGGGCGGGTGCTGGCGCGGATCGGGGCGTTCCGCGCGATGCACCTAGCCCAGTTGGACAAGCGGGCGCGGAAATTCGATTGGGCCGCGCATCTGCGCCCGGATGTGCCGCTGCGAGTCGAAGTCACCTGTCGCAAGTCCAAGATCTATCATGCGGGGGCAGCGACAGAGCGGATCGTCAAGGCGTTGACCGAATCCTTAGGCGTGTCCGTCACAGAGGATGCGCCCCTGCGCCTGATGGCACGGATCGAGGATGATCTGGTCACCTTCAGTCTTGATACATCAGGCGAACCGTTGCATCGGCGCGGGTATAAAGAGGCCGTGAACAAGGCGCCCCTGCGAGAGACCTTGGCGGCGCTTTTTTTGCGGCAATGCGGTTACGACGGGCGCGAGCCGGTGCTTGATCCGATGTGTGGTTCCGGCACCTTTCCCATCGAGGCGGCAGAAATTGCGGCGGGGCTGATGCCCGGTCGCACGCGGCGCTTTGCCTTTGAGGATATGGCAGCCTTTGATCCAGCCGTTTGGTCGGCGCTGAAGGCCGCAGACACGCCACGCGCCACAACCCAGCGGTTCATGGGGTTTGACCGCGACGCGGGCGCTGTGCGCATGGCGTCCGAGAATGCGGACCGCGCCGGGGTTGCCGGGATCACGCGCTTTGTCTGCCAGCCGCTTTCGGCGCTGACCCGTCCCGAGGGGCCGCCAGGGCTGGTAATGGTCAACCCGCCCTACGGTGCACGGATCGGCAATCGCAAGCTCCTTTTTGGCCTCTATGCCAGCTTGGGCGAGGTGTTGCGCCGCGAGATGACCGGATGGCGCGTGGGTATTGTCACCAGTGACGCAGGGTTGGCCAAGACCACCGGGCTGCCCTTCTTGCCACCGGGGCCGCCTGTGGCGCATGGTGGGCTCAAGGTGACGCTCTGGCGCACTGATCCGCTCTAGGGAGACTGCCACATGCGCGCGCTGGTTCTGATCCTTGTCATGGTCACAGGCGGGACGGCTTGGGCGCAACAGGCTGCCGATACCGTCGCACCCGAGGGGGCCGGGGCAGGGGTCTTGCAGGTGCCTTTGCCGCTTGCGGCGGCGCAAGCGGCCAAGGACGCGGGCCAGCCGGTCGAATCGCACAACTGGATGATCGCCGCGGCCCATCCGCTTGCCGTCGAGGCGGGGGCGCGGGTGCTGCGCGAGGGTGGCACGGCGGCGGATGCGATGATCGCCACGCAGCTTGTGTTGGGGTTGGTCGAGCCGCAGAGCTCAGGGCTTGGGCGGGGGGGCCTTTCTTGTCTGGCACGACGGCACAAGCGGTAAGATCACCACGCTTGATGGGCGCGAAACAGCGCCCTTGGCGGCAACCCCTACACTCTTTCAGGATGCGACGGGACAGCCGCTCGCCTTTTTTGATGCGGTGGTGGGCGGGCGTTCGGTGGGCACGCCCGGCACCCCGGCGCTTCTGGCCGATGCGCATGCCCGATGGGGGCGGGCCGATTGGGCAGGGCTGTTTTCCGAGGCCATCGCCCTGGCTGAGGGCGGTTTTCCCGTCAGTCCGCGTCTGGCCGGATTGATTGCCGAGGATGCCGAACGCCTCAAGATATTCAAGGATACGCGCGACTATTTTCTGCCCGGCGGCACACCGCTCGCAGCGGGGCAGACGCTGCGCAACCCGGACTATGCCGACACTCTGCGCCGCCTCGCCTCTGAGGGGGTATCCGTCTTTTATTCCGGCGAGATCGCGCTTGATATTGCCGAGCGGGTGCAGCGGTCGGGGGGCAATCCGGGCGTCCTGAGCCCCCTCGACCTTGCCATCTACCGGGTCAAGGAACGGCCCGCGCTCTGCACGCCTTATCGCGGCTATGAGGTTTGCGGGATGGGGCCGCCGTCGTCGGGGGCTAGCACGGTGGGGCAAATCCTGGGGCTTCTCGAACCTTTCGACCTATCGATCCTTGGGCCGAAAAGCCCCGAGGCTTGGCGCCTCATCGGGGATGCCAGCCGCCTCGCCTTTGCTGACCGTGGCCGCTTTCTGGCCGATAACGATTTCGTGCCGGTGCCGATCAAGGGCTTATTGGCTCCTGACTATCTCAAGACCCGTTCAGAGCTTTTGCGCGGAGACGATGCCTTGCCAGAGGTGGCACCCGGCCAACCCGAGTTCGATCACGCCCATCTCTGGGCGGATGATCGATCGTTGGAACTGCCCTCAACCTCGCATATCTCGATTGTCGACAGCTACGGCAATGCCCTGTCGATGACGACGACGATTGAAAACGGGTTCGGGTCGCGCCTGATGGTGCGGGGGTTTCTGCTCAACAACGAGCTGACCGATTTCTCCTTTGCCACCCACGACGACGGTCGGCCCATCGCGAATGCTCTGGCCCCCGGCAAGCGCCCGCGCTCTTCCATGGCACCCACGATTCTGCGCCGCGACGGTGCCCCGGTGCTTGTGCTGGGTAGTCCGGGGGGAAGCAGCATCATCGGCTATGTCGCCAAGACCATCATCGCTTGGGTGGATTGGGGCCTTGATGTGCAAGGGGCGGTCAGCCTGCCGCATCTCGTCAACCGCTTTGGCCCCTATGACATCGAACCCGCCGCCGCTGCTCTGGTGGCACCTCTCTCCGATATGGGATTTGAAACACGCCAGACGGCGCTGACCTCTGGCCTGCATGTCATTGCCATTGGCACGGAGCTTTCAGGCGGGGCCGATCCCCGCCGTGAAGGGCTTGCCTATGGCGAATGACCGATTTTGAGTATTTGGGCCATAAAGAAACCAGTCTGCTTTCATCTGGCCTGAAATACCTCAGGGGGTCCGGGGGGCAGCGCCCCCCGCCTGCTCAGCCCTCGGCCAGATCGCGCAGGATGGGGCAATCGGGCCGCGCATCCCCGGCGCATTCGCGCACCAGATGCTGCAGCGCGGCTTGCATAGACTGCAACTGCACGATTTTCTCTTCGATCTGCGTCAGATGCTCTTGGGCCAGCTGTTTGACATCGCTGCTGGCGCGGTCCTGATCTTCGTAGAGCGCCATCAGCTTGCGGCAATCCTCTATGGAAAACCCGAGTGCGCGGGCACGCCCCAGAAAGGCCAGCTTGTGACTGTCGCTCTGGCGAAAGACACGGTAGCCATTGGTGTCGCGCAGGGGCCGGATGAGACCGATCTCCTCATAATAGCGGATCGTCTTGGGGGGCAGGCCGGTTTCGCGGGCCACGTCCGAGATATTCATGCCGCATCTCCCATCATCGGGCGCATCCGCCTGAGGCGAAGCGCATTGGAGAGCACGAAGACCGACGAGAGTGCCATCGCCCCCGCCGCCAGCATTGGCGACAAGAGAAGGCCCGTTGCCGGATAGAGCACCCCCGCCGCCACCGGAATGAGTGCGGCGTTATAGGCAAAGGCCCAAAAGAGGTTCTGCCGGATATTGCGTAGAGTACGATGCGAGAGCGCCTGCGCCTCGACCACGCCGGTCAGATCGCCCGACATCAGCACCACGTCTGCCGCCTCTATGGCTACATCCGTACCGGTGCCCACGGCGATTCCCACATCGGCCTGTGCCAACGCGGGCGCATCGTTGATCCCGTCCCCGACAAAGGCAAGCGTGCCAAATTGCTCTTGCAGCGCACGCACTGCCGCCACCTTGCCCTCGGGCAGCACCTCAGCCTCGACATGGTCGATACCAAGGTCGCGCGCGATGGCGCGGGCTGTGGCCGCACTGTCGCCGGTGATCATCGCGGTCTTGATCCCCTTGGCATGGAGGGCGGCGATGACCGCAGCACTGGTCGGTTTAACCTGATCGGCGATGCCCAACACCGCCACCAGACGCCCATCGATTGCGATGTGGATGGCGGTCTGTCCCGCCTCTGCAAGGGCCTTGGCCTCTGTGGCCAAGGTGCCGATCTCGATGCCCTCGCGTGTCATGAGGCGCGCCGCGCCGATCAGAATACGCAGGCCCTCGACCTCGGCGCTCAGCCCGTGCCCGGCGATGGCCCGCACGGCGCTTGCCCCCGGCACCTCAAGACCCCGCCGCGCCGCTTCAGCCTCGACCGCGCGAGCGATGGGGTGTTCAGAGCGCGCCTGTGCCGCCGCCGCCAGCCGCAGCACGGTGTCCGCATCCTGCCCTGCCACCACTGCAATCCGCGTCACCTCGGGTTTGCCGCGCGTCAGCGTGCCGGTCTTGTCAAAGGCAATGGCGCGCACCTCATCGAGCCGCTGCAACGCCTCGCCCTTGCGAAACAGTACGCCCAGTTCCGCCGCCCGCCCGGTGCCCACCATGATCGAGGTCGGCGTCGCCAAACCCATAGCGCAGGGACAGGCGATGATCAGAACAGACACCCCCGCGACCAGCGCGTGGGTCAGAACCGGGGCCGAGCCCAACAGGAGCCAGACCGCCACCGTCACAAGTGCAATCGCGATCACCACCGGCACAAATATTCGCACCACCCGATCCGCCAGCGCCTGCACCGGCAGTTTGGCGCCCTGCGCCGTCTCGACCATTGCCACGATTCGCGCCAGAACCGTATCCTGCCCGACGGCCGTCGCGCGAAAGCTGAGCGCGCCGGCGCCATTGACCGTGCCGCCGACGACGCTGTCACCGGGTCCCTTGGCCACGGGCAGCGCCTCGCCGGTGATCATGGATTCGTCGATATGCGAGTGACCCTCTGTCACCTCGCCATCAATCGCTACCCGCTCGCCGGGGCGCAGATGAATCAGATCGCCAAGGGCGACTTCATCTATAGGCAGATCGCTGACCTTGCCCTTGCGCTCGACCCTTGCCGTCTTGGGCTGTAACCCGATCAGTCGCTGGATTGCTGCCCCCGTGCGGCCCTTGGCCCGCGCCTCGAGCCAGCGGCCCGTCAGGATCAGGGTGACAATGACTGCCGCCGCCTCGAAATAGACCGCGCGCGTGCCTTCGGGCAAAAGCGTAGGGGCCAAGAGCGCCACCGTGGAATAGGCCCAGGCCGCACTCGCGCCCAAGGCCACGAGGCTGTTCATGTCCGGCGCGCCCTTGAGCAGCGCGGGAACGCCCAGACGGTAGAATTGCCGCCCCGGCCAGAGCAGAACCAGCGTGGTCAGCCCGAACTGCACCGACCAGGACAGTCCCATGCCAAGCGTCGTCATGATCAGATCATGCAGAGCCGGGATCATGTGCCCCCCCATCTCCAGCACAAAGACCGGAAGTGTCAAAAGACCGGCGATCCAGACCTGTCGGCGTGCATGGCCGATCTCTTCCGCGCGCCGGGCTGTGGGGCCCTCGCCGCCGGGGGTGTGCAGTCGTGCCGGATAACCCGCCTCGGTCAGGGCACGCGCCAGAGCGCGCGCATCCGTGCTGCCGGGCAAATAGCGGACGCGGGCCGTTTCCGTGGCAAGATTGACCTGCGCCTCGAGCACGGCGGGCAGGGCCATCAGCGCGCGCTCGGCGCGGCCCACGCAGGAGGCGCAGGTCATGCCGCTGACGGCAAGTGTTACGGTATCCTCGCGGGCCGGGTAGTTGGCCGCCCGCAGCGCAGCCACGATTTCGGCGGCCTCTGCGCCGTTCAGGCTCATCTGCGCAGTGCCATTGGCAAAATTGACCGAGGCATGGCTAATCCCGGCCACTGCGCCAAGCGCCCGCTCGGCTCTCCCGGCACAGCCTGCACAGCTCAGCCCCTGTACCTCGATTCTAATGTTGCTCGGCTCTGCCATGACGATTCCCTTTGTGATTTGAGGCTTAGATAGGGGTTCCAGTCACTGTAAGGTCAAGAGCTGAGGCCCAAATTGCTGGAAAACAGAGCGATTTGCAGGGAAAACAGGCGGTACGAAGAAAAATTCATTTTTCTGTAAAAAACCCCTTGCGACTCTCCAGGCTCACCCGTAAATACCCCTTCACCGGCGCTGCTGAGGCGGTTGCTGGGACGCGGAACGGAGTTGAG